>JAHBTJ010000006.1 GCA_019638595.1 Chitinophagaceae bacterium
TCATGAAGCTGGAATCGCTAGTAATCGTATATCAGCAATGATACGGTGAATACGTTCCCGGACCTTGTACACACCGCCCGTCAAGCCATGAAAGCCGGGTGTACCTAAAGTCGGTAACCGCAAGGAGCCGCCTAGGGTAAAACTGGTAATTGGGGCTAAGTCGTAACAAGGTAGCCGTACCGGAAGGTGCGGCTGGAATACCTCCTTTTTAGAGCTAAGTAATACCTACTTGGCTGCTGTTTCCAAATACTTTCAATCCCTGCCCGGCGGCAGTTAAGCTAGTTCTTAAATTACTTTCTGTAGTTATCCGCCCAAGGCGGACTACGATTCTGTATAGATCCGTAGCTCAGCCTGGTTAGAGCACTACACTGATAATGTAGGGGTCAGCAGTTCAAATCTGCTCGGGTCTACTCATTTTAACCGGGGGGTTAGCTCAGTTGGCTAGAGCATCTGCCTTGCACGCAGAGGGTCATCGGTTCGACTCCGATATCCTCCACAAAATCACTTGGCACACTTTGGCTAATTGATTTTCTAGTTCTTTTTTCGGTGTTTCGTTTAAGGCGAATTTTAAGGTTCAAATCCTTTTACACTGCTAATTTCAATGCTTAAAAACCTCTTGTTGATGAGTATTGATGAAGTTCTTTGACATATTGGGAAAAAAAAGTTGTAACGAGTAACAATTTATCGAGTGGGGTGACCCACTTAAAATATATTCTAATGCTTTTAAAGCGAATAAGGGCGTATGGTGAATGCCTTGGGTCTGAGAGGCGATGAAGGACGTGGTAAGCTGCGATAAGCTTCGGGAAGCTGCACACAAGCGTTATATCCGAAGATCTCCGAATGGGACAACCTAATGCACTGAAGGTGCATTATCCGTAGCAATACGGATGCCAACCTCCTGAACTGAAACATCTAAGTAGGGAGAGGAAAAGAAAACAATTGTGATTCCCTGAGTAGTGGCGAGCGAAACGGGAATAGCCCAAACCATGGCGGCGTGCTGCCGTGGGGTTGTAGGACTGCATTTAGAAACTATTATCAAGCTGAATCTTCTGGAAAGTTGAATCATAGAGGGTGATAATCCCGTAAGCACAAATTAATAGTAACGAGCAGTATCCTGAGTAAGGCGGGACCGGAGGAATCCTGCCTGAATCTGCCGGCACCATCCGGTAAGGCTAAATACTCCTCAGACACCGATAGTGAACCAGTACCGTAAGGGAAAGGTGAAAAGTACCCCAAACAGGGGAGTGAAATAGTACCTGAAACCGTACGCCTACAAGCGGTCGGAGTCCCACAGCAATGTGCGGATGACGGCGTGCCTTTTGCATAATGAGCCTACGAGTTACTCCTCACTGGCGAGGTTAATCCGACTAACGGAGGAGCCGTAGCGAAAGCAAGTCCAAATAGGGCGATTAGTCAGTGGGGGTAGACGCGAAACTTTGTGATCTATCCATGGGCAGGTTGAAGTCTCGGTAACACGGGATGGAGGACCGAACACGTAAACGTTGAAAAGTTTTGTGATGACCTGTGGATAGGGGTGAAAGGCCAATCAAACTGAGAGATAGCTCGTTCTCCCCGAAATGTTTTTAGGAACAGCGTCGTATATAGAAGTTTATTAGAGGTAGAGCTACTGATTGGGCTAGGGGGCTTCACCGCCTACCAAACCCTGACAAACTCCGAATGCTAATAAATATCTGCGGCAGTGAGGCTGTGGGCGATAAGGTCCATGGCCGAGAGGGAAATAACCCAGATTAGCAACTAAGGTCCCTAATAGATAGTTAAGTTGATCAAACGAGGTGGAGTTTCTATAACAGCCAGGATGTTGGCTTGGAAGCAGCCACTCATTTAAAGAGTGCGTAACAGCTCACTGGTCGAGAGACTCTGCGCGGAAAATAATCGGGCATCAAACTATCAACCGAAGTTCTAAACCGTCCACTAAGTGGACGTGTGGTAGGGGAGCATTGAAATCTGCTGCGAAGGCGTGTGGTGATGCATGCTGGAGCGATTTCAAAAGAAAATGTAGGCATAAGTAACGATAAATTAGGTGAAAAACCTAATCGCCGTAAACCCAAGGTTTCCTGATCAATGTTAATCAGATCAGGGTTAGTCGGGTCCTTAGGCAAACCCGAAAGGGGTAGCTGATGGAAAGTTGGTCAATATTCCAACACCTGCTTAAATTTCGATGGGGTGACGAGGTAGTGAAAGGTCCGCGTTCTTACGGAATAGAACGTTAAAGGGTGTAGTTATATACTGTATAGGTAAATCCGTACGGTATGGCGAACCTGATAGTACAGCAAAGCTTCGGCTGAGCTGATAGCGACCCTAATCAAACCTCCGAGAAAATCCTCTAAGGCTAGGTTTAAGCAGCCCGTACCGCAATCCGACACAGGTGGGTGGGATGAATATTCTAAGGCGCTCGGGTGAGCCGTGGAGAAGGAACTAGGCAAATTGACGCTGTAACTTCGGGATAAAGCGTTCCGTCTAAAGGCGGACTCAGTAAAATGGTACAACCAACTGTTTAGCAAAAACATAGGGCCCTGCAAAATCGAAAGATGACGTATAGAGCCTGATACCTGCCCGGTGCTGGAAGGTTAAGGAAGGGTGTTAGTCGCAAGACGAAGCTCCTGACTGAAGCCCCAGTAAACGGCGGCCGTAACTATAACGGTCCTAAGGTAGCGAAATTCCTTGTCGGGTAAGTTCCGACCTGCACGAATGGTCTAATGAGTTGTACACTGTCTCCTCCACGAGCCCGGTGAAATTGTAGTATCGGTGAAGATGCCGGTTACCCGTCACGGGACGGAAAGACCCCATGAACCTTCACTACAACTTTGCATTGATTTTGAATTTTTGATGTGTAGGATAGTTGGGAGACTTTGAAGGGGTGTCGCTAGGCATCCTGGAGTCGTTGTTGAAATACCAACCTTTAAACATTTAGAATCTAATCCGCCTGTGGCGGAAACAGTGCATGGTGGGTAGTTTGACTGGGGTGGTCGCCTCCTAAAGTGTAACGGAGGCTTGCAAAGGTTCCCTCAGTACGGTTGGTAATCGTACATAGAGCGTATTAGTATAAGGGAGCTTGACTGTGAGACTTACAAGTCGAGCAGGGACGAAAGTCGGCTAAAGTGATCCGGCGGTTCTGCATGGAAGGGCCGTCGCTCAAAGGATAAAAGGTACTCTGGGGATAACAGGCTGATCTCCCCCAAGAGCTCATATCGACGGGGAGGTTTGGCACCTCGATGTCGGTTCGTCACATCCTGGGGCTGGAGAAGGTCCCAAGGGTTCGGCTGTTCGCCGATTAAAGTGGCACGTGAACTGGGTTCAGAACGTCGCAAGACAGTTCGGTCCCTATCTGTGGTGGGCGTTAGTAAATTGAGTGGACATGACCTTAGTACGAGAGGACCGGGTCGTACGTGCCGCTGGTGTATCTGTTGTGCCGCCAGGTGCAATGCAGAGTAGCTACGCACGGCAAGGATAAACGCTGAAAGCATCTAAGCGTGAAACCTTCCACAAGATGAGTTTACTTTTAAGGGTCGTTGTAGACTACAACGTTGATAGGCTACAGGTATAAAGGTGGTAACATCAAAGCCGAGTAGTACTAATTGCCCGTAAGCTTTAATTTTTTTAATATTTAAAACTTTTACTCGTTATTTCCCAATATGTACATTATTAATTTGAAATCTGAAATTTCAAATTTCAAATTCTTATGGTGCTTTTGCCGAGGGTGTTCACCTCTTCCCATTCCGAACAGAGAAGTTAAGCCCCTTATGGCCGATGGTACTGCACAGAAATGCGGGAGAGTAGGTAGGTGCCATATTTATTGACCCCGTCAGTTTACTGACGGGGTTTTTTTATGCCTCTACTCACCGGCAAAAGGAATTTAATATATTTGTGCAAAGATGTTTTATGGGAGTAATATCTGCGGATATAGAATTGATAAATTCCGGCGATCTTGAAATGGCCCGCCACCATATTATTGATGAAGATGAAGTAAAACGTATGCCGGTGAGTATGCTGGTTGATACGGACAGCGAATATATGTGCATTAACGATACCATTCATGAACAGTTGGATTTACCTTTTCGTGAAAAGAGAAAAGGACAGTTAGCGAATGGTGATGTAGTGGAATATGACGTTGTTGGCCCTGTTGAAGTACGTTTTAAAAACAGGATGTGTGTTACTACCGCGTTGGTTATTCTATAGAAGATATGGATGTGATCATTCATACCCAGCGCCGTGAGCTGGTAGTTAATCCTGAACATCCCTATTCTGCCCAAATTAAATTAAAAGGTATCCGCTGTTAATATGATTAACTGATATTCCTCAAAAATGCCGCCAGGTCTGTTTCTTTTTCCAGCCCAAATTTTTGCTTGAGGCGATACTTGGTCATGCGCACGCTTTTAGGCTCTACATTTAAAAGTTGCGCGATCTGCTTCGTGTCCATAGACAGGTAAATATAGGCGCAATACTTCTGGTCGAGCGATGTTAGCCTGGTATTGGAAAGCTCATTGAGCGTTTTAAAAAAATTGGGATGCACTTCCTGGATGCGGAACCTGGCATTTTCAAAATCACTATCCAGCAGGTTTTCTTCATGGATGATCTGCCGGATATTTACAGGTGATTCCTCATTAAGCTTTTCTTTCAATTGTTGCAACACCTCGTTCTTGTGTTGTACCTGCAACTGGCTTACCATCATTTCGTCGCGTAATTTTTGCTGTTGCAGCTCCAGCAGTTCCTGCTCTGCTTTAAGGCGCGCCTGTTCTTCTTCCTGCAGGCGGATACGCGTTTGCGTATCGTGCTTTTCCACTTCCAGCTTCTGCTCCCTTTCCAGCGAATATTTTAACCGGAAATGGTATGACCTGAACATAAAAACAACTCCCACCAAACCAATAGCGCCCAGGCACATATAAAGATACCGGGTGCGTTGCTGGTTTTGAACCTGCCCCTTCCATACCTGCA
The DNA here is from genome assembly GCA_019638595.1 of Chitinophagaceae bacterium. GTDB lineage: Bacteria > Bacteroidota > Bacteroidia > Chitinophagales > Chitinophagaceae > Agriterribacter. The sequence continues at coordinate 4,954 of JAHBTJ010000006.1, forward strand.
GCTCACGTTCTTTTTTCTCTGCCTGGTATTGAGCCTCCAATTGACTTATCGTTCTGGAACGCCCCTCGTCAAAAAGTTTGGCATTATTGAGAAAAAGGTCACCCTGCGTTTCAAAAGCTTTTTTGTAGTCGCCCATTGCGGCGTAGGTATTGGCAATATCTGTCAGCAGGTTGTTTTTGGGGTAAAAAAGATGAGGAAGCGTGCTGCTGTCCACAATAGCCCATCCCTTTTTGAGATAGGATAAAGCCTTTGCGGTATTACCCTGGTTTCGCGCAACAGTAGCCATGATGCCATAACAGTTGGCAATGATACCTGCTTTGGCGAAATCTTCATGTGTATCCATAAAGTTGAGAATGGACTGAACGGAATCCACGATCTGTTTTCCCAGCGCGGGACTGGAAGGATAAGAATATTTTAACTGGTAGCTGGCTTCGTTAATGCGTGCTATATAATAGGTGTGGCTGGTTACTTTGCCGGGATACCTGAGATAGCAATCTCCTGCAAGCCGCGTATAGTGCATAATGGAATCTAAGTAGTTTGCCGTATGGTCTGCATCGTATTTATAAGTATAGGCGGTACCCAACGCGGCATAACCCGAAGCCAGGAGGTTCATTTCTTTTGCCTGCATAGCATTGGCAATCGTTTTCAGGGCATAGTGCCTGCTTTTCTCAAAATCATCCAAAAAGGTATTGACAACATACAGGAAATAATTGCATTTTCCTTCTAAAAAAGGGTCTTTCCCATCCGGTTCTATCAACAGCAGTGTTTCCTGCGCTAATTTAGACAGCATTTCATCTTCGTCAACACCATAATAAAAAACCAGCCTGGCATAATTAACATAGGCTTTCACCAATACCTCCCGTGAATTTCCGGCAGCTAATGCGGCTGAATCCTGGAACAATTGCGCTGTTGGATAATCCTCCCGGTTGGTGAAGATATTGGTCAGCAACGCGTAAGTCTTTACTGTTTCCAATACATTTTTTTCTTTTTGGGCGATGGATTTATACATATTGGCAACCCGCACTGCTTCGTCATATTGTTCGTTCATCCGGTAATAATCTGCCATACGAAAACAGGCATCGTAAGGGGCAACAGCTTTTTGGGTTTTAATAACATTATCCAGGCTGTCAACATAGGGATTGTTCCGGGCGCCGGCATCCGGCAATAAAACATTCAGCGCCAGCATAAAAATAAATAGCCGCATTTTCATACGATGAATGTAATACAAAACTCCTGTATGGCTGCTTCTTTAAAAAGGAAAATCATTTCCATTATAATGTATAATGTTTTGAAAACAAAATAATTGAAACTTATGTAGACGGTTTGTAGACGCCGGTTTGAAAACCTGTAGCCATAGTGTAGCATATCAACACTTGGAATGCCGTTATTCTAAAAGCAATTTTGTGCCCGGAATTAAGTAAAACATTTCTTTAAAAAACAAAGCAAATAAAATGGAAAACAGCAATTCAAAATCATCAGCGGTTATCAATTATATTACCATTTTCGGATGGCTTTATGTCTACATCACGTCAAAAGAAAAAGACAATTTTCTGAAATATCACCAGCGCCAGTCTTTCGGGCTGTTCATTACCGGGTTTGTGATTTGTATAGCGTTGAATATCCTGGCAATGATACTGCCGGTACTTGGCATTGTAGGGGGAATTATAGGTTTGTTAAGCCTCCTGTTGATGATCGTAGGCATCATCAATGCCAATAACGGCGTTGAAAAGCCATTGCCCATCATCGGTAAAATGTTTGAAAATAAATTTTCGTTTATCAGTTAGTTCATTTTACAATCGTTGCGAACCTATGAAATTCATTACCAGGTAAAACCGCCATATAGCGGGGATTAAAAGCCTCCGGGAGAAAAATAAACAACAGTTATGCAACAATACAAAAACTTTACTCAAACCGGTAACCAGTACAAGCTGAAGCTTCAATATGGATTTAACACCGTTATATGCGGCGCTTTTTTGCTCGCGACAATAATAGGGTTTGTCAAAATACCCGGATCTTCTTTTAAATGGTGGATGCTGGGTATTACCATTATCATGCTGTGGGCCACCTTTACCAACTCCTGTATTATTGACATGGACAAGAAGGAAATACGCATTAAACCGAGCTTGCTGAAACCCGCCCTTATTATTCCGTTGGTTGACCTGCAAGGCTTCACCATACATAAACTGAAACAGTACGGGTTCATCACTATCAACGTTTCGCTCATTGCCAACTACACGAAGGATGGCAAAGACAAAGAGGTGGGGCTGACACAGCATTTTTTTACAAAGCCCATACAAGGCATTTTAAACGACATAGATGAAATTACAGGCGGGAATGGTTAAAGATAAATACAGATTAAAAGAAACCCCGCGTTCCATTACAATACAACCCGGCCACTATCTGCTCAAAAGAGATGTTAAATGGTATGTGGCGGGGATAGTGTTTGCTGCATTGTGTTTGCCATTGGTGCAGCGTCAGTGGGGCGAAAACGGGTTCATAACAGGTATCATCATTATTGTGGTAATAGCATCTTACCTGGTTCACGACTTTTTTTTCAGGATCAATGTGCGCTATATTTTCGACAGCGGCACACAATCTGTTTACAGAACAAACCGGCCTTTTGTAAATCATAAATGCATTATGCGCTTTGATGAAGTAACCATATTTACCCGTTCTGAAACAGGCGAATGGTATTATGCAATGGGTATCAAAAAAAAACAATTCCTGAAAAATTACAGGCTCAGTGAATCTTTTGGCGCGGGTAAAAAGAGCGAACAGCGCCAGTACGAATATGAAAATGAAATCCTGGCAAGGATTGAGTCCATTATTGCCAGGAAAAAAGGGCTTTGATAAAGTGTTATGTCAGATATTACTGGGAAGCTGTTGATAAACATAACACCTTCGGTATCGTTGCAAACATTCCTGAAATACATCGGGGGTTATAAGCATATTAACGGAACGGACTATATATTTTATCCGATTGCGCTACCTGTTTTACAGGAAGCCACATTTCTAAAAATGCGGCGCGTGGAAAATGCCCCCTCATGGCCGATGGTACTGCATCCCGCAAAGAAGCGGGGCGGGAGAGTAGGTAGGTGCCATATTTATTGACCCGATCAGTTTTACTGGTTGGGCTTTTTTATGCCTCTGCTTGATGGAAGGATATATTAATTGTTCGGAATTATACAGAATGTATGGTTAGCTCAAATTGTACTTACGCCTGGCTTTCGCGAAAGGCTATCTCCCTGAGTTGTTTTTTCAGGTCGGCTTCAAACTGAAGCTGCACTCTTGTAAACCTGGATTTATTAATGGCAGCCATTATCGCGAACCCGGCAACCGCCATCACTCCCCCGGAAAATATACCCATACCCAACAGCTTTGTTGCCAGAAAGTATGCTGCTACTGCAACCGCTATGGCTACCAGCGAGCTTTTGGTATCAGGCTTATAAGAAACAAATTCCTTTATATAAGCGTTAGCTATCCAATACTCATCCAGTGTAAGATTTCTTACTGCCAGGTATCTCCTTACACCATTTTCAACTTTTTCAACCAAAACGAAAATTATCTCGTTGTCTGGTGCACCGGGCATATCCCATCCAACAAGCTTTATATGGAACTGTTTGCCGCCGGCATCCTGTAAGTAAAAATTCTGATGATTTAATGAACTGGAGCTGATTGAACCGGGACTTACATAAACTTGATTTCCTATTACCTGTGCGCCTCCTGTAGAACCCGAAATAACTGATTCTAATTTGCTGTCAATACTTAACACCTTTCCCCGGTGTACAGCATAGTTGTACTGGTAAGGACCGACTTTAATAGAGCTCATAATGTTTGGGGTTGTACCTACTCTTTTAATCTACAGTTTTCGACTTGCCTGTTAGTGATTGTCATTGGCAGCGTAATAAAGATAATAATCCAAATTAATATCCGGAAGTTATTTTTACAGGTTCGGGAAGTTAGTGAATGTTAACCGGTAGCACTGTTGGGGTAAGCTACAAAAAGCTGCCGTATGCGAAGAACGTACGGCGGTGGGGGCAACGGATATGAGCCCGCTTCCTGCATAGTTGGGATAAAAAACTGCCGGGTGCAACGGTTACCCCGTTCCGGGTATCATAGAATACAAAAGTTATTATAAAAAGATAGTGATCAGGGAAATTTATCGTTGTAGTGAATAGTTTTTACTGCATTCCCGGGAAGAACTCAATATATTGGTGAAAAATGATTCAAAGATCAGATATTACAAAACCGGCCGGAACTGTTTTACGTACAGGTCTTTTATTGCAGGCTTTTGAATATGCCGCGAAAGGGAAAGCAATCCTGTTGGTATCATTTCTCATAACTTTCTCCGTTTTTTGTACTGCGCAAACCGGCCAAAATCAGCTTGGGCTTACTGTTTCAGCTCCCTGGATGAACAATTACAGGTTTTATAATTATTATGATCAAAAGAAAGCCGACAAGAGTGGGTTTATAGGCTTTGGAGCGGGTGGCTTTTACAAAAACAGGAATAACAAAGTGCTGTTGAACGCTTCCATTGGTTTCGATGCCACGTTGCCATTCGGTGAACCGGAATACGCGCCCGGGAGTGTCAGGGATCATATTTACGCCATTGCGTTGGATGTAACGTATTCCCGGCGGCTTTTTCATAAGGTATACCTGTTTGCCGGCCCCGGCTACACTAATTATTGGTTCAGGTTGAACAGCAGCGACGACTCCGTTCAGTCTTACAACAGGCACGACAGGACCTTTGGCTTATCCGCAGGAATAGAATACCAGGTTATCAGCCAGATTTCTGCTGCTGTAACATACCGGCCGGCAATTGTATCGCTGGATAGAAAGCAATACTGGCATATGCTGTCTGCATCGGTAAAATTTGAATTGTCTTTCAGGAACTGGTAGGTTTTATTACTTATTCTTACCTAAAACCTTCAGCACTTCTTCCTTCTTTCTTCTCGAAACAGTAACATTACTTCCATCCGGGAACCATAGTAACCCGTCTTTATCGAACCGGTTAATGTGAGCCACATTCACCAGGTGCGATTTGTGTACGCGTATAAATCCATGATCAGATAGTATCTCTTCAAATTCCTTAAGGGTGCGTGATACAATCAGCGGTTTGCTGTTTATAAAATAAAAGTGCGTATAATTACTGTCGCCTTCGCAGCGCAATATATCTTTTGCTTCGTAAAAATAATATCCTTCGAGTGTGCTTAACGCCAGTTTAAAGGAAGTAGCATCTTTTTGCTGAAGGTTATTGATGAGGTTGTTCACCAGCAGTTCCTGCGAAACAGGATGCTGCTCTTTTTTAATAATATGCCGGCTAACAGCGTTTTTCAGGTCTACCAGGTCAATAGGTTTCAGGAGATAGTCCAGTGCGCTGAAGCGAATGGCTTTGATAGCGTATTTATCGTAGGCAGTGGTAAAAATTACATCAAAGTTCCATGATCCTACACGGTTCAATAAATCAAAACCGTTCATGTGCGGCATTTCTATATCCAGCATCAGCAGGCTTGGCTGGTACTCCTGTATAAGTTGTAATGCCTGCTGAGGATCAGTGCAGGTTTTTATTTCGCTGATGCCACTGATATTTTTTTCTATCAGCAAATGAAGAATATTAGCGGCCGAAGGTTCGTCGTCTACTATCAGTATACGTATCATGTGTTTGTGTCTTTCAATACAACGAAATTAATTTTTACTTCTGTTCCGGTAGCATAACCGGCATCGTCTTTACAATCTGTTATTTCTATATTACCTTTTCCCGCTCCTGCGGCAATTAAGCTATCCATCCTTTGCCGGGCGAGCAATATGCCTTTGGAAGTAAAATGTTCCGACCCGATTTTACTGGCTTTTATAGCAGCGGCCCGTACGCGCCCAATGCCGTTGTCGCGTATGGTGCAAGTGATCCAGTCGTCTTTTTCGGTAAACAATACTTCTACGTTTTTTTTACCTTCTTTTTGCATCAGCCCGTGCCAGATAGCGTTTTCGATGAACGGCTGCACCAGCAGTGTCGGGAACGGCACAACATCTGTTTCAATATTTCCTGTTTCAATCTTATAATGAAATGAATGCTTGAACCTTAACGATTCCAGCTCAAGGTACAGGTTGCACATTTCTATTTCCTGGCTCAGGGGGATGAAATTTTTTTCCGAGATATTGAGCACAAGTCGCAGCAGCTTTGAAAATTTGGAGAGATATTGATACGAAGCAGGGTAATTTTCAGTAACGATCAGTTCCTGTATGGCATTGAGGCTGTTAAAAATAAAATGAGGATTCATTTGTGCTCGCAACGCCTGCCCTTTTAGCTCCGCTATTTGCTGGTTGATAGCCGCTTTGACCCTCACGGATTTGATCCTGGCCCTGAAGGCGAGCCATATGGCTGTAACAATAGTAGTGGCGGATATAAGCCTGAACCACCAGGTTTGCCATAAAGGAGGTGTGATGCGGAATGAAATGGACGCTTCATTGCTTGAAATGTTGCCGTTGAAATCGGTTGCCTTTACTTTAAAAATATAGCTGCCCGGCGACAGGTTGTTATACGTTACACTGTTTTGATAGCCGGCAAACCAGCCCGGATCCTGCCCCTGCAGCATATAGCTGTATTGTGTTTGTGATGGAAAATAATAATTAAGCGCAGCGAAATTAAATTTCACTTCATTATTGAAATAAGCAAGTACCATAGGCAACGAAGTGTCTGCACTGTTAAATTGTTCATTGCTCCTTACACAAAAGGATGTAATAGCTACTTTGAATGGAGAGGGGTGGTGTACCAGGCTGTCGGGTTTAAAGCATATAAAGCCGTTGGCTACCCCGGTAAGCAGTTCCCCCCTGGCTGTTACCGTAAAAGGGCTGTAAAAATCTGTGTAGGGAAGCCCGGTGTTCTGGTTGTAATTTTTTAGCAATTTCCCTTCCGGATCCAGCTTGCTGAGCCCCCTGAACGTGGTAGCCCATATATTTCCTTCCCCGTCGGTTGTTAATGAAAAAATATTGTTTTCCGGTAATCCGTCTGCAGAAGTAATTTCTTTCTGGGCTACCGGACGCCCGTTTATAAATGCCAGGCGCGCAATCCCGTCGGCGTAGGTGGCTATCCATATATTATTGTATTGATCGGGAATAATATCGGTTATAAGCGAAGACCGTATATATTCAGGGCTATCGCTGCCTTTGTTGTAATTGGCAAAGCTATGGGTAGAGCAGTCGTAGTCGTATACGCCATAATCAAAAGTACCGATCCATACTTTATTTCTCGCCTTATCGTAGTACAGGGATGTAGGCGCCATAGAGTTAAAGCTGTCTTTAGCAGAAGGTTTCCATACGGAATGTTGGATCGTGTCATAGCGGTATAACCCGTCGTTATAACAGGCTATCCAAAGGTTGCCGCCGGCATCCTCCGTTATATCGGTGAATAGCAGGTTCTTGCCTGTGGATGCAAAAGGCAATACTCTGAATTTTTTTGTATAGCGGTTGTAAATAAAAATACGGATCCCCGACAGGATATATAATTCAGCCTCATTTTTTTCTTTTATAACAGAGCAGCTTTTTAGTGGAATACCTGCGGCATGCGTAATGGTTTGCTTTTTACCGCTTTTCTTATCAATGATGTACAGGCAGTTGAACCGGGGAGAGCTTACGTAGTACCTATCGTCCAAAGAGCTGTACAAAGCGGTATGCACGTTGTGTTTGATCCTGTAAAAGTCAAGCTCTTCGTTGCCGGGAAACGGGTTGGATATAACAGGGATCAGGGGGAAAAAATTCATTGCCGGGTTGAATTTACCAATACCATTGTCGGTAGCAACCCATATAGTGCCGTCATTATCCCTGTAAGCTGTTCTGATATTGCCTGCTGGTAAAGAATAAGGGTTATCGGTAATATGGTGGATGAAATAAACATATCCTGTAAGGCTGTTGATGCAGGCCAGGCTTTTTCCCGCAGGAAACCAGAGCAGGTCGTTTAACTGGTCTGCCGGAAATGTTCCTGGATCGTTCGATGGATCTTTCACCGGAATTTTCCGGTATTCTTTTTCATTCTTTAGCACCTGTATGTCCGTGCCGGGCTGCTGCATATAAACGATATTATTACCTGCCCGCTGCAGCGATATAAAAACATCGGCTTCGTAGCCGGGGTGATGGGTAAACGTATTTGTATGAATATTGTAGCTGAACAAACCCACCGATGTACCCAGCCATAATTCATTATCCGACTTGCCGTAAATTTTCCTGATGCTGTTATAACTCTTGCCGCGGTGAGGGAATTTTTCGGTTACATATTGCTTCCACGGTATGTAATGAAATGTTTTTTTCAAAGTATCGTAGTAGCATAAGTCCCGCACATCTGCCGCAAGCCAAACTCTTCCCGTATGATCTATGTAAGTATCCCATATCAAATTGCTGGGTATTGTGTCAGCAGCCTGCCGGTAGCCGTCATTGTTGGTCGTAAAAAATACAGTGCTGTCTTTTTCCAGGTCAATTACGTTCAGCCCGTTTTGGGTAGCTACCCATAACCTGCCGTTGCTGTCCTGCTCAATATCGTTAATATAGGGGTTGGATAATATGTGCTTTTTCATTCCCGCGTTATACAGCAGGAATGAATGCCCGTCAAAACGGTTTAGCCCGTTTTCCGTGCCTATCCACATAAAACCATCCCTGTCTTTGTAAAAACAGGTAACCCGGTTATCGGATAGCCCGTTGGAGGTAGTATAATTTTCAAACTGGTATTGCTGGCAATATACATCGGGAGTATGCAGGCAGATGCCAATAAGAGGTATCCCTAAAAACTTTATAAAGCAACGTATATGGGAGAGATTTTGCAGCATAAGTCATAGCAAAAATATAAGTAAAAAACATCATTAAACGTCCATTGGCTCATTTAAGTAACCGTTGTCTCATTACAGGTATTACCGAAATAAAAATTTATATGCAATCGTTAAATATGATGAATGGACGGGTCCGGAATATATTTTTGGTGCGCGCCTTAGTATATTCGCGCTGGTTTTGAAGCCCCCATTGTTGATAGATATGGGTTTTACCATAACACGATTGCATACCATCGCTTTATTTAAAGGTTACACAAGAATGAAACAACTGTTTATACTATGGTGCATGCTCGGAGGTTTGACAGGGTATGCGCAGGAAAAATTTACCATTAGCGGAACGGTTAAGTCTAAACGGACCGGGGAAACCATTATTGGTGCAAGCGTCAGGAGCGGGAACGCGGGCACAACCAGTAATGAGTATGGCTTCTTTTCCCTCACGCTTCCCAAAGGAAATTATTTACTGGAAGCAGGCGCCGTAGGTATGGCATTGCATACGCAAAGCATTGTGCTTGACAAAAACCTTACGCTGCATATATCGTTAGAAGAAGAAGCCAAAACCCTTGACAATGTAACGATCGTTGCTTCTTCCAAAAGCAGGAGTTTAAGCAGCCCGCAAATGGGTATTGAACGGTTAACTACTAAAGAGATCAAGAATATCCCGGTGCTTTTGGGGGAACGGGATGTGCTGAAAACAGTGCAATTGTTACCGGGTGTGAAATCTGCGGGTGACGGCAACAGTGGTTTTTTTGTAAGAGGAGGCGCGGCGGATCAGAATCTTATACTGCTTGATGAGGCTACAGTGTACAACGCCTCGCACCTGCTGGGCTTTTTTTCTACTTTCAATTCGGATGCTATTAAGGATGTTACCGTTTACAAAGGAGGAATGCCGGCGCAATATGGTGGCAGGCTTTCATCGGTGCTTGATATTAAAATGAACGACGGAAATAACCAGGACTATAGTGTAAGCGGCGGCATAGGGCTTATTTCAGCTAAACTGAACGTGGAAGGTCCTGTTCAAAAAGACAGGTCTTCTTTTCTTGTTACCGGCAGGCGTACGTACGCCGATATGTTCCTTAAGCTGTCAAACGATTCTACGCTTAACCGCAACACCCTGTATTTTTATGACCTGAACGCCAAGCTGAATTATAATTTCGGCGATAAGGACAGGTTGTATGTTTCGGGATATTTTGGAAAAGATGTATTGAAAGCCGGCGATACGTTCGGGCTGGATTGGGGAAACGCAACGGGCACGGTACGGTGGAATCATATCTTCAGCAATAAGCTTTTTTCCAATACTTCATTTATCATCAGTAACTATAATTACAATATATCCATCCGGAGCGGCGCTAATGATTTTAACATTTTTTCGCAGATCCGCGACTGGAACCTTAAGCAGGAATTTCAATGGTATCTTACACCACGCAATAATCTTCGTTTCGGGTTCAATTCGGTATACCATATCATCCGCCCGGGCGAAGTAAGACCAGCCAACGATCAGTCAAGCATTAACCTGGCCCTGTTGCAACGGCGTTACTCCTGGGAAAACGGGATATATGCTACCAATACCTGGAAGGCGTCGGATAAAGTGAATATTACTTACGGGCTTAGGATAACCGGTTTCAGCATATTAGGTGAGGGCGATTTTTTTGAGGTAGACGGTAATGGAAAGGTAACCGATACCATGAGCTATAAAAAGGGTGAGTTTGTAAAAACATACATCAATCCCGAGCCGCGGCTTGCAGTGAGCTATCAATTGAATGAAACTTCATCTGTTAAAGCGTCTTACGTTCGCAATGTGCAGAACCTGCATTTGCTTTCTAATTCTACTACAGCAAGCCCAACCGATAAGTGGGTTGCCAGCACCAATATTATAAAGCCGGAAATATCGGACCAGGTAGCGATAGGCTACTATAAAAACCTGTGGGATAATAATTATGAGCTAACGGCGGAGGCTTATTATAAAGACATGCAAAACCAGGTAGATTACCGGGATGGCGCGGATGTATTTATTAATTCCGACGCTATTGAATCGCAACTGTTGTTTGGTAAAGGCCGTGCGTATGGGCTGGAATGGCAGTTTAAGAAAAAAACAGGCAAGCTCACCGGCTGGTTAAGCTATACCTTATCTAAAACCGAGAAGCAGATCAACGGCATTAATAATGGCCGGTGGTATAATGCAAGGCAGGACAGAACGCACGATCTGGCATTGGTTGTATCGTACCAGCTTAGTAAAAAATGGTCGGTTTCCGGTAACTGGATCTATTACACCGGTAATGCCGTTACTTTTCCGGCTGGCAAATATCGTGTAGATGACCAGGTTGTATTTTATTACACAGAGCGCAACGGGTACCGGATGCCTTCCTATCACCGGCTCGACCTGGGAGCCACCTGGACATTGAAGCAGCGTAAAAGATTTTCATCGGAGCTTACCTTCAGCCTGTATAATGCATACGGAAGAGAAAATGCTTATACCATTTCCTTCCGCGAAAGCGAGGATGATCCCAACAAAACCGAAGCGGTTCGTTTAGCCTTGTTCAAATTCATTCCATCCGTATCGTATAATTTCAAATTCTGATCATTATGTGGCGTAAAATATATCTGAACCTGTTGCCGGTCATAGCCGTTGCATTCACTTCCTGCGAAAAAGTGATTGATATTGATTTGAATGATGTTGAAAAAAAATATGTAATAGAAGGGGTGCTTACCGATGAAGCCGGTTCAGCTACGGTGCTGATATCGCAAACAAAAAACTTCAGCGATAATAATGAGTTTACGGGAGTAACGGGCGCTGCAGTAACGATCAGCGGCAGCGATGGCAGTACCACTGCTTTGGAAGAAGTACAGCCAGGTGTATATCAATCAACGGCTCTTACAGGCGAAAGCGGCAAAAAATATTCTTTATCTGTTGAAACGGATGGAAAAACATTTACCGCTTCCGCCACTATACCTGCTAAAGTAAATATGGATAGCCTGTATATAACCGAGGATTATCTTTTTGGAGAAATAAGAAAAACCGCGAATGTACAATTCAAAGACCCGCCGGGGCGGGGGCAGAGCTATCGTTTTATTCAATACATAAATGGCGTGAAGGAAAAAAGAATATTTATAAGGAATGATGATTATACGGATGGAAATAGCTCGCTGGTAAAGCTGCGTTCACCCGGCGATGGGGATGAGGAGATAAAAGCCGGCGATACTATTAAAGTTCAAATGCTGTGTATTGACCCTGCTGTATACAACTATTGGTACAGCTTTTTATCAGGAGGCGCATCCGGCGATAGCAATTCTGCCTCGCCCGCGAATCCTGTAAGCAATATAAACGGGGGAGCGCTGGGCTATTTCAGCGCGCATACTTTGCAAACCAAAGAGGTGGTGATCCAGTAGTCTGCCCTATAAATGTTGTTTGAGCAGTGCGGCTATTTCATTTTGTGTGCTGAGTGATTTATCGGCATTATAATAGTGCTGGATAGCAGTTTTTACTTCCTCGAAACCGGCGTTACGCTCTTTCAGGGAAAGGTAGAGCTGTTGCCCGCCAACGGGTCTTGGACCCCAGTGAAACAAATCTTTTCCCTGCATATTACGTACCACCAGCATAGGAATGGACCGGGTATTATGGGTAAGATATTTTTCAATTTCAGAATTGCTGTCGCGCAATTGTAACTCAAAGGTAATTTTACTGTTTAAAATGCTCATCAGGTAAATAACAGGTACAATATGCGCTGCATCGCCACACCAGGGTTCGGTAATTACAATCCATTGTTGCGGAGCCTGTATGCTTTCAACGATCGCTTTGGTGTATCCCGTAACAGGGTTTCCCTTTACCCACCGTTTCATGCGGGCATCATTCATTTTGGTGTAGTGGTAGTAATCGGGGTTATCATAAGGCGCAGGAGGGGCGCTGCTTCGTAAAATATTCCGGGTATAATCAAGGTATTCCTGCCAGTTCATGCTTATATTTTTCATTTTTTCGTGGCGGCAAAAATAGCGCAAGAGATCTGTACCGGCTGCTGTATTTTTTTCCGGTAAAGAAAAAATCCTTACATTACTGTGACAAATTAAAATCTTCCTATTATGATCAGGCTTGCAGAAGTTAAAATGGGCGATATTGTAAATGCCCGCTTTGAAGACGTGATTAATACAGGTGAAGTAGAACAGGTAGACAGGGAGGAGAAAAAAGCCCTGGTAGTTCATGGCGACCAGGAGTTTTGGTATGATATAGAAGATCTGACCCCTGTTCCCTTAACCAGGGAAAGCCTGGAAAAGCTGGGGTTCTATCCATCTGACGACCCGGTTATAAAAGGCATCGGAACAGCCTATGTACGGGGGCCTTTTATCATTCAGTTCCCCGAGGAATCCAATCTGCAAAAAATCCATCTTATTTACCGCGATGAGCACCGGAATTTGAACGGAGAGCTGTATTTGCACCAGTTGCAAAACCATTACCAGTCCATGACCAATATGCACCTGGGGCTGGAATAAGCGCATTATATAAGCAAAAAAACACATCCGTTTTTTCCACATTGTGGAAAAAACAGCTATATATTTTTTATAATCAACATTATAATCGTATCTTTGCGCACCCAAAAACGGTATGGCAAAACAAACACTCATTAAACAGGACGGAATTATTTTGGAGGCATTGTCTAACGCAATGTTCAAGGTAAAGCTGGAGAATGGCCATGAAATATTGGCCACCATTTCCGGGAAAATGAGGATGCACTATATAAGGATCTTGCCGGGCGATAAGGTAGGAGTGGAGATGAGTCCTTATGATTTAAGCCGTGGAAGGATCATATTCAGGTATAAATAGTATTTACACATAAAACTCAATGAAATGAGAGTAAGAGCATCCATAAAGAAACGTAGCGCCGATTGCAAGATCGTGAGAAGGAAAGGTGTTTTGTTTGTGATCAATAAGAAAAATCCCCGCTTCAAGCAAAGACAGGGATAAGGGTGTTTATTGTTTGTTGTTTATTGTTATGTAAAAAACCATAAACCGCAAACTACAGACCACAAACTATAAACAAAAAACAACAAACTATAAATTTAAGATATGGCTCGTATTGCCGGTGTTGATTTACCTAAAAACAAAAGAGGAGAAATAGGATTAACCTATATCTACGGTATTGGTCGTTCTACAGCCCAGTATATACTGGATAAAGCGGGAATAGACCTTGATAAAAAAGTGCATGAATGGAATGATGATGAGCTGAATGCCATTCGTAATACCATTACCAACGAGTTTAAGGTAGAAGGCCAGTTGCGTTCCGAAGTTCAGATGAACATCAAGCGTTTGCTTGATATTGCGTGCTATCGCGGCTTACGTCACCGTAAAGGATTACCTGTTCGTGGTCAGCGTACCCGTACCAACTCGCGTACCCGTAAAGGCAAACGCAAAACAGTTGCAGGTAAAAAGAAAGCAACCAAGAAGTAGTATAATATTTTGAATTGCCACCGGATCCGGGAATTACTACACGGGGAGGGGCAATTCGCTGTTTATTCATTTTTAAAGATCACCTCAGTATTTCATTATGGCAAAAGCACAGGCAAACAGCGCTAAAAGCGCCGCCAAAAAAAGAATTGTAAAAGTAGATGCGTACGGAGATGCGCACGTTACAGCCAGCTTCAATAACCTGATCGTAAGCCTTACCAATAAAACCGGGCAGGTAATCAGTTGGAGCAGCGCCGGGAAAATGGGTTTTAAAGGTTCTAAAAAGAATACGCCTTATGCGGCTCAAATGGCTGCTTCCGACGCAGCAAGAGTAGCTGCTGAAGCAGGTTTAAAGAGGGTGGATGTATTTGTGAAAGGCCCCGGGGCCGGACGTGAAAGCGCTATCCGCGCGATCGCTTCCAGCGGTATTGAAGTAAATATGATCAAAGACGTTACTCCGCTGCCTCATAATGGCTGCCGTCCTCCCAAGAAAAGAAGAGTATAACAATTTGAAATTTCAAATTTGAAATTAAATCAGGTGTGCGATTGATTTTAGATTTTTAATGATCGTGCATCTTTAATTAAAAAATCAAACAAATAAATTATGGCACGTTACACAGGCCCAAAAACAAGGATCTCGCGCATTTTCGGCGAACCTATCCTGGGCAATGGCAAGTATCTTACAAAAAACAGTTTTCCACCCGGTCAGCATGGGCCTTCTAAAAGACGTAAAGCTCCGGGAGAATATGCCCTGCAGCTAAAGGAAAAGCAAAAAGCAAAATATACTTACGGGTTGCTGGAGCGCCAGTTCCGTAAAACATTTGAAGAAGCTTCCAGGATCGGCGGTGTTACCGGCGAAAACCTGATCAAATTACTGGAAGCAAGGCTGGACAATACAGTATTCCGCCTGGGGATAGCTCCTTCGCGCCCTGCCGCAAGGCAGCTTGTAGCGCACAAGCATGTAACCGTAAATGGCGAGGTGGTAAATATTCCTTCTTTCAGGTTGAAAGCGGGCGACAGCATCAGCCTTAAAGATAAAAGCAGGGGCAATACCTCTGTTACCAGCGCTATCCGCGGTAAAAACCCTAAGTTTAGCTGGTTAGACTGGAATGAAGCTGAATTGACCGGTACTTTTATCGCTCTTCCCGAACGAGAAAGTGTTCCTGAAAATATCAAGGAGCAACTGATCGTAGAGCTGTATTCTAAGTAATACTGCTTTTTTAAGGAAGCACTTATCGTACTTATTCATTTTGTTCTATTATTCATATACAGCCTTCTCCCCAAACGGGAAGGCGTAAAACTTAAAACTGAAATTTAAATATGGCCATTTTAAATTTCCAAAAGCCGGATAAAATCATACTTCAAAAAGCGAACGATTTTGAAGCGTCTTTTGAATTCCGCCCGTTAGAGCCGGGGTACGGTGTTACTATCGGTAACGCGCTCCGCAGGGTTTTATTAAACTCGTTAGAAGGGTATGCAATTGTAGGTATATTTATTGAAGGCGCAGAGCATGAATTTGCTACCTTAAAAGGCGTTACGGAAGACGTAACCGAAATCATTCTTAACCTGAAGCAGGTTCGGTTCAAAAAAATCCTTGATACAGATATCAGCCAGGAAAAGCTTACCATTTCCATCAAAGGAAAAAGTGAATTTACTGCGGCTAATATCGGTGAGGCTACCGCTTCTTTCCAGATAATGAACCCGGAATTGCTGATCTGTACATTAGATCCTTCTGCCAAGCTGAACATTGAAATTACGATCGGGAAAGGTCGCGGATATGTTCCTTCCGAAGATAATAAGGTGAAAGACGCTCCTTTCGGGTACATTCCTACCGATTCTATTTTTACTCCCATCAAAAATGTAAAATACAGCATAGAGAACTTCCGTGTTGAACAAAGAACCGACTACGAAAAGCTGTTGATGGAAGTACAAACAGACGGAACCATTCATCCCGAAGAAGCTGTTAAGCAGGCTTCCCGCATCCTGATCCAGCATTTAATGATCATTACCGACGAGAACATTACTTTCGATAGCAAGGAAGACAAAAAAGAAGATGTGGTGGATGAGCAGGTATTGCAGTTAAGAAAAGTATTGAAAACCCCGCTGGAAGACCTGGATCTGAGCGTTCGCGCTTTCAACTGCTTGAAGGCCGCGAAGATAAACAGCCTGAGCGAGCTGGTACAATACGAGCAGGAAGACCTGATGAAATTCCGCAACTTTGGCCAGAAATCGCTGGCTGAAATTGAGCAGGTGCTGGGCGAAAGAAGCCTTCACTTTGGAATGGACCTTCAAAAGTTAGGTCTTGATAAAGATGAGTTTTAAGGGAGAAGGTGTAGGGTATAGGGAGTGAATGGTGAATAGTGAACCTACTTGTAACCTGAAACTTGCAGGCAGACAAAAGGAAAAGGAATTTATTATTTAAACATAATCTGTGTGTAAGCGCAGAGCTAATGGTAAATCCTTGACACGGTACCGTTAGTATTAATAAACCTGGTTTGTGTTGAGATCAAATCTCAAATCTCAAATCATAAATCTCAAATTTCGTCATGCGTCACGGAGACAAGATCAATAATTTAAGCAGAACGGCTTCGCACAGGAAAGCGCTGCTGAGTAATTTGGCCAATGCCCTGCTGGTAAACAAAAGGATTGTTACCACGCTTGCAAAAGCAAAGGCGCTCAGAACGTACATCGAGCCGCTGATCACCAAAACAAAGAAAAACGATTCGAAAGAGCAGATCAGCCACAATCATCGTTTGGTATTCAGCCAACTGCAGAACAAAGAAGCGGTGAAGGAATTATTCACGGTGATAGCTCCTAAAGTTGCCGGTCGCCCGGGGGGCTATACCCGCATTATCAAGTTGGGTAAACGTGTGGGCGACAATGCGGAAACAGCCCTGATTGAGCTGGTAGACTTTAACGAGGTATATATCAAAGGAACTGAAAAAACAGCTGCCGCCACTACGAAGAGAACACGTCGTGCAGGTGGTAAAAAGAAAGCGGAGGCTAAAGAAGAAGCTGCTGCAGAAACAACAGCGGCTGAAACAATCCCTCCCGCTGAAGAAGCGAAAGCTGAATAATCGTAAAATTCATACAATTTTAAAAAGGCAGGACTTACATGGTTCCTGCCTTTTTTAGTGCCATTCAAATCATAAACGATCATTGAGTCTTTTTATCAAAAAAGTCTGGCGGAGGAGAAATGACTAATTCCCTGCTTGTTGATCTTTTGACAGGTAACAGGTTTTCAGGAATGTCTTTTTCAGATATTTTTGTTTTTACCTGTGCTTGGGTAACAAATTACCCGAAAAATTAATTTCTGAATTACGAAAATTATCGTACTATTGTACGAAATATATCGTAAATAGTTAATCATTAAAACCTGTTATATGCTGAAAAGAAAGTTCGCACGCCGCCGGTATACCTTTTTGTTTGCCGCAGGCGCTATTGTAATTGTATTTGCCGCATTTTCATTTACGCAGAAAGGAGAGCGTCCCTTTCGCGGGTTTTATGAAGATGAAATTCAAAACCGGAACGACACGCTTCCCCGAAAACAGCCACGAACGGGAGATGATACAGGTATTCCGGATACTGGAATGACCGGCTGGCAAATAGAGGAAGCGCTGCGGCGCGTGGAGGAAAAGCTTTCGGGTCTGGAAGCAGAATTGCAGGGCCGGCTTGACGATATATATAGCAAGGAAAGCTTTCAGCTTGCATTCGATAACCGGCGCTTAAAGCAACTGAAAGATGAAACAAGGTCTTCGTTGCTAATGGCGCAGGCGCAATATGATAAAGCCATGCGTAAGCTTGACATGGAAAATAAAAAAAGCATGCTGCACATGCAGTTGCAACTGGACAAAGCGCAGCAACTGGCGTTTAACCATAACCGCAATCTACACCTGGAGCTGGAAAATAAAGTGAAGGTGAATCTTGAAAAAGCAAAGGATAATATGAAGAAAGCGAATGAAAAGCTGCAGCAACTGCGAAGCTTTAAAGATGACCTGGAAAAAGACGGGCTGATTAAAAAAGGAGCGTCGTATACTATTGAAATAAAAGGCGGAAGCCTGTATATAAACGGAGAACGGCAATCTCAAAAAGTAAATAAGAAATACAAAAATAAATACGGCGAATACTTCGAAGAATGGAACAATTTTAAGCTTCAGTCGAATGACAGGGAATACAGGCGGGAAAAAGAAAGGGGCCTGATATAAAAACTATCCGGGCTGTATAACAGCAAGTAAGGGAACTTTTACCGGGGCAACCTTTAAGAGGTTAGCCCCCGGTAAAAGAAATTTCTTTAAAACCTTGGTACAGGGCACTGGATCTGCCGCATATTTTGATTGAACTGGTTGTAATAACCATTATACAGCAATGCAAATTCCGATGCTCCCCTCATGTTATTGTAGTTTTTTAATGAAGAGGTGGTGGCATCGTATGTAAACATCAGTCTTACCGATTTCCATTGAAATCCCAGCATGGGTATCACCGCATCTCCTGCACGGTAATATATGCCACCGATCACCTGTGTTTCTCCATCGCCCGATAAATTATAATTGCCGTGCAAACCCAGGGTAAGCTCTTTTGCCTTTGCCTGCGTGGTAAAATAGGCGCCCGGACTTATTATCACGCGGTCGTTTATTTTTAAAACGGCATCGGCAAAAGCTATGTATCTTCTCGCGATAGCGTAGTCGTAACCCGGGGTATTGAAGAATGTTTCTTTCGGAGCATTTACATGATGTACCGAAACTCCTGCATGCAGGTATACATTATCGGTAGGAAAATAAGCGTAGTTAAGCCCAACCTGCACATCCGGGTAGTTAATGTTGGTAGAAGCGAAGTTTTCGCCGCTGGGGGCGCCCGCATCAAAGAATTTTCCGTTCCACTGGTTATCATAAGTGAACTTGGTAACGTCTACCCGTTTATTAGCCCAGCCTATATTAAATCCTGCCGACAGCAAACCGGTGCTGCCCAGCATTTGGTGATAGGCTGCAGAGCCGTATACTTTGGTGGAAGTAAGATTGCCGCTTCCCGCAACATCGCGCAAAATAACTCCGCCCAAACCAACCCAGCCTGTTTCAAATTTGTCGCGCAAAACCTGTGCATCTCCAAAAATGCTCATGGTTTTAAACTGGGCCGAAAGGTTCGCCCATTGCTGGCGGTAGTTTGCACCCAACCTGTAATCGTGCTCAGGCAGAAAGCCTGTATTAGCCGGGTTAGTGGTTAACGGCGAATTAAAAAATTGAGAGAAATGAAGATCCTGCGATTGGGAAAAGAAAGGAAAACAACCAGCCAGCAGCACTGCCAGGTATTTACAAAGCAGGGGCATATAACTGTGGCCTGCAGCTCGTGCAACAGGTATCGCTTGTTCCGGTTGAAACGACACAGACGGTAAACTTGTTGTTTTTAACATACTTAACATCACTACCTCCTTTGTATTATCTTCTCAACAATCACAATATACATTATCTGAGCAATGTAATATCACCTTTCCTGCTTTCTCTTGTTCCATCCGTGTATTCTACTTCCAATGTGTAAGCGTAAGCGTCCATTGGCTGTAAAACGCCCTTGTATTTTCCATCCCATCCCCTGTTCCTGTCGCTTGTTTGAAATACAAGTTGTCCCCAGCGGTTATAAATACGAAATACCATTTTCGCTATGGCATAGCCCCTTACATACACATAATCGTTAACGCCATCGCCATTGGGAGAGAAAGCGCTGGGTATGGCTATCAATGGCGATACCAGTGCCGATACCGGCTGGCACAATGTATCGGCACAGCCAAATTCATTGTATGCAATTAAGCAAACATTATAAGTGCCGGTTTTGTTATACTGGTGCATGGGGTTGGTGAGCACAGAAGTATCACCATCGCCAAAATCCCACAGGTACCGTACCGCGCCTGCGGATGTATTGGTAAAGGATGTAGCTGTATTTTCCTGTGGCTGCACCGGGCTGAATGTAAAGCCTGCGGTGGGAGCGTTTCTTACCGTAATTGTCCGCGTGGTAGAATCAACCCGGTTACAGGTATTGGGGTCGGTCACTACCAGTTTAACCGTATAGGTTCCTATAGCATTATAGGTATGGCTGGGTGCAAAATCGGTGGATGTTTGCCCATCGCCAAAACTCCAGAAATAGGTGTTGCCTGCTTCGGATATATTGCTGAATGCGGCAGTGTATGGCACGCATCCCCCGGGAGGGGTTTCAAAAATCGCCTTTACATTAGAAGCCACGCTCACGCGCATGGTATCGCTGGAGGGACCATTGCAATAGCTGGTATCCTGTAACGTGAGAATAACATTGTAAGTGCCCGGAGCTGCGTAACTATGTGTTTGGTTACCGAGTCCTGCAACAACAGGAGGAGAGCCGTCGCCAAAGTCCCATACAAACGAAGTGTCTGTAAACGGTTGTCCCGGAGGTGCTACAGAAGTGTTGGTGAATTCATAATCAAGGTCGGCGCAGGCCCCGATTTTCCTGAAGCTCCAATCCAGCAATGCCCGGTCCTGCCTCACCCTGATGGTGGTATAAGCCGTATCGGCAATAATACATTTGCTGGAGTCTATGGAAATAAGCGAAACATTATAGGTGCCAAGATTATTATAGGTATAACTGGTGTTGGGAGTAGTAGTGGTATCCTTATTGCCGTCGCCAAAATCCCATACATACATTCGCCCGCGCTGCAATGTGTCCATAAAATCAACCGTAAGCGGCACACAGCCATACGTTCTGTAAGGGATGCCATCTATAGTTGGGCGAAGCCCGTTGATCACACCGGAAAAATTCATTTCTATTTTTAGCGCAGCCAGGTTACATGCTTTAGGCGCCCCGGATTCCACCCTCCAGGCTCCGGGTGTGGTAGGGTATCTGGGATTACCCGGCATATCGGCAATATAGCAGGCGGCGCAAATCGCCTGGTATATTACTCCTTTGGCGTCAAAGCGGCTGGTACCGCCATCCACATGATCGCTCAATCCTCCGTTTAAACCATAAAACGCGCCGAATAAAATGTCCTGTGCGTTTTTTTCAAGCACAAAAAAGTAAAAGTCGTTACCGTCTGACTGGCAGCCATTGGGCAATACATTGCAGCCTTTTACCGGCATGCCCAGCGTACCCTGTACCCTGAAAGGATCACTGGGACCTATTACTTCCCCGCCCCACCCGGCAACGTATACGTTTTCGCACTTGTCTACAGCAAAAGCAACCGGCGAAATGTTATACCGGTTAGAAGTTGTACCAAATATAGTGGAGTATACTACCGACGAAAGATCCTGCTGCAGTTTAACAATGAATTGTTTTGAACCGGGATTGTTGTACACGCCCGGCGTTACCTGCCAGTTTCCAAGTGTAACACCGGTTATATACGGAAAGCCGCTGGGATCGAACTTTAATCCATATACAGCGTCCACCACATTTTGATTGGCTGCTCCTATATAAGTTGTTTTAAGCAACGCACCGGCATTGCTGAACATGCTTATAAATCCATCCATTTCACCACCCTGGAAAGCGCTGTTTATTACACCGGATGAGGGAACGCCCGGCAGCGGACTGTTTGAGGCATTGCTGCTGGTAGCACCCCCTACATAAATATTGTTATTGAGAGGGTGGATGGCGAGCACATAAGCGCCGTCATCGCCGCCGCCGCCAATACGTGTGCTGAATAGCAGGGTGCTTACGTCGGGAGTAATTTTTACAAGTACGCCATCCTGGCCGCCACCCGGGGTAGACTGGGAGGCATTAACAGTTGGAAACGCATCGGCAGCAGTGTTGCTGTTTGATTCGGTAGAGCTTACAAAATAAATATTGTCGTTGCCATCCACTATTACTTCGCTGCGCGAATCGTCTCCGTAAAATAGCTTCAGCCTGTCGCGGTTTCTTTGAGCGCCGCAGTTAACGCCATCGGCGCCTGATCCGCCAATTCTTTTTGAACCGATCAAATTTGTTCCGGTACTGTTCAGCTTTGTTACTACAATATCGTAACCACCGCCTCCGCTTCCATCGTTATTAATATTACCGGCAGGTTGTAAAGGATATGCGCCGTTACCATTTACAGGCGATCCTGTTCTGCCCAGTACCACCAGGTTGCCCTGGCTGTCTTCTACCAGGCTATGAGGTTGATCTTCGCCGGAACCGCCTATATACGTCGCGTATACCCTGTTTCTGCCTGTAGCATTAAATTTCATAATCCCGATATCGAAGTTGCCGCCGCCGAACCTTGTTTGATAGGCCTGGGGTGATACCAGGGCGCCTTCACCAAAAACAATTGCACCCGAATACAGGCTGCCGTCGCTGCCATAAGTGGCGGTAAAGCCCCATTCACCCACACGGCTGCCCGTAAATGAGGCGAATATCATGGTAGGATCTATAATAAGCGGTTTGGAAGGATCGTAGTTTTTTACTTTAAATTTTACTTTGTTCTTTCCGTCCAGCACATATTTACAGTCTATCTCATTGCGCCCTTTATCATAGTCTGGCTGGTAGGTATAAGGAGAAAGCTCTTTCACATCGCCAACGGATGTGCTTACGATCAGCTCTCCTTTTTTTATCTGTAATTTGTCAGCTCCTTCGTAATGCATTGCAATATCGTTAACATTACCGCCGGGATGTACTATGATATCATATTTAAGGTCGTTGCCCGCCGCATAATACCTCACGTCAATACCGGGATAAATATCTTTGTATGTAACCGCCTGGTAAATTTTGCATTCAGAGGCCCATTTGGAAGGGTCGTTTCCTATAAAGTAGTTGTTATACGAAAGAAGGGGCTTTTCTTTTTCAATAGCCGGCGCGGTGCCGGCTCCTTCAAATTGTACCCGGTAAACATGCGAACGTAAAATACTGCCTTCTTCTGCATCGCCGCCATTGCCCGGCCGGGGGTAAGCCTTGCGCGAAGATATATTTTGATGATCGTGCCCCGTGGAGGATCCAACAGGGTGCCCATGCTTTTTTTCATATATGGCATTCAGGTCGCTCACGTTGTGCAACAGCACCGAAAAACCTGCTTTTTGCAGGTAAAAAGCTCCTGCGCCAATATCGCCTTTAAATAGTATGGATTGATCCCATTGTCCCTTGTTTTCTACAAACTCAACAGGCTGTTGCGCTGAAGCCGACAGGAAGCAGAAAATAAATAAAAGGGAAAGGAATATGTTGGAATTGAACTTCAAGCTATTTTCTTATTAAATGTACAGATTTAAGGCGAAATTACCTCATCATGAATATATTACGATATCTTACTCCACAGGGTTTGTCCTTTTTGCTGCTGCAGAAAAGTTTTTAACTTCAAATTAACGGCCGAAACGAGATCGGGGTCCTCATTCAGCAAATCTTCCGCAAGCTGTTTGGCTAAATCTACCATATGTTTATCTTTTACAATACTTGCTAATTTAAAATTGAGCATACCACTCTGTTTTGTTCCTTCTATATCACCCGGTCCTCTTAATTCAAGGTCTTTTTCGGCAATGGCAAAGCCATCATTGGTAGCGCACATCATTTTAAGGCGCTCCCTTGCATCTGCAGTCAATTTGTTTCCTGAAAGAAGTATACAGTAGCTTTTTTCTGATCCCCTGCCCACCCTGCCGCGCAGTTGGTGTAATTGCGATAGCCCGAATTTTTCCGTGCTTTCAATTACCATTACGGATGCATTGGGCACATTAACACCTACTTCAATAACCGTGGTTGATACCATTATCTGAGTATCGTTTTGTAAAAACCGTTGCATGTTGGCTTCTTTTTGCTCATTGCTCATTTTGCCGTGTACCATACTGATCCAGTAGGCGGGTTCCGGAAAATAAGCCTTTACGTTTTCGTAGCCTTTCATCAGGTTTTCGTAATCGAGCTTATCGCTTTCTTCAATTAAAGGGAAAATAATATATGCCTGCCTGCCTTTTTTTATTTCGTTTTTTATAAAATCCATTACCTGGCTCCTGGCGCTTTCGTAGCGGTGCACTGTAGTGATAGGTTGCCGCCCGGGAGGCAGCTCATCCATAATGCTGTAATCCAGGTCTCCGTAGGCGGTCATGGCCAGTGTTCGTGGTATAGGGGTAGCGGTCATAACCAGCACATGCGGAGGAACATTGCTTTTTTCCCACAGTTTGGCCCGTTGCGCCACTCCAAACCTGTGTTGTTCATCTACTACCGCAAATCCTAACCGGTTGAACTGAACTTTGTCCTCTATCAGCGCGTGAGTGCCGATCAATATTTGTAAAGTAGCATCGGCTGTTTTGTTTAATATATCTTTCCGTTGCGCTTTTTTGGTGGAGCCGGTAAGCAATGCTATTTCCACCGGCATATCTTTCAGCAGGCTCTTTATTCCTGTGTAATGCTGTTGCGCCAGTATTTCTGTGGGCGCCATCATGCAGCTCTGGTAACCATTGTCTGCTGCCAGGAGCATGCTCAGCAGGGCAACGATGGTTTTACCGCTTCCTACGTCACCCTGCAGCAGGCGGTTCATTTGGTGCCCCCTGGCAGTATCGTGCCTTATTTCCTTTAATACGCGTTTTTGCGCGCCGGTTAACGCAAAAGGCAGGTGTTTTTCATAAAAGCTGTTGAACAAATTTCCCACCTGGGTAAAAACAATTCCCTTCGCATACCGGTGACGGTTGCCCCGTATAAGACCCAGCCGCACCTGGGCTAAAAACAATTCTTCAAATTTCAGGCGGTCGAGCGCCTTTTCGTAACAACCGGCATCGGGGGGGAAATGAATATGAATAGATGCCTGGTAACGCGTTGTGAGCTGCAGTGAATGGATAACAGGATCGGGTAAGTTTTCCGGAAGATCTTTTTCCCCGAGCAAACCTGTTAACGTGTATACCAGTTTGCCAATTTGCCTGCCGTTCAGTCCCCGTACCTTTAATTTTTCAGTGGTAGGATATATCGGCTCCAGGAAAGCTTTCCCTTCACTTTTCTCTGCAGTATACACTTCGGTTTCGGGGTGTGTGATCTGCGGACGGCCCATAAAGAAAGAGAGCTTGCCGAATACAAGCAACAGTTCCCCGATCCGGATATTTTTTTCTACCCAGCTTATGCCCTGGAACCAGGTAAGCTCTAATGTTCCGGTGCCATCGGTAATTTCGGCTACCAGCCTTTTGCTTCTTTTTTCCCCAATCGTTTCGCAGGAAATAACCTTTCCTGCCACCTGTATATATTCTGTAGCGGGCGTTATATCTTTTATTTTCTTTACTTCCGTTTTATCTATATGCCTGTAAGGAAAATGTTGCAGCAGATCATTAAAAGTAAATATCTGCAACTCTTTTTTCAACAGGTCGCCTTTAACGGGGCCAACGCCTTTCAGGTACTCAATGGGGGTAGATAATATGGAATGGCTATTGGTTATAAAAAATTAGTTTAACGGCAAAAATAAGGAAAGATATGCGGGGAGTTATATGGTACCGACAACAATGCCTGGCAAACGCATTTGAGTTGTAAATTTAATAAGATATTGCTGTGCCGTTATTTTGTATTTCTGCAGGAAATATGGGTTGCGGCGTTTAAGTAAAAGTATTTTGATAACCATAAAGGAGTATACGAGATAATATGATCATACAGGATAAGCATATTGGCAGCGAAGAACAGTTTCGCGCTTTTGCAAATGCTTTACCGGGATTGGTATGGGTGACTGATGCATCCGGTAAGCAGCTTTTTGCTTCGAAGCGCTGGCAGGAATACACGGGGATTGATCCCTATAATGAAGCCAGCTTTAAAAAAGTAGTGCATCCCGAAGATATAGACAGGGTTATGGATATGTGGAATGCCTGTTTGCAAAATGGAGAACCCTATAACCTGCAACTGAGGTTGCGAGATAAAGAGGGGGAATACCAGTGGTTCCAGGGCAATAGCGAAACCGTGAGGAATGCAAAGGGCGAAATTGAAATATGGGCCGGCGCTTTCATCAATATAAATGAGCAAAAGAAAGCCGGGCTTAAGCGTGAGCATTTGTTTAAAATAGTGCGGGAGAGCGAAGAAAAGTTTCGTGATACGGTAAAGCAGGCGCCTGTAGGCATTGTAATATTGCGCGGTCCGGAGTTTGTAATAGAAATGATGAATGAAACATATCTTCAGATCGTTGGACGTCCGGAGTCGGAAATGATCGGCAGGTTGTTATTCGATTCACTGCCCGAAGTAAAAGATGCGGTTGCTCCCCTGCTTACAGGCGTATTTAATACAGGAATTGCCTACCACGGCAACGAATTTCCTGTTATGTTGAATCGTTATGGCAAAGCTGAACTATCCTATTTCAATTTTGTGTACCAGGCGCTGTGTGAGCCCGACAATCGTATCTCGGGCATTATTGTGGTGGCCATGGAAGTAACGAGGTCTGTGAAGGCCAAGCATCTGCTTGCAGAAAGCGAAAAGCAGTTCCGGAATTTCATTATGCAGTCGCCTATTCCTATGGCTATTTTCCGGGGGGCGGAGTATATTATTGAAATGGCCAATACTGTGATGTTTGAAAAAATATGGAGGAAAAAGCCCGAAGAGATTCTCGGCACCAGGGTGCTGGAAGCCTTTCCGGAACTAATTGAACAGAAATATCCCGAATTACTCAAAAAAGTATTTACCACAGGAAAACCTCACCGGGAGATCGAATCTGTAGCGTATATCCAGGGCGATGACGGGTTAAAGAAATTTTACCTTGATTTTGAATACGCGCCTCTTTTTGACACCGATGGAGTTGTTTCGGGCATTATGATCACAGTAAACAATGAAACTGAAAAAGTAGAAGCAAGGATTAAAGTGGAAGAAGCGGAGGAGCGGTTGCGGCTTGCTATGGAAGCGGCTGATGTGGCTACCTGGGATCTTGATCTTGCTTCCGGGAATGTTATTTGCTCTTCGGGGTTGCCTGAAATATTCGGGTATGCCCCGGCCATGCAATTTGTTCATAAGCAATTAAGGGAAAAGATACACCCGGCAGACCGGCAAACGGTGGTTGAAAAAGCGTTTGCCACTGCCCTGGAAACCGGCATTTACCAGTATGAAGCACGTATTTTAAAGGGCGGTAATGAAATACGCTGGATAAGAACACAGGGTAAGATCATATATGATGACAGCCGGAAGCCTGTTAAGCTGTTGGGTACGGTGAGAGATATTACCGAAGAAAAACTGCATGAGCAGGAACTGATGGAAAGCGAGCAAAAATTCAGGCTGCTGGCAGACGCTATGCCGCAGATTGTTTGGACCAGTGACGCATTGGGAAATATGAACTATTATAATAAGGCGGTATATGATTATACGGGAATGAGTTTTGAAATGATCAGTGATAACAAGTGGATGGAAATGATACATCCGGATGAGCGGTTGCAAAATATACAGGCATGGATGCGCGCGGTTGCTACAGGAGATGTATACATTTTTGAAAACCGTTTCAGGAGATATGACGGAGTATACCGCTGGCACCTGAGCAGGGCTATCCCGCAACGGAACAGCGCAGGACAAATACAAATGTGGGTGGGCACCAGCACCGATATTCATGATATTAAAGAGCAGGACAGGATGAAGGATTATTTTATCAGCATGGCCAGTCATGAATTAAAAACACCTCTTACCTCATTAAAAGGGTTCACGCAAATTTTAAAAGAAAAATACGGTGATAGCGGTGATGTTTTTTTAGTAAATGCGCTTAGCCGGATGGATAAACAAACTGTAAAGCTTACAAAGCTGATAACCGACCTGCTTGATCTGTCAAGAATAAAGTCCGGGAGCCTGCCTTTTAGCGAAGAAAGGTTTTGCATAAATGAATTGATCGAACAGGTAGCAGATGAAATCCGGATCATTCATCCTACTCATAAGGTAAGGTTTACAAACCCCGGCAATATGTATGTGTTTGCCGACAGGGAAAGAATAGCGCAGGTGCTGGACAACATTCTTACCAATGCGGTTAAATATTCACCCGGGTCGGATACTGTTCTTGTAAGCAGCAGGGTGGAAGGAAAGAACGTGGTGGTTGCCGTGGAAGATTACGGGGTGGGAATTCTTAAAAGGGATCAGGAAAAAGTATTTGAACGATTCTACAGGGTGGAAGGAAAAAGCCAAAAAACTTTTCCGGGGTTGGGTATAGGCTTATATATAGCGGCAGAGATCATTCGCAGGAGCAATGGCTCCATTTCGGTTAAAAGTGAACCCGGAAAAGGATCCCTGTTTTATTTTTCTCTCCCCGTGCTGTAAGGGGGAGGCTTTTTACATTAGTCTAAGGCGTAAGCCACCACATAATCACCCGGTTTGGTGCCCAGCTTACCATGCCCCCCGGCTGCTATCACAATATATTGCTTTCCATGTATTGCATAGGTCATTGGAGTGGCCTGCCCGCCTGCCGGCAGTTCCGTTTCCCATAGTTGTTTACCTGTTTCTGTGTTAAACGCACGGAACCGGTTATCGGCAGTGGCGGCAACAAACACCAGATTACCTGCGGTTACAATGGCTCCACCCAAATTGATAGAACCCCAGCCGGGGGCATCGGGGTATTGAGCCGGATCGAGCATATAGCCCAGGGGTACTTCCCATTTTTTTTCAGCATTTTTCATATCTATCGCAAGAAGTGTACCCCAGGGTGGCGCAGCCTGCATCAAAAGTCCTGCTTCGGTTCTTTTAAAAAGATAATCGCGCTTCATGATATAGGGTGTTCCTTTTTGCCGGCCTGTTTCCGCACGCAATAAAGAAGGGTCCTCTTTTTCCAGTTGCTCCGCTTTTTCGCGGGGTATTAATGTTATGATGGCTGCAAGCCGGTTGATATTGGTAATCAGTAATCCTTTTTTCGCATCGTAACACATTCCTCCCCAGTGGATGCCACCCACATTACCCGGCGTTACCAATGTTCCCGCCTGTGAAGGTGGCGTAAAGATACCTTCATTGCGATGCCTTGCAATTCTTTTGGCAGCTTCTTCTTTGTCTGCGGCCGTTATTCCCCACGCATCGTTAACCGATACATGCCGGAGCCCGAGCGGTTCAGGTAAAACGGGAAAAGGTTGTGTCTTTGCTGTTTCTTCACCTGGTATATCCGACGCTGGCACAGCTCTTTCTTCCACCGGGAATAATGGCTTTCCCGTTTCCCTGTTCAGCACGAATATGTGCCCCATTTTGGTGCCGATCGCTACTGCCGGTATTGATTTGCCATTCTTTTGCCACCAAAATAAAAGAGGCTGGGCGGCAATGTCGTAATCCCAAATGTCGTGATGTACCACCTGGTAATGCCATATCATTTTACCGGTAGAGGCTTTTAGCGCTACCACGGAGTTACTATATAAATTATCGCCTTTGCGTTCTCCCCCGTAATAGTCGGGAGCCGGGCATGAGGTTGGAATAAATACCATATCGCGTTCTGCATCTGCAGATATGACAGCCCACGCATTGGCAGCTCCTGTACTTTTCGCGCTGTTATTTTTCCAGGTATTCCAGGCCGGGTCGCTGTTGTTTGTGGGAATAGGGTCCCAGCTCCAGATGAGCGCCCCGGATAGCACATCGTATCCACGCACGGTGCCGCGCGGGTAATCAACCCTTTGATTATCGCCCATGGAAGAGCCAACGATGATGGTATTGCCTGCAATAGCAGGTGGCGATGTAATGCTCCATTCGTTCCCGAAACCTTCGCGCAGGTGTATGATACCATTGTTCCCGAACGAAACTATTTTCGCGCCGTTTCGCGCATTGAGGGCTATCAGCCGTCCATCGAGGGTAGCAATAAAAACTCTTTTCGCCATATCGCCCGCGGTGCCGGGAGGCGACCACACCGATACTCCCCTGGAAGTAACTTCAGAGTAACCGGCTTTTAAATCAATGCCCGGATCAAATACCCATTTTTCTTTTCCGGTAGAAGCGTCTATTGCTATTACCCTGCAGGTAGGAGTACTAAAGAACAAAACACCGTCTGCTAAAACCGGGGTAGCTTCAAAGGCGGCTTTTTCCTGTAAGTCCGTATTCCTGTAAGTATCCAGTTCGCCGGTTCTGTAAGTCCAGACCGGTTTCAGGCGCGTCACATTTTTATCGTTTACCTGTTGCAGGTCTGAGTAACGCATGCCTCCCGCGTCGCCGCCGTAATGCTGCCAACCGCTATAAGTGGATTGTTTTTTTTGTGCGTTTAGATTGCTGCATGCCAGCAGCAAAAAAATGAGGAAGGAGGTTGGTTTCATTTGCATGCCTTGTAGGATAAAATTAAAAAAAAGGGCGCATAGACATGCACCCCGTTTCTAAATCCAATATCCTATGAAAAACCATGACAAAGATAAATACAAACCGTAAGTATTCTAATTTTTGAATACTCATTTAGCCGAAATGACTGTATTGTTCGTTGAAGGAGCCGTAAAACAGGAAAAGCGCAGCCAAATAAAATGATCCGGCTTTGCATGTTTTTTATTTTAGATGCTTTTGCCCTGTTTCTGCATCAGCTTATGCTGTAAAAGTCATGAACATCTGTTATCTTCGCTCAACTTTTCAAGATGACAATTCTTATTCGCAAAGCCGTAATAGCTCATCCGGGCTCTCCTTTTAACGGACAAGTAAAAGACATTCTCGTAAAGGACGGTATTATCAGCAGCATCAGTGATAGTATTACACAAAAAGCCGATACTGTTATTGATGAACAGGGGGTACATGTATCGGCCGGTTGGGTGGATGTGTTCGCTCATTTTTGCGACCCCGGTTTGGAATTTAAGGAAACTTTACAAACAGGAGCCCATGCCGCGGCGGCCGGGGGATATACACATGTTTTTGTGTTGCCCAACACCAACCCGGCTGTACATAGTAAAACGCAGGTTGAATATATCAGGGAAAAAAGCCGCCAGCTCCCGGTAAATATCCACCCTATAGGCGCGGCTACCAAAAATGCAGAAGGAAAAGAGCTTGCCGAAATGTATGATATGTATAACAGCGGCGCCGTGGCTTTTGGTGATGGAAAATCGCCGCTGCAATCGTCGGGTATCATGTTAAAGGCACTGCAATATGTAAAAGCTTTTAACGGTACTGTTATACAAATGCCCGATGATAAAACCATCGGCACTCATGGTTTGATGAATGAAGGCATCATTTCTACCCGGTTGGGCCTGCCGGGCAAGCCGGCCATTGCCGAGGAGATGATGGTGATGAGAGATATAGAGTTAACGGCCTATGCGGAGTCGAAGCTGCATTTTACCGGCATCAGCTCCATCAAATCATTACAGGATATACAGGCCGCCAAACAAAAAGGGTTGCAGGTAACCTGTTCCGTTACTCCTTACCAGCTTTATTTCAGCGATGAAGACCTGATGCAATATGATACCAACCTGAAGGTGAATCCTCCCATACGTACGGCCGAAAACAGGCAGGCCCTGCTGAAAGCAGTTGAAGAAGGATGGGTGGATTGTATCGCCTCACATCATTTTCCGCAGGAGTGGGACAGTAAGACCTGCGAGTTTGAATATGCCGGTTTTGGAATGACGGGGCTTGAAACCGCTTTTGGAGTAGCAGGCATTGTAGGAATACCTGCGGAAAAATGGGTGGAGCTGGTGAGCGCCAACCCGCGAAGGATATTCAATGTACATCAAAGCCTGGTAGCAGAAGGTGAACCTGCCGATCTTACTATCTTTAACCCGGATGTAACATATCAATTCAGTGAGCGACATATTCGGTCAAAATCCCGCAACACCCCGTTTGTAAACAGGAACCTTAAAGGCACGGTAATTGGGATTATTAACGGAGAGAAGGTATTTTTGAATAAATAACTATATAAAATAGCAATATGGAAAAGAAGCCATTATCTCACATAACCATGGGTGGTATCATAGCCGGTATTATTATTGTGTATTCTATGATCATCAATTTTATGGAGCTTTCAGCTAATAAAACATTGGGCTATTTATCATACGCTTTTATTCTTGGTGGAATCATAGTAGCGGTCAGCCTGTATGGCAAGTCTGTTGATCATACTGCAGGTTTTGGAAAGCTTTTTGTATTTGGATTTAAAACCACCGCTGTTATGACGATACTGTTCATTGCTTTCCAGGTTGTTTTTTTCCTGATTTTTCCCGAATACAAAGAGAAGTTTTTTGAAATTGCCCGGGAGCAAATGCTCAAAGAAGGGAAGGTGAACGATGAGCAGGTAGAAATGGGCATTCAGATGGTCAGGAAGCTTTTTTGGGTATTTATAATAGGTGGAACGCTTTTCGGCTTTGTTGTTTCGGGCGCCATATCTTCGCTGATCGGCGCTGCAGTTACTAAAAAAATACCACAATCTCCTTTTCAACAACCACCTACACAATAGTAGTATAAATGGATATCAGCATTGTTGTGCCTTTATTTAACGAAGAAGAATCTTTGCCGGAGTTATGCGCATGGATCAAAAGGGTGATGGATGCCAATAGATTTTTGTACGAGATCATATTGATTGATGATGGCAGTACGGATAACTCCTGGGAAGTGATTGAAGAACTGAGGAAACAGTATGATTGTGTAAAGGGCATTAAGTTCCAGCGGAACTATGGCAAAAGCGCGGCGCTGAACGAAGGTTTTAAGGCTGTGCTGGGAGAGGTAGTGATCACTATGGATGCGGATCTGCAGGATAGTCCCGACGAAATACCTGACCTGTATAAAATGATCGTGAGCGATGGCTACGACCTGGTAAGCGGCTGGAAGAAAAAAAGGTTCGATTCCACGCTTTCAAAAAATATTCCCTCTAAATTTTTTAATGCCGTAACCCGCCGCATGTCCGGCATAAAGCTGCACGATTTTAACTGCGGTTTAAAGTCGTATAAAAAAAAGGTAGTAAAAAGTATAGAAGTATACGGTGAAATGCATCGTTATATACCTGTGCTGGCAAAATGGGCCGGGTTCAAAAAGATCGGCGAAAAAGTAGTGGAACACCGCGCCCGCAAATATGGAGTAACCAAGTTTGGATGGGAGCGCTTTGTGAACGGCTTCCTCGACCTTGCTTCCATCATGTTCGTTGGCAGGTTCGGGAAAAAACCCATGCATTTTTTCGGGCTTTGGGGAACCATCGCTTTTTTGATTGGTATTGCTGTAAGCATATACCTCATCATCAGCAAATTTGCAAATCCCGAATATATGCTTACCAACCGCCCGGCTTTTTTCCTGGCGCTTACTATGGTATTATTAGGCTCGCAGTTTTTCCTGGCGGGTTTTGTAGGGGAATTAATAGCGCGCAACTCTCCCGAAAGAAACAGTTACCTCATTGAAAAAAAGATAGGTCTGTAGTTTTGTTATAACTTCCGTTTTCCTGTAAAACATTTTACCAGCTATTTTGAGCAATACCGGCCATAAAAAAATTGTGATCATTGGTCCCGCGCATCCGCTGCGCGGGGGACTTGCTTCTTATGATGAAAGGCTGGCAAGAGAATTTCAACAGATGGGCTGGGATACGCAGATATATACCTTTTCATTACAGTATCCGGCTTTTCTTTTCCCCGGTACTACGCAATATTCTTCCGGGCCGGCGCCTGCAGATCTTACCATACATGTAAAAATAAATTCTGTAAATCCCCTGAACTGGTGGAGCGTAGGCAACGAATTAAAAAAAATGCGGCCGGATATTATTGTAGTTCGCTATTGGCTGCCTTTTATGGGAGCTTGTTTGGGTACTATACTCAGGAGGGCAAAAAAAAACAAAGTAACACGTATTGTATGTATTGCCGACAATATTTTTCCGCACGAAAAGCGGCCTGGTGATAATTTGCTTACCCGCTATTTTTTAAAAAGCGCAGATGCCTTTATAACAATGAGTGAAAAGGTGCTTGCCGATTTAAAAACGATAGAAAAAACAAAGCCGGCAAGGTTTGTATCGCATCCGTTGTACGATAACTTTGGTGAAATAGTTCCACAGCATACAGCGAGAGAAAAGCTGGAACTGGCGGGTTATAACAGGATTGCTTTGTTCTTTGGCTTTATACGCAGGTACAAGGGACTTGATATTTTGCTGGATGCCATGAAGCTGGTAAAGCAACAACGGCAAAGCAGGAACCTGGAGCCTGTTTACCTGGTGGTGGCCGGCGAGTTTTATGAAAATGATCAGCCATACCTGGACCAGATCCGTAAAAATGATATTTCGGACGTGGTAATCCTTAAAACGGAATTTATTCCGGACAGCGAAGTGAAATATTATTTGTGTGCGGCCGATGTGGTAGTGCAGCCGTACCGCAATGCTACCCAAAGTGGTGTAACCCCGCTGGCTTATCACTTTGAGCGTCCGATGATCGTTACCAATGTAGGCGGACTTACGGCAATGGTGCCCGATGGTATTGCAGGGTTAGTGGCAGAAGCAGACAGCGTTTCGGTCGCGGAGAAAATAATGCAGTTTTTCGAAACGGGAACCGATCATTTTATACCCGGACTGCAGGAAGAAAAGAAAAAATATACCTGGGATAAAATTGCCGGCGCTATTATTGAATCAGGTAGCTGATGTATAATGGATACTACCTTCAGGCACGTTTACAATACTCCTGAAATCCGCTTACCTTTGCGCATAATAAAATCTTTCAACAACCAGATGATCTACAGGAGTAAATCGCCATTGCGGATAGGTTTGGCCGGCGGGGGAACGGATGTAAGTCCTTATTGTGATTTGTATGGCGGCGCTATATTAAATGCTACTGTGTCATTATATGCTTATGCGAACATTGAACCTGTAAACGACAATACGATAACATTACATGCTGCCGACCGGAAAGAAACACTTGGTTTTGAAAAAAGCAAAATCTTACCCCTTGATGGTAAGCTTGACTTGCTGAAGGGCGTTTATAACAGGATACAAAAAGATTACGGATTTCCGGACACGGGGTTTAAGCTGCATACTTTTGTAGACGCGCCGGCGGGTTCGGGTTTGGGAACATCTTCTACGCTGGTAGTTGCCATCATCGGGGCTTTTGCCGAAATGTTAAAGCTGCCTTTGGGTGAATATGATATTGCGCAATACGCATATGAAATTGAGCGGAAAGACATTCAACTGGCGGGCGGAAGGCAGGATCAGTATGCCGCTACTTTTGGAGGAGTGAATTATATGGAGTTTTATGAAGAAGATAAAGTGATTGTAAATCCCTTACGTATTAAACCTGAATATTTGAGTGAGCTGGAAAACAACCTGGTTTTATTTTTTACGGCTACCAGCAGGGAGTCTGCCGCCATCATTAAAGAGCAGCAAAAAAATGTGCATGAAAAAAATGACAGCTCTATTGAAGCCATGCACCAGTTAAAAGAACAAAGCCGGAGGATGAAAGAAGCTTTATTAAAAGGGAGACTGAATGAAATAGGTGAAATACTGGATTTCGGGTTTCAGCAAAAAAGAAAAATGGCGGCGAATATTTCCAACAGCGTTATTGAAGAGATTTATGAAAGCGCCAAAAAGGCGGGAGCTTCGGGGGGAAAGATATCCGGCGCCGGCGGCGGAGGGTTTATGATTTTTTATTGCCCCGGTAACAGCCGTTATAGTGTAATAGATGCTTTACAAAAGCTGGGAGGCGAAGTAAAGCAATACAGCTTTACAAAATACGGGTTAAGCACCTGGTCGGTGTAAAGTGTTTCAGGTTTCAAGTTGCAGGGTGATGGTG
Source organism: Chitinophagaceae bacterium (assembly GCA_019638595.1). Classification (GTDB taxonomy): domain Bacteria; phylum Bacteroidota; class Bacteroidia; order Chitinophagales; family Chitinophagaceae; genus Agriterribacter. Next base: position 40,698 of record JAHBTJ010000006.1, read on the forward strand.
GGTGATGAATGTTTGAGGTTTTGATATCGTTGTAAGTATAAATAAAGTATTGAAGATACTGGTTGCTGAAAGCTGAATGCCGACAGCTCATTTCAAATCTCAAATTTCAAATCAGAAATCTTAAATAATTCATGTTAGCTAAAATAAAAGATATAGTAAACGCTTCTGTCTATGTAAAGCAGCAGGTGCTGGCAGATGAAAGCCTGTTGAAAACGGTTGAAGCCATCACCCATATAATAACACAGGCATTCAGGAGCGGGAATAAAGTGCTGTTTTGCGGTAATGGCGGCAGCGCTGCCGATGCGCAGCACCTGGCCGCGGAATTCAGCGGCAGGTTTTATATAGACAGAGACGCGCTACCCGCGGAGGCCTTGCATGCGAATACTTCTTATTTAACCGCCGTGGCGAACGACTACAGCTATGATGTGATATATGCCCGTCTTATAAAAGGTATAGGAAACAAAGGCGATATATTGGTGGGACTGTCTACATCGGGTAATTCCAAAAATGTAGTGCTGGCATTCGAACAGGCCAAAGCCAACGGCATGATCACGGTGGGCCTTACCGGCGCAACGGGAGGTAATATGAAAGCGATAAGCGATTACCTGCTGAACATTCCTTCTGCAGATACTCCCCGCATACAGGAAGCGCATATGTTGCTGGGGCATATTATTTGCCAGTTGGTGGAAGAGCAATATTTCGCTTTTAAAAAATAGCAGTTCATTTACGGCATGGAGCAAAATATAAAGGAAGCTATTATACTTGCGGGAGGGCTGGGCACGCGTTTAAGAAGCGCTGTACCCGATTTACCCAAATGCATGGCGCCGGTAAACGGCAGACCTTTTATTACCTGGGTGACGGATCATTTTAAAGAGCAGGGCGTTGAGCATTTTGTTTTTGCGCTGGGCTATAAAAACGAAGCTTTTCTTGAGCTGCTTGACCGGTATTTTCCTGCAGGCAATTACAGCATTTCAGTGGAAGATGAACCGCTGGGTACAGGCGGGGCCATACAGTTGGCCTGTTCAAAAATAAAAACCAACCAGGCAGTAGTTGCCAATGGAGATACGTTGTTCCGGGTGAATATGAAAGAAGTAGCCGCATTTCATTTTCACAAGAAAGCTACCTGTACGCTGGCTTTGAAGCCTATGAAGCACTTCAGCCGGTATGGCGCTGTAGAAACCGATACGGGCGGTCGTATCCGTAACTTCAGGGAGAAACAATATTTGTCTGAAGGGTTGATCAATGGGGGTGTATATGCGCTGGATAAGAACTTATTCCTGTCAAAAAAATTACCCTTACAGTTCTCTTTCGAAAAAGATTTTCTCGAAAAATTTTACAGGCAGGGCAATGTATATGGTATAGTGCAGGATGTTTATTTTATTGACATTGGCATTCCTGAAGACTATGCAAGAGCGCAGGAGGAACTAAAATTGCTTTTATGAACACCGCGAACAAACAGCATGTTCCCTGGTATAAAAACAGTATTTAAAATAGTATGATTCCTTTTGATAAAATTGATAAAAGCTGGACTTTGTTTTTAGATCGTGATGGCGTTGTAAATGTTGAAGTAGTAGGGGATTACATTACCCGTTGGGAAGACTTCCGTTTTTATGAAGGTGTGTTGAGAGCGCTGAGGATATTTGCGGGCAGGTTTGGAAGAATTATAATGGTTACCAACCAGCGGGGAGTGAGCAAAGGGCTGATGACCGAGCACGACTTAAAAGATATTCACCTCCATATGCTGGGAAGTATTGAAGCCAACGGCGGTAGGATAGACAGGATATATTACTGTATTGACATGGAAGGTCCCAACCGCAAGCCTAACCCCGGCATGGGATGGAAGGCAAAGAAAGATTTCCCTGGTATTGAGTTCAGTAAATCGGTGATGATAGGCAATACGATGGGCGATATGGAATTTGGCAGGAACATAGGCGCGTACACTGTTTTTATTGCTACCAACAGAACCCCGCCCGAACTGCCCGATCGGTTTACCGATGCTGTATATTCCTCGCTGATCAAAGTAGCGGAAGAGATGGATGGAAAAGATGTGTGATTTCGTTAAGATGAGTTAAAAAACTGTGCTCAAAGCCGGAGCTTCGAGACACAGTTGACCGTGAAATCCCCACTGTCCTCGGTTTTCCACAGACTGCTTTTGCTTTGTTAAAAGATAAAAACATTGCCCTATCATTTTTAGCAAATGATGCAGGTAATAATTGCAGTTGCGATGGACTTCAAAAGCGGGATATGAGCACCTCTATATCTGTAACCTCATTTCATCAGTAGTTTTAATAATTTTCGGGTAGGGATAAAAACGGGCTCCGGCATAGCAAGGGGCATTTGAATGGGGCAAACGTTGCAGGATGATATTAGGATAATCTGCTCCGCTTGAATTGGACGGCAAAGGTAAACCGGTAAAAGAAACGGATGCTAACCCTTACGGACATACTATTGCTCCAAAAAGACATAAGAGACTTTCTCCTGTTAATCGCCGGCTATTTTGCCCGGCGTAACAGAAAACACATCCTTAAAAGCCTTTGAAAACTTGCTAAGGTTATTATAACCCAGTAAATGGGCTACTTCCGAAGCGTTCATTTTACGCTGCTCCAGCAGCTCGCGCGCTTTGTACATGCGTACATTTTTGTAAAACTGGTAATAGCTATACCCGAACATTTGTTTAAACAGCTTCTTGAACTTGGTGGGAGACATGGCTGTTTTCCGGGCAATGTCAGCAATGGGAGGGCAGGCTTCCTGGTAATGATCCAGCAGATCCCGCCTTATTTCATTTAGCTTCTTTACATCTTCTGCATGAATTTTACCTGCCGGTTGTTTGTTATTCCGTTGGTCAACTTTTTGAAGCATCCTGTAGCACAGGTCGAGTATTTTACTGTGTAGTAATAAATTGTTAGGGCGCTCATCATTCAGGTTTTTGTCAATATCCTTTAATGCTGCTATCAGTCCGGCATCCAGCGCCTCTGCATGATATATGGATTTATTGCTGTTGATGATATTTTCAAGAAACCGGAGCTTAGGTTCCTGTTGCCGTGCTATAAAATTCCTTACCCGGTCGTGTGATATAATTATAAATATAAGGAGGTAGGAAACATTGGGTTCAAATAAAAAGGTGGCCGATAAAAAAGGCGAGCTGAAATATATACCATTATGGCTTGAATAACCCAGTTTACATGTATTCTCCCCGCTGCTGGTTTCAATATACCGCTCGCTGAGGTTAGAAAGTAGTACATAATAGCCCTTCGGCGAAGGAGTCTCCATTTTTTGACCGAAGATAACCGGCTGGTGGAAAGTAGCTTCAAATTTACGTACCTGCAGCCCCCAGTCTATATCAACTTTGTAAAAGCTGCCTTTTCCAATTTCATTATCAAAATGAGCGGTATGATCGGTATAGTCGGCTTTTAACTGCAAAGCCAGCTTCGGGAGCCACTTCTCATCGTTGGTATAAGTAATTTTTAAACTCTTTTGCCGGCCCATACAACTTTTACAGTTTTATTTTTTGCAAATGGGCTATATCATGGAAGATATTGGCTGAAGAATAAATATACAAAAAACGATCCTGGAAGCAAGTACATATAAAAAACATTTCCATTATGCAAAGGACCGTAATTTTGGAAATCATACAAATGTTAGTGAGTATTTGTAAGTATTATTTTGCTCACTAAAAAACCGCGATAACGCCCCGCCTGGTTTTACATGTTCTTAATATGCAACAAGCTGAACGCATGTTACATTTGTGGGGGATGTATTGCGGCGTTATCTACCCTTTAAACCGGTTAACATGATCAGAAAAAAGCTTTTTTCCCTTTTTTTAGTTGCACAGGTAAGCTTCCTGCTGGCCCAGCCTGCACCCGCTCCTTTACCTGCATCAAAAAACAAGTTTATTGTAATTGCCCACAGGGGAGATCATACTAAAGTGCCCGAAAACACGCTGGAGGCATTTAAAAACGCCATCAAATCCGGGGCGGATTATGTAGAGGTGGACCTGCGTACCACTACAGACGGGTACCTGGTGGTGCATCACGATGCTACCGTTGACCGTATGACGGACGGTAAAGGCAATGTGAAGGACCTGACATTAGAGGAAATAAAGCAACTGAAGGTAAGCGACAAGACAAAGAAAAGTAACAAAACGTACCGTATACCGGAATTTAGAGAAGTGCTGGAAGTATGCAGGGGCAGGGTTAATATATATCTTGATTTTAAGGATGCGGATGTTACACAAACCTGGAAGCAAATTGCAGATGCCGGTATGGAAAAACAGGTAGTGGTGTATGTTAGTTCTATACCGCTATACAAAGCCTGGAGAACGGGAGCGCCATCTGTTCCGCTTATAACCAGCGTAATTGATGAAGTTAAAAACAAAGACGCTCTTGCTTTTTTCCTGGGCCAGGGCACCATAGAAGTATTGGACAATGTGCGGGAAAAGGAGATGGTGCAAACAGCCGCTGACTATAAAGTGGCCGTGTGGCTGGATGTTGAAAGCAACGAAGAAGGCGATGATATATGGAAGCAGGCAATGGAGCTGGGCGTCCAGGGTATACAAACCGATCATCCCGGCGCGCTGGTAAAGTATCTTAAAAAGAATAAAATCAGGAACGGATTACCGGTTGATCCTTCAAAGGAAGACCCCTATGCTAAATACAGTAAAAAAACGTACAGGGAATTTAAGAATATAAAATACGGCGATGCGCCGGATGGTGAAAATACGTTTGACGCCTATATACCTCAAAACCTGAAGGATGGAGCTAAGGTAATTGTGTACATTCATGGTGGTGGCTGGAGCGGGGGAGATAAATCGGAGTTTCCCAAACAACTGGTAGAAGAACTGGTGGGAAAAAGAGGATATGTGGTGGCATCGGTTAATTACCGGTTGGTTAAAAACGGCAATAACCGTTTCCCCGCGCAAATAGAAGATGTGCAGAAAGCGCTTCAGTTCATTTCAAAAAATGCCCGGAAATATAAATATAACGGAGATGAATATGCGTTGATGGGTGGCAGCGCCGGGGGGCACCTGGCTATGTTATACGCTTACGGGTACGATGAAAAAAAGCAGGTAAAAACAGTGGTTGACCTGTGGGGACCTACAGATCTTACCGATAAATCCATACGACCGGACGGCAGCAACGCGGATAACACCGTTATTAACTTTTTAGGAGAAAAAGATCACAACGCGGCCATTACCAGGCAGGCCAGCCCGGCTTATTACCTTACTAAAGAAACGGGTGTACCCACCATTCTTTTTCATGGCGCGCAGGATCCGCTGGTGCATGTGAGCCAGGCGGAGAACCTGTATAAAAAATTACAGGAACTGGGAATACCGTCTCAACTGGAAATCTATCCAAATGAAAAACATGGCGTTGGGCCGGCTTCCGCAATAGATGTGTTTGCCAAAACGATAGCCTGGCTGGAAAAATATTATCCCGCTCAATAAAAAATAAAATCAAATTTCATGAAATATAAATTTTGGGCAGCTTGTACCAGTATGTTGTGCTTTATTGGCTGTGGCAACAACCAGGAAAAGAGTGACAGTGCCGCATCATCCGGGGCTATAGAAAATATTATTGTAATTACTACGGACGGATTGCGCTGGCAGGATGTATATACCGGAATGGATTCCGCCATTGCCTCCAACGCGTCGTATATGCAAAGCAGAAGGGACAGCGCTGAGATGTTTGAACAGTACTGGTCGCCCGACGCGGCGGAACGGAGGAAAAAGCTGATGCCGTTTTTCTGGAATACGGTTGCGCAAAACGGCCAGTTATACGGTAACCGCCTGTATGATAATAAAGTAAACTGTGCCAATCCTTATTGGTTTTCGTACCCCGGCTATAATGAAATATTAACAGGCTATCCTGACACAGCGGTTAATTCAAATGAATACAAACCCAATCCGCACATCACAGTATTGGAGTATATCAACAAACAACCTGCATTTTCGGGCAAAGTGGCTGCATTTGGCGCATGGGAGGCGTTCGACAGGATATTGAACAAGGAACGTTGCGGTTTCCCGGTGGTAGCGGCGTTTGGTTCAACCGGCGGCGATAAGCCAACAGCTACCGAACAATTGCTGAACAATATGCTGCGCGATTCTTTTAAGCCTTTCCATGATGGCGAGTGCCTGGATGTATTCACCCATTATATGGCATTCGATTACCTGAAAGAAAGAGATCCCCGGGTACTGTATATAGCTTACGGCGAAACGGATGAATGGGCGCACGCGGGCGAATACAGGTATTACCTGGATGCTGCGCACCAGTTTGATAAATGGGTGGGAGATATTTGGGATCATATTCAAAGCACCCCCCAATATAAGGACAAGACCGCCTTGTTTATTACTACCGATCACGGCAGGGGAAATATAGATAAGAACAAATGGACAGGACATGGCAGCGGCAGTGTTGAAGACTCTTATGAAATATGGATGGCGGTTATGGGACCGGGGCTGCCGGCAAAGGGCGAAGTGAAAACAGCCATGCAGTTATACCAGCAGCAATCGGCTCAAACGATCGCTTCCTTGTTAGGGTTGGAATACAAAGCAGACCATCCCATCGCGGAAGCCGTAAAAGAAATTAAACAACCTTAACATAAAAAACATCAGGATGCAAAAAAAGATGGTTTCATACCTGTTTTTTTTATTGATAACTTCAGTTACACTTTCATTTGCACAAACACCGGCTGTAAATCCTTATCCCGCGGGGTCTTATCCCGACAGGATATTTTTAAATATTACAGAAGACGCATCCACCTCCATCGCTGCCAGTTGGAGAACCGGCGTTGAAACAGGAGAGAATTTCCTGGAAATTATGCCTGCAACGGATACTCCTTCCGGTATTAAAAACGCAATGAGCTATAAAGCGTTTACGGAACCGTTTGAGCTGAATAATGTGAAAGCCAATTATCATGCAGCGAGAGTGAAAGACCTGCAGCCAAATACATTGTATATGTATCGTGTGGGCGCCGGCAATTACTGGAGCGAATGGTTTCATATTAAAACCGCCGGAAAGCCGGGGGAAAAATTTTCGTTTATCTATATGGGAGATGTGCAGGTGGGCATGCGCACGCTTTGGCCCCGGGTAATACGCGAGGCGTATAAAAAAGTTCCTGACGCAAGGCTGATCATGTACGCGGGTGATATAGTGAACAGGGGCTTTAATGATCATGAATGGGGAGAGTTGTTTGATGGCGGCAGCTTTATTCACAGTACCATACCGGGTTTGCCTTCGCCGGGCAATCATGAGCATGCAGACAATGCTGAAGGCGTAAACGTAATTACTCCTCTGTGGAGAGTGCAGTTTGCTTTGCCCGATAACGGCCCGGATGGATTGGAAGAAACCTGTTACTATGCGGATGTTCAGGGGGTAAGGTTTATTTCATTGAATTCGCAGGCCATCTGGTTTGGAGGAGAAATGATGCAAAGGCAGATTGACTGGCTGCATACAATCCTAAAAAACAATCCTAATAAATGGACCTGTGTTACTTTCCACCATCCCGTATATTCCGTTAAATCCAACCGTGATAATAAAAACCTGCGCGAGAAATTTCAACCCATTTTCGACCAGTACAAGGTAGACCTGGTGCTGCAGGGACATGATCATGCGTATGGCCGTGGCATGAAAAACGTTGCTATGCCGGACAAAAAGGGTACTTCCGCCACCATGTATGTTGTTTCAATGGCTGGTTCTAAAATGTACGACGAAAACAAGCAGGACTGGATGGATAAAGCTGCCGGGCATATTCAATTATACCAGGTGATAACAGTGGATGGCGACAAGCTTTCTTACAACTCCTATACCGCTACGGGGAAACTTTTTGATGCGTTTGACTTGATAAAGCAGAAAGGAAAGATCAATAAAATAGTAGAGCGCAGGTAAATGCTCATGATGTCGCCGAATTCACCTGTGTGTGGCGATGGCGCCACGCACAGCGTGATTTGCCGTTCGGTATATCAGTGCTGCAAACCCTATAAGGCTTAAAAAGCCCCATGAACAGTTTAATAAAACAGAATTTTCTTTTATCTTTATTATGCCTGCAACGGCAAGAAGGTTGAACCTTAACGAGGGCAGACATGCATGGTCTATCCCAGGGTAGAACCAAGGTAAGAAGGCGACTTTAAAAAGCCTGATTTTATGTTTATAACATTACAGTTTCCGCTGTTTGATCGCCGCTTTTTTGAAGTGGATCCGAACAGAACGGAAAAACCCAAATGGCCGGAGCCCGGTATGAACGACCGGGTTCGTTATTTCGGGGATGTGCTTAGCAGGAATAAGCCTTACCTGGGTCCCTGGGATGATGAAAAGAAATACTGTAATGCCGGGAGTGTTATTAATTTCTGCGGGTTGCAGGAAGCTCACTTTTTTAAATTGCTGCACAATGCTCCTTACGAAGCCAGGATACTGTTCCGCAGGTTCCAGTCGGACGGCAGGTGCCTGGCGAAATTTGAACTGGGCTTCAACGATGCTTTTGAGCAGGTGGCACAAACTCCTGGTGCACATTATTCATTTGACGGGCACATTCAGCAATACCTTTTATGCCCTGTAAAAATAAAAATTGGTAACAGGCTTTCGGAATATCTTCCGCTTATTGAAAGCGGCGGTAAATTAAAAACAGCCTACTACTGGACTACCAGTAAAGGAAAGCGCACTTTTGATATGGCAGAAAGCAATCAGCATGTTGATGGTTGCGAGCCTGTTTTGCTGATACAGGTGGATGCCGGTAAAATGGATCTCCGCCAGTTTACAGCGCAAAAGGTGGAAGCGCCTTTCCTGGAAAAAGAGGGCATACAATTATTCTTCAGGCATATACCATATAAAATTGGAAGAAGGAATTATAATATAAAGGCCTGGATCATTGCCGGCCCGGGGAATAGTACTGCCAGCCCGGTGTACTCCCGCGACTTTTCCGGCTATAATACTGTTCTACGTTACCTGCGGATCAATTTATTGAGGATACATACAGAGATCAGCCTGCAAAAAAAGCTGGTGGAAGCGCTCGGCGATACGGACATCACCAGCAGCGATCAGAAAAAGCGGTTGTATTTCTATTTGCACAAAATCTTGCTGAACCTTACCAATATACAACGGAATAAACAACCGCAGACCATGCTGGTAGAATCGGCTTTCAGGCTTGATGAATTGTATGGCGGATCCATGCGGATAGAAGACCAGATAAATATACTGGAAGAGTATAAAAGCTGGCTGAGTGACCTGGATGTAACTCCCAAAAACCAGCAGGTGATTGGTTTCGTGGAAAAGAGTACCACCGGTCTTCAGCAACAGCAGCAGGTTGTTGTATTCATTTCGTACAATCATGCCGATAAAACAGCCGCGGATATGCTGAAGAACAGGCTGGAGAAGGAGGGCGTTACGGTAATACTTGATTCGGCATCTATGCAGGCTGGAACAGCCATTAACGATTTCATCAGTAAAAGCATTCTGCGGGCCGATGCCATTCTTTCTGTTGTTTCGGTGAACAGTCTTACTTCCGGCTGGGTGGGCGTGGAAACCATCAACACAATATTCATCAGGAATTTTTTCCCGGAAAAGAAGTTTATTCCCTGTGCGTTGGATAATAGTTTTTTTGAAGACAATTTTGTTGATAAGGCGTTGCTAAAAATTGACGCCCGCTTATCGGAACTCAGGGATCATTCAGTTTCCAGGGCTGCTAAAGGAATGCGCTTTACTGATTATGACGATGAGCAGGCGAGGCTTTCGGGTTTGAGTATTAAACTTCCCGATATAGTAAAGCACCTGAAAGCAGATCTTTGTATAGATATCAGCGGGGCAAACCTTGATACGAATTTCAGCAGGATACTTGATACGATAAAGGCGTAATTGTTCTTGGCAGATAAGGTTTGCCGCCCGGTACAATCCCTATAGGGTTCAAAACTACTCATTGTTTCCGCAGCAGATCCAATAATTTTTTATCCAGCTTATGCCCGTACCAGTTTTCATATACCATATCTTCCCGCCGGGAATCTATGATGCCGAAATCGCCGGTGAAGTTCCATAAGGCAAAGCCTATTGCATGAGATTTGAGCACATCCAGCACATCGCTGAACCATGCTAAAAAAACAGCATGGGGCGTTTTATTCCAGCAACCACATTCGCCGCAGTGTACGCCCACCCCTTTTTCAATAAGATCGAACCAGGGCTGGTAATATTTTTCAAGTGAAGCTTTGTCGTAGTTGGTTTTACCCATTTGTCCCGGCCATTTGGGATCCGGAAGATTATTGATGTCTTTGTTGGCCCAGGGTGCCTTGTAGTGAGAGATAGTTCCCGGGTAGTATCCACGGCAACTTTGCCCGATGTTAAGGTCGGTTATTTCCTGAACCGGTGTGTTGCCAACATTGTTGCCATCGGCAATTACCAGGTGTTCCGGGTTCTCGCTCCGGATGGCTTCGGCAGCGCCTTTCGCTACTTTACGGTATACTTCTCCCGGAACAGGACCAGAACGGGAGTGCTGATCGTTCATGTCATCGCGCATGGCCGGTTCATTCACCAGGTCAAAACTGATTTTTTGGGCAGATACATTTTTAAAACGCTTTGCCCACATGTTCCAGTGCCAGTAAAATGCCTGCTGCGCTTCTTCATCTTTCCACAGGTTATAGGGCTCATGAAATCCTGCATTGATACAATATCCCGGCGCCCTGTGTAAATTAAGGCTTACATGTAAATGGTATTGATGGGCGGTCAATACTAATTGCTCAATATTGTCTACAGCCTGGTTGCTGATCTTGTAAACATCACCGGGAGTAATATTTTTTGAGCGATCTATGTTGAGATAGGAGGGATAAGCGATAGGGATCCTTACAAAATCAAATCCCCAGTCTCTCATCCATTTAAAATGTTCTTCTGTTGTTTTATAGGCCGAAGCAGGAGTGGGCAAAAAGTAGTCGAGCAGGTTAAAGCCTTTCCAGCGTGGTAATTTATTTTTTGCAGCACCGGTAAGGGCAGCGGCTGAAACCGGCAAGTCGCCCAACGCGGCTGCGGCGGTTACCCATGCCGCGTTTTTTAAAAAAGCCTTACGATTCATCGTTTTTGTTTTGTGTTGGGAGGAGGTACGCAGAAGATTTTATTTCCGCATTTTTAAGCGCAGCAAATTATTATGAGCTGTAATGAACAACGTTTTATCATCATTTGCCAGGGCTACATTGCTGCAGGCCGACGGGATCTTGAGCTTGCCGATCAGCTTTCCGGCATTATCGAAAATCCAAATGCCTCCGGGGCCGCTTGCGAATATATTGCCGGCTTTATCCACTTTCAATCCATCCGGCAACCCGCCTTCCTTTTTGGCTTCAGCCGTTGCGTCGTATAATATCCTGCTGTTGTAAAGGCTGTCATTGTCCCCAATATCGAACAGGTACCATCTCGCTTTGTCGCCATCGGAATTAGCTACCAGCAATGTTTTCTCATTGTGAATGAGCGCAATGCCATTGGGGCGGGTAATCGTATCCGTTAGCAGCTTTACTTCTCCTGCCGTATTTAAAATATATACTCCCTGGAAGGGTATTTCTTTTGCGGGATCATCCACATTTTTTTCCAGTCCGTAAGGCGGATCGGTAAAAAACAAGTCACCGTTGCTACGGTAAACTGCGTCATTAGGGCTGTTTAACTTTTTGCCCTGGTAATTATCCACAAGTGTTTTAAACGCAGGCCGGGGGCTCGAAAGGGAGGCTTCCATTACGGCCATACGCCTGTCGCCATGCTGGCACATTACAAGTTGTCCGTTCTTATTTAAAAGTAAGCCGTTGGAGCCAGGCTCACCGGTGCGGGGTGTTGAGCCGGTGTAACCGGAAGGAGTAAGGTATAATTCCGCTCCTTTTTCTTCCGTCCATTTAAAAATTTTGTTGGGCGGGATATCGGAAAACAGCAACATCTTTTCCTGTTCTACCCACAAAGGACCTTCTGTCCAGGTATATCCTTCGGCAACGATCTCAATCGCTACATCAGGATCTATTATTTTTTCAAGCGCGGGATCCAGCTTCTCTACCGACCCGGTCGTTTTTACTTCCTGGGCAGGAGTATTACAGGCTAAAGCATACAGTATAAAAAGTGCGGGAATAAACTTTTTCATAAAGCAATTATTTGCAGTGAACCCTGAAGATAAACAAACCCAGGCAAATACATATAACAAGGCCGGCAGAGAGGTTTGAACCGGCTACCGCTCGAAAAAAGATATCTGTATTGCTATTGCCGGTACAGGTACGAGAAGGATATCATTTACGTTTTTGGATGTATTTTTCGTTGATCCAGGTAAGGTTAAAGCGAAAAGATAAATAAATGGCATACAGGAGTGAATACTTTCGGGCATCGGCGCTATAACGGCTGAATTGTGGTTCGCTGTTATATATACCTGAAAGATAGTATAAGGAGGGTTCCTGAGTGCTTTCACTATACTTATATAATATATATTTCATAGGCTGCTCTGTGTAAACATGTATCGAAAATATTATTAACGAAAATTCATTCCAATTTTTTTCGATGAATGAAATATTTCCTTAGATACAGCAGATACAGCGATTGAGATATATTAAAAAATGAATATATCGAAGCGGGAAGTCCGTAAACCATACCCCGTTAACAGGTTACCGGGAGCCACATTGAAAGTGGGTATTATGTTGTAGTATGGTACAACTTATTGATACACAATGTATTTTTTAAAGGCTGCTATTTTTCACCCGGCTATATTTTTCATGCAGTTCAGTTTAACGCGGGTTGCGCCTGGTTTTTTCTACTGTTCCTTTAAAGAGACGCCTGCTAAAAATATTATTTTTGTTTTCTGTTTGAATGTCTTCCTGCCTGCGGCCGGCAATATTGGAAAAGCTGCCATAACCAATATAGTGAAGGGCGCTTGCCAGGCAATCTTCATTTACATCGCCCCAGTCCTTGTCTAGCCCGTCGTTAACAATTGCATCAGGCTGTAGTCCATTAAAATAATTTCCTTCCTCGTTTTTATTAACAGTGCGGAACGATACCGGGAACACATACCAATCGCCAACCGGTATTTCAAAATACCCCACTGCTTTACCATGACTTGCCCTGCCCACCTGTTTTACATCCATGTAAGGCTTTAAGCTGTTGATCAGCAATTCGCTGGCCGAAGCCGTATTTTTAGTGGTGATGAAAAATATCCTGTCCAGGTTAAGATCTCCTTTTTTACTGTAATGAATGGTTGTATCAAAATGACTTTTGTAATTGTCGTTGAATTCTTCTTTCAGCATAACCCCGTTATTGCCGGAAGCAGGCACGAGGTAGTTGGCCAGTTCATTCTGTAATTCCACGTACCCGCCACCGTTATACCTCAGGTCCACGATCAGGTCATTGATAGCCTGATTGCTGAATTTGCTGAAAACCGCGCTGAAAATGCTTTTAATGTCATCCGGCTTGCCCAGGAATGAATTATAAACGAGATAGCCTGCTTTTTTACCGGCTACGGTATAAATGCTGTCGAGGTATACCGGTTGCTCCTGGTAGGTGGCCGCTGTAAGTGTAATGGTAGTTTCGGTATTATCGGGCCGTTTAAATCCTATAGTTGCAGATGCGGAAGAAAAAATGGCATTTACGATCCTGTTAATGCTTGCATCGTCAGACGAAATGGAGCTGTTATTATTAATTGAAATAATGCGCCAGCCTCTTTGAATACCTGCTGCACCGGCAGGGGAGGCCGGTTCAACATATGATACCCTTAAATCGTTGTCGGACCGGAAAAATATATTAAGTCCCAGGTCGCCGCTGATACCTGAGCTCAGGTCGTCCCATTCCGATTTTTTAATGCCAAAGCTCCACCTGTCAACAGGGTCGCTGAACCCCGGTTCATTACTGTATTTCCTTATGGCTTCCATTACGGCATTGGGATCGCTGTAGCCTGAAGGATTAAAGCCGGAGGGTAACTGGGTGTTCCAGAGGTAAATATCTTTAGCATATTCCCATGCTTCGGAATTGATTTCCGCATTAGGATTAGGATCGTTTTTTTTACAGCTAATGGTGCCGGTTATTAACAGCGCTGATACCAGCACGAAATTTTTTATTTGCATACATAACAGGTTAAAGCAGGAGCTTGTAAATAATAAACTATTTAAGCGTAAAATTATTGGGCAAAGCTGTTGTTTTTCATGCAAATTACGTGTTGGTTGTGCGTGGGGTTGAGTAATACCGCCACGTTAACATAACCTTATTAAATATTAACGGTTGTTAACCTGCCGTTCGCTCAGTGTACAGTTCACCCATTCCGCGTCAAAATGCACATCATATTTTTTGTAGAACGCAATAGCGGGCTCATTCCATTCCAGCACCTGCCACATTATTCCATGAAGGTTTTTGTCTTTCGCTTCCCGGATCAATACCTCAAACAACATTTTTCCAATGCCCTTGCCCCGCCATTGTTGGGTAACAATAATGTCTTCGAGGTACATCCTTTGTCCTTTCCAGGTAGAATAGCGGATATAATACAGGGCCAGGGCCACAATCTTTTTATTCCCGTTGTATCCCGCTTCCGCTACAAAAGCCCACCAAACAGGATTTTTGCCAAAACCACTTTCTTCAAAGTGTTCCGGAGTTACGGTTACTTCTTCAGGCGCCTTTTCAAATACCGCTAATTCATATACCAATTCCATCAGCCTGGGGCAATCTTCTTTAACAGCACGCCGGATTGTAATGTTCATTCTTTTGTAATGTTTGTGGTTTGTGGTTGCAGGTTGCAAGTTCCAGGTTGTGCACGCTCATCACTCATAGCCCACAACTGATAGCTATACACCATAAATTTCAAATTCTCTCAACTTTCAGCATCCTGTCTTTTCCCTGCATGTCTTTTTTAAGCAGGATCTGCTGGAAGCCTGCGGATAAAAACAGGCCGGTTGCAGCCCTGCCCATTGTTTCATATAATTCAAGATATAAAGCGCCGTTCCTTTTAAGATGCGATTTTGCAAAATTAGCTATAGTATGATAAAATAAAAGCGGGTTATTGTCATTTACAAACAGTGCGAGGAAAGGTTCATGCTCCAGCACGTTGGCATGCATTTCCGCTTTATCCTTGAGCGGTATATAGGGTGGATTACTAACAATAATATCAAATGCGGGCAGATAAGAAGCTTTTTCGGGTTGCAGGATGTCCGTTTCATGAAAATGGATCAGCACCTCCTGTTGCTCGGCGTTTTTACGGGCAACTTCCAGCGCTCCGCTGCTCACGTCCAAAGCGTGAATTTCGGCGGCAGGCAAATTTTTTTTTAAGCTTACCGCTATACAGCCGCTACCGGTGCCTATATCAAGTATGCGAGTAGGCGCTAAGCCCGGCTTATTCTTTTCGTCCTGTATTATCCAGTTTACCAGCTCTTCCGTTTCAGGGCGCGGGATCAGCACATGTTTATTTACAAAAAAAGGAATATTGTAAAACCATGCCTGCTGTAATACATATTGCACGGGGGTATGCCTGCAAAGCAGGCTGGTATATTCATGTAACTGCTGCTGTTGCAGCGCTGTAAGGGTAGTTTGATTGTGCAGCAGCCTGTCCATCCTGTTAAGACCGGTAATATGCTCCATTACCATGTTGGCTATATTTGCCGCTTCGCGGGTGTCATAAATATTTTCGAGCGTATTACAAGCAAAACGGTAAGCCTCCTGTAAAATCATAGGCAAAGATAAGAAGAAGCGGATGGTTAATATTGCCCCGTACTTAACAACACCAGGGTACAGGCCTGCATGGTTTCGATACCGTTTTGCGTTGCAAGCTTTTCAAGTTCCTTATTTTCGGCGCCGGGGTTGAAGATAATACGCTTCGGGTGCAGGGAAAGAATATAATCGTAGTATTCTTCCTGGTTGCGAGGGTTCAGGTATATGGTCACGGTATCAATATCGTTGATCGCTTTTTTTTCCGTATCAACATCCACATCCTTTACACGTACTTTTTTCCTGCCTATGGCTTCTACGGGATGTCCCTTTGCCCTGAGCTGGTTTAATGCCAGGTGGCTATAGCGCGTGGGATCATCTGACGCACCCAGTATAAGCGTTTTCTTTTTAGACGTTTCCATGTTGGTATTTGTTATAAAATTATGCCAGGATGTTCAAACAGGTCAGGATTACCGTTTTACCTGTTTTACAGAACGTCTTTTGCAATTACCAATTATTTCCGGAAATTTAATACAATATAACCCTTAACACATTTATCATACAGCATGGAACGCAGATCTTTTATCAAAAGCGGGCTTTTTTCAGGAGCCGCGCTGGCTACGGGCGTAAGCGCCTTAGCCACCGGTACCTCTCGTTTGCCGGCAAATCAAAAAGCAGGTAAGGAAAAACCCTTTACATTAAAGTTCTCGCCCGATTTTGGCATTTTTAGTGAATTGGGTGGAAAAGACCCGGTAGACCAGGTAAAATGGGGGTACGACCAGGGCTTCCGGGCCTGGGAAAATACCATGCTGAAAAGAAGGACTAAAGAGGAGCAGGAACGCATTAGTAAAATTATACAACAGTTGGGAATGGAGTTCGGGCAGTTTGTAGGAACAATGTCGTTTAGCGAAGTAACGTTTGCGGGAAATAACCAGGCGTTGCGAGAAAATGTATTACAAGAAGTAAGGGAATCGGTTGAAGTAGCCAGGCGAATGAACACAAAGCTTATTCACAACGTGCTTGGGCTGGCGGATAGAGGGCTTTCTTACGATTTTCAAATGTTAAATGCTGCTGAGTTACTGAAACGCATAGCTGATATATATGAGCCGCATGGTATAACCATGCTGATGGAAACCATGAATCATAAGATCAATCACCCGGGAATGTTCCTGCATACCATACCCCAGGCATATGCGCTCGCAAAAATGGTAAACAGGCCTTCCGTAAAAATTTTGTACGATTTTTATCATGTGCAGATTGAAGAAGGAAACCTGTTGCCTGCATTTGATGCCGCTTACGACGAGATAGCGTATGTGCAGGTAGGTGATACGCCCGGCAGGAAAGAACCGACTACCGGAGAGATCAATTACCCACTGGTATTGCGGCATATTCACGATAAAGGATACAGGGGATTCATAGGACTGGAGCATGGTATAAAAAATCCGGGAAGCGCAGGCGAACTGGCTGCATTAAACGCGTACAGGAGCATTGATATACAATAGTACCGCCCTTTGCTATCTTTCAACAGCAGCATCGCACAACTGCTGAAGGGATAAGGCATTTTCAAATGCGTTCCCGATAGTATTATTAAAGTAGGCATATACTTTTTTCCCCTGCATTTTCCAGTCTGCAATTTGCCGGGCGGTGTGTTCCAACATTTGCAGCGAGTAGTCGCCTTTATAATCTCCCTTTTCTCCATGGAAGCGCAGGTAAACAAAGGATGCGTTTTCGTTTGGACAGGCTGTGGCTGATGCAGGCATGTCGTGCAATACAACAGCGGCATGATAATGATCAAGCATCTGGTAAATGCTGCTGATATACCAGCTTTTATCCCTGAACTCTACGGCTATCCTCCAATGCCGGTCGCTATCCGGGCGGCTAATCTTTTCTAATATTTTTTCCACCTGGTTATAATGGGTTAGCTTAATGCTTGCCGGAAACTGCATTAACAAACAGCCTTTCTTACTGCCAGCTTCATTGACTGCCTGCATAAAAAAATCAATGTCAGCCGGTTTCCAGGATGCCGCATGTGTAATGCCCCGCCATAGCTTTACGGTAAATTCAAAATTGTGTGGTACTTCACCGCACCATTTTTTAAAAGTGGCAGCCCGGGGTATTTTATAAAAAGGACGATTCAATTCAACGGTATTAAAAAGAGAGGAAAAGTAAGTAAGCCTGCTTGCGGTCTTACATTCCTCCGGAAAGCTTTTTTTGGGTACGGGTAAAACAATGTTGCTGGTTCCTATCCTGATTTGTGGGTTATTGTAAACTGTGCTGTTGTTGTGTAGATCCATTGCCGGAGGTTTTACACAATGAACATGCAAATATGATACCCCTGTTTCTTATAAATTACGCGGTTTTGTGCATCAGCCGGAATGAAATATATCTCCTGATCCCAAAGCCCATATATTCGTATAGCCTGATAGCGCGGTCGTTGCTTTTTGCCACATGTAAAAAAGGAACAATGCCTGCCGATTGATTGAGAAAGATCAGCTTTTGCATTAGTTGCTGCGCATATTGCCTGCCGGTAAAATCAGGATGTGTGCAGATAGCACTCAATTCTGTGAAACCAGTCATACGCATGCGTTCTCCTGCCATAGCTACCAGTTTATTGTTTTGTTTGATGCCGAAATAATTTCCCATACGCGGAGTGTCGGGCAGGTAATAACCAGGTTGTATAGCATGTATGAGGTCATACATTTCCGTTTTGTCTGCCTCTGTTAATGGCTGTACGATACCGGTATCATGACGGGGAGGCGCCGCCTGCCGGTAAACCATCTGTGCGCAAACCAATTCACTTTTCAGCTCCCAGCCCGCAATGAGCGGAGGCATATCTCCAATAATAAAAAACTGTTCTCCTTTCGTTAACAATGCATCCAGCATTTTTGCCGGGGCGCTATCGGGAAATTTTAACCCCGTAAAAGCAACCACACCGGGAATATACCGCTTCGCTGTATCGTTTCCCAGGGAGAGCGCATGATGAACAGAAGTAAGCGCATGCCAGGCGGGGTTGTCGAGCGGGTGCACCTGATCTTTTGCGGGATATATTATTTTGCGCATACGGCAAATTACAGTGTTTTGAAATTTATTAGGTCATCCCATCAACTTTTGTAACTTAGCCAATCAGCCTTTACCGTAGTGTTGGCAGTATAAAACATGCACAGCAAATGAAGAGTATTACCCGGCGTACATTTTTAAAACAAGCTTCTGTTACGGGTTTAAGTGTTGCCTCCGCGGGAGCTTTTACCAGCTTTGAAAAAGCGGATCCTGCAATGAAGTTTGGATTGGTTACTTATCAGTGGGGGCGCGATTGGGACCTGCCCACCTTGATTGCCAATTGTCAAAAAACCGGGCTTTTGGGAGTGGAGCTGCGTACCCAGCATGCCCATAAAGTTGAAATTGATCTTTCGCCCGCTCAACGGGCAGAAGTAAAAAAGAGGTTTGCCGACAGTCCTGTTACCTGTATAGGATATGGTTCTAATTTTGAGTATCATAGTCCGGACCAGGCGGTTGTGAAAAAGAATATAGAGGATACAAAATTATATATTCAATTATGTAAGGATATAGGCGCTACCGGCATAAAGGTAAAGCCCAATGATCTTCCCGCCGGCGTACCAAAAGAAAAAACCATCGCGCAGATCGCCGCTTCTTTTAATGAGATTGGAAAATTCGCTGCTGGTCTCGGGCAGCTTATCAGGGTGGAAGTACATGGCAGGTATACCCAGGAACTGCCTAACATGAAAGCGATATTTGACCAGGTAACCGGGCCTAATGTAAAAATATGCTGGAACTGTAATCCCGAAGACCTGTTGCCTCCGGGATTGGAGAAGAATTTTGATTCGGTAAAAAAGTGGTTTGGCGATACCGTGCATGTACGTGAAATGGACTCGGCTGATTATCCTTACCAGCAGCTCATGGATCTTTTTACCGGTATGAAATACAGGGGATGGATTTTACTGGAAGCCCGGACCGAGCCGGCAGACAGGGTAGCCGCTATGAAGGAACAATTAACAATATTTAACCGGATGATCCATCATGCGAAAAGAAAATAACATTTATTTGTGCAGCTAAGGGGCAGGTAGGCTGATGAGTATATTCAGCCTTATATCTCACTATACCTTATTACAACGATTTGCTCATTAAAAAACATACATACAATTATGGAAGATTTAAATAGCCCGGGAAGCTCAAGAAGGAATTTTATTAAGAAAACAGCTATGGCCGGCGCCGGATTAACAATAGGGAGCATGGGGTTTACTGCAAAATCTTACGCTTCTATCCTGGGCGCCAATGATCGCATAACGATGGCCATTATTGGTATACACGGCCAGGGACAAACTCACATAACAAGCTGGTGCGGACTGAAAACCAGCAAGAATGTAAGGCTTAAAACGCTGTGCGATGCGGACGAGCAATGGTTTGCTTCCCGTGCAAAAAAAGTTACGGAGTTATCCGGCGAAAAGCCTGTTACCGAATGGGACATGCGTAAGGTATTTGACGATAAGGAAATTGACGCCGTATCGTTCGCTACCCCCAATCACTGGCATGCGCTGGGCACTATCTGGGCCTGCCAGGCAGGCAAACATGTGTACGTGGAAAAGCCCGCTTCGCATGATGTGTGGGAAGGGCGTAAAATGATAGAAGCGGCGCGTAAGTATGGCCGCCGCGTACAGGTAGGTTTCCAGAATCGTTCTTTCGCCAATGTAATAGAAGCTATAAAATTTTTGCATGAAGGAGGCATAGGCGATGTGTATATGGCAAGGGGACTTTGTATTAAGCCCCGCGATCCTTTTGGAATTGCCAAAGACAGCACGCCGCCGGCAACGCTTCACTACGATCGCTGGCTGGGGCCTGCAACATACCGCCCATATAATGAAAAGAAAGGTCATTATAACTGGCATTGGTTCTGGGATACCGGTAACGGTGATACAGGCAACCAGGGACCGCACCAGTTTGATATAGCACGCTGGGGACTAAATAAAAACGAACATCCTGTTTCTGTATATTCAACAGGTGGTGTATATGGATTCAATCCCAAAGAATGCGCCCAGGAAACTCCTACACTGCAATCTTCCTTATTTAAATACCAGGATGGCAAAATGCTGGAATTTGAAACGAGGGGCGGATATTCCAATTCTGAATCGAGCCTTGACACGCGGATCGGCAATATTTTTTTTGGTACCGAAGGTTACCTGGAGCTGGATGGGCAAACCTGGAAAGCATTCCGTAAAAGGGAAAAAGATCCTTTTGCAGGATCGAAAGCCGCCGCTCCCAAACCGGTAGATCCACGCACACCACCCGGTGGAACAGAGCATTATGCCAACTTTATAGACGCGGTACGCGGGGAAAAGGATGATTTGTTGAATTGTGATATTAATACCGGCTTCTATTCCTCTACCTTACCATTGCTTGCCAATATTTCGTACAGGCTTAACCGTGAGCTGAAGTTTATGGGTGGCGACAGGGACAGGGAAAAATTTGTGAACGATGCGGAAGCCGACGCGATGCTTACCCGTGAGTATCGTCCTCCGTACATTGTTCCCGACCAGGTATAGCCGGTTTTGCATTTCAATGATAAATGATAATGATCCCCGGGAGAATATGTTGCATTGCAGATCAGGTGCAGCATATTCTCTTTTTTTAGAACGATTGTTGTTCCGGTATTGCAAATTGCTTTTGTTTCAACCCGCAAAGGAGCTGAGTTTACATGAATAAGAAAATATTCCTGATTTTTTGTATTGCTTATGCAGCAACAGGCTTGATTTCCTGTAACAATAAGAAACAACCGGCAGGTAATTACAGCAGGGAGGAGATAGTAGCGCAGGCTCCCGTATTATCGCCCGAAGCGTCGTTACAGCAAATGAAAACAGAAGACGGCTTTGAGGTAAAGCTTGTTTGTGCCGAACCATTGATCAGCTCGCCGGTAGCGATGCTCTTTGATGAAAAAGCGCGGATATGGGCGGTGGAAATGATCGGGTACATGCCCGACACTACAGGTGCCGGCGAAGAAACAGCGAATGGAAAAATCGTGATACTGGAGGATAAAGACGGAGACGGTGTATATGATACACGCAAAATATTTATGGATTCGCTGGTGCTGCCGCGCGCTATTTGTTTTGTTGAGGGAGGATTGCTTGTTGCGGAGCCTCCACGGCTTTGGTATGTGCAGGTTGACAATGATAAGGCGGGGAAAAAAATAATGATTGATTCCGCCTATGCCGAAGGAGGAAATGTGGAGCATCAGCCCAATGGGCTATTCAGGGCGATGGACAACTGGATATACAGCGCTAAATCTGCTAAGCGTTACCGAAAGGCGGGAGACAATTGGTTGATCGAAAAAACTCATTTCAGGGGGCAATGGGGAATATCGCAGGATGATTTCGGAAGGCTCTTTTACAATAATAACTCACAAAACCTGATAGGCGATTATTTTTTACCGGGATTGGGGCGCAACAACATAAATCAAAAAAAAGTAGCGGGCTATGATGTTGATATTGTAAAAGATAACCGTGTGTATCCTGTACGTCCTACACCGGGAGTGAACAGGGGATATATGAAAGATGTGCTGGATGACAGTTCGCGCCTGTTGAATTTTACAGCAGCCTGTGGTCCCGTTATATACCGGGGTGGCCTGTTTGGCGAAGCGTATTACCAGAACGCTTTTGTAGCCGAACCATCGGCGAATCTCATAAAAAGAAACATCCTTGTGCAAAACGGTTTTGTTATATCAGGAAGCCAGGCGTACAGGGGAAAAGAATTTTTAGCAAGTTATGACGAACGGTTTCGCCCTGTGAGCTTATACAACGGGCCCGACGGTGCATTATACATTGCAGACATGTACAGGGGCATCATTCAGCATAAAACCTATCTGACCCCTTATCTCAAAAATGAGATCAATAAAAGATCACTCACGCTGCCTCTCAATTGCGGCAGGATCTACAAGGTTGTACCTGTTGGAAAGCATGCTGAAAACGTAAGGCTTCCGGGTGATCCCCAATCTCTTGTAGCATTGCTGCAATCGCCTGATGGCTGGGTAAGAGATAAAGCCCAGCAAATGCTGGTAGACGGGAAGTTTGGCGACGCTGTTCCTTTGTTGAAAGAAAATGTTCAATTTTCTTCGTCGCGCAATGTGATACTCCATTCATTGTGGACGCTCGAAGGATTGAACGCGTTGAACAGTAATGATATATTGCTTTTACTCAGGCATAAGGACGCGGCAATACGGGCGCACGGGGTGGCAGTGCTCGCGTCTCTTATCAGCAAAAATAATTACAGGGAATATGTACCGCTGCTGCAACAAATGATGCAGCAACATGACAGCCTGGTTGCGCCTTATATCGGCTTTGTCGTAAACAAAATAGCACCCGCAGATAAAAAAGCCGCTCATGATCTGTTATTGGCGTTGGCGGGAACATTTCCGGATAATGAATGGGTGGCGGATGCTATTATCAGTAACCTCGAAAACCAGGAAGGAACATTTTACCGGCAGGTAGCAACCCGTATTCCTGATACAAGTTTTGCCATCCACAGGCGTTTCAGGAAGGTGATCAATGATATTAAAAACAACCAGATCGCGGCCAACAGTAAGCAGTTGAAAGCGCAATTTCCCGGGGGGGTGCAATTGTTCCAAACCATTTGCCAAACATGCCATGGCGCTGATGGAAACGGCATCACTTCACTGGCGCCGCCGCTCAATAATTCGGAATGGGTTACAGGCAACAAAAACAAATTGATAGCAATTGTTTTATACGGTCTTTCAGGACCCGTTAAAGTGCAGAACAAATTATACAAGGCTCCCGAAATTAACGGCGATATGCCCGGTATAGCTGCCAATAAGGAAGTTACAGACGAAGACATAGCCCAGGTGTTAAGCTATATCCGTAAAAGCTGGAATAATAATAGCGGCAGTGTTTCAAAAGAAGAAGTAAGCAATATCAGGCAGAAGTTCAGGGGGCGGCAGAACAGCTTTAGTATGGAGGAATTGAACGACTGGTAAAACACCCCCGGCTTCCTGTAAAAATTTAAATGCGTTTGCCCTGCTCCCCAGCGCGTTATATCCGGAGTAAGTATGTATATTGTGAGGCTCCTGGCAAGTGTAACCGGCAAATTACTGTTTCACAAAACTACAACCCGCAAACATGAAAAAGTCTTTAAGGCTTACCGGCAAAGCCTGTTCTTACGCATTGTTCGCACAGCTTCTGATCGTGTGTGTATGCTTATTTTCCTGCAAACAAAAAGAATCTTCATCAGGTTACCAGCCACAGGTACCCGAAGGATATACCGTAGAAGTAGCCGCCGGTCCTGGCCTGGTTGACTACCCGATGTTTAGTACGCTGGATGAAACAGGAAGGCTTTTTGTTTTTGAGTCTACCGGTAACGTATACGAGCATACGTCAGACGCTTTTAAAAAACCTTTATTCAGGATTAAATTGCTGGAAGATAAAAATGGCGATGGTATATATGATAAAAGCACGGTGTTCGCAGATACGGTGCGGTTTCCGCAGGGCGGTGTATTTTACAAGGGTAGCCTGTATGCGTCATCGGCCCCGGACCTGTTAAAGCTTACCGATACCGATGGCGACGGAGTAGCCGATAAAAGAGAAATCATCCTTTCCGGATGGACGTTGAATGTAAATGCCAACAGCCTGGTAGGCCCTTTTATGGGGCCCGACGGCTGGTTGTATATGACGAGTGCGATCATGGGATTTGATGTTACAAGTAAGGAAGGGCAGAGGATGAAGGGCGAAACGTCGCGTATATGGAGAGTAAAACCCAACGGATCGCAACTGGAGTGGATATCGGCAGGAGGAATGAATAATCCTGTAGAGCTCACATTTACACCGGCGGGAGAAATAATAGGAACTGAAACTTATTTTACCGACCCCAAAGCCGGTCAAAGAGATGCGCTGGTATACTGGACGGAAGGAGGTGTGTATCCTAAGCCCAATACCAATATAGACAGGGACAGGCTGCCGCGCACCGGTGAGCTAATGCCGGTAATAGCGAAGTTTTCGAGGGTATCGCCCGCGGGTATCGCGCGTTTCCGCAGTAACGGGCTGGGTGAAGATCATAGAGGTAATTTATTCAGCGCCCAGTTCAATACACATCGTATCATGCGGCATAAGCTGTTCAGGGATGGCGCGTCTTTTAAAACAGAAGATGAACCTTTCTTTACAGTATCGCACGAAGATTTCCATCCTACCGATGTGCTGGAAGACGCTGACGGAAGCATGCTGGTGGTTGAAACAGGCGGATGGTTTATTAAAGGCTGCCCTTTATCGCAGGTATCCAAGCCGGAATTAAAAGGCTCAATATACCGGGTAAGAAAAAAAGGAGCGCCCGCGGTAGAAGACCCCTATGGCAATAAAATAGACTGGGGCGCTGTTTCGGCGGAAGACGCTATACGCTACCTGCAGGACGCAAGGTGCTTTGTAAGCGACCGCGCCAAACAGGCACTGATAGATATGGGAGAGAAAGCCTTGCCTCTTCTGAAAGGTTTGCAGGGGAAAACCACAGGCGCAGAAGTGGTTGAGAAGATTATTTTTACCCTCTGCCAGGTTGGTTCGCCCGAAGCGGTAAAGCAGCTCCGCACTTTTTTAGATCATAGCGATGAATCGGCGAGGATCGCTGCTGTACGGTCACTGGGGCTTTTGCGTGATATCGCTTCCGTAAATACGCTGAATGAAATGCTTTTGAAAGACGGGTCGCTGCCTGTAAAAAGGCAGGTAGCTACTGCGCTTGGACAGATCAATGACCGCACTTCCGTAAAATATTTATTAAGCGCCGCTGAAAAGGAACAGGATCGCTTTAACAGGCATGCCATCATTTATGCATTGATATTGCTCAATGATGCGGAAGCTGTTCGCCCGGCATTGTCGCACGCATCACCCCTGGTGCAGGATGCGGCCCTGGTTGCGCTCGACCAGATGCAGGCTTCTGTTTTACAGGCAGGAGATATCATACGCTTTCTTTCAGGTAAGAATGAAATGCTGAGGAATACCGGTTTATGGATAGCATCCCACCACCCGGATTGGGCGGGCGAAATGCTTCTTTTTTTGAAAAAAAGATTTGCGGAAGGAGAGCCTGGCGCCGGTGAAGAACAGTTGTACAAAGAGTTGCTGGTATCTTTTGCCGGACAGGAAAAAACGCAGGCGTTTGTGGCGGATGGTCTCAACACCGGCAGCCGGAAATATCAATTGTTTTTTTTGGATGTAATGGCAAAAAGCAGGATGAAAGATTTTCCAGCGGGGTGGATTAAAGCAGTGGGCAATCGCCTGCTCCCGGAAACAGATATGGCTGTAAAAACAGCCGCAATGAATCTTGTTTCGATGCGGGAGCTGGAACAACTGGTGAAAGAAACAAAACAGGTGGCGGACGATCAGAACAATCCCGATCTGTTACGGATGGACGCTGTTTCGGTTTTGCTGAAGCAGGATTCAATACTACGCCCTTCGGATTTTTCATTCCTGTATTCGCTTATTCAACCCGGAAAAGAAGCACCGTTAAGGCAAAGGGCGGCCCATGTTATGGGAGAGGCGCAATTAACAGAAAGCCAGTTGCAACAAATTACCAATGAATATCTTCCCCGTGCCGACGATTATATGCTCCCGCGTATTGTTCCGATGTATACCGGCGCATACCCTGTAGCGTTAGCAGAAAAAATGATAGCGGTTTTACAGCAATCGCCATCGCTGGATGGATTTACAGAAAGTGGATTGAGAAAGATCTTTGAAAAATATCCTCCTGCAATAAAACCTGCTATGGATAAGCTGCTGGCAAAGCTGGGTGAGGTGCATAGCGGGCGCCTGAAAAAACTGCAGGAATATGAAGACCGGATACCCGAAGGGTCTTTAGAACGGGGGCGTCAGTTGTTTTTTGGGAAAGCTACCTGCGCTACCTGCCATACGGTAGGCAGCCAGGGCGGGCATATGGGGCCAGACCTTACTTCTATCCAGCGCGACCGTTCGGCGCACGACCTGCTGGAAGCCATTGTATACCCCGGCGCAAGCTTTGTACGTGAATTTGAAACCTATAATGTAAAAACAAATACCACTACGTATAAAGGTATTCTTAAAGAAAAAACACCCGAAAGCGTTAGTATAGAAATAGCGCCCGGTAATATAGTACGTGTATACAGGAAAGATATTCATTCTATTGATGCCGATAATGTGTCAATGATGCCCCAGGGGTTGGATAAGCTGTTAACCACACAGGAAATGGCTGATCTGATGGCTTTTTTAATAGGGCAGGACCAGGATCCGGATACTGACCAAAAGATATTGAGGCATTGAGTATAGAAGAATTTTGAGATTTATCAATAATTCTTACCGGGGGTTTGTTCCTTCAAAAAATAAGTCCCGACGCCTTTGTTTTCCGCGGCACCGGGACTTTTTGTTTAGTGTGTTTTTTAAAAAAACGGGATCTTTTAGAAAATATTGTATGCAAAGCTTACATAGTACAACCCGCCGATTTGAGGGTTACCATAGGCGTTCATATAGTATTTGTTCAATACATTGGTAGCGCCCAGTTTCATCAGTGAACCGATAGCGGGGAACCGGTAACCGATCATGGCATCCATTGTAAAAAAAGAAGGAACAGTGCCTGTGGCAAAATCCGCTTCCCATAAAAATTCGCTCTGCCAGCGGCCTGTTACATTAAACACTACGCGTTTTGTTTTTCCAAAACCAGCATGTCCAATCCCTGCATTCAGCCTGTGGCTGGGCGTATTGAACTGTGCGCTGAAATCAGATGGAACATTCCCGAGTTCATCATGAAAATAATTAGCAAAAAATGATAACCCGCCGGTCAGCCGGTAATCAAGCCCGATACCATATCCTGAATTTTTTACTTTGATCGGATCAATCTTTACTCCTCCGCTTCCGTCGCCGGACATCGTGGACGCGTTTTCAACGATCGAATAAATAGTATTGCTGGTAGGCACCAGTGCAGAAGGTTTGGCTACCAGTGTGCGCCCGATAAAATTCTGGTACTCGCCGGTATAATAATAAACATCTATCAAAAGTTTTTTTGCTATCAGCCCTTTATATCCAATTTCATAAGAGGTAACGCTTTCGGGCTTCAGTTCCTGTGGCGTATAAGTGCCAATTGGCTGAGCGCTGCTGTTGAGGCGATATACAGGCTGGGTTCCCAGGTTGGGGCCTGGTTTGCCTCCGGGTAATGTTGCCTGCTGTATCCAGGGCAACCCGCCCACCAGGAATTGTCCGCCGCCAATTTCAAGATTGATGTACTGTTGTTGGGTAGAAGGGAAACGATAAGCAGTTTGATAGCTCAGCCGCACATTGTGATCCTGGGCCAGCTTTACCAGCGCGGTAGCGCGTGGTGTGAACCTTCCTTTGAAATTATCGTTCTTGTCGTATCTTCCGCTAACGCTCAGGGTTAAACGATCGCTGAACAATTTTTTAGTGAGCTGTCCATAAGCGCCGTATTCATTGATCTTGATCGGCCCGTCATAATCTATAAATAAAGTACCCTGCGAATTCAGTATATATTGTTTCCATGACGCGCCAATTGCCAGCTCTACAAATGGAATGATATCCCTGAAATTATATTGTCCTTCCGTCATCCATAAATCGCTTTTATCGAGGAACAATCCGCCTGCGGGAATAGGTGTATTACGCACCTGGTCGAACAATTGCTTAAACGCCGGCGAACCCGCTGCCGGGCGTCCCTGGTCTGCGAAGCTGCGGGCGAGATTATGAGCGGTCGCTTCATCGGCGCCCGAAAGCCTTGCCTGCGAAAAAGCTGCCACATACTCAGGGAACCAGGTTGTGCTGGGTTTCCAGGCTTCGTTTAACCGGCGGGCCGTAATGGTGGCGTTATAGGCCTGTCCCGCGTTTTCCTGTGTTGTATAGCCCCGCACAAACCAGTTTTTACTTCTCAGCTCCAGCTTGTACTGACCAATTTTAGCATCCTTCAACGAATACCGGTCGCTGCCGGTATACACCGTGCTTCCTGTGCCAAAATAGCCTGTTAAAGAAGCTTCAAGGTTTGAAGTGATCTTATAGTGTATGCTCCCTGATAATTTAAAATTCACGGTGTTGGGATTGATCATTTCATTTTCAGCGTAACCCGTGCGGGAGGCGCTTTGCTCGGGAATCACTCCATTTCTTAACCCAAAATAAAAAGGTACCAGGTTGGTTACGCCGGGCCGCAGGGCCTCCGGCAAACCGGCAATAAAAGCACCTATTTGCTGAGGAGTTGCATTGGCAGGAAGTAATCCGTTCATGATCTGAACAATGTCAACTGTACCCCCTGTAGCGTCCAGTATGCCTTGTTGTGTTTGCGCCTGAACCAGTTGCGCCAGGCTTTGCATACTGAATCCGTTGTCGCGCATATTGGTTTCATCGCCGTATACATTTACTCCGTCATAATTGGGGTCTGTTTGATGATTGCCCGGCTTTAACTGGCGGGTACGGCGGTCGTAATTTTGCGTGCTGTTGGCAATCCAGTCTTTTGCCTGTATAAGCTGTAAACCTACTTTAAACGCGAATTTGTTATTGAACGCTTTTGCCCAGCGCAGCGACCAGTCGTTGTACCAGCCGGGTTGGTCGCGTTGTTTTTTATCTACATGATTCATACCTGTTTTTACCTGGAAGCTAAGCCCCTGGTATTTAAAAGGATCTTTGCTATTGATCAGCAACGTGCCATTCATGCCACCCGATCCATACAGGGCAGAAGATGCTCCGGGTAACAGTTCCATATTATCTACATCCAGCTCTGTTAGTCCCACAAAATTCCCCAGCGAAAAATTAAGCCCGGGGGCCTGGTTGTCCATGCCATCTACCAGTTGGTTCATACGCGTGTTACCGGAAAAGTTAAATCCCCTTGTACTGGGCGTTTTAAACGTAAGGGAAGAGGTAGTGATATCTACTCCTTTTAATTGCGCTACCATATCATAATAGCTGGTGGCAGGCGAGTTCCGGATATTAGCGGAGCTTACTCTTTCAATGGTTACGGGCGATTCCATCACCCGGGTGGCGGTACGTGTTGCAGCTACTACCACTTCTTCGCCGAGCACCGCTGCGGGAGATAGTGTTACATTAACTTCTCCCGGCCCGTTAACTTCTACCTCTTTGGATTCAAACCCGATGGAGGAAAACACAAGTGTGAAAGGAGTTGTTAGCGAAACATTTAGTTTATAAAACCCTTTGGGGTCGGTAAATGTGCCTGCGGCAGAACCTTTTACCAGTATCGAAACGGCGCCCACCGGCTCATCGGTAGAGCTGTTTTTTACGGTTCCGGATACTGTTACAGTTTGCGCGGATAAATGGGTTGAAATAAGTGCAAGCAATAACGTAATGGCACTACGTAAATTTTTTTTCATAATAAGCAATTGATTGATTAAATGATGCACACACAATTTAATGATTGTAATGCGCTTACTGAAATTTTTTTGATGGTTAAATGAAGGGATAGGCATTTATCCAGCCAGCCAAAATTGGCAAAATGCTGTTTTGCATGAATGGTTGCAGCGAATAGATTACTTTATTTCTTTTTATACTGTTTTTCCAGGTTCATTATTTCCACTTTTCTGAATTCTACAGGATGGCTTTCGCTTTGCAGTGAAATATAGCCCGATGACAGGAGCTTTCCTTCCGGCTTATAAGCCGGGTCAAAGTCGGTTACTGCCCCGCCACCGGTTTGGGGTTTTTGATATACCAGTACGGTATCTCCGTTCGCAATGTGTTGTATAACCGAATCTCCTAAAACCAATACCTCTGCCCGAACCCATTCTTCGTTGCGAAAGGTTCTGGAAGTGGAGTTAATACAGTGCTGTGTAACCAGCTTCCCGTCCATTTCTACATTGGTGCCGGGCGTACATAAATTACAGGTGGTTCTTTCGCCGGTTGAATCACCGCCCAGCAGTTGTACTTCAATAGAGATCGGGAAATCCTGGTTTTTGTGCATGGTGGAGGGGGGCTGGCAATGTATCATAATGCCGCTGTTTTTATATGCCCAGCCGGGCCCGTTTTTAGCCTGTTCACCCACAAAGCGGTATTCCACCGCTATGATGTAATAGGAGTAAGGCGCTTTATAAAAAATATGGCCGAACTTCTCGTCAAAGGCTTCATACTGGTTGTACGATACTACCATTTTCCCATCCTGCACCCTGAATGTATTTCCGTAATTCTCGCCGAGCTCATATCCTCTTATTTTGGGTGTCCATCCCTTCAGGTTTTTCCCGTTAAAAAGCTGCTTCCATTTTCCCTTTACAGGAGTTTGTGCGTACACGGTGATGCACAAAGCAATCATCAGCAGGGTGAATGTATATCTCATGAAAATTCTTTTAAATTAACGGAGACAATTTAACGGCTTTTTTTATAACCCGTGCGAAAATTTTGTAACAGGATTTCCAACCTTTCAAAAACTGGAAACCATTGTTGTCCGGTTAAAAACATTTTGAAATTACACAAACTCTTTGCTATAGCAGGTTCTGCTCCCTCTCCGTGAGGAGTCCTGATAGCTATCGGGAGGTGTGAGGCGATTAGCTGAATTTTAGCAGCACTCCAGGTGTCGGGAGATTTCTCCCTTATAAGAAAATTATACTATCATTTTACATGCCGCAATTCGGTCGAAAAGACGTTTTCTGATTGTAACAGGGTTTCCAACCTTTCAAAAACTGGAAACCCTCAACGCAAAAGAGGGCAGTCTCCAATGAGCCATTCTATAATGATCAGGGTGCATTCAAAATTGTCGCACGAAATAAATATTCTTGTTGAACGTCATCCCGAGCAAAGCGAGGGATCTCCTGCTATATTCAGGAGATCCCTCCTTATAGTCGGCATGACGACCGTGACAATTTAGAATGCACCATAATGATCCCGATCATCCTTTTGCATTCGGCTTTTTATTAATATTGCCGCATGAAAGCTTTTAATATAATTTTTTGCATACTGTTTATAATATCCGCGGCTTTACAATATAATGATCCCGATCCTTACCTGTGGATCCCGATCTATCTTTTTGGCGCTTCCGCGTGCTGGCTGGCTTTCCGAAATAAGTTGTATCCTAAAGTATACCTGGCCGGCACCCTTGTTTTTTTAGTGTACGCCATTTATCTTTTTGTTACCAAAGATGGTGTATGGGATTGGATGACACAGCACAATGCTGAAAATATTGCGGAAACCATGAAAGCCGAAAAGCCCTGGATAGAAGATACGAGGGAGTTTTTCGGCCTTGCTATATTAATGGCTGTATTGATGATTGATTACCGGTATGCAAAACGCAGGAAGCTTTGAGCAATCGGCTATCAGTCTATCAGCTTTCGGCTATCAGGTATACATTAATACAAAAAACCGGTTATAAAACCGGTCATTGTATCCAATAATTCCGATGGGTCAGTGAGTACATTCATTTACTCTTGGCGTTGATACTGCAACCTCGGTGTTTGTGGTTTCCCTTAAACCTGGGATCCTTTATCCTAATTTTTTTATTTCGTCGTGTTGTGTTCGTTTGATGATGTAAAGATGCTACAGATTTACCCCAACCGGAACTTTATTCGACAATGCTGTTTCTTTGTTCGATTTTCAGGCATTTTATCCCGATAAGGGTTATTCCTTACTGCGTATACAGGATATTTAGTGAGCGCTTTGGGGTTATCATTAGTGCATTGTATGTCCCGTATTGATGTATGATAGGCATTTATCAGGTGATCACTCTACAACAATCCGGATCCCCTCTGAATGTGAAATGAATTCAGGAGCATACATACACTGAATGGTAGCTATACCGGCAGAGAAATTACCCTGGTGGGTTACAAACAGCGGGTATTCAAAAACGTAAATGCCTTTTGATAACCAGCTAAAAAAGAAATTGGTTGATGCATCTTTTGTGCTTTCGTAATATCCCAAACCGCCCTGCCATTTATAACTGCTGAGCACATTTACGGGTTCCGTACCTGCTGCTCTTGCATCCTTCATATGCACATATTCCATATTCCTGTCTGCCCTTAATTCGATCCTTACTTTTAATTTGTCTCCCACTTTTAATATCGTATTGTTATTAACCGGTTCCAGCACAGGGCCGCGATCCGTATTTTTTTCCACAAACAAATTCTTTTTTAATTGCAAAGACATGGTTTTACTTCCAGGCGGAGTTATCTTATCAAGATCCTCAAAATACTGCCAGTATGCCGCTCCCCAACTGCCGGATTGATTTTTGGTATTTTTATCCGGGGAAACAGTTACCTGTATATTGCCCATTGACGGCGATACTTCTCCGGCGGGTATGTTCTTTTTGAAAAAACCAGTTCCTGCCCCGGCCTGCTGATCTGTGGAAATTACAGCCGGCCCGAGATTGATTTTCACATGAGGTTCGGCAACCAGCCAGTCTGTACCCTGCAGCAGTAAAGCGTAACAGGCCTCAGCGGTTGCTTTGGTATTGCTCCAGTGCTGGGTTTGCTTTTGTTTCAGTAACCATATCTTCATATCATTTACAGCCTTATCGTCTTTGGTAATTTCAGTAAAAGCTTCTATCAGCAGCGATTGTGTTTCAATGGGGGCTTCATGCCAGTAGTATCCCCAACGGTTCTCTTTCCAGTACATTCCCAGCTCATCGTGTTGTACCGCGTTTTCTTTCAGCGAAGCCAGTATGGCAAGGGGCGTAACTTTGTCGCCTGAGCGGAACAGCGATAAGGCGATCATGCCCTGCATGTATTTTGTTTGTTTCAGCCAGAATGTTTTGGCCTGCTGCCGGAAATAGTTGTACGCCGTAACAGCTTTTTCATTCACTTTTTTGCCGGGAAAAAAGCTGCGCATATACAGGTATTGTATAGCTGAGTACTGCAGATTGTTACTTTTCAGGTTTGCTTTTGTCCTGATAAGCTGATCGTACTCTTCTTTTATTCCTGAGTCGGCATAATCCAGCGCGCTGTTTATGATCTCCTGCCAGTCGTTTTGTTGCTGTTTTGACAGGGTACTGAGCTTTTGTAAATGACCGATACCTGTGAGTATGTATTGTGTAATATAACGGTCGTCGTTACCGCCTTTGAACCAGACAAAGCCCCCGTTGGATGTTTGCATGTCCTTTATCTTATCAAAAGCAGATATTGTTGCGGCGCTCATCCGCACCATATCAAAAAGCAGCGCGATGTTCTTTTTTTGCTCAGCTTCATTATTTGCCTGTACCAGCCAGGGTGTTTCCTGTAGTAACACGCTTTTTAATTCTTCATTTTTCTGCAGGGCAGATTGTAAACCGTTACCCGATGGGTCAGCGCTCCATTTCTCGAAAACGGCTTTGATCTTTGGATTGCTGTTGGCAATAGTACCAGCCAGCATATTGGCATAATACCCGTTAAAGGTTTGCTCGGCACATTCGTACGGGTATTCCGCCAGGTAGGGGAGCGACTGCACCGCGTACCATGCGGGATTGGCGGTATACTCTACCGTTAGCCCGTAATTTTTTTGCGTGGTGCTGTTACCGGATTTCAATAATTTTTCAAAGCTGAATTTTTTTGTACCTGTTGTACGCATATTCAAAGGCAATGCTTCCGTTACCAGCATCTGGTTGGTTAATACCGGCAAGGCATTTTCTTCCCCATCGCTTAATTCCCCGTTGTTAGAGGTAGCTGTAATGCGGTACAGCAGGGGGGCATTGAATTGCTGCGGGATGCTGATCAGGAACTGAACCGGTATGCTTTGCCCTGCGGCTGCCGAAAATGTTTTGGATACTACCGCATTATTAAACAGGTTGTCTACCGATTCGTTGGTGATGGCATTGATCAGTTCCAGCTTTGCGGATCCATTGATCACCTTGTCGCTTATATTAACGATCTTAGCGCTGAAAGCCATGCTGTCTTTCTCTCTCACAAAGCGTGGCGCGTTGGGTTGTATCATTAATTCTTTTTGGGTTACAGTCAACTGTTGCGCGTAACCCATTGCCAGGTCTTTAGTATGTGCAAAGCTCATCAGCTTCCATTGTGTGAGCGCTTCAGGCATGGTAAAGCTAAACGCAATATTTCCGGCGCTGTCTGTTTTCAGATCCGGGAAAAAGAAAGCGGTTTCGTTGAAGTTTTTGCGGGGTGTTACCTGAATACCCTCGTTGTTTTTTTCCGAAGGTGAGTTATTATCTATTTCCGTATTGTCCGCCTTGTTCGTTTTCGTTTCAAAATCAAAATAGCCGGATGGATTAACTTCAGCTTTCTTCCTGTATACACCGCGACTATTGTCTGTATCTTTTGACTTATCTAACTCCATGTCAGGCACTGCAGCGGAAGGCATAGCTTGCGCGATGCGATTGGCTGAGTTAAACAGTTCCCCTTGCCTAAAATACATTGGCTTTACAACCAACTCATCATATCTTTTTTCGAACGACGAGTAATCTACAGGCAGATTGTTTTTTTCATAAGACTGCACCTGCATGAATGATTTTCCACTGCTCCAGTTGCTATAAAAATAAAAGTTGGGCCAAATGCCGGGTATGCTCCACGAATGAGGCTTGAACTGGTCCAGCGATGCATCATACATCGAAGCCAGCATTTCCGCAGCCACCTTTTCACCTTTTGCGCCGCTTATTTTTACTTCCCATTTTTCCCGGCTGCCGGGTTGCAGTTTATCTCTGAACGTTGAAAATTGCACCGAGAGCTCTTTATTGCTCCAGGGAACATGAATAGTATTGTTACTGCTGTAAAAGCGGTTGTGCTTTACAAAAAACTGGGTGAGCCCAAAACCACCCCTGTCGGATTCGGTGACCAACTGGCTGAATACCTTTTTTTCGTTGTTTAAAGTATGGAATGAAAATTCTTTTTGAACCAGCTCCTGGTTCGTACCCGTTCCACTTAACGGACGGGGTTGATCAGGCATTTC
The DNA here is from genome assembly GCA_019638595.1 of Chitinophagaceae bacterium. GTDB lineage: Bacteria > Bacteroidota > Bacteroidia > Chitinophagales > Chitinophagaceae > Agriterribacter. Next base: position 76,132 of record JAHBTJ010000006.1, read on the forward strand.
CTTATTCACCTGTTGTATAAGGAAAACATCATCGGCGCCAGTCCCGCTGAGTAGTTGTGCTGTTTGCCCGGGTTGTAATGTTTTTGACTGGAGTGTTTGCCATTGATACGACAAAGAAGGGATTTTTTTAGAAGCTCCGTCATACAATTGTATGTATTCTATCGCTTTCACTTCGCCGCCGTCTTTATCGTAGGCGGTGGCTTCCAGGGCGTACCAGCCAGGTGAAAATTTAATATTTGAGATTTGAGATTTGACATTGACTGCTGTTGTTATGGTGTTTGTATATACTGCTGCCTGCTTTGGCCAGTTGCGGTGGTCTGATTCATCTTTGTATTCATCGTGCGGAAAATATTGTATGAACTCCGCTTCGCTGAAAATGAACCGGTCAGGTGTTTCCCAGTAACGGTCACGGATCAGCCTTTTGGGCGCCAGCAAGGGATAAATAGCAAGCTGTGCTTTTGTTTCCTGCCATTCGCCGGAAAGGTTTTTGCTGGTAATCGAAATAGCCTGGAAGCTGTCAATAGCAACAGGAGAAGAGGGCAGGTCAAAACCGAGCACAAGCGATTTGTAGCCTACAGGAACGGTTGAGGTGGCGCTCCTGGTTTCCCCGTTTATATCTGTAACATCCACCTGTACCGAATAATCAAATACCGGGTCAAGCTTTTTATCGAGCGTCAGGTCGGGAATGGCTTTAAACTCCAGGCTGAATTTTCCATCGGGGCCTGTAGTGGTAGTTCCATTGGCTATTTCCATGCCAACAGTACGTGGTAATCCTCTCCTGTAATACAGCCAGGGGTAGATGAATCTCACCATTCTCGTTATCCTGTATTTTACCGTAGCCCCGTCAATAGTATTACCTGCATACGCTTTTGCATTTCCGCTGATACTAACGGTATCGTTCACCCTGAAGCTTTGCCTGGGTTTTTCAATTTCCACCTGGAATTTCGGACGCTTGTATTCCTCTACAGAAAAATTGATGGCTGAGTAATTGTAATCATTGGCTTCAATAGTAAAATTGCCTGTAAGTACATTTTGCGGTAAACGGAACTGGCCTTGTATGGAACCATATTCATTCAGCGTGAGCGTTACAGAATCCACGGTTTGTCCGTTGGGGTCACGCAGATACACGGTGGCTTCCCTGGCAGTGATTATTTTTGCCGTTTTGGTTGCTTTATTCCTGGATATGCCTATGCCTTTGAAATATACGCTTTGTCCCGGCCGGTAAATACTCCTGTCGGTGAAAAAGTAGATTTTACTGTTTTGCTTTTCAAATTCTTCATCACCTATATTGCCTAATGCATCATAGCGGGTGTATTCGTAGGTATAGTCCTCCATAAACAAGTGATCTTTCTGCCAGGTGATCTCCAGGCGGATATTGCGGCTTTGTTTTTCGCCGGGCTTCAGCCGGAAATAACCGTTTTGATCTGTAGTGAGCATTTCAGCTTTTTGCAATTTATTTTTCCTGTCGGTGTAATCATATTTCGAGGTCCACACCTGGATGGTTGCGCCATTCAAAGGCTTGCCTGTATTCCGGTGCAGGGCAAAATAATCCGACTCGTTGTTGACAAAGCTGATAGCTGATACATAGAAAAACTGCGCCGCCATCAGGTTTTTGTCTAAGCTGAAATCTTTATTGATGCCGGTGAGTAAAATATATTTTCCTGCCGGTAAGGCGTCCACTTTTATTTCCACGCTGTGCGACCTGTAATCGTTGGCTACCGGTAAAGGCTGCTGCCATTGCTTTACAGCGGGCATTGCGGCCAGCCTCGACCAATACACATCTTCATAAACGTTCGATGCTTCGGCATTAAAGTTGTTGCCAGTTTTTATGATCCTGAAATAGCAGTCGGAAAGATTCCTGTATTTTACCAGGGTTCTGAAAGCTTCGCCGGGAACATTCACTTTTTCAGTAACCAGGTCAAGCGATTTTTGCAGGATGTTATTCAGCAGGTTCCGGCAGGTCGCTGCACCTTCTGTTTTAGGAAATTGCTGCATGGTCTGGTCGCATATTTTTTTTGCAGCCGGAAGCGCTGCACTATCAAAGCCTGAACCACTTTCCTGGTCTACATTTCCTTTACTGTAATAGTACTGAGCCAGCAATGCCCATGCCTGTGAGGTGGCGGGCATTTTTTCGTATTGAGCAATGATATGCTGTAAGGCCATTTTGTAAACCTCATCTTTTTCGGGCATTACAGCCTGCCGGTAAACAAACTGTAACCGGCGCAGATCCGCGTCAATAAGCGCGTCGGGTTCTTTGTCGTTGCTGTGGAATGTTAAAAGCTGCTGGTAGATCAGCAAGGCTTTGTATTGAAGGGCTGCCGTATCCCGGGTGGTAAATTTGTGATGAATAAAATCGGCAACAGGATCAAAGGCGGCGTTTTCATTGATGGCAAAAGCATAAGCAGGCCGGGTAATATCCCGCTCATCGTTCTCAAAATAATCCAGTGCACGGTGCGCCAGCAGATCGTATAATGTTGGGCGCAGCTTGCGGGTATTTCCTTTTATAAGAATGGGCTCATATACCTCAAGCTTTATCTGTTGCAATAATTTTTCATGGTGTAAAGAAGTAAGGTATAGCTCGCTTATTTTTTTATGCAGGTCGTCAATGGTCCAGGTGGCTATATCTTCTTTATTAAAGTTAGCGGTATTGGTCCTGTCGTAAAGATTCCAGCGGTTTTGCCGGAAATAATTCCAGTACATTTCTGCTACAACCGATTGCAGGATTTGTTTTGCCGGTTCGGCAGCGGACTGAATTTCATTTTCAATGTTCCTGATCCGGTGAACCTCATAATTTTCATCAGAACCAGTAGCAGGCAACGATAATTTGTATAACAATGCTTTTATAAGCTGGGGCTCATTTTTTTCCTTTTTGGCACGATTGTATATTTTATCCACTTCGGCTGCTGCCGATTGAATCAATCCTTTTTTCTGTATCAGTTCATCAATTTTTTTCCAGGCGCTATCGTAAGTATTCATCTTTGTCTGGCTTTTAGCGTAAAAAATCAACAGGCAACCCAACAGGCATAAAAACAAGTGCTTCAAGCATTTCATAGTTAAGTGGTTAAATATTCTTCAAAATTACTGTTTGCAGCTCAATGGATCGTAAACTCATTGTGATACTAAAGATGCAGGAAGGTTAAAGATTGCATAATGTTGCAGGTTGAGGTTTATGGTTTCAGGTTACAAGTTGCAGGTTTGCTGAAAGCTAATAGCTGATAGCTATTTGTTTGCTCTGAATGACAAGACGGGCTGATGGCTGATAGCCGATTGCTGACAGCTGACAGCTCCTACAACACCTGCACGATCAAAAACTTGAGGTAATTGGTATTTTCCATACCGGGAATGATAGGATGATCAGAAGACTGCGCCCGGAAAGTGACCTGCCGCAGCTTACGACGGGCATCTTTGGCGGCCATACCGATTATTTCAAGAAAAAGTTCCGGCTGTACCAGGTTGGTGCAACTGGAGGTAACAAGAAATCCGCCCGGCTTTACCAGCTTCATGCCGCGCAGGTTGATCTCTTTATAACCGGTAATTGCTTTCTGGATATTTTCGCGGGTTTTGGTGAACGAAGGCGGATCAAGCATCACCACATCATATTGCCTCCCTTCTTTTGCCCAGGCTTTCAGCGCATCAAATGCATTTACACAATCAAAGCGGCAAATATTTTCATAGCCGTTCAGGGCTGCGTTTTTTGTTGCCTGCACGCATGCGTTTTCAGAAATATCCAGACCCAGCACAGATTTCGCGCCGTAATGCGCCGCATGAATTTCAAAAGTGCCTGTATAGCAAAATGCACCCAGCACATCGGCTCCTTTTACAATATGTTGTATGGCTCTTCGGTTGTCCTGCTGATCCAGGAAATACCCCGTTTTTTGCCCGTTCGCTATATCTACGTTGAACTTCAGCCCGTTTTCATTGATGACGATATTGGTATCGAAAGGCGCCGACAGAAAACCTTTTTGTTGGGGCAAGCCTTCCAGCTCACGTACGGGCACATCATTGCGTTCATATATTCCTTTGGGGGAAAATATTTTTTCAATGGCTTTTACAATAGCGGGTTTCCATACATCAATACCCAACGCCAGGGTTTGCAGCACAAAATAATCATTGAACTTATCAATGATCAGTTGCGGCAACTGATCGGCCTCGCCAAATATCAGCCTGCAGTTTTCTTGATAGCCGATTTGCCGGCGGTATTGCCAGGCTTCCAATAAACGCCGGTAAAAAAAGTCTTCATTAATTTCTTCCTGCCGGTTGCGGGTCAGCAACCGTACAATGATCTGCGATCTAGGATTGACATACCCTTTGCCTATAAATTTTTTGTCGTGTGTATATACTTCCGCCGTTTCACCTCCTGAAGGATTGCCTTCTGTTTCTTTTACTTCATTGGCAAATATCCAGGGGTGACCATTTATAACGCGGTTGCTTATTTTTTGACGGAGGTATACTTTTATCATGGGCGCAAAGGTAGGGAAGAGAGGAGTACGGGCAATGATAAGAACAATCGGCACTGTTACGCTAATGATGATCTGCTACAATATAGTATCTTAGGCAGCGTATATGCCCGGGTAGAACCCATTTTCTCATCTAAACTTTTTTGATTGTCTGAAACGTTTGAATACAGGATACACAAGGGCTGGAGGATTGTTATTTATTTAGCAGCTCCTGTAATGATATTCGTATTTGCCGGGCTGCTTGTTATGACCGTTGCCGGCCGGGATGAACAGCTTTTGAAAATATACTGGTTGCTCCTGCCTGTTAGTATTGGCATGATATTACTGGCGGGAGTGGGTTTGCTGGATGCGATCAAAAGCAGGCTATGGCTGGGCGAATCCGGTATTATTGCGGAGAGCGCTTTGCGCCGGCAGGAGCTGATGTCGCACGAAATAAAAGGGTATACCGTGGCAGACAAGTATATTTTCATACACCCGAACGATAGCAGACTGAAGAAAATAAAGATCAGCACATATGTTGAAAAGAGGAGTGAAATAGAAAGATGGCTGGCGGATCGTTATCCCGACCTGGATATGCTGGAGGCTGAACGGGAGCAAGCGGAAATATTAAGCAATAATGACTTTGGGGGAAGCACGCGGGAGCGGGCAGAAAAGCTGGAGTCAGCACGAAAGAAAGCACGTATATTGAACCGGACAGGAACAATAATTGCGCTGTGGGCGATATTTTATCCCGAACCATATGATTACCTCCTGCTCGCTGCCATGATCATTCCTGTAGTATGTATAGTGGTTTTACAAACATCCGGTGGACTGATGAGGCTGGAGGAGAAAAAAGGAACATCCTATCCTTCGGTTTTTGCCGGTATTTTTATGCCTGCCGTGGCTCTTTTTTTAAGATCCATGCTGGATCATACTATATTCGATTATTCAAAGTTGTGGGCGCCATTGATTGTAACGGCTTTAACAGCGGGGCTGGCCGCCGCCGTTGCCGGTAAAAAAAGAACCCGCCAAGGAATTAATTACTATGGAATGATTGTCGCCTGTTGCCTTGCTTTTATTTATTGTTTCGGCGCGGCTTTGTTTATAAACTGCAGGTTCGATCCATCTGCGCCAAAGCAATATACCGCTACGGTGTTGAGCAAACGGGTAAGCTCCGGTAAAACTACCTCGTATTATGTTACACTAAGTCCGTGGGGGCCACAGGTAAGCTCCGGTGAAGTAAGCATCTCTAAAAACTTGTATACCCTGCTTGAAGAGAATAGCGGGGTGAAGGTTTATTTCCTTAAAGGAAGAGTGGGAATTCCATGGTTTGTGATAGACCGTTAAAATACAGCTTGCGCCCTGTTATTTTGTTTTTTTCGGCTTTGTATTTTCTTTGATGGATTGTAAACGGAATTTTACAATTTTAGCAATAAGTGAAACGGGCATGGGTTCATCTATGGGAAATTGTACGGAGCCTTTCCCTTGTTTGTATACTGAAAGCTCCTTCTTAAAAGCTTCGTGCCCGTTAGGCGTAGCATAAAAGCCGATATGATTTTTATAACCCGCAAAATATACCAACGGCTTTCTGTTAAAGGTATAGGCGGGCATCGCATAACTGATAGATTCTTCAGCCTCCGGAGCTGCTTTTTGAATAGTGCTGCGTACCAGTTGTAAAATCTTTTGTGTGCCTGCGGGAAAGGAGGCGATATATTCCTCCACGTTGGCGGGTTTGGCAGTATTCATACCTGTTTATTTTATTTAAAGCTATGTAAGACCCCTGTCAGGGTCGTAAAATCTTTTAGCGAAAATACTGCTGCGGTAAATAATATGGCCGGTGTGTGTGCGACAAATTGAAGGGGTATTGCGACATAAATGCTTGCGAGTTATATGTTTGGTTCAAAGAAAAGATTGCCAAAAATAGTTTTAATTTGTTGTTATAAAGGCGAAAACGAGGGCAAAGGCAGGCTGTTAGTATGCCTCTTGAAGGTTACCCATTAGTAGAATAATAACAATAAGGGATTCATGCACTATAGGTGCTACCCTTTCTTAAATGCAAACCCAAGTAAAAAGAATATGCTATGAATTTACCTGCTCTGCTGGCAAAGCATATAAAAGAAGTTTTTTTTGGAAAAAACTGGACCTGGGTGAATTGTAAAGATACTCTGGACGGGGTAACCTGGCAGCAGGCGATAACAAAAGTTCATTCTTTTAATACAATCGCCGCGCTTGTATACCATATCAATTATTATGTAAGGGCAGTTACAAAAGTGCTGGAAGGTGGCGTGCTGGATTCAAAAGACAAATACAGCTTTGATCATCCGCCTATCAATAATCAGCAGGACTGGGAAACTTTTATGAATGAAGTATGGAATGATGTGGAAAAATTTGTGGTACTGGTAGAGCAATTGCCGGATGACAAGCTGACGGAAATTTTTGCAGATGAAAAATATGGTAGTTTTTACAGGAACATCCAGGGCGTTATTGAACATACGCATTATCATCTGGGGCAAATTGTGCTGACTAAGAAGATACTCTTTGAGGAAAATCCGGTTTTATGAAAACCTGATCTTATCCCATAATTTATTCTGTACTACCTGTTTTATGACCAACTCCCGGTAATTCCTGCTCATAGGTATACGATGTTGCAGAATAAAGATTTCGTTCCCTTCTATGCTTTCAATTTTGTTGATAGATACTATGTAAGATTTATGTACACGGATAAATTGCTGCGGATCCAGGTTTTCCTCAAGATTCTTAATATACAACAATGTAATATACTTTCCACGGGTGGTGTAAATGCTTACATAGTTCTGCATACCTTCTATATACAAAATATCCTCAAATAGAATTTTTTCGTATTTATTGCCACACTTAATAAAAAAGTAATCTGTTTTAGGGCCCGTTTCGCTGGCTGTAGTTTTGCTGATCAGTTGATAGTAGTCTTTCGCCTTACTAACCGCTTTCAAAAACCGCTCGAAGGTGATTGGCTTTAACAGGTAGTCTATCACATCTAACCGGAAACCTTCAAGGGCGTAACTGGGATAGGCTGTGGTCACGATTACCATGGGCGGATTTTTCACGATTTTCAGGAAATCAATTCCACTCATCTTAGGCATCTGTATGTCCAGAAAGATAAGATCAATCGGATTTTTATCAAGCATATCCATCAGGCTCACGGGATTGTCGCAGTTGCCGGCCAATTCCAGGAAATGAACTTCACGTACATAATTGGAAAGTCCTTCCCGGGCAAGCGGTTCATCATCTACTATTATACAACGCAGCATATATTTATTACTAAAATCAGGTGGTGATCAAATGTTTTGTCGGCAATGAACCGGTTTGAATTTCAGCATGATATTCCGATGCTTCTAACTTTAATAACAGCTCTGCTTTAAAATACTTATCGTTCTTTTCAATATCCAGCTTGTGTTTGCCGGGGTATATAAGTTCAAGCCTCCTGTGCACATTCTGTAACCCTATGCCACTGTATTTTATCGCCTGTACATTAGGTAAGGGAGATACACTGTTTATAACAGAAAACTTCAAATTTCCCTCCTGCATACCAAGATATATATGTATCCGGTTTGATGAACCGGTTTGAAAGGATACATGTTTGAACGCGTTCTCCACAAATGTCATGAGAATGAAGGGCGCTATTGCATATGTATCCGCAAATTTTTTTTCGATGTTCACCTGTACTTCTGTTTGATTGTTTTGCCGCAGCTTTTCCAGTTCGATAAAATTTTCGAGATAGTTAATTTCCCGGGAAAGAGCGATCACTTTCTCATTGCTTTCATATAGCTGGTGCCGCAATAGCTCCGAGAATTTGGCGAGCGATGCTGATGCCATATCCGGGTTTTTATGGATCAATACAAAAATGGAGTTGATGGTGTTGAACAGGAAATGAGGGTTAAACTGGTATTTCAGGAATTTTAATTCAGTTTCCAGCTTTTCGTTTTCAAGCAATTGCTCTCTTCGTTTGGCCTGTAACCAGTTTTTTGTAAGTTTTACACTCATGCCCAAAGTCATGCTGGCGGCGGAAGAAGCGAGGGTATTGACCTGGAAGAAATAAAAGTAGTTATTTGGATCTACACCATACAATGCTTCGAAGGGCTGCCCCGAGAGCCAGGAGCTTACATAATACCCCGGAACAATACACACCGCACAAACAATTACCACGAGCGCTACGAGGAAAATGTATTTGATGAAATGCCCTTTTTCGAGATAACGGGGAATGAGATAGTAAAGGTTAAAATATACTCCCAATGCCTGGAAAATGACGTAAAAAGTATTTTTAATGGCATAAGGCGTGGAAAATGCCGAGTTGAAAATCACCAGCGGATCACCTACTGATACGGACCACCATATACAATGATACACAAACCAAAATGGAATGTGGTATAATTTATACCTGATCCACCAGCTTTGAGATGATGTATAATTGGTATTTGGGTGCATGCTCTGGTAAAATACGGAAACTATTTACGTATTTCACCCCGGTTATGTAAAATGCACTAAATAATTGACAAGCAGCATTTCTCAGGTTACGAAAGGTAGGGGAATGAGGAGCATTTCGTCAAATATTGGTTACCGGTTGATAAGCGTCAAACTGAATAATGTGTTATTGACATCCGGTGCGAGGAAAGAAGCAGTCACCGCGGTGAAGAAACGGGACAGATGCACAAGATGGCTTTGGCGCAGTAAGCAGCAGTTGAGGCAGACTTCATCAGTGCGCCGCGCCATGACGGTAAGGGATTGATGATTTGCATCAGGCTTATGCGCAACACGCGTACACGGAAGAAAAATACATCTGACAGAAACTCAGTTGCATTTGGTCAATTAAACAATACCGGTAATCACACGTTTTTTATTTATCCTGCTGGCTGTATTTGATTTGCGGGAAATATCAGCGCAATGAAATACGTTTTTCTACTCCTTTTTTGTTGGCTGCTGATCGGTGTTGTGCAGGCGCAGGTATCCCTCTCGGGAAGTGTGATTGCAACTGATGGAAAACCGGTCGCTTCAGCCAATATTCTTTTACTGCGACATGCAGACAGTGTTTTGGTAAAAGGTGCTGTTACCAACGATGCAGGTGTTTATTCGTTTCCGGGTATTGTGGCGGGAGAGTTCCTGCTGCGTTTCAGCATGGTAGGTTATAGTACTGTATATACACCGATCCACATTACTACGGCAGGTAACAATGTCAATGCCGGTATCCAGGTATTGGAAGAAATAAAGACAGAACTGAAAACCATTGTTATTAAACCAGAAAAGCCACTCTATCAGCAAAGGCCGGAAGGCATTGTTGTAAATGTATCTGAAAATGTGCTTACCAGGGGTAGCACGGTGTTGGAAGTATTGACCCGCTCACCGGGAGTAGCTGTTGATCAGCGTAACAACAGCATTTCCTTAAATGGCAAAACAGGTGTAACGGTCATGATCAATGAAAAGCCGGTTCGTATGTCTGTAGAGCAGGTAGTTGTTTTCTTAAACGGAATGAGTGCTAACGATATCGAAAAAATTGAATTGCTTTCAATGCCTCCGGCCGGTTACGACGCAGATGGCGGCGCCGGGGTGATCAACATCCGACTCAAAAAAAATAAACGGCAGGGAACTACAGGCAGTATATCCGTTACAGGTGGATACGGAAAGCGGGAAAAAGCAACAGGCAGCGGTACCCTCAGCTATGCTTCGGAAAAAGTGAATATTTATAGTTCTTTTACGTACTCTCATAACCGGTCATATAGTAATATGTTCATCGCCAGTGGCCAGCATATGCCCTTTATGGGCGGCGATGTGTATATGACGTCGCAAGATACTTCCCGGGTGCGTCGCAACTCCCGTGATATGCTATTGGGTGTAGATATTACTCCGGGCAAAGGCATTACTGTGGGGGCAAATGTTACCTATAATGGCAGCAGCGCATCTGCAGCATCGGTTACAAATGCGGGTTATAATGTTCTGCCCGATTCTTTGCTGAGTTACCAGGGTTACAACCGGTCTGTCAATCGCTGGAATAACAGCATGACTTCTGTATACATTGAAAAAAAGTGGGACGAAAAGCAAAAACTTACGCTCGATGCCGACTACCTGGTTTTTAAAAATAAGGCGTTTGCCGACGTTATAAGCACTTTTACAGACAAGCATGGTAATCAGCCAGGAACAGATGAAATGTTATTTGCGCCGGTACAAAAAGGTTTTGCGGGCACGAAGATAAAGGTGGGCGTGTTTAAAACTGACTATTCAAACCAACTCAGTAAAAAGCTGAAATTGGAAACTGGTTTTAAAACAAGCATTACCCGTAACGAAAGTGCATCGGGCATCCAAAGTTTCCTGAATGGAAATTGGATAGAAAGCGATCAAACATCTAACAATATTATTATGCGTGAACAGGTGCATGCTGCATATGCGTCTTTCAATGCCGTTCTTTCTCCCTCCTGGCGGGCTACGGTTGGCGCCAGGTATGAATATTCACATACGCACATGAAGAATGCGACAACTGGCGAAGACATTACCACGCGAAAGTTGGGAAAATTATTTCCAAACGTTTTTCTGTCGAAAAAAATGCAGGCAGGGTGGGAGTGGCAGTTTTCGTACACACGGCGTATAAGCCGTCCTTCTTACAACGACCTCGCGTCTTATGTTGGATACAGTGATCCCACAGCGGTTTATACCGGCAATCCCTTTTTAAAGCCTGCTGTTACTGATAATGTAAAAATAGGAATCACTCATAAGAAATACTCATTTTCGTTGTTGTACAGCAGAGACAATAATGTTATCAGCAGGAACCAGTTAACAGAAAGCATTGACCGTGATATGTTACTGATCTCTCCGCAAAATTTACCCAAACAGGACTTTGTAACACTCCAGTGGTTATTGCCTGTTTCCGTAAACGAATGGTGGAAGATGAATTATGGATTTACCGGTGGGTTAAGACGTTACAAAGTGAACCATACCAAACAGGCATTTACCCAAAACTATTTTGGTTATTCTGCTAATTTCAACCAGGTATTTACATTGCCGGCAGGTTTTTCCACTGAACTCTCGGGTTGGTACAATGCACGCTCGTTCGACGGTTCCCGGAGGTTAGCCGGTTTTTTTATATTAAATGCAGGAGTTAAAAAAGAATTGAAAAGGAACGCCGGCATTTTTCAGCTAACGGCATCGGATATTTTAGGTAAGGAGCGATACCTGATTAACTACGGATTGCTGACGGAAGAAGCTTTTTCGATTCGCAACACGGTAGATGAGCGGACGGAGTCTGCAGTGTTCCCCATTATTAAACTCACTTATTCACGTTCCTTTGGATCTGTAAAAAAGGAAAATAAACAACGTAATACCACACAAGAGGAAAGCAGCCGTGTGATACGGGAGTAGACCGGGGATTATCTGCTGTTCTGTTTGTTATCATTTTCCTGAAAGACCATGATGGTTGTGCCGATCATTTGGTTATATTGCGCTTCAACTAAATATGATTTATTAAACAATTGATGAGCCTTATGAGAAAGCTTGTATTGCTGTTATCGCTGGCAACGGTTTGTTGCTATTGTAGTGCCAAAGATTATAATGCCCTTGATTTTGGCGCTAAAGCGGATGGCATTGGTTTGAACACCACGATCATCCAGGGTGCTATTGACTACATTACCACGCACGGTGGAGGGCGGCTGGTATTCGCTCCCGGTACTTATTTAACCGGCACTATCTATCTTAAATCGAATGTGGTGCTGCACCTGGACAGCGGCGCTGTATTACTTGGCTCTGTTAATCCCTTTGATTATGTAAAAGATCCTTATATAGGCTGGATGTCGCTGATATTTGCCCTGAAGCAGGAAAATATTGGTATTACAGGCAAAGGAATGATTGACGGAAGAGGGTTTTATACGGCCAATAATATGGTTTCCAATATTCACAAGGGTATTGTAAAAGACCCCTTGAAATTAGATCGCCCCAACGAAACCAACCGCCCGCAGAATGTTTATTTCCGGGAATGTAAAAATATTGTCATCAAAGGAATTACATTAAAGGATCCTGCCAGTTGGAACCAGACATACGATCAATGCAAAAATTTGTATGTAGATAGTATTAAAGTAGACAGCAAAAACTACTGGAACAATGATGGTATTGACGTGGTAGATTGCGACGGGGTAGTAATTAAAAATTCATTTTTTGATGCGGCGGATGATGTGTTATGTTTTAAATCGCACGATCCTTCTAAAATTTGTGAAAATGTAGTGGTAGACAATTGTATAGGTCGTTCAAGCGCCAACGGATTAAAGTTCGGTACGGTTTCCCGCGGCGGCTTCAGGAACTTTAAAGTAACGAATATTACTATATACGATACCTACCGTTCCGCTATCACTTTTGCCGCGGTGGACGGAGGGATTGTGGAAAATATTTTGGTAGACGGGGTGAAATCTACCAATACCGGGAACGTGATTTATTTACGGATTGGCGACAGGTGGAGCGGAGGTAAAACACCCTCCATGAAAAATGTTGTCATAAAAAATGTATACGCTGAAGTGCCGGCCGGAAAAGCTGATTCAGGGTATCTCTATGAAGGCCCGGTGGAAGATCTGCCACGGAATATTTCCCCGGCCAGCATTGTAGGGTTGGGTGAGCATAAAATACAAAATGTTACGCTTGAGAATATCAGGATCGTGTATCCGGGTGGCTCTAACCCTAATTACGCCTACAGGGGGCTTACCAAAGCAGCGTTGGACAGCATACCCGAAATGCCAACCGCCTATCCCGAGTTTTCCCAGTTTAAAGAATTGCCAGCCTGGGGCTTTTACCTGCGTCATGCGGAAGGAATTCACTTTAAAAATGTGACCTTAGTTGCAAAGGAAAAAGAATATCGCCCGGCTATAGTAGCGGATGATGTAAAAAACATTTCATTTGAAAAACTGGATGTGCAGGAGCCGGACAGTAAGAAAAAGAAACAGGTATTCCTCCACAACTCTACCCAGGTAAAAAAATAGTGAACCATTAACAACAGCAAAATGAATTTCTTTAAAATAGTATTGATCGTTTTTGTACTGCCTTTTTCAGCATTGGCAAAGGATTATAATGCCTCCTTATTTGGTGCAAAATCAGACGGCTTCACCTTAAATACAAAGTCTATACAAAAAGGTATTGACTATATAAGCGAGAACGGGGGAGGAACACTGGTATTTTATGTAGGCAGGTATCTTACCGGAAGCATTCAACTGAAATCGAACGTTACTATAAAGCTGGAAGAAGGGGCAGTATTGGTGGGGTCAGGATCCATTTACGATTACAATTCCTCCGGCGGCATTAAAGCAATTATCAGTGCCGACGGGCAGCAAAATATCGGTATATCCGGTAAAGGTGTAATAGAAGGCAGAAGCGCTTTGTTGTTAAGCAATATGCAGGCGTTACAGGAAAAAGGATTTTTGCTTGATTCTCTTACGCAAAAGCCGGTAATGCTGGGCTTTAGCAATTGTACGAATATTAGCATTGATTCCGTAAACCTGTGGGATGCTGCGGGTACTGTACAAACTTTCAGAAAATGTACGGAAGTAAAAATAGACCGTGTTACGATCAAAAGTAAAGCTGCTACAGAAGCGGGAAATATTTTTATTGATAATACCCGGGTGAATATCATTAACTCCTATGTGGAAACACCGGGTAAAACATTACAATGGACAGGCGACCGGAGTGAAATAAAAATTGAAAAATCAATTGATAGTAAAGGAAACCTTTTGCAACCATAGCAGGGTATTGGGTGCTGATGTGTGTCGTTTTTATTGAATCCGCCAGGGATTGAGTGTGAATCCGCCGCGGATATACTTTGCTGCATATACAGCATATAGCGGTATGCTGTCCGAACCTGCCTGCCGCAGGCACGGCGAACTCCTATAGATATTTTGCTGTGCAAAGCGTTTCTTTGCTATGCAAGGCGCCCATGACTATCCCTGCGTCAGGCAGGTTCGCTTCTTAATGGTTGCCTGCACCTCTTAAATTATATCGCAATGAGATCAACCAGCTTTGTTTTGTTTTTCCTGGCCCTCTTATACCTTCGTGGCAATGGTCAGGCGTTACCCCGGGATATAATATCACCCGGTGGAAAGCTTCGGGCAGTGTTTAACCTGGATCCTGTGAACAACGAATTGTCGTACCGCGTTATATACAGGGAACGCCCTGTAATATTAAAGTCGGCGTTGGGCATAACCTGGAATGGCATAACCTGGAACGACCAATTGATCCTGGAAAGCCAAACAAACAGGCAGCAGGATACGACCTGGCACCCAATGTATGGCGAACGCAGTACGGTAAGAGATCATTTTAACGAAACAACGCTCACGTTAGGAAAAAAAGGATTTGCCGGCAGGAAGTTGCAGATCGTGGTCAGGGCGTATGACCAGGGTATCGCTTTCCGGTATGTATTCCCCGAACTGCCGGATGGCGGTCCGTATCTGCGTATAACGGAAGAGGCTACCCTTTTTTCCTTTCCTGATAAAACACAGGCATGGTATACGCCCCGTGCCCAAACCCTGTATCAATTATTGCCGTTAAAAAGCTGGCCCGGCGAATCGGAAAGACCCTTAACCCTGGAGCTCCCCAACGGCTTATATGTTTGCCTGGGAGAAGCCGGATTGGTCAATTATTCCCGTACAAAATTTAAGTTGCATGCAGGCAGCCCTAACGCGATCCTGTGTTCAATGTATGACGCTGTAGATGAGATTGCGCCGTTCAGTTCTCCCTGGCGGGTAATAATGGTAGCGGAGCAGCCCGGTGATCTGCTTGTTAATAATGATATCATTCTAAATTTGAATCCTCCCTGCGCCATCAAAAATGCCGAATGGATCAAACCCGGGAAGGTGATGCGGGAAATAACGCTCTCCACAGGGGGAGCAAAGAAACTGGTAGATTTTGCGGTGAAACGGAACCTGCAGTATATTCATTTTGATGCGGGATGGTATGGATACGAATACGCCGCTGCTTCCAATGCTACCCGTGTAGAAGTGGATCCGCGGCGAAATCCAAAGAATGATCTGAATCTTCCTGAAGCGATCAGGTATGCTCGTTCACATAATATCGGGGTGATCTTATACGTCAATCAAAGGGCGTTAGCCGCACAGTTGGATTCTATTTTGCCGCTGTATGAAAAATGGGGTGTAGCAGGAGTAAAATTCGGCTTTGTCCAGGTGGGCTCGCACCGTTGGACAACCTGGCTGCACGATGCGATTAAGAAATGCGCCCAATATCATTTGATGGTGAATATTCACGACGAGTACCGGCCTACGGGCTTCAGCCGTACCTATCCGAACCTCATGACGCAGGAAGGTATTCTCGGCAACGAGGGCATGCCCGACGCCATGCACAATACCATTTTGCCATTTACCCGTTTTGTGGCAGGGGCTGCCGATTATACTTTTTGTTACTATTACCGTAAAGAGTTTGGTCATCCTGAACGTCATATCCGGACAACACCTGCACATCAACTCGCCTTGCCGGTAATTTTCTATAGCCCGTGGCAATACATGTACTGGTATGACAAGCCTGAAGATTACCAGGGTGAGCCGGAGCTTGAATTCTGGGATACATTACCAACCACTTGGGATGATACAAAGGTTGTTCAGGGCGGGATTGGTAAATACATAACCGTTGCACGAAAAAGCGGTGAGGACTGGTTTGTAGGTGCCATTACAGGCAATGAGGAAAGAGATATGAAAATACCGCTGGATTTCCTGGATGCAGGAAAAAAGTATGAGGCAAGTATTTATTCAGACGATCCCGGAGTAAACACCCGGACAAAAGTAGCTATAAAGAGAATGATAGTAAACGCATCTACGGTACTGGATGCCAGGTTACAACCATCCGGCGGGCAGGCTATCCGGATCACCGCTGTTAAATAGTGTAAAAAAGAGGACGGAAATTGAACTCATTCAATAAAATATACGGATCCGGGAACAGCGGCAAAAGTTATCTCCGCAAAAAACTAATTTCAATAACTTGTGATCATATGCATCATTTTCATACCAGGCAAAAGGCTGTTGTAATAGGAGCGGGGCTTGCTGGGCTCAGCGCCGCCACATCGCTTGCGCAGCATGGATACGATGTTACCGTAATAGAGAAAAATGAACAGGCAGGCGGAAGAGCGAGGATGTTCAACGCACATGGATTTTCGTTTGATATGGGGCCAAGTTGGTACTGGATGCCCGATGTAATAGAACGTTATTTCAGCCGATTTGGCAGATCTGCTTCAGATTATTTTAAGCTGGTAAGGCTCGACCCTTCGTACCAGGTTATTTTCTCTAAAGAAGATGTGCTGGAAATACCGGCTGATTATGAAAAGCTCCGGCTCTTGTTTGAAAGTATGGAAAAGGGCGGTGCGGTTAAGCTCGACAGGTTTTTACAGGAAGCGAAATACAAGTACGAAGCGGGCATCAACGAATTTGTATACAAACCTTCGGTAAGCATACAGGAATTTGCGGAATGGCGTTTTGTAAAGTCGCTTTTCCGGCTTGATATGCTTCGTTCTTTTTCGGACTATGCCGGAAAATATTTTAAAAATCCGCGCCTGTTGCAGATACTTGAATTCCCGGTACTGTTCCTGGGAGCGATGCCTTCAAAAACGCCTGCTTTGTACAGTATGATGAATTATGCGGACATGCGGCTGGGTACCTGGTATCCCCTGGGCGGCATGTATGAACTGGTAAAGGCAATGCAAGTGTTGGCTGTAGAGCACCATGTGGAGCTGCAGATGGGTATTACGGCAACAAAAATCAGGGCAAAAGAACAGATGGCTACGCATGTGGTAACAAATGATGTTACATTTGAAACGGATGTGCTGGTGGGAGCGGCGGATTATCATCACATAGAAAATAATTTGCTTGACAAAGAAAACAGGACCTATTCAAATCGCTACTGGAGCAAAAAAACAATGGCTCCCTCGGCTTTGATATATTACGTGGGCGTTGCAAAAAAATTGAGCAGGCTGCAACATCATAATCTTTTTTTTGAAGAAGATTTTAACCGGCATGCCAAAACTATTTACGAAACTATGGAGTGGCCGGAGCAACCATTGTTTTATGTTTGCTGTCCTTCAAGAACGGATGAAACAGTGGCGCCTGCCGGTATGGAAAATCTTTTTATTTTGATCCCGGTGGCTGCAGGATTAACGGATACCGAAACAATACGGGCCGGCTATTTTAACCAGGTGATCCAAAAGCTGGAGACGTTTTGTGGAGAAAATGTAAAGCAGCATATTGTGTACGAAAGAAGTTATGCAGGATCCGATTTCCGGAAGGACTATCACGCGTACAGGGGTAATGCCTATGGGCTTGCCAATACGCTAACACAAACTGCTTTTATGAAACCATCTATAAAAAGTAAAAAAATAAAAAACCTGTTTTTTGCCGGGCAATTGACTGTTCCCGGGCCGGGAGTACCGCCTGCCATTATATCGGGACAGGTAGCTGCCGACTATATAAACAGGTTGTTCAAACAAAACATCTATGAAAGAGCTTTTTGATATCGTTTCTGCAAAATGCAGTAAAATTACCACCAGGCAGTACAGCACCTCGTTTGCGTTAGGCATTCAATTTCTTTCTCCACGCTTTCGCCCTGCCATTTATGGCATATATGGTTTTGTACGTTTTGCAGATGAAATAGTGGATTCTTTTCATAACTACAACAAAGCGTACCTGCTCGGTAAATTCCGGAGCGAAACTTATGAGGCAGTGGCTGCAGGTATTAGCCTCAATCCTATTTTAAACAGCTTTCAGCATGTAGTAAATCAATATGGTATTGAAAAGAATTTGATTGATGTTTTTATGGATAGCATGGAAATGGATCTGCAGAAGCATTTTTATACCAGGAAGCTGTATGAAAAATACATTTTTGGTTCTGCGGAAGCAGTAGGATTGATGTGCTTAAAAGTTTTTTGTGAAGGTGATGAAAAGCTGTACGGGGTATTGAAATATCCTGCCATGAAACTGGGCGCTGCCTTTCAGAAGATCAATTTTTTGCGCGATGTAAAAGCGGATAATGAAGAGCTGGGCAGGACTTATTTCCCCGGTATTGATCTGTGCAATTTCAGCACGGAAGATAAAATGAAAATTGAAAACGAGATCAGCGATGATCTGCAGGAAGCGTTGTCGGGCATCAGGCAACTGCCGCTGAGCTCAAGACGCGGGGTTTATCTTGCCTATAAATACTACCTGGCTTTATTCAAAAAAATAAGGAACGTGCCTCCTCAGAAAATTTTATCGGAGCGCATACGTATTCCCGGCAGGGAGAAAATAGGACTGATGTTTGGTACAATGGTGAGATACCGCCTGGATCTTATGTAACCAACCAGGTATTGCAGGAAGAACCGGGGAGGGATTGCTGATTTTTGATTTGTTGATTTCTGATCTGTTGGGCTTTCGATGTTCTGGTTTGTATAACGTGTTCTGAAATAAAACATGCTCATAGCTGACGGCTGATTGCTGACAGCTATTTTTCCCGCTATGCTAAGCGTCCTCGCTTAGTACGTTTTTCTTACCGCCTCCGGCTATTAACTGCGGAAAAAATGAAGTTGTTGCTGGTGTAAGTGCGTCGCCGGAGGCGACAACAGAGTGGTGCGTGGCGAAGACGCCACGCACAGCGGAGAATTGGATGGAATTAATTCTTTATTGGTAAATGTATTTAAACGAAACCTCTGTTTTTGAAATACTCCCCTTGGTATCTTTTGTGGTCGAAATATATTTTACCGGATATCCATTTTCATCATAGATGTATTCAACAGTTGTAGTGGTTTTATCAGGAGAAGAAAGTGTTGGATGATCAAAAATGAGTATTGCATTATTTACACCGCTTCTGGCTGCAGCATTATCCCAAAATGAGTATTTGTGCGTGTAATACGGATTGATCTTATTGTCATATTTACCATGAGTGCTTAGTAGCTCTTCCTTTTTATTTTTCGGCTTGAAATAAAAATTCTTGAAGTTATTATTTTCGTATTCAAATCGGTATTGGTCTCCATTTGACCATTCTTCCTGTATCAATTGTTTTTTTGAATTAAATGTATATATTTTGGTGCCGGATAGTACCTTCTTTCCTCCTTCGACTTCGTATGCAGATTCTGTCAATTTGGTACTATCAAAATTCCAGGAGTATTCAAAAACAGCAGACTGGATTGAGCAGGAGGCATCGCGGCAAAGTATCCTTTTAAGAATGGCGCCCTTATTATTATAAGAATAGCGCCAATTCATTTCCATTTTACTGTCCGAAATTTTTTTACCGTTCAAATCATACTCATCTGTAATGTATGTGCGAATTAAGCTATTTTTTTTATCATACTCAAAGTTCATTTTAAACCCTCCTTTCGTAAACTTAACTACGTAATTGCTCAGTAATTTATATCTCTTCTTCTCATTATTTGATTTCCCGTACACGAATGGATTTGTATCCTCTTTAAGAAGAGGGCGCCATTTATTTACTTCATATCTTTTTTCTACATAATCAATTTGATTGGCTATTACCTGAATATGCTGTTTTTCTCCTTTGAATTGTCTTCTCTTTGCGATATACTCTTTGGCCTTTTCAAAATTATTCAGCCATAAATACGCACAAGCCAGATTACACAGAACATTATTGATTACATCCTGGTTCATTCTGGTGTCTTTGCCTTGTGGTTCCGAAAGCATTCCTTCCCATATTGAAACGGCTTTATTCAATTCTGAAGTCCTTTTATCATAATTCGGCTGCAGTATTTTATTAATCCGAACAAGAGAATCTGTTTTCATAAAAGACATTGCGTTTTTAAAATGATCTACCGCCTCATTATAATCATCATAATTTTCTTTTTTTGCTTTTGTAACCTTCGACATACCCACTGAGATAATATGTTTAATTGGAAAATATTCAAGCAAAGGCTCATGCACCCGGAAAGATTCAAAAAACAATATCTCCTGGTAACTTTTGGCTGTATCTTTAAAAGCATACCAGGCAGTTCTTAAATCGCCTTCATTAAAATAATCCTTACCATAATGGTCATTTAAACTACCATCGCCAAAATAAAGTTTTTTTGTTTTTCCTCCCACGTCCTGCCTGAATATAATATCCCCGTTTTTTTTTCTAAAATTCATTACACCTGCCGGATCTGTAAATTCTACTTCTAAAAATTTAGTATCTCTTTTCTCAATCACATTTTTTCCTTTAGCATCTTTTCTGGTCTTGTCTTCTCTGTAAACGTATCCCGCCTGCACCTTCTCACTAACAAACTTCACCCCGGATTTAAAAGCGACATCCAAAACAACATCTGCTTCATCTTCGTCTTCAAGAAAATAATATGCATTTAACCCGGAAATAGTTTTCCTCAAATTGACAAAATATTTTTCCACATCAGATGAAAATATATCGCCAACAGCGTAAAACTTTCCCGAAAAAGTTTGCACATTTTCCGGCAAGCTTTTTTCCGGCAGCGCTATAAATTCAATCGGGATAATTTCTTCTTTAAATTTTTGTGCAAGTCCATTTTTGAAGAATACTGTTATCAGTAACATTAAGAAAAGGGATTTGTAATATGATTTCTTTTCCATTAGCTGGGGTTTAAAAAAATATTTTTAGAAAAGTGATATTTTCTTTAACTCATTATTTTCAAAAAAATAAACATTATCATCGTTGTCAACACAAATAGCCTGTATAATAAGTTCATTATTGCCCGGAGCGGCAACATCTGCATTGCCGGGCTTATTACTAAAAAGTGTGCTTACCCTCTTTGTCCGCATATCAAGCTCTCTTATCCGATAATTATAGCGGTCAGACACTAAAATATTTCCGTTTCTTCTTACTGCTAAACTGCTTGGGTTGCTGAATGAAGCTTCATTAAATGCGCCATCTTTAAATTTCTCCAGATCAACAGCCGAATATTTCTTGGTATTTGTTCCTGCCAAAATCTTTAATTCTCCTGTTGTCTTATGCACGGTCCAGATATAGTTGTTCTTTGCATCGGTCACTGCCAACAGGCTATCATTTATATTACAAACAGCTTGCGGATTAACGAGCCTGCCTACACCTCTTATGCCAGGCATCGCAGTATATTTTGTTTTAGGTTCAGCAGGAATGCCTGCTAAAGTTGACACAACCCCTTCAGGTGAAATTTCCCTTATCAGTCCATTACCCTCATCCGCTACGTATAAATTATTATTCTCATCAATTGTAATAGACTTCGGCGCCTTAAACCTGGCTTCTTCACCCCGCCCGTCTTTATAACTACCTTCATCCTGTCCTGATTCACCGCCACCTGCAAAAGTTGATACTACACCCGATACCGAAATTTTCCGGATCCTGTGATTATAGGTATCCGCAACAAAAACGTTACCTCCTTTGTCTATTGCGATATCCCAGGGCTGATGAAACATGGCCTGTTTCCCCGCACCATCCCTAAATCCCGGCTTTCTGATTTTTGTTAAACTTGCTAATGTTGAATATGTACCGGCATGTGTTGTTACATTTCCGGTAAGTGAAACTTTTCTTATCAGGTGATTTTTCCTGTCTGCGACATATATATAATTATCTGCCGACATCTTCATGCCCCAAATGTTGCCACCGAAAAGTACCCCTGCACCTCTGCCATTCCTCATCCCAATATCCTCCCTGTCGCCGGCGATCAATTCAGCTTTTAATATTTTGTTTTTGGGTGACGATGTATTACTCCTGGCGGAGGAGGCAGGTACATTGTCTTTGCTGGCGCCATTGTTATCAGTTACACCAACAACACGCATTCCATTCGCATCAATAATTATTGCATTATTACTTTTGTTAAAAGCAATCAGTTCAGGCAGCATAAATACCGCTTCGGTTGCGGAGCCATCTTTAAATCCGCCATATAAGAATACCTTTTGCTTTTCATCATAGCGCTGATTGGTATTACCGGCAATAGTTACGATTTTATTGTCCGGCGTAATCATCTTCACCAAATGCATTCCCTGTGTAAACACAAGATTGCCCATCGCATCTTCTGCAACTGCATGGGGATAAAATATTCTCGAATCCAAAGCAGGCCCGTCATTACCTTCTATTACGAACCCTTGTTTTTTCCCCGCTATCTTTGTAGCATACCCTGAAGCATCTACTTTCTTTATCATAAAATTTCCATAATCAACAACCAACATATCTCCATTTCTGCGAAAACCTATGTAAGAAGGTAAATCAAATCTTGATGTTTTGGCATCACCGTCTACATCCCCTTTGGAATAAGCATTACCGCTAAAGACTTCCAGTGATCGTAGCCCTGTGATTTTAAAGACCGCATGATGCCTTGTAAGTGTACAATACAAAGTATTATCTGAACCAATAGTAAAGTTTTTAACTTCTTTTAATTTTACTTCTTTCCCGTCTATAGTATTGCCTGCTTTTATCTCAAAAACAGTCGAGACGGTTCCGTCTTTGGCTATTTTTCTAATTGTGATTCTTGAATCCATTACATACAAACTGCCTTCATTATCTAAGTGTAGTTGCTCTGGTAAGTAAAACCTGGCAAGGGCTGCACTTTCATCTATTCTGGCCCTTTCCTTTCCCCCTGCAATTGTCTTAATGGTTGCCGGGTTGCTTTTAAAGTCTACCATTCGCACTCTGCCATTTCCTGCATCAGAGAAATAAATATTCCCGTCGGGTGCTACAGCCACCCCGCTTACCTGACAAACTTCTGCTGTTGCCAGAACGCCATCACTGAACCTGCATTCGTAGAGTCGCTTGTAATCATTATAATTCGTCTTGTTTTTTATTAAGGTTGTTACATTACCATTGTACTGATAACTGGTACTACCTGGCGCCTGGGCAAATATCAACTGCTGACCCGCAAAAAGAAATTTAAACAGAACT
This sequence comes from Chitinophagaceae bacterium, assembly GCA_019638595.1. Taxonomy (GTDB): domain Bacteria; phylum Bacteroidota; class Bacteroidia; order Chitinophagales; family Chitinophagaceae; genus Agriterribacter. The sequence goes on from JAHBTJ010000006.1 coordinate 99,405, forward strand.
AAGTAAAAAGAGCGTTTGTTCATCTTAAAAGGAATATTGTGTTTATTAAATTACCTTAGCAGAAAGCATTAATTTTTGCCTGCATTCCATTGCCAGCATAACCCGCCATGCAGAGGAACGGGGCCAAGTCCCCCTTCTAAGTATAAGAACCGCCATCTTACTCCGGCACCTGCCCGCGGCAAAAAATACCTGGCATCGTTTCCTTTGCTTGAGTTAAAAGCAGCTAATTCTCCTTTCACATAAAAGTTGAGCTTGTCTTCCAGGTTCAAAAAAAAGTAGGTGCCCCGCACTCCAAATTCGCCGTAAAATTTGTCGTTCAGCATAGCAACCACGTCTGCAGTATTGTAAAGTCCAAGATAAAGTCCCTTACTGTGACCATATTCCGTATAAGGCTTAAAGATTGATTTTACATTGGTGTTCCAGTAAGAAATATAAAATCCGCCGACACCATATCCCATATTAAACCACTGAGGTCTACTTAAAAAACGTTTTTCCTGCTGTTGTGCTGATGCCGGTAATGTTGAAATAAATAAGAAAACTATTACAAAAGAAACCCGGCTTAAAGTCTTTTTAAATGAAGTCATCTCGTAAGCAGTTTAGTTAAAAAGATTATTGATTTACCTGTATGTGATATTTTAAATCTAAAATCCAGCTCTTCCCAATATCTCCCTATCGCACAGGCAAATACTGCGCGGAAGAGGCCGCCATTTCTCAATTGATCTGGATCATTGCTGATTTTGGTACGCTTAACTTTCCGAATACGAGATTTTTGTCGGGGACAGATGTTATTTTTTTGAATTCTTTGCTGCTTACTTTGAAATATATCTTCCCATCAGAAACTTCTTTGACTGTCAAAGTTTCAATTTTTGTTTCTGATGTTTCTTTACCCGCATCTCTTATTACTATATCAATCTGATCGTGCCTGGCTATTCCCCGCGACTCTTTAGCATCAATATAAATGGAATGCTCACTTCCAACTTCGTTAAAACTCAATTGCAGATATACAGGAAAGTGCTCTCCCAGGATATCTTTCAGGTCTTTCTCTACTTTATTTACAATCTCTGTAATAGCAGCCATCTTGGTTCTTGCCATTCCCTGATCTGCCAGTGAACCTCCATATGCTGATCCAACGGCACCATCCAATGTTGATTCACCCGCAGATTTACCTTTGGTCAAACCTAATAAGCCCACTGCGCCCCCGGCAATAGCCTTTATATTTGCCTTCTTGAGTAGTCCCTTATTTTTTGTCTTTGAAATTTTATTAGATTGACCGCTCTCCATGTCCAATATTTCAACGGTGTATCTGATCTCTCCTTCAAAACCGGCGTAGTTTATCTGTGTATCTTGGCTCCCCTGTGCTTTTACCGGTTTGGCATCTACCATATCCAGGTGGCAAAAAACAACTTTCCGTATGCCTTTCTGTTTTGCCTTTTCGAGCAATGTGGCGTGTTTAATTTTATTGTTGGTATTTGTTTCAAAACTGAACGGAAGGAGCAGTACGTTCAATTTTTCGCTATTAGTGCCTACGGCAGATTCCTTAAAAAGCTGTGCAGAATCATAAATAGAAAACCGGTTAAGCGCATTAGCGGCTACATTTATTCTGGCCGTCAGCAAATCAAGTGTTTCTTCGATGTCAATTTTTTCTTCCAGCCTTGCTTTGGCATCAGCGGTATATCGCACATTCCCGGTAGTATTGCTAACCGGTGTTGTAGCTGGTGCAAACCCGATTTGCAAGCCCTGGATGTCCTGTGCAGATGCGGTGTTTGCAGCAGCGGCCGCTGAAGGCTGTTGTGCAGGCAATCCCGGTAAATCGTAATTGTACACAAATTCTTTTGAATACTGATTTTCTTCAAATTGGGGATCAGAGGTATGTAATTTGCGCCAGTTGTTGGCAGCGCTTCGTTCTTCTACGCTTGATATATGATCTTCTATTCTTTTCAACCCGTCAAATGCATTGCCGAATATGCCGCTTTTTTCCTGCTTTCTTTTTGCCAGGTACTCTTTTGCCTTTTCAGTATCACCTGTCCATACATAAGTTTCTGCAAGGTTCATTAAGATATCCCGGTAAATTTTACCATTTATACGGGCATTCTTTTCATCTTTATATTCGGATAATGCTTTTTCCCAGATAGCGATGGCCTCTCTCAGTGTTTCCTGGCGTTTTTCATAATCCGGTTGTACCAGCGTGTTAATATAGGAAATCCGGTCGCTGGATATATACTTCACGGCAGAAGCAAAAAGATCTTTTGCTTTAGCAAGGTCATCGTAATTATGGTCTTTATGGCTGATGACATATTCTATGTCGGTGCGTTTGGTTTGGTGGGTCAGGAGATATTTAACCAGGACGCCTCTCGCTTCTGAAGGGGTGGTTTTGAATGAATGCAGTTCATAGTCAGAAAGGAAGCTGTTACCCAGCTTATTCCAGGCAGCATTTAATTGTTCCGTGCTTATATAGTGATCCTTGTAGTTATCGGACCCGAACGAAGAATATTTTTCTTCTCCGCCAAATTTAGCTGATTCCAGTTGCCGGCCTTTATGAAGCAGCCTGATTGATATTTCCGGTGTATTATAATATACATAGTATATATGCGGATAGTACTTTTTTTCCGGAGCATCCTTTTTCTCTTTGTGAGTATATTCCTTTACTTCACTTTTCAGGCGTTTAAATTCCAGTTCCTTCAATACTTTTACTTCTATTACCAGGTCGCCATTTTCTTTTACCGGCGCATATCCATTTAGAATGAAATTAGACGCCTCTCCTTCCCTGAGCAGCACGTTTCCCCACCGGGAGTGCAATGCCGTAACATTAACCTGGTATGTTTTAATGTCTTCCGGCAGTCTTTTATACGGTAAGCGAACATAAGAAACCTGGAATTTTTCTTCCTTGGTTTTCTGTGCGCTTACATCCATCATAATGAAAGGAAGCAGGAGCAATACGAAGTGTTTATTTTTCATAAACAAAATATTGAGAGGTTTAATAATTGGTTGAGATGAGGTTTGTGTACAGTTGTGGAGCATTTATTGTTCATTCCATAATGCTTTCTTTTCAAACATCGTCTTTGGCGAATGTAACATCCGTTTATTTTTGAGGTTGTCCCCATGGTAGGGATGTTCCTGAATGTTTTTTTTGATGATCTTTTGTAGCACCCTGGCCTGGCTACTATTAAAAAAAATGCAGCTACCTTATGAAGTTGATTTAAACAAAGTTTCAACCCTGACTATTTGACCAAATGAAAAAGTTGCACCCAACAGTAGCATCAGCGTCAATTTCAATCTTTTCATATTACCTTATTGTACCTCTATTTTAAAATCAAAGTATCCCACATTGTTAGAGTAGTCAGCGTCATTAACGGCAATCTCAAGTAAGCCGCCGCTATCCATTTCGAATGTTTTAGGACGTCCGGCATTCATCCACGAAGTGTTTTGTATTCTGATCATAAATGCCCCATGCGGTATTCTGCGTTCAATGCTATAATTATCATATCCGTTAGTTCCGGCAGGCGTTATTCCGTTCAGGGCCCAACCAAGCTTCATTGATCCGGTACAATATACCGCAATCTTATCCCCCTTTGCCAAACGCAATGTAGAAAGAAACTTATTTGTAACGGTTCCGCCATAAACCTTTTTGCCATCCTTTTCATACATCAGTTCCAGACCATTTATCTCCCGCTGCACCTTAGCGCGGCTTTCGCCGTACGAGCCGATCAGACCTTGTAACATTCCCCCCATTAAATCCGGGCCGGTTGAATAGATTGTTCCCGACTCTACATCCCTGTAATATTTAGGACTAAAATCAGCATGTTTTAAAAAATTTGCCATATCATCATTGTTCCCGCTATTCCCTCCGGCTTTCTTGCTGCTGCCCTGAGCCTGAGAAAACCAAAATCTCGAGGCAATTTCATTCTTAGCAACGCCAATTCCTTCATCGTAAAATTTAGACAAAACATTCATGGCCGATCCGTGTTTTTCTATTGCCGCATTTCTAAACCAGAAGAAAGCACTTTTTTCATCTTTGGCTATAAGCTCCCCTCCCTCGCTATATACCAATCCTAAGTGAAACATACCGTCAGGATTTTTTAAGTCGGCCGCCTTTTTAAACCAGTCCACCGCCACCTTTTCATTTTTTTTTATTCCCTGATTACCTAAATAAAATAGTTTGCCCAGGAAAACCATCGCATCTGAATTTTTCCGGGTCGCCGCCTGATTCGCAAATGATACTGATTTCTTTACATCCGGCTCTATATTTTCAGCATTGTTATATAGTAAAGCCATTGCCATCATTGCCCGGTCATCCCCCTTGCTTATACCACGATTATACCATGCAATGGCAGAATCAATATTCTTCTTAACATGGATGCCGTTTTCATACAAATCGCCTATTAATACCGCCGCCTGCGACAACCCAAGTTTGTAAGCCGACAAAGCATAGTCAAAAGCATCTTTATATTCACGGCTTAAAAACGAAATCCTGGATTTGTCGAACACTGCCGGTGGAAATCCATTGTCTGCTCCTATGTCCAGCAAAAACTGGCTATTGTCTCTTTCTTTTCTGTACTTATCGAAATAATGGTAAATGCTGTACAGCAAAAACATAGCTTCAGGATCTCCCTTTCTAGCTTCATTTTTCAGGGTTTCCACTCGTTCCTTTTCATCTGACAAAGCATTATCACACTTTAATAAAAAACTCCAGACTTTCGCTTTTATATCGCCACTGTTAGCAAGACGTTTAATGTTTGACTTGTTGAGTTCCGCGGTGCCGGTACCAGCCCCATAGAAAAATGTAACTGCCTTCATTCGTTCATTTGGAATGGGAACCGGATATTTTTCTACTTTTTTCTCAAAAAATCCCTCTGCTGCTATACTTATTTTTGAAGAAGCAAGAAGAAAAGTATCCCTTCGCGTGCCATAAAACTCATAAATCAACACCTCTAAATCTATATGGTTAAGGTCAAAAAAGCCGGTTGAAACAGGATAACTGATTTTTGAAGCAGTTAAAGGTATCAGCAGATTATTTGTTTTTCTGTTCGTTCTATTATCCAGAAAAACCTTCTCTGCACTGTGCGCAGTAAGTATACCCATACGTTCTCTTTGTGAAACCTGAGTTGCATTTGTAGTGCTTTGAGAAAATCCGAAGGAAATGCTGCCTGAATCGTTATATCTAAGCACACTGCTTTTATTAGCACCGCTCTCATATTTAAGATTTTCCAGTTTTACAAAATCAGGTTGAACAGTTGATTGAAACTCTGCAGGAACTTCAACTGAAGAGCGGCTAAGTTCCACTCGCATTTCATAGTTGCCGATCACTATTACCGGGCTTCTAAGTATATAGTTGTTCTCAGACTCAAGATAGTCAAAGTGGTACATGTCTAATGTCCATGGATGTTTCTTTTCATTCTCAATAATGCTGATCTCTTTTACTTTAAACCTTCCTGTAGCATCCATGTAGCCATATGCCTGTTTCTTTACTGTTTGAAGTTTGGCAAATGGAGAAATTGAATTTCTGCTTACAACCCATGCACCTTTAGCCGATTGTTCCAGCAATACAGAATACCTGCCGTTGCCTAACGGGCTTATATACATCACTACTTCTAATGCGTTGTTAGGGTGATGTGATTTACCTTTCCATGTACCTGTAATATCTTTTGCGGAGCAAAAAATGTGAAACAAAAAGAAGATACCTGTAATGAATAATATCATCCTGAAGCGTTGCAGGGCATTCCATTTGTACCTGCCTGATCGCTGGAATACAGGCACGTCAACAGTATTGAAGGTTAAAGGTTGTTTCATCGTAACGTTTAAGAGTTATCGGTTCTTCGTAATTTTATTCTCCTGCTTTGCCTTTGAACAAAGGGAATATTTAGCTGTGTCTCAATACTTTCTTTTCAGACATTGCTCTTTAACGAATGTAACATCTCTTTACTTTTCAGTCAGTCACTATGGTAGGTACATTCCAAAATGTTTTTATATTAGTCCTGCATGCTTAAAATACAATGCCGCTTCCTTTGCCGTACTAAAGCTTTTCCGGGAAAATGCTTCCGCTTTTTTTAAGATCCGTTTGTTGAATGTGTCTACTGTTGATTTTTTGATATTAAAAGCTTCTCCTATCGTTTCGCTGGTACTTTCTTTTTGCCGGGCATATGTTTGTAATATTCTTAATTCCTGGAAGGAAAAATTTGTATGCTCTGAAAATTTTTTCCGGATAAGCGTCAATAGTTTTTCACCTGTATGCATATCATGTCCGTTACCGGGATATATACGCGTGTGATAGCTTTCGTTGCTGAATTCTTTTATGACATGAAAATAACAGAGGTATTCCATCATCCTGTTCCCCTCGGTTAACTGGAAGGGCGCACATTCCCGTTTACAATAAATGTATTTGCCTGTTGCATGTTTTAACGCGATAATGCTGGCACAAACAGGCTGCATAAACTGTAGCCTGAGTTCATTATGCATGAGCAGCTCCAGTAAAGCCATGCTATAATAACCCTGCATGGCAGCATGCGTAGGGTGGATGATCTTCAGGTAGTCCCTGAGCGAAAAATCCGCATCAGCGTATCCCAGCCAACGGGCAACACCATTGCAATGCACAATCCTGTTCTCTGCCAGGCTTATAGTGAAATATATATGTTCCCGGTGTATCTCTTTATCCAGATGCTGCAATATGGCTTGCTGCTCAAAAGCGGAAACAGACGGTTTATGGTGATCTTCGGACAGGTAGGCGGCTAACAGTTCCTCATGCATAATAGCAATATCGGGCGATATGTATTTCGAGATCTGAAGCATTGCGACGATATTGCTATTTATGCTTAATAGCCATTACCTGCCTGTTATCATCATTCTTTCTGAAAAAAATTATTAGTAAAGCAGGGGTTCCGAACCTTTAAAAGGTTCGGAACCCCTCAGAATCATGATCATTGCCCTGCAATAACGATGTTGTTTTTTTGTTGAAAGCTGGTTGAAAATAAAATGGTGTCTATTGTCGTGTAAAGGTCCATGTGACAGTATAAGTCACGCGTTCTACTAACGATACCTGAAGCTTTAAAGTGTGCTCATCCAATTGCGATATTGTATACCCCTCCTCATTCCAGTCATCTGCCCAATCATCCCCCTCAAACATAAGTATTTTCCCATCATTCGTTAGCGTCCACTGCCCGGGTTCGATCGGATAATCATCATCGCATGGCAAGGAACCATAATCGCCTTTCACGGTACCATCGGACATAAAAATTGTAAGATTATCTTGTTCACAAGATTCCAATAAAGTAAAGATATCGGTATCAAGGGTGCCGTCGCCATCCCAGTCAACAGGCGGTGAAATTGTCCTGGCGGTCAATTTCCATGTTCCCACCAGCAATGCCTTCCGGTCGTTTCCCGGCTTGGGATCATTATCTTTTTTGCAGGCAGTAGCAATCATTGAAAATAAAATCAGGCAGGAGATTATCTTTCTCATATGTTTTTTTAAAGATGATTCAATATACATTTTCAACATTAGCATAAAGATCAGCAGGCATGTTGTTGCACTGTATCAATATGCTTATGTTGCTCAGTATCAGCGGCAAATGTAGTATCCCTTTACTTTTAATGCTGTCACTATGATAGGTATATTTATTATTGCTTTTATATTAGTCCTGCATGCTTGCAATACAACGCTAATCCATTTTTATTAATCGGGAGCATTCAGTTTTAAAACCCGGTACTTAAGTAAAGTATGCAATTACTCAACCACCCGCACGTTTGCGAGCCCGCCTGCATTAAAATCTGAGTTAAAGCAAAAATTTGGCGGGAGAAGCAATCCTCGTGCATATTCATCTTTCAAACAGAGGAGACTGCTTGCCTGTAGGGTTTCGAACCTTCCAAAGGTTCGGAACCCTTCTCCCGCCGCAAACTGCCTTTAATTCCCCGGCGGTCTCGCAGGAGACGGCAAAAGTGTTTTGGTTTTACGACCAACACTAAAGCAAAGTATACATTTAAAAAGCTGCAATAAGGAGGCTGTTGTTGCAGTAAGCTGCTTACATTATACATTTGCAATAAAAGAATGAGAAATAATGGCACATGGCAGCTACGCCGTAAAAATTATTGTATCAGCGTAAAATCTGCCCAATAGTACGGCGCGTATTTTTTACGCATGGTTTGTTGTGTATGTAAAAATGTCTCTCGAATGGTTTTGCCGTTCAGGGCTTACCGCGTCATGCAGAGGGAAGGCGTCACTCATGGTGAGAGGGGGTGAGTATTTACTAAAAAACGGCTGTTACCTGATGATAACAGCCGTTTTCTTATACGGTTCACAAGGTCTTATGCCTTCTTTTTTCCTTTCACCTTTTTTACAAAGGCTTCGGTAACACCGGCAAATCCGGCAATTTCTGCAACGGTAAATTTACCGGCGTCGAGGAGGTTTTGCACTACCTGGAGTTTACCTTTTTCAATGCCCTTCTCAATACCTATTTCAATACCTTCCTCCCGCTCTATTTTCTTTATGGTTTCTATGATACCCATGGCGATGGTCCCTCCTGTTAATTGATTGATCTGTGTATCAAATTTACGGTTTATTTCTTCATTTCCAATGTAGATAAAATTTTTCAAAAAGAACAACAGCTTTTCTATCTTCTCATGGCTGAATTTTTTGCTTTGTATCAACGCCCTTGCTACGGTAAGCCGGTGGTTAGCCAGTTCTTTTTCAGGCACTTTGCCCTGTAACAACGCTTTTTGTGCCGCCAGCACAATCAAGGCAAAAGGATTATCCATCGCCAGCAGTTCCTTTTCAGAGTGGTCAAATATATGATAGGCATTATAGCGGTAGGTAATTTCAGTTCCCATAAATGTTTTATGGAACGTATCGGGGTGCTGCTGGCGCTTATTGCCTGTGAATATTGCCAGGGCGGTTACATCTACGGCATAGCGGTCGTATATCCTGTACCAGTACTGGAACATGCGTTTGGGAAAATACTTTATGCTGCCACCCTGTATCTCAATATGCACCAGTATCCACTCTTCTCTGCCGTTTTTGAGGAATGTTTTTACCAGCATATCTACAAACCTGCTGCCGCCCTGTTTTGTAAGTTCAGGAAACAATTCGATCAGTTCCTTATCAAGAAACACAAAGCCTTTACGGAAATCGAATACTTTGGTAGCATTGGTAAAACAAAAACGAAGCAGGTGGGGAAAGAGTTCTTCAAAAGCCGCCTTTAAAAGAGAATCGTCTTTTTTGCGGGGTGTGGTATTATCATGGTCACGCATAGCCTTTTTGTTCATAGCAGGGTGTTTTACTTTGTATAGCGTTTATAACAGGTTAAATGTAAGATATTTTCCCGGTAAGGAATAATTATTGCACCAGCGTAAAACCTGCCCAATAGTACGGCGCGTATTGTTTGCGCATGATTTGTTGCGTATGTAAAAATGCTTCGCGGATGGTTTTACCGTTCAGCCAATAAGTATAAAATGTTTCCATAAATTCGGAGGTTTCTTTATCGGGCACCTGCCAGAGACTGGCCATTACATAATCCACCCCAGCCAGCTTAAATGCCCTTTGCAGGCCAAACACGCCTTCGCTTCCTTCTATTCTTCCCAGCCCGGTTTCACAGGCAGACAAAACAGCCAGTTGTGTATTGGGCAATTGTACGGCACTTATCTCCAACCCCGTCAGTATGCCGTCGTCTTCATTCAACCCGGCTTCGCCTTTCCAGCCTTTATTACCGCCCGCCATTACCAGCCCGCAACGCAACAGGGGATTGTCTGACGCTTTAAAAACTGCACCGGCATCGTTTTCCTGTACCGTATCAGGCAGTGTAAAACCGTGGGTGGCAAAATGAATAACTTCGGGAGAATGATCACCTCCCAAATTTCTGAAAACCGCTTCCGTGGCATTATCTGCAGTAAATGCGACGGCTCTTTTTTGTAAAGTCTCTGTATTTGTTTTTATGGTATTGATCTCTTGTAAAGTATGGGGAAGAAAACTAAAAGAATCCAGGTCAGCGCCACGGCTTTCGCGGTACACCCAGGCATAAGGATCGGGAGACACCGGAACACCCGCATCAGCAGACTGGCGGCTATAATTGATACCGCCAAACATAGCAATCGAAACAGGGGCGGGCGACCGAGATTCCTGCAAGGCTACCTGCCGGGTAGAAGCAAGCTGTATAAGATCGTACCTGTCGCAAAGCAATTCATTGCTTTTGCAAGGTATGGCGGCAAAGGCCACCCGGTGCAGCATACCGGCAGGTGAAAAATATACCGTTTTAGTTTCGGTAAGATAAGACTCTAATGGCTGCCATACCAATTGGTACAGGGCATTTGTGGCGCTTTGGTGCCGTGCTGCTGCTTTTCTTCCCCTGCTGTTTAGAACCGCTTTGTAAGGAAATTTTTTTATGGCATCCGTCAGTTGCCTTCTTTCGCACAACACTATAAACTGAGGTGCACTATCTTGCGGGCGAAGCAGTAAAGCTGCGTAATAAACAGTGTCGGCTTCCGCCCTGGTAGTAATATATTTACCGTTGAACCTGACAAATTCAATAGCTGTTTCGCCGGGTTTCAGGCTTCTTCGAATATCCTGCCAGGTAATAGCCAGGTTTTCCTTCATATCCCGGTAGTCCGCTGACCGGCGCAATATCTCCTTTTCCTGCCGGTTCAGCACCTCGCCAACAGAGTCCGTATTGATATTTCTTTGGGTTACAGGCGTAAGTAAAAGGTTTGTATAAAAAGACTTTTGCTGCAGGTAATTTTGCCAAAGTGTGCTAAGCGTACTATCTCTTGGCTGCGTCATATTTTGATACAGTGTCCTGGTATTTTGTAAACCGATGCTACCTGCCAGCAGCCTGCTGTTGTAGGCGGCCCCCGCAATTGCCGGAGTTGTATGACGGAGTAAAAAACGGTAAGGACTACTCTCCGCAACATCTTTGTTCGCTCTTATATAGGCAAGCAATTCCATCTCAGATAAAAACTCCAGCTTTTCCAGCAGTAGTTTATTTTCTGCAGTCATCGCTTCCTGTAAGTATATCGCTGCCTTATCAACATCATCGGCATATAACAATTCCGCCATATCATGAAGCACTTTCAGCCGGTCGGAATGTAGTTCCATACCCAGCCCGTTGTAAATAGCCAGGCATTTTTGAAATAAAGGCTCTGCCAGCTTTTTTCTGCCGGTCAAAGCATACAACCTGGCTAAATTTTTAGTGCTATAAGCATAATAGGTAAATGCTTCCCCGCCATTTTCACGGATAATTTCCGCTGCTGCTTCCAGGTAGCTTTCCGCTACTTCATATTTTCCCATCTCCATATTTACGATGCCCAGGCGGTTTAAGATCGGGATATTATTAGCAGCGTTTTTGCCTATGGCCTGTTCCCGGATGTCCAATGCCTTCCTGAACATCGAATCGGCTTTCTCCAGGTGTCCATTACGCTGGTATATATCCGCCAGGCTACCTATTCCTTGGGTATATGCGGGATGCTTTTCTGAATATGTCTCCTTTATGCCTTCGAAAAGCCGTACTATCGTTGTATTCAGCTTTTCATAAAATCCCATTTTTCTATAGAGTATGATTAAATGTGACAGGCCTGATAAGTAAGCACCTCCATCAACAGGTTCCCGGAGCGCTATTTCACATACATTCGTGGATAATTCATCTGCCTTTTTCAGGTTGCCGGTTTTCATATGGAAATAGGCATAATTGATCAGGTAACTGGTATAAAATGCTTTATAATATCCGCCATCGCCCTGATTATATAAACTATCTATTTTCCCAAAAATATCTGTTATGTTTTGAAAATGTTGCTCAGCCTCTTGAAACCATTGCTCAGCATCCCGGTATTGCCCTAAATCGGTGTACACTCTTCCAAGACATACAATAAGACATCCATACTCCGCACTATTTTCTCCATATATTTTTTTTGTCTTCTCAATAGCTTTCCCATAATAAACCCGGGCGCTGTCCAGTTTCATCAACTCAACATAAATCGCGGACAATTTGTTCGTAACAGATATATAGGCGCTGTCGTTTCCGGTATTTTTTACCGCTTCGAAGCTTCTTTTTGCGAAAGGCAATGCCAGGGCATATTGGCCTTTGTTGATGTAATATATTGCGGAGTCCATTTCGCCCTGTTCCTGGGCACGAGCCAGCAGGCAGAAAAGTATTCCCGTAAGTACTAAAAACAATTTCATAAACTGCTGTTGATACTGAAAGACCATTTTTCTAAAGCATCCGGTATTTTTTCCGCATCCTTTACTAATATAGGATTTTCCTTATTAGCAGCAATATTGTTTTCTTTTTTCTATGATCCTGAAGTAGTAAGAAGTATAACCTTGATTGATTATCCCAATAGTTTGCTAAATTTGTTCGTTAAATAAGTTTAGTCTGGTATGTACACTACTTATCATCTGGCATCGGCGCAAGAAATTACTACCGATGTTATAGAAGCCATTAAAGCAGCCTTTAAAACTAAACCCGTCAAACTTACTGTTGAGGTGGAAGACAATGAAACAGGGTATTTGTTAAGCAATCCTGCCAATAAAGCCATGCTGCTACAATTCTATTGAACAGGATAAAGACGGGCAATCCATCACCACCAACATTAAAGACTAATACCGGATATACAGCTTAAGCCTGTCGCTTTTGAACAATACAACGAGTAAATATGATATAAAGGTTACCGGGGGAAGATACACCACCTTGTGTACAGTGACACCAATGAATAGCTTGTTAGTCGTCCGTACTTATTGTCAGGCGTGCTGTTCCCGCATTATCTTTCTGAAGTCTGCAAGTTCCTGCTCTGTCCACGGTTCGGACTTAGTTGATAAGTCTACATTTTTGGGTTCTTTTATCAGTCCCATATTATTAGCTTTTGAAATATTGTGAAATAAGTCTTAATGCAGCACTCGTTTCAATAAACATTCTAAGTCCACGAAAATGTGTCGCATGAAGTGTTTGTTCATAATGTCTGATTAATGCCGACTTAGCATCAAATGCAAGAAAGCCTTGATAACCCTTCTCCACCGGCAAAAGATCACTTACCTATACTATCCAGTATTTTCTCCGCGTTTTTTACCAATGCGGGATCCTGCTTATTGTTAACAATATTCCTGCACAGCTCAACCGCTTTTTCCCTGTTATTTTCTTTTAAATACGCTAACACCAGGTGCCATTGCGCTTTAACCTTTAACGCTTTACCCGGTTGGTTGTTTACTACCCAATCCAGGTTTATTATGGCTTCCTTAGTATTGCTGGTTTGTAAAAAGGCCAGCCCTTTATAATAATGTCCCAGTTGCAAAATGTTTTCTTTGCTGTCTGTTCCATTGGCGCCGCGGGTTTGGGGCAGGTTGTTCAGACTTAATTGTTGCAGGGTTTGGTAATTACCGGATTCATAGTCTGTTAATGCCGCTGCCAGGTAAAGGGGATAATTTTCGGGCAGCGCCTCTTTTTTGAAATATTGTTTGAACAGGAGCGCCAGGTCAACCATCCTGCCGTTGTCTTTTGCCGGTTCGGTTTCCGGCTTGTTTACTGTTACCTGGTCACTCTTTTGTTGTAAAGTATTTGTATCCGGCCTGTTTGTAACAACCAGGGCTGCCTGCGGCGTATCAGTATCGTTCATATCCGAAACAACCGGGGCTTTTCGCGGCTTTTGCCAAAATATGGTAAAGAGCATACAAGCTGTTATAACGGCAGCGCCAACGGCAATCCATTTTCGCATACTCATTATCCTGCCGGGCATTGTATGGTCTGCCGGGTTCTCTTTTGCAGGCACGGTACCCGGCAGGCTGGTGATGTTGCCTAAAGCGAAATTATCTCTCAACGATTGTTCAAAGTCAAGCTGCGCACGCATTTCAGGATGGGAGTCCAGCTCTTTTTCAAATGCATTCATTTCATCCGGCTCCATGTCCGCATCCAGGAAACGGATGATCCTTTCGTATTGTTCGCTTGTAATGCTCATACCGGAAATATTTATAGTTTGTGGTTTTTAGTTTATAGTGGAGCTTTGAGCTATCAGCTATCAGCTATCAGCAATCAGCGGTCAGGTGTTTATAGTTTATAGTTTTTTGTTTATAGAGGTATTTCCTGTGCTCTGAAGAACGGTCGGTGTTCAGCTAAATAGCTATCAGCTATCGGGTGTTTAGGCACGCACATAAATTAAACTACAAACCATAAACCATAAACATCAAACCTGTAACCTGCAACCTTCTCATCCTTTTTCCATCTCTTCCATCAAATTCCGCAATCTTTCCATGCACCTGTAAATACGGCTGGTAGCAGAATCTACTTTAATAGCCAAAAGCGCTGCTATCTCATCATTTGATTTTTCTTCAATATGCCTCCACTGGATGATCTGCCTGTCTGTGGCAGGTATTTTCGCCAAAGCCTGCATAAGGTTTTGGTAATCTTTTTCTTTCATTTCAGTTTCTGTTTCACCGGTATGGTACCCGGTTTCGTTTGGGAAATGCAGCGCCAGCTTTTTGTTTTTTTCAGCCAGCCGTTCCTCCTCTTTTAAATGACTTAACAATTGGTACCTGCAATATTTGAACAATACCGTTTTTACGCTGGCATTGCTTTGATAAAGCTCACCGCGGCCGGCAGATTCTTTTAATTTCAGCACGCCGTCTGTAAAAGAATCATTGGCTAAAGCTTCAATAAGGTCAACGGGATAGTGCCGGTAAGTTATTGTAGCCCATTTTACAAACAGTAGCCGGTAGCAGGAATAAAAGCAGGTAATGATATGTTCGGAAATATCCTGCCGGTTGTTTTTAAATGCAGAAGAGATCGTCTCTATATTTAGCAACTTCTGGCAGTTTGTACGCTTCATTGATTGTAATTGAATCGCTCTCTTGTTCAGTTGCCAAATATAAAATCTCCGGGTGTAACCACCAAGCCGGAAGGGTGCATTTCAAACTTTCTCATTCAAAGAATATCATTATTATTCACAGGTATGGTTTGCGCAGGAGAACTTTTCTTACCGAAGGTAAATCTGCCTGGCATCTGTACTGATGCTCAACATTTGTCCCATTGCCCGACAGATTTCTCACCCGCCGTGATATGCTTTTAGTTCAGAATGCCAGGAGGGCGGGTTCGAAATGACGCTGCAAGGGTTATTCACTGCGCTCCCCTCCTGATGAAGATTAATGAGTTAGCGACACGTCATTGGCAGGCACGAGACATCTGCACTCGCTATTTCTGTTACCGGCCAGCTAAACTATAAACAACAAACTATAAACAAACTATGCCCACAGCCGATAGCTCATCGCTAACGGCTACCAGCTATCTCCATCAATGATGATCATCCTCCGATGAATTTTTCATTTTTGCCAGCACCGGGTAGGCATTTTTCATGATGATCTTTTTACCCGTTATGTTCTCCCCGGTACTGATCAGCTCAACCATGCCTTTTTCTGTAACTCCCGTTTCAACAGGCAGTAGCCTGAATGTATGGGCGTTGGTATTTTCCAGTATGAACTTGTCTTTGCCGTAACGAACCACCGCTTCATCAGGAACGGCGGGCACCTCGGTATTGCTTATTTTGATCCTGGCATTCAGGAACATGCCCGGTAACAGTTGCTTGGGTTGTTTTTCAAAATGACAGTGAACCAGCGCGCTCCGGTTATCATCCACATTTTTCGTTACCAGCAGCACCTCGCACTCATATTCGGCTGAAGGGTCATCCACAAAAGTTACCATTACCTGCTGTTTAGGCTTTACCTTTCCCAGGTCTTTTTCAAAAACCGTCAACGCGGCATGTATATCATCGGGATTGATCAGCTCGAACAGAACATCGGACGGGTTTACATATTTACCGATGTTCACATTTACTTTTGATACAAATCCATTGATGGGAGAGTATACCGGCACGCTCCGTGAAATATTTGTTTCATCCAGCTTTGCGGGGTCAATGGCTATCAGCCTCAGTTTTTCCTCATAGCCTTTTACCAGTATTTTTTGAGAGGTATATGCCGCTTTCGCCTGCTGGAATATTTTATCGGCGCTTACATTGCTTTGATTAAGCACTGTTTGCCGTTCAAAATCCTTTTCCGCGTATTCGAGGCTTGCTTTAGCCACCAGGTAATCCTGCTGCAATTGTATCAGGGCAGGGTCTTCTATGGTGGCGATTATTTCTCCCTTGTTTACATGCATGCCCGGCAGCAGTCCCGTACGTTTCAAATATCCTCCCAGCGGAAAGCTGATGGACACTATATTTTGCGGTGGCACATCCACCAACCCGTTTACTTTGAGCTCGCTGTTCAGGGTTCTTTTTTCGATCACTCCTGTTTCAACGCCCGCATTTTTTAATTGCTCCTCTGTTAGTGTTATTACATCCACAGATTGTTCTTCTGTATGTTCTTCGTGCTCCTGACCGGGAGAACAGGCTCCGGCAAAAAGAAAAGCTATATATATAATATTGAAATAACGCATTGTTTACTGTTTTGTGGTTAAGTATTCTGAAGCAATAATTACCTGGTTGTATGCATATACTGCATCGAGGTAATTCATTTGAATGGAAACGGCATTGTTCATCAGCACTGTCCATTCCAGGTAACTGATCTCTCCTTTTTCGAAGCTGAGCGTGGCCGATTTTATAATGAGATCAGCTTGCTGCAAGCCTGTTTGCTCGTAATAGCGTATGCCTGCCTGTTGTTTCCTGTATTCATCCGTTAATTGCTGTAACTGGTTTTTTAGTTGCTGTTCGGCAGACTGTGTATGGAGCTTTGCTATTTCTTCATTCACTTTCGCTGCTCTTATCCTGGCTTTGGTTGCCGCATTAAATATAGGAATACCCACCGACAGGCTGGCTATATGAAACCTCCTGCCCGGTCCGAAATACTCCTCTGTAACTCCGTCAACACTCTGGTAACCTACCAGTGATTGATTACTATACCCGGCGGTTATGTCGGGCGATAGTTTGGACTTTTCAACCGCTGTTTGTGCGGCAACGGCTTTTTCCTGCATCACATTATATAACACTCTGGGATGCGATTTTATATCCGCGGTATCAGGCAGCATGCCGGTTGTTATTTTTAACGATGGGTAATCCGGCAAAAGAAGCATACCGGTATTAAGCAGCCATTGTAATTTTTTTTGTTCAATGGCTATATCCGCTTCCGTTTGCTGTTGCTGCACCTGCAGTTGCTGCAGTTGGGCATCGGCGGTAGTTTTTTCCAGGATATTGCTTTCACCCGTTTGCAGCCTGAGCGCTGCTGCCTGCTGAAAACGGCTGTAAATGGAATCCATTCTTTGCAGCAGCTTCTTTCTTTCCAGCAAATCGGTAAGCCGGTAAAAAACAAATTTCACTTCCTGGTTTAATTCCGCCTGTTTCCAATGGCTCATTTGCAGTTGAGCTTCTTCTGCCGACCGGTAAAGCATTTGATGTTTCCGGTATACATGCGGCAGGTTAAAAGACTGGTTAATGTAAAATCGTGTATCCGTATGGGCGCTGTTTACATGCCCGTACTCCCCGCCCAGCAGGGTTTTGGCGGGATCAAATATACCGGTCTGCAGCTCTTTCCAGTACAGGGCTTCTTTTTTGATGGATTGCAGGTTCAGGTTATTTACATCCGCCTGCTTCAGCATGTCGTTGAGCGACCATCGTTGCTGGGCCTGCGAAGCGGATGAAATCAGCATGAGCATTATTACGGGGGTGATGGTTTTCATCGTAATAACTGTATTCTTTTTCTTTTCAAACCATGTGTAAAGTACCGGCAATACTACCAGCGTAAGCAAAGTGGCTGTCATCAATCCCCCTATTACTACCGTTGCGAGCGGTCTTTGCACTTCAGCTCCGGGACCGTTGCTGAGCGCCATAGGTAAAAAGCCAAGCGAGGCCACCGAGGCTGTCATCAATACGGGGCGCAACCTTGTTTGTGTACCTTTAAAAATGATCTCATGAATGTTGTGCATACCTTCTTTTTTTAACCGGTTAAATTCGGCGATCAATACAATGCCATTCAAAACCGCTACTCCAAACAACGCGATGAAGCCTACTCCTGCTGAAATGCTGAATGGCATGCCGCGTATCCACAGGGCAGAAACACCGCCAATAGCGGATAATGGAATGGCAGAAAAGATCAGCAGCCCGTATGTAACGGAAGAAAAGGAAAAGTAGAGCAATACCAGGATAAGAAATAGCGCTACCGGAACGGCTATGGATAAACGCTGTTTGGCTTCGGTAAGATTTTCAAATTGCCCGCCATATTTTATATAGTATCCTGAAGGAAAAACTAACTCCCTTTCTACTTTTTTACTCAATTCATTTACCACCGATTCCACGTCCCGCCCCCGTACGTTAAAGCCCACGACCACCCTTCGCTGCGCGTCTTCTCTTTGTATCTGGTTGGGGCCTTCCTTTATTTCAATGTTTGCAACCTGGTACAACGGAATTTGTATACCTGCCGGAGTAGCGATCAGCAACTGCTGCACATCCGTAATATCCTTTCTTGCGTCTGACTGCAGCCGGACGGCCAGGTCGTAGCGGCGCTCGTTTTCGTATATCTTTCCGGCCACTTCTCCGGCAAATGCCGCACGTATCATCCTGTTTACATCACTAATATTAAGCTGGTAATGCGCCATGGCATCGCGTTTATACTGTACAACAATTTGCGGAAGACCGGTTACCGTTTCTACATACAGGTCTTTAGCGCCGTTAACAGAGCCGGCTATATTCCCGATACGATTTGCCAGCGCCGCCAGGCTGTCAAGATTTTCGCCAAATATCTTGCATACTACATCTTGTCGCGCGCCGGAGATCAGTTCGTTAAAGCGCATTTGTACCGGGAACTGGAATCCATATGTGATGCCGGGCACTTCTTCCATAGCCGCGCTCATCTTATTGGCTAACTCATCAAATGAGCGGGCAGAAGTCCATTCTTTTTTGGGCTTTAAAGTGATCATTACATCCGTTACTTCCAGCGGCATGGGGTCGGTAGGTATTTCGCTTGCGCCGATCCGGGTTACAATTTTTTCTACTTCCGGGAAACGGTTTTGCAGGATGGCAACTGCCTTTTGTGTAGTGTTGATGGTTTCAGTAAGGGAACTTCCCGTCATTAAACGTACATCCACTGCAAAATCCCCCTCGTCCAGCTCCGGTATAAATTCACCGCCCAGCCGCGTAACAAGCAACAGGGCAATTGCCAGCAATATAACGGAAACGCCTACCACCATTTTAGGAAATGCAAGGGCTTTTGAAAGCAGCGGGCGATACCAGCGTTGTAATTTCTTCATCATCTTATCCGCCCAGGTATCGCTGTGCGACAGCTTCCTGCTCATTAGTAACGACGACATCATGGGCACATAGGTAAGAGAAAGCAGGAAGGCGCCTATTAGAGCGAAAGATACTGTTTGCGCCATCGGGCGAAACATTTTACCTTCTATACCTGTAAGTGTGAGGATAGGGAGGTATACGATCAGGATAATGATCTGCCCGAATACGGCGGAGTTCATCATTTTTCCCGTAGCCTGTTCTACTTCGCTGTTTAGCTGCTCCTGCGATATGCGGGATATACCCAGGAATTTTTTGCCGTGCGAAAGCCCGTGTAAAACAGCCTCTACAATAATCACAGCCCCGTCTACTATCAGCCCGAAATCTAATGCGCCGAGGCTCATTAAATTACCGGATATGCCAAATATATTCATGAGAATAATAGCGAAGAGCATTGATAGCGGGATCACGGAAGCCACAATAAGTCCCGCTCTCATATTCCCCAGAAAAATGACCAGTATAAAAATGACGATCAGGGCACCTTCCGCCAGGTTGGTTCTTACGGTGCTCATAGCGTTATTCACCATTTTGGTACGGTCGTAAAATGTTTCCAGTATTATTCCTTCGGGCAGGGATTTCCTGATCTGCTCAATCCTTTCTTTTACATGTTGCACCACTTCGGAAGCGTTGGCGCCTTTCAGCATCAATACTACGGCGCCGGATACTTCGCCTTTATCTTTGTAGGTCAAGGCGCCATACCTAACGGCATTGCCTATACGAACGTCTGCCACGTCTTTGATGTGAACAGGTATGCCCCTGTCGGTAAGCCGTATAAAGATATTCCCGATCTCATCGGTAGTTGAAGCCAGTCCTTCGGTACGTATGAACAAAGCCGACGGCCCCTTTTCAATATAAGCGCCTCCCGAATTTTCATTGTTTTTTTCAAGCGCTGTAAATACGTCGGTAATGGTTACGTTCATGCTCTTCAGCCTGTCAGGCTGTACGGCTACTTCGTATTGCTTCAGGTATCCTCCAAAGCTGCTTACATCTGCCACCCCGGGCGTGCCTAACAACTGGCGTCTTACGATCCAGTCCTGCATAGACCTGAGTTCGGTCAGATCGTATTTGCTTTCGTATCCTTTTTTAGGGCGCAAAACATATTGATACACTTCTCCCAGCCCGGTAGTAGCCGGCGCCAGCTCAGGGTTGCCGGCAGAAGAAGGGATCTGTTCCCTGGCAAGATTAAGACGCTCGCTTACCTGCTGCCTGGCAAGATAAATATCCGTTTTATCGTCGAACACGATGGTAACTACGGATAGCCCAAACCGTGAGATGGATCTTATTTCCTTTACATCGGGAATGTTGGCATTTGCCTGTTCCAGCGGGAAGGTGATCAAACGTTCTACTTCCGGAGCCGCAAGACTGGGAGAGGTAGTGATGATCTGCACCTGGTTGCTTGTAATATCGGGTAGCGCATCTATAGATAAATGCTTCAGGTCTATTATGCCCCATACAATTAATGCCAGGGTAAATAAACCTACGATCAGCTTATTCCTTACGGAAAAGCGAATAATAGAATTTAACATGCATATTTTTTTGTGCCTGTAAAAAGTAATTCAAGTCAATAGAAGATCAGGCACAACGGGGAGGCTGAAAAATATCGAAGGAAGAAAATTGAGGTTTATTGATCTCATCATACAAATGAAACTCGCATGGCGCAGGGGGAGGGGAAGCGATATGCACTGTAATGAAATTACACTCACAGATGCTGGTGTTCAGCATATGGCAATCCATATCCCTGAAAGGGAGCTGCTGATCCTGCTGAAAATCGTCGGTAACGATAATGGGGCCGATATAGTGAATTTTAATGAAATAGGTGAAGGTCATACCGGGATCGGCTACCCGGTGTTTCTTAAAATGCTCCATCATGAAGGGTATCTTCAGGAGCTGATGAAACTCCGTAAACGCCAGCATGTAGATGGAAATAAATAATATGCCGATTAACTTTTTCAAGGCAACGAAGGTACAAAAGATGTTTCATTTTATGAAGTATGGCGGGGGAGACGGGCCACATTTCAGCCTTTCCCGGCTCCTTGCATAAGAGAAAATGAATAAGACCGGCAGGGTATTTATATTTGCCTGATCCTATTTCTCCCATGCCGATCTTATCCTGAATACGTCTATGTTTTCAACATTTACTTCTCCTCCTTTACTGTAAAATTCCAACCCGTTAAAAGTATATACCGGTATGAAGTTACTGGTTACAGATATCCTTCCACCGTCTGCAAATACTTCGACAGATGCCCTGTCTACAAGGATGCGCAGATCAATTTTGTTGCCGGTGGGTGTATAGTCTATTGATTTGCCTAGAACGTTCAGCTTTTTATTTTTTACATCATAGCTGATGCGGGTACCACTGCTTTCGTAGTTGCCCTTTCGTACTACAAAGCCGCATTCCTCTGCATTGCCCGGTTGGATGGTTGCCTGGATATCCAGCGCATCGCCGGTAACGGACGAAAGTATATTGGTTCCGGGGGGCACTTTTTTAGCACCGGTTGAAAATTTTTCTCCATACAGGGTTTTGATTTCCGCTACCGGGTTCCTGCAAACGCGGACCCCTTCAGGGAATTTTTTTAGCGTAAGTACGCAGGGAAACGCCATTTGCTGGTTAAAAGGCGCGTCCGGGTAATGTCCCCCGTTCATCCAGCCGATTTGTATACGCCTGCCGTCTTCTTTGGGAATATCGCTGTAAGATTGAGCAGCATAGAAGTTGTTACCCAGGTCCATTTTTATTTTTTCCGATTCCGGCGTAAAAGTATAACCGTCAAAAGATCCCAGCAGGTAACCGCCGTCCGCCCCATGCAATACCCATTTTTTTTCAGAGCTGCCTTCTACGGGTAATTCAAACAGGTCGGGGCATTCATACAATCCTTTTAAAAAACTTTTCTGTTCCCACTTCAGCAGGTTGTCGGAGGTATAAAACGCGATGCCTCTTTCTTTTTCATTCTTATCAGGGCCTATATATAAAACCATCACCCATTTTTTGATAGGAGCATGCCAGAACACTTTGGGATCGCGCTCGTCCATGGTACCATTGTTCATGACCGGAATAACCGGGTCGTCGTACTGTTTCCAGGTTTCTCCTTTATCATTACTATATACCAGGCGTTGCCCGCAGCCAAAAGCTGTATAAATGGCGATCAGCGTTTTTTCTTTTCCTTTCTGTAATCCCGAAGTATTGTTCCAGTCTACCAGCGCGCTGCCCGAAAAGGCCGCACACTTATAATTATCCGGCGTACCCTCCAGCGGAAATACTGCCAATGGCTTGTGTTGCCAACTGAGCAGGTCTGTGCTTACCGCGTGCCCCCAGTGCATATTGCCCCAGTTCCTGCTGTAGGGATTGTGCTGGTAGAACAGGTGATAAGTACCTTTGTAGTATACCAGCCCGTTGGGGTCGTTCAACCAGTTTTTCTCCGCCGTAAAATGAAATTGCGGGCGATAGGGCTCATCGTAATATTTAACGGCAGATTGAGCTATGGCGTTATAGCCAGCCAATGTAAAAGCAATGGTTGAGACAAGATGGATGATGCGCATACTATTCAATTGTGTACCATGTATAGCTTCCGGGTTCCAGCGTGAAAGTTAACGTTATTTCATATTCCCTGTTCAAACTGAGCGCCTGTTTGCTCTTTTCTTTTTCCGCGATCGTTGCAGACCGGCTTAAGCCTGCGTAATACAATGGTATTTGAACGGAGCGGCTTATTTTTTCTTTGGTAGGATTGTACAGCATCAGCAACCCTTTTGTTTTTAATAATGGGTTTACGTGCAGGATGCCGTCCCAGTCCCTGCCATCCGGTCTGCGCAGATGTATAATATCTGAGTTAAGTATATCGCGGTATTTTTTATACCAGCTTACCACATTGCTTACCACCTGCCGGGTTGTTTCGGTATCGTATAAGCGCGGGCCCCTGTAACATGCCTGCACGCCTGCTCCGTAATATTGCATCATCAGTTGTTCATAATCTTTCAGGTGTTCGCTCAGCGGTTCTAAAACAGCCTCCGGGCCGCCACCCTGGTAGCGTGTAAGCGGCACAAATCCCCAACTCATGGAGGGCGTTTTTTCCCAAAGTCCGTCGTATATGTTCTGGCGGTTCAGTATTTTCTGATTTTCTCTTGGCAATGAAAAGTTCACTTCTCGGTAGCCAATGGCAATCTTATGAGTACCATCTAAAAAATACCAGTCGGGGGCGTTGATATAAACACCTTTTTCATTCAGCCAGCGATACAGTTCTTTCTGTATCTCCATCTGCCGCCATTGACTGTCGTCTAAGCCGGTATGCCCGGGGTGGGTTGTTGACGCGCAAACATCACCGGGATATGGACCATCGTTTTCCCAGATGTCAAATCCTGTTTGGGTGAAAAACAGCTTGATTTTATCGCGATAGGCAAGTCCCCATTGGCTGCCAAAGCAGGGTGCATTACCAAAAAACGCGCCGCCTGGTTTGCCTGTTGCAGGGTCTACCACATCCGTTTCATCGTTTATCCGCCTGCTGCTGAATAAGGAGTAGCCGCCGATCTTTATATTTTTTGCATGAGCGTAGCCGGCTATTTTTTTCCACTTTTCAATATTGGGTGAAGATGAATCTTCCATGTTCAAATGGCTGCCAAAACTGAGTATCAAAGCTTCGTAACCCGTAGTCGCACATTGATCTATAGCGGTATATACCTGCTCATCGTTTTTACTTACCAGGTGCATAAAGATGGGGTTGCTGGTCGTCCAGGGCGCTATGGCGCGGTACATTTTCCTGATCGCCAATCCCCGTCTTTCCCGGTCGTAGCTGTCCATGAGTAATTCATTGGTTCTAACGGAATGGAACAGTTCGCCGGGCTTGAGTTCTATGCCGGGAGCTTTTTCGGGGTATATCTCCAGCAGGCAGGGTGTTTGGTAATTATAGTTTACCTGCGATGTATATATGCTGTCTGTTTTCCAGTGCGTCGTCTGGTCGCTGATATCATATCGCATGGCATTGTTAAATGCGTAATTGGTTTCAATATACAGGCCATGCTGCTTTTTCATTTCTTCCGGCGACCCTACCACAGCGCTTTCTTCTTCTACCAACGCAAGTATTTCATTTACCACACGGTTAAGTGTAACCGAAGCTTGTCCCTTGTTTTCGATGCTGATCCATTTTACAACCAATGGCAAGCCGTCGTATATGCCGTAGTTAACCTGCACTGCTAACCCCGCAAGCGCCGGCGCATTGTTTTTGTAGGTGAACGATATTTGTTTACCCGGGGCGGCTTTTTTGGCAGAAGCCCACCATGAGCGGGGCTCCCATTTTACAAAGGAGTGCAACTCCCCGGTACTGATGCCGGTCAGGTAAAAGTCATTGTCGTTCTTTTGGAAACGGTCCAGCCATTCAGGCAACAGGTATGCGTTCTCGGTTTGCCCGTAAAGACCGCCTACATTATAATCCTTACCATCAATGGTTAGCCTTGCTTCTGCCTTTACGGCGCGTATCAGTTGCTGACCATTGCCCAGGTTTTTGAAATCATAACAGCTAACATTCGGAGTGATCCTGAATACTCTTTTAACAAGGCCGTTATATAGAACAATATCTTTCCCCTGGTTGCTTTTCCATATTCCTGCTTTTGTTGTAACAGGGTGTACCAGCCAGTCCTGCCCGGGCTGTTTTTCAAACGCATTGTTCCATACCGGAAGTTCCTGCAGACCTGTTTGGGCAGAGGTAAACACAGATAAAAGAAAAAAGCCAACGATCAATAAATGTCGCATCAGGGTTTGTTTTGTTTGAGCAATGAAGTTGTGTTTTAGGTGTCAGCTATGGGCTATCGGCTTTTGATTTGTTTATAGTTTATAGTTTTTTGTTTGTGGTTAATCTGAAATATCAAATCAGCAATCAACAAATCAGCAATCCTATAGCGTTTCATTCAGGATATCCTTTACATGCACGAGCATCTCTTCTGCAGAAACAGTATTCAGTTGTTTGATATCAAATTGTTTAAGAACCGATTCCAGCCTGCTTAAAGCCTGGGGATCATTGGCCTTCCTGTATAAATTCCTGAGGATAACGATTTTTTCAAAATCCTGTATGCCTTCTACCAGCTTTTCAAAACGAATAGAAGTGCGGGGTCCCGGGTATACCTGGTAGGTATCGCCTGCAGGCCAGGCGCTGAATCTTGAATCGCGCAGGGGATCGGCTACCCAGCTATTGTACGCCCAGCGGAGATAGCCTGTAAAACCTTTGGCCGCCGCATACCAGCCTATCCAAACATGTTCGGCGGGAGGTGAAAAAGTAAACCCGTTGGGATAATTTTCGGTGCAGCAGGTATAATAGGTACTTGGTTTTCCTGCGGCAATTCTTTGCTGTAAAATGTCGTCCCCAAATTCAAGACTCGAAGCCAGGCAATAATCAAATATGTCTTTTTCTATTTCGGGGTGGTAATTACCTGCAAGCGCTATCTTCCATTGGGGATCAACCTGCTTCAGCATTTTTATTACTACCTGCATGTCCTTCATCGGGCGTTCATCCATGGCAATAGTAGTAATACCAAACCATCCTTTTTGTTTAAGGTGTTTGGTAAAATCTTTCAGCATGCTGGTCCAGTGCGCATTGTATTGCGGTGAGCCTACCGCCGCTTTAAGAGCCGTATCTTTTTGAGCGGCTTCGTCGTAGTAACGGAACGATAGCGCCCAGGGTACCATTGAATAACAGTTGATGCGCTTTGTAATACCGCAGCTCATCACAAACGAAATGTATTTATCAAATAAACTGTAATCATATACCCAGGTACCGTTTTTCTTTTTTGTCCATTTTATGAGCGAAGGAAAATCATCATAGGTCTGGTGCCCCCAGGGTTCCTCCATAATGCTGGCGGTAATATTTTTTTGTCCTGCATTTGCCAGCATGCTGTAGTAAGGCTTCATCAGCCTGAAATGTTCATCGCTCCAAAGCGGAACTCCATGCACTCTTGCAATAGCGGCAGGATGCTGCCACAGGTCAAGGTCAAAGCTCCAGGCAGAAGGTGGAGGCAGCACATGATTGATGACCCGTATGCTGAAAGGAAGCTGGTACGGCCGGTCGGCGTTGATGGTAATGCTGCCGTTATAAACACCGGCCGATATAGCGGGTGGAATTTGGATGCTCAGCCACAGCGGCTGCACTGAATTTTTTTCAACCGGTATATTAGGAATGATGTCAATCGCATCGGGCGACAGGGATGAGTCGAAATCGGCAGGTTTCCGGTATCCGCATCCGCCGGCAAATTCATCTGTTATCACGTATCGTACAAAACCGGCGCTGATAGCCGATTGGGGAATGATCTCTCCTTTTGCATTGGAGGGTTCGGTAATGGTATAGCTTACAGCCGGGATGGTTTGATTGGTCCATACCAGCAATTGTGTATGTATCTTTTCGCCCTTCCATCCGCTGGCGGCCCATTGTTGCTGTACCTGGATGCGCGGCACCTGCTGTTTAGGATACCGTGCATTGCTGTTTGCAAAGCTTACTGTTACAGGCTGTGCCAGCTTTTCCCATGCCACCGGGTCAGCCGGTTGAATGTCCGGAGCTTCCGCAAAGTAATTTTTGCCTGGTACGCTGTAGCTCATATCCTGCGCAATAGCCGTGTAAAAGCCTGCGATAAAGAAAAATATCAATGTATATTTCATTACTCGTTATTTCGCGTTAAAGCTACGTATATATATGCAAGCGGGTATCATCAAACGATTGCATAAAATACCCGTTAATACAGATTCCTTATCTTTATTCAAAACAACCTATGTCAATTTTAAAACTACCATTGCAATTTGTTGGTTCAAAGGGAGAAAAAATATTATACACGCTGTTCGACAGCGGGGCTAACCTGTCGTGTATAAGCGCTGCTAACCTGGAGGACCTTGAAGACCCGGTTAGCCTGGGAAATATAAGAAAGCTTGCTACAGCCAGCGAAGGACATTATATAGAAATAAAGGAACGTGTAACGCTCGACTTTTATATTAACGATGTGTTGCTTTCCGACGAATTTCTTGTAGTGCCCGGATTAAGCGAAGATGCTATCATCGGGGCGGCTACTTTGCAAAAATGGCGTATCAAGCTCGATTTTGAGCATGACCAGGTGCTTGTTGATCCTAAAGTAGCTAAGCTGCAACTGATATAAACTTTCTTGTCCGGTTGATTGTTTTGATCTATTTTGGTCAATCGAATTCACCAAAACATACTCCGGATGGGGCACCCGCTTTTCAGGAAAAAATCAATAGACAAGATCGTTAAGGATGCTGCAACATCACCAGGAGGCGATGGGCATCCGCATGGATTAAGCAAAGTATTAGGCGTACGCGATCTCACTTTCCTGGGAATAGCGGCTGTGGTGGGTGCAGGTATTTTTTCCACCATAGGAAAGGCGGCTTACGACGGGGGACCGGGTATCTCGCTCCTTTTTATTATTACCGCGGTTACCTGCGGCTTTTCGGCATTGTGCTACGCTGAATTTGCGAGCAGGGTGCCAGTAGCGGGCAGCGCTTATACCTACTCGTATGTAACCTTTGGTGAGCTCGTAGCGTGGATCATCGGCTGGGCCCTGATACTCGAATACGCTATAGGCAATGTAGTGGTAGCTATTTCATGGAGCGGGTATTTTAACAACCTGCTGGTGCACCTGTTTCATATTCATTTGCCCGACTGGCTGCTGGTAGACCCTGTTACAGCCAAAGCGGCTTATACCGAGGCAACGACGGCGCTTGCTGCCGGCGGTTTGAACGCGGATGAAATAAGCAAATACCGGTTCGCGGTCAATGCCTGGAACGAAGCACCCGCGATAGGAGGAAGCAAACTTTTTCTCAATCTCCCCGCATTTATCATTGTAGGGTTGGTTACCTGGCTTGCTTTTATTGGCATGAAGGAAAGCAAGCGTATGGCTAATTTTATGGTGATCTTTAAAATTGCAGTCATTCTTTTTGTAATAGTTGCAGGCGCTTTTTTCGTGGATGTGAACAACTGGACGCCCTTTTTGCCGAACCGGTTTGAAGGGGTGCTGAAAGGGGTATCGGCTGTGTTTTATGCCTATATAGGTTTTGATGCTATTTCCACCACTGCCGAGGAATGCAGGAACCCCCAGCGCGATATGCCCAGGGGCATGATCTATTCCCTGGTCATTTGTACAGTGTTGTATATTTTAATTGCGCTGATATTAACGGGCATTGAAAATTATTCCGCATTTAAGGGCGTAAATGACCCACTGGCCTTTGTGTTTGAAAAAAGAGCTCCCTGGATCGAAAAGATCATTTCTATCAGTGCCGTGGTAGCAACTACCAGCGTATTGCTTGTTTTCCAGTTAGGGCAGCCCCGTATATGGATGAGCATGAGCCGCGACGGGTTACTGCCAAAAAAATTCCAGGCTATTCATCCCAGGTATAAAACCCCTTCTTTTGCTACCATTGTTACCGGCATTATTGTTGGTATACCTTCGCTGTTCATTGATTCGGATTTTGTAACCGACTTAACCAGCATCGGTACCCTGTTCGCATTTATACTGGTATCGGGCGGAGTGTTGCTGCTGCCTCCCCGGCCTAAAAGCGATGGCGGCTTCCGTTTACCATATATAAACGGAAGATTTATTGTGCCCCTGTTGCTGGCGTTGTTCATATATGCGTTTAGGCAACGGGTGGCAGACGCGGTGAAAAATTTTGGCAGTGAAAACTACCAGGAAATACTGTTCCTGGTTTTTATAGTGATCGCCACCCTGTTTGCTGTGCTTACCCTTATCCGCAAATACTCGCTTATTCCTATCCTGGGCGTATTGTTCTGCCTGTACCTGATGATTGAAATTCCGGCTAATAGCTGGTTCTGGTTTTTTGTGTGGATGCTTTTGGGACTGGCCATTTATTTTTTATATGGGTTCCGGAATAGTAAGCTGGCAAAAGAAGGTTGACCGGTTTTAATGATTCTGTAACGATTTTTAGTATGTTTTTTCATACAAGGTTCCTGCAAGTAATATATTTGCACGCTTTTTAAAAAGCTGATTTAAAACCGATGATACTAAAGCGCTCCCTGCTGCTGGCAACGGCAATTATTTTTACATTTTCTGTTTTGGCCCAAACCAAAAACCTGGGATCGTGGAATGTGATCAACACCAGGCTTAGTCTTACTAAAAACTGGAGCGTTTTCAACGAACTGCAGCTTCGCTCCCAGTCTTTTTACAACGACCATTTTTATTACGAAGTAAAAGGAGGCGTTTCATACAACATCAGTAAAAATTTTTCGGTATTGGCAGGTACGGGTAAATACATTACCTATGATGCGGAGCAGGAGGGAAACTTTCAAAAACCCATTACAGCCAATGAAACCAGGTTGTGGGAACAACTTACCATGAATCATTACCTGGAGCGGATAAAATTTGAGCATCGCTACCGCGCTGAGCAAAGATGGTTTAAAACCGGGTATCGTAACCGGTTCCGGTACAGGCTTAGCACTGCGTTACCGCTTAATAAAAGTAAAATAGAACCCGGTGCTTTTTTTGTTACCACGTTCAACGAGGTATTTCTTACCAATAATGCGCCTTACTTTGAGCGCAATCGTTTTTTTATGGGACTGGGGTATGAGATCAGTGAACTTTTGATCGTGCAGCCGGGGTATGTTTATCAATACGATTATAAAAAGGATAACACAGGATCCGGTAAACATTTTTTTCAGTTTACATTGATGATTGATCTCGATGATATGGAAGATGATATTCAGCGGCTGCCGTCTACGGTAGATTAGCCGGAAGAAGACACTTGCAGATGTCCTGTTTTTTGAGTATATTAGAATGCTTCATTATTACTTCACTCAAAAACCTGCTTTATGAACCTTCTGCAGAATATTGAAAGATGGGGCGATGCCCATCATCCCAAATGGCTCGATTTCATCCGCATGCTACTGGGTATTTTTCTTTTTTTAAAAGGAGTGGAATTCATTAATAACATGGATAAGCTGATCGTTATAATGGAAAGAAGTGAGTTCCTGGGATCCATATCGCTTGGTATACTGGCGCATTATATAGTTTTTGCCCACCTGGTGGGCGGTATACTGATAGCAGTTGGGCTGCTTACGAGGCTGGCCGCCCTGGTGCAAATACCTGTTTTACTTGGCGCTATTCTTTTTGTGAACTTCAGCCAGGGAATTTTAGCCCCTCATGCCGACCTGTGGATGTCTGTTTTAGTACTGGGATTACTGATCTATTTCCTTATAGCCGGCAGCGGACCTGTTTCTGTAGACGCGGCTATGAAAAAGCAACCTGAAAAACGTTGATACATAGGTAAATGCTGCAGGTATATTATATTAATAATATCTTGAATATTTATTCAATTTATATTCAGGTTAAGAAAACTATACACTTTCATTAATTAATATCACATTGTCTTTTGCCTGGGTTGTTTTAGTTCTTTATTTCGGGCTATTCCCCTCCACCCAGCAATTCTCTTTCAATTTCTTCCATCTGCACAATATCCCAGGCTTCGCTTTCGGTAGGGGTAACGTTTAAAATATCAAGGAGATCCTCCTGCATCAATAGTTTTTTTACCGCCGGCTGAAGCTCACACACTACGAACGACCGGTTATCTTCAAGCGCTTCCTGCCGGGCAGTGGACAGGTATTCCGCTACTTCCATATCAAGCTGCTGAACCTGCATGAAATTCAAAATGATATGTTTAACATGATTTTGTGTAACTTCAGTCAGCAGTTTTCGTAAATCTTCTGTCATATTTGCAGATAAAGTTGACTCGTTTATCGTTATGACATGAAATTTTTCCTTGGTATCTATTTTGAAGTTCATAAACAGTTCTTTTGATTAGTTGTATTGCAAGTATAAAATTTACCTCTGTTCAAAACTTGCCTGAATAAGTAAAGTGTGTTTTTGTTATTCCTTTTGTTCCAGGCATTAGGAATATAAATTGAATGATACCTCTCTGAACACAATAATTCGCACTGCTGCAATGTTCTATTGATCATAAGTCAAAATTATTCGTTATTATTGTATAGATCACATTTAAAATTCAACTAAATGGATAATAATTTTTCTACCCAGGTAAAGGAAATTATTTCGTTCAGCAGGGAAGAAGCACTGAGGTTGGGAAATGATTTCATTGGAACAGAGCACCTGTTATTAGGATTGATAAGGGAAGGAGAAAATATGGCAGTTAAAATATTGAAAAATCTGAATGTTGACCTCTATGAATTGCGCAAGGAAGTAGAGTTAGCAGTGAAGGATAAAACAGGAAAGAACATTGCCAATATAAACAGCCTGCCTTTAACCAAACAGGCCGAAAAGGT
This sequence comes from Chitinophagaceae bacterium, assembly GCA_019638595.1. Classification (GTDB taxonomy): domain Bacteria; phylum Bacteroidota; class Bacteroidia; order Chitinophagales; family Chitinophagaceae; genus Agriterribacter. The sequence continues at coordinate 130,892 of JAHBTJ010000006.1, forward strand.
GATACGCGTTACGGTGCTGGAGGCGAAAGCTTTAAAAAGCCCTACCGTGGAAACTGAGCACCTGATGCTCTCTATTTTGAAAAACAAAGAAAATATCGCTACTCAAATCCTCAATCAGTTTGATGTAGATTATGATCTTTTCAGAAATGAGTTAGGTATGGTAAAAAGTAATGATGTTCGCAGCGAGTACACCGACGATGCTGATGACGACTTTGATGATGAAAAGAAAAGTTATCAGCAAAAATCGAAATCGCAAACCGCCAACGCCAAAAGCAAAACACCGGTACTTGATAATTTTGGCAGGGATATAACAAGGCTTGCCGAAATGGGTACTTTAGACCCGATCGTTGGCCGCGAAGAAGAAATTGAAAGGGTATCACAGATATTATCAAGGCGTAAAAAGAACAATCCTATCCTGATCGGTGAGCCGGGTGTTGGTAAAACCGCTATAGTGGAAGGGTTGGCCTTACGTATCGTTCAAAGAAAGGTTTCAAGGGTTTTGTTCGATAAAAGAGTAGTGTCTTTAGACCTTGCAGCCCTGGTAGCAGGTACAAAATACCGCGGGCAGTTTGAGGAAAGGATGAAAGCCATTATGAATGAGCTGGAAAAGAACAGGGATGTTATTCTTTTTATTGATGAGATCCATACTATAGTAGGAGCAGGCGGAGCCAGCGGGTCGCTCGATGCGTCCAATATATTTAAGCCGGCTTTGGCAAGAGGAGAGCTCCAGTGCATCGGCGCTTCCACCCTTGATGAATATCGCATGTATATTGAAAAAGACGGTGCATTAGACAGGAGGTTCCAGAAAGTGCTGGTAGATCCGCCAAGTGTGGACGAAACCATCCAGATATTGCAAAATATCAAACCTAAATATGAAGAGTACCACAACGTAACCTATTCGCAGGATGCGATAGACGCCTGTGTAAAGCTGAGCGACCGTTATGTAACCGACAGGTTGCTGCCTGATAAGGCGATAGATGTGATGGACGAAGTGGGCGCGCGGGTGCACCTGAAAAACATCAATGTGCCCAACGAAATTGTAGAGCTGGAGAAGAAAATTGAAGATATCAAGCACGAAAAGAACAAGGTGGTAAAAAGCCAGCGTTTTGAAGAAGCGGCTTCGTTGCGGGATAATGAAAAAAGATTGCAGGAAGACCTGGAAAAGGCGAAAGCACAATGGGAGGAAGAGAGCAAGCATAAACGTTATCCTATAGACGAAGAGGCGATTGCAGAGGTGGTGAGCATGATGACCGGTATACCGGTTAAGAGAATGGTACAGGCCGAAACCGAAAAGCTGCGCAGGATGGCGGAAGACCTGAACGGCGCAGTAATTGGCCAGGATGAAGCGATCCTGAAAGTGGTAAAAGCCATTCAGCGTAACCGCGTAGGCTTAAAGGATCCCAAGAAACCCATCGGTACATTCATATTCCTTGGTCCCACCGGTGTTGGTAAAACCGAATTGGCGAGGGCTTTGGCAAGATATATGTTCGACTCGGAAGATGCGCTGATACGCATTGATATGAGTGAGTACATGGAAAAGTTTACCGTAAGCAGGCTGATAGGAGCGCCTCCGGGATATGTTGGGTACGAAGAAGGCGGGCAGTTGACAGAAAGAGTACGACGCAAGCCTTATTCGGTAGTATTGCTCGATGAAATTGAAAAAGCGCATCCTGATATTTATAATATCCTGCTGCAGGTGCTGGATGATGGTCAGTTAACGGATGGGCTGGGTCGTAAAGTTGATTTCAAGAATACGCTGATCATTATGACTTCGAATATTGGCGTACGCCAATTGAAGGACTTTGGTGAAGGGGTGGGTTTTGCAACCGCCGCCCGCCAGCAGAGTTCGGAAGAAAATAATAAAGCGGTGATTGAAAAAGCGCTGAAGCGTACATTCAGCCCGGAGTTTTTGAACAGGATAGATGATGTAATGATCTTTAATACGCTTACCCAGGAGCATATCTTCAGGATCATAGATATCCTGATGAAGGGGGTAATGAAAAGACTCAGTAATCTTGGTTTTTCACTGGAGCTTACAGAAGAAGCGAAGACCTTCATCGCCGAAAAAGGATACGACCAGCAGTTTGGCGCACGTCCCCTGCACAGGGCTATCCAGAAATACCTGGAAGATCCTTTGGCGGAAGAAATACTGAATATGCATGTAAAGGCGGGAGATGTATTGATCGCTGATCTGGACAAAGAAAAATCGCTGATCAAATTTTCTCTGCAGGAAGAAGGTAAAAAGGAAAAATCAGAAGTATAATAAATTTTGATTGCAATAAAAATGGAGGTTGTCTGTAAAGGCAACCTTTTTTTAATTTGAAAATATGGCAATTTGAAAATTGATAAAGTATGCAAAACTCCTTGCCCGATCTGAAGATCATTCAGGCGGGAGTGAGGCTTCTTCTTTTTTTCGCATACTATGACTAATTTGCAGCAGCGATTATGAAAAAAATTATCATAACCATAGATGGATGGTCGTCTTGCGGCAAAAGCACCCTGGCAAAGCAACTGGCAGAAGCGTTGAACTATGTTTACATAGACAGCGGCGCCATGTATCGTGCCATTACGCTATACTTTTTACGCAATACGATTGACTGGAAAAAAGAAAAAGCCGTAAAAGAAGCGCTGGAAGACATCCAGCTCGAATTTCGTACCAATGAGCTTACCAGGAAAACAGAAATATACCTGAATGATGAAAATGTAGAGTATATCATCAGGGGGTTGCTGATAGCAGAAAAAGTGAGCGAGGTGGCGGCCATTAAACAGGTGCGCGATTTTGCAGTGGCGCAGCAACGAAAAATGGGTGAGAAGAAAGGGATCGTGATGGATGGAAGAGATATCGGAACGGTTGTTTTTCCCCATGCTGAGCTGAAAATATTTATGACAGCCGATAATGCCGTAAGGGTTGAGCGCAGGTTTAAAGAACTGTATGCGCAAAACCCCAATATAACTATTGAAGAAGTAAAGAATAACCTGGAAATGCGGGATTATATAGATTCTCACCGTGAAGTAAGCCCCTTGCGCCAGGCAGATGATGCGCTGGTGCTTGATAATTCCAATATTACCCAGGAACAGCAATTTAAAAAGGCGTTGGAATGGGTGAAGGAGAGGGGTTGATCTTCCATATTAAAATACTCCTACTGATAATTTATTTCCCTGATTAAGCGTTTTGCTAAAAATTAAATTGGCGATATAAAAGATTCAATAAAATCACGATAGGGAAACCTCGTAATTCATGTTATGACAAGTAAAAAGAAAATTATTAAACCCCCGGTACTTTTCCCGGAAACCCAAAGACTGATTAAGAAAATACAAGCAACAAAGAAAATTAAGATATTGTCTTATTGGACTTCAATTCGCGGGTCTATTTGCCAGAATGATGTAAATGGTATATACGAAATAATAAAAGATTGGGAGGTACAGGATAAAATTTACCTGTTCATAAAATCAGATGGCGGTGATGGTAAAGCTTCTTTACGAATTATTAACCTGCTTCGGGAACATACCAAAGAGCTGGTAGTGTTAGTAACAGGAGAATGTTCTTCGGCTGCAACAATTTTGGCGCTGGGTGCAGACGAGATCCATATGGGACCGCTTGCTTTTTTATCTGCCGTAGATACTTCACTAACGCATGATTTGTCACCGGTAGATAAGGACAATAGTTTGGTTAGTGTAAGTCAGGATGAATTAACAAGAGTTTTGAAGTTATGGAAAGAGTCGGAAAAAAATGAAAATCCCTATTCGAGCCTTTATTCCTATATCCACCCTCTGGTATTTGGCGCATTGGACAGGGCCAGTTCATTGTCAATAAAATTATGTACGGATATACTCTCTTATCACATGGCTGATAAGAAAAAGGCCCAGGCTATTAGTAAAAAACTAAATTCCGATTATCCATCTCACAACTATCCTATCTTGTTTAAAGAAGCCAAAGAAATGGGACTTAATGTAAAACCCATTGATAAGGAAATTCATGATGTCTTATTTCAGTTGAACAATTTATATTCAACAATGGCTCAAAAAGCATTAACAGATTTTGATGAAAATAATTATCATGATAATGAAATAAGAAACATTATTGAGGCCGAAGGAATTCAAATTTATTATCAAACAGATAAAGACTGGCACTATCGGAATGATGAACGACGCTATATTCCGTTAAACGATAATAGTTCCTGGTATAAAGTGCGCGGTACGATTCAAAAATTTAATACTGAGGTTTTTGAATTGCGTTAAAAAAGCAGGGAAGCTCATTCAAAGTTAATTTCGCTGTACGAGGCGCCCCAGGCTTTTGCTGTCTTTTTGCTGTGCGGCTTTTCGCTGTGCGAGGCGTCTTCGCCTCGCATGGTATTACTGTCGCCTCCGGGCGACAGAACATGTGCTGTTCATAAGCTTTTTCTCCCCACTTTTCCTTTATCTTCACCCAAAACATTTATAATGGCGCAGCAAAAAATCAAGGTTGGGGTGGTGGGTTTTGGCATCTCCGCAAAAGTATTTCATCTTCCTTTTATAACAACATTACCGGAGCAATATGAGCTGGTGAGCATTTTGCAGCGCAAGGGCGATGAAGCTAAAGCGCAGTTCCCCCAAGCTAAAATAGTTCGTACCATAGAAGAGCTGGTGCAGGACCCGGAGATAGACCTGGTAGTTATAACAACGCCCAACGATACGCATTTTCCCTATAGCAAAATGGCGCTGGAAGCCGGTAAACATGTGGTGCTGGAAAAACCTTTTACCAATACGGCAGAGGAAGGACGGCAACTGGTAGAAATAGCCAAAGCTTCCGGGAAAATATTAAGCGTATATCAAAACAGGCGCTATGTAAGCGACTTCAGTACCATCAAAGAAATTCTTGACAATAAACTGCTGGGTGAAGTGCATGAGTTTGAAGCGCATTATGACAGGTACAGGGCGGAAGAGCGGCCTGCTGCATGGAGAGAAGCTCCATTGCCGGGAAGTGGTATACTATACGATCTGGGCGCGCATATTATTGACCAGGTTTTGTATTTCTTTGGGATGCCTCAAAATATTACTGCCGATATCCGTTTACAGCGCCCCCACGCGCGGGTAGATGACTATTTCAACATCTGGCTCGATTACGGTTTTAACAAGGTTATCCTGCATGCGGGTATGCTGGTACGTGAGCCTGGTCCCCGGTACATGATACAGGGTACGCTGGGTTCGTTCATAAAGTACGGCGAAGATCCGCAGGAAGCGCGTTTACGAGCAGGTGAGTTACCTGTAGACGATGATTGGGGGCAGGAAAAAGAAGATACATTCGGCTTGCTGCATACTGTTATCAACGGCGAAACAGTTAAAAAGAAATATCCTTCCCTTAGGGGAAGCTACGCGGATTACTATCTTGAGCTGTATCAAACCATTGTTCATGGCGCGCCGCTACGCGAAAAGCCGGAGCATGGCTATAATACCATCCGCATTATGGAGCTCGCCATACAAAGCAACCAGGAAAAAAGAACCATTCCGTGTACGGGATTGATGGATGGGGGGGTATAGCTATTAGCTGTCAGCTATGGGCTATGGGCAGTGCGCTATCAGCCGTCAGCAATTTATTGTTTATGGTTTTTTGTTTATGGTTACCACAAACCTGAAACTCCAAACTATAAACCTGTAATCTGAAACCTGTAACCTGCAACAGTCATCAAATATCAAATTTCAAATCTCGCGTTTTCATGAAAAAAATATTCTCTTTACTATCATTTGTTTGTGTGTTTCAAACTGCTACATGGGCAGGAGTGCCGGATACCATTCATGTAGTATCTCATAATAAAGCGGTAGTAGTTACCGATCCGTCTACAGGTGTAAAAGCCTACCGGAACTGGGCTGTTTTTCCTTCGGAACAAACGAAGATCCGCCGCATCAATCTCAAAGTAACGTTCGGCTGTCCTGATTCTTTGCGCTGCGCCGACTGGGATTACCTGGATCACATCTATATCAGGAGAAAAGGAGGCGTGAATAGCCCGTCGCTTGATTATCCTATCGGGCGTATGCTGACTCCCTATGGGGGAGCATTTGCCAAAGACTGGAGCTTTGAGTGGAATACAGAGATCACGGATTTTAGCCTGCTGCTGCGCGACAGCGTTGAAATTGAATACCAGCATACAGGCTATGAGCCCGCCGATGACCGTGGCTGGAAGATAACCGTGGATTTTGAAATGATCAAAGGCACGCCCGTAATGGAGCCGGTAAGTATCAGTAAGCTGTACGATGGTAATTTTAAATACGGCGACAGCACGCTGGATATTGAACAGCAGTTGAAACCGGTTTCTTTCGTAACAGGTAAAGAAGCGGTACAGGCGAAGCTCTTGGTATACCAAACCGGTCATGGTATGGACGAGAACGGTTGCGGGGAGTTTTGCAGCCGCTACCGCGAGATCTGGTTCGACGGTAAAATGATTGACAAGAGAAATATCTGGAGAGCTTGTGGAGACAACCCGCTGTATCCGCAGGCCGGCACATGGATAATAGACCGCGCTTACTGGTGCCCCGGCTACCTGCAGCACCCGGATGTATTTGACCTGCCGCTTACTAACGGTAAGGAACATACGGTAGATATCAATATGCAGCCCTACGTTAGCAGCAAACCCAGTGCCAATGAAGTAATAGCAGCTTACCTGGTACAGTACAAAAAACCGGAAGCGAAATACGATGTGGCGATGGAAGATGTGATAGTGCCCACCGATAAACAAATACACCTGCGCAGCAATCCTTCTTCTACAGGAGCGTTCATCATCCTGAAAAACCTGGGCGTCGCAACGCTGAATCAATGTATTATTGAGTATGGAACCCGGGGCTTTCAAAAAAGACGGTATACCTGGAAAGGCGACCTTGCATTCAGCAGGCAGGATACGGTGCGGTTGCCTGGTGTAATTGACGGCAGACCAGGTGAAAATATTTTTGATGTGAGCGTTCTTTCACCCAATGGAAAAAAGGATCAGTTTGCGGGCGACAACCGGATGAGTACGGGTTTTACTAAGGTACCTGTGCATGGAAGGGAAATGGTAATAAATCTGCTCACTAACAGGCAGGCTGCTGAAAACAGTTATGAAGTAAAAAACAGTAAGGGCGAAATTGTATATGAAAGAAAACCCGGTTCGTTAAGCAACGAAACCAACTACCGCGATACATTAAAGCTCAGCCCCGGCAGCTATGAATTTATACTCAAAGATACCGGCGACAACGGGCTGGAATTCTGGTTCAATAACCGTGGCGGCAGGGGTTTTGTACGCCTGCTGGACACGAAAGGAAGGATGCTCAAAAGCTTTGATTCGGACTTTGGGAGCAGTATTTATTATGGTTTTGAAGTAACGGATGATACAACTACGATAGCATTGCCGGTAACCGAGCCGGCTGTTGGCGTATTTCCTACACGAACAAGCGGTAAAACAACTCTGGATTACTTTGGCAATATTCCGCAAAAGGTAGTGGTGAAGCTGGTAACCGATCCCGGCGGCGAAACGATTGAGGAACACGTGTATGAATCGCTGAAGGAAGGTATATTTACCTATGACCTGTCTTACCGGCCGGCACAGCGTTATTACCTGAAAGTTTTTGCAGACGGTAAGCTGGTATACAATAAAAGAGTGCGGGTAGGGCAGTGAAAATTGTCTGTATCCGGGTATCTTTTTCATTAAATAGCAACAATATGAAATACCTGTTTGTAATATGCTTTTTTTTGACCGGTACTTTGTCTTCCTGTGCCCAAAAAAAGGCCAGACTGATCGTGCGGGGAGATGATATGGGTTTTTCCCATAGCGGTAATGAAGCGCTGATCCAAACATATAAAGACGGTATAGAAAGATCCATTGAGGTAATTGTTCCTGCTCCCTGGTTTCCTGAAGCGGTTAAGATGCTTGCCGGTCATCCTTCTGTAGATGTAGGCATTCACCTGGCGCTCACCAGCGAATGGGACAATGTAAAATGGAGACCGGTGTCTGTTTGCCCTACGCTTACGAACGAAGACGGTTATTTTCATCCCATGATATGGCCCAATAAAAATTACCCGGGCCAGGCCCTGCTCGAAAAGCAATGGTCTATTGAAGATGTGGAGCGCGAATTCAGGGCACAGATAGAGCTGGCTTTAAAGAAGATCCCGCGCGTGAGTCATGTATCTGCACATATGGGATGCACCGCTTTGAGTGAGGAAGTAAAAGCGTTGACCAAAAAGCTGGCAAAGGAATATCATATTGACATTGACCCTTCGGAGAAAAATGTTAAGCAGGCTACATACAAGGGCGCCAGTAAAACACCTGCCGAAAAGAAGCAAAGCTTTATAGCCATGTTGCATACGCTTGAGCCGGGCAATACTTACCTGTTTGTAGATCATCCCGCTTTTGATACGCCCGAAATGCGTGCTATTCATCATATAGGCTACGAAAATGTGGCGGAAGACCGGCAGGGTGTGGCAGATATATGGACAGATAAGGAGATCATAGCATTGATCAAAAAACTGGATATCGAACTGATCAGCTATAAAGACCTTTTGAAAAAATGGTAAAGCGTTCAGGAATGAGTTTATTAGTTTATGGTTTTTTGTTTATAGTTGGGACAAACCACAAACTATAAACCACAAACCCGAAACCTGTAACCTGCCCCTCCAACCTGCAACAGCCATCAAATCTCAAATTTCAAATTTCAAATTCTCTCTCTCAACATTCCCTTCAATACTTCCCACACATTGTTGGCAACGATCTTTTGTCCTTCGGCAGTGGGGTGGATGCCATCGGCCTGGTTCAGCTTTTCTTCGCCGCCCACACCTTCCAGCAGGAATGGTAAAAAAGCGGTTTTATTTTTTTCGGCGAGGGTTTTATACAATTGCTGAAATTCATCGGCGTATTTTTTGCCGAGGTTGGGTGGCACCCGCATACCCGTGACCAGGATCCTGGCATCGGGGTATTTCGCTTTTACCTTATCAATGATCGCCTGCAGGTTTTGCGACGTTTCCTGCAGCGGTATTCCCCTTAAACCGTCATTACCACCCAGTTCCAGTACAAATATGTCAACAGGTTGTTGTAGTATCCAGTCTACCCTGCTTTTACCACCGGCTGTAGTTTCACCGCTCAGTCCCGCGTTAACAGCCTTATAAGGGTAATGCAGCGAATCGAGCTTTTGCTGAATGAGGGAAGGGAACGCTTCTGTAAGATCCAGCCCATAGCCGGCAGTCAGGCTATTACCGAAGAATACGATATTCTTTTTTTCTTCAGGCGTTGTTTTCCGGGCTTGAGGGCTATCTATCTTATTTACAGGTTCAGGTGGACTGGTTTGATTGTTGCAGGAGATGCAAAGCAGCATCAGCAGTACGGTAAAACTGTAACTATATTGAAAGGATTGCCTGGTCGTCATAAAAAACCTGTTAACTAAATTTTAAAAATACTGTAATTTAAATAACTCTTTCTCAAACCATGTAATTTGGAAAGAACTGTTAAACACAATACAAATAAAGTGAATTCAATACTCCGGGTCAGTAATATTACAAAGTGGTATAAAACCGGTAGCAGGCAACTGACCGTTTTACACAATATTTCCTTTTCGGTAGAAGAAGGTTCTATCGTATCCATTGTGGGCCCTTCCGGCAGCGGCAAAACCACCCTGCTGGGCTTGTGTGCCGGGCTCGACCATGCAAGCAGCGGTTCCGTAATGATCAATGGCATTGTGCTCGATCATTTGGGAGAAGATGAAAGAGCCCGTATCCGTAACCGTTACCTTGGTTTTATTTTCCAGAATTTCCAGTTAATGCCTACTTTAACGGCGTTGGAAAACGTGATGGTTCCTTTGGAATTGAGAGGCGAAAAAAATATCCGGGAAAGAGCTGTGATATTGCTTGAAAAAGTGGGATTGTCGGAGCGCATCCATCACTACCCCGCACAGTTATCGGGTGGAGAGCAGCAGCGGGTATCTATAGCGCGGGCGTTTTCAACCAATCCCAAAATTTTGTTTGCCGATGAGCCTACCGGTAACCTGGATGATGAAACCAGCGACAGGATAGTGCGGTTGCTTTTTGATTTGAATAAAGAAGCAGGCACTACGTTGATCATTGTAACACATAACCCCGAACTGGCGGAAAGCACGCACCGGATCATTCAATTAAGAGGAGGGCATATTGTTTCCGACAGGCCAACCGGGAACGCGGTATTGTCTGCATAAACAAACCAGATGGAGCATCAATCACAACCCGCATATAAAAAAATCAATTTCCCGTGGCTGTTAACGATGGCATGGCGCGACAGCCGGCGCAACCGCGGGCGGCTATTGCTGTTCATTGCTTCTATTATTATAGGTATTGCCGCGCTGGTAGCTATATTTTCTTTAGGGGATAATGTAAGAAAGGATATAGATAACCAGGCTAAATCGCTAACGGGCGCCGACCTGGTAATTGACAACAATCGTAAGCCTGATGAAGCCATTGGCAGGCTGATTGATTCGCTGGGTGAAGAGCGGTCGGTACAGTGCAGCTTTGCATCAATGGTATATTTTAAAAAAAGCGGTGGCACAAGACTGGTAGAGGTGCTGGCGCTGGATGGCACGTATCCTTACTACGGGAGTTTTGAAACTATACCGGCAGCAGCGGGCAGGGATTTCCGGAATGCACAGGAAGCGCTGGTAGATAAAACCCTGATGCTGCAATACAACGCGCAGCCGGGCGATACCATACAGGTGGGTGCATTGGATTTTCGAATTGCGGGTACGCTTACACAGGCGCCCGGGCGTACCGGTATTTCAACCACTATAGCTGCGCCTGTATATATTCCGTTCCGGTACCTTGAACAAACAGGCTTATTGCAAAAAGGAAGCAGGTTCAAATACACTTATTATTTTAAGTATGCTTCGGCAAATCAGTTGGACAGGCAACTGGGTGCTGTAAAGGATACGCTTGAAAAAGCGGGATGGGATCATGATACCGCTGAATCGAGGAAAAGGCAAACCAGCCGCCAGTTTGATGATCTCTCTAAATTTCTGACACTTGTTGGGTTTATTGCCCTTTTGCTGGGTTGTATCGGCATTGCCAGCTCCATTAATATTTATGTGCGTGAAAAAATAAGCAGCATAGCGGTATTGCGTTGCCTCGGGGCATCCGGCCTGCAGACTTTTCTTATATATCTTATCCAGATTATTGCGATAGGTTTTGCCGGCGCTGTAATGGGAGCCGTTTTGGGAACGGCTGCCGGGCAGTTGTTACCGATCGTTTTGAAAGACCTGCTGCCGGTGAATATTACAACTGCTATTTCGTGGGGAGCCATTATAAAAGGAGTGGGATTGGGAGTTGTAATTTCCTTTTTGTTTGGCTTATTGCCGCTGCTTTCCGTCCGGGGCATTTCCCCGTTGTATACATTGCGTGTATCGCTGGAGTCGCGTTCTGCATGGAAAGATCCCGCGCGGGTGTTGCTGTCCGGCATCATCCTGCTTGCTGTATGCCTGTTCGCAAGGCTCCAGATGGAAGGCTGGATGCAGGCGTTGCTGTTTACTGCAGGTATTCTTGCCGCGTTCACTTTTCTTACGCTCGCGGCTTTGCTGCTGCGTTGGACAGTAAGAAAATTTTTTCCTTCCCGGCTGGGCTATGTGTGGCGGCAGGGTTTTTCTAATTTATATCGTCCCAACAATCAAACCATACTGCTGGTTGTTACGATAGGCCTGGGTACGCTTTTCATCGGCACCCTTTATTTTGTACAGGGCACATTAATGAACAGGGTGTCACTATCTGCCAGCGGCAACCAGTCGAACATGGTGCTGTTTGATATACAGACCGGCCAGAAAGAAGGAGTTGCCGGTATTGCGAAACAATTTAAGCTGCCTTTACAGCAACAGGTACCCATTGTAACCATGCGTATAGAAGAGATCAACGGCAAAACAGCCGACGATGCCAGGAAAGATTCAACCTTGCGCATACCACGCCGGGCTTATGAGGGAGAAATAAGGGTAACGTACAGGGATACCCTCACCGGTTCCGAGAAATTAACCGCCGGGAAAATGGAAGCTAACGGGCACCGTCAGGGGCAGCCGGTATATATATCGCTCGAAAAAGGATGGGCGGAGCACATTAAGGCGGGTATAGGAGACAGCATACTCTTTAATGTACAGGGCGCGTTGGTACCAACTGTTGTAGGCAGCCTCCGGGATGTGGACTGGCAGCGGGTGCAAACCAATTTCAGGGTAGTGTTCCCCAGCGGGGTGCTGGAAAACGCGCCACAGTTTTATGTGCTGGTAACACGGGTGCCTTCAAGGGAGGTTTCCGCGGCATTCCAGCAATCGGTTGTTCAACAATATCCTAATATTTCGATCATTGACCTGGGGTTGATCTTACAGGTACTGGATGAAGTATTGGAAAAGATCGGTTTTGTGATCCGTTTCATGGCGGGCTTCAGCATCATTACCGGGCTCATCGTATTGATCGCTTCGGTATTTGTAAGTAAATACCAGCGCATGCAGGAAAGTATTTTGTTACGAACGCTGGGCGCCAGCCGCAGGCAGCTATTCATGATCATTATGCTGGAATATTTTTTCCTGGGTGCATTGGCTGCGGCAACCGGTATCCTGCTGTCGCTGGCAGGAAGCTGGGCTTTAGCTCATTTCAGCTTTGACGCCCCGTTCCAGCCTTCCTGGCTGCCTGTTGTTATCCTGTTTTTTGCGATCGCTTTTCTTACTATCATCATCGGTTTGCTCAACAGCAGGAGCGTGGTGAATACCCCGCCACTGGAAATATTGAGGAAAGAAGTGTGAGCCGGCATATAATACTAATGCAGCAATCAAATTTCCGTATTCTCAAATTTTCATATTTTCAAATTTCCACATTCTCAAATTAATTTCAAACTTCTCACCACCCTGCTTACCGGCAGTCCCATTACGTTATAAAAATCACCATTGATCTTTTCAATCCCGATCACGCCTATCCATTCCTGTATGGCATAAGCGCCCGCTTTATCGTAAGGGTTATAATTGTCTATGTAAAACGCTATCTCTTCCGGGGTAAGTGTATGGAACCAAACTTCCGTAGCGTCGGCAAACTCAATACAATCCTGTTCGCCGTTCAAGATAACAACGCCGGTAATCACTTCGTGTTTTTTGCCCGATAACAGGGTTAATATACGGATAGCGTCTTCCCGGTTACGGGGTTTTCCCAATATTTCATTTTCGCATACAACTATGGTATCTGCAGCCAGCACAGGCAGGTTGCTTTCGTAGCGGCTGTATATTTCACTTTGCTTTACCACAAACGCTTTTTGCCTGGCAATATGAATGGCAACCTCCGCAGGAGAAAGACCGGGAGGGTACGATTCGTTTGTTGACTGCACTATGATATCAAAATCTACTTCGGCCCACTCCAGCAACTGTTTGCGGCGTGGCGACTGCGAAGCCAGGATTATTTTTTTCATGAATGATACAATTTGAAGAACAGCATGGAAAGTATACCTGTAAGCATTACGAACTTAACAGCGCCGCTCAGGTAGGCAAAATCCGCCGGCATAGTGGCAACATATAACTTTCGCGTGATCCACAATAAAGGAATTATTATAAGCAAAACACAATACAGGATGCTCCACCACCAGCCCAGGTACATGGCATAAAATTGTATGGCAAGCAACGCGCCTGTAAGCACCATTAGCCATACGCCGGTAAATACTTTGGCAACAGGCACTCCCCAAACGATCGGCATGGTTTTACACCCGTAACGCGCGTCGCCCTCCATATCTTCCATATCTTTAATTACTTCGCGTATCAGTGAAATTACAAAGGCGAACCCCCCGTATAAAAAAGTAAGCCGCATAATGCGCCGGTGAACAGCTTCGCTTACAATGCCGTGCAGGCGCCAGCCGGGTATAATATTGACAGGAAAATAATCTATGAAAAAAAATACTACAAATACTACCCAGGCGGTAAGCAGCGATATGATAATATTGCCCGACAGTAATTTCTTTTTAAAGGTGGTGGAATATACCCACAGCAATAAAACACATACCACATTGGAAAATCCTATCAGCCAGTTGTGCGTTACAAATGAAATATAAAAACCCATTACCACTCCCGCGGTTGATAATATCCAGTGCCAGATGATCGCCCAGCGCCGGTGTATTACCTTTTCTACCACTATCCGTTGGGGTTTGTTTACCTGGTCTATATTCAGGTCAAAATAGTCGTTGATAACATATCCGCCGGCGGCTATAAAAATGGAAGACAATACTAAAAGGATAAAAAGCGCCAACTCATCTGAAAAAAACTCACCGGGGTGAACGGCCGGATACAGGATACAGAAATAAAAAAGGCATTGGGTAATGCCGATGAATATAAGATTTTGATACCTGATAAGTCTGAAAAAAGCGCCTATCATTTTCATGCGGTGAAGGTAAAGCCCTAAACTGGAAATAAGAAATTCAAAGTACATGATAAAACCGCCGGATACTATCGGTAAACACATCATATATTCTTTTGATCTCCGGGTAATTATATAAAAGCTCTTCCTGCTTTTGTAAGGTAGATCTGTCGTTCCGGATGGCGGGCCCGGTTTGCATATCAGCCGGCTTGTATTGCTTTAACCTTGCGGCTGTTTCCTGTATAAGCGGGAGCAGCAATGTAAAATCAAGCGCTTCGCGCCGGCAAAAAGCCTCTGTAAGGGCAAACAGGTGATTGGCGAAGTTGTTGGAAAGAACAGCGCCTGTATGCAGCTTCATCCGCCTGGTGTCATCTGCCTGTTCTACCATATGCGATAAAGAAAAGGCAAACACCCTGATAACATCAAGGGTAGTGTCGTTATCGGCATCAATCAAAAATGGAATACCGGGTATTTCAAGCCGGTCGCTGCGCAGGCTTTGCAGCGGGTATAATATGCCGTAATGGCTGCCCAGTCCCTTCAGTACTTCTTTGGGTACAGACCCGGCAGTATGCAATACAATGCCTCTTTTTACCGGCAGGATCTCTTTGATCGTTCGCAGGGCATCATCCGCTATGGCTATAATATATATGTCTGCCTGCTGGCTTATTTCCTTAAAGTCAGATATGGCTTCGCTGTGCAGCATGCGGGCCAGTTCATCCGCTTTTTCCCGGTTCCTGCCTGCCACCTGCATTATAGTGTGCCCTGCCTGCTGTATCACTTTTCCCAGCACAAAGGCAACATTCCCGGTACCGATCAAAACTATATTCATTGTATAAATTGTAAGGTTAATGTAATATCCCGGCTTTTTAGTCAGGGCACTTTACAAGTATATTTGCCGCTTCCTGTATTTGACGGCAGGCAATATCATGAAATTATCGCAGAAAATAGCACTTGCGTTCATCCGCCTTCAATTCCGCATACTTTCTTTTGTGGCGCCCCAAAAAGCGGCACAAAAGGCTTTTGGGTTGTTTTGTACCCCCCGGAGAAAAAAACAATCCCCCGGCTCTCCTGTACTAAATAATGCCGGGTTGCTGGCCATTGCGGTGAACAATTACCTGCTGCATGGGTATAGCTGGAATGCGGGGGGAGAAAAAAAGATACTGGTCATTCATGGCTTTGAATCAACTGCCACTAACTTTTGTATATATGTAGACCGGTTAGTGCAAAAGAACTACCAGGTGATTGCTTTTGACGCCCAGGCACATGGAAAAAGCGAAGGAAAGACCATTACCCTGCCGGAATATGTACATACGCTTTTAAGCATCTGTAAACAGTTCGGTCCCTTTGATGCCTATATGGCTCATTCGTTCGGCGGACTGGCGCTTGCACACCTGCTGGAAGAAATACCACACAGCAGCAATACCAAAGTTGTATTCATTGCCCCTGCTACAGAAACTGTTTCCGCTATCAACGGTTTTTTCAGTGTATTGCGGTTGAACAAAAAAGTAAGGTTATTGTTTGAACAAATAGTGGAGCAGAGTGGAATAAGAAGCCCCCGGTATTATTCTATACGCAGGGCCATGAATAATATAGGGGCAACGGTTTTGTGGCTGCACGACCGGGAAGATAATATTACTCCTTTTACGGACGCCCAAAGGGTACAGGACGACCGCCATCAAAACATTCAATTTATTGTAACCCAGGGACTTGGACACCGTAAAATTTACCGCGATCCCACTATAATGCAACAGATCCTGGATTTTTTGTAAATACTCGTTTTTTTTGTTTTTTGGTTGTTTACTTTAATATTGCAGCAATTTTAAGCGGGAAAGTATTGCTTAACAGGTGGTTTTGCCGGTTTTTTTGTTCGGCAAAACGGGCAGTTGTTATATTTCTTAACTAAAAGAGGATAGCGGCGAAAGTTTGTTCAAACCAGAAAGATACCTGCAATATTTTACCGGTAACTGAGTTTAACCAATACCATGGCAAAAAATTTATTGATAGTAGAATCTCCGGCAAAGGCAAAAACCATTGAAAAGATACTTGGCAGCGATTTCGAGGTAAAAAGCTGCTATGGACATATTCGCGACCTGGAGAAAAATGATATGGGCATTGATATCAATAATCATTTTAAGCCCAGGTATATCATCCCGGAGGAAAAAGAAAAAGTGGTAAAAGAGCTGAAGGGACTGGCCAAAAAAAGCAGTGAAGTATGGCTGGCAACGGATGAGGACCGCGAAGGAGAAGCCATAAGCTGGCATTTGTGCGAAGTGCTTGGTTTGGATCCTGCTAAAACCAAACGCATTGTTTTTCACGAAATTACCAAACCCGCTATTCAATCGGCGGTAAAGTCGCCCCGCACGCTGGACATGAACCTCGTGAACGCCCAGCAGGCACGCCGTATACTCGACAGGATCGTGGGTTTTGAATTGTCGCCTGTGCTTTGGCGTAAGATGAGCATGCGCAATAACCTGAGTGCAGGACGTGTGCAAAGCGTGGCAGTAAGGTTGATAGCGGAACGCGAAAGAGAGATCAATGCGTTTACGGCTGCCGGCACCTTTAAAATAGAAGCCTTGCTTGAAGCAAGGGATATCAGCGATAAAGCGGTAAGCTTTAAAGCCGAAGGAGGCAAATACAACGAAGCGGAAGACGCGAACGCTTTTTTACAGAGCTGCATAGGAGCAAAATATACCGTAAGGGATATACAGGTAAAGCCCGCAAAAAAATCGCCGGCTGCCCCGTTTACCACGTCTACCCTGCAGCAGGAAGCCTCGCGCAAAATGGGATACTCGGTAAGTCGCACCATGCTGCTGGCGCAAAAGCTGTACGAAAATGGTTATATCAGCTATATGCGTACCGATAGTGTGAACCTGAGCGATACCGCGTTGAACGATATTACCGGCAGGATACGGTCGCAATACGGCAACGATTACGTGCAGGTACGCAAATACAAGAACAAAAACGAATCGGCGCAGGAAGCGCATGAGGCGATCCGTCCAACGGCTATGGACAGGCTGACGGTTGACGATGCCGACTGCCGGAAATTATATGAGCTGATCTGGAAACGTACGATGGCAAGCCAGATGTCGGACGCGGAACTTGAAAAGACCATTGCAAAGATCAATATCTCCACCAATAACCAGGATCTTACCGCCCAGGGCGAAGTGCTGAAGTTTGAAGGGTTTTTAAAGGTATACCGCGAAGACAGGGATGAGGATGACATGGAAGAAGAAGCTGCCGAAGGTATGTTACCCCCGCTGGAAATAAACCTGCAACTGGTGTTCAGAGAAATGAAGGCGATAGAACGCTTTTCGCGGCCCGCTCCCCGCTTTACAGAGGCTTCGCTGGTAAAAAAGCTGGAAGAGCTGGGCATCGGTCGTCCTTCTACCTATGCGCCTACTATTTCTACCATATTAAAAAGAGGCTATGTTGAAAAAAGGGATAAGGACGGTGTGAAAAGAGATTTCAGGATAATGCTGCTGAAGAATGATAAAATTACCAGGATCACTGAACAGGAAACGACCGGCGCTGAAAAAGCGAAGCTGTTCCCCTCGGATCTGGGACTGGTAGTAACCGATTTCTTAAAGCAGTATTTTGACGATATAATGGATTATGGCTTTACCGCCAGGATAGAAGAAGAGTTTGATGAAGTGGCGCAGGGTAAGATGAAATGGAATGAAATGCTGGGTGATTTTTATACGCCCTTTAAAAAAGATGTTGACAATACGATTGAAACAGCCGAGCGTATTAAGGGAGAAAGAGAACTGGGCACAGATCCTGAAAGCGGGAAACCGGTTGTTGCCCGTATGGGGCGGTATGGACCAATGGTGCAGATAGGCACTACTACCGATGAGGAAAAGCCGCGCTTCGCTAAAATACCTACCGGTCAAAGTATTGAAACCATCAGCTTTGAAGAGGCGATGGACCTGTTTAAAGCGCAGGCGGGATTAGGCGAATACGAGGGCAGGGAAATATCGGTGAATGTGGGCCGGTTTGGTCCTTATGTAAAGTGGGGCGACGATTTTATTTCTATTCCTAAAGGTACCGACCTGGGTACGGTTGATCTTGAAAAGGCGATCCAGTATATTGAAGCGAAGAAAAAAGCGGAGGCGCCGGTAGGCACGTATGATGGCAAGCCCATTACCAAGGGAACAGGCCGGTTTGGTCCTTTTATAAAATGGGATGGCATATTTATCAACGTGCCACGCAGGTATAATTTTGCAAATCTTACGCAGGCGGAGATGAATGAGTTGATTGATGCGAAGATCGAGAAAGAAAGCAACCGCTATATACAACGTTGGGCCGATGAAAAAATATCGGTAGAAAACGCCAGGTGGGGTCCTATCATTAAGTTTGGAAAAAAAATCGTAAAGATACCCAGGAAGGCGGATGGTTCTAAATATACTGCCGATGACCTGACCGGCGTTTCGCTGGAAGAAGTAAAGCAGTTCATAGAAGCGGAGATACCGGGCGCCTTTGCCAAAAAAGAAAAAAAGGCGAAAGCCCCTGCCAAAAAAACAGCGGCTAAAAAGGCTGCTGCAAAAAAGAAGTAACAGCGCTTAAGGCTTATATGTTTAGTTCTTAACAGGCACGATGCAGGGAAAACGCATTTAAAAAAGTAATCCTGACATTGGAATGAAATATTTTCCTGCACTTCACTGATTACTTTATATTAAGGGTAGCCCCTGACGGGGCAAAATAAAATATCCGGCTTTTTTTCTACAAGCAGGTAGCCGCTATGCGGCATATTTCAGGTGTGTATCCCCCGGCGAATGAAATACTATTATTTCAGTTCCCCACTATACAAAATGCGTTGGATATATTAGATCTTCTGTGCCATGGGCACAACCTGTTTGAGCCGCTATGTGGCATATTTCAGATGTATATCCCCGGCGAATGAAATACTATTATTTCAGTTTCTCCACTATACAAAATGCGTTGGATATATTAGATATTCTGTGCCATCGGCACAACCTGTTTGTAGACAAAGAGGATAATTTTTAATAATGCGCCATCGGCGCTACCCTGGTTTTATAGTTATATAAGGAAGACCGCACCCGAAGTACCCATTTAAAGTCTTTAAATCAGCAACCCATGCTCCCAGCCCTGCTTAACATGTATGTTTAAATAATATTGCTCTTTCGGGGCATTTTACAGCTTACGTTCCTAAGTTGACGCCTATACCTGGCTTTACCGGGCTGCCATCCCTACGGGATGACATGAGTTATTGACCAGGTGTATGTTAATCATTTGGGGCTGAGGTGTAAAAGCACTGCCAAATCCGGGAAGGTATACCGGCGTTAAGCATTTAAAAAGTGCAGAGCGGGGGTGAAATGAGCATACATTAGTTTAGATACGTTTGTCCTGATGCATCGTGTGCCGGCAGAATATTTCGTAGATTTATTCCGCAAAAGGATTATATGCCACAAACGAACTGGGCGGAAGCGATGAAGCTTTTGCTCAATAAATACAAGGGGAAAAAGCACCCGCTTGAGTACAAAAATATTTACCAGTTGGTAGTAATGGTCATCCTGTCGGCGCAGGACTCCGACCGGAATATCAACCAGCTTGCCCCCCACTGTTCGAAAACTTTCCCGATATGCAATCGCTTGCCAAAGCAGTTCCTGAAGATCTGTACCCTTTTATTGGTAAGGTGAGAAATTTCGCGAACAAGGCAAAATGGCTGGTTGAGATAGGGCATACTATTAAAAAGAACAGTAATATCCCGCTTTCGATGGATGAGCTGACGGCGTTACCGGGTATAGGGAGGAAATCCGCGAACGTTATCAGGAGAGAGGCAGGAGAAGCTCCTGAAGGAGTGATCGTTGACCTGCATGTGGTAAGAGTAGCGCCGAGGCTGGGCATAGCTACCGGCGCAGATCCTAAAAAAATAGAAAAACAAATAATGGATGTCGTGCCTGCAAAATACTGGGATGCCGGTATGGCGATGTCGTTCCTGGGTCGTGAAATATGCAGGCCCCAGCCTAAATGCGACATTTGTTTTATGAAGGAGTATTGCGCTTATTATAAAGCGAACAGGTAGGAGAGGTGTTTCAAAGCCTGTTCATCCTTTAGTCAATTCCCAGGTCGTCTGTAATCTTTTTTCTTCAACCCTCATTAATATTTCCACACTATCAAGTCCCATATCGTTTCAATGTTGGAGTGTTCCCCAAAGCACCTTGTAAATATCGTTGGGTAGAGCCGGTTATTGCTACTCTTCCACCTCTACTATCAGCTCTACTTCCACGGCCATATTAAAAGGCAGCGCGTTAACGCCAAGGGCCGTGCGGGCATGTTTCCCTTTATCGCCAAATACCTGGATCATCATATCCGAAAAACCGTTTATTATTTTAGGCTGATCATAAAAGTCGTCGGCGCTATTCACAAACCCCGATACTTTTACAATGCGTTTTACTTTTTTCAGAGATCCCAGTTCCGCTTTTAATGCAGCCAGTTGATGGATGGCGGTCAGCCGGGCCGCTTCATAAGCCTCTTCAATAGAAAGATCTTTACCTGCCTTGCCTTTAATATATGTTCCGTTGTCTTTAAGAGGGCCCTTTCCGGCTAAAAAAACCAGGTTGCCCGAGCGCACAGCATTTACATAGCTTGCTACGGGAGGCGATACTTTAGGCAATACAATTCCCATCTTTGCCAACGTTTCTTCCGGAGTTTGCGCGTTCACATTTAGTATAACCAATGTTGCCAGCGCTAATAGTAAGTATTTCATGAATCGGTGATTTTATAAGAGTTAATATATCAGCCTGCCTTTTTCATATAATGCAGCCAGTCTATGATCCTGCTCGTGTATCCGTATTCGTTATCAAACCATGCTACCAGCCGTACCTGCTTACCGGCTACCGCTGTTAATGTGCCGTCCAGTACAAGAGAATGCGTATTTCCCTTAATGTCGGCAGATACAAGCGGATCATCCGTATAAGCTATGATCCCTTTATATTCCATCTCGGCTGTTTTATGGAACAGCGCATTTATTTGTGTACGGGTTACCGGCTCCTTCATCCGGATAACGAAGTCGCCCATAGCGCCGTTGGTAACCGGCACGCGTGTAGACGACGTGGCGATTTTGCCTGCAAGCGGGGGCAGCAA
This sequence comes from Chitinophagaceae bacterium, assembly GCA_019638595.1. Classification (GTDB taxonomy): domain Bacteria; phylum Bacteroidota; class Bacteroidia; order Chitinophagales; family Chitinophagaceae; genus Agriterribacter. Next base: position 152,319 of record JAHBTJ010000006.1, read on the forward strand.
TCTCTCCAGCGACTGCGCCAGGTCAATTTCTACCGGGATGATAGATTCGGCAGCAGCCCTGCCCCGGCGGTATTGCGAATGACTGGTATCCACCAGCGATTGCCGCGATGTATAAGAATGCAACATGTGGATATGCGCAGACTCAATACCTATCGAATTCAGTATATACAGAACATGCGTAGCACAATTCGTCATACACCCGCCGGGAGATACCATTGTAATATCGTTCGTGAATTTATGATGGTTAAATCCGTAAATGATCAAGGGTATATCTTCCGATCCTGTTGTTGACAATAGTACTTTTCCGGCGCCTGCATGTAAATGCCCGGCTGCTTTTTCGCCGCTCGTAAACCTGCCGCTGCATTCTATTACCACATCTATATCCAGTTCCTTCCATGGGAGGGATGAAGGCTCCGCCTGTTGCAAAACACGAAAGCTTTTGTTGCCCGCCACGATCCTGTCATCCTGTATATGCAGGGGAGTGGCATAGCTGCCATAAAGCGAATCGTATTTTAATAAGTAACAAAGATGGTCTATGTCCATAATATCGTTTACCGCTATTACCGACAATTCCGGATCCTGCAATAAACGCCTGCATAATAACCTGCCTATTCTTCCCATACCGTTAATGGCAACACGCATATTGAAACTGCTTTTTAAAATGTGCCGCAAAGATAAGGAGTATACGGTCTGATAGTGTTCGGCCGGTTTGATCACGGGCAGACCTTGTTTGTTTATAAGATCCGGCTTCCTGTACTAATACTTAGCGCCGGCTCCCGGCGGGGGAATACTTTTTAAAATAAACTCACGCAAATGCTGGTTGCTGGTGGCCAGGTCTTCTTTACGCAGGTACATCATATGCCCGCTGCGATAGCCTTCCCAACTGATACGGTTTTTCATTTTCCCGGCAGGATCTATCTGCCACAGGTTATATTTTGCATTGAAATAGTCGCAGGCGCCATCGTAATAGCCGCTTTGCACCAATAGATTTAGGTTGGGGTTTTGAGCCATTGCCTGGCGGAGGTTTTCCCCGGTGTTATTGTTCTTATTATCCCAGGGAAATACATTGCCGAACATCAGGTACTGCAGATCTGTTTTGTAATTCAGCTCATCCCGCACATACATGTTAATGGCAGGCGTAAAAGAATGCAGCCACGAAGTAAGCTCGGCATTATAATCAGGACGTTCGCCTCCGTCCTTTTTATCCATTCCCCTGTACCTTGAATCCAGCCTGCCTACGGTGAAGCCCTTATCGCGGAGCAGCTCTTTCCAAAAGAGGCTGGTATTGATATCAAGATTGTTGTTAATCACTACTTTTTCAGACAGCCCGGAATAACGGGCAACCTTATCCGCTATTTCTTTTCGTTTGGATGCTTCGAGCGAACCGCCTTTGGTTAATGCAGGCAAATACTCGTTGATGGTAAAAGCCTCCACTTCCGGCAGCATAGCGGCCAGGTCTTTTTGCTGCAGGTCGGGCGGCAGCATTTTATGATACCAGGCCGTAGCCGCGTAATAAGGCAGCAGCAAAGCCGCATCCATTACAGCGCCTCTTTCCATTCCCAGGTCGGTAGGCGAAACAAGGATCACCCCGTTCAGGTACATCCATTGCGCGTTTTGCAGTTCCAGCGCAAGTCCAGATACACGCGTTGTTCCATAGCTTTCACCGATCAGGTATTTGGGGGATGACCACCGTTTGTACCTGCTCACAAAAGTACCTATCCATTCTGCCAGGTATTTGATATCGGCGCTCACACCAAAAAATTTTGACCCCGGCACGTCTTTATTCAGCGGTCTTGAAAAGCCTGTATTTACAGGATCAACATATACAATATCCGCCACATCCAGGATAGAATGCGGGTTGTCTTTTAGTCCGTAAGGCTGCACAGGATACCCTTCGTCATCTATTTCAAGAATACGCGGACCCGTATACCCGATCTGCATCCATACCGATGAAGTGCCTGGTCCCCCGTTAAACGAAATTACCAGCGGGCGGGAAGAACGGTCGCTTATATCTGATCTTTCAAAATAAGTATAAAAAACACCCGCTATGGGTTTGCCTTCTTCATCCCAAACCGGAATAGTACCCGCGATGGCTTTATAAGGAACCCGTTGTCCACTGATGGTTACTACATGCGTGGTAGCTACAGCATGATCGGGTTTTAAAATACGCAGCGGCTCACCGGCAGGTGCATTACCCGTTGCCGCAGGCGAAGGAGCTTCCTTCTTTTGCGCTATGCTTTCCATAAATATCATTCCCAGGCATACCGACAACAAAAAAAACGATTTCATATCATTAAAGTTTATTTCAAAGGTCATTGGGCGCATTTAAAACTATTGTACTGAAAGTGGGCGGTGAGACACCGTCCACGGCGCACGCCCTGGTACAGCGAAAAGAAATGCATCCGGGTCATTTGCCTAAGCTAAGAAATAAAAATTATTTTTGAACGGTGAAGTATCTTTCCACATGCACTTATCTTTCCATACTCAACAATGAATAACGATCAAATCTACAGTATTCCCGCCCGTTTCAGGCGCATTGAAAATCTGCATATCCTCCTCTGGCTTTTAAAAGACGTTTGCTGGGCGCTCAATTTCAGGGTGATGGGTATGATCATGATTATACCTACACTTACCGTAGCGGTACTGATTACCTGGCAAACCCGTAAGCTTACTGCCGAGCTGCTGCACAACCTGGCGGTAGTATGCTGGATCACCGCCAACTGCTTGTGGATGACAGGTGAATTTTTTGGTTGGGATGAAGGAAAATGGGGCGCCCGCCACCTGGCATTGATCCCTTTTATCCTGGGACTGCTTGTGCTGGCATATTTTTATCTTTTCCTTGTACCCAGCAAGCGATCCAGGCAAAAAATGCAGGCGCAAAAGCAGGAAATACTGGAGCAGGAGAAAAAAACAGGGAACTATAATTAACATAAGCTGCCGTACTTCCTTATACGTTCATTCGCCTTTGTAACCTCATTTATTTACCTTTGCAGTCCTTTAAAATAGAAGAATGTACAGGACACACACATGCGGAGCCTTAAGATTGCAGGACGCGGGCAGGGAAGTTACTTTAGCCGGGTGGGTACAATCCATCCGTAAATTCGGATCTATTACGTTTGTAGACCTGCGCGACAGGTATGGCATTACCCAGTTGCTTTTTGATGAAGCGTTGAACCGCGAATTGGAAGACAATCCCCTGGGGCGTGAGTATGTGCTGCAGGTAAAAGGCGCCGTGGCTGAGCGCAGCAACAAAAATTCACATATACCTACGGGAGATATTGAAATACACGTGACCGGCTTCAGCATTCTCAATAAATCCGTTACACCGCCATTTACTATCCAGGATGATACGGATGGCGGAGATGACCTGCGCATGAAATTCAGGTACCTCGATCTGCGCAGGAATGCGGTAAAGCGCAATCTTGAGCTGCGTTACGCGGTAAGCCGCTCTGCCAGGAACTACCTGCACGAGCATGGTTTCATGGATATAGAAACGCCTTTCCTGATCAAATCAACGCCTGAAGGCGCCCGTGATTTTGTGGTACCCTCCCGTATGAATGCGGGACAGTTTTACGCTTTGCCGCAAAGTCCCCAAACATTTAAGCAGTTATTAATGGTAAGCGGGTACGATCGCTATTACCAGGTAGTGAAGTGTTTTCGTGATGAAGACCTGCGGGCCGACCGGCAACCGGAGTTCACCCAGATAGACTGTGAAATGAGCTTTGTGGAGCAGGAGGATATCCTGCATATGTTTGAAGGGTTGATAAAAAGGATATTTAAGGATGTAAAGAACATAGACTATACTGAACAGGTGGAAAGAATGAGCTGGGAAGATGCTATGTGGAATTATGGTAACGATAAGCCCGATATCCGCTTCGGCATGCGTATTGCCAACCTCAAATTTCCTGCATATGCTTTTCCCGGAAAAAAGCCAGCCCTGGCAGAAGGATTACCGGCAGAATTTAAGGTGTTTGATGAAGCGGAAACCGTACTGGCCATTGCAGTACCCGGCTGCAGCGAATACAGCAGGAAGCAAACGGATGAACTAACGGAATGGGTTAAACGCCCGCAGATAGGCATGAAGGGACTGGCGTTCATTAAATGCCTGCCGGAAGGTAATAGCGATGGAGCTTTTAAAAGCAGTTTCGATAAATTTTATAATGAGCAACAATTAAAGGAGCTGGCCGGCGCTGTTAACGCGCAGGCGGGCGACCTGGTATTGATCCTTGCCGGCGCTGAAGAACGAACGCGCAAAGCCGTGAGTGAATTGAGGCTGGAAATGGGAAGACGCCTGGGGTTAAGAAAAGATGATGCGTTTAAACTTTTATGGGTGCTTGATTTTCCCTTATTTGAATATGCCGAAGAAGACAACAGGTGGGTAGCAAGGCACCATCCTTTCACATCGCCCAAGCCGCAGGATATAGAAACAATGATATCGCATTCACCGGTCATTACCGATGCCGTAAAATACCTCGAACATCCGTATGCCCGTATTAAAGCCAATGCTTATGACATGGTGCTGAACGGAAATGAAATCGGTGGCGGGTCCATAAGGATATTCCAGCGGAACCTGCAGGAAAAAATGTTTTCGGCCCTGGGCATGAGCCGGGATGAAGCCCTGCACAAGTTCGGCTTTTTGCTGGGCGCTTTTGAGTATGGCGCTCCCCCGCACGGCGGCATTGCCTTTGGCTTTGACAGGTTGTGCGCTATTTTGGGCGGAAGTGAAAGTATACGCGATTTTATTGCATTCCCCAAAAATAACAGTGGCAGGGATACCATGCTGGATGCCCCGTCAACAATAGATGAAAAGCAACTGGAAGAGCTTTCCATTGCATTGCGGGAGAGTTAAATCAATTTTAATTAAAGACCGGCTTATGAATAATGTTTTAAAAACCGCAACGGTTTTATCGTGGATCAATATCGTGATTGGCGGACTGCTGGTTGCAGGCGGACTGCTGGGAGTGGCAATGACCGGAGGTGCCCTGATGATGCTGATCTCCGTAGTATTAACAGGAGCTATAGTATTACATAGTTACGCCACATTGCAATTGCGTAAAAGCATTATTGATCCTGATGTTCCGTTGGGTAATCAAACGCCTGTTGGTATACGCATGGTGGGATTCATCGCTTTGTTCTTTGCTATCCTGAATATCGGTAACGCCGTGGTGATTGTACAAAACGCCCCGGAAGTAGCCCAGCAGGCTTTGCTGAATATGCCGCTAAAGCCGGATGGTATAGATTTTGTGACCGCTGTAAAAGCCGCCGGCATTTTTTCGTTGATCTTCAGCATAGGCATTGCTGTGAATGTTTTCCTCAGCATCAGGCTGCTGCGCTGGTACCTGGGTGGTAAGCCGGAATGAGCCGAGGGCTGTTAGCTATCGGCTGTGAGAGCCGTCAGCAATTTATGGTTTATGGTTTTTTGTTTATAGTTGAGAAGAGCAACTACAAACCATAAACTACAAACAACAAACTGTGCCTGCCTGAAATAGGTTGACGTTTTGTGAACCACGGAGCTACACAAAGACACTGACGGCTGATCGCTGACAGCCGATAGCTCTCAACTAAACCACAAACTTGTAACCTGCGACCTGTAACCTGCAACAGCCATCAAATCTCAAATCTCAAATTTCAAATCCCTCTGTAACTTGCACTGTATGACGGATGATACAATTGTAAAATTGATCGAATGCCCGCGGGATGCCATGCAGGGCTGGCCACGTTTTATCCCTACTGAACAAAAAGTACAGTACCTGAACGCGCTGCTGACCGTTGGCTTTGATACGCTGGATTTCGGCAGCTTCGTTTCACCCAAAGCCATTCCGCAAATGGCGGATACGGCTGCCGTTATACCTCAACTGGATCTTTCAAAAACAAGTACCAGGCTGCTGGCTATTGTTGCCAATGTAAGAGGTGCGGAGCAAGCTGTACAATACGACGAGATATCTTATCTGGGTTTCCCGTTTTCGGTATCTCCTGTTTTTCAGCAGCGCAATACCAACAGCACAATAGAAGAATCGTTAGCGCGCGTGGAAGCAATCCAGCAACTTTGTATTCATAAGAACAAACAACTGGTTATTTATATTTCCATGGCATTCGGTAATCCATACGGCGATGCGTATAATGAGGAGATCGTTTTTGACTGGATAAATAAAATGCAGGCGCTGGGCATTACTATTGTGTCGCTGGCAGATACGGTAGGCGTGGCTACCCCCCAACAGGTATTGACTATGACGGAGTATGTGGTACAACATTTCCCCGGTATTGAAACTGGCGTTCACCTTCATTCAACTCCTTTTAACAGGGAAGCTAAAATGGAAGCCGCTCTTCAGGCAGGTTGCAGAAGATTTGACGGGGCGTTGAACGGCATAGGTGGGTGTCCTATGGCCAACGATGAGCTGGTTGGCAATATGGATACCGTTGAAATGATCCGCTATTTTGATAAGAAAAAACTCACAACAGGTATTCAGGAAGCAGCCCTGGAAAACTGTGTTGATATTGCTCATTCAATTTTTATTTAAAATGGATTTCAGACTGCCATTTAAAGTAGCTCCTTTCAGCAAAACCATATCGCACAAACATTCTATATTCTTATCCGGCTCCTGTTTTACAGAACACATGAGCCATTACCTGGCAGAAGCAAAATTTTCTGTGCTGGAAAATCCGCATGGTATTTTATTTAACCCGCACAGCATTACCTCTTCATTGCTCGCTTACATTGAAAATAAAACCTATACCCGGGAAGACCTGTTTCACTACAACGAAAGCTGGCATAGCTGGGAGCATCACAGCCGTTTTTCTCATCCTGTTGCGGAAGAAGCTTTGCATACGATCAACCAGTCGCAACGTGCAGCCCATCATTTTTTGCAGAAAGCCGACTGGCTGATCATAACGACTGGTTCGGCATGGGTATATGAGCTTAAAAAGGATGACCCTAACGGAGCAGAACATACGATCGTTGCCAACTGCCATAAAGTACCTGCCGACCGGTTTCGCAAGCGTTTGATGAGTACAGAGGAAGTATTATCAGGACTGGGCAATATGCTGTACCGTCTTTTTCTTTTTAACCCTGCTATCAAGGTCATATTCACGATCAGCCCCGTACGGCATTTGCGGGATGGTTTTGTGGAGAACAATAAAAGCAAAGCCATACTGATACAGGCGGTACATCACCTGGTAGAAAAGTTTGAGCAGCTTTTTTATTTTCCTGCTTACGAGCTGGTGATAGATGATCTGCGCGATTACAGGTTTTACGCGGAAGACATGGTGCATCCTAATTACCTCGCTACAGGTTATGTATGGGAGCAGTTCCGTTCCGCGTGTATAGACCCTTCATCGCTGCCATTGATGCGGGAAATGGAAAAGATCAACCTGGCATTAAAACATCGTCCTTTCAATCCCTCCTCGCAGGCACACCAAAAGTTTATACAGGCGAATCTTAAAAAAGTAAAAGAGCTGCAGGCAGAGTACCCGTATCTTGATTTTACAAAAGAGAGAATGTATTTTGAAAAGGGAGGTTATTAGCGATGGCAACCGCTTAATAAATTGAGTATTATGCCTCATGAAGGCTGCCTGCTTGTAGAAATAATAACAATAAGGCTTTGTGCACCATAGGTGCTACCCTTTCTTCTCTTTCTTTTATCTTCTATCCTGTTCTTCTCTTTTCTTAATGCTTTCAACTGCTGCGATTGCTTCATTTAAAAATATTGGTGGTATGTCTTTCAGCTTCATCAGCTTTTCATCATCATCGCTGCTGATATATCCAATCCACTTATTGGGCGCTTTGGCTTTGTTTACAAAATACAGCCTGCCCAGCTTTTCATCTCCGCCCCATCCATAGCCGGCGCCTACGCCTTCTACCTCCAATACGGCTTCAATCTTTTTTTCGAAATACAACAGGTTGAATGATTCCAGGTAACCGCCATCGCCTGTTGGTCCTTTATGCCAGCCATATTTTTCCAATACGCCCCGGATAGAGCCTGTGGCCATATTCGTTCCTTCATATGTATGAATAATGGATCCCGACATATCAAGGCCTGACAGGTCCGGTATCTTTCGATCCAGTTGTGCAAATACGGTTTCAATCGCCCTGTCAAAAAATACCTGCTTCCATTGTTGCAGCGCATCCGCGCTCAGTTGTGAGGGATGCACCATGCCGGTCACCGCACTTTCTTCTATTTCATATTCATCTTCGGTTGCAGTTAAAAGACCGGTATCATCGCTTACAATAAACGTATCCTGCAGCAGCCCGTCATTGGTATAGGTGCCCCAAAGCAGTTTGGTTGCATACATAAACATCACCGGGTTCTCCAGGAAAAACTGCTGCCATTGATCTTTTGTCCACCGGCGTTGTATAATAAGATAGTACTCCATCCGCGGTGATTGCGATTTTACTACATCTCTTACTTCTTTTGCTATATCCTTATATTCATCTTTCAGCTCTTTACCGGCGGCAGCCGGCAGCGATTTCAGCTTTTTATCATCCTCGTTGAAATAGGCAATTTTGAAATTACTGTCAATGAATGCCCGGTACGGCGCTCCATTTATTTCGAAGTGCTTAAACAATCCCTCAAAACCAAAGTCGGGAACAATACGGTCGCCCAATTCGTGTATGCTGATGCCCAGCTCTTCCGCAGCCGTTTCGAGCGCCTGCAGTGCAGCCGCGCCTACGTTGGCTTTTTTGGTACGGTATTTACGGCTGTACCACTCTACCCATCGCAACGCTTTATCACTGCCCTGTAATGCCAGCGCTCCCACGCCATACTCTGCCATTTTGTAACGGTTCTCCTCCATCCAGCCATTAATGGTGGTCCGGATCTTATCAACCACCGCATCGTCACCCAGTAAGCCGGCAATTGCCATCAGGTATTTATGCTCGGGCTTAGCTCCCTTATTTTTATACAATTGAACCAGGTGCAGGGCAAACGGAGCAGCAGCTTCCTTATCCAGCAACTGAAGAACAAAACGGGCTTCTATATCACTTTGCATGGTTTTCACCCGGCTCATCCTGTACAATAAAAACCGGGTTACCCTTCCCGGTACCTCCCTGCCATTTTGATATCGCAAGGCAGGGAGCTCCTCTTCATGCAGCCAGGCTTCTACCGGCTTGTCCAGCTTTCCCCTGCCGGCGGCAGACGCTACCAGGGTTTCAACAAAATCTTCGTCAGCCGATGCAGGCAAACTTTCAACCACAGACTGCAGCAATACATCCCGTGCATTGTCGTTTGTTTCTGTATTCAGCATTTGCATAATAGCCGCCGCAGTTTTTTCTCCCGGGAAATAACCAAGGATCAGTGCTGCCGTCTGCCTTGTTTCAGCATTTTTATGATTTAACAGTTGAATGGCTTTATCTTCCGCATCCGGATCGCCCTCTGCGAGCATTGCTGCCACTTTATTACGAAGTGGTTTTGATTTGTGAGACGTTAGTTCCCACGCAGCATCCATGTGTTGTTTTGCTGTTGCATACTGCTTCAGCAGGTCCAGCACGCGCGTATAGTATTCTATGCCGCCGGTTTTGGAAGCAAGTGCGGCCCGGAGCGCAGCAACGGTATGACTGCTTTGATGTCGGCCTATAACTTCAAGGGTCCCTATTGTTACAAATGCTTTTCCCGATAAAACTTCTCCAAAATAGCCTTCAGCTTTCGTGCGATCTTGTTCATACAGGATGAGCCAGGCGACCGAACTAAGCGACATATAACTGGCCGGCCATGTATCGTCGTTAGTGCTGAATGAACCCTCCCAGGGGTCCGGCTCCAGCGTATAAAAGTGTTGCAGGTACTCATATGCCATAGAGCAGGCCAGGGCGGAAAACCGCTTTTTATCTGCCAGGTACAGCCTTATGGCAATGGAAAAATCCGGCGGCAGGTTCTCCTTCTTTCTTATAGAAGTTTCTAAAACGCCTGTTATAAACCGGATAGCATCATCATCGTTGAGCAGTGCAGGCAGCTCCTTTTTTAACAGTCCATCGGTTTGCCGGGCGCCCCACAACAGGTATTTATTGGCTTCTGCAGGATGGTATTTTTTTAAGAGGCCAAATAAGGTGTTGCTCCAGTAGCGGTGATGTTGATTACTGATATGATAAAGTCTGCCCAGGTGGGTTGCAGGTATTTTTTGTATTGTAGCCGAAAAATATTCCAGCAATTGAGTTTTTGATTTTGAAATGATACTGCCTTCCGCAAATGCATTATCGTACTGGTATATGAGGCTCATTAGTACCTCATCATCGGATATGCCGCTTTGTTTTATTTGTGCAACCAGGTATGTAAGATGTTCCTCCGAAGGATGGCTTAAGAAATACCAGAATAAATGGGAATAATATTGCCCCGACAAATAGGGATAAAAGTCCGGGTGATTCACCACATTCAGGATCAATTGGTCGCCCTGATCCGGGTTCAGTGGGTTTTTCAATAGCTTCAATAATCCCGTTAAAGAATATACTGAAAAATCCTGGATCGTATTGCTGAGCGTGCTTGTTGCTCCCGTCAGGTAATCAATTACAATATTATGATTGGTTAGCTGGGAGGGATTGTAGTTGTTGCCAGGAAAATTTTTCAGGGGATCGTCTCCTATAACGTCCAAAATTTCTTGTTTAGAAAACAGCATGATCGGTTATTTTTATTTCTTCACCTCGCACACAGGCAGCAGTGTGAGAGATCTTGTTACTTTTTTGCTTTATCATTTTTTCAATACCATATCTTCCTTAGCAGCCCACATGCCTATATCCTGTTTGCCAAGTGCCGCTGCCATCAGGTCGGGGAACTTATCGGGTGTACAGGCAAATACAGGGATACCCAGGTTCGATAAAAACTGTGCATTGCCATGATCGTAAGCAGGCGCTCCTTCGTCATTCAGCGCCAGCAACACAACCAACTGAACACCTGCGGCGGCCAATTCTGTTGCACGTTTACGCATACCCTCCACGCTGCCGCCTTCATATAAATCGGTTATCAATACCAACACTGTATCCGTTGGACGGGTAATGATCTGTTGGCAATACGTTAATGCCGCATGTATATCTGTTCCGCCTCCCAACTGTACACCAAATAACAATTCAACAGGGTCTGTCAGCTCTTCTGTTAAATCTGCCACGGCAGTATCAAATACGACCATTTTTGTTTTAATGGCAGGAATAGACGCCATCACCGAGCCAAAAATGCCGGAGTACACAACAGAAGTTCCCATAGACCCGCTCTGGTCCAAACATAAAACAACATCTTTTAACGAGCTTCTTTTCCGGCCATACCCGATGCGTGTTTCAGGAATGATGGTTTTATATGCAGGCTGGTAATGCTTAAGATTCTTGAGAATGGTAGCATGCCAGTTAATTTCATTGTGCCGTGGACGGCGGTTACGGGTGCTTTTGTTCAGGCTTCCGGTAATTGCCTGTTGTGTTGGCTGCATCAGCTTCCGCATCAGCTCATCTACTACCTTCCGCACCACCTGCCGCGCCGTATCTTTTGTTTTGTCGGGAATTACGTGGCTGAGCGTCATTAAAGTAGCTACGAGATGTACATCTGCTTCTACATTTTGCAGCATCTCTTTCTCAAGTAACATTTGCGTAAGGTTCAACCTGGTTAATGCGTCCTTTTGCATAACCTGCACAACCGTGTTGGGAAAAAAGCTCCGTATATCGCCTAACCACCTGCTTACATTGGGCGAGGATGCGCCCAGCCCGCCTTTTCGATCGCTGTCATACAGCGCGTCCAGCGTGTTGCTTATCTGCAGATCAGTTCCGTTAAGGCCGTATCCCGTACCGTCATTGGCATCACTGCCCAATATCAAACGCCACTTACGTATATCTTTTTCGTTCGTCATCTTTAAAGCGCATTATTGTTTTTAGATGCTAGATGTTCGCTCTCCCATATCCAAACAGCTCCATTATTACCGGAATGCTTTGTGCAGCTCTCTTTTCATCAAATGCGGTGGTTTCCTTCCTGCTCACCAATACGCCGCCTCCCTTTGCTTTTTCACCGATCTTTCGCCGCTCTGCCGCTGTAAAATTTGAAAAGGTCCGGCGCAGCAAAGGCAATACATGCATGAAATTTTCATCGTCCAAATGCTGCACCCAATTATTGATCACGGCCCACAGGTCGTTATCCACCAATAGTAAAGTACCGCTCCCTTTTAAAAAGCCTTCCAGCCAGGAAGCGGCAACCGCGGGGCTTACCGCCGGTGACATAGCGAAATAAAAGGCACGCAGCAGCGCATCGCCCTCTAATATTTTATAGTCGCTCAGCAAGCGGGTAGCATATCCCGCAAGTACCGGCGCCGCCTGTGCATTTCCCGATATGGCATGTAATGTTTGCTGCCATTCAGCAAGTATATCCTGTATTTGCAGCACATTTACCGCATCATTCATTTTGTAAAACAATTCCAGCAGCTGTGCCGCGGCATCTTCATTTACGGACGTACATGCCGCCGGTAAGCTCACGCAGATCCTGCTGATCATGCTTTCCAGTATTCCTGCTACCAGTGCGGCATCGGTTTTGCGCACATTACCATAACGGCTAACCGAAACCAGGCTGGGAATTACTTCCATTAATTGTATTACATCGCCTGTGGCAGCGGAAAGATTATTGACCTGTTGTATCAATACATCCACTGCCCGGGGTAATTTGGCCGACAGGGTTTGCTCCAGCAATTCACATACATGCCTCAGGCCGGTGGCATTACCTGCCTGGTCAATAATAAACTTCGAAGCCGCTTCTTCCACTGTATTTCCCCAATTGCCTTTGTCAATGATATCAATAGAAAATTCAGGGTTCCATTGCAGGCGCCACAGCTCTTTAAAAGTGCCTTTGCCTCCAATATCCTGTTTGTTCCCCCATTGTATCTGAAGCAACTGCAGGCGATGCAGCAACACGCTTCGTTGCAGATCGGTGTCTTTTCTCAGATCCAATGTATAGTCTTTCCAGTCGGCAGAGGCAGGCAAGCGCAGTTTTTTCTGCAGCTTGTCAATATCCAGTTGCAGCGGCGGGCGGGGAATATCAGCAGGCACTTCCCCGATGGCATTGCTTACGATCAACCGGTCGTGCACCAGGCTCATCAGGATATTTTCTCCATTGCATAATACGCTCAAAACAGCTTCATTCAGCTCTTCCAGGCCTGCTTTGGGCAAAGCCCGGAGTGCCGCCAGCGATTCAGCCAGCCTCACCGCTTCCACCACATGTGCTACGGAGGTATCCATATTATTTTCCCTGAACAGTCGGGCAACCTTTGCCATCCATCTTGTACCGTCATCTTCGGGATATTTCCATATATGACGGTACCAGCCCGGTGATGCAATGCCGGCACCGTAGCCGCTGTAAAAGCTTAGGCGTCTATACGTCCACGGTATCCAGGTACATTCCACCTTTACTTTGGGTAAGCCTTTCAGCAGATCATTATCTTCCTTTGCTTTTGGCATATCCGCCAGTGCAGGTGCATGCCACGCACCGCAAACCACTGCAATGTTCCGGAACATTTCCTTCTCTGCCTGGCGAATGGTCTTTCGCATATGCGCTTCCCGCAACCGTTCCATACGGTCGTCTTTTCGGGGAAAAGCTTCCCGCAATGTTTTCATTGATTCCATCACTGCTTCAAATACAGCTTCATCATTCATCCGGTGCTCAAACATATGTTCCCACCATTTCTCACCATCAGCATAACCCGCTGCCTTTGCCAGGTGGCTAATCGGGTCAGTATATAAACTTACTTCCGCATCCTCCTCAATTGCCGCATCTCCCGCATCATTATTATGTAACCACCGCCGGGAATGCTTCCCCAACTGCATGGGCGACGCTCCGTTCGACTGGATATCGCTATTCGGCGATCTTCCGTTATTTAATATCTCTTTAGCGCCCGTATGATCATCTGCCCCTGCTGCTTTTGCTGCAGCCTCTTCCGCTTCTTTCCGTTTTTCTTCCTCAATGGCAAACTGGTGACATGCGGGAAGATCCATAAACCTGACAGGAATTTTATTTTTACGGGCATATAATATGGCCTGCCACTCCGGCGAAAATTCCGCGAAAGGGTAGAAAGATGAGTGTTTTGGATTATCAGGCTGATAACATAAGATCGCCACCGGGGGCTTTAACGCTTTGTGATTCGCCCATTGCAAAATCTCATCTGCCTCCGGCGGACCTTCCACCAGCACCATATCAGGCCTGGTTTGTTCAAGGAATGCTTTCACGTTTTTCGCAGAGCCCGGCCCGTGATGCCGTATACCTAAAATGTTAACAGGCATGGGTAATTAATTTAATCGGTAGCAATTGAAAGGCGGCATATACATACTTTTTGTTAATCTAAATCCCTGCATGCCCTGTATATATCTTTCCATTCTTCCCGGGGTTTTACCACGGTTTCGAGGTACTCTTTCCATACAATCTTATCCTGCACCGGGTCTTTTACTACCGCGCCTAAAATGCCGGCAGCAAGATCATTGGCTTTCAATTGCCCATCGCCGAAATATGCTGCCATTGCCATTCCATTGTTCACAACAGAAATCGCTTCGGCCGTGCTGAGGGTGCCGCTGGGTGATTTTATTTTTGTTTTCCCGTCCAGCGATGCGCCGTTGCGCAGCTCCCGGAAAATGGTAACAATGCGTTTGATCTCCTGTAATGCCGGCGGTTCGGCAGGCAGCTCCATTACTTTTTCAAAACTCTCTACCCTGCGCCGGACAATGTCTATCTCTTCTTCCATAGAATCAGGTACCGGGAGTATCACGGTATTAAACCTCCTTTTTAATGCACTCGATAGTTCATTCACCCCTTTATCCCTGTTATTGGCAGTGGCAATCACGTTAAAGCCCCTTACGGCCTGCACTTCCGTATTCAGCTCGGGTACCGGCAATGTTTTCTCTGAAAGAATAGTGATCAGCGTATCCTGCACATCGGCGCCGATACGCGTAAGCTCTTCAATACGGGCAATCTTACCATCCTTCATGGCACGCATTACGGGTGTTTCCACCAGCGCTTTTTCCGAAGGACCTTCGGCTAGCAGCCGGGCATAATTCCATCCGTAACGAATGGCTTCTTCACCCGTACCCGCCGTGCCCTGTACGATCATGGTGGAATCGCCGCTGATGGCAGCAGCCAGGTGCTCGCTCACCCAGCTCTTGGCGGTGCCCGGTAATCCATACAGCAATAATGCGCGATCGGTAGTGAGCGTTGCCACTGCTATTTCCATCAATCGTTTGTTGCCAATATATTTGGGCGATACCTCAAATCCATTGTTCAATTTTCCACCGGTTAAATACATTACTACCGATTGAGGCGACAGCTTCCAGTTAGCAGGTTTTTTGTTGCTGTCATTTTTTTGCAGCTCTTCCAGTTCCTGTGCAAATAGCTGCTCGGCATGTTGGCGTAATACTGTTGACATAGATATCTGTTTACTGATTGAAATATTGTATTGTCTGATCTTTTAGCTGAATAAGCTTGGTTATATAGGCGCTCATGCTGTTCCAGTGATCCTTGTGGTATTCCTGTTCAGGACTTACCTGGTGTAGTATGGTTGTAGCCTGTACGGGCAACAGGTGAATGATGCTGCTGTAAAAGGAACGGTTGTACTGGTAAGTGTTTTTTGCAGTATGGTTAAAAATTTCTTTTGTGAGCGCTGCCGTCCATTCATTTGAAAACCGGAGGGCATACTGCACAATGCTATCCGGAAATTGCTGCATGTATTGCAGGCAACCGGCTTCCTGCTCCGCGGGAGGAAGCAGCGGTATAATATCTATATAAAATACCTTGCTATGCTGTGCAAACGCTTTTGCCCATTCAACATCTTTAAACCGTACGATGGCATTTACCAGTGCCGGTATTAATTTTTTACCGGTTTCATGTGCCTGGAAGTATTCAATTACCTGTTGTTTGCTTACCTGCAGATGGATTTCCCAAAAAGCAGGGGGTGTATGCTCTGCCAGTTGAAACAAAATAAACGCATCATCTGTAAGCTCTTTATTATTGCTGAGCTTGTCAATGCCTGTTTTGTAAATACTTTCATCCGGTATTGTTAAGTGAAATTCCGGTTGTATGGTATTGCTGAGCCCCAGTAATTTTTTTTGCTGCTTAAGGCTAACCGATTGCTGCAATGCCTGTTGGTACTGCTGTACAACAGCAGATCCCGGTATTGATTTTAAAAGGGATAAAGCTGTTTCCTTTACTTTTTTACTCTTATCGTTTACCAATCCTTCCAGGAAAGCGATATCAGCATCGTTGACCGTTTCATATAACAGCTCCAGGAATGACTGGCGGGTGGCAGCGTCCTCCTGCTGCCAGGTTTGCTGCAGCCATTGCAGACCCAACGCGGGATCGTTCCTGCGGACCTGTTGCAATGCCATCTTACGCTGGTCGGTCGTGCCGGTTTGCCAAAGCTCTTCTTCGGTGCCGGTATTACCAAAGTTCCAGTGCGGGTTGAACACGGCCAGCCAGGCGCCACGTTTGCCCGTGCAGCAACTGATAAGGGGTTGTAATTTTTTGTGCTGTTCGCCTACGGTTAATAACAGCGGTACAAACGGCGGCGCAACTATTTGTTGATACTTATTGCAATGGGTAAGCCAAAGCTGAAGCAAAGGAATATTTTCTTCACTTACAATATCCTGCAGTACCTGCATGCTTTTCCTGCTGCAGTATTTTTTTTCTTCAGATGGCGCCGGCGCCATGCTGATTTCCCTGTTGAGCGCCGCCGCGCCACTTTGACGATAATTGAATGCTAATGACGCTGCCTGCAGGAATTTCTCTTCTTTATCGAGCAAGCCATTCTCCTGTATAACATTAAAGGCAGGCAATAATACATCGTTCACTTCCCGCTCGCTGATGTTTTTTTTATCCGTTCCCAGTATAGCCGCATGAATAACAGTATTCCAGAGTTCCATTCGTATCGTTTCTGCTATTGAATCTTTAATAAGTATGACTAATTTGCCGGGTTACAACAAATGATATTCCTGCCGGTCCCATAACCCTACGGGCTCGTAGCTTTGTTCACGACCAACAACCACAACGTCTACAGCATTACCTCCCGAAATAGAAAGCAGTTTCCAGATGCGGCGCTGTTCATTGCGGACAGGCATCATATTTTTTTCCATATCCTGAAGCCACCAGCTTCCATTGTATAGAACAGGCGTTACCTGCTGTATAATGTATGGACGTTCGCTGCGAAAGGGAAGCTTACTATTGTAGTCTGTTTCATGCTGCAATACCTGCTGCCAATTGCTGAACCCGGTAAATTCAGTAGCAGCATTGCTGTTGATCTGCCGTTTGATAATGGCCCGCATCGGCAGTACCGATGGATAAAAAACCAGCTCAGCCTGTATGAACATGCCCGGCATAAGCGTAAGCTGCGCACCCTGCCCGCGGACAATGAATTGCAAAACCAGCGCATAGCTGTTGCTGTTAGTGCCATACAACCAGTTGCGTTCGGTAGTTACATTGTCGTCTTCCGATATTTGTTTAGCTAAAACCAGCCATGTATCTACCATGCCGGTTTGCTCTTTCAACGCTTCCTGGTTTTGTGTAAAGCCTATCCAGGTACGCACGTCCTGCTGTAAAGGTTCGCTGAAGTGCTGAATATGCTTAAAAGATTCAGCCACCATATACAAACGCAGCAACTGATCCATGAATACAGATTGCCAGCCTTCTGTATAGAAATTGGTATCCCCAAGGTTACGGATCATACCGGCCAGCCCGGGGGCCTGCGCATCAATCATACGCCGGGACATATTCTGAAAGAAAGTAGGTTCCTTATCGGGTATGCCGGTAAGCCCGTTCCGTATAATATCTTTTATCCAGGTTTTCAATTCGGCAATGCCATCCTCTACTTTAGACTGGCGTTGCTGCTGACGTTTGGCTTGGGCCGATTCATCAACGGGTTTGTCTTTTTTCTCTGCCTGCTTTTCCTGTTTTTCTGATCGTTTGGCCAACCATTCAGCTACCCATGCCGGCGCTTCAGCCCCGGTAAAATTATTCTTCTGGCGGGCATATAGCAACAACAAACCCAACCCATGCTTACACGGAAATTTACGGCTGGGGCAACTACATTTGAAGGCAATATTAGTAGTATCTATTTGTGTTTGATATGGCTTACTGCCGCTTCCCTGGCATTCGCCCCAAATAGCCACATCGTTGTAAGAGCGGGTAACCCATTTGGCAGGAGCAGCAAGTCCCAGCCCGGCTTTTTGAGAAGACGCATCGGGAGCAAGTGAAAGTATTTGTTCTTCGGTTAGATCCAATGGATAAAATTTACCGGAAGATAGCGAAAAAGGAGAAATGGAATGAAAAAGTTGAATACAGGCTATACTTTGGAGTAGTGATTGTATTGGAAAAGTAAATGGTATCTCTCCGGTTGAAGATATCTGTCTTGGAGGCATGGTGTCCTACAAAAGATTAAATATTTGTATTTTTAAGTAATGTTTGTTAAGGGTTTAATACAGCCTAAAGATAATTGCATCATGAACATAGCATCACTCATTTCTTTCTTGTTTGTTCTTTTTACTATGAATGGTTTTGCTCAGTCTGGTGATACGATATTTGATACTATTCCCGGGAAATACAAACCTCAATTTAAAGAGGATCTTGAAAAGTATAGTGCCTATGCCAATCCCTCAATGGAAAGATTATCAAAAACGGGGGCATTATTGGATGCTGTTGAGCGAGGATATTTAAAGGGCTTGAATAAAGATTCCTTGCTCTCTGCTTATGAGTTACAAAAAGACACAACTTATATCAAAAAAATAGAGTTTATCAGGCAACTCCCCGACAGCTATGCATCATTGTGGGTTTTCAACCAATGGGTTCTCACCTCCCCAAGATTCTCCCTGGATAGCCTGGTTAATATTTTTTCTTTTTTTAACCCGGAGCTCAAGGAAACGCCTCTGGGCAAAGAGGTAATAGCGTCTATTAAAAGGAAAAAAATATTACAGCTAAACAATGAGATGCCGCTTTTTACATTTAAAACAGAGCAAGACAAATATATTGATCTTGCTTCCTTTCGTAACAAAAAATATGTGTTACTTTGTTTTTGGGCTTCCTGGTGCGGGCCATGTATAAGGAATATTCCATTATTGAAAAAAATAGATTCAACTTACGGAAAGAAAGAACTGCAAACCATTTCAATTTCAATTGATAAAAATAAAAAAGACTGGTTATCTGCATTGAAAAAATACAATATGCCCTGGCTGCAGGCCCTGGATATCCGCGTCAATACAGAAAAAGGCAATATCCAAACCCTGTATGAAATATATTATATACCACAATATTTTCTTATTAATAAAGAAGGGGAATTAATCTACCAGGATTTTCTTGATAAAGACGAGGAGGATCATGTAAAATTGCTAAATCTCTTAACACAAACTTTTCAAAAATAGTAGAATACCCTGTCCTTTTACAATGACCGCTAACGGTTTGCAGGTTTAAAAGTTGCGGTTTTACTTGCAGAACCTCTGTCGGCCCGTACCAAAAAAAATAAAAATAAGTGAAGGGTGTGTAAGCACTCCGCCCGCAATTTTTTAACCTGTTGTTAGCGGTTCGGGCTTTTGGTGGGCACTGTTTGGTCAGTTTGGCTTTTGCTCATGTTCGTTACGGAATTTCCTCTTAATCGCTCTTTCAACGTTTGTTATTAAAATAATAACCGGTCCAATTATAAGGATAAGTCCAAGTGTGATAGTAATGCCTTTATTGGGATTGTACCAAATTCCAATAACAGAACACAATGCCAAAATGATTCCTAATTTAATAGATTCTTTCGCCGAATAGAGTTGAGCGAAGTCCCATGTTTGTTGATTTTTCATAGAGCGAAAAGTCCGGTATCCGTAAGAACTATTGATTTTCTTCCCTGGAAATTTCAGCAGTATAAAACCTGCAATTAAGAAAAATGTTCCCATTAAAATGGGAATAAAAAATAGTGCATTGTTCATTGTTTGGTTTTTGGGGCGCCCTGACGCTAACGGATAGGTATCTGTGACGTGTCGAAAGAATCAGTCGGCCGAATTTAGTACAAAAGTTAAATAGTAGCACAAGTATTGGGTATTTACATCAGGCTGCCATATTGCAAATACCCTGTTGAACTAAACTTTCAGTAGCCCTGCGTACGAAACGAAAGCGCTGTTATTGGTGGGCGGGCATTTAGTCAGGTCTAAATCGTTCCAATGATTGCCAATATTTGTCTTTGTAAATATCGTATTCTATTTCAAATCTGTTGTCGTTGTTTTGTTGCGTTTTGAAAAATACTTTTGAAGGTTTGCGGAAGTCTTTGCAGGCAAAATAAATATCTCGTTCGCTGTTTGCGGTTTGTCTGCCAATATATAAATAACCGTCTTTGTCTGAAAGTTGTTGTAATATGCTTTCTTCAATTTCGTTTAAGCTTTGGTAGTCATTTTCGTTGGGCATTCCGTTATTGTTAGTTCCGTCATACTTAAAAGTAATTACAGCAATCCAGGGATGTGAAGCTTTGCTGTCCCACTTAAGAAGTTGAGTATTTACAACTGCTATTAATTTGTTTCCACTTTCCAATTCAGCTTCCAAAATTGAGTGTTCGTCATCTTTTGTATCATAACAAACACCGTCATATTTTTCAATAAATTCTTTTTGTCGCCAGGTCAAAAAGTCTTTGAGTTTTGCAATTGGAACAAGTTCTTTTTCTGCTTCGTGTCTGCCGGTTATTTTCAGGTTGTCTATATTTTTTACAAAGTCAAGTTCGCCTAAATAATTGTCTAAGAAAATGTAAATTCCATTTCCAATTTGCTGTTTGTTTTCTTCTGTCAGCTCGTTATGAATTACAGTAATGTCAATTTCATCCGGATAGTCAGAGTGGTCGTTGGAATAGAAGAATAAATTATCGGTGTCAAATTTATATCCAGCCATATTGATGGCTACGTTTTGAATGTCCAACGCAGGTTTGAGGGCTGTAAATTTCCAGCCGTTGATTTTCGGCGCCTGCTCTACAAGTTCTTCTATGAAAACAATGTTTTTCGTGTTGCCGTCTGCTGTTAATACTAATTCAACAGTGTTGTCATCATACATACCTGTCAGATAATAATACCCGTCTTTTAGTTCAGCGAGTTTTGGCGAAAGTTTGTCAAAGAAGCCTTTTTCAATGTTTCTGCGGGATTTGACCACATTAAAAAATGTCTTTTCGTTGTTTTGAAACCAATTCCAAAAGTCGCTGTAACTTTTGATTGATTCATCTTTCCTGCCAAAAATATTTTTTAGAAAACTCATTGGTCTGTCAAGTTAAATTTTAATCCGGTGCGGTCTGTAAGCCATGCCTGGAGCGAACAGGTATTTGTGATGGCAGGGCATTCTGTATTGCATCACGCTGATACCGAAGTTGATAAAAAAATAATTATCTTGTTTACGTCCCATTCCATGCTCTTGTGCTTGTTGTTTTACGGCTTTTAAGTATTGAAAAAATTTCAACACCTTCAGGTTTATTAAATTCGTCAACGTTTGTTATATCTGTTGCAAAGCAATCATCATAGCTTTCGATTTTCCATCTTACTAACCTTAAATCAGAGTTCAAATATGGTTCACAATATTTCTTTTCCTGTTTTTTAACTTTATTGTAAGCACTCTCAACTGAATTTGCTTTAACTAAAACATACCGTTCCTCATATGATTGCATTCCTGTTGTGAATCCTTCAATCTGTATTGCAACAGTCATTTTTACGCAATAAAAATGATAAGTCGGTGCAACTTTCTTTTTCTTTGCTCCTTCTAATTTATAAATAAAAATGCTTTCAATAAATGATTGCCTTGCAAGTTTTAAGATTGAAGCAAGACTTAGCCAGGCTTTAACTCCACTTTTTCGTTGTCTATTTCCAACTATTTCGTAGGAATCAAAATAATTTTTGTCAATTAGTTTTTGGAAGTTGGTCTTAAGTAAGTTGCTTCTAAATTTTTTTCTGTTTGGCAAGTCAAGGTTTGCAACTGTTTTCCAATCCGGATATTTAATGTAAATAGTTGCAAAAGCCATTCGCTTGTCAGGTGAAATTTCTTTTATTATATTCCAGTCCTCTAAAGAAAAAAGCTTGGTCATTTTAAGAAATCCGATAGAGTCTTCCATAGAATTAATTGTCTGTCGTGAAAAATAATACTATGTTCTAACTCATATTTTGTTATTATTTTTTGCAATTGTTTTATTGTCAGAATTAATCCAAGTCCGTGTCAAAACATAGTTTGTCAAATTGCCTTTTGGATAATATCCGTCATAGCACCATATTTCCAAATTATCAATTAGACCGTCTTTGAAAAACAATGTTGCTTTTGCTTCAATATGCTGTTTGTCTGATTTAATTGTTATACCGCCTAAAACTAAATCTGGCTTTTCTGCCCTAAATTTTTCAATTCCGATGTTATGGTCAAAATAAACAAACAGTCCACTACCTGTGTAGTCAAAATTCTTCTCTGTTAAAAATGAAATTTGTTGTCTTGCGCATAGTCCATCTTCATCACTATCAAGCAAGAGGTTTAAAATGTCGTTTATGTAATTTGATTTTATCACTTTTCAAATCTTGTAGAATGTATGTTAGCCTTGCAGCTAACGTTCGTATTTCCGCTAAAATACGCACTTATGCCTTCAAAACAATTATAGTAATGGCTTGTAAAATACAGGGTCAATATGAAATGCGCAGTGAAGAGGTGCGTTGCGCAAATACGGACAGAGCATACGTTTTTAAACGCGTATAATTACTTAAATTACCACTAACATCAGGGTATAATAATATTTACCAACTGTTGTTTAAAAGCAATCCTGCGCAGCCCAAACCTGTTTACACGCCCAGTTGCGCTCTTCCTTCTTCGGTGAGCATTTCAAAGCTCCAGGGCGGGTTGAAAGTGAGGTTGATGTCTGTTTTTCTTTCGGGGAAAACCGTTTCTATTGCATTGCGCACACCGGTGGTGATGGCTTCGCCCATAGGGCAGTGTGGTGTGGAGAGCGTCATCGTTACGGTTATCGTATCTTCCTTTTCAAAATCCAGGTCGTATATCAGCCCCAGGTCTACCACATTCACAAAAAGCTCAGGGTCTATTACATGGTAGAGCGCCTGCTGCGCTTTCATTTTTTTGGCCGCATGCGGATCGGTAAAGGCAATATCCATCATAATGTCTTTGTTTTGTGAAGCAGGGTTTTCATTACATTCAGCAGGTATAAAGAGGCTACCGAAAGCCATGCTATGCCCGCTATGCGGATGATAACAGCTTCTCCTGCAATAATACCCGCCGCAAGCAACAGGATAGCGGCAATAAAAAGCCTGAACTGCCAGCTTACCCATCCTTCATTATACAAATGCTTGGGCAAAGGTACTTTTACTTTTCCCGAAAGCGTTTTGTAATGGCCGTTCCAGACGATGAAGGGCAGCGTCTTAAATGTTTTACCCAGGATAATACCTGTTATCCAGCCCATAAATAAAAGTGTTCCGTACAGTATAGTCCATTGATAATTCCCGGCAAACAGGAGGAGCGGTATGAACAGGACGGCAATTACCAGTAACAAAAAAGATACAAATGTGTGCTTCATCTGTACGTCTGTTTTTTTACGGATCCGGTGGCGAAAGGTATCGTACAGGTAGAGCAACCAGCATACAATACCCGCTGCAGCTATAACAGCATACAACAATACGTGGAAGCCGTTGATCCCCCAAAAATATCCGTCTCCCAGGAACAACAACAGCCCTGCATTTTGGAGGATGCAGGCGTAGTACAATAATTTTTCTTTTGCGGATTTCCCCAGTAAAAACATGGGTACCAGCTTACTGCTGATACCGGTGATGAGCTGTAGGAACCAGCCTGCCAGCCCCGCATGGGCGTGCAGCTTCAGGATATCCAGGTGATTTTTATTGAAAAAAGGATGACTTAAATGGATGGCGAGCAACAATCCCACTATAACCGTGAACAACAGCCATGCAGCCGAAGTAACGATAAACAGCCTCGCTACTGAATAGTGAATGCAGATACGGCTCGTGAATACGGCGTTGATAAAATAAGCGCCTGCGGATAATACAACCAGCACGCCGCCACTGATCATCAGCCACCCGGGTTGAAAATTCCAGAAAGAAACAACCAGTAGCGCTACGCCTGCTGTAAGCGTGTACCAGCAAAGCGATGCCATTGCCGGACTGAACAGGTCGCGCTCGCAAACAACGGGCAGCAACTGGTGCGCCGCGCCGAAAATGATCATTGTGCCCCAGCCTAATGCCGCTGTATGTACTATTGCCAGCAAATGCGGGTTAAAATAATGAGCGGTAAAACTGTCGGCGCCTAATAATAATAGCAGGCACAGCAGCCAGAAGGCAATGGCTCCCGTAGCGTAAAACGGTAGTATCGCACTGTTAGGCGGCGCCTTCCCTATGTTAATGTCTGCCACCCCGGTAACGTTTATTATTTTTCAAAAAGGATCATTTTTACATTGCTGTCATCAACAGTATGAATATGCACTTCGTAATTTTTATCTGCCAGCTCTTCCAGCAGGTATACAGGTACCCGTTTATGATGCACGTACAGCATATAACCTTTAGGCAAAACGCTTAGCTCGGCCAGGATTGTCTGCATAGGCATTGGCATTTCCATAGCGCGCACATCCGTTTCTTTTATTTTTTCTTTAGGGAAAGAGTCATACAGCGTTTGGAATGAAACCGCATCATTTACTATTACCTTATCATTTTCCTCTTTTTTTGTTTCGGTTTCTTTTTGTTTCTTCAGAAAATAAGTATGCGATTCTTTATCAGAGATCATATCCACATAGCTGCCTTCCGCTTTTTCCTGTTCCAGCAAATGAATAAGCGGGGTAGGAACGAAGCTGTTGATAATGCACAGTATCCCGCCGGGCGGCACGTCTTTGAACCTGCCCAGGATCGCCCTCAGCGGGTCTGTTCCCGATTCTATGATCGGGCGCACATCATAATGGGTAATATCGCTTTCTTTAGCTTGTAAAAGCCACTGCGGTTTAGGGGATGCTGCTGCGGCAACCGGAGTGGATTTTTCGTACTCAAAACCCAGCGGCGTTAATGCGGCAATAAGGGCTTCCACCGTACTTCCGCCCATCTTTGCCGCTTCGGCAATAGTAACCCGTGATGCCATCACTTTCCTGAGTATCGGATTTCTCAACCGCTGCAAAGGGGGGGCTACGCCCGCAATCGCTTCAATGCTGTTTTTGTTGGCTTTTATCAGCTCCGATATTTTGGTGCCGTCGTTTATTTTCATTGCATTACTTTTTAAATACCGCAGATGTACAGACACTTCCATACACCTGCGGCTGGTGGTCAGGCTATTTCTTTTTCCAGCGCTATAGCCTTGGGAAAAAGAATGTTATTCTCTACGTGCATACATTGCTTCAGATCATTTTCCATCTCCTCCAGTTTTTGGTAGAGGTAGGTGTAAGAATTGCACGCATCTTCCGGTAATTCATAGTTGGCGGTAAGTCTGCGTATATAAGCGAGGTCTTCCGACATAATAGCGTGTTCTTTTTGCAGCAGCAGCGACGATCGCCTGATCATACCCGGCTCAGTAGCCGGTGGTTGGCCCGTGGTTCCGTTCTTTTTTGCCACTGCCTGCCTGATAGCGGGGAATGCCACTTTTTCTTCCTTACTGATATGCGCCAGCAGGTTTTGCAAAAACGATGGTACGGACTGTGCCAGCCGGTTTAGCTCAGGATGGTCCAGCCCGTGGCGCTGCGCCACTTTTTCCGTTAATCCTTTGATTACTTCCACGTTGTCTTTTACATAACGGTGATGCGTATGGGAGATATAATCTGAAAGAAAATCAAGCTGCCATTTATTAAAGTCCTGCGATGCAGACAGCGGTTTGTTTTCCGCTTCCTTCAAAGCCGCGGTCAGCTCTTCCGCGCTGATGCCCGCTTCCTCTCCGGCTTCTATCAGTGTTTTGTCGCCGCCGCAGCTATAATCAATTCCCTTTGCCTTAAACACTTCCGCTTTCCGCATATCCTTTGCCGCGATGGCGCCTACGGTTTCGCCATTGCTATGGTTGCCGCGCTTTGCTATTTTCACCTGCCAGCGGCGGGGCCCCTGCTCCAGGTATTCCCAGGTAAAGATATTGCCGCGTTCGCCCAAAAGCTGGTAGTATAAAGGTTTCGGGTCGTGATCGTTGTCTATAATAAAACTTTCGCCCGCATCCAGCTCGTCAAAATGTTTGAAGATAGTGGGATGTTTGAGCTTGGGCTCAATACGGGTTACATCCAGCATTTCTACAGTTACCATGATATTCGCTTTTTGTATGAATGAGGATACAAAGGTAGGAGTAAATTAAAATAAAAGATAAAAATGTCTTTTATTTTCCCAAAAGCGAAAACGGAAACAGCGGAACGGGGTATTATTGCAAAAAACAGAAGGATCAAAAGGCTTATTTTATGCTTTGCCAGGTGCTTATGGATACTCCGGCGGGCAGGTTTTGCCTGATAGCCCATTAGCAGCCCTTTTATTTTACCGTTCTTTTGGTGCTTATCGCGATCCTGTTCCAGGCATTGATGGTTACAACTGCCATTATGATTTGGGCAATATAATTCCCGTCAAAAAGTTTTTCTGCCTGTTTATAGGTTTTATCGCTTAATCCGTTTTGGCTGATCAAAGTCACTTCTTCCGTTATGGCTAAAATGGCTCTTTCTTCTTCCGAAAACAGTTCCGTTTCCTTCCAGGCATTGAGCAGGAAAATACGCCGGGAAGTTTCACCTTGTTTTAATGCATCTGAAGTGTGCATATTGATGCAAAACGCGCAGCCATTGATTTGAGAAGCCCGGATTTTAATCAGTTCTATGTGTGTTTGAGAGAGATGGGAATTGTGCAGGTACTCTTCTAATGTAAGCATTGCTTTATATGCGTCAGGCTCGAGCTTTTGGATGTCAATCCGTTCCTCCATTTTATTTATTTTTTTTGGCAAAGGTAAAATCTATCGCTTTTTTGTTTAACAGGGTTTCTAATTTTTTTAGTTTGGATGACCAAAAGCTATCAAAGAAGCCAATCCATTCCTGCAGTTCATTAAAACCGTCCTGTTTCAAAATGCAATAACGCTCCCTGCCGATGTTTTGGATGGAAATAAAACCTGCACCATTCAGTATTTTGATATGTTTAGAAACCGCGGGTCTGCTCATTTCAAAATTTTCCGCAAGTGAATTTATTGTCAGGCTGTTTTTTGATAACAGTTGTAGCATTTGCCGTCTGCTTGGGTCGGCAATTACTTGAAATGCATCCAGAGCTGGTGTTGCCATGTTACGCGGGATTTAATTGTTCGAATAAGCGTTTGCCGATTTTCACCCAGCCTTTGTTCATTATGAAGTAAGCCAGGTAGTTTTTAATTCCTTTAAACCCTTTGTGCTCCAGGGTTACAATAGTTCCGCTGTTTATCGGTGTAAGCGTCCAGGTAACAATAGAATCAAGCGAAGGTTTTTCTTTTGATAAGCCGCCTTTCCACGAATAAACCAATTTCCGGTAAGGAACGATTTCCAGTACTTCACAATAAATTCTACCATCAAATCCGAGCTTCAATTTAGGTTTTGTACCGAACTGAAACTTATGGCCCACTATAGGCTTGAAGTTGTTTGGCATAAGCCATTGTGCCAAAAGATCCGGGTTGGTCAGGTATTCCCAAACGGCTTCCGGTGATTGTGTGAATGTAAATTGATGTTTTATTTCTTTTGACATATTATGTAACTTTAAAGTTACTCGAATATATATGTAACTTTTAGATTACCCAAATTTTTTTCAGGAATTATTGCTTTGTTTTTAAGCTATTGCCAGTAAGCGTGTAAGGATATTACTGTTTTCTCCGGGATGTATTTTGGTTCAATTGCGGTTATTGCCAGGTTTTTTTCATCATAATGTCGGTTTGTTCTTCATCGCCTAACCTGAAAATGTGCTTGTCGAATTCTATGAAGCCGTTCTTTTTATAAAAGTGAAGTGCTCTTTTATTTTCTTCCCAAACGCCTAACCAAACGTAGTCCAGGTTTTTCTGCTTAGCAATTTCAATTGCTTTTTCGCACAGGATCTGCCCGGTTTTCATCCCATGAAATTCACGGAGCACATAAATCCGTTCAATTTCAAGCGATTTCGGGTCTTTCAGCTCAGATTGTGCTGCCCCAAAATTGATCTTTAAATAACCGATTGTTTTACCGTCAAGCTCAGCAAAATAAAATTGTGAAAATCCGTTGTTGAGTTCGTCTGTGAGCTTTTGAATGGAGAAGCTGCCGGCTAAATATTTTTTTATATTTTCTTCGGTATTGACGTCCGAAAAGGTTTCGTAAAATGTTTGCCTGCCGATATGCTGTAGTTGCCCGATGTCGTTTAAGGTTACTTCTTTGATTTGTATATTATTCATTGGTGAAGTTAAGAAGGTCGTTTTTAATGTTGTGCCGTTTACTTTTCAGGTGTGGTAATAAATAACCGTTCCCGGGTTTCGATTCCTCCCATGAGTTGTATGGATTTAAACGCGTATTATGGCGGCAGACAACTGCTCTCACCGAAGGTAACTCTGTCAGGCAGTAGTATTGAAGTTGAGCATCAGTACAAAAGCCAGGCAGATTTCTCCCTCGCAAAAAGCTACATTAAACTATAGTGTTCATGTTGGCTCGGTCGAAATGACGGGGAGAAGGTGCAGGTTTAGGGTTACAAGTTTCAGGTTGCAAGTTTCGGGTTTGTAGTTTATGGCTATATAAACAACAAACAGGCGCTCAACAATAAACGACAAACCATAAACTATAAATTTCAAATTTATTCTTGCAAATGTTATTCATAATGCGTATTTTAATCTTTTAACCTGTTTAACACTTTTAGTTGTTACCTATGACGGAAAAACTTCTTCAGTTCATCTGGCAGATGCAGTATTTCAACAAAGCCGGGCTGCATACTGTACAGCAGGAACCGCTGAGCATCATTCATCCCGGTTGTTTAAATAAGCACCAGGGGCCTGATTTTACCGGCGCGGGCGTCAGGATAGGTCAAACCACCTGGGCAGGCAATATAGAGCTGCATGTAAAAGCTTCCGACTGGAAGAACCACCGCCATGATGACGACCGCAATTATAAGAATGTGATCCTGCATGTTGTATGGAAAAATGATTTGAATGAAAAGGATACACCCGCGGCGGCATTGCCCACGCTGGTATTGGAAGACCGTGTTCCTAAATTGCTGCTGCAGCGCTATGAAGAGCTGATGTACAGCCTGTCCTGTATTCCCTGCGAAAACAGCCTGGCAGAAGTACCGGCTTTGATCTGGACATCGTGGAAGGAAAGAATGGTGGCTGAGCGGTTGGAAAGAAAAACCGCTGCTATCCAAAAGCACCTGGAGCAAACCACCAATCATTGGGAAGAAGTATTCTGGTGGATGATCGCCCGTAATTTTGGTATTACTGTTAACAGCAACGCCTTTGAAGAAGTGGCAAGATCAATTCCCGTAAACATATTATCAAAGCATAAAAACCAGATCCATCAACTGGAAGCCCTGCTGTTGGGGCAGGCGGGATTGCTGGAGCAGCCCTTTCATGAATCTTATCCCCGCATGCTGCAAAGGGAATATCAATTCCTTAAGCAGAAATATGGCTTTCACCGCATCAGCCAGCCGGTTCATTTTTTAAGAATGCGGCCGCAAAATTTCCCTACCATACGCCTGGCGCAGCTTGCTATGCTGATCCACCTGTCTCATCATCTGTTTTCGCAGGTAAAGCTTGCGGTGCACCCGGACGAGCTAAGAAAGCTTTTGAGCGTTACAGCCAACGACTACTGGCATTATCATTACCGGTTGAATGAAGAAGCCGCTTTTTCTGAAAAAACGCTGGGTATGCAAACCGTTAATAACATTATCATCAACACTGTAATTCCCATTGTATACGCTTACGGGCACATATACAACGAGCCTGCTTATAAAAACAAGGCGGTGCGCTGGCTGAATGATATTCCTGCAGAGGAAAATACAGTTACAAGGCAGTGGAAGCTACCCGGAATAACCAATACATCCGCCTTCGATTCCCAGGCGCTGAATGAGCTTACAAAGCAATATTGCAGGCACAAGCGCTGTCTTTCCTGCGCTGTGGGTAACGCGGTGCTTAAGCGATCGTAATGATTAGTTAACCGGTATTTCGTTCCATTTAAATATCGCGTTCACCTTAATATTGGGGTGAATGCTGTAAATAACCGGGCAGGTATGGGCTGCTCTTTCCAGAACGGTTCTTTGCTTTTCTGTTAACAATATATTATCCGGAAAATGAAATGTTAAATTTATGCCGCCTATTCTGCGGGGATCGCCCGCCATAATTTTTTCTACTTCCACTTTTATTCCCCTGATATCGAGCTCCATATCGCGGGCTTTAATACCCATAATAGTGAGCATGCAGCTTGCCAAAGCAGTGGCTACCAGGTCCGAAGGAGAGAATCTTTCCCCCTTTCCCTGGTTGTCAGGAGGAGCGTCGGTTTCAATTACAGTGCCCGATTTCAGATGAGTGCAAACCGTACGTAAATTTCCTTCGTACACTACTGTTGAAGTCATTGTATTATTTTTGTTTAAATTTACGATTAAAGAACATAAAATATTCCACGTGAAGAAAATCATTGCTGTTGGTTTGCTTATTTGTTTTACGGTTGGAGGATATGCTCAGCAGGAACAGGGAAGGCGTACAAAAGAAGATAAGAAAAGACAAAAGCGGGAAAAGATCAACCAGTTGCTGAAGCTGGAGGAAGAAGGATTTCCATCGTTCAGGAAGCAGAGCGCTTTCGGGATTAAGCTGAATACAGACGGGTGGGGGCTATCGTACGAACTGGGCAGGTCAAATACCGCAACACGTGCAACCCTTTACCAACTGGAGTTCAATGAAAAAAAACATCCCAAAGAAATAAAGACAAGCGTGGCGTCTTCTGCCGGAGGTTTTATATTTTTCGGTAACCCCTATGTATACGGTAAAACGAATATTTTTTATCAATTGAAGCTTTCTGCCGGGCAGCAATTACTGATCGGCGGCAAAGGCAATAAAAACGGGGTGTCGGTATATGGAGTGGGTACAGGCGGCGTTTCGCTGGGCTTTATGCGTCCGTATTATGTTGAAGTAATTGATAACAGCAACAAAAACAAGTTCGTAAAATACGATTCGCCCGATAGCTTACTTTTTATGGACCCGAACAGCATTATCGGGGGCGGAGGATTGACCAAGGGATGGAACGAAGTGAAATTCGCACCGGGACTTCATGCCAAAACGGCCATCCGGTTCGATTATAACCGGTTTAATACCATTGTTTCAGCCATTGAGGGCGGGGTAAACGCCGAATATTATTTAAAAGATATTGATCAAATGATGTATAACCCCACCCGTAAGTTCTTTCTGAACGCCTATGTTTCCATCTTATTTGGCAAACGCAAGTAAGAGGGTTATTTTTGTGTTCCCGTAATTTTCAATTTATACTATGAGCGGATCTTGCGTTAGTTTTCAGGAAGCGGAGCCACGCGCTAAAAAGCCGGATTGGTTGAGGGTGAAGCTGCCCATAGGAGAGAGCTACAAGAATGTAAGGAACTTAGTTGATACTCATAAGCTGCATACTATTTGCGAAAGCGGTAATTGTCCCAATATGGGAGAATGCTGGGGCGCCGGAACCGCTACTTTTATGATACTTGGTAATATCTGCACACGCAGTTGCGGCTTTTGTGCGGTGGCAACCGGCCGGCCGGAGGCTGTTGACTGGGACGAGCCGCAACGGGTAGCCGAAGCCATTTACCTGATGAAGGTAAAGCACGCTGTAATTACTTCGGTAGACAGGGATGAACTGAAAGACGGGGGGAGTATAATATGGTATAATACCATTAAAGCGGTTAAAGCTTTAACACCCGGTACCACACTTGAAACACTGGTGCCTGACTTTAAAGGCGAAAAAGAAAATATTCAACGCATTATAGAAGCCGCGCCGGAAGTGGTATCGCACAATATTGAAACCGTGGAACGCATGACCCGCCAGGTGCGTATACAGGCTAAATACTGGCGAAGCATGGAGGTGCTGAAATACCTGAAAGAAAGCGGCATGCGTACAAAATCGGGTATTATGCTGGGGTTGGGAGAAACACAGGAGGAAGTATTGCAAACCATGCGCGACCTGCGTGCCAGCGGGGTAGATGTAATTACTATTGGTCAATACCTGCAACCCACCCGCAAACATTTGCCGGTACAACGGTTCGTACACCCGCAGGAATTTGACGAGTATACCCTGGCCGGCTATGAAATGGGATTTGATTACGTGGAAAGCGGCCCGCTGGTCCGTTCGTCTTACCATAGCGAGCGGCATGTATACCCCGGTATTGGCAAGCTGCAATGGGAACAAAAAAAAGCTATGATGGCCTGATAAAAATCAAAATAAGCAACAGCGACTGCTCTTATTTTTGCTGAGGTCTTTTTAAAACACTCACTATGTCCCGCCTGAAATTTTTGTTGCTTTTTTGCTTTGCATACCCCGTTATGGCCATTGCTCAAAGGGCTACCCGCGACTTTGAAATAGAAATGCCGAAAGAAAAAGTGCCCGGTAGCCTGTATCATTCCATTGAATATATTGACTCGCGCCCTGATACCAGTAATATGGGCATTGTGCAGTTAGGAGCTTTTAATAAAAAAGCCAGGGTGGTTCCTGTTATTCCGTTCGATCGCCAGTTGAAAAAGTTACTGGACGTTTTAGCCGGCGGTGAGCAGGGAAATGATACGCTTTTATTCCAGTTGCGGCAGTTAAGCTTTGCCGAAATAACAGGCGCAATGAGTGAAAAGGGGTATTGTTATTTGCGGGCGGCGCTGTACCATAAAAAGGAAGATGCTTACCGTTTTGTAAACGAGATTGATACGGTGCTTTTGGTAAAGTCGATGGATGTAACCAAAGCCCTGTTCAGGAATGGCAGCAAGCTGTTGGCAGGTTTTATAGCGGATAACCTTTTAAAGCCGTCTTCCGGTGAAATAATATATTCCGGTACGGAGGTGGCGGGTATAGACAGTGTTGAAAAAAGAAAGCTCAACGTATACAATGTGGATGCTTATGCAGAGGGCGTTTACAAAAGCTATGAATCGTTTGCCAGCCAGGCGCCGGATCATGTAAATATGGAAGTTACGGTAAAGCGGGATACCATATCATCGTTGAAAGTGCAGCGTGAAGACGGGAAAATGGAAAAAATAAAATCCAAAGACCTGTATGCCGTAGTATACCGGGGTAAAATATTTATAGCCACCGATTATGGGTATTATCCTGTTGAAAAAATAAATGATGACTTTTTGTTTACAGGCAAGGCTAAGGTAGCGGCATCAGCCGGGGATATGATAGCTGCTGGCGTTTTTTTTGGAATAATAGGAAGCCTGATAGCAGAAAATTCCGCCAATGCCACTTTTGAAATGAAGATAGATCATATCAACGGAGGCTTTATCAGGTTAAGGGAAGTAAAGTCTTATTAAGTAACCGGCAAATAACCCCGGTCCAAACCATTTTTATTTTTTCCGATGCTTCCGGTTTCGGAAAGATGTATCCTTGTTTCTTCTCTTTCACAAAAAATAAATCAAGTCAGGCAAATAATAAATGTGCCTGTGTAGTGAAGTATGCTATAAATATTTTAGCATTTCTTAATTATCAGTCAATGTTGGGAAACGGGCATGTCCTTTTGTTAGATAGCAGTTATGACTGGCAGGGAGTGCTACCGGCTTTTATGTGTTCGATTATCCTAATTACATATTTCACTAATCACTAAAAACTTAAAATCATGATTCTGGGTCAAAGCGTTACTCCCTGCGAAGGAGAAGTATCTATCAAGTCATATCAATGCACTCAATTCAATTCGAAAGTATTTGGTATTAAAGCGAACGGTTTTCTTGAAGTAACGAACAAAAGATTGTTATTTCAGGCGCTGGGTAAAGACATAAGCAGTTGGAGCGTTATTCATAGTGAAGTTGCGGTTGCTGATGTGTCTGAAATAAAAATATACAAAGGAAGTTCGTTTAATATTCTTTTATTAATAATAGGGATCATTCTTTCTCTTTTTGCAGCCAGTGTTATAAAAGCAATTTTATCATTTACCATGAACAGCGGGGGGCTGGGAACTTTTATTTCGTTTGCCATATTAGTAGGAGGTATATACTGGTTTTATACTAAATGCAGAAAAGAAGCTTTTTCATTAGTTGTGCAAACAAAAGGCGGGAGCGGTAAAGTGGTAAGTATAGCGGGGCTATCGCCTTTTGGGGAAGGCGGATCAGTTGCATCGAAAGCGTTACAGGCGGAACCCGGACCGGATAGTGAACTGTTGTTTAAAGAAATTGGTGCTGTTGTATCCGATATTCAAAACCTCGGTGAAAATGCAATTGAAAAATGGAAGAAATAATACCTTAACCCCCCTAAGCTGAATTATTGTGAATATAGGAGACCGGGTAGAAATGAGAGGTTTTGTTACTTCGGAGAAATTTTTGATAAATCAAACTTTACCGGAAATAGAAGAAAGGTTAGGGTTTCACAAAGGGCGTCTTTCGCAAGGAGCTACTTTTTTAATAGCGGAAAGACTACCCCAAAAAGGAGAATTTGAACCGCAGGGTTATAGCCAGGTTGCAGGACATAAACAGTTGCCAACGCTGGATCAAAAAATTGCTCCGGGAGGACCATTGGAGGGATACAGAAAGGATGCTTTATTGACAATGGCACAAAATGCCATGGCAGAAGATCGCCTTGTTAAAGTTGTTCCCAAAATGGAACATAATCCTGGTATGAGCAACGATCAGCAATACCCTCCGGGCAAAGGTGTACCCCAATGGGAATTAACTTCAAAAATTCCTTTTAAAGTAGAAAGTATAGTAGAAGCAGGAGGTAAATATGTTGGTCAGCAGTCCTCTAAAACTGAAGGATCTTCTCATAGCGGGTCAGATCAAAATAAAAAAACAATGGAAGAGAAAAAAAATATTCCAGAACAGCAGGCTGTCAGTCAAACTGCATCCAGGGAGTACGATAAATTAATGCAGGATCAAAAGGCGAGATGGGATGAAAGGGAGGGTATGAATAATGAATCAAAAAATAAGATGATGGAAAAGTTTAAATCGGAAACGGAAGAGTTCAATAAAAAATACCCTGGCTTTAAAAGCGAAGTTGAGAAACATAACCAGGAAGGGAATTCTTCTTCGGCAACATCCTCTCAAAATACTAAAGTATCTGAAATTCAGAACAATACTTTATCCCCCCAATTTAATAATGCGGCAAAAAATACAGGCGAAAGTAAGTTCATGAATAAAAAAGAGGGAGGGGAAGGCGAAACCCAGGCTGACAAGGGAAAGGGGGAAGAGGAAAAAAAGGGAACAGGACAAATGGCGGCTGCTGCACCGGCCCCCGGAGGAGGGGCCGGGAACAAAGAAAAAAGTGAAAACGAAAATGCTGCAGCCGGTAGCGCCGATCAAAAATCGAAGTTTATAAACACCGATCAAAATAAAGGAGGAGAGAGTGCTCCCTCTAACCAGCCCGCCCAGGGCTCACGATTTGTAAACCAGCCGGCAAACCAGGCGCCGTCGCCACCGCCACCGCCTGCTAAACCGGTAAATACACAACAGGCTCCGACTCCGCCACCACCTCAACCCCAAAAGCCCC
Source organism: Chitinophagaceae bacterium (assembly GCA_019638595.1). Lineage (GTDB taxonomy): Bacteria > Bacteroidota > Bacteroidia > Chitinophagales > Chitinophagaceae > Agriterribacter. The sequence goes on from JAHBTJ010000006.1 coordinate 187,848, forward strand.
AGGGGCAGGGTTATTGAAACATTATAAGTAATTAAGATGGCAGATTTATTAAATCATATTAAGCATTTTGAGGGATCTCAATTAAAATTAGATCATAAACAGCTTCAGCTTGATTCAACAAGTCCCCGTTGTATTTTAACGGGTATGGATTTTGGCAAATCCTCCTTTAGCTTACCCCTGAACGATGGCTTATTCAGTAAGCACGTTTTGTTTTTAGGAAATATAGGAACAGGTAAAACCAACGCAATATCGCAGGTCATTTCACAAATTAAAAATCAACTGACCCCTGATGATTTAATGATCATTTTTGATACGAAGGCCGATTTTTATAATGAATTTTATAAAGAAGGTGATATCGTAATAAGCAATAATGCTTCCAGGTTCAAAGGCGCAAGTGATTATTGGAATATTTTTTCTGAAATAACCATCGATCAAACCGCACAAAGCATTAATGAAAATTCGCTGGAGATCGCTTCTATTCTTTTTGCTGATAAAATAAAAAACTCTAATGCCCCTTTCTTTCCGCAGGCAGCGAAAGATATATTGGCCACTTTTTTACATGTAAGCGCCAAAAATTTACCCCAGGTACATTCCGATCATGAACAGCTTCTCAATAATGAATATTTTATTAATGAACTGGAGTCGTGGGGAAAGAATGACCTGCAAAATTTTTTTGAAAGCTGGGGCCAGAAAAGAATTATGAGTTATATCTCAAATGATGCTTCAGCCCAGGCCGATGGTGTTATTTCTGAATTTAATCAGCTGTTGGGTGAAATCTTTATCGGGGACTTCAAAAAGAAGGGAAACCTTTCTATAAGGGACCTGGTAAGAAAGAAAGGTGGAAAAACGATTTTTCTTGAATATGATATTTCTGTAGGAAATGTATTAACTCCCATATACAGGCTTTTGTTTGACCTGGCTATTAAGGAAACTTTAAGCAGTTCTCAAAGAAATGCGCCGAAAGGAAATGTGTGGTTTTTTATTGATGAATTCAGCCTGCTTCCCAATCTTAAGTATTTGGATAATGGGATCAATTTTGGAAGAAGCCAGGGAGCAAAGTTTATAATAGGAGTGCAGAATATCCCCCAGGTATATCATGAATATGGAGAAGATCTTGGACAAAGTTTGTTGTCGGGTATACGAACTGTATTCTCCTTTCATATCGACGATATAAAATCCCGGGAATTCATACAAAACCGTTATGGTTTCACGCAAAAAAAATTAACATATTCCGATTCTCAGGGAAAAGCGGTAGTGAATGTACTTCCAATGAAAGTAATTGAAGACTGGCATATTTCCCACCTGAATACAGGTGCATGTATTGTAGGGCTTCCGGAAGGAGACCCGTTTATATTTCAATTTGGAGAGTATGTCAGGTAAAAGTTCCTGACGCTTGGATATCTGGTATTAAACAAACTATACAAACCGGTACTTGTTATGCAGATGATTTTGTGCTCCCCATTAACTGCTCCTTTATTTCTTTTCAGGAATGTACTCGAGTATATCTGCCGGCTGGCATTCCAGTATTTCACAAATCATTTCAAGCGTTGAAAAACGAATGGCTTTGGCCTTTCCTGTTTTTAAAATAGACAAATTAGAAAGCGTAATACCCATTTTTTCCGATAGCTCGGTCAACTGCATTTTTCGCTTTGCAAGCATTACATCCAGGTTTACGATGATGGGCATACTTAAATTGTTAATTGGTTTTCTGAATAAATCTCCACACCTCTTTTGTAGATAACGGATAAGGCCAGTACGATCAGTCCGAGCCAGATGTTACTACCAATATTACTCACCAGTTGAAGGTTGCTATCCTGGAAATACGGCTTTGCCAACTTACTGAAGAGAAGATATTGAATAAGCTTAATGATGTCTGTAGCAATAAGCGCCAGGCCAATATTGCGGATAAAAACGCCGCTTTGTGCAGTGAAAGGTGCTTTTAAAGAAGTGTTGTCGAAGATCTTTTTTAGCAGCCATATAATATACAATGACGCGGCGAACTGCAGCAGCATTACTATATAATGAACATAGCCTAACGCGGATTGATAAGGAACGTGCAGCAGGTATTTGCCGGGAACGGCCTGTAATGCCGCTTCGTGGTTCGCGGAGTACTTATAAGCCGGAGCGGGAGCATGCTTTCCGAAATCCATTACTTCAAAGCCTAATGTACCTGTTTTTTCCTTTTCTGTTATTTCCTTTTTATCATTTATCAAATTAAAAGTGGTTACTCCTATGCTCAGGCACCCCAGTAAAATAGCCAGGTAAAATACTCCGGTAACTGTTTTGCCGGTAGCGTTGAAAATGGTTTCACTTCTCATAAAATGCTTTTTGTAAGGCAAATATAGAATCTGTTTTTTGAAATTCAAAATATATTTATTGAAAAACAATAAATATATTTTGTAAAACGGATATTTATAGCTGTTTTGTAGCCGAAGATGCAGATTGAAGCTGCGTATCGCAGAAATCCTTTTTTATACCTGAACCCTGTTTCCTGCTGCAAGTTGCAGTGTATTGGCATTTTCAATGAATCTCATTACTTTCGTCCGCGTTTTAATTCCCGGTATTCCTGAACAGATCCATTGCATTGTAAATACCATTTTTCAGCCTGCTGCATAAAGAATTTTCAGGTTGAAACGGTGTTCCCGGTTATTGAAAAAAACAATTGATAGCTATAGCCGATAAAGCTTTTAAAAAATGAGTGACAGTAAGCCCCTGGTATCCATTATAGTTGTTACCTATAATTGCGCGAAATACGTAATTGAAACATTGGACAGTATTAAAGCGCAAACGTATAAAAAGATGGAGCTTATTGTTTCTGACGATGGTTCTAAAGACAATACGGTTGCTTTAGTGGAAGAGTGGATCGGTAAAAACAAAGAGCGTTTTACCCGTTGCGCGGTATCCAAACCTGCTGTTAACACCGGCACGTCGGCCAATTATAACAGGGGGCTCAGGCTGGCAGAGGGCGAATGGATAAAATTCATTGCAGGTGATGATGCTTTATTTCCATATACGATAGAAGAATATATTAAATACGCAGAGCAGCACCCTTCGGTACAGGTAATGCATTCGGATGTTGTTAAGTATTTGAATGAGTTTACGGAAGAGAACAGGATGAAGCCCGTTGAATCAAAGAAATTCCGTATTAACAGGGATGGCGTAACGGTGCAGGAGCAATTCCAGGTATCCTTGCGCGTTAGCAATGTTTGGGTGCCAACGGTAATGGTCAAACGCAATGTGTTTGATGTGGTAGGCGATTTTGATGAAGATAACCATCTTTGGGAAGACCGCCCGATGTGGGTGAAAATAACGGGCGCCGGCATCAGGCTTGAATTTGTAGATATTTTGGGAGCCAGGTACAGGGTACGCGCCGATTCTGTTCAGCAAAAGTCCATGAAAAAGATATACCCCCGGTTTTTTGTACAGATCAACAGGGTTTCTTATCGCAAATACCTGAAGCATTTTCCTTTTTTTGAACGACAGATGAGGAGAATGCTTTACGGGCAGGTATTGCTGGTAGATAAAATGAACATACCCAATAACGCTTTATCACGTTTTTTTGTTCAGCTCTTCAGGGCGCCGTTTAATGTATATGTAAAGAGGGTCAATAAAAAATACTGGTAAAATTCTCCCAGGGTTACATGCCGGGCTGTTAATCTATCTTTTCAATAAAACCCTTTTTAACCAGTTTTTTGTAGTATTTGCTGAGTGCTTTTAGCCGGCGCCAGTTTTGTATTTGTCCTTCGTTACTTAATGTAACATTGATGATCTCTATCTGCGTTTTGCCCGGCTTTATTTCACGCAGCGTGTATTTAACATTAAGAATTGTATCCGGCGGGTAAGCGTATTCATCCTGTATTATTATATTATTGGTTTGATAATACGATATTACCGGGCGATGATAATACCGATCCGTATCTGTAGTGGAATCTGCCGGGTGAAAATCACAATTATATCCCCAGGCCTTAATGGAATGGATAATAGAATCCTTAGGCATTTTAATGGTATATGTTTTTCCAATGTAAATGGTTCCCTGTGGTATTTCCCGTGGTCTTGGAATAGTGGTGGCGCAAAAGGCAAAAAAGGAAATTATAAGCAGCGTAGTCCGCGTTATGATTATTAAAGGCGCCCGGCGGGTTTTATAGTGAGGAGCATGGTTAACAATGTAATGACTAAGCAGTAAAACAGGAACTGCCATAAAATCGGAGTAGTCGGCAATCCTTCCCACAGTAACAAAAGAAAGCTGGTTAACCGCTTCAATAACAGGGTCGGCAAGAGGTGATTTCCACAGTATGAACCCCAGCCCGGTGGCAAATGATATCCACCTTTTTGAACGGTGGAAAATAGCGGCAACGAACAATGGGAATACCAGCAGCCCCGCGAAGTCCGACAATTTTCCTGTTACATAATTTCCATACTGCTGTTTCAGGTACAGGTCATTCAGTACCAGGATGATCAGCCCCGTTATAAAGAAGGGATTAAGTATAAGGTCTTTTTTATGCATACAGCCTGTTTATTTTCACCGGGTATATAACGCAATGGAACAGCAACCTCACTAAAATTAGCAATCCCCTGTTCATTATCAAATAAATAAATTGTTATATCGGCACTGTTTGCAGATGCGTACCGGGTAGGGGCAGCCTGCGGGATTTTTCTTTGTGTATATGCAACATGCTGTTCGCCGCCTTGTCTTTATTGTATATTGGAAGCACAAAACCCCGATTTTTGGAATTGACTATTGCACAGGATCAGCACGCAGACTTGGTACAACGGTGCCGGGAGGGAGACGCTTTAAGCTTTAGAAAATTGTATGAGCATTATGCCAGGGCTATGTACAATACCAGCCTGCGCATAGTGAATAATGCGGCGGAGGCGGAAGACATATTGCAGGAATCGTTCATAGATGCTTTCCATAATATAGCAGGTTTTGAAAACCGGAGCAGCTTTGGAGCATGGCTTAAGCAGATAGTGATCAACAAGTCTATCAACCAACTTAAAAAAAAGAAGATCAGCCTGGTTGAAATAGAGAGGGCAGGAGTAGAAGATCAAAGGGAGGAAGAAGCAATGAATGAACAGGATATACAATGGCAGGTGGCAAAAATAAAACAGGCCATTCAGCAATTGCCGGCAGGCTATCGAACGGTTCTAAGCCTGTATTTATTAGAGGGATATGATCATGAAGAAATTGCCGGGATTATTGGAGTGGCGGAATCTACCACCCGTACGCAATACATAAGAGCCAAACAAAAACTGCTAAATATTATTAAAGGAGGAGTTTGAAACATGAGAAACAACTTAGAGCGGTTCGTGCGCGATAACCGCAATAGCTTCGACAGCGATCTGCCATCGCCTGATGCATGGAAGCATATAGAAAAGCGCCTGCAAAATAAGCGGTCTGCGCCACTGCTTTCTTTTAAAAACAAAGGGTTGACAATAGCCGCTTCTGTAGCGCTTATTATCAGCGTGGCGGCAGCCTGGCTTTTGATGAAAAACAATAACCGGAACACAGCACAGGTTGCTGTTGCTGTTCAGCAGGTTCGGGGAACAGACCAGCCCGTTAAAAGCGATGAAATTGCCAGCATTGATCCTGAATACGCGAAGCAGGTAGCGCAGTTCGCCGTATTGATAGACCAAAAGCAGGATGAGCTAAAGGCTTTACAAAAAGACAATCCAACATTGTACGAACAGTTCAGCCGGGATATAGAACGGCTTGACAGCACTTACAATGCATTGAAACATCAATTACCGGTAAATCCTAATAAAGAAGAGCTCCTGCAGGCAATGATCTATAACCTGCAGTTGCAAATTGACCTGTTGAACCAACAGCTCAATATTATTCAAAAAATCAAAACAGCAAAAACTTAATCAGCATGAAACAAATTTTTTACACACTGGGTATTGCTATTATATGTGCTTACTCGGTGGCGGTTCCTGCCTATGCCACACCGTTGGTGGAAAAGAAGAAGACTTACAGTAAATCCTATACGGTAGCCGCAGGCGAAAAAATAGCGCTTAGCAATTCCTTTGGCGAAATGCGCCTGAACACCTGGAATAAAAATGAAGTAAGGGTGGATGTTACGATCATCGCTAAAGCCAACTCCGAAGAAAAGGCCCGGGAAATACTGGATAAGATATGTATTGAAGACGGTAAAACCGGCGATGGTGTTTATTTTAAAACCAAAATGGAAAATGTAAACACCAATAATAAAAACAACCGGAGCGATAAAAATTACAAGCAGGAGGGAATGGAGATCAATTACAATGTATACCTGCCTAATAAAAATCCTGTAGACGCGTTAAATTCTTTCGGGGCACTGGTGATCGGGGATTTTTCAGGTGAGGTTTCGCTGCAAAGTAAATTTGGCAGCCTTACCGCGGGTAAGCTCAGCAATGTAAAAGATGTGCATGTTGAATTTGGCAAAGCGGATATTTCATGGATCAATAACGGGAAGGTAAACATTAAATTTTCCAAAGCGAACTTAGGCGGATTTAGCGGGGAGGTCAATTCCAGCTTCGAGTTTTGCGAAGCCGTAAACCTGAAGCTTGATAATTCTCTCACACAGTTAAACCTTAAATCATCGTACTCCACGCTTGAAATAGGACTGGAGAAGAATCTTTCCGCCGACTTTGATATCAAAACAAGCTTTGGCGATGTAGATAACAGCAGCAGTTGCGATATACGGGAAGAAGAGAGCAAAGGAAAACATGGTCCCAAATTCGATAAAAGATATTACGGTACAGCCGGTAAAGGAACAGCCAAGATCTCCATTAAATCGGATTTTGGCAAAATTAAGTTGCTTTGATTTGTATACATCCTTTCTTCAATCAGTTTATATAAAGCTGGCAACTATTGGTTATTAAACAGAATTCACCCTGGGTTTCAACCCGGGGTTTTTTTAACAACCGCCGGGATACAGAACCTGTGTGCCGGACGCGGCGGATCAAAGATCCGGGTTTTGTTTCGATGCTCTTATCATTTCGCCGAATCCCCATTTTTTCGTGGCAGCGCTCACCGTCATGGCTATTCGCTTTGAGCGGGTGGCTACTGTTTTGGCGCTCTCTATCCATTTGGAAAAATAGTTTTGATGCGCCCTGGGCAGAGATGAAAAAAAATCAAGGGCGGCAGGCTCATCCGCCAGGCAGTCTAACAGTTCGGCAGAAAGCTCATATGGTTTATCAGGTTCCAGTTGCAGCTTTACCGTGGCGCCTTTATTTTTTTTAATGCCCTTGCGCATAGAAGCATTCAGCGCCATAATATAGCTGCCGCCCCCGGCAGGCATTAAGCTTACTCCCTGTATAGGATGCTTGTCCAGCATGCCTTTTACCCTGAATACTTTTTTATCATGGGGATTGAGCTTTACAGCTATATTGGCGGGTATTTCAATATACGTCCAGCCGGTTTTATCGGCATGCGCTTCAAACTTTTGTATAACGGCGTTCAATGCGATCATTTATCGGGAATGTTATTACAAAATAAAAAAAATAAGCAGGCCGGAACGTATTTGCTTTGAAAAAATCATCCCCGTTCCTTATTGCCCGCCGGGGGCGCTGTGTGCAAAATGAGAAAAGGGTCCTCCCTGCGATGTGGCAGGCAGATCTGTTTGCACAACCTGTGCACAAAAAACCACTTGCAAAACCACCTTAATTTCTTTTCTTTGCAAAATTTTACTACAACATGTCTGAAGTCCCGCAACAAGAAGCAATTTTGGTATTGGATGATGGAAATATTTTTCACGGAAAAGCTTTTGGAAAAATTGGTACCGCTACCGGGGAGATATGCTTTAATACGGGGATGACCGGTTACCAGGAAGTATTTACCGACCCCAGTTATTACGGGCAGATTGTGATCATGAATGCGGCGCATATTGGTAACTATGGGGTAAAGGCGGCAGATGTAGAGAGCAATTCGGTAAAAATAAGGGGATTGATAGCCCGCAACCTGGAAGAACGTTACAGCCGTTTCCAGGCCGACAATTCTTTGCAGCAATACCTCGAATCTCAAAATATTGTAGCCATTCACGGAGTTGATACAAGAGCGCTGGTGGCGCATATACGAACTTCAGGCGCCATGAATTGTATCATTTCTTCCGATATTGCTGATATAGCAAAGCTGAAAAGCAAGCTGAAAGAAGTGCCTTCTATGGACGGGCTGGAACTGGCGTCTGTAGTATCCACAAAAGAAGTGTATGAAATGGGGAATCCTCATTCGCCCATTCGTATAGCGGTATACGATTTTGGAGTAAAGAAAAATATACTGAGCTGCCTTACGGAAAGAGGTGCCCATGTGCGTGTATATCCCGCAAAAACCCCGTTACAGGAAACAGAAGAATTTCAGCCGCATGGCTATTTTATCTCCAATGGACCCGGCGACCCGGCGCCTATGGATTACGCGATCGAAACGGTTAAGGGCATTCTTGCTAAAAATAAACCCATGTTTGGCATTTGCCTGGGGCACCAGTTGCTGGCGCTTGCCAATGATATTCCAACATTTAAAATGCATCACGGGCACAGGGGGCTGAACCATCCTGTAAAAAATGTTATTACCGGCAGAAGCGAGATCACTACTCAAAATCACGGATTTGGTATTGACCCCGAAGCTGTAAGGAAATCGGATAAGGTGGAGATCACACATGTAAACCTGAATGACGATTCTATTGAGGGTATACGGTTGAAAGGCAGACCGGCATTCTCTGTTCAATATCACCCCGAGTCCACGCCCGGCCCGCACGACAGCCGCTACCTGTTTGATGAATTTATTGATTTGATAAGAAAGAGCTAAGATTTGAAATTTGAGATTCGAAATTAGATATTGGATAGCGGTGACAGGTAGCTGGTTGCGCTGAAAGCCGACATAAGTTGCAGGTTACAGGCTCATTGCCCACAGCCCATTGCTCATAGCCAATAGCTGACAGCTTTAAATAACACTATCATGAAGATTGCCATTATAAATGGACCCAACCTGAATTTGCTGGGTAAGCGCGAAACGGATATTTATGGTAATATGCCGTTTGAAAAATTTTTTTCGGAATTGCAGGAAAAATATCCTGCCGTGGCGCTGCACTATTACCAGAGCAATGTGGAAGGCGAGCTGATCAACGAACTGCAAAGGCTGGGGTATGAGTATGATGGCATTATACTGAACCCGGCAGGGTATACGCATACATCGGTGGCTATTGGCGATGCTATCGCGGCTATAAAAACCCCGGTGGTGGAAGTGCATATTTCGAATGTGCATGCCCGCGAGGACTTCCGCAAGCTGTCGCATGTATCCGGGAAGTCTGTAGGAAGTATTTTTGGATTGGGCCTTAAAGGGTACGAGCTGGCTTTGCAGTACCTGATAAAGATATAGCATCACTCGCATTTCGAAGGATCATTCTTTATATAGTAGCGCTTATAATATTTTGAACCGGGATCCATGCATCCTTCCAGGTTCAGCAGCTCCACTTTCCTGAAATCTATTTCCTGTCCCTCGCTTTGCAGCGCAATGAAACCCGATTTTAAAGGCGTTCCGTCTATTTTGATGGCCGGGTCGTAACGGTTGGCTACTCCGCCGCCAATCTGTGGTTTGGAATACTGCAGCACCGTATCGCCGTTAATGATATGCGTTATCAGCGAATCTCCCAGCACAATGGCTTCCGCTCTTACCCATTGTTCCCCCTCATATGTTTGGGAGCTGGACTCTATGCAATGTCTCGGATCTATCCTGCCCTCGTATACTACATCGGTTCCCGGAGAACACATATTACCTGTTGGGCGCGGATTGCCATCACCCAGTCCTGCCAGGAACTGCATTTCTACCGAAATGGGCCAATCCTGTTCTTTAGGCATGGTATGCGGATCCTGCGAATGAAGCATTACCCCGCTGTTTTTAAGGGTATACCCGGGAGCGTCTGTACGCCATTGCCCGGTAAAGCGATATTCCACTACCAGGTGATAATAAGAATAGGGGGTGTTGAAATACAGGTGCCCATACTGTTCGTTAAACCTGTCATATTGATCATATCTCACTTTGATCATGCTGTCTTCTACCCTGAAAGTGTTCCCGAAATTTTCACCTGTTTCATGATGGTGGATTTTTACGGTCCAGTCGTTGATGTCTTTGCCGTTAAACAACGAAATCCATTCCTGCTTGTCAGGAGCCTGTTCACTGGCTTCTTTTGGTTGTGTGTTGCAGGCGTATAACAGGAAGGCAAGAAATGTACAAGCAGGGAACACGTATTTTTTCATTCTGAAAACTTTAGTCGTTTGATTGGTTTTTCCCGGGTCCATACAAAGCTTTCCCGTTCCGGGCGCCTGTATGAAATCCATTGTTTACGGTAAGTTCGCCATTTACAAGTACGTATCTGAATCCCTTTGAATAGGCATGAGGCTTTTCGAAGGTGGCAGCATCCTGCACTGTGGCCGGGTCAAAAATAACTATATCCGCAAACATACCTTCTTTTATCAAACCTCTTTGCCTCAACTGGAATTTTTGCGCCGGCAGGGAAGTCATACGGCGGATGGCTTCCTCAAGCGTGATGATTTTCTCCTCCCGTACATATTTTGCCAATACCCTGGCGTTGGTTCCATATCCCCTGGGGTGAGGCATGCCCTGCCCGTATAAACGGATAGACGCATCGCTGGCAAACATATTAAAGGGATATTGCATAATATATTTTACATCTTCTTCTCCCATGCCGTGAAAAACCGCCCCCGCTCCGCCATTCAGCATAATATCTATTACGGTTTCCGCTTCATATTTCGCTGTATGCTTCCTGCCCTTCATCAGGTTAATGGCTTCAATGCTTTTGCCGTTATAAGTGCTATCCGGCTTGTAACTGGCTACAACAGCATACCCGAAATGCTTTAATTTTCTTTTTTTCAAACGGTCAAGCATATAGTTTATAGCCTCCTTTTTTTGTTCGGAACGTTGCAGCCGGGCCACTATCGAGTCCTGTCCGTCGGCCAGTAACGCGTCGGGCAGCAAGGTGCTGATGGAAGTGCTGCTGGCGGTATATGGATACTGGTCAATAGTAACTTCTATGCCTTCGTTGCGCGCGGCTTTTACCATTGCTACCGTTTCCTTACTGCGCCCCCAGTTTTGTTGTCCGCTCAGTTTAAAGTGGGATATCTGGACAGGGATACCGGCTTCTTTCCCAACCAGTAGCGCTTCCCGTATGGCTGCTGTTACAGAATCTCCTTCATTGCGCATATGCGTGGCATATACGCCATTGTACGCAGACGCTATTTTTGCCAAAGCCACGATTTCGGGCGTTTTTGAATAGGTGCCGGGTATATAAATAAGTCCTGTTGACAGCCCTACGGCACCGTCCCGCATGGCTTCTTCCACCAGTAGCTCCATCTGCCGCATTTCTGCCGGGGTAGCATCGCGGTTGGCCCTGCCCATTACTGCTTTGCGCACATCGTTGTGCCCTATAAGGGTTGCTACGTTTACCGATAGCCGTAATGAGTCTATAAATGAAAAATACCGGGCGATATTGACATTGGACGTGCCGCAGTTGCCGGCAATAACAGTGGTAACGCCATCGTATATAAAGCTCTGCGCCATAGGATCACCGGTTTCATCGCCTTCTATATGGGTATGTACGTCAATAAAGCCGGGAGCAATTACCAGTCCCGCAGCATCTATTAATTGCGTTGCGGTATAGGGAAGGGTTTTCCCCACCTGTATGATCTTTCCGTTGCTTACAGCTACATCGCCGTAATACCAGCTATTGCCTGTTCCGTCTATTATTTTGCCGTTGCGGATAAGAATATCGCATGCCGGCGGTTGGGCATGAATATAAAGGGGAAAAATCAGCAGCCAGCGCCATACATGCTTCATATTCCGGTATAATTTAGAGTTCAAAAGATACTATATTTTGTAGTGCGGCGGGTTTTTTAGCCGGGATATGCAGGTTTGATCCGCGCATCTGCCTTAGGTGGAGTATACCAGGGGTGTTTTTAACAGGTTTTAATATGCGTTCAATTTTGTAATTTTTCCCACGTTCCCCACATTTCTGTATTTCCCCGGTTTTCCAGGTTCTCTTCCCTTACATTTGCAAAAAGCGGTATCGAGGTATGGATAATTTTATTGTATCGGCCCGTAAGTATCGCCCCCAAACGTTTAATACGGTTGTTGGACAGGCGCATATTACTACTACATTAAAAAATGCTATTAAAAACAAGCAGTTGGCGCATGCTTTCCTGTTTTGCGGTCCCCGCGGAGTAGGTAAAACCACCTGTGCCAGGATACTTGCAAAAACGATTAACTGCGAAAACCAGCAGGCGGATGGTGAGGCCTGCAATAAATGCAACTCCTGCAAAACATTTAATGAGGGTACTTCCCTGAATATTCATGAGCTGGATGCTGCCAGTAACAACTCTGTAGATGATATACGCACCCTTACCGAGCAGGTACGGTTTGCGCCGCAGGCGGGTAAGTACAAAGTATATATTATTGATGAGGTGCACATGCTTACCTCTTCGGCTTTTAACGCTTTTCTTAAAACGCTGGAGGAGCCGCCGCCTTATGCCATTTTTATACTGGCTACTACCGAAAAGCATAAGATATTGCCCACCATATTATCCCGCTGCCAGATATTCGACTTTAAACGTATTACACCCAACGATACGGTTGAGCACCTGCAGGAAATATGCGACAAGGAAGGTGTAAATGCCAATAAGGCGGCGTTGCAGGTAATTGCCCAGAAAAGTGAAGGTTGCATGCGCGATGCGCTGAGCATACTTGATAAGATCGTGAGCTTTACCAATGGCGAGCTCAGCTATCACAATACGCTGGAGCACCTGAACATACTGGACGCGGATTATTATTTTAAAATGACCGATGCCATGATGGATCAGGATCTTGGCGCTGCCCTGCTATTGTATGATGATATCAACAGGAAGGGATTTGAAGGCGACCTGGTGCTGAACGGTTTTGCGGAATTTATAAGGAATTTACTGGTGTGCAAAGATGAAAAGATCGCCGGGCTGCTGGAAGTAGTGGAGAGCTTTAAAGACCGTTATATAGCAACCGCTAAAAAGCTTTCGGCTGCGTGGATGATCAGCGCGCTGAATATTTTGAATGAAGCGGAGATCAATTACAAGGCGGCACGAAATAAAAAGCTGCATGTTGAGCTTACCATTATCAAGCTTACTTATCTCAGTCAGGCTGTGGAGCTGGTAAACGAGCAGGGTATTTCAAAAAAAAAAGTAGCTGAGTCTGCCCGCCCTGTGGCGTTTAAAAGCATTCGCCCTATTGAGTGGAAAGAAGCCGGCGCGGGAAATAATAAAACAACGATTGCGCCTGTACAGGAAACAGAAGCAACGCGCCTTACCATAGAAGCCGGTGTTCCGGCAAATACAGCTTCGGGCGCTGCTGTATCCACCGTTAAAGCGGAAGCGGAGATTCAGGCCGGGGCTCCGTCCGCGCCAACGCTGGGGGCGCTGCTCAAGATCCGGAAACAGGTAGCGCAGCAAAAATCGCAAACGAATGATATTGCAAAACCACTTACGCAGGAAGCGTTGCAGAAAGCCTGGAACGGGTATATCGAAAAGCTTGTGGAGCAAAAAAATCATTCTGCGGTAACCAACTTCCGGTTAGCCACGCTGCGCATAGCAGATCATAAAAGCTTTGAAATTGTAGTGGAAAGCAATATCCAGCAAAAGTTCGTGGAACAGGAAAGGGCGGCGTTGGTGGAGCATATGCAGGGCTTTTTTAATAATAAAACACTGGCGTATACCATTTTGGTAGTGGAAGCGCCGCCGGAAAGCCAGCATCCGCAGGAACGCCCGTTAAACAGTCGCGAGCAATACCTTAAAATGGTTGAACAATATCCTCTTATAAAGGAGATGAAGGAAAGGCTTAAGCTGGAGCTGGATTATTGATGATCGCTAAAGCAATGAATAAACTTTCATTTGCGGTTTTTGCCTTAATTTCGACCTTCCAAAATACATCTTAAACTTAAATTTTATATATAATATGGCTGAAGTTATTAAAATGCCGAGGATGAGTGATACTATGACGGAAGGGGTGATAGTAGAATGGCATAAAAAAGTAGGCGATAAGGTAAAACCCGGCGACCTGTTGGCTGAGGTGGAAACCGATAAGGCTACGATGGAACTGGAAAGTTATAATGAAGGAACTATTTTATATATAGGTGTAGAAAAAGGAAAAAGCGTAAAGGTAGAAGAAGTAATAGCGGTAATTGGTAAAGAAGGAGAAGATTATAAAGCCGCTTTGGGCGGAGCAGGAAATGCGGCTCCCGCCGCGGAAGCGCCTAAGGCTGAAGCAGCGCCGGAAAAGCAGGATGCTCAACCCGAAACATCCGCCGCACCTTTGATTACGCCTGAGCAGTTAGGCGTAACCGTTATACGCATGCCGCTGCTCAGCGATACGATGACCGAAGGAAAGATCGTGCAGTGGAATAAAAAAGTGGGCGATAAAGTAAAAAGCGACGATAGCCTGGCAGACGTTGAAACCGATAAAGCTACCATGGAAGTAGTAGGGTATACAGAAGGTACGTTGTTGTATACAGGCGTTCCCGAAGGGGAAGCTGCTAAAGTAAATGATGTAATAGCGATCGTGGGAAAAGAAGGAACAGATATCAGCGGGCTACTGGCATCCTTAAAAAATCCGCAGGCCGGCAACGGCGGCGCAAAAGCGGCCGAAGCGAAAGCGGAACCTGCCGCACAGCAGCCTGCTGCGGAAACAACAACCACATCGGGCAGCAGCGACAACGGAAGGATCAAAGCCTCGCCCCTGGCTAAAAAAATTGCAAAAGATAAGGGGGTTGATCTGAAGCTGGTGCAGGGAACAGGTGATGGTGGCCGCATTGTTAAAAAAGATATAGATAATTATACCCCTGCCGCCGCTCAAGCCGGCGATGAGGCAAAAGCCGCTCCTGCTGTAGCTGCGTTTAAGCCTGTTTCCGATGCGGAAGGGTATACTGATATCAGCTTAAGCCAGATGCGTAAAGTGATAGCGCGCCGGTTGAGCGAAAGCAAATTCTCCGCGCCGCATTTCTATCTTACCATGGAAATTACGATGGACAATGCGATGACCGCACGTGCGCAAATGAATGAGCTGAGTCCTGTAAAGATCAGCTTTAATGATATGGTGGTGAAAGCGGCCGCTTTAGCGTTGCGCAGGCACCCGGCTGTAAACAGCAGTTGGATGAATGATACCATCCGCCAATGGCATCATGTACATATTGGCATTGCAGTAGCTATAGAAGACGGGTTGATCGTTCCTGTAGTGCGTTTTGCCGATCAAAAAACATTGAGCCAGATAGCGGCGGAAAGCAAGGAGTTGAGCGGGAAAGCGCGTAACAAAAAGCTGCAGCCCAACGAATTTACGGGCAATACATTCACCATCTCTAACCTGGGCATGATGGATATTGATGAGTTTACCGCTATTATTAATCCGCCCGACAGCGCTATTATGGCAGTGGGTCGTATTAAGGAAACGGTGATTAAAAAAGGAGATGGTTTTGCCGTAAGCAATGTGATGAAAGTTACTTTAAGCTGCGATCACAGAAGTGTGGACGGGGCGGTAGGAGCTTCCTTCCTGCAAACGTTTAAAAAATACCTGGAAAACCCGGTAACTATGCTGGTTTAATTAACAATTTTGAAGAATTGAAAATATGAAAATGAAAAAGTCACTTTTATTATTACTGGCAGCATGTTTTGTAAATGTTGCTGTATTTGCGCAAAAGGCGGTATCTGTTTTTAACGGGAAAGATCTTACCGGCTGGACCATTAACGGTACCGAGAAATGGTACGTAGAAAAAGGAGAGCTGATCTGCGAAAGTGGTCCCGATAAAGCGTATGGTTATCTTTCCACCAATAAGGAATACAAAAATTTTGACCTTACATTGCAGTTCAAACAGGAGGCGGAAGGGAACAGCGGTGTTTTTTTCCGTTCTACCATAGACGGAGTAAAGATCAGCGGCTGGCAGGCGGAAGTGGCTCCTCCGGGTCACAATACCGGTGGTATTTACGAATCTTACGGCCGCGGCTGGCTGATCCAACCCGATGCTGATAAAGACAAATACCTGAAGTACGGAGAGTGGAATACCTATCGCCTGCGGGTAGTGGGAGACGAGGTGACTACCTGGCTAAACGGGCATGAAATGATTACCATTAAAGATGAAAAGATCGGGAAAGGAGAGGGGTTCATCGCATTACAGATACATGATGGCGGCGGTATTAAAGTAAGGTGGAAGAATATCAGGATCAAAGAACTTTAATACGCATTGATGGTATGCTTTGAAATACACCATCCATACAATATTTTAAAACGCAAAAGCTTCGGAACATTCCGGAGCTTTTGTATTTCATACCAAAGGGGGAATTATGCTAAATGCTTTTTGAAGAAATCAATGGTTCTTTGCCAGGCAAGTTTTGCCGCGTTTGCGTTATAACGGGCAGGGGCGGTATCATTGTGAAAAGCATGGTTCACCCCTTCGTACATATACAGCTCGTATACCTTGCCCGCTTTTTTTAATGCTTCCTCGTAGGCGGCTATTCCCTTATTCACTCCTTCATCCAGTTGGGCATAATGCAGTTGAATGGCCGCTTTTATTTGGGGCACATCTTCGGCAGCGGGTTGACGCCCGTAAAATGCTACGGCGGCTTTCAGCGATGGTACATTTACCGCGAGGTTGTTGCTCATGGCTCCGCCCCAGCAAAAGCCCACACAACCGTATTTACCATTACAATCGCGGCGGGTATTTAAATAGTCAAATACTTTTACGAAGTTCTGCAGGTTGCCGGCTGCATTCAGTTGCTGGAACTTTGCCCGCGCTTCGTCTTCGTTTTCCGGCGTACCGCCCAGTGGCGATAGCGCGTTGGGCGCAATGGCTAAATAGCCTGCCCTGGCTGCGCGGCGCGTTACATCCTCAATGTGGGCATTCAGCCCCCTGTTTTCATGTATCACTACCACAGCGGCGTATTTTTTATCGGCCTCGGGGCGCGCTACGTAAGCCTGCATATCGCCATTAATGCCAGGATAAGTTATCCTTTCGGTAAAAAGACCCTCTGCGGGAGTAATAGCCGCGTGAGCCTGGTTTACTTCAATGAGCGGCAGCACAGCCATGGCGGCCGCGGTGCTGCCCGTTAACCACACCAATCTCCTCAAAAATTCATTTCTCGTTAATGGAGCATGTGTGTACTCGTCGTACAGGTTAATAATGCGCTGGTCCATGGCTGTATTTTATGTAGTAAGTATGTTATATAAAGATACGACCGCAAAATCTGTGCTTGTTTGTTTGCCGGCTTGTAACTGGCTTACTTTAGCTGTAGAAATGATATTCGTATTAAATAATATTTATTGTTTTTGCGTATTTATTGTTGTTTTATTATGCAAACAAGAATTTTTTTTGAAAAAAAATTTACAAAATGGCTAAAAATTTGGTTTGTTTATAAAATAAACTTAATTTCATTGATAACCGTTTGCTGCCGCCCGGGTTATCATCTTTTCGGGAGATAAAATGGAAATCTTGCATTTCCGGTGGTTTTGTTCACGCCCGCCCTTGTTGAACAGAGTTGATAGTGAGATTTTTTATTTTAATGAAGTCAATATCCGGCTAAAAAAATTGCTTTATGAGTTTACAAGCTTTGTTAAATGAATATAACTGTCCCGAGGGTATTTGGGATGAAATGTGCGACGCAGGTAAAATACGGAAGCATTACGACAAAGTGGTTACCACATTCGGAACACTGGATGTACCGGCCCTGCAGCAAAAGGATGTGTTGGCCGGGGAGCTTTTTATGAACCAGGGCATTACTTTTACCGTTTACAGCGATAATAAGGGTATTGAACGTATTTTCCCTTTCGATATCATTCCCCGCATTATTACAGGCAAAGAATGGGATGTTGTGGAAAAAGGAATACAACAGCGTTTAAAAGCGTTGAACCTTTTTTTAAAAGACATATACAGCGGGCAGCAGATATTAAAGGATGGGATCATTCCTGCGGCGCTTATTTCCTCCTGTCCTCATTACCTGCGCGAAGTGCATGGCATTCAGGTGCCCAACGATATTTATGTTCATATTTCCGGGATTGACCTGATACGCGGTGATGACGGAAAATTTTATATACTCGAAGATAATCTCCGTACCCCTTCCGGTGTAAGTTATATGCTCGAGAACAGGGAAGTAACCAAACGTATCTTCCCCGATATGTTTGCCGCCAACAATGTAAGGGTTATCCATAATTATCCGTTGATCTTATACCAGATTTTATTGCAACTGGCCGCTACGCAAATATCGAACCCTACGGTGGTATTGCTTACTCCCGGCATGTACAACTCCGCTTACTATGAGCATACTTATCTTGCCAGGCAAATGGGTATTTCACTGGTAGAAGGGCGTGATCTTGTAATTGACGATCATAAAGTATATATGAAAACCACCAATGGTTTGCAGCAGGTACATGTTATTTATCGGCGTATTGATGATGAGTATTTAGACCCGTTGGTTTTTAACCCCAAAAGTGTATTGGGCGTTCCCGGGTTAATGAGCGCCTATAGAAAAGGAAATGTGGCCATTGTAAACGCCATAGGTAACGGCGTTGCGGATGACAAGGCTGTGTATGCTTATGTGCCGGCTATGATCAGGTACTACCTGAACGAAGAACCGATATTGCAGAATGTGCCTACATACGAGCTAAGCGATCCGGAGGCGAAAGAGCACGTATTTAAAAACATCCGGAAAATGGTGGTGAAGCGAACCAATCAGTCGGGGGGATATGGAATGGTGATGGGAAATACCATTAGTGAAGAAGATTGGGAAAAAGCAAAAGCTGAAATTGAAAAAGATCCGAGAAGCTTTATCGCCCAGCCTATTGTTCAACTGTCTACTGTTCCATGTTTCATAAACGGGAAGTTCGCGCCACGGCATGTTGATTTTCGTCCCTATGCTTTATGTGGTCCCGAAGGGGTACGTATTGTACCCGGCGGGTTAACGCGGGTGGCATTAAAGGAAGGCTCCCTGGTAGTTAATTCTTCGCAAGGCGGAGGCAGTAAGGACACCTGGGTGGTGGATCTGTAATCCCAATCTCAAATTTCAAATCTCAAATCCCCAATCATACATGCTTAGTAGAATTGCAGACTCTTTATTCTGGTTAAGTCGCTATATGGAAAGGGCTGATGGCTTGTTGAGAGCCACTTCAACCCACTATATTCTTTCTTTGGACAATGTGGTAATGGGAGCCATGACCTGGAAACCGGTGCTTGAAATATTTACTACCAAAAATGAGGAGGAAATACGGCAACTGGAACATGATACAGCAGCTTCACTGCATACATTGCTTACAGATGTAAACAACCAGAATTCGTTAAAGGTAGTTATTACACGCGCCAGGGAAAACGCCCGGGGTGCGCAGGATCATGTTACCAAAGAAGTATGGGAAGAGATAAATGCGCTTTATCATCTTCTTAATCAACCTACCATCAGCGAGCGGCAGGGAGAGCAGGATGTTATACAAATGATGCAATTGTTTTCGCAGCACAGCCTTTTGTATACAGGAGTAGCGGATGTTACCATGCCGCGCGGCCTGGGCTGGAGCTTTATGAACCTGGGAAAATTTATTGAACGCTGTTTTGAAGTGATAGTGATGGCGGATAAACATTATGAGCGTATAGGTTATAATTTGCACGAAGAAAATGTTATTATCCAGTGGAAAGAACTGTTGTTTTCATTATCCGGGTATGAGCTGCATCTTAAAACTTACCGGGGGGCTGATTATAATCATAATGTGTTGCACCAGGTATTATTTAATGATGATTTTCCGCATTCCGTTTTATATTCGCTCACGCGGATTGAAAAATACCTGAAAGATATTGTTGCCGAAAATCCGTCGCCGGGGAACGCCAACCTGCTGCGTTGTTTCGGTCGCCTGTATAGTCGTGTTCAGTATATGGATCCTAAAAGTATTGATAGCGGCAGCCTGAAATCTTTCCTGGCAGACATCCGGGAAGATTTGCTGCAATTCAGCAATGCTCTTGGACAAAACTTTTTTTCATATCAATAAGTCCGGTTGTTAGTATGCCCATTTATAAAATACATCATGTTACCAGGTACGAGTATGATCGCCCCGTACGCGAAAGCATAAACGAAATCAAGATATATCCTTTTGTATGCAGGGAGCAGGAAACGCTCCAGCACGATATTCAGATAACGGGAAATCCTAAAGTAGAATTGTTTACAGATTATTGGGGAAACAAAGCCGGCAATTTTAATGTGCTTTATCCTCATGCAATGCTTACTATTGAAAGCCGGCTGGTAGTAAGAACCACGCAGAGTTCCCAGTTGTCTATCAACTTTCACAGCAGTTTTGAGGAATTGCAGAAAGAAATAGAACGGAACCTGCAACTGATTGAGCTGAGAGAGCCCGAACAGGTAAAGCATAGCCCCCTCATTTACCAGATGGCAGGGCAAATGATGATGCCCGGGAAAAGCGTTGCGTTGATCGCGGAACAATTTTCGGAATATATTTTCAAAAACTTTAAGTATATCAAGGGTATCACCAATATCGAAACCACGGTAGATGAAATACTGGAACACCGGGCAGGGGTTTGTCAGGACTTTGCCCACCTGCTGCTTCAGTTATTAAGGGTGGCAGGTATACCTGCCCGTTATGTAAGTGGTTATATCTGTCCCAATAAAAGCGGTATGCGGGGAGAAGGCGCAACACACGCCTGGGTAGATGCCTGGATACCCGGTTATGGATGGGCGGGAATTGATCCTACCAATAACGTGTGGGTAACCAATAATCATATAAAGCTGTCGGTAGGGCGTCACTTTAAAGACTGTACTCCCATCAAAGGAGCGTTTAAAGGCCCCGCCCGCCAAAAGTTATCGGTGCATGTATCGGTTGGGTACGAAGACGGGCACACATTCGAAGAGTTGAACAATGTAAGAATGGAAGTGCAATCCTCCAGCCTGCCCGAAGATATATTGATCGAAGGTTTTGCCGGCCAGCAGCAACAATGATCTTCAGGCTGGCAAATTATCCGTAATTGTTTCCCTGTTTTTATTACCTATTTCTTTATTTTGGGCTTGCATTCAAAACACAAGCATGACTGAAAAAAGCAAACCTGAAGTATGGCTGCGTGGCCCGGTGGAGGGCATTCCCGCATTGTTACAGCCCGTAGCGCACGCCTTGTTGCAGGCGAGAGAAGAAGCGGCTGTTTACATGAACGGCTTTCCGGATGGGTTGTTGTGGGAACGACCGGCGGGTATGGCTTCGGTGGGCTTTCATTTACAGCATTTGGCAGGGGTGCTCGACCGCCTGTTCACGTATGCCCGTGGTGAAATGCTCGATGATGATCAGCTTGTTTACCTGAAAAGCGAAGGAAAACCTTTTGACGCGCTCACAGGGGTACTGTTATCTCATTTTAACCTGCAGGTAGATAAGGCGCTTGCACAGCTTGCGGCAACAGATGAATCAACGCTTACACAGCATAGGGGAGTGGGAAGAGCGCAAATTCCTTCTACCGTAGCAGGGCTTTTGTTTCATGCCGCAGAACATACACAACGGCATATAGGGCAATTATTGGTTACTGCCGCCGTGGTAAAACAGAATGTTCCGGCGCAACCAATGATGCCGGAAAATCGTAGTAGTTAAAAATTACATCGTGGAAATTATACCTCATAGAGGCTACCCGTTTCCTGCCATTGGCGTAAAGGTATTTGTATAAACGAAACAGGCTAACCTGCGTATCGTGATAAAATCAGTTTCACATTTTTTAAAACTCACACCTATGGCCAACGGAGTTCCCGCGCCGGGTAATTACCAATAAAATGATTTACCTTACAATCCGGCGATATCAAAACATGTTTAACGCATACTATCATTGCAGCAATTATGCCGGTTACTAACAAAAGGATGTTATTACCATCAACCATACAGTTGCTTCGTTTCCGGTTCTCGTTTTTTTTAATGCCGGTATATTGGTTTGCGCTTAGCCAGGTAGCGTATATTAATTTCACTCATACCATAATTATTTTTTTTATTCTTCACCTGCTCATATATCCTGCAAGCAACGGGTATAACAGCTATATGGACAGAGATACAGGCAGCATTGGAGGTGTAAAGCATCCAATGCAACCTACATTACAGTTGCTGTATGTAACTATTGCGATGGATGTAATTTCCATATTGGCAGGGTTTATGATCAGTGTTTATTTTGCAGGGGGCTTACTGGCTTATGTATTGGTATCCAAAGCATACAGCTACAGGAAGATACGGTTAAAAAAGCATCCTTTTGCAGGTTACCTGGCCGTTGTGGTTTTTCAGGGCGCTGTAACGTTCTGGCTGGTATATCATGGATGCAGCGTCAATAAAACGTTGAATGTTCCCATTGTACCGATGGTGGTTGCGAGTTTGCTGATAGGAGGCTTTTACCCGCTGACCCAGATCTATCAGCACCAGGAAGACAGGAAGGATGGTGTAACTACCATCAGCTATAAATTAGGCTACCGGGGTACTTTTTTATATTGTGGATTAATATACGGAATGGCTTTCATGTTGCTGGCATATTACTTTTTTTATACCTTACAGCAAACGGCATTTTATATTTTTTCAACAGGTATGTTACCTGTTTTGATCTACTTTTTGATATGGGCCAAAAAAGTTTGGCATAATAATAAGGCTGCTGATTATGAGCATACCATGCGTATGAATACAATAGCATCGGTGTGCACCAATATTGTTTTTATTGTAATCTTTTTAATCAATCGTTTTGAGTAAAATTATTTCAATTAATACGGCTGTGCCGGCTTACAGGCACCGGCAGGAAGATATACTAAACTTTATGCAAAAGGTATATGCGGCGGATGCGGCTGAAATGCGGAAAATGAAATACCTGTACCATCACAGTGGTATAAAAAACAGGTATTCTGTTTTGCCCGATTACAGCCGGCAGGTGCAGGACTGGAAATTTTACCCGCGAAGTGAAAACCTGGAGCCGTTCCCCTCCCTGGAACAGCGCATGGCGGTATATAATAAGCATGCCGCTCCTCTTTCTACCGATGCTATCAGGAGCTGTATTGAAGGGATCATTTCCGCTTCGGATATTACCCATCTCATTACAGTAAGCTGTACCGGCATGAGCGCGCCGGGGCTTGATCTGCAGATCGTGGATATGATGGATCTGCCCAATACCATTTACAGAACATCCGTAAACTTTATGGGATGTTACGCGGCCATTCACGCTTTAAAAATGGCCGACGCGATTTGTAAAACGGAAGAAAATGCGAAGGTTATCATTGTATGTACAGAATTGTGCACGTTGCATTTTCAGCGGGAAGCTACCATGGACAATATAGCTTCCAGCATGTTATTTGCGGACGGGGCTGCCGCGGTACTGGTTACCCATAACGACTTTGCCCCACCCGGACTGGAGTTGAAAAATTTTTACGCTGAAATTGTTCCTAAAGGAAGAAAAGATATGGCCTGGGAATTATCATCTTCGGGATTTTTGATGACATTGAGCGGGTATATACCGGATTTGATAGAAGAAGATTTTGAGCAACTGATTACCAGGGCTTTGGGCGCAGGCGGATTAAAAAAAGGAGATATTGACCACTGGTGCGTACACCCCGGCGGCAAGCGCATACTGGAGGCGGTACAAAGAAGCCTGGGGCTTAAAGAAAACGCGCTTGAGCATAGTTTCGATATACTGGAACGGTATGGAAATATGTCATCGCCCACCGTATTGTTTGTATTGAAGCAAATGTTGCAAACGGTTAAAAACCGCCCCGCAAAAATAATGGGAGCCGCTTTTGGCCCGGGCCTCACCATGGAAACTTTTATAGCAGAGATAAATTAATACAGACAGCGTACCGGCTTTTGATTTGAATCCGTAAATTGTCTCATGTTTCTTTCCCAACGCTCACATAAGAAAGAGCTGCTCGATGGCGACAATATTCCGTTTGAAGATATCAGGCAGAATATGAAGGAGCTGAATTTTATCAATACCTGGTTGGGAGGACATAACATCAGCATTTCGGGCTTGAAAAAAATATGGCGGAAAGCTAACAGTCCTTCTGTATTGCATATTTGCGAAATAGGCTGTGGCGGTGGAGATAACCTGTATGCAATTGAAAAATGGTGTACACGCAATGGCATACAGGCAACCTATACGGGCATTGACAAAAAAAAAGAATGTATAGATTTTGCGCAACAACGTGTAAATACCCCTTCATACCAATGGCTGGTTGCCGATTATAAAAAGCTGGTTTTTGAACAGGCTGTTCCCGATATTGTTTTCTCTTCTCTTTTTTGTCACCATTTTTCCGAAAAGGAATTAGAGCAGATGATGGTATGGATGAGGAGCAACGCCAGGCTGGGCTTTTTTATCAACGATCTTCACCGGCATATGCTTGCATATTATTCCATTAAATGGCTAACCGCTTTGTTTTCTAAAAGCTATCTTGTTAAGAACGACGCGCCGCTTTCTGTTGCCCGCGGATTTAAAAAGCACGACTGGGAAATGATCATGCAACGGGCAGGCATGCAACAATACTCTATACAATGGAAGTGGGCATTCCGTTGGCTTATAACAGCAGCATGACGACAGAGCAAACATATGATGTTGCCATTATTGGAGGTGGGTTGGCCGGCTTGTGCCTTTCTATTCAACTGTCGGGGGCCGGCTTTAATGTAATATTATTTGAAAAGGAGAAATATCCTTTTCATAAAGTATGCGGGGAATATGTAAGTTTTGAATGCTGGAATTTTTTAGAGGAGCTGGGCGTGCCGTTAAGCGACTGGAACCTTCCTCATATCCGTAATTTGATCGTTTCTTCTCCTTCGGGCAAAGCCATCAGGCATAAATTAGACCTGGGAGGTTTTGGCATCAGCCGTTATAAGCTGGACGCCTTTTTGGCAACGCTCAGCAGGAATGCAGGTACAACCATCCTGGAAGAAACACGGGTAGACAATGTATGGTACAGCAATGGCCATTTTCATGTGCAGTACGGATCCGGCATGTGTAAGGCTAAGCTGGCTACGGGCGCATACGGCAAACGCAGCAATATTGATATTAAGCTGAAACGTGCGTTTATTCAAAATAAGCAAAATAAGCTTAATAATTATATAGGAGTAAAGTATCACGTTAAAGCTGATTTTCCCTCAGACCATATCGCGCTTCATAATTTTGACAATGGATATTGCGGGATATCGCGGGTAGAAGACGGGAAATACTGCCTCTGTTATCTTACAACCGCGTTTAACCTTCAGCGTTCGGGAAACTCCATAAAAGAGATGGAACGCACAATACTCAGGCGTAACCCGCACCTGGATAGTATTTTGGGCAAGGCAGCATTTTTAACGGATGAGCCTGTAACCATTGCCCAGATAAGCTTTGATAAAAAAACGCAGCTTGAGCATCATTTGCTGATGATGGGGGATGCCGCCGGAGTGATAGCACCCTTATGCGGTAACGGAATGACCATGGCTATGCATGGCAGTAAGCTTGCTTTTGAACAGATCAAAGTTTTCCTGCAGGGCAAGATCAGCCGCTACGAGATGGAATACAATTATCAGCGGCAATGGGAAGAAACATTCAGCAGGCGGCTGAAAACGGGCCGTTTTATTCAACGCATGTTTGGTAAAGACTGGATAACTGATATTTTTATCGGCCTCTTATCTCCTTTCCCCTTTCTTGTTGACAAATTGGTAAAACAAACCCACGGAGAGCCATTTTAAATACGCCCAATTAAAATTCAATGGTGAAATTTGTTTATCTTTCCCGAAACTTACCTCTGTTTAATTTTAGAATATTGCCATGAACGAAAAAACTTCCATTTCACGAAGAGAATTTGTATCAACAGCCGCTGCATTAACATTGCCGTTATTAATGAGTAATACTGCCGGTATTGCACCGGCAGGTACGCCGCTCAGGCACGCCTGCATAGGTGTAGGCGGAATGGGGGGGTATGATCTGCAGAATTTTAAGCAACATCCCGATGTGAAGATTGTAGCGCTTTGCGATACCGATGCCGCCGTATTAAAGAAAGCATCGGAACAGTTTCCGGAAGCACGTACCTACAGCGATTGGAGGGAATTGTTCGCTAAAGAAAAAAATAATATAGACTCGGTGAATGTAACCGTGCCGGATCACAATCATTTTATTATTGCCATTAATGCCATAAAGCTGGGCAAGCATGTGTATTGCCAGAAGCCGATGTGCCACGATGTGGCGGAAGTGAGAGCGCTTACTAATGCTGCTGTTAAAAAAAGAGTGGTGACGCAATTGGGTACCCAGCATGCGTCGGGTAAGGGAGATCGTACCGCTGTTCAATTCATTAAACAGGGAGTGATCGGTAAAATAAAAAATGTATACCTCTGCTCAAACAGGAGTGGTATAGAGGGGTACCGGCTTGAAGGCCCAAGACCTTCAGTATCTACGCCCGTGCCTGATACGCTCAACTGGGATATCTGGACTGGTACAGCCCCTATGCGTTCGTATGCCCCGGATATATACCATCCTGCCAAATGGCGTACCTGGCAGGATTTCGGTACCGGCTGGTCGGGCGATATTGGCTGTCATATTTTTGATGCGGTATGGAAAGGGATGAACTTAAAAGCGCCGCTATCGGTTACTGCTGAAGTACAACCCTCCTGGCAAAGCAGCGCAGCCCGCCGGGCGGATACCTGGCCACAGGGAGATCATATTACCTGGATATTTCCCGGTAATGAGTTTACTGCGGGAGATACATTGCAGGTGGAATGGTTTGACGGGCAATATTATCCGCCCGCCGAAGTACAGGCTTTGTATAAAGAAAAATACCCGGAAGAATGCGCCATGTTAGTGGGCACGGAAGGAGCTTTGCTGATCCCTCATACGGTTATGCCGGTATTGTTGCCCCAGGAAAAATTCAGCGATCATCCATTACCCCAACTGGACGAACGCAATCACTACCATCATTTTGTAGACGCCTGTTTAAAACGCGTAAAAAATGAATCGCATTTTGCGCAAACAGGTCCCATGACAGAAGCTATATTACTGGGTACGGTAGCCATCAGGGAGCCGGGTATTGTGCTGGAATGGGATGCGAAAAATATGCGGTTCCCCAATCATGCTAACGCCAATCAATACCTGAAAAGAAAATACCGTAAAGGTTGGGAGGTGAAGGGATTTTAGTTGCAGGTTACAGGTTTCGGGTTTATAGTTTAGGGTTTGTGGTTAACACCCGATAGCTGATAACTGATAGCTCATAGCCCATAGCTGACAGCTATTTGTGGTCACACACAACTATAAACAAAAAACCATAAACTACAAATTCTTCCTCATCGCTTTAAACGTTCCATTAGGCTGAATAAAGCTTACGGATGTTGCTTTTTCATGTTCAACATCAAATAGAACGCTGTAGCCATCGAGCGCTTTAAGCTTAAAGGAATGATTACCGGTATAGATCGTTTCATACTCCGGCTGCCCGGGTACAAATACTACCAGCGTACTTCCTTTTATATAAACTTTTACGGTCATCCCTCCCAGCTCATACTCCCCCGTATATTTTTCCATCGCTTCTTTATCAAGAGGCTTGGCTCTGGGCTTGCTCACAAATTCAAGCGGCTTTACAGCAGGTTCCAGTTGGATGGTAAGGCTTGATATCTTGCCATCATCACCGGTATGGAAATTAATTTTTGTTCCGCCGGAGCTGGTATCCAGGCCCTCTTCCTTATCATAGCCCTTTACTTCAAATATGTCGTAATGATAGTGTCTCAGCCATACGGAATCTTTTCCTGTAATAGCAAATACAGAATCGTTTCTTTGATATACGTCTACATCTCCGTACCCCGGGTGGTTAAACGAACCTGTGTAATCTGTAAGAGGATGAGATGGTTTGGTACCTTCCACCCTGGAAGATAGCGCTGCTTTTTGAATGTTTTTTTGTTCTTCTTTTGATTTTTGCAATGCTTTTTTTGCATCGCCGTTCCAGTTTACATATTTTAATTTCAGCAACCTGTCGGCTATTATATTCCTGGCCAGGGTTGGCACACGCGATGCATTTTGATTGGCAAGTACTATAATGCCGATACTGTCGCTTGGGAAAAAGCAGGTATTGGCGGAAAACCCGTCAATATTGCCGCCGTGATCAACACGGTAATGCCCGCGGTAAGAGCTGAGTGTCCAGCCCAACCCGTAATTGGAAAAATGAACATCGGGATGTTCATTGTCCGGCACGCCTCCGCCAATGGGCATTTGCGCAGAGATAGCGTTGTATATATACCCGGGAGGTAAAACTTCTTTTTCCTGAAATTTACCTTTATTGATCCAGGTAATTACCCAGTTTGCCATTTCTGTTACTGAGCTGTTAATGCTGCCTGCCGGCCCCATTGCATCAAGGTTATAGTAATCCAGCTTTTTTATAATGCTGTCGTTCTTTACCATATATCCCAGCGATGCGTCTGCATCTTTTTCCATTAGTGTTACGCTGAAATTAGAACGCTGCATTCCCAGTGGAATGAATATCTTTTCTTTAATGTTTTCTTCCCACGATTTGCCGGTAATTTTTTCGGCCACCACTCCCTGCGTAAGGAACATAAAGTTATTGTATTGCCATTTTTCGCGTAGCGGAGCGCTGGGTTGCAGGTATTGAAGACGCTGGACCAGGCTGTCTCTCGACCGCGTTGTAAAGAGATACCAGGAATAGTCATGACGGGGCAACCCCGTGCGGTGACACATCATGTCGCGGATCGTAACGCCGTCATTCATCTCGTTATTATAGAAATGAAGCGAGGGTACATACGCTACCACTTTTTTATCAAGCGAAAGCTTTCCATCTTTTTCGAGCAGGCCAAGCAGCGAAGCGGTGAACGCTTTGGTGCATGAACCGATAGCAAACAGGGTATTGGGTGTAACCGGCTGCTTAGCTGCATAATCGCGGTAGCCGAATCCTTTGCTGTATATTACTTTGTCTTTTTCAACAATGGCTACAGCAAAGCCGGCAGCGTTCCAGTCTTTTAATAAGGTGGAAAGAGCAGTATCCAGCCCCGCCAGTCTTGTATCTGCTCCTTTTTTACTTTTTTGCGCGTTCGCCTGTTGAAGCAATATCAGCAGGAATAACAATAACCAGTTACGTTTCATATAGTTTTAGTTGCTGTAAGTTTATTTATTACTCATGTAGTGTTTTTGGAACAGGTCTTTCAGCACACGTTGCGCGGCATGATATCCGCACATACCGTGAACGCCCCCACCCGGGGGAGTAGCGGATGAACAAATATACAGGCCCTTTGCGGATGTTCGGAAAGGAGAATATCTTAATGCGGGACGTGTAAATATTTGCCTGATATCCATCAGTCCGCCGTTAATATCACCGCCTATATAGTTGTTATTATACGCCTCCATGGCAGCCGTATTCATTACATGCTTTCCTATAATTCTTTCACGAAAGCCGGGCGCGAACCTTTCTACCTGCGCTTCAATGGCATCTGTCATGTTTTTTTGTGAGCCATTAGGCACATGGCAGTATGCCCAAAAAGTATGTTTACCCGCAGGTGCGCGCGAACCATCGAACAGGCTTTGCTGGGCTGCCAGTACAAAAGGCCGCTCCGGGTGACTTCCCCTGGCAACCTGCGCTTCAGCGGCAGCAATTTCTTTAAGCGCGCCACCCAGGTGAAGAGTGCCTGCTTTCCTGCATTCGCTCGCTGTAAAGGGTGCAGGGTCATCTAATGCCCAGTCAATTTTAAAAACGCCCATACCATAACGGTAACGTGTAAGCTGCCACCTGTACAACGATGAAAATGAATGTCCGGCTATTTGTAGTAGCTGTGCCGGGGTAACATCAAACAAAACAGCTTTTGCCGCAGGTAACTGCCGTAACGACGAAATATATTCACCAGTTTGAACAACGCCTCCCAGCGATTGAAAACAGACAGCCAGCGCATTGGCTAAAGATTGTGAGCCACCTTTCGGCAAGGGCCATCCTTGCAAATGGGCGGCTGTCATTAACACCAGTCCTACAGCCGAAGTAGTAAAATTAGAAAGCGGCTGCAGCGAATGCGCGGTCATTCCCGCCCACAGGGCTTTACCTTTTTCTGTTGAAAACCGCTTTGACAAATGCAGGGCAGATGATAGTGCCTTTAATCCAAATGCGGCCATATGTAAAGGTTTTTCCGGCAACGACAAAGGCGCCAGCACCTCCTTTTCGATCAGCGGCCAACCGGTCAGTACGGGCGATATCAACCGGGTATATGCATCTTTATCGGTATCAAGGCCGGCTGCGGTAGCTGTTAACGAGGGATACAACGCGGCGGCAGTACCATTGTTTAACGGATGAGCGGCACATATCTCCGGGTAAATATATTCAAGCCCGAATTTTTCGAGCGATAGGGTTTTAAAAAAAGGAGAAATAACAGCCATAGGATGAATGGCCGAGCAAACATCGTGTTTAAAGCCCGGTAAAGTGAGTGCTTCGGTACGCATTCCTCCGCCAATGGTTTGTTTGGCCTCCAGCAGCAGTACCGACAACCCTTTTTGCTGCAGCGTTATAGCTGCTGCCAGTCCGTTAGGTCCCGAGCCTACCACTACCGCGTCGTAATCGTATTGCCCCATATAACGGTAAAGGTCAATAATTAATTTTAAATTCCTACCTTGAACCATCATGAACGATTCAATGCACCATCATCATTCGCTTCTTTCCGGCAGGCGTAAGTTCCTTAAAATGGCCGGAGCAGGCGCCGTCGCATGTATCTCTCCCCGTTTTTTATTTGCCGCTCCTTATGCTTCGCAACAAAAGGTAAGGATAGGAGTGGTTGGTGGCAGGTTTGGGCTTAGCTTTTATTTTCATGAACATCCTTCCTGCATTGTAGAGGCCGTAAGCGACCTGCGCGAGGACCGCCGCAAAAGCCTGATGGAAACATACAGGTGTAATAAAAGTTACCCTTCTTTGAAGGAGTTGCTGAAAGATAAAAAAGTGGAAGCGGTTTTCCTGGCAACGCCCGCGCCGGATCATGCGCGGCATACTATAGAATGCCTTAAGGCCGGAAAGCATGTTTTATGCGCTGTGCCGGCAGCCTTAACGCTGGAGGAATGCAATGAGCTGCGCGATACAGTACGGCAAACGGGCTTGAAATATATGATGGCCGAAACCAGTGTATACCGGCAGGGAGTTATTACCGCCCGCAGGTTTTTCCGGGAGGGAAAGTTCGGACAGCTATTCAGCGCTGCAGCGGAGTACAATCATCCCGGTTTGGAAGTGCTTTTCTTTGAAGAAGAAAAGCCTACGTGGAGGCATGGTTTTCCTCCCTTACTGTATCCTACACATTGCACTTCATTCCTGGTATCTGTTACAGGTGCACGCTTAACCCAGGTAAGCGCTATGGGGTGGGGCGATGACAGTGAGTTATTAAAGAACAACCCGTATAAAAATCCTTTCTGGAATGAAACCGCGTTCTTCCAGACCAACCAGCATATTCCGTTCAGGGTAGAGGTGAACTGGAAAGGCGCCCTGGTGGAAGCTGAGCGTGGCGAGTGGCGCGGAGACCAGATGAGCTTCTTTTATCCTGATGGAAGAAGCAAAGACTTTACGGTAATTACATCGGGTATTGATTTAGGTAAGGACGACGCAGGCTTTACCCATGCGCATAATGTTGCCGGGGTATACAAGGTTCCCGAATGGTGGAAAACAGATATGCTTCCGGGAACGATGCGGCATAACAGCGGTCATGAAGGTTCGCATACTTTTATTACACATGAATTTATTGATGCCATAGTAAAGGATCGTATGCCCGAAGTGAATATTTACGAAGCGCTGGCTTATACCGCCCCTGGTATTGTAGGTCACCTGTCGGCCCTGAAAAACGGAGAGTGTATGGCTATTCCGGGATTTGATTGATTGCCGGTGCTGGTTATAATACCAGCATTCAGCGATTGCATATTTCTAAAATTGTATTAAACGGATAATATTGCCTCCCTTTTTTACCATACTCCGCATTGCATGTCTTGCACAAATTGCTTTCGCCGGTTTCCTGTGCGTACGGTTTACCGTGTATTTGTTCTCAGAGGCCGAAGTGAGCACATACGTTCAGCTTGTAAGCTTTATAATGGCTGTATGGCTGGCGATATTTACCATGCAATTGCTTCATAAAAATTATCCCGATATCCCGGTAGCCCGAAGGCAAAAAACAGTGTTTAACTGGCTTTTTATTATTAATTTTTTCCTGCTTTCTTTTCATTTCGCCTATATCATAGGCGATATAAGAGCCCTGGTAAGGTTCAGCGATGAATTAAAAATACCGGTCCGCAAATTTCCCCCGGGCATGTTTATGTCGGCCATACTGTACGGCATAGTGGCCTTGCTCCAGGTTATAATATTGTACGGACTGTTCCGCTTAAGAAGAACATTGTATTATAATTTTTGCAGGGAACTGTCTGATATCGAACATCATTAGTACAAAAGCGATCTGCTTTAGTATTACTGCAGTTGAAGTGTGCGACGCAACGATTGCATAATAGTAGCACCACAGCTAAGTACATACATTTCACAGCTCTTGCTAAATCATCAACTCCTTGCAGGTGCAACAGCTAAAAAGTCATTATCTTGCCCCCGATATTTAACATGTATATGATATGTGCCCTTACCGTTTAGTATTAATTTTAATTCATGGACGAACAAACAATCAATAACCTCAGGGAAGCGCTGAAGTTTTCACCCGGCAATATTCCTTTGAAGCAACACCTTGCCGAAACCCTTTTAAAAGCCGGGCGGTTACAGGAGGCTGAAGCAGAATATAAAGAGCTGCTTGCATTAACGGATGATGTAAAAATTAAAGCGGCCCTTGCAAAAGTATTTTACCTCCAGCAGCAGTACAGCAGGTGTAACGTAATTCTTGAAGCGTTGATACAGGGTGGTTCCCCGGATGCGGAAGTATTTGTTTTACATGCCAAAGCGTTATTAAAAGAAAATGAAATATCCAAGGCAATAGAAAGTTACCAGCGGGCTTTGCTGCTCGATCCGGGCAGTACCGATGAAGAGCTGGACAATGAATTGAGAGTGAATACCACCACCTCGTACACAGAGGATGATGGAGGAGATCATTCCCCTTTTGTGCAAAAGCCCTCTATTAATTTTGACGATGTTGGGGGAATGGCGGATATAAAGAAAGAAATAGATCTTAAAATAATACGCCCGCTCAGGCATCCTGAGTTGTACAAGGCATACGGCAAAAAAACCGGTGGTGGTATTTTACTGTATGGCCCGCCCGGGTGCGGAAAAACCTATATTGCTAAAGCTACTGCTGGCCAGGTAAACGCAAGATTCATTAGCGTTGGTTTGAGCGATATACTGGACATGTGGATAGGCAACAGCGAAAAGAACCTTCATTACGTTTTTGAAACCGCGCGGCAAAATACGCCCTGTGTATTATTCTTTGACGAAATAGACGCGCTGGGCGCCAGCAGAAGCGATATGAAACAGTCGGGAGGGCGACACCTGATCAACCAGTTTTTACAGGAACTGGACGGCATTGATGGTAACAATGAAGGCATACTGGTGCTGGGCGCTACCAATACTCCGTGGCATCTTGACAGCGCTTTCCGGCGCCCGGGCAGGTTCGACAGGATCATTTTCATTCCCCCTCCCGATGAGTCGGCCCGTGAATCCATATTGAAGATCAAGCTAAAAAATAAACCTGCCGACGCTATTGATTACAGGGCGCTGGCAAAGAAAACCGTGAATTTTTCAGGCGCCGACCTGGAGGCATTGATAGACATTGCGATCGAAGAAAAGCTGGAGGCTTCTTTTGAAGACGGGGTACCCAGGCCGCTTACCACAAAAGATCTTGAGAATGCAGGCAAAAAACATAAACCCAGTACTACGGAGTGGTTTGGCACCGCAAAAAACTTTGCGTTGTTCTCGAATGATTCGGGGCTGTACGATGATGTATTGAGTTATATGAAACTAAAAAAATAGTATGACAGAACAGTTAATAGCGCGTGCGGAGATATTGTTGCAGCAACGTAAGCTGGATGAAGCCGGCAAGCTACTGAAAGATGTATTAAGTAAAGATCCGTCCAATATTCGTGTGCTGGCAATGCTTGCGGAAATAAAGATTCACCAGGGCCAGCACGATGAAGCCGGGTCGCTTATTAATAATGCGATAGGGCTTAGCCCGGATACGCCGTGGTTGTATTATATAAAAGCAAGGGTCAATACTCATAAAGAAGCCTATGACGAGGCGGAAAGTAACCTTCAAAACGCGATAACGCTTGATCCTGCCGACGCTGATTTTTTTGCACTATGGGCTTCCATTAACCTGGCCCGCAAAAAATATGAGAGGGCCCTGGAACTGGCGGATGAAGCGCTACAACGAGATCCCGAGAATATACTGGCGTTGAATATCAGGAGCACAGCTTTGTTAAAGCTTGACAGGAAAGAAGAATCGTTCCGCACCATAGAAGGCGCTTTAGCCGAAGATCCCCATAACGCGTATACACATGCCAATTATGGATGGAGCCTCCTGGAAAAAGGCGAAAATAAAAAAGCGCTTGAGCATTTCCGTGAAGCGCTTCGTATTAATCCGCATTTTGAATATGCACGCTCCGGAATGGCCGAGGCGTTAAAAGCGCGCTACTGGCTATACAAGCTATTCCTGAAATATGCTTTCTGGATAGGCAATCTTACTGCAAAATACCAGTGGGCGGTAATTATCGGGCTGTATATAGCTTTCCGGTTTTTGAACGCGTTGGCCGAGAACAATGAAACTTTGCGCCCGTATTTAACGCCATTGATCATTGCCTTTGCCATTTTCGCGTTTTCTACCTGGATCATTACACCGGTAAGCAATTTGTTTTTACGGCTTAATTCGTTTGGCAGGTACCTGCTCGATAAAAATGAAATCCGCAGCTCTAACCTGGTAGGCATCAGCTTCCTGGTATTTGTAATGAGCACTGTTGTATACCTGGTTACAAACGATATCAGGTGGATACCCCCTGCGTTCTTCGGGTTTGCCATGATGATCCCGTTAAGCGTGCTTTTCTCTTTTGTAAAGAATAAGAAGATCATGCTTGCTTATACAGCCGGGCTTGCTTTAGCCGGTACAGGAGGCATTGTAACCACCTTTAATACAGGAGCGGTTTATAACTTGTTTGCTACAATATTTATTATTGGTTTTATTGCTTTTCAGTGGCTGGCAAATTACCTGCGTATCCGCGAAAGCAACCGGTAAAAACACGCTTACCCGCATATACCAATCAATCGCCCGCTTCCATCGTCATTTCGAACCTGCCATCAGGTTGTATTGAATTAAAGGTATGTTGCGGTGGGTGAAGCAGTCCCCGCAGTTTGAAAGATGCATACACACGAGGATTGCTTCCCCCGCCGTAATATTGCTCCAACTTAGGTTTTGATGCTGGCGGGATGGCAATGACGCGTGAGAAGTTGAGTGAATGTATGCCTTGCTTAATGCTGATAGCAAAAACAATAAGCCCTCGTTGTGGATCCTGTATATACGGGGTATACCCGAAAGTTGAGATAGTTTCTCCATTATTTCTTTCTAAAAGCGAAACTCCTGCCCGCCTTGCGCATAGGCGTCAACTTAAAAAATATGAACCTCCCAATATGTGCCCGTGTGGTATCTTTTTGATATAACCAGGGGTAGCGCCTATGGCGCATTATTGAAAACTATCCTTTTTGTCTGCAAACGGGTTGTGCCCATGGCACAGCAAATCCGGTATGCCCAACAGCATTTTATATACTGGAGTAACTGACTAAGCGTATTTCATTTACCCCCGGTTACGTATCTGCAATATGCCGCATAGCGGCTACCTGTTTGTAAAAAGAATGCCGGACGTTTTATTTGCCCGCCGCGGCGGGCTACCCTTCATATAAAGTGATCAGGCTTAAGTTGACGCCTATGCGCAAAGCGGGACGAAATCGGCCGTAGTCTCTGCCCCCGTCCGTACCGGTACGGGCAGACGTCCGGCAGGCGGGGCTTTTTGGTTACTTTTTTCCGCAAAAAAGTAATCAAAAAAAGCGGAGGGATTGTAGTTGAAAGGAAAACAGAGTTTGTGTAACAACAAATTGAAGTTCATAACCAAAACCTGCAACTTGTAACCACAAACCTGTAAATCTTTAATAATACCTTCCCAGCAGCCTGTTCTCCACAATCGTTTTTTTCATGAGGCGCGGATCAATGGGCCCCTGCTTAGCATATACAATTTTACCGCCCGGCTCTACCAGGATGGTATAGGGCAACGCGCCCCGCCATCCCGGATCCACCGCTTCTATCAGCTTGTATTTATCATCCTCGCTGAAAATATAGTTTTTGTTGGATGCTTGTTGTTCTTTCAAAAACTCCAGCGCTTTTTCTTTTTTGCCCGGCGCATCGGCGCTGATGCTGATGAATTCAAAATCGCGTTTGCGATACATGCGGTATATGGTAATAAAATCGGGAAACTCACTTACACAGGGACCACACCAGGTAGCCCACACATTGATCAACCGTAGCTTTTTTGAGTCGTTCTTCAAAAGTGTTCTCACTCCTTTTTCGTCAACCGGTTCCAACTGAACCGGCTCTTTCGCCCATTGTTCTTTCGCCCTTACGATCCAATCGCTTTTTTCAACCCATTTTACGGAACAGCCAAAAACTTTAGTGGTTTCAGGATTTACCTTTTTATTATCCAGCAAAGCCTCGATAGCATTTTTTGTATCCAGATTCTTAGGTGTTTTCGCAGGATCTTCCACATCGTCTATACGTCCCTGGTAGCGCAGCCTGCGTTCGTTATCAAATATAAAAACATGAGGCGTGGCAACAGGCCCATATGCTTTTGCCGTTACCTGATGGTCGCCATCATACAAATAAGGGAAATTAAAATTCTTCTCTTTTGCCCTTATTTTCATTTCTTCAAACGAATCGCTCAGGTCGGTATAGTCCAGCTCGCTTAATGTTATAGAATTGGGATCGTTAGGAGATATAGCTACCACGCCTACACCCCTGGATGCATAATCATTCGCCATTTTAATGATCCGGTCTTCGTACGCCTGCGCGGTGGGGCAGTGATTGCACGTAAATACAATAACCAGTATTTTTTTATCGCTGAAAGAGGAGAGTGTGTATGCTTTATCATCCACCCCTTTCAGGCTGAAATCAGGAGCCTGTGCGCCTATCGGCAAGGTAGGATGTTCTTCTCCTCCTATACCTGCCAAACAAAAGTTCAATGTAACAGCGATAAAAACAATCAGTTGCAAAAGAAAAGCCGGCTTTTTCATGACTGAATCTTTTTTAAAAGTTACAATTTTAATAGCAGGTTGATTTGTTTCCTTTATACGCTATAGCAGCAACCCGCTTTTCACGGAACGGGGTAGCACCTCTGGTGCATAAAACCTTATTGCTATTATTTTCTACCAACGGCTAGCCTCTATAAGGCATAATAACAGCCTACCTTTTGCCCGCAGCGGCGGGCAATCCGTTTATAACCATTGGCAGATCTCACTTGCGTACCGAAAGTAATATCATGATTCAGCGTCCAACCCTTCCTTCACTTTTTTCTTTGCCTGCCGTAACCGGTAATTAAAAGTAAGATTGGCCTGCCGTAATCTGCCCTGCGAGCTTCCCGAAGCGTAAAAATTAGCGCCCTCCGTAATAGAACGATACTTACGTGAATTAAAAACATCCAGCACGTTCAGGGTAATGGTCGCTTTGTTTTTAAGAATGTCTTTACTAACCGACAGATCAAGCGTAGCCAACGACTTGCGCCTGCCCTGCGGCGTTTGCTGAGGCGCTTCGTAGTTCCCGCGTAATTGTATATCGGTATTTTTCCATACGGTAGTTCTCGACAGCAGGCGTACCTGCCAACTGTAAGTATCGCTTTCAAATTCATCGCTCAAATTACTGCCGTCGGTAATGGCGCGGAAAAAGTTAAAGCTCCCATCCATTTTCCACCATGGGCGTGGAGAGTAGGAGCCTGTTAGTTCCGCACCAAATGAATTTTCAGTGGCCAGGTTTTCGGGCACGGTTACTGAATTGCCTTCTTCATCCATCCTTCTTACAGACATTATTTTTCCTTTTGTATAGCGATAGTATAGCGAAGAGCTTACAGACGCTTTGTCAAGGTATTTGATATGCCCTATTTCAAAGGCATCGGTAAATTCGGGGTTCAGATCAGGATTGCCACTCCAGTAATTCCGGTTATCGCTATAGGTCATAAAAGGACTGAGATCGTTGTATTGCGGCCGGCGCACCCTTTTGCTGTAGCTCAACTGTATGGCATGTCCTTCGGGCAGGTCGTATGTTACATGCACACTGGGGAAAAGGTTGGAATATTTCCTCGGGTTTACTTCGTTGGTTTGCTTAAGCGTAGTGGTTACATCCGTAATTTCGCCGCGCAGGCCGGCCTGGTAAGTAAACTTTTTGATCTTATTACTCAGTATAGCGTACACCGCATGTATGTTCTCGTTATATACAAAGTTATTGGTCAGGCCGGCCAGCTCAAACCAGCTATCGTCTTCATCGCGCTGCGTAACAGTATAATTGTTGGTCATATCCCGGAAGCTGCTGCGTAATCCTGCTTCAAATTTCCCGTTCTCGCCAAAGGGCTGAATATAATCAACCTGCATAAGGTATTGCTTTTCTGTTTCATAATTAACGGCACGCTGCAACAGGTAAGGAACGGCGGTGTGGGTTCCATCCGGGTTATATTCATCCTGCCCGAAATACTGGTCTGAGTTTTCCCAGTTATCCAAAAATCTTACATCCGCCGTAAGCTCATGCCCCTGCCGTTTGAAATTGCGTTTAAAGCTCAATGCATATTCCGAGTTGGGTTCTGTTTCCGTTTCATCCTGTGTGCGGCGGGTAATACCCGTAGGGTTTTTGATATCGTTCAAAAAATCATGATACACAATATCGGAAAATCTTTTTCCCTTGCTCATTCTATAAGTATACGCGGCAGTCAGTATATTCTTTTCATCAAAAAAATAATCCAATCCTGCCCTTGCCGTATTATACATGCCTTTAAGGTGGTGTTCCATTTCCTTGGTACTGATGAATGTGCTGTCGTTGCGGTAAAATTCCTGGTATAAATTATTTTTTCCGGGAGCATTCCTGTAAGAAGTAGAATAGTTTACGAAGAAATTGAAATCCTTTTTCCTGTAGTTCACATTGGCCGCTACACCAAAGTTTTCCGGGTAACCCGCCACTACATCAAACGATCCGTTAAAGCCTTCTTTCCTTTCTTTTTTTAATACAATATTGATGATGCCTCCCATACCTTCCGCTTCGTAACGGGCAGAAGGGTTAGTAATGATCTCCACACGTTCTATCATGCTGCCCTGTAATTGCTGTAGCCCGCTGCCGCCGCGCAGGCTTACCAGGCCCGACGGCTTCCCGTCAATTAAAATCCTTACACTATTGCTTCCGCGTAAGCTAACATTCCCTTCCACATCTACCGCTACAGACGGTATATTGCTGAGTATATCTACCGCAGTTCCTCCCGCATTGGCAAGGTCTTTTCCCACGTTAAATATTTTTTTGTCGAGCGATAGTTGCATGGAACTTTTTTCTCCCTGTACAACAATTTCTTCCAGCGTTTTGGTTAAAGAAGCAAGCCTGACCGTTCCAAGATCAAAGGGTGAATTTTCCCTGCTTAGCCTAAACACCTGCGACTTATGGGTTTCATATCCTATAAATGCGATGATCGCGTAGTAAGTACCGGCAGGAGCTTCCAGCACAAAATTTCCTTCCTCCAGCGTTGTAACAGAAGCCACAGCCACGCTATCGGTTTGTTTAAAAAGCTGAACCGTGGCATAGCCCAGCGAAGTGCCGGACTGCGACTCAACTACTTTTCCTGAAACTTTCAGTAAATTGTTTTGCTGGGCAAGCCCGTTCATTTGTATGAGCTGCATGATCAAAAACAAAAAGCCTACTCTTTTAAAGAACCATAGCTGAACCGAAAAAAAATTAGCTGGTAAAATCCTGTCCAAAATGAATAATTTAAGATGATATGCAAGAAGGT
The DNA here is from genome assembly GCA_019638595.1 of Chitinophagaceae bacterium. GTDB lineage: Bacteria > Bacteroidota > Bacteroidia > Chitinophagales > Chitinophagaceae > Agriterribacter. The sequence continues at coordinate 227,795 of JAHBTJ010000006.1, forward strand.
AAAATTAGGTAAAAAACACGGATCAGTACCTGAGCCAACAGGGCAAACGCATTAAATTTTCCGGTGGGTGAAGATGTCCGTAGAAGAAAGTTCCCGGAGTTTTATTTGTTACAAATCAACCCGGTCTTTTTGTAACAATAAAACTAAATACATGAACTACCCTTTTAATAAATGAACAGGGAGCATTCAATTTTCACCGGTAATGCCCCGCCGCCCATTTTTCAGCGCGAAAGCCAGGGCTTTATTTCGGTATAAGCTTATTGCTGGTTTTGCCGAAATGAAAACAGTTCTCACCAAAGGTAAATGCGTCAAAAAAAATTATTTCTTTTGCAGGATAGCTTTTAATTTTTTTGCATAGGCACGGGCGTATTCCATCATACCCAGGTCGTTCGGATGCGAACCGTCTACCGTGCTTTCTGTATTGAGCGCCATTTCTTTTGCCGTAAGCAGGTAAACATGCTTAAATCCCTGCTGTTGTATGGCAGTAAAAGCTTCGTTAAACACTATGTTTACATTGCCATACCGGTTGAACACGCTGGTATCCATATTTGAATAGGGAAGTGTAGTGGCATGTTCCACCAGCAGTATAGGAGTTTGGGGATGCTTATGCCGGAGTGTAGCGACCGCGTTTATTATTAATTTTTTTACTTCAGCGGGAGGAAATACAGAACGATCCACGAGATTGGGAAGGCAATCCAGCACATATACCGAAGCATCAATTTCATTCATCAGCTCCAATACAGGTTTTTCCAGGTGCCCGTTACCCGAAAAGCCCAGGTTGATGACGCTACGGTCGAGCATACGGTTTAAGATACCCGTCCATGCCATGCCCGGGCGGCTGGCACAACCACCCTGCGCAATAGAGCTGCCATATACCAGCACCGGTTTTTCTTTTTGCTTTGGCAGGAATGAAAACGTTGCACGCTCTTCAACTCCTATTGTAAGCCACTTTACACTATTATATAACGGAAGATATAACCGGAACTCTGTTATGCCGTTCAGGTCCAGGTTACCGAACCTGTATTCTATGGTATCTCCGAACTTATATTTGCCCGATGCCCATTGCCATTTCCCTGCTTTATCTTTTGCATACAGGTCTACTCCACTTACACCCGTAGCTGGCATATGAGGAAATGACAGCCCCCCATCAACCATATAACGGACTACTATTTTATCAGAGCCGGTAGAAAAACGAATGTACTCGCCTGCAGAATGTCGCCCAAGATCCCATATTTCCTCTCTCACAACAGGCTTTGCCCTTGCCGGCAGCCGGTCATAGGTGTTTTCAACCTCGCCCGGCCAGGCCTGTCCATCAACTGCAGGTTCCTTAGCCTCTGCCGGGTTATACCAGGTATAGGCGACTGTATGCTGCGCCTGGGCGTTTAAAGCACCCGTATATGCACAACACAAAATGAAGCAGTATAGTAATTTCATACACGATCGTTTAGAAATGCAGTATTGTTCCTAACAAATAGAACAGGCCGGCACTCTAATATCATCAAAATATTGTTAGTTTTTACAGATTTCCGGCAGATGTTCCCATTTTTTATACTCAAAACGCTCTTCCCGCAAATATGCTCCCAACGATCACTCCGCTTAAACTATAAAAGGAATTGTAAATTGCAGCATGGTAAAACGGCTGATCTGTATTTACATACTCCTGCTAATGGCGGGCTGCAACAATAAGGAGCCAAAGCAGCCACAGGAAATTCTTGCTCTTAAAGAAATGAATGAGCTGGTTACCGTAGAATATATAGTAAGCAAGATCATTAAGGCCAACGATAATAAGACCTGGTATAAATTCGGGGACCGCAAAATTTTAATGACCTGCCAGGCTACCTTAAAAGGAGGAATTGATCTTTCAAAGATTGATGAAACAAAAGTAAGTATCAATAACAAAGAAATCAGTGTGGTATTACCACGCGCCACTCTTTTATCTATTAACATAAAGCCTGAGGATATTAAGGTGGCTTATGAAGAAGTGGGCGCTTTACGTTCCGGTTTTTCAAGCCAGGAACGCGATGAGCTGGCAAGCCAGGCGCAGATGCAGATACAGAGCAGCGCCGACTCCCTGGGAGTATTGAGAACCGCGGAAGCCAATGCAGGCATTTTTGTAAGTAACTTTTTGCGAAACCTGGGTTATGAAAAAGTAACGGTAAAGTTTGACGACAGCCCCTTTCTACCCATACTCAACTAAAACAATGAAAATATTCAGGCGATACATTGTTGCACTTATGATAGCCGCCCTTCTTATCCTGCTTTTTTTTAAAGCAGGCTGGCTCGGATCACTCAACAATATATTTAAGGCGCAACCGGTCGTAATAGACAATACTCCTATATTAATAAAAGAGATCAACGAACTGGCGCAACTGTGTACTATCACCGTATACGACGAAGTAGTGGTGGATTCAACCGTTATTCAACCCAAATCGGCGGTAGAAATGATCCTTCCCGATTTTTCAAAATTTTCGGGACTACCGGTTACGGGCAAACGAATTGTAGTGATCGGGAAGGGAAAAGTGGTTGCAGGCACCGACTTAAAAAAATTAGAACCCCGGCATTTTTTTATTGGTAAAGACTCCATATCACTTACGCTTCCCAAAGCTGAGATACTGGATGCGATCATTAACCCTTCGGGCTTTGAAACATTTGATGAACTGGGGAACTGGAGCAGCGAAGCCGTTACTGCTGTAAAAATAAAAGCAAGAAATAAAATGGTAGAAAGGGCCTTGCAGCAAAAGATACTGGAAAAAGCCGCAGAAAGAAGCAGCATGCTGATGGAAAATTTTTTACGCAGCGCCGGCTTTAAAAAAATAACTGTGAGAGCGGAAACATGATCCACCGGCTTTTCAACGTTCACAGCACTTTCAATCATCTGTTATGAAAGCATTTTATACACTCCTGCTGCTCCTGCTTCCGGTATACCTGCTGGCTCAAAATATTGATATTGACCTGCTCAAAAAAATCAATCCCACTCACCCGCGGTCAGGCATCTGGGCTGCAACAAGTCACTCGGCTTACTGGGTTCCACCCGCTACGGCGGCGGGTACCCTTGTTACTGGCTTTATTAAAAAAGACAGGAAACTTATAACAAATGGTTACCAGGTTATTATTAATACCGCTATAAGCGCCGGGGTATCGGAAGTTATGAAACAAACTTTCAGGCGCGACCGGCCGGCAGAAACCTATCCAAACATTATATACCCCGCGGAAGAAAAACACGGAAGATCTTTTCCATCGGGACATACGATCATGGCATTTGCCACCGCTACCACATTATCGCTGCAATATAAAAAATGGTATGTTGCGGTACCTGCTTACACATGGGCAGGCGCAGTAGGATATTCGCGCCTGTACCAGGGCGTTCATTATCCATCGGATGTGCTTGCCGGAGCGGCCATAGGTATAGGAACAGGCTATCTCAGCCACTGGCTCACACAAAAGATCTTTAAACCTGCGCATTAACAAACAGCGCGTGTTATCCCAGTACAGGCCGGGGAGTAATTTTTTCAGGCGAAGGAAGCGGTGAAGGCTTTGCTTTTTTCTTTTTACGGCCCCGCCATACCATAAACCCTGTTACAGGAAGACTGGCGCATATCAACGAGCCGAAAAAAGCGAGTATTTTGCCCGGCAAGCCCAATACAGCTCCTACATGAATATCATAGTTCATGCGGGCTATCTTATCAGCAAGCGAGGCGTCCTTGAAACCTCCCGCGTATACGCCGGTTGCCGGCAACTCCTGTAATGTATACTGATCGTAATGATAATAGTCGGCATTGTAATAAGTTCCGGGACGGTGATTTACAAAACCCTCGATCGCATCTGTAGGAGTAGCGGGATAAAATACGCCGAATTTTTCCTTTTGACTGGCTTTTTCCGCCATCAGGTAGTATACGTGGTCTCCGGCATTTTTACCCTTTTGCACGATAGCGGTAGTATCTGAAACAGGATGTTCGTGAGGCGGCAGGGTTTTGCCCGCGGAAGTAACAAAATACAATGATTTGGCAAACCATTCAAACCCCCATACCAGGCCGGTAATAGCAATAAAGACAGCGACCCATGTCATATAAAAACCCAGCACATTGTGCAGGTCGTAGTTCACCCTGCGCCATTTGGCATTCCATTTAACAGAGAACCGTTGCTTGCGCGCCGCTTTGTTTTTTGGCCACCAGAGCACAAGCCCGGTTATCATCATTATTACAAATATCAATGTAGCTGAAGCAACGATCGGCTGCCCTGTTTCGGGCGGAAGCCACAGGTAGAAATGCCCGTCAAGCACTATCCTGAAAAAATCCTTCCGCATGTCCTTTACCTTCAGCACTTCTGCCGTATAGGGGTTCAGGAATATCAGCTTGTAGTTTTCCTCTTCATCATAATAATAAGCAAGCGCAGCCCGGTCTTTAGCCAGGTATTCAATACCTTTTATTTCTTTGCCATCCAGGCGCCTGTCTGCTTCCGGCTTTAATTTGGAGGGAGGGAGAAAAGCGGATGACTGCGGCTGCACATACTGGTAGGGCTGGGTAATGCTCCTTATTTCCTCTTCGAACGCGAGCATACAACCTGTAATACCTAAAAAAAGCACAATAATGCCGGAGCCGATACCCAGCCACAGATGCAGCCAGCCTACGATACGGCGAAAAAGCGATTTACCGCCCGGCTTTTTTTTCACTGCTGAACCTGTTTTAACATTTGATCTCATACGGCTCCTATTATCTGCTTGTGGAAGATTGCAATATTATTATATAAACCGCAGTATGATTTACGAAATAGGGAAACTGATGGCATTACCGGCAAGAAAGCTGTGTTTCAGACAATTGTGTCCAACTGAAGCTTTTCCAGTATGCTTCTTTTTGCAATAGTTTCCTCTTTTTTCCACTTAATAAGCCGGATCTCTCCTGCTTCTATTTCAATACCGGTAATATCTCCATCGGTAAAGCAACAACAACCGGTATTAAAATAAGTAGGCTTAAGGTGAAGATAGTCGTCGGAAACATGATCGTATTCCTGGCGCCGGAAAGCGATCTCTTCCTGTAGTATGACAATAGCAGGCTGATCATTCTGCTGGCGGGCGATCAGCAATTGCTTATACAATCTTTCAAGATGCGTCATTGATTCAAATACCGGCTGATGCGTATGCCCGGTTATCAATATCATATCCTGCTGGGCAGAGCTCCATTCATACATAAACTGGTTATGCTCCGTTTTAAGTATATCGTTGAACGCCGGCGTATTGATATTTAGCTCAAGAAAGGACTGGAGCGGCGCCCAGATTTTAGCTACAAACCACGCGCTGAATTTATTTCCGTCGCTTTGTCCATCGCCCTGGTGCCCGTGCGTTAAAAAAATATCCAGCTTTTTCTGCGAACCGTACTTCAGCACCAGCCCTTCATACATATGCACACTTTCTCCGTAAATGGCCTCTAGCTGCAAGGATGCAAAGGGATCATTGTTCCAGAATACATCATGATTGCCAAAGATCTTTATGAGCTTTTTTTGCTGTACAAACTTTTTTTCAAGCAGGAAGGAAGCCTGGTTGTGCTTGCGTACGGTAAAAAGATTGTACTTCCATAATTCTTCGCTGTCGCCCAGTATAATAAGCGTATAGCCCATACCGTAGTAGTGATCAAGCGCCGCCAGGTAATTACTTTCGGCAGGCGCAAAATCGTCCGAGCGCTTTTTATTTCCTTTATGCAGGTCTGAAAAGATAATGAACTTCTGATCTGCGCTGTTGAGGTTGATCACCGGTCCTTTTTTACCGGGCTTTTTTTTGATATGCGCGTATAATTTAGAGAGCGCCAGGTGTACCCTGTCCCTGTTGGGCCGGGAAGAGAACCTGTTGGCCAGCCTGGTAACAGGTTTTGTAAGTAAGCGCTGTAAAAATCTTCGGAAGCTCATGAAAAAACAGCAATGTACAAATTTTACTTCACCTCGAACATTTCTTCCCAGCGCGTGGTATAACGGGGGCTTCTTTTCTCCTGGCGCATTTTCCAGTTTCGGCTGGTACCGGAGGCTGCAAATTTCAGTATATCATTGCGCATGCTGAAGTTGATATTGTCCATCATCTTCATTAAAAAGCGTCCTTTGTTTTTTGATTCGGGAACAAACAAATTTCCCTGTATAGAACTGTCAGGTTCAATACCGCTTAACATTACACCGGCTTTTTTGTAAAATCGCCCCTTCTCATATATTTTTTCTACGAGCTGCACCGCGGGTTTGATAAGCTCGTTGGTAACAGAAGTAGCTGCAGGCAGCGTGGTACTGGTGCTGATAACAGGCCCGTGGCGAAAATCAACCGCGTGGTTATCTTCCTTAGGCACAATAAATATTGTGACGATCCTGGCTGAGCACCGTTGCCTTCGTAATTTTTGAGCCGCGAGCGAAGCATAAGTAGCAATGGCTTCTTTTATTGACAGTATATCATTTACCGGCGAGCCGAACATGCGTGTGGAAGCGATCATCTTTTTTGAATCAGGCTGTTCCCGGATATCCATACAGGACTCTCCTCTTAATTCCTTTATAAGCCTTGCGCCAACCACTCCTCCCAATTGCTTAATTGCCCATTGCTCAGGCATATTTCTTAAATCCCAGGCACTGGTTATGCCCATATTGATCAGCTTATCGGCGTATGATCTTCCTACTCCCCATATATTAGTTACCCGTATGGACTGCAAAGCTTTTTGTTGCTCTTCCGGAGTGATCAAAGCGGTTACGCACCAGCTCTGTTGTTTGTTTTTTTTAGCAAGATAATTGGCAGCCTTCGCCAATGTTTTTGTTGGGGCAATGCCAACAGAAACAGATATGCCTGTCCACTGCTCTACCGTTTTGCGTATATACAGCCCATACCTTGCTGCAGCTTCGGCTGGCATATCCGGCAGATCAACAAAAGCCTCATCTACGGAGTATACTTCCACCTTTTTCTCCCCGCATAGTTGCCTGAGTGTTTCCATTACGCGCCAACTCAGGTCGCCATACAAAGTATAATTGGAAGAAAATACGGCTATATCATGCTTTTCAATTAAGGGCCTGGCCATAAAATAAGGACCTGCCATCTGTACTCCGATCTGTTTGGCTTCATCGCTTCTTGAAACAATACAACCATCATTATTACTCAGCACTACTACCGGCTTGTTTTTCAGCACCGGCTTAAACAACCGTTCGCAGGAGCAGTAAAAACTATTGCAGTCTACAATGGCTTTTAGTCCGCCATGCACTATACCGGTATCGGCAGCAACCGCTTTTTGATGTGTAGATTCAACAGGTGATACCATACTGCGAATATAATATCTTTAGCATACAAAAACTAAATTATTTAGCATACTCCCGGATTACCCCCCGGTGAAATATAACTACAGCATAAACTCCCATGCGCTAACATACGCATTGTGCTTTTCGGCATATGCTATAAAATCTGCGTAAAAAGGAAACTGCCCCAGGGTAGCACTATCGCCAATTACCACCAGCTTTTTTTTTGCGCGTGTCATGGCAACATTCATCCGGCGGATGTCGGACAGGAAGCCGATCTTATTGCCCGTATTGCTGCGTGTCATGCTGATATAAATAACATCGCGTTCCTGCCCCTGGAAGCTATCAATCGTATTGATCGTGATCTTGTGCGCATATTCCTTCAGGTGAGCCGCATGCTGCATCTGGTCCTGCAATAACAATACCTGCTGGCGGTAGGGAGAAATGACACCGATGGTTGGAAAGTTTTCCGATGTATAGTAAGCAGCCAGCATATTTACCAACTGCGATACATGTTTGAGCACAAAGGCGGCTTCTTCGGGGTTGGAAATGCTGGCGCCTTCCATTTTTTCATCGAACCCGCAACCCGCTGTATCAATAAATTGTATCGGAGCTTCATTTTCTCCAATTAAATGCCTGGCTACAGAATCATGCGCCTTCAGCCTGTTTTCATAAAAAACCAACGAAGAATATCCCATAATGATTTCATGCATGCGATATTGCTCCTCCAGCAAAACAACCGACTGAGGATGCAGGGCAACACATTTCTCCAGCAGTGTGGTACTTAGTCCGTTTCGTGCTGCTTCATCAGACTTGATGGTAGGAGGCAACTGGCAATGATCTCCTGCCAGCACTACCTTTTGTCCCTTCAATATGGGTATCCAGCAGGCGGGCTCCAACGCCTGCCCTGCCTCATCTATCACCACCGTTTCATAAGTAAGATTGCGTACCGTGTAATGATTGGAGCCCACCAGCGTAGCGGTAATTACCTGCGCCTTCGCCTGCAGGTCGTCTATGATGTATTGCTCTGTTTTTTCCACATCCTTCATGATCCTGTGCGCTTCCTCAAATAATGCCTTCCGCTGCTCCCGCTCCGCCTGTCCGAAATTACGTTTATACTTATGCGCCATATTGCGGAACTCGTTGGCTTGTTTTTTCATCTTTTTAATATCCTTCATACTGGTATGTTCCGCCATCTTACTGTCAAGCGTAAGCGACATTAACCGCTCCGAAACCCTTGCAGGATTACCTACTCTCAAAACGTTCAATCCCTGGTCGGCTAGCTTTTCGCTCAGCAGGTCTACGGCGGTATTGCTCGGCGCCACTACCAGCACCTGCCTGTAACCGTGCTGTATAAGCGCTTTTACAGCCTGCACCAGGGTAGTGGTTTTACCGGTGCCGGGAGGTCCATGTACAATAGCCAGCTCATTGGCCTCCAGTATTTTATTCACTGCTGCCTGTTGCGATGCATTTAATACAGTGCTGTTATAAGAAGTTGCCTGTGTACGAAAAGAAGCTGTACTTTCTCCCGTGAGGATCCTGATCAGCCGGTTCTCTTTTTCATTCTCCACCATGGAAGCGGCACGCTTTAGTGCATTCTGCATCTCATCATAGCTGTTATCGTCAAACAGCAGGTCAATACCCAGCTTGCCATCCCGGCTCCAGCCGGGCAGCTCATCGGTGCGCAATGTAATTTTTAAGCGGTTGCCTCCCTGGAAGGCGATCACTCCTTCTACCCTGCTCTCTTTTGGGTTATGATTCGAAAAAAGAACCGCCGATGCTCCAAACCTCAACTGGTGCGGAACATCCTGGTGGGTAGTACGCTCCACTTCTACGGTAAGATAATCGCCGCGGCTCATTTCAGTATCTCTTATAGCAATGGGATACCAGGTAAGCCCGTTTGCCCTGCGCTCGTTTACGGAAGAAGATTCGATCAATTGCCGGTAGAGCTCTTTGTCCTGTTCCTTTTCTGTTTTCAGCAGTTCCTGCAGCTTTTTAAAATAATCCATCGGGCAAAGGTAAAGGAAGAACAAAGCTTTGTAAACCGCCTGTTTCTTCAGCTAAAATCCAACTATGCTGCGGTTGACAAAAGATAAAATCTTTAATATGCTTCCCGTTTTTGCCTACTCAGGTAAGCGCTCAATAAAATTTCTTTACCTTATCTTCACATAGCGTTTGATCAACGCCCTACTATGCGTCACCCTTCCGCTATCAAATTTTCGATATCGTTTTTTCTTTGCTTCTCTTATTTTCAAAGCATGTACGCGCAAGTCCCTGCCATGGAATGGCACAAAGCTTTTGGTGGAAAAAACGGGGAATACGCCCATTCTGTAGAGCCGACTTTTGATGGCGGCTATATTACCGCAGGTTACATTGAGGGACCTGATAACGGCGACGTTATGGGATATCACGGGAATGAACATATCGGCGATATATGGGTAGTGAAAACAGACGCCTCCGGCAACATGGAATGGCAAAAATGTTTGGGGGGATCGGGTGTGGAACACGGAGCATTTATCCGGCAGGTGCAGGATGGTAGTTATATACTGGCCGGCTCATCAAACTCTGTTGATTGCAATATTAAAAGTAACAATAGCCTGGATTACTGGATTGTTAAGCTAAACGCCACGGGTGATATTCAATGGCAGAAAAGCTACGGCGGAACTAAAAATGAATATGCGTGGGATATAAGCATAGGGCAGGATGGCAGCTATTTTATTGCCGGCAGCAGCGAATCGAACGATGGTGATGTGGTTGGCAACAAAGGCGAAACAGATTACTGGGTAATTAAGCTGGATGGGAACGGTAATTTAATATGGCAAAAAAGCATGGGCGGTAGCAGGGAGGATGGTGCATACGCTGTACAAGCTACACCTGATGGAGGTTGTATAACAGCCGGGTATGTTTTTTCAACCAGCGGCGATGTAACGAATAACCATGGAGAGAGAGACTATTGGGTTGTAAAGCTCAGCAACTCAGGCAGTATAGAATGGCAAAAGTGTTACGGAGGTAGTGGGCATGATATTGCCTGGTCAATAAAACCGGCACCGGGCGGAGGCTATATCATAGGGGGGCATACTTCATCCAACAACAGCGATGTATCGGGTAACCACGGACCAGGCGCCGACTTTTGGTTGGTTAAAATTGATCAGTCGGGTACCTTACAATGGCAGAAATGTTATGGGGGAAGTAAAAACGAAATGGCTTACGCCCTGGATGTAACACCCGATGGCGGGTATATAATGGCGGGTAATGCCGAGTCGGATGATGGCGATCTTAATTGCCATGCTTCTATAACAGATGTATGGGTCATAAAAGTAAACAGCTCCGGTACATTAGAATGGCAGAAAAGTATGGGAGGAAATTATTTTGATGAGGCCTACGATGTCAAAGCACTTGGAACAGGTCAATATATTATTGCAGGAATTACCTGCTCGGACGATGTAACGGGGCGCCATCCACACCAGGGAGGTAACGGCACCTGTAGTGATTTTTGGATCATCAAACTTACCACACCTAACGTAACGCCGGCACCGGCCGTAATCATCAGTCCTTCAGCGGGTAAAGTATGCGCGGGCAGTTCCGCTACTTTTACGGCTTCTGTGAAATATGGCGGCACTAACTTTAGCTACCATTGGGAAAAGAATGGAATACCCGTTGGCAGCGACCAGGCATGGTACACAGCAGCGGACTGGAACGATAATGACCAGTTGAGATGTTATGTTACCAGCGGTGGCGCCTGCGAAGCTACCATGCAATCTGCAAGCAATACGGTTACCATCAACGTTACCAGCGCCCATATAACCCCTACGATCAACCTTGTTGCCAACAACACGGTTATTTGCGATTGCGAACCTGTTATCATCAGGGCCGATGTTGCTAACGGGGGTGAAGCGCCGCATTTTCAATGGCAGGTAAACGGCGTTAATAAAGACAACAACAGCAATTGGTTCACCAGTGGTACTTTCCGGGATGGCGATGAAATACGTTGTATTTATACCGATAACTCAAGCTGCATTACGGATGGATCGGTTGAATCAAATACCATCAAAATCACCACCGGCACCACTCAGCCTGCCACGGTAAATATTACAACACCCGGTAATATAGTTTGCAAGGGAACGGTTGTTAGCTTTACTGCAGTTACACAAAATGCCGGGGCCAATGCTATCTATGATTGGAAAGTAAATGGCATCAGCACGGGAGCTAACAGTAATACCTACACAACCAACGCTCTAAAAAACAATGACCAGGTTAGCTGCGCCATAACAGTTGATCCACAATTTACCTGTGCAGCTTCTACCGCTGCTACCTCCAATACCATTACGATGACGGTAAACGAAACCCTGCCGCCGTCTGTATCCATCACCGCATCTCAAACTAATATATGCCAAAACTATCCTGTAACATTTACAGCCACTACGCAAAACACAGGCAATAATCCTTCCTGGCAATGGAAGATCAATGGACTAAACGCCGGTAGTAATGAGTCCACATTCGTTACTGCTGCTCTTACCAACAATGATGAGATCAGCTGCATCGTAACCATAGATCCATCCAATACCTGCGCATTGGGCTCCACTGCAACATCCAATAATATTACAATCAATGTCAGCAATGCAACAAGCCCATCCATCAGCATTCAGGGTTCAAAGCCGGCAGCATGTACAGGCGAACCTATAGAATTCCGGGTATCTGTTTCAAACGCGGGTACATCGCCTGTATTTACCTGGAAAGTAAATGATATGACGGCTGGCAACAATGAAGACCTGTTCAGAACAACAACATTACATGCGGGGGATAAGATTTCCTGCGAAATAATGCCCGGCGCCGATGCTGCCTGCGCAGGCATGCCTGTTGTATCAAACATTTTGTCTCCCGTTATATACGACAGCCTTGTTATTGCAGTGCAACCTGCTGATACTGCAGTAACTTCCGGAACTCAAATTCAATTGAAACCCATTGTAACCGAAAACGTGGTTTCCTATCAGTGGAGCCCGGCATACCAGTTAGAAGATCCCTTATCATTTAATCCGTTCACAAAAGCTTTAACCGAAAGCCAGGTATTTATCATCACCGCGCAAAACGGGCATCTCTGCAAAGGTTCTGCCAAAGCAACTATAAAGGTTTTTACAGATTTATTTATGCCTAATATATTTACTCCTAACAATGACCTGGTAAATGATATTTTTCGCATACCCCCGGGCGTAATGCTTGATCTGAAAGAGTTTTCCGTTTTTGATCGCTGGGGAAAGAAGGTTTTTTCTTCGGGCAGCATTGATAAAGGATGGGATGGTAAAATTAACGGCTCACCGGCTCCCACCGGTATCTACATCTATTTTATCAAGGGTACTGATAATCACGGACCTGTTAACCGGAAGGGAACAGTTACATTATTACGATAGTCAGCCCACTACTTAAAACCTAATCAGGCAACGGCTCTGCTTTACAACCAAACTGCTCCATTACACTAATAATATTTTCATTATCAATACTTTGCTGAAAGCTTTCAACGCGTAAGATCCTGTCTATATCATCCAGGTCAAAATTGGCATTGTACCAGGGATAACGGCGATGAAGAAAACCAATGATCCGGCTTCCCTGGATCTTGCTTTGCACATTGGTTTTATATACTTCTACTACTTTCATAAAACATTGCTTTAACAGATTGATCTGCAAACTAACAACCAGGTAGTGACAACCCTATGGCAGTCGCATAATATTAAAGCAGCATATTTTTAAATCCTCAGCCAACAGCTTTTCATTCGCGGTGTCCAGGGGAAAAACTATACAAACGCACTGAAGCCCGTAATGGCCCTTCCTACGATCAGCGAGTTGATCTCTTTAGTACCCTCATAAGAATAAATCGCCTCTGCATCTGCCACAAAACGGGCAACATTATGATCAAGCAATATGCCATTGCCTCCCATCACTTCCCTTGCCCGGCTTACAATATCGCGGGTGCGCAACGAACAAAATACTTTGGCAAGCGAAGCATGTTCATCCTTCAGCAGTCCCTGGTCCTGTAGTTCCGACAAACGGAATACCATTGATTGCATAGCGGTAAGATTAGACAACATTTCAACAAGGTGATTTTGTATCAACTGGAAGGAAGCGATGGGCTTTCCGAACTGTTTGCGTTTTCGCGTATAATCCAATGCATTTTCATATGCCCCTCTTGCACAACCAACCGCCATCCAGGCAACACCCGCACGCGTCATCTGCAATACTTTAGCAGTATCTTTAAAGGAGTTGGCTCCGGGCAATCTATCCTTCTCTTCTACGAGGCAATCGGTCAGCGTTATCAAACCATTCTGCACAATACGCAATGCCATTTTACCTTTGATCTTTTCCACCGCCAACCCGGGCGTATTCTTCCTCACCAAAAATCCTTTTACTTCGCCATCGTCCACATCTCTTGCCCAGATAACAATTACATCGGCAAACGTGGCATTACCGATCCATTTTTTTTGCCCGTTCAACACCCATCCCTTTTCAGTTCGTTTAACCGTGGTAGTGAGCCCTCCGGCTGCCCCCGAGCCTACTTCGGGTTCTGTTAAACCAAATGCTCCTATAGCTTTTAACTGGTGCATGGCAGGTAACCATTCCTGTTTCTGCTCATCCGATCCGCACAGGTATACAGATCCCATTGCCAGCCCACTCTGTACCCCAAAAAAAGTAGCGATGGATGCATCTATCCGCCCCATTTCCATGGCAATGATCCCTTCCATTAAAAAGGATTTACCGGGACAGCCGTACCCCTGGTAAGTCACCCCGCACAATCCCAGCGCAGCAAATTTGGGTATCACTTCAAAAGGAAATTCATCGTGCAGCCAGTAATAGTTCACGATCGGCTTTATTTCCGTTTCCATAAACTCCCGTACGCGTAACTGCAGGGCTTTATCTTCCTCATTCAGCCGCAGGTGCAGCTCATAAAAATCTCCGTTTATTTCCGGAAGTTCTTTTTTCTTCCCGCCGCTACCATTCATCATCTTCATCAACATTGCAAGCTGTTTATCATCCATCTTTGAAAACCCTTCCATCACTTTCTGCAAGTCTACCTTTTTCGAGAGTTTGGCCAACTGGTCAAAATCAATATTCTTTAACAGGCTGACAGCGCTTTTGATTTTAGAAAACGTTCCGGACATAGCTGATTGTTTACAGGTTATAGTTATAGGCTAAAGATAGCCATGTTACGGGTGATTGATGATTTGAAATTTGAGATTTGGTGGCTGTTGGGTTGCAAGTTTCAGGTTGCACGCCTATAGCCGACAGCCGGTTGCTGATGGCGATCACCTGCTTACTGCTGTCCTTTGATTCTCCGCCTGCCGCAGCGCGGGCAGACACTGTGAAAAACTCCTAAGACAAAAACAGAGGACACCTCGTTGGAGAAGAAGGCATTATCATTATTTCAATTGCCGGATCTTTACAACATTCTGAATTGAAACAGGCACATCCACTCCCATTGTTTGTATTGTACCTTCCATTCCGGTGGTAATATCATTGCTGACGATCATACCCGTTTTAATATTCAACGTCACCGTTCCCTTTTGTTTTCCTTTTATATTTCCTTTGATGTTTCCCAATTCAGGCGCCCCGGAGGGAATGTCAATACTTGTAATATCGCCAACAGATCTAATTACAGCAACATCGTTCCTTATTTCTTTTAATGTATAAGTTGATTTTATATTTACCGGAAATTCTCCCGCCTGCGTTGCTGTCGCCGTCCATGAATCTCCCGGTTTAATTGTTGAATCAGGAAGTACGGTAAAAAGCTTATCAACGCCTCCCCTGAAAATATTGCCTCCAATCAATTTTTCCCATTGACTGCGTGCAGCGTTTTTTGCATAAACATCATTGGCTGCAAACCCGCCGGTCAGCTTATCTCCTAATTCCTTATATCCTTTTATTTCTTTTATTTCTCCGTTTAAGCCTACTATAGCTGTTATGGCTGACTGCTTTAAAATACCCAGCATTTTTTCTACCGGGTTTGCGGAGAGTGCGCCATTGTCTGCATCGGCATTTGTTTCAACACCTCCTTTTTGGGTGTGGATTTTTATTTTATCGTACCGGATATTGAATATAAAATCACCGCTGCTGTCTCTGTTTACCGTATAGCTCGTAACGGCTTCTGCATTATTAATGCTGCTTGTTTCGTTGCCGTTTACGTTCATGGTAATTTCAGAATTATTATTAAGCGCATAACGATAGGTTGCCCGATCAACAGGATCAAGGCGGAACTTATATGCTTTACCGGCGTTTTCTTCTTTGTTTTGCCGGAAAGCTGTATCCCGGGGTGAAGCAGTATGCGGGGTACCGGGTGTTGAATTACAGGAAAAAAAGAAAATAATGGTGATAAGGCTGCAAAAATATTTCATGAAGCGCTTTATGAGATTAAGCCTACTCTTAAAAATCGAAATACACGTTACACCCGTAAGTATTGAACTTCTCCTTTTCCAGTCCCTTTTTATAAAACAGGCCAACCGTAATACCATGCCCGTTCTCCCTGTCTTTCGGAGTGGTGAACCTAAACCCTGCCCTGGCCATTGGTCCGTAGGATTTGCCGGAAAAGTTTGAATAAGAGCTCCCGGAAATGGTCACTCCATAATATCCAAATCCCGCCCCAAGGTAGCCGCCTACCCTGCTGTCATTATCGGGAGTGGATTTGTAACCGAAGTTGTAATCTAATACTGCAGGAATATCGTATGCGAATGCAATACCATAATCGTCATACACATTCCTGGCAATTCCTATTCCCAGTCCTAAAGGCAAGCCTACACTCACGGAAGCATTATCGTATTCAACAAAGTTATACCTCGGAAAATACGACAGGTTGGTTTGTGTAAGTAAAATCCTATTATTGTTGCCATCTGTAGACTTTCCGTCCAGGAGAGAAATAGTGGCGCCCACACTATGCATAAAGCTTTGAGAAACGACCCATTGATGAATGAGGGCGAAGGTAATTGCTAAGAGGATTGTTTTGATTGACATACAGGTTAATTTGTGGATCAGGCTCTGGAATAAAACCAATTAATATTTTTTGAAATTATATACTCACTTTCATTTTTTTTCACCACATTTAAGGGTATTTTTAACTCAGCTAAAGCTTATGAATCTCTCTTTAAACACCCCAACTACAATAGCCATAGCCGATGATCACCCATTAATGAGGATGGCTTTATACGAGTTAATAAGTAAATCTGCCAATTATTTTGTCAATATTATTGCCGGAAGCGGCGAAGAGCTGATAGAAGCAATAAGCAAAACTACAGCTCCGGACATTGTGGTACTGGACCTTAAGATGGCAGGAATGGACGGCTTTGAAACACTGGCAGTGATCCGGAAAAAATTCAAAAATACGAAAGTGTTGATTTTCACAATCAGCAATGATCATTCCACCCTGCTTCGCATAGTAGAAATGGGAGCCAACGGATATATTTCGAAAAATGCAGAACCTGCCGAGATCCTTATTGCTTTAGACCGGATATCAGAACAGGAACAATATTTTTCCGACGCTGTAAACGAGCGTTTAAGCGCACTGAATAAATCGGACATACACAAAATAATTTCGTCTATCACCCCTAAAGAGTTCACATTCCTGAAATATGCCTGTACCGGTATGTCCTATAAAGAGATTGCTGCTAAAATGTATGTGGGCCGGTTTACCGTAGATGATTACCGAAATTCACTCTATCAAAAGCTTAATATTGAAAGCAGGGCAGAGCTGGTATTATTTGCTTTGAAACATAAGCTGGTAGAGGTTGAATTATGATTATAATACAAGGATCGGGAATACTAAATGAACATTCATACGCAGCATGTAAGGCTGTGATATGATTTAGCGTGACCACTTCCGGCGGGGTCAGATAACAAAAAACAACTATCACTCCTTATTTTCTTCTAGAGTATCTGGTGTTGCAGGTAACACTATAAAATATTTTTTAGCACGCTTACCTGAACAATCATAATAAAAATAGTTGCGTCCCTGATTCAATATCAGATATGCTCCGGCATTAATTTCAAAGCCGAATTTTTTCTCATTAATCAAAACTTGTCCAGTATAGGAACATGGCAGGACTTCATAAAGATAACTGAAATCAAACTTGCTAATTTTCTTCCTTTCACTGATTATCTCACGAATAACATTACTTGTTAAGTTCCATTGCTGGCATTTTAGTGAGAATTCCTGCAAAAAATTGGATTGTGAATCACATTTCTTTTCAAAGTTTAATACTACTATTTTTTCCCTCACTGAACCAGAATGCTTCATATCCGACAAATCCAACTTCTTTGATCCAGGAAAAAATAAAATATTCCCCCAAATAATGCTTACAAGAAAAATTGCTTTCATAAGCTCCAGGCATTTAAATAAACTTGGTTCCCCGCAGTCTCAACGCTAAGCCTTTTGTGCGTGATCCGGACTCTGCGAGGAATAAAGCGTTCAACCGGCACAAGCAAGATACCCGGTATCTGACTATTTTTAGCAGCCTTTATTGCATCAGTCCATATGCTTGCACTATATGGCGAAATGATTAATCATCCTCTTCATCTTGGATTCCTAATCTTTCTTTGAGTGATGTCCTAACGCGATAAATCAAATCCTCATATTCATTTATTGCGTTAATTATACCTTGTTTTGTGCTTATTTTTTGGAGAAAAGGAATAGCATAATTTTCAAGTATATTTTTAATTGCTTCTTCCCTTTCTTCGCCCTTAAACTGATTATTCTCTAAGTCTAAAATTTGTTTAACCTTTTTCGAAGCTATAATATCTTTAAAGCTATATTTCAAATGCCCCTTCTCATATTTAGGAAAGTCTCCATCAGTATTCATTTCTTTCAGAAATGCCCCCATTAAATCTTCATATCTACCTGCAAATGGAGATTTAGTAATAACTAAAAAACAAATACACTCTTTTGTATGCAAATACCAGGTATCCTTTTTTTTGATAAACCCGTGTGGTTTCAAAGTTCTATCAACAAACTCATACAAGCTTTTCTGATTGGCGATCATAACAAAAATTATATTAAGGTTTCAATAACTGTGGAGTTCCATAATTATATTTAATTGTTCCATCAGGCAGAATATCATAAGTATCTACAACGTATTTCCATTTTTTACTTTTAATCTGTTTTCTCAACTGCTTTGTATACTCGATAACCTGCTTTGTTCCTTCCCTTATCTTTCTTGGATTATTGGGCTTCAACTCCCTTACGATCTTATTTGCAAAATCAATAGCGTCAGGAAATCCACCATTATCAAGCTCTGTATCAGCTCGTTTAGTTAAATATTTTCCACCTAAAGCGCTTTTAGGATCATATTGATTATGAGCCCCTCTCCCTTGGTTCTCCGCAGAGTCTCAACGCTAAGCCTTTTGTGCGTGAGCCGGACTCTGCGAGGGCATAATCATCGCCTCTGTTTCGCCAAATCTACATCACCTTTATATGGCAGAAGTTTAATTACAGCTTTTGATTCTCCGCCTACCGCAGCGTCGCCTGCCAACCCACAAGCTAAGCACGGGCAGACAATGCGGAGAAAGCCTAAGACAATGACAGCGGACACTCGTTGAAGAAGAAAAGGGAAGTTGTAAGGCAATTTCAATCCTCTTTCCTTTATCAAACTTCACTAACAGTATATCACATAATATCGTCACTACAGGTCACTTCATATTAAGTTGTTCCTTTATGCCTTTCAAATAATCTCGTCCTTCCCAATCAGTCGTAAGGTTTAACAAAAAATGCCTCTCAATGTCCCAAAATAAGTATACGACCCGTTTGGATTGCTCAATTTGTAAGGGATTTCTATCACTTGAAATATGTAATAGTCCCGTAAAGTCCACTGTATGGGTCGTATAACCATCCAGGAATTGAAATATCATCATCCCATAGTCCACCATTACTATTCCCTTGTTTAAAAAGGGCTCTTTATACAATTTTCGTAAATTTATCCGACCAATATCCTTGTCAAACCTGGCCCAGCCTTCGTCCGGATAAGCTTTTGTTTCTTGTATACATTTTACAGGAAGACTACTGTCCCGCTCATCAAATCCCCATTCAAGTGAATACAACCTGGCAAATGGGATGTCCCTGTTTTTCTTCCCAAATTCAAACATTCTAACCCTCCAGGTAGATGGCGTATCAGGAGAATCATCATCCAGCAACCAAATTCTTACCAAAGTATCTTGCATTTCAGCAACTGAATTGAGTTTAAAACAACGCAATGCATTATCTATCAAAGTAAAATTGTTTCCATTCAACTGGAGTTTTTGTGGCCGCGTACTGTCCCTGATACAATTGGTCTGGCCATCGACGTCCAGTGACAAAATCAGGACCATAATAATGATTGATAGCTTATATTTCATTTTCAATATTTCGGTTCTCTGCAGAGTCTCAACGCTAAGCCTTTTGTGCGTGAGCCGGACTCTGCGGGCGTATAATCATCGCCTCTGTTTCGTCAAATCTACATCACCTTTATATGGCAGAAGTTTAATTACAGCTTTTGATTCTCCGCCTTCCGCAACGTCGCCTGCCAACGTACAAGCTAAACACAGGCAGACATTGCGGAGAACTCAAGAAATAAATCTACCTTATATCATATTCTGATTTTGCTATTTGCAATATATCCTTCACTATTTTATTCTTCTCTTCATAATAAAACCCAATGCTACCAGTGTGATGAAAATAGAAAAAAAAATTATCTTTCTCATCATAAAAGAGATGACTGTAAGGAGCTATATGGCTTAATAAACATTTTAATGAAACATTTAAAAATCTATCCCAATTTAAGCAACGGCAGCTACCAGAATAACCTACTCCTATTGACGACCCTTTTAAGAGAAGAAGATATTCTTTAGTTTCATCAGATTTGTTTAATATAGAATAGTCGTACTCACCTTTGTTGTGATTCCAAGTATCCAAACAATAATCCCACCAAGAAAAATTATAAATTTTAATACCGGCTTTTACATTTGAAAATAATATATAAAATAGCAATATCAATTCAGATATTTGATCATTGTTATTACGTAAGTAAACTTCTACTTTTTTCCCTTTACTACCAGGTAAATAATCGACATCCACCCATGGGTAAGGAAAACTTCTACTCTCTGATTTTTCTATAACTTTCATAACTTATTTTACTGTACTTAATGTTTTCCAAGAAATAAACTTTCCTATATCACCTTTGTGTTTCCCAATAATGAAATCTCCAAATTCATCCGCATCTTTATACCACTCCAATCCTTCTTTTGTCTCTTTGAATACTTTGAACTTGCTTCCTCCATGCCCAGCTTTATCTACGGACCACCACAAACCATCTGACTTACTTTTATAAAAAGTACCAAATGTTTTATGGCTCTTTATTTGAGAAGCTCCTTCTTTGGTCAGCACCCATTTTCCTCTTTCCTTTCTAACTGTTTTAGAAGAAGCATTACTTTCATTTGTAGGTTTATGACTATCAGAAGATGTCCCACCACTCCCCGCCATATTCAATTTATAAATCTTCTGCCAGGTAAGCGCTATATCTGCCGTTCCTTTTGCTGCTACTGAAAGACCATGTGCAATGGCCACTCCGCTTACAACTGCCCCCACACCAGTTATACCAGTAGTTGCTAATCCACCCGTACCAACCTCTGCCTCCCCTAATCCAAATAAAACAGCAGCCGCATCACCCTTTAATCTTGCCTCCAGATACCACAGCTTTTCCTGCGTAGTGCTGTAGTCGTTAAGCGGGTCGCCGCTGAACCATTCAGACATTCGGTTCTCCGCAGAGTCTCAACGCTAAGCCTTTTGTGCGTGAGCCGGACTCTGCGAGGAATAAAATCAATGGCACGCTTTACTCTTTACCACTATTTTTGCAACATTCAGTTTAATAGCCTTCATCATAGTCTTCCCAAAAAATGATAGGCGACAGTTAATCCCATCGGCAAAAACTCCATTGTTAAGATCGCTTGAGAGAAAAAATATATAATCTCCATTTGGAAAAATAGAAATCAACCATTCGCCAAATTCATTTTTCTCAAAAGGCAATTTGGTTGTAAAAGAATAACAGTCATGCTGCCAATTTAGAGCATAAATCCTTTTACCTTCTGAAATTGTTTCAAACCATGACATGGACGATTTATGAAGATCATCATACAAATACTCATTAAATCCTTCATTGTAGAATTGTGAAATATCAAAACACTGGCTCGGAGCAGGAAGAATGATTAAGTTTTCCTTGTCCATTGTAGGCTTAAAGTCAAGCTTATTATATATAAAATCCCAAACCTGCATTTCTGAATCGCTTAATAATTTCCAGTTTTTCATGCTATTACTGTATTTGAGTAAATGTTTTATAGTGATCATTCGTATAGTATGCCTTCCCTTCACTAGATATTACTACTCTTTCAGTGCCTCGATTTGTTCCTTTTTGGTAAGGGCTTACATCATACTCTTTATATGTGATTGAATTACCTTTTGCATCTGTCTTAGGCAAAATTTGCCCTCCCCCTCTTCCATCGTTGGAAAATGCGCTTCCCCCTTTATAGCCGGGTCTTGCAGCTCCTTTATTCTTCGCAGCATAATCTACTACATCCTTTGCTTTTTGCCCTCCAACTCCCCTGCCGATGGAGCCGCCTGAGGATTGATTATTATTAACCGGTGGCTGAGCAGATGATCCACTACTCCCCGCCATATTCAATTTATAAATCTTCTGCCAGGTAAGCGCTATATCTGCCGTTCCTTTTGCTGCTACTGAAAGACCATGTGCAATGGCCACTCCGCTTACAACTGCCCCAACACCAGTTATACCAGTAGTTGCTAATCCACCCGTACCAACCTCTGCTTCCCCTAATCCAAATAAAACAGCAGCCGCATCACCCTTTAATCTTGCTTCCAGATACCACAGCTTTTCCTGCGTAGTGCTGTAGTCGTTAAGCGGGTCGCCGCTGAACCATTCAGACATTCCAAGTGTTAATGCTGATCTGAATCCTTCATTAAATCCTCTTGCTTCAATAGCAAAGCGTCTTCCCGGATCCACACTTCCTACACCACTCGTTGTAATAGTGGCGGCTTGCCCCGAAGCACCGGCATGTGCTGCTGCCTGCAAACCGCCAAATTGTACTCAGCTATATTTTTCTATCGTTGGTCTCTCTCAACTAAACCATCATCCGGTTAAACTAAGTCACAATTCCGTCTATATTTATCAAAATGTCTCTTTCATACGGTTCTATTTCAAACTTAGGAATCACTTCAAATTTAATAGGGAAAACCTGATCTGTATTTTTATTAAAACTCTTAGAAAATGGAATTGGACCTTCCTCTTCCAAAACAAAATCGGGAGCAGGCGGTACTATCAAAGTCTGAAACTTGGTATTGTTCCATATTGACCATAATAAAGGCCCTTCATCTGTATCTCCCCTACACATTGAAGCTCCCTGATGTGTACTCCCGTCAGAAAATAATATTCTGCTTATACACCACACTTCTCCATTTTTTTTTGAAATCGTTCCATCGCCATTTTTAAAAGCTGGTGTTAATAATAATTGTTCTTTATCGTATGATTGTTCCAATACCCTCCACGAATCAAAACGATTAAAAATATCAATATTCAATTCATCAAGCTTAATTATTAACATGAGAGTTACTTATTTGATTGAGTATATTTTACTGCATCCTCAAAATCTTTCAACAAATGTTTCCATTTGGGCTGATTATAGAATCTTCGTAAGCCTTCTATTACTTTATCTGCCCCATATTTTTCAACAATCTGTTTACCAGTCATTCCAGGTTTAGGTCGAAGCCAACCGCCTTCAAACTTGGCCAAGTCAGAATGAATTCCTCCAACTCCAGTATGTAAACTTTCCAGGATGCTCGATGTTTTTTGATCAGGATGCCCACCTAAAGCTTTTGGATAAGAATGATGTTCATTAGATTTCTCTTGTTTAATTTCATTGTTCGTTGCATCACTTCCGGCAGTTGAACTCATATTCAACTGGTACAGCTTCTGCACAACCGTAATCACATCCTGCACTGCAGCTTGCCCCGAAGCGCCTGCATGTGCTGCTGCCAATAAGCCAGCAATACCCACTACTACCGTTTCACTACCTGCCGCTGCCGTACCAAGCGCTGAAAGCATCCTCGGTACTGTTGTGCCTAATACTGCCGCATCTCCCATTAACCGCCCCTCTAAATAGGCGCGCTTTTCTTCAATATCTGTATAATCATTCTCATGATTATAGGATCCAAACATATTTGGAATACCCAGCAGCATCGCATTAGTTCCTGCATCTCCCATGCCCTGTGCACTGATCAACGCAAGCTTTACAGGGTCTCCTCCCCCTACACCACTCGTTGTAATATTGCTGTTAATAATATTACATGCGGTATTGACTGTCCGCAATGTAATGCTGGTTATGCTGATGACTTTACTGGCAAGGCTCACCGTTGAAAGTCCTGCGGAGGTAGCTTTTACTGCCGTTATGGTAACCGTGCCCAGCGTAATAGCTGTTTCAGCCGTGGTAGACAACGTAGAGGTAATTGCATCAAGTCCCAGGAAATCAATATTGCCGATAGGGTCATTGGCGGCATACGAATACGGGCTGAAACCTGAGTTCCCATCAGCCAGCGGATCCATCTGTATAAACTTCCCTATCTGCGCATCATAATTCCTGAACCCGTAATCGTACCAGTTCAAGTCCCCGTCGTCAAAGAGCTCTTTATCGTTATAAAGATAATCATTCTTCAACACCCCCTCATTCACATTCCCCAGCTTCTTGCTGCTGATGGCTGCTATGCGCATACCAAATGCGTAGTAATGGTTCTCTTCAATAATATTGCCTGCCGTAACAGCTACTTTAAAATCGTCGAAATATACATGCTGGTCGCTGCGGTTGCTTATATACACGTATACATAGCCGTTTTTGGGCGTACGGATATTGGCCAGTACCAATGGTGCGGTAGACGTGCTCCAGGTGGAAGCTACCTGCGCCTGCACCACACCGCCGTCTGCCGCGGAAATAAAAGTAAAGCGCTCATCAAAAAACAGCATGGTAAGGTATGCCTGCGGTGTAGTGCTTCCGCTACCCGTTGGCGCTACGGCTGTTGCAAAAGGCGCCGAAGCGGCAAGCTGGGAGTTAATGCCGGTAGCGCCGCCTTTTACCAGTCCGCCGGCAGCGCCCCCGTTGCTTAATGATGATATAAGGCTGCTGAGCACATTGGTAACCATATTGGCGTTATTATTGCCCGGCGCACCGGTAAAATAATAGCTTACCTGCGCGCTGATACGGTCGCCTGCCATTACCTTTTGCAGGGTATTGGGGCCAATGTTTTTACCGGCCAGGTTGCCCAGCCTGCTTACCTGCGCGCTGGTATTGTTCGTCCACCCGGCTGGTTTGGCAAAACGGGTGCTGGTAACTTCATTGGCTGCGCCGGGCTGCCCGAAAACAGGTATTTCCGCAGAGGCCCTGGCCGTTTCCATGGTAGCCGTATTATACGCAGTATGCGTTTCTTCCGTCAGTATCATGCGCACATTCTCCTGGTAATCTCTTACATAATAGTCAAAAGCTCCCTGCCTGCTGTTGGGCAGGGCGATGTTACCGCTGATGGTGAGCAAATCGTTGCCATTGCCGGTATTCACCGGCGTTATTACCCGTATACGCCCTTCCTCAAAATAGATGGAGGTGAGCGCCAGCCCCGTACCCGCAAAAGGAGGCAGGGAAGAAGCGATAAGCGTGGTGCTGCTTTCCTGGTAAATAAATGCATTAATATAGGTAGTAATGGTAGAAACGCCGCCGGCTTCGGGAATGAACACCCGCTGCAGCTTTTCGCCATTGGCGCTGTACACCATTTTAATAGTGCCTTTGCCCACTATGCGGATGATCTCCGGCTTGTCGAGGTAATTATATATTACGCCGTTGCTACCGGCGCTGCCGCCATTGGCGCTTTGCAGGTTTTTATTAAGGTCTGTAACAATATTACCGTTTTGATCATATACATAGTCGGGGTTGGTTCCGTTAGCGCCATCCTTAAAGTCTCCAAACTTACCATTCTGCGCGGTCGCGGTCATCTGGTCGGCTACTTTTTGCAGCTTATTGCTGTATAAGCTGTAGGTATACCTAAGGTCGTCTATCGTAATGGGATTGGCAGTACCTGGCATTACGCCCTTCTGCAACATGGTGAGCAGGTTGCCATTTAAATCGTAGGTTATTTTGCCGGCAGCACCACTCACCGTAAAATCCATTTTGGTATTGGCCCAACCGGCAGCAACAGAAGCTCTTTCGGTAAAATTAGCATTGGTAAGCCGGCCGGCATTATCGTATACATAATTATACCTGCGCTGCGCGTCGTCGCCCTGGCTGTTCCACACAATACCTGTAACCTGGCCATTCAGCTCCGCTTTGGTAAACACATTATCCCTGTTATCAAAACCCAGGTACATACCAAAATAATGGCTCCATTTATTATACGCGCCGGTTTTAAGGGCATACTCTTTATTGATGCCGGTAATTTGGTTATGAATGTTAAAGCTGTAATCAAGCGATTCCATGCCGGCCAAACCGGTTAAAGGATTGGTATAGCCGGGACTGAGGATTTTGTTTTTCAGCCTGCCCATATCATCATACTTATACGCTGCTATGGTTTTAAACGCATTGCTGCCATATTGCTTCTGAATAGAGGTAACACGCCCGAGCTTATCGAATATATTTTTAGTAAGGATCTTAAAATTCGTGTAGCCGGCGCCGGTAGTAGTATGGTCGGTACAGGAGCTTAATACGCGCCCGTCAAAATGATATTGCAGCGTGGTAATATCCGTACCGGTCTTCATATTATCTTCCAGGGTTTGTATGGCCCGGCCTTTTTCGTCGTAATAGGTAGTGGAAGATAAAAATGTGCCGGTGCCCAGCACCCTTGTCCTGGCGCCGGTAGCCCTGTTGGTAACCCGTTTGGAGGTTGCTATAGGCATTACATTGGGGGTGGAGGCGCTGTAGGCGGAAAGGTTGGTATACCCTGTATTAAATGTTTTAACGCCCGCAAAACCATAGTTGTCGTAAAAAATATGCTTCACTACATTGGTGGTTGTAGCGTTATTAAGGTCAGTAGCGGAAACAGGATTCAGAGAGGTAACTACCACAATATTTCCACCACCGGTATTAGCGGTATTGGTAATGGTGATGGTTGTTAATGCTGCTGCATTATTGATATTAGTTTGCAGGGTAGCCGCTGTTTTGGTTGTGTTGTACAACACGCTCATTACCGGGCGGTCTAATTCATCGTATAAGGTAGCCGTCCATTGTGGTGTCGGGCGGGCAGCCTGGTTGCCATCCTGCATAAAAACAACCCTGTCGCGCTTGTCGTACAGCATTTTTAAAGGTTGTGCGCCGGGGGCTTTTTTCCAGGTCATCCTGCCTTTATCATCGTAGTTATACAAAAAGCAGAGCTCATTTAATACAGTTGTACCATTGGTTCCGGCAAAAGACCAACTGTTGGCTGCAAGGTATTTTACCGCTTCGGGTTGCAGTTGGTAGCGCAGTAAGCCAAAATCATCATATATATAATACGTGCATGCCCAGCCGGTGTGATGGGCAGTTGGTGCATCATCAACCTGTACTTTTTTAAGAACAAGCTGCCCGGATTTATTGCTGTATTCTATTACTGTTTTAGCGTTTACATCTTTATACAGGTTTTTAAACAATGTATACCCTCCGTAAGCGCCCCTGTACACAGGTGGATTTCCCTGTACATAGTTTACATCCCAGATTTTTACATCTTCAGCCGCTTCATTCATTTCATATTGAACAGTATTACCTGTAGCTGCCCAGGCAGTACCGGATTCGCGAACTTTTGTAACCCGGTTGAGCGGGCTGTTATCGTAAGTAGTGGTAGTATAAGCATTGGTTTCATTATACCTGCCGGTATAATAGCCTGCCTGTTCGGTAGTTGTTACTGTTTTAAACTTTCCGGATGCAGTTGAAGTAGTGAACGGCAGGTATTTTACGGGTTCCCGACCCATGGCATCATAAGCAGAAAACTGCACCATATCTCCCCATAAGGTAACACCATCGGCAGGCGTTGCGGTTTCGCGGCTGATTTTTTGTACAGATCGTCCAAGTCCATCAAGGTAAGTGGTGGTTTGTAATTTATCGCCTATAGCCAATTGATCAACAGCCTGCCAGGTAGTAACTCCTTTTTTTAATACCTCATGTTCCCGAACATAGTTACGGTCTTCCCAGTTAGCGGAGACTACACTTAGCTTTACAACATTGGACCAAATATACAATGAAATACCAAGTACTGTTACCTGCGTCCGTCTTCTGTAATAAGTGGTTTGGGTAAGTATTCCGGGGCTGTAACTCGCGGCTGTAGCCGTACTTACAGGATTAAAAGTTCCTTCGGGCGCAAAAGAAGAATACCATTGATAGGAATAACCCGTACCCGAAATAGCTACAGGCCGTATTTCTACAAGCTGGGCAGGCGTTTGGTTATAATTGTAATGATATACGCCGTTTACCGGCCCTATGGCATGGCCCGGGTTGAGAGACTGGCTTTTTCCGGCTATAGCAATGACCAATAAAGCAATTGCCAGGCTACATAACCGAACAAAACATGGAACGTTTTTCATTTGTTGATATTTATGTGTGCTGATCATTTTATTTTGTATAGCTGCCTACCAACGTAACACTGCTACCCATACCAATGTCAGGAGGAGTGCCATTGGTTAGTACTGCATGCACATCACCGTTATTACCTATTACCAGTTGCCAGGTTCGGGGGAATGCCATAGATTCATATACAACAACAGAACGATTCCCCGCAGGTATGCATGCTGAGCCATTAATATTTCCTACAATACCAGCAGAAAATGAACTCGTAACACTAAAACTCAAATTAAAGCTTACTGTGTTTCCACTAGAAATGACTTCCGTAAAGCCGCCCGGAATAAGCGAGGGAGAATAATAAAATGCACAATTAACAGACGAACCGGTACATGTGCCATTCGTATTGGCATAATTCTGCCCGTTGGCATTTATGTCATTTATTGCAAGCTGGTCTGCTGCTGCCTGGCTGGCGGTTGAATTGTATTTACCCGGGGGGACAGTATATGTAACAGTGCCGCCTGTATAACCTGCGCCGCAATTGTTTCGGGTAAATATTTGGCTGCGCTGCGCACTGAAATAAGTATTTGCAGGACACGTACTTTGTGGCCCTACATCTTTCCATTGTGTTTGATTGTAAGTCGGGCTATTGGGATTCATGTCTTTAAACAACATAAAACGGCGGGCCGGCAACTGCCCGTTAACCGTTAAGCAATAGGCATTTACTTCATCCCATATCCATTGCGCTTCATTATCAATTACGCAGGAGGGGTTCTTATTGGCATGTACCTGGCCATTTCCTGCAATTTCTACCTGTGCTTTTGCATTGGCATCGGCAACACTAACGAGGGAGGAATATGTATTTGCCGGCACAGTGTATGTTACTGACTGTCCCTTATATCCGTTTGTACATGTTTGCGGAATAAATGAGCCGCTTTGAGCCGTGTTGTAAAATACCTGCTTACAGGTTCCGTTGGCATTAGCATAGTTTTGCCCGTTGGTAAGTAAATCAAGCTCTGCCTTAAGATCGGCATCTTCCTGGCTTACGGTTGAGGTATATTTATTAGCGGGAATGGTGAACACAACGGCGCCGCCCAGGTAATTTGCTCCGCAGGAGTTCCTGTAAAATACCTCAGAAGTTAATTTACTGTAAAATGTAGCAGGGCAACCGGTTTGTTTGGCAGGTGAAACATTATTGTATTCATACATTTTCACAATGTTCCTGGTTTCATCTTTTATAAACCGCAATCTTCCCAAATTGTCATACTCATAGTAAACAACCCTGTTGTTTTCATCGCATTCGGAGGTTTTCCCGATCAAAGGGTCATAAGTAACGGTGCGCATCCTGGATGCTTTAGGATAAGCTCTCAATTCATCAATATTGCCGGTTCCGGAAACCGTAACTGTTGAAGTGCCCGCTGCAATATCATATTCATAATAGGTAAACCCGTTGTAGGTGGGCCCGGATTTGGATAATGTAGCTCCGCCGGTAACAGTAATGGTACTTGCAGACGCCCAGAAAGAAACCGTATATGCCCTGGTTGCAGTTAAGGCAGTTGAAAGGCTTTTGCCGGAAGATAATGTGAATGATCTGGCTCCGGTTGCATAGCTTCCGGCAGCATATACAGGCGTTCCTGTGAGTGTCCATTTACCCAAAGCAGTTGTTTCAAAACTTGTATACGCTGATTTATCCGTTAACGGATCAGCATTTACAACAGAAGCCACTACATATTTATCATCGTAATCATAAATATTACTTACCACGCGACCGCCTTCGTCCTTTAACCCGGCCAGATTATATGCAGCATCATATAAAAATGTTTGAATTATTTTATAATTGGCAGTTGAAGTTCCTGGCCCTCCATACTCAGTAAGGCTTGAAACCGGCTGTGCAAAACGCTGCTCCATAATGCGCAGCGGTTGTATGTCGCCATTACCCAATTGGGTAAACTCTGTTACGGTTTCACTTAAATAACCTGTTGTACCTCCTGATCTGGCTACCCATACTTTGGTTTCAACAGGAACAGAAACTATGTTTGCATTAGACATTGCGTTGCTTACCGGCATACAACAATAGTCCCTGGCATATTTTATTGTTTTGGTATTTTTATCTCCATTACTCTGAGTAGTGATGATTGTATTAATATCATAATTAACAATGGAGTTATAATAATACCTTACACTGGTTTCCAGGTACTGGGTGTTGCTGTTTTGCCTGTAAATTCTCTCGTTAACCGAATCAAGCAATACTCTGCCGGTGTAAAAATTATATGCATCCACCACTATATCCGCATTACCGGGCGCCTGTATATACGTAGCATTATACATCGAAGGATTCGCCCAAAAGTCGTTTCGCTGTGAATAGGATCTTTTAACGAAACATTTTGTGGAAACCTTACAGGGAGAGCTTGCTTCTATTACTATATTATCGTCACCTTTTTGTTTGCCCACATCCGAACCGGTAAACGTGTTATCGCCCGGGTCGCACATCAGCGCTGTTCTGGCAAAATTAAAATTGTAAATATTTCTTGTTTCTTTAACCCTGTTGCCGGAAGCATCGAACACTGTTATTAATTTGGGTAAACCATATGCCCAGGGAGCGAAACGTTGTTTGGATGCAAATGAAGGGTTTGTACCATGCCATACAGCATAATCATCCGAGCTCGTAAATTCATGTACCGTTTTTCCTATGGTTCCGGCGCCCTCCGTGACCTCGACTCGTTTGAACTGTGCCGGGAGAGGCGCCGCGCTGTTCAGATCGGTATTAAAATAGGTGGTGGCATCTTCAGTTTCGCTTTGATCTGCGCAGGTAAATATTAATGTGATCACCCCTCCTATTACTTCCACCACCACAGATACCCATGCCAGCCAGCCCGTACTTGCGCAAAACAGACTGACAACATCTACAATAGTGCTTACAAGCGACACAATTCCCAGAACCGGCGCTATATCCTGCATGATCTGCTGGAACTGCGTCAGGCTGATCGTTTGATTTAGAGAGAGTATGCCTGGATATCTAAACCTGTAGTCGCAACAGGTAGTTATACATGAAAAGCTCCATTTCAAGTACCGGGAATCCGGCGCGTAATAATTTGTGGAGCTAATGGATCTTACAGGCATTTCAAGCCCCCAAAGCGAAGATGCGCTTCCGGCACCGTTTACTACATAATCATATTTAGTAGTTACAGGCGTAGCGCAACCATTGGAATATCCTCCGTCTGTTGAAAGGGTTTTTGATACATGAACCCCTCCTACCATTTGCTCTGCCCCTCCGGTTGTTAACTTGCCATAATTTTGTTCATACTCGTATGCCAAAGTACCACCGGTAGGATAAATGATCTGTTTTAACAAACCATTTTTTGCATACCCGTTTTTAGGATTAATAACAATAGCGGAACTACCGCTTCTTAAAAAACAAAGCCCTTTTGCCTCATTATTGCTTAATTGCCGTGGGTCTTTGTCAAGAGCCATATTACCCCCGCTATAGTTTTTTGTATTATCAGCATTATAAAATCCCCAAATATCCTTTGCATAGGAAAAGGGCATCGGTACACAATCATTACCACCGGAACCTACATAATAATCAAACAAATACGGAGGGGAGTCTTCTTTAAGATCTACTCCTAATTTAGTTACAGACCGCAGGCAAAGCCGCGCTGCTTTTTTCTGATAATCAGTAACAGGAGTACCATACCGGTTAAGTATAAAATAGGTTGTATTTAGCTTATATCTTGAAAGGTATCTTGACTGGTATTTAATATCTACTGAACCAAGCACTTTGTCTCCTGGCAGATCAATCCTGTCGCTTCCATAATTAAAGGTAACATTGTGCCCGTCAGGGAAAGAAATCGTTGCAATTCTTGGGTCAATGGTTTGCGACCTCTTCATCGTAATTACAGTGTAATCCTTGGGCTGGTAACAGGTTATATCTGCACCGGCGCTGCTATTAATTGTGTAAATATTGTATGTAAGATTTACTTTTCTATGTGTTAATGCATCTTCTATTTCCGTAAGATACCAGTTGCTGATTACCCAGGGATTAGCCAGAAAGGAGTTAGACCAGGGGGCGGCTGAAGGCCCTCTGTCAAAAGCAGCCTGAGTATATGAATTGCCATCTTCAAATTTGGGTTGAGTTATGCTCCTCCCATTTTCCTTATCACAATATTCATCCTTCAGTACTTTAACCAGTCCATGTTGGGTAAACTTATAAATAAGTCCGTCTACATCGTGTATTTGAAAAGAGGTAATGGTAGTTCTCTTGCCCTGCGAAGTCATGGCCGGGTTGGTTTGGAACGTTATTTTCATTTTAGAATCTCCCAACGACTGCCCCACTCCATTACCGTTAACCATATCAACCACAAATAAACCCACCTTTCCGTTAAACTGGAAAGTGAAATAATCCATTTGTTTATCTTCAGCAACCACGTTATGCTGGCTGTAAAGCTGGTTCATCTCCCGGTAAATAGGATAGCGGCTAAGAGCCTGCGGGCAACCGTTGCCTGCAGGTGTTGCTGCATACAAATAGCCATTGGGGTATTTGGTAATGTCTTTTTCCGCAGGTTGTCCATATGCCCTTTGATCATCAGGCTCTCCTACCTGCATGCGTGTGATCACGCCTAAAGAAGCAATGCTCCACCCTTGTCCGGCATTAGATGCCACCTCATTCACTTTTAACCCATTCCCGGAACTATAATTAAGCGCTACGCCCGCAAAAAGGCGGCTCTTATTATCCTTCCAGTTAAACATTGGCAACGAAAACGTTGCGCTGCCCGTTTGCAGGTTAACCTGGGCAAACGACGTCAAAACAAAGAACAGCAGCATGCATCCGCAAAGTGTTTTTCTTAACCGCATAATTGTTTATTTAGCCTGTTTTATAATATTAATTAAAGGTGTATCCCACCCGGAAAATGAATGGTTCGGTAACGGGTATATGCTGCCTGTATAAAAAATCAAAAAGAACGGATATGCTTCCATTCAATTTTTTACCAGCTTTAAATTTCCTGCTTATCCCGGCTAAAGCGCTTTTTGTCCAGGTATCATAGTTCTTAAATACAGCCAGGCTTTCAACCGGTTTTTGATAGTTCATTTCTGCTCCTCCTGTTAACCAAAAGCTTCCTTCTTTGCTTCCCCAAACCGGAGGCACTTTCCAGTCTCCAAAAAAACGCAGACCGACTCCCTGGTAGGTAACTTTGATATGCTTCCAGCCGGACCCCCACCCTACTTTCCCGAAAAGGCCAATACCTACTATACTTTTCGTAGTTAATTTATACCCGAGTGTAGCACTGACATCACTGGTAACGGGAAAATAATTATTTGCCCTGTGTGACTGAAAGCTGGCGCCATACTCCAACTTTTCCAGAGCTGGCTTTGTACGCATGTCATTGGGCTCGAAATCCGGCATGGTTAATCCATTACTATTTCCACCCAACTGGCTGACCCTGTTCCTCAGTTCGTCAACCTGGCTTTGCGCAGCGTTTACATTTTGCTGCACCATTGCCAATGAATTGGCATGGATATTTCCTGTTTGATCCTCGATGACAGACATTACCTGCTGCCTGGATGGCAAACCATTAACCACTTGTGAAGGATCGTATATGCCCGGTGCAGGAAACAATGCAGAAAGCATTGAATATCTATTCATAAACTTCTCAAAAGCGGGAACAGCCTGTAGGGTTGCCAACACGTTTTTTAAAAGCCTATCAGGATCATTGATAGCATTCTTATATTCTTTTATTTGTTGCCCGTAGTAGTATGCCTGTTGCTTGTATTTGCCTAAATATTTACTTACACTGCGGGGCAGATCTGTATAGCCGGCAAGCAGGTTCTTTAATTGTTCCTGCCTTTGATTTACATAGGCTTTAATTTCTTCCGCTTGTTGTAATTTGTTTTGGAGCTGGTTAACATGGTCAAGTGATCTGCTGAGTTTTTGCTGTATATCTTTTGATTTTGTGATAATGTTTTTAGCATCTTTTAAAAAGCCCAGCGTTCCCTGCAATGAATCAAGATAGGGTAGATACTCGCCTGAAAAAGCGGCACCCATCTTACCATCAATGGAGCTTAACTTTCGTGATAATTCCTCATAACTTTTCTTTGCTTCCCCAAAAATCTCCGCTGCCTTTAATGAGTCGGTTTTTTTCAGCTTTTTTCCGATTTTTTCTTCCTGTTTTAATAGCTGGTTCAAATATGATTCAGATTGCTTTGAAAGCTGGTGGTCGAGGTTCCGTATTTTCTTATCTACAGCAATAAGGAATTTATCGGGAAGCTCAACGGGCGAAGTAGCAGTATCCTGCGAGGTTGCTATTCCATAAAAGGTTAGCAACAGCAGGCATACCAGAAATTTTCTTAAAAATATAATCATAGCTAGCCCATATTATAAAATACATACAGCAAAAGGATTAGCCCTGCCAGAATACAATGCACCTACGTTGTGCTGAATTATTTTTTGAAATTAAATATTCCTTTTTTATTTTTTTGCCACATTTAAGGGTATTTTTGGTGAGTTGAAAACTTATAAATTTCCCGCCGGGCGCCCACGTTACGAAGGCCTTATCTAAACTAAACGACATTTCCCGATATTGTTCTCCTGAAATATGCCTGCACAGGTATGGCGTACAAAGAGATCGCTGCAAAAATGCAATGTCGGCAGGTTTACCGGGTAAGGGCTTTTCTGCTGTGCTGCGTATTCCGTGATTTGCCCAGCCCGGTACAAAAGCTCAATATTTTTACTAATGTTGAAGATCTGCACTTTTGATCATCTGTGATTCTTATGCTGGAACTGAAGTTAATTAGCGATTTACAGTTGATGTTTTATTCTTCAGTCAGCATAGCGGAAAACACAGGTTGGCAGTAGTGTTTTTTTATACCTGCTTGTGTAATTTAAAGTTGTTTTATATTTTTGCTCTATTAAAATCTCTTTATAAAATATTGATTTGCATTTTGCGAAAACCAAAGCATGGTTTTTCGCAGGTTCGTATTGTCTATTTGACAAATTATGAAACATAAATCTTTTTCAAATTTTATAAAGAACAAAAATGAATAGTATAAAAAAAATCGCCGTTATTGGCGGTACAGGTAAATCGGGGAAATATCTTGTCAGGCAATTATTAGAGCAAGGGTTTCAATTAAAACTTCTTCTTAGAAACCCTGATAGTTTTCAAATAGAAAATTCGCTTATAGAAGTAGTCAAAGGTGATGTAACGAATTATAGTGCTGTAAGTACTTTAATTGAAGGTTGTCAGGCTGTTATTAGTACATTGGGTTTGGGTATTCCTGCAAGTGAGCCGACAGTTTTTACGAACGCAACCACCAATGTTATTCGTGCTGTTAATGAGCAAAATATTCATCGCTATATTGTAACAACCGGGTTAAATGTTGATACTCCTTCGGATAATAAAAGTCCTAAAACGCTTATCGCAACAGACTGGATGAAAAAAACTTTTCCGGTTTCAACCGTAAATAAACAATCTGAATTTGATATTTTGTCAAACAGTAACATTGATTGGACTTTGGTAAGGCTTCCTTTCATTGAGCAAACTGACAAAGAAGGCGAAATAATTGTCAGTTTAGAAGATTGTCCTGGTGAAAAAATAAGCGCAATTGATTTGGCAAATTTTCTAATTGAACAACTGTCAAACGACGAATTTATTAGAAAATCTCCATTCGTTGCGAGTATCTAAAATTGTCAATAGTGAGTCTGAAAATGGCTCACTATTTTATTTTCGCATGGTTGGCGTAACATTACGGCCAACGTGGATGACTACCGCAGCTCACTCTATCAAAAGCTTATAATATTGATAGCAGTACAGAGTTGATATTATTTGCCCCGAAACATACACTGGTGAAGGTTGAAGTGTGATAATTAAGAACAAAGATTTTAGGCATATCAAATAACATCAATAGCTTCTCTTTCAGCAATTTATAGTTTATGGTTTTTTGTTTGTGGTTTATGGTTTTCTTGTTTATAGTTGAGCAAACCATAAACTACAAATTCTATAATTCTAAGCTCTCACACTGTTTTCTTTTGGAGCTCCTTATGCCGTTTGCGCAATCGTTCCAGTTGTTGTTTGTAGGCGGGATCCGCTACCAGGTTTTTTGTTTCGTAAGGATCTTTTACAAGATCAAACAGTTCTTCATACCCATGTTCGGTATACAGGATGTATTTCATTGTATTGCTGATAACAGCTTCGGATTTCGGAAGCGCGGGTGTACCTAAAAAATCATGCTTATAAAAAAAGTCTTTCCTGCTTGTTTTGCCGGCTGCCACATCCAAAAGACTTTCACCCTGCATAGCAGCCGGTATTGATACTCCCGCCAGCAAAAGCACTGTTGGCGCAATATCTATATTCAACGCGATCGCATCCGGCACAGCCTTATATTTACTTTTTAATATCTGTGGATCATATAATATTATGGGCACCCGTACCGACTCCTGGTACGGATACCATTTCCCTTGCAGTCCATGCTCCCCCAGGGAAAATCCATTATCACCCATCAAAAGTATAACGGTATTGCCTGCAATGCCCAGCGTCTCCAGCTTCGCCATCATTTTTCCAATCACTTCGTCTACGCCTGTAATAAGGCGATAATAATTCTTTACCGTTGCGGCATGCAGCTCGGGGGTAGAAAACAATGGGTTCCATCTTACCCGGGCAATGTTTTTATCTGTTCTGAAAAAACCGGGGAACTGATCCCAGTAAACCGGGTCTGCAGTCAGGGGTTCTTTTACTATAGCGTCCGTATAAAAATTTTTGAATTTCTCCTGCACCGGGTAAGTAGGGGGATTCCCGTCCAACTCATGCGGCGCTTTAAAGCTTACGGAAAGACAAAAGGGCCCATTATCCGCATACTGATCAAGAAACCTGCTGATACTGTTATCCACACTATCGGTGTTGTGTACACGATCGCCCTGGCTGTTCAGCAGGTAATATTGTCCATCCATTTCTCTCGAACATCCCCAATAATCAAACAAAGCCGGATCGGGATATTGAGCGCCTACTCCAAACTTTCCTATAAAGCCGGTTTTATAGCCGGCCTTACGTAATAACAAGGGATACGTTTGCTGCAGAGCAGCATCGCTGAACGCGGTTGCAAAATCTTCTATTTTGTGGCGCGATACATACTGCCCGCTTAATATACTGGCACGGCTTACACAACAAATAGCGGTTGTTACATAGGCGTTCTTATACAAAATGCCCTCAGCCGCCAGCTTATCCATGTGAGGTGTTTGGATGATCTTATTTCCTGTAGCCCCCAGCGCATCGGCCCTGTGATCGTCGGTAACAACAACAATAATATTAGGCCTTTGGTTTGTCCCGGTTTTTTGCTGCGAAAAAGCGAATACATGAATACCGATCCATGCAGCTATTAAAACAACTTTTTTTTGCATTGCGTTGCTTTTATGCGGCAGCTACTATTATTGCAGGTAACCGCCGCTTTTCATCCATTTCAAGCACAGCCCCAGCCATTCATCGTGGGGCCAGCTCAATATAAATCCGTGATCGCCTTTGGGATAAATATGCATTTCGGCAGGAACTTTATGATGGCGAAGCGCCTCATACAACATGATACTGTTATCTACATCCACCACCTTATCATCTCCTGCATGAATTAAAAAGGCGGGCGATGTTTGCGCAGTTACCTGCAGCTCATTGGAAAACAATTTTATTTTTTCCACGGAAGGATTTTTACCCAGGAGGTTTTGCCTGGATCCTCCGTGCCCTAATTTATCTGTCATGCTTACAACGGGATATACGAGTATCATAAAGTTGGGGCGCAGGCTGGTATGTTGTGGATTGCCGATAACAGGATAATTAAAATGAGTGCCCGCTGTAGACGCCAGATGCCCGCCGGCTGAAAAACCCATGATCCCTATCCTGGCGGTATCAATATTCCATTCACCGGCTCTTTGCCTTACCAGTTGTATGGCACGCTGCGCGTCCTGCAGGGGCGCTATACTTTTATCTTTCATTTGCTTTTCATCGGGCAAACGGTATTTGAGTGCAAATGCAGCTACTCCATGGCCGGCAAAGTATTGTGCAATTGCATGCCCTTCGGTACCCATTACCAGCATACCATACCCTCCGCCCGGACAAACAATAACGGCGGCGCCGGTGGCTTTTTCTTTTGCAGGTAAATAAATGGTAAGCGAAGGATTGGTTACGTTGAAAGCATGTTGTTTTATGCTATCGTAACGTTCGGCAGAAGGTACGGGCAACATGCCCGGCGCCTCCTTTTCGTACAGCGGAATAGTTTGCTGGGCATACAAATAATTCGCGCACAGTACAACGGCAAACAGTAAAAACAATCGCATATATTCTGTTATTGAAGAATGAATATTCTCATGGTTTTAGATCCGTGCGCGCCTAATACCAGCGACTGTTCAATATCGGCGGTTTTTGACGGCCCCGCAATGAACACACCGAAGCCGTAATCTTCATTGCCAATCTTTTCGTAAGCCTGGTGCATCAACGGCATTATATCCCGCTTATGAATGATCACGGCAAGGTTCTGCGTAATGAAAGGCAATACTCTTTCGGGCAACATACCGTCCGTTACCCATACCGCGGCATTTTCAGCAACGCCAAATTGAGCTTTTATCACAGTAAGATCAACATCTTCCAGCAGGTGCGGATCCGTACCTGCTTCAAAAGCCTTTCCTCTTGATGTTATTTCCGGGGCCAGCGAAATAATTCTTCCGGCATCAGCGTATTCTTTATCAATCACCGCCTGCACCTCATCATAACCGTTCACTATATGCGCTGTTCCGCCTATAGAATTGAGTACGGCAACAAATTTTTCCTGAACATCTTCACTGTGCAAGGCAAAATCAAGGGCAGGTAATTCCCGGGGAGCGGGTTGATTTTTTTTGACGGCGGCAAGAATTTTATCTCTGCTGTTCATAATATTTATCTTATAGCTGATCCGTATCAATCAGCCTTCCGGTTTTTTTTATACCATTCATTAAAAGATTGAGCGGGCGGCTCAGGCATTTCTCTTTGCTTATACCATGGATTCAATTTGTTGTTCACTATAAACGGCATTTTGTCCATCACCCACCTGCCGGTTTTACCGGCAAACCTATATACGCCGGGATTCGATAAAGTAAATGTCATTCCTTTCATAGCGAGCTTTTTTGCTGCAGGCCCGTATCCTTCCTTCATCAATACCTGGCGCCATTTATACAACTGGTCGTGAATATCAATTTTTACAGGGCACACATTGCTGCATGAACCGCACAGGGTAGAAGCAAAAGGCAGATCGGCGTATTTCCGCATATCCAGGTTAGGCGCCAGTATAGAGCCGATAGGTCCTGCTACAGCAGTATGATAGCTATGCCCGCCGCTTCTCCTGTATACCGGGCAGGTATTCATACAGGCGCCGCAACGGATGCATTTTAATGAATTTCTAAAATCTTCCCTCCCCAATTGCACGCTGCGCCCGTTATCTACCAGCACAATATGCATTTCCTGCCCTTTGCGTGGTTTTTTAAAATGACTTGAATAAGTAGTAATAGGCTGGCCGGTAGCGCTTCTTGCAAGCAATCTTAAAAATACGCCCAGGTGTTTACGTTGCGGAAGCAGCTTTTCAAACCCCATACAGGCTATATGTACATCTGCAAGATGAGCGCCCATATCGGCATTTCCCTCGTTCGTGCAAACCACGAACTCCCCGGTTTCGGCAATGGCAAAATTCACCCCGGTTAAAGCAGCCCGCCTGGTAAGGAATTTTTCGCGAAGATGCAATCTTGCCGCATGTGTTAAGAATTGCGGATCGGCATTTCCTTCGGGCGTACCCAGGTGCTCATGAAATAACTCGCCGATCTCTTCCTTTTTTTTATGAATGCAGGGAAGCACAATATGGCTGGGGGGCTCCTTTGCCAGTTGTACAATTCTTTCGCCCAGATCCGTATCAATTACTTCAATACCGTTTTGCTGCAGATAATCATTGAGGTGGCACTCTTCGGTGAGCATGGATTTACTTTTCACCATCCGGTTGATACCATGTTTTTGGAGTATGCCGCAAACAATTTCATTGTGTTCCCGTGCGTCGGCCGCCCAGTGTACCGTTATCCCGTTTTTGCGGGCATTTTCCTCAAACTGCAGCAGGTACGCATGCATGTTACTAAGCACGTTATTTTTTATACGCGATGCCGTTTCACGCAAATGCTCCCAGCCGGGTATCGTATGCGCCGCCTTATCGCGCTTGGCGCGAACCCACCACAATGTTTCATCGTGCCAGCTTACCCGTGGTTCATCGGCGTTGAATTGCTGCGCGAGCGCCGCATGATCTTTATCTCCGTTATTCATCCTGATAATATTAATGGCTCAACCGTAAAATCCAGTTACCTGCTATTTAATATCTCCGCAATATGTTTTACCTGCACTTTGCTGTTCTTGCGTCTTAAAATTCCTTCAAGATGCATCAGGCAACTCATATCTCCGCCGGTAATATATTCAGCGCCATGCTCCTCATGATCTTCCACCCTGTCCTTACCCATTTTTACACTTACCGCTTCTTCCGCTACGCAAAATGTTCCGCCAAAGCCACAGCATTCATCAGTGCGGCTCAATTCCACCAGCTCAAGTCCTTTTACCATTTTTAACAGTTGCCCGGGTTTTGAAAAAGGCGGCGCTACCAATTCGCTCATCTGCGATAATTTTAAGCCACGCTGCCCGTGACAACTCTGGTGCACACCTACTTTGTGCGGAAAGCTTGCATCCAGCGTTTCCACTTTCACAACATCGGTAAGAAATTCGGTAAGCTCATATACGCGTTTTCTTATCTGTTCCGCCTTTGCTTCCTCTTTTTCGTCGTGAAGATGGTCTTTGATGTGCAGCGTGCAGCTACCCGAAGGGCACACTATATAATCAAAGCCGGTGAAGTTCTTAATAAATAATTCATTACAGCCATGTGTAAGATGTTCAAAACCTGAATTTGCCATTGGCTGACCACAACAGGTTTGGTCCAGGGGGTATACTACTTTTACTCCAAACTTTTCCAGCAATTCAAGTGTGGCAATGGCAACCTGTGGATAAAACTGATCAATATAACATGGCACAAATAAGGCAACAGTCATCTTAATATATTATTCAATCTGTCAAGGTAACATTGTCGAAATTAACACAATTTCAGCATGTGCCGACCTGTACCCTCCTGATGTGTGCTGGCGTGTGACGTAAACCCGCATTAAAAACGGGATCTTGTCTTTTGTAAAAAAGAAAAACCTGGTACTTATTAACTTTAGGCTATTTTTTAACAAATGCCATACTTACTGCTACATCAATAAACGTTATTATTACATATGGCGGAGAAGGGGCATACAAGTTTTTTTGCGAGAACGCTGGTATTGAATACCATCGGGCTTTTAACTATTCTCCCGCTTGCTCCTCTTATCAACCGGTTTATTCCCCCGGTTATTGTAGGGTACTGGAATATTGATTTGCTGCTTTCAATCCTCCTGTCTTTTACCCTGGTACGCCTGATACTCTGGCTATTTCGCCCGCTTGTAATACCTGCGTTTATACTGGTGTGCGGCGTTATTGTTTATAACCAGTTTGCCGAAGGATACAACCTTAAAAACATGATCCTCGATTACAAAAACCTGGTAGCTAAAAGCTGGGATGTAAGAGATGTGAAAGAGAAAGATCTTTACCTGGTAAAACCCGACCTGTTTGATTCGGGTGTTGAAAAAGCAGTTAAAGGGCTGAAGTCGAAAATGGCGCCCAAGGATTCAGTTGTACGCAATTTTTCCGTAAAACATTCTATTGAATACTTTGATGACTATCATCCAAAATACGGGCCTATTGTCCGCTATCTTTCTTTATTTAAACATATCAACAGCTCTTTTAAATATGTAGGCGATCCTGAAAGAGATGAATACTACGCTTCACCCAAAGAAACCATTGAGAACGGGCTGGGTGGCGATTGCGATGATCATACCATACTGATGATCTCCTGCATGAAAGCCATAGGCGCCAAATGCAGGATGGTACTTACCGAAAATCATGTTTACCCTGAACTTTTTTGTGGCGATAAAAAAAGGTTCATGCAAATACAGGAAGCGATCACCCACCTGTTTGCCACCGAAAATTTCTCAGGATTGTACTACAGGGAAGAAAACGGGAATTACTGGATCAACCTCGATTATACAGCGCACCACCCCGGTGGGCCTTACGTTGACAATAAGGCCTATGCCATTGTTGAGTTTTAGGAAATAAGCCGGCTTCTATTGTTTTTGAAACACTATAATGTAATCACCCGGCACAGGCGCATCGGCAAAATAATAGGATAATTTAAGTGTAGTGGCACTTAATTCTTTAATAGTTACTGTTAACGGGTCATTATCCTCTATTTCAAATTTTATTTTACTGTCGTTTTCAGTCAACGACCATGATCCTGAGCCTTCCAGGGGCGTTGAACAATCTTCGGTATCATCACTAATTACAAAAGTATTATCTGCAACAAGCGTAACCGTTTTGTCTTTTAAGCATTTTGCCTGGGGAACAAGGTTGATTATACTTGTTCCGTCGGAGGTTTGCACATCGGTTATTTTCCATGTATGGCTTAATAGCTCCTTTTTTGTTGGTTCCGGCTCAGGGTCTTTTTTGTCCTTTTTGCAGGAAGCCATAACTATTCCTGATGTTATTATAAATAGCAGCGCTATTGTTTTAAATGTTGTCAGGTTCATATTAAAAGGTTTTTTATGATAAGGTGTTAACAGCATTAAAGCTCATACCTGTTCCGGTTGCAAATATAAGAATGATTAGCTGAGCAGCGCCATAAAGCTGTAAAGTATAAAATAACCTATAGCAACCACCGCGAAAAAAAGTTTATCTGCATTTTTCATAAAAAGGATTTGAACAGTAATGATTTTGCAGTATAAACGGGCCAACAAAATATATTGTTGTTCGGGCGAACTATTTTTTATCTGATAAGCGTTGTTGTTCCCTTTAATTTGAAAGTGCGCCCCATATCCCGGTGTATGTATTCCAGTGTCCATACATAGGTACCCGCACGTTGCGGGTTACCGTCTATTGTTCCATCCCATTTGTGTAGCCGGTACCCCGATTCAAATACTTTTTGTCCATATACATTATATACGCGGAACAGCAGGTTGTCGGCCTTATAGGCATTAAGAGGATACAGGTAATCATTCAAACCGTCGTTATTGGGCGTAAAAGCTGTAGGCACGGCCACATAACAGCTACTCACTACCGTTACCTCCTTTTGAAAAACATCCCTGCACCCGATATCATCCGTAACTTCCAGTTGCACCATGTATTTCTGGTCAATCATTGGCTGTACGTATCGCTGGGTGGGAGGAACCTGAGCCGTGCTGCCCGATCCGTTTCCGAACGTCCAGCTCCACTGCACAATCCTGCCTATGCTGATATCTTTGTAAAGGGTTGAATCTTCGGGGCAAATAAATTCAGGCGCTTCAAAGGCTGCTTTCAATTCATTATCAAGATCAATCCCTGCGGATGCCGTATCATAGCAAACCCCGTTAGATACTACCAGCATAGCATTCTTTTCACCAAATACCGAATATATTTTTTGGGGGTGTTGAAAAACACTGGTGGTGTTATCTTCAAACAGCCATTGCCAGCTATTAATATCATTTCCACCGGGATGAGCATATGAAATAGTATCAAGCCCGCATCCTAACGAAACATGGTAACTGAATGCTGCAGATACCGTATCGGCAGTTTGAAAAGGTATGGAAGCCCCCGAGGGTGTTTCCTGCTCGCATTCGTCTATTATTGCGTTGCCATCGCTGCCGGTTCTAAGGGTAATGATAAAATTACCTTTTGTAACAATAGGAGCCGATAGTTTTACATAAATACTACTGCTCACCCCGCCGGTTTCACAACTTCCGTAAGCGTTTATAATAGAAACAGGCGCAGACCCGGTTATAATAAAATCGCTGCCATCGCCGGCAATGGAATTACAGCGCACCGGCTTTTTAAAAACAAGCTCTAACACATCGGGGGCGCACCTGATGGCGGCAATGCTATCCATAGGAGTAGGATGGAGAGGCTCAACCGTAAAGCTGATGGTTTCTCCATCAGGAATGCCACGGTCGCAGTTATCCAGGATCGTATTGTCATCCGCGCCTTTTTTGATCCTGAGCGAGTAATTGCCGGGAGGAAGCGGATTGCTCAGGTTAACAGTCAGCGAATCCATATCAAATCCTCTCACACAGTTTGCCGCAGATGCCCCGGTAATAGTGGCCAGTCCGGTGGAAACAGAAAAGTCGCTGCCATCGGAAGCAAGCGTATTACATCTCATTTTCTTATTCAGCCGCACAATAATGCTCGATCCATCACAATAGGCTCTCGCATTGTCCAAATGGGGATCCTTAGGATCCGTGATATTGGCAGTACCACCTCCGAAGCTTAATGTATAACCGCTTTGATTGGTATCTGTAAAGTGGCTTACAAGCAGCAGGTATTGATGCCCCTCTGTAAGCACCGGCATTTTACTTTTATTAGGGTAAGAAAAACCGGCGCAATTGGTAACTGCTGTTGCGTTCGTTGTTGTTCCGGTTGCCCCGGGGTTGGCCGACCAGTTGCTGGTTACATATAATGAGCTGTTCGTAAACACGTCATTGGGGTCTTTCCCGGTAATATCAAATAACTGCCAGTCATAATCGTCGGAACCGGTAATAGGTGTGATGGTAAAGCCTAAAGTGCCGGTGGCAAAGCAGGTAAACTTATACCAAAAAGGATTCAGGTCGCCATAAGCAGCGCCATCGTTACAGCCTGGTACCGGAATGGACCTGCCTCCGCATGCCGGCACGGTTTGCTGCTTAAAAACAGAAGTACCGCACACGGGAAATGCTGTAGCAGGGGTTTGCCCCAGGGTAGTGCAGTTCTGAGCAAACAGGTTTATGGAACATATAAGTCCTGAAAAGAGTATGAAAATTTTTTGCCGGTTCATTACTAATAGCGAGTTACGGATTTCAGCACTACAAATGAAGGCTTTTACATTTATAATTTTTTGATCTTCATCAAAAAACATCTCTCAAAAGCCAAAACCATACAGGGGCTGAGAGCTATTTCGAACCTGGCGTTGCATGCTCACTCCTTTTAAATCAAAGAAATA
Source organism: Chitinophagaceae bacterium (assembly GCA_019638595.1). GTDB lineage: Bacteria > Bacteroidota > Bacteroidia > Chitinophagales > Chitinophagaceae > Agriterribacter. The sequence goes on from JAHBTJ010000006.1 coordinate 272,711, forward strand.
GAGGTAACAATCCGGCCTCCTGTTAATATATTAAAAACGGCAAAGATAAAACTACCGGCAACATGCACCAGACATTTTATTTGAATGTTTAGTGCCAGTTTGTATTTTTATCGCTTAACCGCATATATAATAACAGACGGGCATTAAAATTTCAACTCAGGGAAATGATGAATCAAACAAGGATCCATGGCATTGACGCTTTACGGGCCGTTGCCATGCTGCTGGGCGTTTTACTGCATGCCACTATCGCCTACAGGGTAATACCCGAAAAACACTGGGTACACGATGAGCAGTACAATCACTGGCTCTTTGATTTTACGTATTCCTTTATTCACTCTTTCAGGATGCCGCTGTTTTTTATAATTGCAGGTTATTTCTGCCGTCTTTTATACAAGCGGGTGGGAGAAAAAGAATTTATAAAAAGGCGCTGGGTCAGGGTGGGACTTCCCTTTGTAGTAGGTATGCTTACCATTGTACCAATGGGAATGATACCATATAGCTTTTATACCTTTTATTACAAGCATCATTTGCCTTTTGAAAAAGCATTGTCTCAAAGTATATTCAGGATGCCCGGCACTACGGGTGTGGCTCACTTGTGGTTCCTGTATAACTTAATGATGTTTTATTTTGTAACCATTGTGCTGATGAGGCTTAAGCGAATTGAATTCTTTAACAAGGCTGCGGTAAAATTTGTGAACTGGTGGAAAAAAAGATCGTTTAATATTGTTTTGTGGCCTTTATTATTAAGTATACCTGTGTGGTTAATATTATTTTGGGAGAAAAATTTATTTATATCGGCCGATACCCACATACGCCCTAAGCATATTTCTTACATTATTTTTTACGGTTATTTCTTTGGATTGGGTTGGCTTATACATTTACGCCCTACCCTGTTCCAGGCTTTTGTAAACAACTTTTTGTATTTGCTGCTGGTGGGATGCACTATTATGTGCCTGCTGTTTTATGTTGAATGGAATGAACTGCAGCACCAATCATATGCATGGTTTCTTTTTTTCAAGATGCTGGCAGCCATGCAGGTTGTATTCCTGTCTTTAGGATTTATTGGATTTTTCTTACGTTTTTTTAATCTTGAAAACCATTTCTGGAAATATATTTCAGACGCTTCTTACTGGGTGTATCTTGTTCACCTGGGGCTGGTAATAAGTATACAGATCATATTTTTGAACAGTTCGGTGCCCGGATGGTTACGCTTTCCCATCGCTTTAATTATTCCAATCATCATATCAGTGGTAACATATCAGTGGTTTGTGAGATATACTATTATAGGAAAAGTGCTGCATGGAGAAAGAAAAAGGATAAAACACTGACAATCAACACCTTTTTATAAAAAGATAAATGTTGAAAATACGGTATTGTATAATTAAAAATACTTTTATACCTTGCACCGTCTTTAGAAGCTTTTTTATCGTATATTTCTATAAACCCGTATTCCAATCTTCTTCTGTCAAACCTAAAGATAATTACTAATCCCATTTGTCAGCAATAGCTGTTTTGCCCTGTTACTGGCAATCAGCAATCAAAAGCTGGCTGGTTCTAAGTCAAATTCCTTCCTGGAAACCTACAAGGTTTTACTGAAATACATTTTATTATTATGAATCAATCAGTACGCAATTTTTTAGCAGGGGTGTTCTCACTTTTTTTGCTATTTTCCGGTGTTTCTTCCGCTCAGGCGCAGGTGTTTAATCCAAACGACCCGGTTGTGATATACAACCCTGCCAGCCCCCCCGCTCAGCCGGCCAACGGCCAGGTGGGGAAATGGGTAAAAACCAACCGGTTGAGCTGGAATACCGATGAGTACAAAGCCTATATATACAAGGGAATGGCTTTCCGCTTAAAATACCCCAAAAACTATGTGCCGGGCAACGGAAAGAAATATCCTTTATTCATCTTTTTTCATGGTGTGGGTGAAAGAGGTACCATTTATGATAATGAGTATCAATTATACCATGGAGGTAAAACAATCATGAATGCGGTAACCAGTGGTAAATACGATGGGTTCCTGTTATATCCCCAGTCTTCAACAGCCGCGGGAACATTTACCACCGGGCACAAAAACAACATCAGGGACCTGATCGTTAATTTCTTAATCCCCCAGGTACAGGTTGATCCGTTCAGGATCCAGGTAAACGGTTTATCCGGAGGCGGCGATGCGTCCTGGAGCTTTTTTTTCGATAACCCCAAGCTCGTTTCGGCAGCGTTGCCTATGAGTAATGTGAGTGTAGGTTCGGTAGGCGAGCTTATTCAGAATAAATATACACCGGTATGGCTTTTCCAGGGAGCGCTGGATAAAAAGCCCCAGCCCGGAAGCGCAAGAAGCGTGAACAGGTCTGCAATTGCTGCCGGAGCTAACTTCAGGTACACGGAGTATCCTGATAAGGGGCATGATACATGGAATTCAGCCTGGAAAGAAGCTGACTTCTTTCCGTATTTAATGCGGGCTCACAAAGCAAATCCCTGGCCATTATTTGGCAGAACTTCTTTTTGCGTGGGCGAGCCGATAAATGTTAAGATGGGAGTAACCGCCGGCTTCGACGGATACGAATGGCGAAAAAACGGAGACCTGATCGCCGGGGCTACCACAAACGAAATTACCGTTACCTCTATAGGTGTATATGATTGTCGTATAAAAAATGGCACGGAGTGGTCTGTTTGGTCGCCTATACCTGTAGAAATAAAAAATAACAGCCAAAATGTTTCACCAAACATCACTTTAGGAGCTTTAGGTAGTAAAGTTTTACCGTCTCCGGATGGAAAAACTACCGTAGAACTGGTAATGCCCGAAGGTTTCTATGGCTATTCCTGGGAGAAGATCGGCGCTACCGGCAACCCGGTAAGCACCTCTTTTGCCTACCAGGCAGGCCCCGGAAACTACAGGGCCAGGGTATCTGAGTCGGCTGTTTGTACAAGAGGATTTTCGCCCACCTTTACCGTAGTTGACGCTAACGGGCCCAATAAGCCCGATCCGGTTGCCAACCTGATCGTCAACAAGCAATCTAAATCATCTTTAAAATTAGACTGGATAAATAATCCTAATGCCGTTTACCCTGCTACTAATTATGAAGTATACCAGGCAACAAAAGCGGGAGGTCCTTACGTATTTGTAGGTATTACCGAGGGAACGGAATTAACGTTCACAAAAGAAGCGTTAACCCCGGGCGTTAAATACTATTATGTTGTAAGGGCTGTTAACAATACAGGAGCATCCGCGCTTTCCAATGAGGCAAGCGCTACTACAGATGCGGATTATACCCCCCCTTCCGCACCTTCCAATTTGAAGGTGGTAGGTACATCCACGAACTCCGTTTCACTTACATGGGATGAATCGGAAGATGATGTGGGACTGGATCATTACGATATTTACGTGAACGGAGTGAAGGCTTATTATACAAGCGAGTCAGGGTATACCGTATTTAACCTGGAACCGAACCTGCTTTATACCTTTACCATCAAAGCAGTAGACATATCAGCGAATGAGTCGGCTCCCAGTAACCAGGTAACAGCTCAAACCGCATTGAAAGGGCTGAGATATAAATATTACCTGGGCACATGGGACAACCTGCCTGATTTTAATAAGATATATCCTACCAAAACCGGGTATGTTCCCAACATTAATATTGACAACAGCTTACAGGCAGAAAGCTTTGCCTATATGTGGGAAGGAGAGATCCGTATACCGGCTGCCGGTACTTATACCTTCAGAACCAATTCTGACGACGGCAGCAGACTATATATTGGTACGCCTTATTCTGCATCGGTAACGCCGCTGGTAGAGAATGACGGGGTTCATACCGCACGGAACAGAGATGGAAGCATAACATTTGACACTCCGGGTAAGTACAAATTTATAGTAACCTATTTCCAGAAGGTATCAACCAAAAGTATTACGGTAAGCTGGAAAGTTCCGCAAAGTAATTCTTTTGTACCCATTCCCGATAACGTATTTGTAGAAGAGGCTCCACCGCCCGGCGGCACTGTGCCTAATAAGCCAACAGGAGTAACGGCTTTAACACAATCGTACAATAAGATTAAATTAAACTGGACAGACAACAGCAATAATGAAACGTCATTTGAAGTTTTCAGATCAGAAAATGCGATAGACGATTTCACTACCATTGCGGTGTTGCCTTCCAATACTACTACCTATACCGATACTACGGCATTGCCCGCAACAAAGTATTATTATAAGGTACGTGCCATTAACCAGTATGGGCAATCTGCCTTTGATAAAAGCGGAAGAGGAGTTGATTATAGCTATTACGAAACAGGTACATTATCGGCATTGCCTCAATTTAACAACCTCATCCCGGCAAAAACAGGAAGATCACCCATCTTTACTTTGGGAATGGAGGACAGGAGCGATAATTTTGCCGTAAAGTTCGACGGAACAATTACCATTCCTGCTGCCGGCACGTATACATTTTATTTAACCAGCGACGACGGATCTAAGCTATATATAGGAGGCTATAATGAAGCCAACCTGGTAGTAAACCACGATGGGGGCCACAGTTCCAGTGAAAAATCGGGCACCAAAACATTTAGCGGAGGCACTTACCCCACTACTGTACCCATTACAGTAACCTTCTTTGAAATTGGCGGCAGCGAAGTATTGTCTGTAAGCTATAAAGGTCCCAACAGCACCGGCATTAGCAAACAGGTAATACCCGTAAATGTTTTAGGAGAAGAGCCCGTTAGCGCCACCACGCAGGCCGCACCTCCACCGCCTGCCGCTCCAACATCGCTGGATGCGTTCACCTTTAATTCCTCCATTATTAAATTAGTATGGATAAACAATGCCGGAGCAAACGCTACCAAATACGAGTTGTACAGGTCGTACCTGAACAAAGATAATTTTGTTCTGTATACATCCCTGCCTGGTACCGCCGCTTCCTTTACAGATACAGGCTTGTATGCAAACTCCATGTTCTTTTATAAAGTAAGAGCAGTAGGTGTAGGCGGAGAATCTGATTTTTCAAATGAAGACAGCGCCAGAACATTTGGTATAGTTCCGGTGTTGACCACGATCGAAAATCAATACATGCGCTATGGCACCCAATTGCAGGTACCTGTAAGCGCCTCTAACGGAACATCAGAAGCCATTTCGCTTACTGTTACTAACCTTCCGCCATTTGGAACGTTTGCACCAACAGGCAATGGTAAGGGTATTATTACATTCACTTCTACCGGCGCGGGCGACCAGGGTGCATACGGCGGTATAGTTGTAAAAGCCGCGAACACGCAGGGAGATACTGCACTTACTTCGTTTAACCTGGTAATAAACGATAACTATGTACCGAAAATCCAGGTGATACCGGATGTAACAGTCAACGAAAAACAAACCGTTCAGATCAGTGTTTCGGCTACAGATCAGGATCCCGGAGACATGTTGTTATGGACATTCCTGAATCTTCCTTCGTTTGTAAGCGTGTCTGACACCAACCGTGTGGCGCAGCTGGTAATTTCCCCTAATTATTCCCAGGCAGGAACCTATAAGGTAACCGCTAAAGTTGAAGATGGCAGGAACGGAAAGGATACCCTTTCGTTCACTATAAAAGTGAACGCCACAGCCATTTCTACAGACAAAGTGTATATCAACTTCAACGATGGATCGGCTGATGTGCCGAATCCGTTACCCGGAAGCAAATGGAACAATACCAACAAATCGCCCTCGGTAAACTCTTCATTCACTAACCTGAAAAACGACAAAGGCGTTGCTACCACGATCGGTCTTAAAATACTCACTTCCGGAATGTCGTCGGCCAGCAATGGCGCGAACACCGGTAACAATTCCGGTGTAGTGCCGGATAGTGTAATGCGGTCGCAGTACAGGATAGCTTCCGGCATCAAAAACTTCCAGATTTCGGGATTAAAGGAGACCACACGTTACAACTTTATCTTCTTCAACAGCTCTAATTTAAAGAACAGGGATATCTCCACCGAGTATACCATTAACGGGGTATCTGTTTCTTTAAATGCAGCCGACAACTCGCAGAACACCGTAACCATATCCGGCATTCTGCCCGCTTCAGATGGCACAATTACATTCAGCGCGGCTAAAGGAAGCGGCAATACGTATACCTACGCGTTCATGAATGCGATGATCATTGAGGCTGAGCTGATGGATTCGAGTGCCCCGGCAAAACCGAAAGATGTTATTGCCAGCTTTGAAGACGATGTGGTAAAGCTGAGCTGGACAAACGTGGCTCACAATGCTACAACCTACGAGGTATACAGATCAAACAACCTCATGGGTCCCTTTGTACTTCTCAACCCGGGTGTAATTAACAGTCAACTGGACTCTTATATTGATAATACAGTAGTTGGTAACAAAACTTACTATTATATTGTTAGAGCGAAAAATGACTTCGGAGGAACAAACACTCAAACCCTAAAGGTGGTTATTCCTAATAAGGCGCCCGCCTTTACCAGCCCGAACGATATTTTCGTAAAGGCAGGACTTACCACGAATGTAAATGTGAAAGCCGTAGATGACGCGGGGGATAATATTACGCTCTCTGCTTCAGGATTACCTTCCTTTGTAACATTTACAGATAATGGATCTGGTAACGGTGTGTTCCATATAACTCCTTCACAATATAATAAGGGAGTATTTCACGGTATTACTGTAACTGCTGCCGACAATAGCGGAAGCAATTCCTCGCAGAATGTCAGCATTTATGTTACCGATCAAAGCACGTCAGCCATTTATGTAAACTTTAATATAGACAATCCTGTTGACGGCGTTTGGAACAACTTTAGTAAAGCCCCCGCTGCCGGTGCTTCTATAACAGCACTGAAAAATGACCTGGGTGCAATTACAACAACAGGAGTAACATTACTGGATGCATGGCAGCCAGTGGCAAACTTAACCGGGGCTGTGAGCGGGGATAATACCGGCGCTTACAGGGATGATGTGCTTAAAACATTGTTCTCGGAATCATCCGGCAATACGAAGCGGATCAAGATTACCGGACTGTCTACAGATCCTGCAAAACGTTACAGCCTTAAGTTTGTGGCAGGCGTTAACGCAACCGGAAACAGAAATACAACATTTGCTGCCGGCGGCAAAACCGTTTCGGTAAATGCCTCCTACAACGTAGCAAATGTTGTGCAGATAAATGATCTTACTCCCGATGCAAGCGGAAGTATTGAATTTACTGCTATTCGTACCTGGGGAGCAACCGGCGTTTACATTAATGCGCTGGTTATAGAACAATACAATGCCAGTGCAACCCTGGCAGCGCCTGAGAACCTGAAAGGCAATGGAACTGCAAAAGATTCCATCCGGTTGAACTGGATTAATAAGGTGGACAATGCAAGCACCGAAATCTATCGTTCAACCAGCATGAATGGCTCATACCAACTGGTAGCCACAGTGGCGCCAGGCCTTACCTCTTATGTGAATGGCGGCTTGCAAAGCAATACCGAATACTTCTATAAGATCAGGCATGCGCAGGGAGGTAATTTCTATCCTTACGGCAATACCATAGCAGCATCCACTCTTGCCTATTCTATCTATATTAATTTTAACAGAGACGATCCGGCGTCTTTACCCTGGAACAACACCAACGCCGCCCCTGAGCTTGGCGCTACCTATCAGAATTTTTATAACGACAGGAATAACTATTCCGGTGTAGATATGGAGGTAATGTATGGATTTAGCGGGGATAATCCATTTGGCGCAAATACAGGCGACAACAGTGGCGTATTACCGGATAATGTGATGAGGAGCACCTGGTGGACTGACGTAGGGCAGGATGGACAGTTGAAGTTTTCAGGATTGTCTCAGAACATGAGCTACTCATTCACGTTCTTTGCAAGCCGTGCCACCACTGTAGAAAGAGTTGTTAACTATGTCATTAACGGGCGTGTTGTTAAGTTAAAAGCAAATAACAACTCAACGGATATTGTAACGATGGAAAATGTGCGGGCTGATGCCGATGGAGTGATTGTTCTTACCATTGTTGGAGAAGGGTTATCGTATGGATATATTGGCGGGATGATCATCTCCGCCGCCAAACGTCCGTCGGATCCGTCTGAAGGCCAAAGCGGGGAAGTTTTCCGTACAACCACAGGCAGAGGAAACGGAGAGGAAGCCCAGGCAAGTCTTAACCCGGCTGAAACTTCGGACAGGTTATCTTCAAAAGTAAACGCTTACCCCAATCCGTTTACAGATGATGTTATCCTGAAATTCTCCCTGCAGAAAGATGTTCCGAAAATGCTCGTTCGTATAATGGACAGCAAGGGTAAGGTAATGCTTGTAAAAGAGTTCAGTAAGCTTAATAAAGGAGAGTGGAACCTGCCGCTTGGGTTGAATGGAAGCTACTTTGCTCCGGGTATTTACTTTATGCAGGTAGAAGGAATCAGCGGAGAAAGGATCCCACCGATCAAGATCATGAAAACACGCTAACATTTTATTCGTTGTAATAACGGAAGAGGCTGTCCCGGAATTCAGGGCAGCTTCTTCTCTTTTTGGGGCATGTAAAATCTTCCGGTCTCTCACCATGCAGATATGTTTCACACTTATCTTTATCCCATGGAAACCGCGCACCGGGATAATGACTCTCCAGTATTTCCTCTTGACAAAGCTTTATTCGCAGAAATAATCATTCCGCTGGCTTTGCCAAGGAACTATACATGGCAGATCCCCCCTCATTTAATTAACCGGGTAGCAGAAGGTTGCCGGGTGGAAGTGGTACTGGGGCGCCAGAAAAAATATGCCGGTATTATTAAAAGCCTGCATCCCAATAAACCTGCTGCCTTTGAGCCTAAATACATTCTCAACGTATTGGATACCGAGCCCATTGTATATAAAAATGAGCTGCTACTCTGGCAATGGATCGCGGAATATTATATGTGTAGCGAAGGAGAGGTGATGGCAGCCGCCCTTCCATCCTATTTTAAATTGAGCAGCGAAACTGTTTTAATTTACAATGAAGAATATGGAGATGATTTTTCTCATCTCGACAATGACGAATATATAGTTGCGGAAGCGCTTCACATCAAAAAAGAATTACGGCTTACAGAAGTGCAGCAACTGCTGGACTCCTCGCATGTTTACCCCGTAATTAAGCGCCTCCTGGAAAAAAGAGTTTGTTTTGTTTGGGAGGCATTGAAAGAATCTTATTCCGCCAAAAAGGAAACATATGTGCTGTTAAACCAGGCATATAATGATGAAGAAAAGCTCGCCGGATTAATGAATAACTGGAGCAGGGCGCCCAAACAGCTAGAGTTATTGCTGAGCTACCTGCATCTTGCAAAAACAGAAGGAGAGGTGACCAAACCCGCTTTGCTTAAAAAATCAGGCGCTTCCGACGCGCAGTTGAAAGGGTTAATAGAAAAAGATATTCTCTGGCTTGAAAAGCGGTCTGTTGACAGGCTTATGTATTTACCCAGGAACATCCGGATTGATTTTGAGCTTACACCCGCCCAGCAGGAAGCTTTTAACCATCTGAAAAAGCTCTTCGAAGAAAAAAACGTTTGCCTGCTGCATGGAGTCACATCAAGCGGCAAAACGCAGGTATATATTAAGTTGATGGAAGAGTATTTGCGCCAGGGCAGGCAGGTATTATATCTTTTGCCGGAAATAGCGCTTACATCGCAGATAATACGCCGGTTACAGAAACATTTTGGAGGATATATCGGAATTTACCACAGCAAGTTCAATCAAAACGAGCGGATTGAAATATGGAATAAGATCAAATCGGGTGAACTTAAAATCATACTGGGCGCCCGCTCGGCGCTCTTTCTGCCTTTTAGTAACCCGGGCCTCATTATTGTAGATGAAGAGCACGACGCTTCATTTAAGCAGCAGGATCCGGCGCCACGTTACCATGCCAGGGATTGCGCCATTTATTATGCAGGAATTTTGGGCGCTAAGGTACTACTGGGCAGCGCTACGCCTTCGGTTGAAAGTTATTACAATGCTTTTCAGGGTAAATACGGGCTCGCACAGCTTGCCGAACGGTTCGGCGCCGTTACATTGCCTAACATCCGGATAGTAGATACAAAGAAGATCGGGAGCAAAGAAAAATCGAAAGTCATTCTTTCCCTCCCGTTAAAAGAGGCTATTCAGCAATCGCTCGACAAGGGGAAACAGGTAATATTGTTCCAAAACCGCAGGGGATACTCTCCTTACCAGGTATGCGCTGTTTGCGGATGGATACCTCAATGCAAACATTGCGACGTTAGCTTAACCTATCATAAGCTCAGCAATAAGCTGCAATGCCATTACTGCGGCACAGTATATCCGCAGGTAAATACCTGTATGGCCTGCGGCAACCACGATTTTGTACAACGTAACTTTGGAACTGAAAAAATTGAAGAACAACTGGAAGAAGATTTTCCGGAAGCGAAAATTGCGCGGATGGATATTGACAGTGTTCGCGGAAAGCAGGCGCACGATAGCCTGATCCAGTTGTTTGAGCAAAAACGGATTGATATACTGGTGGGAACACAAATGGTGGTAAAAGGACTTGACTTTGAGCATGTGAACCTGGTGGGAATACTTGATGCGGACAGCATTCTGAGCTTTGCCGACTTCAGGGTAAATGAAAGAGCTTTTCAACTGATGGAGCAGGTAAGCGGCAGGGCGGGCCGAAAAGATGGGGATGGCAATGTGCTGATACAGGTAGCCAACACCCGCCACCCCGTATTGTACTTTGTGCAGCAGCACGATTACGCTTCTCTTTTTAAATACGAAATTGAAGCAAGGGAAAAGTTTTTTTACCCTCCCTTTTCCAGGATCATATTACTAACGTTCAGGCATAAGTTAAAAGAAGTAGTTACAGAAGCGGCAGGATATTTCGCTGCGGTTTTACAAAAAAGTTTCGGCAAATACATTGTAGGACCCGCCGAACCGGTAGTTAACCGTATCAGGAACCAGTACCTGATGGAAATATTGATCAAGCTGCCCAAAGACACAGCCATGATAAAAGAATGTAAATCTTTTATAAAGGAACAGGTAGCAATATTCCATCAGCAAAAAAAATTTAAAAGCGTAGTGGTGGTACCGGATGTTGATGTGGTATAGCATAACCGGGTTCTTTTTATTTTTCAACGTATATGCATAGTCGTTATGAACATCGGGTAAAACAGGAGCTCAAAGCATGGCAGCTTGCCATGCTTCGTAACCCGTCTTTGTTCGACAGGCTGTCGAAGCGTATACAAAACAGGATGAACAAAATAATTCCTGAAAAGGTTCACCAGGCTATTACAGCCACCATTAAGCAAATGATAAGAGGAGTATTATTTGGCGCACAAGCTACTACTTCCAGATTCGAAAAAAATGTTTCTTTAGAAGTGCGCGATGCATTAAGTGAAGAAAAAATAGCGCTATATCAAAAAACCGCCGCGGCAGAAGGCGGAATAACTGGTGCAGGTGGTTTATTGCTTGGTCTTGCAGACTTTCCCATCCTGCTGGGAATAAAATTAAAGCTCTTGTTTGAGCTTGCCGGCATTTACGGCTACGATGCCACGGATTATAAAGAGCGCCTTTACATTCTGTATATTTTCCAGCTTGCGTTTTCCGGTCCGCAGCACCGGAAAAGCACTTACCAGAAAATAGCGGAATGGGAAACCTTTCAAAATGAATTACCACAAGACATTCACCGGTTCGACTGGCGGAGCTTTCAGCAGGAATACAGGGATTATATAGATATAGCGAAAATGGCACAGCTGATCCCTGTGATAGGCGCTCCGGTGGGCGCTCTTGTGAACTACAGGCTCATCAAAAAATTAGGAGTTACAGCTATGAATGCGTACAGAATGCGGTGGGAAAATGAGCGGCAAAAGCTGCTCAGGTAAAAAAATCAGCCGGCAAGTATCTCTATAGTCGCGCCAATGCCTCTTTCCGTAATGGCATCGCACAGGGGCTTCAGCTCTTCGTATTGCCCCTCTTTAACTGCATACTTCCCTTTAAAGTGAATAATGTAAGCGCATTGTTCAGCCTGTTCGTGACTATGACCACACACTTCCTGCAACGTTTCAATTACCCATTCAAAAGTATTCACCTCATCATTCCAAACAATCAGTTGAAACAGTTTGTCAGTTGTTACAAGTGTATCAAGCTCTTCCTGCATTAATGTTTGCGCCAACGCCATATACCTGTATTTACTGTTCAAAATTAATATAACCAACCCAATTCTTACAGCACTCGCGTTAAAATAATATACCTGATGCAAAACGTTTTAAACAAATATTAATAACGAGTATTTGATATTAAACCTGCAAAAGACCAACATTTTGCTAATTTTGGAATGATTCTCAAGGATATAACAGATAACCGGTGCAAATTATGATATTATTAAACGGACTAACTTTTCCGCTCAAAGACCCCATACCCATTTTTGTTATTGTTTTATTCATCATCCTTTTAGCACCTATCCTTCTTCGTAAATTAAGAATACCCAGCATTATTGGGCTGATCCTGGCCGGCATGGCAATAGGCGATCACGGATTTAACCTGGTAGCCAAAGGAAGCATTGATCTTTTCGGCAAAGCCGGGCTATTGTATATCATGTTTCTTGCCGGCCTGGAGCTGGACATGGAAGAGTTTAAAAAGAACAAGTATAAAAGTCTTGTATTTGGCTTTTTTACTTTTATTATTCCCCTGGGGCTGGGATTTATTTTATGCTTTCATGTACTGCACTTTAGCACCATGGCTTCCCTGCTTGTTTCCAGCATGTTCGCCACTCATACCCTGGTTGCCTACCCGTTAGCCAGCCGGATGGGCATTACCAAAAACGAGGCAGTTACCATTACCGTTGGAGGAACTATTATAACCGATACGGCAGTACTGCTTATACTGGCTATTATTACAGGATCTGTAGAAGGAGAATTGAACCAGCAGTTCTGGCTGAAGCTTGGCATTTCATTCTTATTGTTTTCTATTGCTATCCTGGCTGGATTCCCGCTGGTTGGAAGGTGGTTCTTTAAAAAGATAAAAGACGACCAGACCACGCATTTTGTATTTGTGCTTGCCATGGTATTCCTGGCGGCGTTGCTGGCAGAGCTGGCAGGGGTAGAAGGAATTATCGGGGCATTTTTAGCAGGCCTTGCGCTCAACCAGCTTATACCGCATACTTCGCCGCTTATGAACAGGATCGAATTTGCAGGCAATGCCATATTCATCCCCTTCTTTTTGATCAGCGTGGGCATGCTGGTTGATCTGCGGGTACTGCTCAAAGGCAATATGGCGTTGCTGATAGCGGGAACGCTTACCACAATGGCGCTTTCAACCAAATGGCTGGCGGCATTTATTACCCAAAAAATATTTGGCTATACCAATGTGCAGCGCAATGTGATGTTCGGGCTGAGCACCTCGCACGCAGCCGCCACTATTGCCGTTATTCTTATCGGGTACAATATGGCGATCATTGATGAAAATGTATTGAACGGAACGATCATCCTCATATTAATTACCTGTATGATCGGGTCGTTTGTTACTGCCAATGCCGGCAAAAAACTGGCGATCGTTGAATCGAACCGCATACCCGATGTAGTGAATATACAGGAGCGCATCATGATACCTGTTAACGAGCCGGAAACAACCGACATGCTCCTCGATTTCGCGGTAATGATCAATCCCTCCCAGCAAAAATCGTCGGTGTATATGCTTACGGTAATGCAGGATGAAGACGGGCTGAAAGAAAAGGTAGTGTTGAATAATAAAAACATGCAAAGCGCTGTTAAGTACGGCGCGGAAACAGGAACCAAAGTACAGGTGGTAACAAGGGTTGACCTGAATATGGCAAATGGAATTGCCCGTGCTGTTAAAGAAATGCTGATATCTGACGTAGTGATGGAATGGACGGAAAAAAGTAATACTACTACGGGGTTCCTGTTTAATTCATTATTTGGTACCACTACTCAAAACGTGCTCGACAGCGTTTGGGAAACCATATTTATTTGCCGGCTTGGCTTTCCTATCAATACAACCAAAAGAATGGTGTTGTTCTTAACACGGAACGCAGAATATGAAATAGGGTTCCCGCACTGGGTAAAGCGAATAGTGGCCTTATCAAAAGAGGCCGGTCTGCGCATTGTGCTGTGCTGCTCTGCCAGCACGCACAAAGCTTTCGAAAAAGAAGTGCAGAAAAACAGGTCAAGCATAGAAACAAGCTTCAGGCATTTTGAAACACTTGAAGAATTTCAGCGCTTATCGGCAGATATAAGCAGCAGCGACCTGATCGTGGCAGTCAGCGCCAGGAAAGGCACTATATCCTATCACTCGTATATGGAATCAATAGCTACCAGGCTGGTAAGGAACTTTCCGAAAAACAACCTGATCCTGCTGTATCCCGAGCAAATCCAGGCCGAATTCCTGGAGGCAGGCATGCAACAGGAAGACCTGGTGCTTACTCCTATCCAGGAACAGATTGACAACATTACCAGGTTGAGTAAAGCGGTTAAGAAAATCTTTAAACGCAAAAGCTGATATATTTTGGAATTTGCAGCTTATTTACGTAAATTACATATAAATATTTTTTTATATTATCACCTGGCCTGCAATTTCAGGTGTTTATGTATGATGTAACAAAAATAATACTTAACATTGCCTGCCTTTGGCATACAAAATTTGATGTCATCATATGAAACTACAGCCCATTCAAAGAGTAGAAGGATTAACCAAACAGGAGTTTACCGAACAATATATTAAAACAAAAACGCCTGTAATTCTGAAAGATTTTGTGCAGGGACCTGCGCTTGAAAAATGGAACTATGATTACTTTAAGGAAGTAGCCGGCGATTTGGTTGTGCCCGTACATGGCAGCGAGAACGCTCACCCGGATATGGTAAAAAGCGCCCCTATAGCCAAAATGAAATTCGGTGACTACCTGGACCTTATACAACGCGAACCCACAGAGTCGAGGTTGTTTTTATTTAACCTCCTGATAGAAAAGCCGGAAATACGCAAACAGCTCATATTTAATAAAATAGCCGACAATATTCTTACATGGCTCCCTCTTATGTTTTTTGGAGGTGGCGGGTCCAGCACCCGGAATCACTATGATATAGATATGTCGCACGTATTTCTTACCCAGTTTCACGGACAAAAGCGTGTGGCGTTGTTCCCCAACGATACATCTTCACTCTTATATAAATTACCGTACAATTTTCATGGCATTGGCGATATGAAAAACCTGGATTATGAAAAGTACCCGGGTCTTAAATATGCCGAAGGGTGGGATTGTACCATAAGCTTTGGAGAAACCTTGTTCATGCCCGCCGGTTACTGGCATTATATACAGTATGTTACCGGGGGATACTCGGTGAGCGTGCGGGCGTTATCATCTGCCAAAGACAGGGTTACCGGTTTCAGCAACCTGGTATTTACGCGCAATTTTGATAATGCAATGCGTAAGCTGCTCAAGGATAAATGGTATAACTATAAAGTAAAAACAGCCTTTAACAGGGCAGACAGGGCAATACAAAAGCTGGAAGCTGAAAACAGCGGCGGGCAGTAGTTTCCGGTTAAAACGGCTATGCAAGCTTCTTCTTTTGGCTGACAACAGAGCCCTGGGCGATCAATTTTATAGCGGCAGCACATCATATACCGGGCTGAAAAGGTATATTTTTCCTGTTTTAACTTCCAGGCAGCGAATGCGTTTCCGCAACTGTTCCCCCCGCCTGAATACTCTTCCGTCATCCGTAGCAAACAGGCTGCCCGGCTCAATGTCTTCTACCAATTGCTTATCGTCTTTTTTTTCATCGTATTTTCTAAGTACCCGCAACAAACCGTCTTCAGCGCAGCTTCCGGCAGCAGGGCGCTGCATGGTGATGGTTATTTCACGGGCTAAATCGGCCGGGAAAATATTAAGCTGAAGAAACTGGTGAAGTATTTCGCCATACGTTTGTTTCCATTCTTTACCATGAGAAGCAATCCGGTTCCCGAATCTTACAAAAGCAACAAGATGCGCTAATTCATGCAGCAGGGTTATTAAAAAGGAATATGGATTAAGGTTGCCATTCACACTTATCCTGTGGTTCTTACCATTTACCGCAAACCTGTAATCTCCCAGCACGCTTTTACGTTCGCGGGTAATGGTAAGGTGTACTTTAAACTGCAAAAGATACTGCATCACCCTGTCATACGCTCCGGGTGGTAAAAATGAGTTCAACGCATTCAGGGGCGCTTCTTGTTTCCTTGCCATTTTACTTTTTGCTGCCTTTAAGCAGTATGCCCATTTCAATAAAAGTATACACAATATACAACGCCATGCAGGCTATTACAGAAGCGCGGTTAATATGAGCTGCCAGCCGCCCGTATATTAAAGCCGTTATTGCCACCAAAAAAAATTTTGATGCAAAAGATATATAAAAATACCTTACAAACGCATGCGGCGAAGACGAACCAACCGCTTTTTGCAAAAGCAAAAAAGAGATGATGGACAGCAAAAAAAGGAAAATATTCCCCCCGAACAAAACCGCGCTGTCAAAACCCAGGGCGGTTAGTTTTGAAGCAAAGGTCGCTATCAGAACAGAAAGCATAACAAAGAGAACAATGAGCGGCAAAAATTTCCTTACGTTTTTATTCATGAACTTCGTTTACAGGCAGGCAAAAGTACTGTAACCCTCTGTTTCTGCAACAACTTCTGTTCAAACACAAGTTCCCTGGAGTGCTGCCCATCATTACATCTAATAAAAAATACATAACTTATTGATTATAAATGCATAATATAAAAACCCGGATTTTTTATCCTATCTTTCATTTTCTTCAGCCGGTTTAAGCATATTTACCTACCTTTGCAAGCCTTAAAACAAAAGGCATGGCGAACCGGCACGAATATGAGATTGCTTTTGTAGGGCTTAAGCCGGGCAAACATGAATTTGTTTATGAGATAGACGACAAGTTCTTTGCAGATTATCAACCACAGGATTTTACAGACGCGCATGTTTCGGTTAAGCTGATCCTTGATAAAAAAACTTCTTTTTTAATGCTGAAGTTTGAAATAGGAGGCACTGTTAACCTGCAATGCGATTTGTGTGGAAAAACCATTGTAAAAAACCTTTGGGATGACTTTGAAGTGTTAGTAAAAATGGTGGATAACCCCGACGAAATGAACACGGAGGAAGAAGACCCGGACGTATACTACATTTCAAGAACAGAAAGCCATATTGATGTTGCAGGATGGATTTATGAATTCATCAACCTGAGCATTCCGCTGCAACGTACCTGCCCCGATAAACCCGATGGTAGTTCGGGCTGTAACCAGGAAGCGCTGGAAATGCTCAAAAAATTGAATCAACGCAATTCGGAAAGCGAAAACCCGATCTGGAAAGGTCTGGATAAATTCAGGAATAATTAAAAACTTAGTGTTATGCCCAATCCAAAACGCAGGCACTCCCAGCAACGCAGCGCCAAAAGAAGGACGCATTATATAGCTGAGACAGTGACGTTAAGCAAGGACAGTGTTACAGGTGAAACGCATGTTCGTCACCGTGCACATGTAAGCGAAGGAAAATTATATTACAAAGGGAAAGTAGTAGCTGAGAAATCACCTATTAAATAAGTATTTTGCCCTTTAAACGCATTCCCAACTCCTGATAAATTAATTTTATTTGGATTGGGGATTTGTATTTTTCAGATTTTCACCAAATTTGTTGCATGAAGATCGCCCTGGATATGATGGGCGGAGACTTTGCTCCGCTCGAAGCAATAAAAGGAGTTTGTGATTATCTATCCTCAACTCCGGATCCTGCACATATACTCATGATAGGCGATGAAACGCAATTACAACCACTTATTCAGCAGTATCAACCTGCCCCGGGCAGGTTCACCGTTATCCACGCGCCGCAGGTAATAGGCATGCATGAGCACCCTACCAAAGCGCTGAAAGAAAAACAACAATCTTCCATAGCTATAGGATTTCACCTGCTGGCAACCGGCAAAGCCGATGCGTTGATCAGCGCCGGTAATACCGGGGCTATGCTGGTAGGCGCATTGTACAGCATAAAGCCTATTGAAGGCGTTACCCGCCCTACCATCGGCGCCTATATGCCCCATGAAAACGGCGAGCTGGGCTTACTGCTCGATGCCGGCATTAACGCCGATTGCAAGCCCGAAAACCTGGAACAATTCGCTATCCTGGGCTCATTATTTGTTCAAAAAGTGTGGAATCGCCCCAATCCTAAAGTAGGATTACTGAATATTGGCGAGGAGGAGGGCAAAGGAAACCTCCTGGCACAGGCAACCTATCCTCTGTTAAAAGAAAATAAGCTTATCAACTTTATAGGGAATGTAGAAGGCAGGGATGTGTTTCTTGATAAAGCGGACGTGATCGTATGCGAAGGATTTACCGGCAATGTAATGCTAAAAATGGCCGAAAGCATTCACGATATAGTAAAGCGCCGCAACATTCACGATGACTATTTTGACCGGTTTGAATTTGAAAAATATGGTGGCGTACCGGTATTGGGCGTAAACAAGCCTGTTATTATAGGGCATGGTATATCTACTGCCCCCGCCTTCAAAAATATGATCCTGCTTTCCCAGAAAATAATAGATATTGACCTGATCGCTTCTATTAAAAGCAGCTTTAAAAAAGATGCCTGATCGCCATTCATTCCTGTATGAGTGAGCATCCCTTTTCCTTAAGAAGCCTTGTTTAATACTTTTTGCTGAGCCGGTAAAGAGCTGCGCCTGCTTTGCTGGTGCTTGTTTTTTATGATGGTGCCGAGCGGCTGGTCGTATACCTTGCTTTCTACCCAAGAAATAACATCAAGATAAGCGAACGCCCTTGTTTCAAACCTGTTCTTCTCCAGGTGTTTGATTTTTTCCAGGAATTTTACCAGCTCGGGCTTCAATAACCGGGGCGATACGCTGAACGAGCGGCGTAAGAACCGGAACATCTCCTCCTCCACCACGGTAAGGTTCTTCATTTTAGCCATGAACCGGTATACCGATTTTATAAGCGATTCCATCAGCTCATAGTTACCCATTTCATAATGCGCCATCAGGTTCAGCAGGCGGGCATAACATTGAAGATCGTGCCTGAGGTCGAGCGGGCCATTGATGATCTTCATCAGGTAATCAATAGACTCTTCGTACTTTCCCGCACCAAAGTATAAAGTAGCAAACTTGTAATTAAATACAAGTATCCTGTGCCTGTCTACATACAATGCATATTCTTTAAGCTTTTCTTCTACCTGCGGCACAATGGCAAGCCCTTCCTTAAAAGTTCCCGTCATCAAATGCCAGTTAATGCGTGCAACATTAATGTAAATAGAAGTATGTGTACGGAAGTTATCATGGTGGCTGGCTACAGGTGTTTTTGCAAACGCTTCAAACTTCCGTAAAGTGCCCTGGAATTTGCGGAAATTGCGTAAATCAAAATGCGCATTCAGCAGGTTATGCATCCCCTTAATAAAGTGCCCGGTCTCCACAGCTATCATAGATGGATTTTCATCAAAAAGCTGCATCCATTTTTCGCTGTAGCGATAGTACATTAAAAAATCCTGCCGTACAAATGCGTACCAGCAATAACTTTGACACAGGTAAAGGTTTTCGTAAAAACCATTAATGGCGCCGATATCTTTAGGAGTATTGCTTTTAAAAAAGGCTTTTATGTCTTTTTCATCTTCCTCGTTACGGGCATGCCCGTATTTAACATACCACCTGTACAGCAGCAATGCCAGGTTCGATAAACGGGTAACCCTGTCAATATGCCCGCTTATTTCCAACGCCTCTTCCGAAAGCTGCTCCGTTCTTTCAAGCGTGCTACGGGTAATATGCAGGGTTTCTATCTTTTTTTCAAGCGAAATAACCTGTGCCAGAAAATTGAATTTCTGGCTGCTTTTGGCAAGCTCTTTCGCCTTTTCCAGTATTTTAAGGCTCTGGATCTTTAATCCCTTATTATATAACAAACGGGCATAATCAAGATGTTCGCTCAACTGCAGGTCAGTATTGTCGGTAGTTCTCAGCAAGCGGAGGCTGGCCAAAAGTTGCTTGTACAGGTGTGTTTTTAAGTTGGCCAGTTGAGGTTTGGTAACGCCCGGCATCTTTTTCAGCAATATTTTTTCATCGTATTCGGGAAGCTTGTCCAAAGCATCAAATAACTGTATGATCTTAAGATCCTCCTTACCCGAGCTCCTCTTTATATATAATTTAAAATGCCTTTTCTCCGATTTCTCCAAAGAGCGAACCAGTTGAAATAATGCATCTGTAAAACTGTTGGGCGTCATAATATTTTTTTCCTGAAACTCAATGCCAGAAAGGGTTTCAAGAATATATCCCTTCCTTTGGCATAATAAAAATACGAACAACTTGATTTGCACAGGCTATTTTCCTGTGCTACTTTTACACTGTGAACGGGAAATGAGGGAAAAAGCAAGCAATCGTGAAGCAAGAAACTGGCAAGTGTTAGAGGCATCAAAAACTACAGCTAAACTGTAAAAAAGACCAAAAAAACAAGATATTCAAGATTTTTCATATGGCAAGCAATCGTTAGAGGTCATCTGTGTCTACAGAAGACCTTTTTTATTTGTGCTGCCAAATCTACAGCATTTTTTTAAAAAATTAAATTTTCCTTAATTTTTTTAGATTTTTTTCTTTCCCATACCTGCTACGCAGTTTTATCCATA
Organism: Chitinophagaceae bacterium; assembly: GCA_019638595.1. Lineage (GTDB taxonomy): Bacteria > Bacteroidota > Bacteroidia > Chitinophagales > Chitinophagaceae > Agriterribacter. The sequence goes on from JAHBTJ010000006.1 coordinate 293,312, forward strand.
ATAGCCAGTCCTGGCGCAACCCATTCAATACCAACACTGAACGCACCAGGAAATCCCCACCGGAACTCTTTAACAGGTTTTTTACCACACTAACTTACTTTTGCGGTTTATGGCAAGAAAAAACCAGAAGAGCCAGGTGCTTGAAAAAGTGCCGGTACAGGATTATGCCGCCGAAGGTCGTTCATTAAGCAGGATAGAAGGTAAGGTAGTGTTTATTGAAGGAGCTGTGCCAGGCGATATAGTGGATGTACGGTTGAATAAAAGTAAAAAGGATTGGGCGGAAGGCTATGCAACCCTATTTCACCAGTATTCCGCCGACAGGGTAGAGCCTTTTTGCGGGCATTTTGGCGTATGCGGCGGCTGTAAATGGCAAATGCTTCCTTATGAAAAACAATTGCAGTATAAGCAAAACGAAGTTGAACAGAACCTCCGGAGGCTGGGAAGGGTACAGTTGCCGCCGCTGATGCCTATACTGGGCTGCGAAAAAAGCATCCGCTATCGTAATAAGCTGGAATTTACTTTCAGTAACCGCAGGTACAGAACCTGGGAGGAAATGCGGGAACCCGATAACGGAACTGAAAAAAAAGAAGAAAATGCCCTCGGCTTTCATGTGCCCCGCCTGTTCGATAAGATCATAGACATACATACCTGTCACCTGATGGAAGAGCCTGCCAATCTTATTAAAAACACGATCAGGCAGCTTGCGCTGGAACAGGGTTACGAATTTTATGACATCAAAAACCATACGGGCTGGCTCAGGAATCTCATCATCCGGGTATGCACTACGGGCGAAGTAATGGTAAACCTGTGCTTTGGTCACGATAATGCAGGGGAAAGAAAAAAGCTATTGGATCAACTGCTGCAAAAAGTACCAGCCATTACCACGCTTTTATATACTATCAACCCAAAAAAAAACGATACCATATACGACCTGGAACCTGTTGCGTATTACGGCAAAGGTTACATAACAGAACAACTGGAACACTTTAAATATAAAATAGGTCCCAAATCTTTTTTTCAAACCAATAGCCGCCAGGGCGAAAAGCTGTACCAGGTTACCAGGGATTTTGCAGAACTGACCGGCAATGAAGTAGTATACGACCTGTATTGCGGTACCGGCAGCATAGGGATTTTTGTAAGCGAAAAAGCCAAAAAAATAATAGGCGTGGAAGTGATAGCGGAGGCCATAGCCGATGCAAAAGAAAATGCCGCGCTGAATAATATACAACATGCCTCATTTTTTGCAGGCGATGTGATTGATGTATGCAATGACGCTTTTTTTGAAACCCAGGGCAAGCCGGATGTGATCATTACCGACCCGCCACGCGCCGGCATGCATGAAAAGCTGGTTCGCAAGATACTGGAAATGCAGGCCCCTGCCGTAGTATATGTAAGCTGTAACAGCGCCACCCAGGCCAGGGATCTGCAGTGGCTGGATGAAAAATACCAGGTAACCAAAGTGCAGCCCGTAGATATGTTTCCGCACACCCACCATATAGAAAATGTGGTACAGTTGAAATTGAGATAAATGTTACAGGTATGCAACATTTACCTGCAGGAGCCTTACATATTACCCTGCATGGGTTATTTTCGCAACTGATTAATTGATTAGGTATGACAGAAATTCGCCCGGGAAGGTTTGAGATCGTTCCATTGGTTATAAAGAATTTGCTTATTATTAATGGCCTGGTATTCCTGGCCCAGGTGGTATTAAGCAACAACAGCAGCTTTTCCATCGAAAACTACTTTGCGCTTCACGACGTACGTTCCGTTTATTTCAAACCACACCAATTAGTTAGTTACCTTTTCCTGCATGGTGGGTTTGAGCACCTGCTGATGAACATGTTTGCGCTGTGGATATTTGGAAGCAAGCTGGAAAACTACTGGGGGGCGAAGCGGTTTTTGATATTTTATACGCTCTGCGGCATAGGGGCAGGGCTTTTGCACCTGGGCGTACTTTATTTTGAGCAGATGCCCATAGCAGAGCTGGTTAAAACTTTACCGATAGCGGAACAGGAAGAATTATTATATAACCCGAGGTATAAGCTGAATATTCCTACCGTAGGCGCGTCGGGATCTGTTTTCGGCTGCCTGTTTGCTTTTGGTTACCTGTTTCCTAATACTACGGTTTGGGTTCCCTTATTAATGTTACCCATACCTATACGCGCAAAATGGCTCGTTATTATTTATGGCGCCATGGAATTATACCTTGGAGTAAAAAATTCCGCCGGCGACAATATAGCGCATTGGGCACATCTTGGCGGTGCGCTTATCGGATTTTTATTGGTGTTCTACTGGAATAAAACCAACCGCAGAACGTTTTATTAAGTAATTTTATCCTCTCAATAATCTACCTGTAAAAACCTAGGTATGGGTGTGCTGGAACAAACAAAAAGCAGAAAAATTTTTTTGGGGGCCGACTATGATCCGTTGGTAAAGATCGTTGTAATAAATGTGCTGATCACTACCATTCTTTTTTTTATCAGGGGTGTTTACCTGATCTCCAAAATAAGCGTCGCCGATTACCAGGCTCATATTGTAGACTGGCTGATTTTACCGGCTGATTTTAACAGGGTGATTGAAAAACCATGGACACTCCTCTCTTTCATGTTTACCCATGCGGATATATGGAAGCTGATAGCCAATATGCTTTGGTTATGGGCTTTTGGCTTTATTATGCAAAGCTTATACGGCGGACGAAAGCTTGTTCCTTTATACATATACGGAGGCTTAGCCGGGGGAGTATTTTTTGTAATTACCAACTTATTGCTCAACAGCAGCGGTAATGCCGCTATGTACGGAGCTAATGCCTCGGTAATGGCCATTGCTACAGGCATTACCATTGCCGTGCCGGGTTACCGTATCTTTCCCATGCTCAACGGGGGTATTCCCCTATGGGTGCTTACGCTTATTTATGCGGTTGTCAATCTTACGGGGGTAGGGCATAGCGACCCTGCCAGCTATGCCGCGCAGGTAGGCGGCGCGGGAATGGGCTTCCTGTATATTTCGCTTTTAAACAGGGGAAAGGATATGGGAGCGTGGATGAGCAATGTATACGATTGGTTCTTTAACCTGTTCAATCCCGATAACCAGGGAAAAAAAAACAAAGTGAAGGAAAACATATTTTACGATACCCAGGGAAAACAGCCGTATAAAAAGAAACCCAACCTGAACCAGCAGCGTATAGACGAAATACTTGATAAAATTAACCAGGCAGGATTTAACAGCCTTTCGTCCGAAGAAAAAGAGCTGCTTCGCCGGGCCGGTGAAGAAGATTTATAACATTGCAGGGCATGGTAAAAAAATTCGCAAAAGGCTTATTTAAGTTCTTCTACATCACGGTAGTGATCCTTTTCCTCGTCGCCTGCCTTTCTCCTTTCCTGAACCCTTCCACCTGGTGGTTCTTCGGGTTTTTAGGGCTTGTTTTTCCTTACCTGCTTATCCTGCTTCTTATATTCCTGGTTGTTTTCCTGCTCTCCAGGTCAAAATGGAGCATACCGGCTATATTGTGTCTTATACTGGGATGGAAGAGCATATACGCTGCATTTGCACTGAACATTGGCAGCTCCTTTAATAAAGAAAAAAAAGAAAACGCCTTGCGGGTCATGACCTGGAATGTACGCAGCTTTATTGCAAGCGACGATAAGGTGAAAAAACCGGGCATCACCCCCCATCAAATAAAAATGCACGAGGTTATAAAGGAGTACAATCCTGATATTTTAACCTTCCAGGAATTTTTTTCCGCCGATTCGGGCAAATACGCCAACAACATCCGGTACTTTAAGGAAGAACTGGGCTATTCGTACGTTTATTTTTCGGATATCTCCAGGCGCAAAAAACATGAGCACAGCGGTACGGTCATTTTTTCCCGTTTGCCCATTATTGATACGGCTAAAATTGATTTGCCGCAGGAGCTCAACAGCACTATTGAAAATGTTATTTACGCAGATATTGTGTATGGCGGCGATACAGTGAGGGTTTTTACAGGTCATTTACAATCTTTTGGATTTATGCGACAGGATTACAACGATATTTCCAAGATCAGGAATGACCCTGATGAAAGACTGGATGCCTCGAAAAGCATTTTTAAAAAAATGCGCAGGGCTTTTGAACGAAGAGGATCGCAGGCGGCTATCATCCGTACCCAACTGGATGCCAGCCAATACCCCGAAATATTTTGCGGAGACCTGAACGATGTTCCCAACTCCTACACCTACTTTGCCATTAAAGGCGACAAAAAAGACGCTTTCATAAAAAAAGGATTCGGGTTTGGCAAAACCTTTTATAATTTCTTTTCTGCCTTTATGCGCAAGCTGCCCACGCTCCGCATCGACTATATTTTTACCGACCCCCGGTTCAGCATTCAACAGGTAAAGGCCGTGCCGGAAATACTAAGCGACCATATACCCGTAGTAACCGATATTGTGCTGGAACAAAACAAGTGAGCCGTTTAACAAAGCGCTTAACAACCGCTGATATATTACTTTTATATTTGCAAAAAACATACAGCATACCAATAAGTTTATGGAAGAACTAAAGATGTACAACTCGCTTAGCAGGCAAAAGGAAATATTCAAACCCATTACTCCCGGGTATGTTGGCATGTACGTGTGCGGTCCCACAGTTTACAGCAATGTGCACCTGGGCAACTGCCGCACTTTTATTTCGTTCGATATTATTTACCGCTACCTGAAATACCTGGGCTACAAAGTGCGGTATGTACGTAATATTACCGATGCGGGGCACCTGGAAGGCGACCGGGATGAGGGCGATGACAAGTTCTCGAAAAAAGCACGGCTGGAGCAACTGGAGCCAATGGAAATTGTTCAAAAATACACCCTGGGATTTCATAAGGTAATGGAGCTGTTCAATACCCTGCCTCCTACCATTGAGCCCACCGCTACCGGCCATATTTCCGAGCAGATAGAAATGATAAAACACATTCTTGCCAACGGGTATGCTTACGAAGTAAACGGAACAGTATATTTTGATGTTGAAAAATACAACCAGGAAAAGCCTTACGGTATCCTTACAAACCGCAAGCTGGAAGATTTGCTGGAAGGTACCCGGGAATTAGGCGGGCAGGACGAAAAAAGAGGCAGGCTCGATTTCGCTTTATGGATCAAAGCCAAACCCGAACACCTGATGCAATGGCCTTCGCCCTGGGGAATGGGCTTCCCGGGCTGGCATATTGAATGCTCCGCGATGAGCTGTAAATACCTGGGAAAGCAATTCGATATACACGGCGGAGGAATGGATCTTGCCGCCACGCACCATACCAACGAGATCGCCCAGTCGGAAGCCTGCTACCACGAAAAGCCCGTTAACTACTGGATACATACCAATATGCTTACTGTAAACGGCGCCCGTATGAGCAAAACCGCGGGCAATGGCTTTTTGCCCCACCAGTTGTTTACAGGCGGCCACCCATTGCTGGATAAAGCGTACAGCCCTATGACGGTTCGTTTTTTTATGCTGCAAACGCACTACCGCAGCACGCTCGACTTTAGCAACGAAGCGTTACAGGCAGCCGAAAAGGGTTTAAAAAGGCTTTGGGATGCCTATGAGATACTCGAAAACCTCCCTGCCGGCAACGAAATAAAAGAAGCAATGGACCCGGAACTGGATAAGCGTTGTATAGACCTGCTTGACGAGTTTGACGCAAGCATGAACGACGACTTTAATACCGCCAGGGTACTGGCAGCCATGTTTGAGCTGGTGCCTGTTATTAATTCGCTCAAAAGCGGGCAAATTGCGTTAAACAGCCTCAGCACCGGTACGCTTGAACAACTGCGGAAAAAATTCAGTATATACCTTACAGATGTTTTTGGTTTAAAAAACGATAAAGAAGCCGATAGTGGACGCCTGGAGGGCGTGTTGCAGTTACTTATACAAATACGAAAGGAAGCGCGGGCTAAAAAAGACTTTGCCACTTCGGATAAAATACGAAACGAGCTGCAACAGCAGGGAATTGTTTTAAAAGACGAAAAAGACGGAAGTGTAAGCTGGAGCGCCGTTTAATTAACTGGCTATGCATTATGTAACGCATCTTCAAAAAGACAGGCGGCTTAAGAAAATCATAGGCCATGTTCCTCCGTTTACCTTGCAAAAAAGGAACAATATAGCATTGTATCTCAGCGCGTCTATTATGAGCCAGCAGCTTTCGGTTAAAGTGGCCGATGTAATTTTCAGGCGTTTTTTAGCGCTGTACAATGGCAAAGCGCCCCGGCCAAACCAGGTATTGGATACTCCTTTCGAAGCGCTTCGCTCCATAGGGCTTTCAAATGCTAAAACCAGCTATGTGCAGAACGTATACCGGTTTGCGTTAGAAAACGGGCTGGAATTAAAGAAGCTCAGGCGCATGACCGATGAAGAGGTGATAGCGTATGTTACCCGGATCAAAGGCGTTGGACGATGGACGGCCGAAATGCTGCTAATGTTTGCCCTGCAGAGAGAGGATGTTTTTTCGGCAGACGACCTGGGCATACAAACCGCCATACGTAATATTTATAAGCTTGATCACAGCAATAAAAAACAATTCAGGGAGGAGATGTTGAAAATATCGCAGAAATGGGCGCCCTACCGTACGTATGCCTGCCTGTATTTATGGGCGTGGAAGGATATGGACTAACAGGGAGAGTATCGGGAACCGTTAACCATCTCCTTTATACAGGTATTTTTAGCGTGTTATTATGAACAAGCGTGTTATTCAAGTGTAAAAAAGCATTATATGCCAGCTATAAAAACCCAGCGGAACAGTACAAAAAAAGAAGTGATCATCGCCAAGGCAGCAAGGCTGTTCCGCGAAAAAGGTTTTGCCGCCAGCTCTATGCGCGATCTGGCTGAGCTTGTAGGCGTTGAAGCCGCCAGCCTTTACAACCATATACAGTCCAAAGCGGAGATCTTGCAGGATATATGCTTCAGGGTAGCCAACCTGCTTACCGCCCATCTCGAAAAAATAGAAACAAACAACCAAAATGCCATTGAAAGAATAAAAGCCATCCTCCGCTTTCATATACAGCAAATGATCAATAATTACGAGGATGTGCATGTGGCAGACAGGGAATGGAGGCACCTTACCGAACCGTATCTATCCAATTTCAAAACACAGCGAAGGGCTTACCGGCAACGCTTAGCCGACATTATTGAAGACGGCATCCGGAAAAAAGAAATAAAACCGATAGACGCGCCCACAGCCGTTCTTATAATGTTGCACGCCATCAGCGGAATAGAGTCCTGGCACCGCTCCCAGCAAAAAATATCCGCCGAACAACTGGAGGACAATATGGTTATTATACTGGTAGAAGGCTTAAAGATGTGATTTACTTACTTTTATTTTTACAGCACTTTTATTTTTATATTAAAATAATTATCAGGATATTTGTTGACGTTGTTGTAATTTCAATATTTCGTTGCTGCTTATGCAACTCATCCTTATTCCACTTTTCATTGTTATATTGCATCCTCGGGGAATACACCCAGCCGTTAACATGAAAACCACCTTACTTATCCTGTGGATTATTAATCACGCAAAAAAAATTGAATAATGGCAATCAGGCAATCTGTAAAAATGCTTCCCAATGAAGTTTGGAAAGATCTTCCTAATCATGAAGCCAAGGGCTCGGTTTGGTACAAATACGCTATCTCCAGCCACGGAAGGATCGTTAAATACAATAAGCGCATTTCCGATGGCTTTATCCTCCAGCTAAGCAGGCAGGCAAACTACCCTATCTGGAGAAAAAAATTAAACGGTGAATATTTTACCGCGCTGGTTCACCGTCTTGTTGCAAAATATTTTCTCCCCAAACCCAAAGCCAGCCAAAAGTTCATTATTCATCTTGATCATAATTACGAAAACAATAAGTATAATAACCTGAAATGGGCTACCCAGGATGAAGTAACCATCCACAACCGGAAAAATCCACGGGTAAAAGCTGCCATAAAAAGAAGAAAGGACAATCCTACCAAAAAAGGCGCTAAGCTTGATATCGCTAAGGTTAGGGCAATAAAAGGGATGCTGAAGGAAAAGAAAACATTGAAAGAAATTGCGAATAAATTCGGCGTATCAGACATGCAGATCCATCGCATCAAAATCAAAGAGAACTGGGCACACGTTAAGTTAAAAAAATAACGGTTGCCCGTTATTTAATATTCTGTTCAGTTTACCAGCCCTTTCCCTAACTCCACGGTAAACAAGCTTCCCGCTTTGTATATAGCGGGTTCATTGTCGTTCTGCGCTTTCAAACGAAAGCGGTCGGACCGCACCCGGATATTGCTGCCATCTCTTGCCTGTACACTATGGATAACAAAACCCACCAAAGCTCTTCTCTTACCCGTTGAGGGCACAACATCTACGATCTTCCCCGTAACCGTTGCTCCTTTTTTAATGATCACTATCCCGTTTACGGTAACCTCCTCATTGCTGTAAAGCTTTACCATCCCGCCATCTCTTGATTTTTCCTCGGAACTAAGATCTTCATTCAGAATAACCGTGATCCGCCGTCCGGCAGGAACACTTACCGGCCCCCGTGGTTCACGTTTCTCTACCGGGGCAGGTTCAGGTTCGCCTGCTATCACCTCCGGGGTCTTCTGGTCCGCTTCCGCCGGTGGCTGCTGAATATTTTTTCCGGAGCCGGGTTTTTGTTTAGGCTTTTCTTTTACGTCAGTTAAACCACCTGTACTAACAAGAGGTTGTTCCCGCGGGGTTGTTACATTAACAGGTATAACAGGCTGCTGCACTATAACAGGCTGATGGGTAACAACAGGTTTTGCCTGTGATACAGGCTGGGGCATTTCGTTTTTTTGTTCCTGGCTTTCCTGCAAAACAACCGGCTCCTCACTGGTTCTGAAATAATTCCACGTAAGCAGCAAGCCACATACCACCACCACGGCGATCAGCAGCTTTACCGATTTATCTATATTCCATTGCTGCAACAGCCTGGCGGGCTGCGCAATATTTATTTTTTGTAACGACAAAAGATTAACAGGAATGGCAGGAATGGCTTTTTTTATTTTTTCCAGCACAGGCAATGAGCTTTTTTGAGGTGCTTCCGGAAACGCTTCGTCCTGGTAACAGGCTAATACTTCTGTAAGCGCATGTTCTTTAAGTAACGGGAAAGGCGCACTCTTTAGCAAAGCGTCCTTAAACGATCTTATATTTTCATACCGCTTTGCGGGATTACGCTCAAGCGCTTTAAAAATAACCTGCTGCAGGGCCGGTGGCACCCTGCCTGCCAGTATGGGATGCAGCGGCGCTTTTTCTTCCAGCTTTGCTTTCATTAAATGATAATCGGTATCGCCTTTAAACGGTGGCTGACCGCTCAGTAATTCGTATAAAATATTACCTGCCGCGTATATATCGGTAAGCTCATCGCCTTCTTTTCCCTGTATTTGTTCGGGAGCCATATACTCCAGCGTGCCAACCGATTTGCCATGTTGGGTAAGCCTTTGCGAGTTTTTTATCCTGGCAATACCAAAGTCCATGATCTTTACTTCACCTTCTGCCGAAATCATCACATTGGCGGGTTTCAGGTCGCGGTGAATGATCCCCTTCCGGTGCGCATGTTCCAGTCCTTCTAACATCTGGCTTATAATGCTGCAGGCGATCAGCGGACTAACGGTTCCTTTTAAACGGATCCATTCTTCCAGCGTTTGACCATCTACATATTCCATTACCATCCAGTAGGTATCCTGGCGCGGCACAAACGAGTACAGGTGCGTTATATTAGGATGATTCAGCCGCGCTAACGCCAGCGCTTCCTGCTGAAACCGGGAATCAAGCGACTCTGCCGAGGGGGAAGCCGGTTTATTAAGTGACTTAATAGCTACTTTTCTTTCCAGCAAAGTATCTTCAGCAAGATACACAGTGCCCATACCTCCTTCGCCTATTTTATGAAGAATTACATATTGATCGTTGTTTACCTGGTTCATAACATTATGTTTTGTTCCCTGGTTACCGTATTATTTGCTGCGGCAGCATCTGTTATTTCTACCAGCAGCGCCGAAACATTATCGCCGGCGTTCCGCCGGTAGCACAATGCTTTAATACATTCCATTATCAGTAATGGTTGCCTCATGGCAAATAACGATTGCAGCTCATCGTGAGCAATTACATCGTATACGCCATCTGAACAAAGAAAAAAATACGCTCCTTTTTGAACAGCGCCGCCGGCTGCTATTTCAGGCTCAACCTTTTCTACGGTTCCCAATGCCTGCAGCAATACATGCTTCATATCGTGTGTAGCCGCTTCGTGCGCTTCAATTTTTCCTTCGGCTACCATTTGATTCACGAGGGTATGATCGGTAGTAAGCTGCTGAAGACCGCCATTCCGGTAGCCGTATAGCCTGCTATCGCCAATGTGCGCAAAAACAAAATGAGCATCACGTACCAACAGCATGGTAGCGGTAGTTCCCATGCCTTCGTAAGCTTCGTTATTGCAGGCGGCATTTTTTATAGCATAGTGCATGGTTTGTACCAGTTGTTCAAGCATTACCTTAGTATCTGCATGCGCATATTCCCGCATTATAAACTCATCTGCCACATGACAGGCAATATGGCTGGCCACCTCACCGGCGTTGTGCCCACCCATACCATCGGCTACTATGGCAAATAAAGATTGATGACTGTTGCCAGGAAAAAAATAAGCAATGCTGTCTTCGTTGGAACTACGTGTAGGTCCGGTTTCCGAAAAGCTGTACACCCTGCAGGCATATTGCTGATGATCAGTATCCATACCATTAAGAGCGGCAGTACCGGTTTTCTTTTGCCAGGGAAATTTCATACATAATAATTTATAATGAGCGGCAACTGCTGCCATACCGCGACCCCCGGCACGGAGGGGGTCTGCGGCTCCTGGAGGCAGCGCCCGTCAAAAAAGGGAGCAAGGAATAAACAATACATTACATTTTCAAATTTTGATCCGGCGGTGGCGGGATCAAATTATCAATTAATCACCTCCTGGCGTCCCATCAGTTCCATGGCATATTTAATGGGTATGGAATAACTCATTTTCTGGCTTCCTACTGAAAAAATACCAGTAACCCTGCCCAGGTCATCAAACATTGGTCCCCCGCTGTTACCTACTCCTGTTGAATTAATGGTAAGCTGGTAGTAATCGCCCATTGTACTCACATACATGTCTACCTTGTCGCTGCTGACGCTGCCCTTTACAAGCCTGCCTATATTACCGGTGCTTACAGTAGGAACGGGCACCTTAACAATATTGGGATTGCGGTTGAACTCATCCTGCGAACGTTTGGCTACATACTGATCGGGAGACATGCCGGGATAACCCATTACCACCACGGAACTGCCGGGTTCAATTTCATTGTAGCTATCGTACATTTCTACTTTGGATAAAGCCTCGGGCAACTCAATTTTGATCATCGCCACATCATGCACATTGGATACACGCACTGCTTTTGCCGGTGTGCGCAAAGAGTTATTGGCAAACGTTACATCCATATAAGCAGAACGTCCGTCTATGATCTTTACGCCCGCCTGGAGCAATTGCTTGTTATAATTCATTGCTTCGCCAGGTACCCACCTGCTCACTTCCGGAAAGCCAATAGTTACCCCAGGCACTATGTCTAAGTTTCCCTGTTGGTTAATACCAATCAACACACCCGGGAACGCGTCTTCAGGAAAGCTGTAGGAAGTAAGCCAGCCTGCGGCTACATGGCGGTTGGTAATAATAAAACCTCTTTCATCCACTACAAAGCCGGTTGCGCTGCCAAAACCGCCTATGGGCACCAGGTCAACTCCCGTAGGCGCAGCAGCCTTGGTAGACAAAAGCGGTTCGGTAGCACCTATATTGTTTTTTACATACGCAGCGTAATAACTGGTTACTCCATTGGTTGTAACCGGAACATATACGTGATACAACTGCTCGCCCGTTGTGGTAAGCTCCAGCTTCCACCCTACTTCAATAAAAACCACCTTGTTTTCATTGGCTTTGTTGATCTGGGCGGGCGAAAGCGTTTTAATGGAATCCTTTTTCTCTGTAATGATATTTACTATTTTGGGTTCGGGGCGATTGGAATAGATCAGCCAGCCTGCTGTGGAAAAAAGTATGAGCAGGGCTGCCAGGGAGATAAATAAGCCTTTTTTGCTTTTTTTCTCCGATTGCTGCAACATGTGCTGCATGGTTTGTTTTCCGATAGTTTCTTTGGGGGATACCGCGCCGGCGGCAGTCATGCCTTTCACGTCTGTATTGTGTACCTTGGTTTCTTTGGCAGGCGCTTTGCCAATGTCCAGCACACGGGTTTTTTTAATGTGAGAAACAGGTTTGGGGTCAAGGTCGAATTCTAAAGAGGGCCCTTCTTTACCAAGGCGAACCGTGTCGCCCGCCATTAAAACTGTTTTTTCGGTGATGGCTTTACCGTTTACATAAGTACCGTTCTTGCTTTGCAAGTCGGTAATTTCATACGTATCAGGCAACAACGGGTTTACTTTAATCCTGCAATGTTCCCGGCTGATCGTATCGTCTGCCAGGTCAAAAGCAATGGTATTGGCGTCGCCTCTGCCAATACGGATCTCCAGCGTGTTGGTTACTGTAAATTTTTCTGTTTGTCCCTTTTTGGGGCCTTCCGTGTGACGGATGAGGATGGTGGTAGGGTTTTGATTGCTCATAACTCTTTGTTTTTTTTGACGGTGATGAAATTTCAGGATGGTTGGTGTAGTCTTGCAGGTTGGGGATTTCTCAGGACAGGGTTTGATCTTACAATTTTATTTCAAGCCGCACAGGCGGGCAATACATAATTTGTAGTATCCGCGGCTGATGTTATGCCTGAAACAAGCTGTACTATCACCTATCGGAGAAGCGTGCAAAAGGTTATCAAAAAAGATATTTTTTTCCCGGATATCCTGGTTCATTACCGCAATGGAGTAGGTATAATACGACTATACGCGGGGTATTGTAAAAATAAGACAGGAGTAACGGTATCCGGCAGCCGGTCAGTCGAACCTGATCTTCTTTCTGCCTTCTTTGACCTGAGATTTCTGCTTCTTCTGATCCAGCCGTTTTTCCTTTGAAGCTTTAGTAGGTTTGCCGGCTATACGCGGCCGGGGCTTTACCAGGGTTTGCCGGATCAGCCCGTTCATTTTTTTTATAACAAGCTGTTTATTACCAAGCTGCGTTCTTTCGGCCTGCGATTTAACGAGGAGCCTGCCCTCCGCATTGATCTTATTGGCAAGCTTGCTTAGCAGCAGTTGCTTTTGCTCTTCATTCAACAGCAGGGAAGCCGCAATATCAAAATATCCCTCCACCATTGTTTCCACCTTGTTTACATTTTGCCCGCCCTTACCTCCGCTCCGGGCGGTTTTAAAGGTAATTTCCGGAGTTACATCTATTGTATTCATTGCTATAATCAGTTTCCCGCGTTAACAAAATCATCCAACCTGTTGAAATGAATTGGCATCCGCATTCATAACAAAAGTATATTGCAAAAGCTAAACAAATAAATACAATAATAAACAGCAACAACAATGAAGGTTGTTTTACAAAGAGTAACGGAAGCATCGGTTAAGGTTGAAGAAAAAATTACAGGCGCTATTAAAAACGGGCTGCTTGTTTTACTGGGCATTGAAGACAGCGATAATGAAAACGACATTCAATGGCTGAGCAACAAAATTGTAGGATTAAGGATATTTAACGATGGAAACGGCGTAATGAACCTGTCTGTAAAAGACACGGGGGGCGATATATTACTGGTAAGCCAGTTTACATTGCACGCATCTACCAAAAAAGGCAATCGTCCTTCCTACATAAAAGCCAGTAAAGCTGAAACAGCCATTCCTTTATATGAAAAAATGATACGACAATTGAGCAGCGACCTGGGGAAGGATATACATACAGGTATTTTCGGGGCAGATATGAAAGTATCGCTTTTAAATGACGGGCCGGTTACAATTATTATAGATACTAAAAATAAAGAATAGCCGTTGCTGTATTTTTGGCAAAGGCTTTGCAACTTCAGGCGTATTATTGCACTCCGGGTATTGATCGCCCTGATTATCATTTAAAAATCAGTTTTATACACGTATGTTACAAACTGCAGAAGACATCCGCCAGCTAAATGAAAGAATACAAACAGCAGCCTCCTTCGTTGACCGCCTTGAAGCAGAGCTATCGAAGGTAATTGTAGGGCAGCAATACATGGTAAGCCGCTTACTGATTGGCTTGCTGAGCAATGGGCATGTATTGCTCGAAGGGGTTCCGGGGCTGGCCAAAACGCTGGCAATTAAATCGCTGGCACAGTCCGTAAATGCCAAATTCAGCCGTATACAGTTTACGCCCGACCTGTTACCCGCCGATGTTATAGGCACTATGATCTTTCATCAGCAAAAGCATGAGTTTGTAGTACGCAAAGGGCCTGTTTTCGCCAATTTTATACTGGCAGATGAAATAAACCGCGCCCCGGCCAAAGTACAAAGCGCCCTGCTGGAAGCTATGCAGGAACGCCAGATCACTATAGGCGAAACAACCTTTAAGCTGGATGAACCTTTCCTGGTGCTGGCAACACAAAACCCTATTGACCAGGAAGGTACTTATCCCCTGCCTGAGGCGCAGGTAGACAGGTTTATGCTAAAAGTAATGATTGACTATCCACGCAGGGAAGAAGAGCTGCTGATCATCCGGCAAAACCTGCAGGCTGTAAAAATGCCCCAGGTAGCGCAGGTGGTAAGTACTTTGGAAATTTTGCAGGCGCGCGACCTGGTACGGCAAATTTACATGGATGAAAAAATAGAGAATTATATTCTCGATATTGTATTTGCCACCCGTAACCCCTCGCAGTTCAGGCTTGATAAACTAATACCGCTCATAGCGTACGGGGGATCTCCGCGTGCTTCTATTAATCTTGCATTGGCAGCTAAAGCGCATGCCTTCTTACATAAAAGAGGATATGTAATACCCGAAGATGTAAGAAGCATTGCCAGGGATGTGATCCGCCACCGCATTGGACTCACCTACGAAGCGGAAGCGGAAAACATAAACGCGGAAAACGTAGTGGATGAAATACTGAAAGCGATTAACGTACCTTAATGAAACCAGAAGATGGATATTGGATGTTTATAGTTTGTGGTCTATTGTTTATTGTTAATAACCCAAACTATAAACCCTAAGCTACAAACTATAAACCTTTTATACCAGGGATTGAAAGCAAAAAAGAAAAATCCCGCTCAAAGCACAGATGATGCTTTAAGTGTGGCAGACATATTAAAAAAGGTAAAAGAGCTGGAAATAAGAAGTAAAAAGCTTACTACCAATCTTTTTAGCGGCGAGTATCACACGGCGTTCAAAGGAAAAGGTATGTCGTTCAAAGAGGTACGCGAATACAGCGCCGGAGATGATATACGTTTTATTGACTGGAATGTATCGGCTCGCATGGGAGCGCCTTTCAGCAAATTATTTGAAGAAGAAAGGGAACTGACCATGATGCTGCTGGTGGATGTGAGCGCCAGCTCTTTGTTCGGCACTGTGCAGCAGCGTAAAAAAGACCTTATTACCGAAATATGTGCGGTACTGGCTTTTTCGGCAGTAAACAATAACGATAAAGTAGGCGTTATTTTTTTCAGCGAAAAAATTGAACTCTTTATTCCTCCTAAAAAGGGAAAAGAGCATGTGTTGTACATTGTACGGGAATTATTAACCGTACAACCTAAAAGAAAAGGAACAAACCTGAATGAAGCGGTAAGGTTTTTTAACAACGCCGTAAAGCAAAAAAGCATTGCATTTATATTGAGCGACTTTATGGTAGAAAATTACGACGATGCCCTGCGGGTAGCTGGTAACCGGCACGATGTAATTGGCATAAAGGTGTACGACAAAATGGATATGGATTTACCCGAAATAGGTATGATGCAGATTGAAGACGCGGAAACAGGCAAAACACAATGGGTGGATACGAATGACAAAATGGTTCAATACAATTACCACCAGCAGTTTGTTGATAATGAAGAGGCTTGTAAGCTCTCTTTTCTGAAATCGGGAGCCGACCTGCTGTATATGCGCACTGATGAAGATTATGTAAAGGTCCTTCAGAAATTTTTTATTAAGCGAATGAAATCTGCAAGGTGATACTACCCACTTATCAATGATCAGTAAAAAGCACATACCGTTTTTTTTATTATGGGTAGCCGTTTATTGCATACTGGGTAATGTTTCGCTTGCACAGGAAACGCAGGTTTCGGTAAATGCGGCAGTAGACCGAAGCCAGGTATTGCTCGGCGAACAGTTTAAGCTGAGGCTGGAAATAAACGCCCCCTCTTCTCAACCTGTAACACAATGGTTTAACGTTCCCGATACTTTTAACCACCTGGAGGTTATTGAAAGAACCCCGGTAGATTCGTTTGCTGAAGGCGATGTAAAAAAATACATGCAGCAGTTCACTATTACCGGTTTCGATTCGGGTGCATGGAACATCCCCGCATTGCCGGCTGTAGTGGGTAATAAAACATACAGCACACAACCGGTAACCATTGCTATTGTACCCGTACCGCTGCAGGACAGTACCTATCATGATATACACGAAATAATAAATGTGCCCGGAGAAAAAACACCCTGGTGGTATTGGGTGGCAGGCATACTTTCGTTGCTACTGATCGGCGTATTGATATGGCTATGGTTAAAAACCAGGAGTAAACAACCTGTTCGGCCTGCTGCGAACAGCACAGAAAAGCTTTCCGCTTTACAGGAGGCCCTTGAGCAACTACGGCAATTACAACAGGAAAATTTACCGGCAAAAGGCGAATGGAAACAATACTATTCCACTCTTAGCGGAATAGTAAAAGCATACAGCCGGAAAAGGTTTTCACTGCCCGCGCTGCAATATACAACAGATGAGCTGTTGGTTCAGTTGAATAACGGCGCATCTATGGATACGCTCAGCAAACTGGCGGAAAGCCTGCGGATGGGCGATGCCGTTAAGTTTGCCAAATACCAACCGGGCACGGAACAGGCGTTTAAAGACATTACAAATATTGAAACTGCTTTGAGGGAACTGGATCGCTTAAAACAATAAACTTGCTGAAAGAATATTTTGAACATATTGAATTTGCATACCCACGGGTTTTATTCCTGCTGCTCATTATTCCCGTATTGGCCGGCTGGTACATCAGCTATGCCAACAAAATGAAGGCTACCATGCGGGTATCTTCTATCAAAAGTTTCCGCAATACCTATTCCTTCAAAAGCAAGCTCCGTCATATACCGTTTGTATGCAGGCTGCTGGCTATAGCCTGCGTTATTCTTGCGCTCGCCCGTCCCCAATCGCACAACGATGAAAAAAACATTGAAGGCGAAGGCATTGATATTGTACTATGCCTGGACGTAAGCGGCAGCATGCTGGCACAAGATTTTAAGCCCAACCGGCTGGTTGCCGCCAAAAGAGTTGCGTTGGATTTTGTAAAAGAACGACCTGCAGACAGGATTGGCCTGGTAATTTTTGCCGGGGAGAGCTTTACGCAATGCCCGGTTACCAGCGACCACGCGGTGATAGAGAACCAGATCTCGCAGATTGACGGCGGATTCCTGGTAGATGGCACCGCCATCGGGTCGGGGCTGGCAACCAGTGTGGACCGGCTAAAAAGCAGTGAGGCAAAAAGCAAGGTAGTTATTTTACTTACAGACGGAGAAAACAACGGAGGTTTGATAGATCCCAAAACAGCGAAGGAAATAGCCAAATCGCTGGGCATAAAAGTATATACTATCGGCGTGGGATCCGAAGGATATGCAACCACACCCGTTTCCGGCCCGGGCGGGCAGGTTATTATGCAGCAGGAAAAAGTAAACATTGATGAAACGCTTTTAAAGGAGATCGCCGCTGAAACCGGGGGGCAATATTTTCGCGCAAAAGACAACCAGGCGCTGTCTGCCATATACCATGAAATAGATCAACTGGAAAAAACCAAACTGAACATTACCGTCAACAGGCGTTTTACCGAGCGCTTTCACCCGCTGGCCCTGATAGCAGTGGGATTTATTTTTTTAGAGCTATTGCTGCAATTGACGTTGTTTAAACAGTTTCCTTAAATAAAACAAATGCCTTCTTTCTTAACGGGCTAACAGCAGCAATTTTTAGATATGTTTTCACACGGAAGCGCTGTACAGCGTATCCCCGCCTCCTGAATTTTCCGTAGGTTTGCCGTTGAATTATGTCAGAACAAACTCCGGCTTTCAATTTCGGTTTGCTCAGAAGGGTATTCGGTTATGCTGCTCCGTACAGGAATAAAATGATCATTTCTGTTGTGCTGGCTATTGCCCTGGCTATAATATCGCCCGTGCGCCCCTGGCTGATACAAATGACGGTAGATAAATACATTCGCGGAGGGTGGATAAATGCTGTTATTACTATTACCGTTATACAGATCGGGTTGCTGCTGGTAGAAACCGCCATGCGTTTTTACTTTTCATTTCTTACCGCCTGGCTGGGGCAAACCGTGGTAAAAGATCTGCGTACGGCTGTATATAAAAAAATTGTGCATCTCAATCTTTCGCAATTTGATAGAACGCCCATCGGTACGCTTACAACACGTACCATCAACGATATTGAAGCCATCAATGATATTTTTTCGGAAGGGCTGATCCCCATCATAGCAGACCTGTTAGCCATCATAGCAATATTGGGTGTAATGTTTGTTACCGACTGGAAGCTAACGCTTATCTGCATGACCATTTTGCCGGTGCTGCTGATCGTAACACGCTGGTTCAAAAACAGTGTAAATATTTCATTTCAGCGGGTACGGAATGCCGTGGCCCAATTGAACGCTTTTGTGCAGGAGCACCTGACTGGTATGGCTATTGTGCAGGCATTTGCCGCCGAAGACAGGGAGTTCGTCAAATTTAAAAAAATAAACAGGGAGCATCGAAATGCCAACATAAAGGCAATTTTCGCATACTCTGTATTTTTTCCTTTTGTAGAAATTATGCTGGCTGTAGCAATGGGGCTGATGATATGGTGGAGCGCGCAGGGCGCCGTACAGGGTGAAGCAACACTGGGAACCATGATAGCCTTCCTGCTCTATCTTAACCTGCTGTTCAGACCGCTAAGGGTAATAGCCGACAAGTTCAACGTATTGCAGATGGGCGTAGTGGCCAGCGAAAGGATATTTAAAGTACTCGACAACCCAGATTTTATTGTGAAAGAAGGAAACTATGCTCCCGCTGTTATTAAAGGAAAAGTTGATTTTAAAGATGTGTGGTTTGCTTATGTAAAAGATCATTATGTATTAAAAGATATTTCATTTAGCATACGCCCGGGCGAAACCCTTGCTATTGTGGGGCATACAGGCAGCGGTAAAACATCCGTTATCAGCCTTATTAACCGCTTGTATCATATCCAAAAAGGAAGCATTGAAATAGATGATGTAAACGTTGAGCAGTACAGGCTGGAAGCATTGCGCAGTAAAATCGGGATCGTACTGCAGGATGTATTTCTTTTTTCAGGCTCCATTATGGAGAATGTAACATTGCGGAATAACGCAATCAGCAGGGAATCGGTAATACACGCCGCCAGGCTGATTGGCATGCACGATTTTATTATGCAACTGCCCGGCAATTACGACTACAATGTAATGGAAAGAGGCAGTACATTATCACTCGGGCAAAGGCAGCTCTTATCTTTCATACGCGCTTTATTATACAACCCCGCTATTCTCATACTGGATGAAGCCACCTCTTCGGTAGATACCGAAAGCGAACAACTCATACAGCATGCCATTGATACACTTATAGAGGGCAGGACTTCTATCATCATCGCCCACAGGCTTTCTACTATCCGCAAAGCCGATACGATTATGGTACTGGATAAGGGGGAGATAAAAGAAATGGGAACCCACAGTGAACTGCTGGAACAACAGGGCTTTTATTCAAAACTGTATGAAATGCAGTTCGCAAAGCCATAAGAGGGTAATTCCGAACCTTTTGAAAGGCCGGGAACACTGCTTACAATAGAAAGGAATAAAGTCTTAAAAATGGTTTACCTTTCATATGGTATTCTAATTTGTTCAATTTAAAATGTATTGTTATGCCTATTGTAAAAGTTATTGAAGTAATTGCTTCTTCAGAAAAAGGAATTGATGATGCGATACAGCAAGCTGTTGCAGAAGCCTCAAAAACGATCAGGAATATTGATTCCGTTTATGTAAAAGATATAAAGGCTCATGTAAAGGATGGGAAGGTTGCTTCTTATGGATGTATTTGCAAAATCTCGTTCAGGATTGACTAAAATGGGAAGGCGCCCCTTTCGAGACGCCTTTCAACCAGTGATATTTTTATAAGAATACTTAAGCTGATTTGTTATAGAACAGGCACCCCTGTTATCATATATTAATTCAACTTGTTTTGAGTACCTGTAGGACGTGTAGAAGCAAGCGTTTTCTTATCAGAAACATCTTCCGATTTGTTTACCAGGTCTTTATAAGCAATGGTTACCTTGCTTTCTTCGTTTGTATAGCTTACTTCGTCCAGCACACCGTCAATAAACCAGAACGCTACTTTTACTTTGCTGCCGTTCTTATCATCTTTACCAGTCATGGTAAAGCTGTTTTTGCTTTCAAGAGCGTTTAAATCAGCATTGCTTAAATTTACCCTGGTAGCGGAAAAGGCGGTACCATCGGTAGTTACAAAGTATACGGCATTGTCCTGGATACGGATCTTAGATACCGTATTTACTTCAGAATCAATAAAATAAGCCTTATTAACCGTATCAAATTTCACCTGCTGGTGCTGTTGCGAAATAAAGCTGTAATTGTTCTGAGCTTTTAAAGCTGTTGCCGAAACGATGATTGCGATCAGTGTAAGTATTCTTTTCATAAAATGTTTTTGTGTATATAAAACGGAGTATCCTCTTAAATATGATAAGGGTATACACTCATTTCGCTTAACAGGAACAATTGTACGATGAACGCTGCCGATCGAAGAAAAAACAAGGCCAGCCCCTTTCATCCATTGCTTAAAACAAATAAACCATTAGAAATATGGTAACTTAGAAGTGAAAAATCTCTATTACCTGCTTAAAAACACATAATATGACCCATCGCAGGATCTTTATTAAGAATACTCTGGGCAGCCTGGCGGCTCTTACCTTCGCCAACCAGGCATTTCCGTTAATAAGAACAACGGCGCCCCGGCAGAACCTGGGTGTAGCGCTTGTAGGTTTGGGATATTACAGCACCGACCTGCTGGCGCCTGCCTTACAGCTTACAAAGCACTGTAGCTTAAAGGGTATTATTACCGGCTCATCCGAAAAAGCTAAAAAATGGCAGCAACAATATAAGATACCTGAAAAGAACACCTATGATTATGAGGGTTTTAAAAATATTGCCAACAATCCCGATATAGACATAATATATATAGTACTACCTCCTTCCATGCATGCTGAATATGTTATAAAGGCGGCCGAAGCCGGAAAACATGTATGGTGCGAAAAGCCGATGGCTGTAACTGTTGATGAATGTCAATCAATGATAGATGCCTGTAAAAAGAACAAGGTGAAACTAAGCATTGGTTATCGTATGCAGCATGAGCCTAACACGCAAAAGATCATACAATTCAGGAAAGATAAAACCTATGGAAACATTACAAAGGTCTCCGCAGCAGCGGGTTATTTCGACAGCCGTACCAATCACTGGAAACAAATTAAAGCATTGGGAGGGGGATCAATGTATGATATGGGGGTTTATCCACTTAATGCTACCCGTTATGTTACCGGGGAAGAACCTGTAGCGGTAACAGCGAGGCAAAGTACCACCCGCCCGGAAATTTATAAGGAAGTGGATGAAACCATGCAGTTTACGCTCGAATTTCCCGGGGGAGCCATTGCTGAATGTGAAACAAGCTTCGGTAAAAACATGAACGCTTTGCAGGTAACCTGTACCAATGGGTGGTACAAGCTGGAGCCGTTTCAGGCATACAGCGGAATAAAAGGTACAACAAGCGACGGGAAAGCTCTGAATGCCGTTATACCCAACCAGCAGGCAAAGCAAATGGATGACGATGCCCTGTCCATCATACAAAATAAACAGGTACTGGTGCCCGGCGAAGAAGGGCTGAGAGATATTCGTGTTGTGGAAGCTATATACCGCTCTGTTAAGCAGGGAGCAAGGGTAGTAATATGATATGTTTAGCATAAATCAATAAACTCTTTAACCGGGGCCTGCTTTTTTGCGCAATGTCTTAAAAGAAGATTCTTTATCAGTGCCAATCAATTAGGTAAACCGGCAGATCAACAGTAAGTTGGGCTATTAACCAGCCTATTATGCCTTGCGAAAAATTGCCGTTTTCAATCAATACTATTGCGCTTATATCAACCGCTTCTGTATTTTTTTCATCCTGCATTGAAACTAAATCTGTATTCCACTATGCATACGCTCCTTTAACAGCCAACGCTCCTTTTGTAAAAGATAAGAATGAACTTCAATTGAACACACATGTAATGACCGGCGAGAGGAACGAAGATGCCGACAAGGGCAGTATTATTGGAGTGAATCTGAAAGGCGCTTATGCTTTATCAAACCATATTGGGGTAATGGCATCTTATTCGGCTGCCAACGAAAAAGAAGTGTACAATTTTAGTAACGGAGCCTCAACGCTTAAACATAAAAGAAAATTCGCGGAAGCCGCAATTGGCTATTTTATAGCAGCCGACCAGAGGAAAAGACTGTACCTTGATATATACGCCGGTTATGGAACAGGAAGCAACAATATCTATTATGTTGGATATGATAATTTTCACAGGAGCGATGTGCACAGGTTCTTTATTCAATCGGGAATATCGCTTGTAAAAAACGAATTCAGGCTCACCGGTTTTTTACGCACCTCTTTTCTTTCCTTCAAAAACATTGAAACGAACTATACTGAAGAGGAGCTAAGGCATTATGATATAAGCTTATATGGACTGGAGAAGGAAAAAATCACCTCCCTGGAACCTACTTTTGCCCTGCAGTTCCCGGTATCTAAATTAAAATGGTTACGCGGTCACGCCCAGGTAGGCGCCGCCGTTTTGGTGAATGCTCCCGATTTGCACTACCGGGAGGTTTTAGGCGGCATTGGCATTACAATAGTACCGCCTGTTGCTTCCAAAAAGAAATGACTTTTATTGGATCGTCCCGGGTTATCTATTTTTGAGAGCGGTTATTTTGGCCCTGAACTGGTTAAAAAACTTACTCCGTTCTTTTTCGCCTGTGCCGCTAATTAGCGCAGAGCGGCTAAGCAGGTTGTTGTACGCGTTAAATGTTTTTGCTACAAATTTTTCATTATTACAAATAAGGTAGCTCAGTATATTGTATGTTATCATTGTAATCCTCTCCTCATCCAGTTCCAGGAGAATGGTGTTGTTTCCCAAGATCAATTCATTTACATAAAAATCAATACGTCCCTGTTTAGCTTCTGAACCGGGCATGCATTTCAAACCCTGTTCTGCCTGCAACCGGAGATGATCTATCATCTTCAAAAAGGAATTGACCACGGCATTAAAATCTGATTGTGTTTTAAAGATGCCTGTATCTCTATAATATGACAGTTGGTTGATTGTGCTGTGTATGCTTTCCAGGTTCCACAATTCTACCGAGTGCATTTCATTGTGCATCCGCAATATTTTTTGCCCCAGTTCAAAACACTCTTCAAACTGGTGAACCTCTATGGAAAACTGCTGATTACTGAAAGAAGGGTGATTATTAATTGTTCTCGACCAGAAGTAAACCTTGAATGCTGCAATTTCAGGAAACAGGAAAAAATACCAGAACGGAATATCTTTGCACAAATAGAAAATCTGTTGATTTTTAAACTTGCCAAAATAGTGGAACTGGTCCGCCATTGCCCGCATGTACGCGGCAAAATCGGGATAGTCGTTGTTCAACCCTGGTGCTTCAAAAAGCACACTGTTACTATTGAGCTTTAATAATTCGTCTACCGACAAATGATACCGTTGACAAATGGTTGCCAGTTCAAAAGACGAAAGTGGTGTTTCACCCCTGATTCTCCTGTAAGCGCTGTCTGCACTCACACGCAGCAAATCGGCCAGTTCGTCTGCCAGCGAAAGATGAGCAGGAAGTTTTTTCTTAATACTATTGAATAATTCCTGCTGAAACTCATGCGGTTTACCCATACAGGAAATTAATGAAAAAATTTAAAAGAACCATTTGCCTTCCACCATTTAAAATGGCTGATTAAATACTTTAACATGCGGGAACTTTTTTTGGGAACAAAGGGTCAAAACAGGATTAACCCTGGATGCAGCCTTCACATTTGTGTACTGAGCCATTTTACCGTTACCTTTGCGGCAAATTTTTTACATGTTACAGGTAGCTTTTATACGGCAGGAAACAGCATTGGTGAAAGAGCGATTGTCCCTTAAAAATTTTAGTGAAACAGGGCTGGTAGACGAGGTGCTGGCGTTGGATGACCGGCGGAAAAAAATACAGCTTGAGTTTGATACTATACAATCAAAAATAAATGCAGCCTCTAAAAGCATAGGGCAACTGATGGGCAAAGGATTAAAGGAAGAAGCGGAAAAAGCAAAACAGGATGTAACCGTATTAAAACAACAAACCGCCGGCTTTGACGAGCAACTGGCGGAAACAGAAAAAAAAATACATGAGATCCTGCTGCGCCTGCCTAACCTGCCGTCGGATAAAGTTCCTGCCGGCAGGTCGGCTGCCGATAATATAGTGGTACGTGAAGGTGGCAACAAGCCGGCATTACCCGCGGGCGCCGTGCCGCACTGGGATCTGATTAAGAAATACGACCTTATTGATTTTGAAACCGGCGCTAAAATAACCGGCAGCGGTTTTCCTTTATACAAAGGCAGGGGTGCGAAGCTGCAAAGGGCATTGACGCAATATTTCCTGGATTATAATACCAACGCGGGCTATATGGAATACCTGCCGCCTTTTATGGTGAATGAAGCATCGGCTTATGGAACGGGGCAATTGCCCGATAAGGAAGGGCAGATGTATTACATGCCTGCAGATAATTTTTACCTGATACCCACATCGGAAGTGCCGGTTACCAATATATACCGCGATGAGATACTGAAAGAAGAAAACCTGCCGGTGAAAATGACGGCTTATTCCCCCTGCTTCAGGCGCGAAGCCGGCAGCTTTGGCAAAGATGTGCGTGGACTGAACCGGGTACACCAGTTTGAGAAAGTAGAGATTGTCCAGTTGGTGCATCCTGCAAAAAGTTATGCAGTGCTGGAAGAAATGGTGGAGCACGTAGAAGGACTGGTGAAAAGCCTTGGGCTCCCTTATCGCATCTTAAAGTTGTGCGGAGGCGATATGGGCTTCGCTTCGGCGCTTACGTACGACTTTGAAGTATTCAGCGCCGCCCAGGAACGCTGGCTGGAAGTAAGTTCTGTCAGCAATTTTGAAGCTTTCCAGGCTAACAGGGCAAGGATCCGGTTTAAAGACGTAAAGGGTAAGAATCAACTGCTGCATACCCTGAATGGCAGCTCACTCGCGCTGCCGCGTATTGTTGCATGCCTGCTCGAAAACAATCAAACGGAAACGGGTATACGCCTGCCGGAAGTATTGCATAGCTATTTTGGCGCTGCAGAAATAAAATAAACATTGACCAGGGTTCCGAACCTTCCCAAGGTTCGGAACCACTGTTACTATCCTTCCAGCTTCACATCCGCATAAATATCCGCCAAAGAGATATTCTCATTAATAGTTTTGATACAAAGTATTTCCTCCGCTGCATTATACTCCTCCAGTTCCCAATGGTTAGCCTCATTCAGGCGGAATATTTCAATATGTATAGTTTCGGAATCAACCAGTATATATTCTTTTAGTGTCGGTATATCACGGTACAGCTTAAACTTTTCACCACGATCGTAATTTTTGGTAGATGGAGAAAGTATTTCAATGATCACTGCCGGGTTTAAAACATTCCAGTTGTCATTGTTGAGCGTTTCCGGCTCGCCGCAAATAATAGAAATATCAGGGTAAGTAAAAAGCGTATTGGCTTTAATATGCACCCGCATATCACTTCCATATGGTCTACATTTCTTCCCTTTTAATTTTATTCCCAGTTCAGTAAACAGGTTTCCGGCTATGGTAACGTGAGGAATTTTGGGTCCGGACATGGCAAATATCTCGCCCTTGTAGTACTCATGTTTTTCTATAGCAGCTTCTTCCATTGCAAGATATTCTTCAATGGTAAATTTTTGTTTGCCGTAAGCAACAGCAGGTTCCCTTAGTTCCATGGAATAAAAATACGACTATTTGACAAGAGCTTTTGGGCTTTTGAAGCGTTGGGATAATATATTGCAAGCAGCAGCAATCCTCAAATACTTTCCGGCAACTCTTTGAACTCGTCAATTCCAATAATATTGATGGAGGGAAATGAAACAGACCTTAATACGTTAAAATGCTTGTCATTGGTAACAAGAAAGCGGACATTGCCCGCGAAAGTGCAATCTGAAAATTTATTATCATCTGCATCTGATGAAATAAGGTTTAAGTGATAATAAACATCCACTTCAAGGATAATAGCATAAGCAGACTTGTGGGAAATGGAACGAAGCAACACATTTGTATCAGGCACTATTTTCAGAGGCAATCTCATTCTTTATCAAGGATTTGCTTCAATTTCTCATCAGAATATTCTTTTTCGTTCCATACAGCGTCAGCCTTATCCCTTGCTTTGTCAAGCAGGAACCGGGCTATCATGCTTTTTAATTCTGCAAGGTGGCTTTCAGGTATATCCGCTGAAAATAGCTTAAGCAGTTCTTCCTGAACATTGCTTAAAGGCGGTTGTATAGAGAAGTTACTCATTCCTTTGCTTGTTGTTTTTCCGAATTTAAGATGCACCTTCTCATTGGCAAAAAATAGCAGCAAAGCTAACCGTACCGGTAACTTATAACACTTTTTGAGCCCGCTCCAGGTGCGTAATCTTTTCTTCCAGCAACCGTATCTTATCCTCATACAGTTGCTTTAGCTCGGCGCTGATATGATAATGGTTGACCAGCTCCCGCACATTATTAATTGCATGCACATTCGTACTGCTGCTGATATTAAAAACGACCTGCTCATCAAAGCCCTCAATATTTTCGGCGGTGGTGCCCAGTATTTCCGCAAGCTGCTGCAAGCGCTCATCGCTGATGCCCACATTATCCTTTTCAATACGTGCATAATTACTCTGGCTGATGCCCAGCCTGCCTGCCACATAATCTTGTGTAAGATTACGCAGTTCCCTGATCTTCCTGATTTTAGCGCCCGTATGCCCCATGGTGGTTTTTTATGCATAAATGTACATAATTTATGAACATAAAAAGTATAAGCTGAATAAGATTATTTTTTCTTTTGATATGGAAGGATTCCCGGTAACTCAATCCAAACCGAAATCACTATTCCTGTAGTCTTTGTGAGCGGTATCATTTAATCCTCGATATCTTAAAAAGCCTGTGTATATCAAGCCTTTCCTTATTGAAAGGGCGGGAGCTTTTTGTATTGACTTTAAACCGGCAAAAATGGCATACCGAAACATTCTTATTGGCTGCTTTTTAATCATTGCTTCCGGCGCGGTGGCGCAACAAACCTTCCTGATGGAAATATATGGCAGGGGCGGTAATAAATATGTTGAAATAACTACGGATTCATGCGCCTGCCATATATGGGGCATAAGCCTGTATAATGTAAGTGAAAAAAAATATCAAACGGCAAACTACCTGGGAGGCGATACCAAAGAAAAGGTTTTAATAAAGTTGGAGAAAGAGTTGCAGAAGTTGCGGGCAAGGGGAAAAACCGTGGATCTGTTTGGGTTAGATCACAGCAAAACGATAGGCCCTTATTGCTCCGACCAGGGCGTTTTCAATTGCCCCGAACTTAAACACATACGCCGGTTTAAGCATTCGCCGGAGTTTGCATCCATGTCGGATGAAGAAAAGCAAAAAGCAATTATTTCTTTGTTGGAAAAAAAGCAGAAGGGAAAATTTTTGCCCCCAAAAAGGCAGGGTGCTCAATCTTCGGGGGTTGGTGTGCGGGGGTAATAGTTGTTTTGCTGTGGAGGTAAAAATTAGTTAATAATATTAGCGCTTCCGTTTTATGAGAAATTTTACATGCTTAGTTCTGGTGGTATTTTTCTGTGCTGATAGTATAGCTCAATGTGGCAGTGGATTTCAATATCTCTCGCTTGGAACTGCTAAAGGGTTTCAATTTGGCGCCTGTGTTCAAATAGTTAAACAAGACGAAGCTATGCTTGGAGGCCAGCGAATATCTTTTAATGTAAGGAATGTATCGGCGGATAAGCTTGAGGTAAAGTTTACGGCGGTGATAGAACTGACATGCGGCAATATTATACGTCGTGAAAAATCGCCCGGAGTGGTGATTAAGCCCGGAGGTTTAGAACAAGGACATAGTGCAATTGATGGTGAATATATGGAAGAATGGATTGAAAAAGAGGAATGCAACATAAAAGGGAATAGAGTAAAAAGTATTAAAATAGAAAACATAACGGTACAAAACCGTAGTGAAGAAGAGCGCATAGCAGAAAAGGAAAAAGCAGCCAAAGAAGCCCAGAGCATTGCAGATGAAGAACGTAAAAGAAAGGAACGTGAAGATGCAATAAACAAGGCTGCGCGACAGGAAAGATCACAGCAGGCAGCCCGGCAAAAACAGGACGCAGACATTGCTGCCAGGCAGGCGCAACAGGAGCAAAACCGTATGCGCGATCAGCAGGCTGTTGATAATTATAACAAAGCAATAAACGATATAGATATGATTAAGCAGCAAAGAAATCAAAGAATAGAAGCAGGACAGGCTTTGGGAAACATTATTGGCAACGCTATACAAGAACAACAAGAAGCTCGACGGCAGGAGCGGGAAGCCGAGCAGGAGAAGCGGGAACTGGCGAGGATTGAAAAACAAAGAGAAATTGATGCGGCTATAGAAAGGGAAAGACAAAATACCATGATCAATCAAAACATTGCAGGCATATATAAAACCGGCATATTAAAAAAACCTGTTTCTGTAACTGAAAAAATAAACACGATCTATTATGTATGCTGGGCAAGAAAAGACTTTGATGATAAAGCATACCTGTTTGACCCCTTAAGCCTTCAAAAATATTCAGATAATTCATGGCCGGCCTTTGTGGACCTGGAAAAAAAACTGAAACACAAATTAGCCGTGCTGGGCCTGAATGATATAACGATCAACAGCTACGGGTATTTTACAGATATGCTCCAGGCAAAAAAAGTGTATGAGGATATTAAGGCAAATGTTCGCTTCACCGGGATTGATTTGGAAGAGCTGTTGCTCAAAAATGATGATCGCAAAATAACAGACAAAGATTTTTGGGAAAAATAATAATTCAACATTATGAAAGTGTTCATTACCATTTCGCTTCTCTCTTTTTTTATAAGCACCACTTTTGGCCAAACAGCAGAGGATGAAGCAAGAGTATTATTTTTAAAAGCGGAAAAAGCCTATGAGGACAAGAACTATGGCGAAAGCATAAACTTATTGAATAAAAGTATAGACAAGCTGGGAAATACTAATAGTAAAATTCAGTACATGGCAGTTAAAGTGGTTTATGAAGGTATCTTAAATAAAGCATTTGATTTAAGCTATGCTAATATTACCATTCTTCTTGATGAAGTTTCAAAATATTTTTCCCTGACTGACAAAGCCAAAGCAGACCCTGAAAAATACAGGGAAGTGCTTGAGATAAAGCTTGACGCTGAAGCTAAGAGAGAACCCTTTTTAGCACGTAGGAAAATTTATGATCAATTTAAGCAACGGGAACAAAAGTTTATTTCTGATACGGTGAATCGTATTCTGATGTCATTTGCTACTGCATATAACAACAATTATTCATTGTGCTACACCGGCAAATCAAAAAAAACTTTGAAAAAAATCCGGGAATGCTATTTTGATTCTACTCAACATAATTTAGTAATTACAAATCTTGAAGATAAATCTGAAACCATAATTTACGTCTTGAAACCTATAACGATCGGATACTACAAAAGTGATGAAATATATAAAGGTAGTAGATTTATAGGGTTAGAGTTTAAAGACTTTATTGCATTTTCTAATGAAGAGTTTTGCTGTTTAGATTTAAAGGCGTTAAGTGATTTTAATTATGACAATGATAAATACTGGGATTATAAGGATCGTCGATCTCAGGATATTAATAGATTATCAAAACAAGCAGTTGTTGTTAACTCAATGCAATTACTTGATGAACGAAAACAAATTGTTGAGTTAAAAAAACTTATGGACTCATCCGGGTTTACTGATTATTTCGGCGGTAAATATGATGATGTGAAGGATATTAGTTTGTAAGGCAATGGGAGGGTTCAAAAAAACAAAATAGATGATTCTTTATAGCTAGGTAATCGCAATGCTACGTTGAACCTTATTACTAAAAATTATAAAAAGAAACTTTATGAAGCGGGAACTTTCAATATGCCTTATGTGTATACTTATATTTTTATTGCCCAATTGTAAAAGCACAAATAATTCAGGTGCCAACAAAGAGGCAGAGGAGAATACGCAAAAATTCACAGAGGCTATGACCCGGCTTAAAAATGAAGTGTACAAATCAGTAAATAGTGTAAAGCAATCATCAGAAATAGACTCTTCAGCCCGAAACAAATTAATGCAGGACTATAAAAAGATACAGGATAGCTTTAACTCAAATTATGATGAAGTTTTGGATAATATAGATTTGGATTTGCTTACGCAGGGTAAATGTATTATAAGAGGGTACAAAAAAGTTCTGGCTCCCTTTGAAGAAAAGTTTCTGTCATCGGCACAAATGGCAAGCAATTTCAACCAGGATGTAATTTTAGCGCGGGGAGGCGCTACCATTGGTGTGTATAACTGGGGCGAGGCCATTATCGGACTCCTGAAAGAAATTGCCAAATACAGAATAAAGGCCTGTAAGTCGAATATTGAAAACCTAAAGTTTAAAAATTGGCAGGAAATACAGTTATGAAATTTCTACTTCTGATAGTTTTTGTGCTCCCATGCAATAAAGAATTGTTTTCTCAATCCGAAACCAATATCAGAATTAAAACAAGGCTGGATTCTGTATTTAACTTAAAGGATGTAAAAATTAATTTTAATTCGAGCGAAAACGAAATAACAACGTTTCAAACAAAAATTGAACTCCCTGAAAACAGAATTAAAAGCATCGTAAGGGAATATAATCTGCCGTCAGATTCCTTTATAATTGAAGGAATTCTTTCCCACGAATATGGCCATATACTGCAGTTTCAAAATGGTATGAATATGAAAGACGGAACGGAGTTGATGCTTAGAGAACTACATGCAGATTTAATGGCGGGGTTTTACTTGTCAAATTTTTATAAGGAAGCGTATTTGAAGAATATCACTTCTACCGCTGAAATTATCAAAGCAGTTTGCAGATTTTTTCAGGAACGTAACAAAAGTCATCCGTCAATTTATCTCATCGTTTCTATGTTAATAAACAGCGGAATAAATTATACATATAACCCGAAATATTTTGGAGGGAATTATACGGACACTATTAAATTTATGAGATATGCAGCATATTGGGAAGGGCTTAGGAAGTCGGAAAACACCTCAATAGCTTCAGTTTACACAAGTGGAAAAGGATATATTGATGGTCTTATAGCTGACAGGAACTCTAAAACGACTTACAGGGTTTTTGTTGCCTTGGGGTTAGACTTGATAAACAATATTTTAAATGGTAATTATGACTGTAAAAGATCTGTAAAAGAGGTTTCCAATAAAATTTCACAAATGGATTTTTTAACCGATAAAGAAAAACAACTTTCTCAAGTAGCTCTTGCAATGCTTGGTAATTGTTGTTCTGGTTCGCAAAGTACAATCCTAAAACTCTTTGGCTTTCATTAAAAGTGCTAAAAAACCTATAAGCTTTGCAGCGCTGATATGCCGGCGGCAAAGCTTATAGGTTTATATTCTATAATCATACCGTTGAATGCGTAACTATCTTTGCAGGAATTTGGCAGGAACAGGATGATCCTTTAAAAATTTCTTTGCTTTTTTATCCTTTTCACGGAAATAAGAAGCCCCGGCATATTTCGCCATTTTTTCCTCATCGCGACTTTCTATCGCAGCTTTGTTAAGTTTATCTTTGTTTATTAACTTATTGCTCATAGTACAATATCCTTACTTCTATAAAGATACAATTATTTACGTTTTATTAAAAACGCTTCGTAATTAACCCCGTTTTCAAAGATTTGCCATTCCCCGCCAACATAGCCAATTACTTCAAATTCAAGCAAGATTTTTTTATAAAAAGCTGCAATCCCCATCTGGTATAGCCTTGTACGGGATGGAGTGCTTCCCTGTGCAAAAACAAAAGCATCCGGGTGGTGCATGGTAAAATCAATTACGGTTTCAGCTACTGTTGCTAGTACTTTCTGACGATCTTTATTATTGCTCTTAATTTTATCGTTTATATTATCAGTTTCAGTATCCAGATCTCCAAAACCCAGGTTAAATATTCTCACCGGCGAATCTTCTATAAGTTTATAGCGAACTACTTTTTTAATAACCCCCTTAGGGCCCTCACTAAGGAACTCATAATAGAATACTTCGGGAAGCTTTTGGAAATCATACTTATCATCGCTCATAGTTAGCTTTTTTCGATAATACCTTCAACAACATTCACCCCTTCAACAGCTGCTTGATAAAAAGTGGTTTTACCGGCTCCATTAGGGCCTGCAAGAATGTAAAGCGTAGGCATTAGCTATGTTTGGCAACATATTTTAAAACTATTTTTTTATGCGTTTTTGGGTTTTCTTCAATCAATTGCCCGTTTTGAACATAAATAATATTACTGCCAGCCTTTTCAGCTTTATAACGTAAAAACTGCTTTAGTGCGGCTTGCATTTTTGTAAGGTCAATATATATTTGAAGCAGGCATAAACCAAAGATACAATTTCCCGGGATAAGTAAAAACCGCAGGGTTTCCAACCTTCAAAAGGTTAGTAACCCTATTCAACCCGCTCACGCATAATTTATATGCTTTCCAGTTGTACACCATTGTAAATATCTCCTAAAGCAATTTCCTCGTTAATGATTTTGATATAAAGCATTTCTTCCACTGAGTTATATTCCTCCAGTTCCCAATGGTTAATCTCATTCAGGCGGAATATTTCAATATGCATGCTTTCGGAATCAACCAGTATATATTCTTTCAGTGTAGGTATATTGCAATAACGATTTGATCCTCGACTATAGATAGATTTGTAAACATCTGAAAATCAAAAAATATTGCGTATTGCGATGGGCGATATTTTGTTTGATAAGGTTCGGAATAAGCAGTAATATTGCATATCGCAATACGCGATATTGCACATGAAACACGGAATGATACAATTAAAACCGCAGGATATCGTGCTGCTGCTAAAGATCATCAGCATGAATGATACCGGCTGGAATCAGAAATCCGCTGCCCGGTCTTTGGGCATGAGCCAGTCAGAAGTGAGCGATTCCGTGGCTCGTTCCAGGTATGCCGGATTACTGGATATCACAGGCAAAATAGTTATGAAAAGCGCATTGCTTGAATTATTATCTCATGGCATACCCTATGTTTTTCCGCAAAAGCCCGGTGCGGTAGTGCGGGGACTGCCTACAGCACATTCCGCATCGCCGCTTAAAGAACAAATACAAAGCACGGAAATATATGTGTGGCCCTATGCCGAGGGTAATGTGCGGGGGCATGGCATCCAGCCCCTGTATCCTTCGGTACCCAAAGCTGTATTGAACGATCCTGTGTTATACGAACTGCTGGTACTGATCGATGCCTTGCGGGTAGGCAGGGCAAGAGAAAAAGAGCTGGCATTGGCGATACTGAAAAAAAAATTCGGCATTGGCGAATAGAAATATCAATATTGCCATAATAGCAGAAATAGCGGCGACCCTGCAGCATTTAAACCGGCAGGTGGTATTTGTGGGCGGCGCTGTTATCAGCCTCTATGCCAACGATCCGGCTCCGGATGAGGTACGCCCCACAGATGATGTGGATATTGCATTGCATATAGTGACGCTTAACGACTGGCAGCAAACCATCGAAAAATTGCTGGCGCTGGGGTTTTATCCCGACCCGGAAAGGCATACCATCAACAGTTACAGATACAAAAACATACCTGTAGATATTATGAGTGCAGCAGCAGGTCCCTGGGGACCAACGAACCGTTGGTATAAACCGGGCTTTGAAAACCTGTGGAAAGCAAATGCTGAAGAACAAACAGTGTATATACTTTCGGCGCCCTGCTTCCTCGCCACTAAATTTGAAGCGTTTCATAACAGGGGAAAAGATTACAGGACCAGTCATGATATGGAAGACATCATTTATGTACTGGATAACAGAACCACCATTGTGGAAGAGACGGCACAGGCTGATCCTTCTGTCAGAAATTTTCTGATACATGAATTAGATCGTTTGATAACAACGGGTATACTTGAGGAAGTATTGATGGCACATATCAATCCATTAATGCTGAAAGAAAGAATTCCTCTTGTAAAACAAAAAATTAAACAGATACTGAACCCCTGATAGAGGAGCTACCTTTCCAGCTTCACATCCACATAAATATCCGCTAAAGAAATATTCTCATTAATGGTTTTGATATAAAGCATTTCTTCCACTGAGTTATATTCCTCCAGTTCCCAATGGTTAATTTTATTCAGGCGGAATATTTCAATATGCATGCTTTCGGAATCAACCAGTATATATTCTTTCAGTGTGGGTATATCTCGGTACAGCTTAAACTTTTCGCCGCGGTCGTAGTTTTTGGTGGAGGGAGAAAGTATTTCAATGATCACTGCCGGGTTTAAAACATTCCAGTTGTCATTGTTGAGCGTTTCCGGCTCGCCGCAAATAATGGAAATATCGGGGTAGGTGAAAAGCGTATTGGCTTCTATGTGTATGCGCATATCACTTCCATATGGTCTACATTTCTTCCCTTTTAATTTTATTCCCAGTTCAGTAAACAGGTTTCCTGCGATGGTAATGTGAGGAACTTTGGGGCCGGACATGGCAAATATCTGGCCCTTATAATACTCATGCTTTTCAGTAGCAGCTTCTTCCATTGCAAGGTATTCTTCAATGGTAAATTTTTGTTTGCCGTAAGCAACGGCCGGTTCCCGTACTTCCATAGTATAAAAATACGATTATTTATGGGGCTGACCAAAAAGGTCCTTGCGAGTACCCAACCTGTGGCAGGTAAAATATATAGATGATATTAAAATGCATTACTGTAAAAAAAGCAGACTTATGGGCTATACCACTTGGTCAATCGCCTGAACGCTATTTTGTTGTTATGCAAGGGTAGCCCCATACGGGGCAAATAAAGCCACCGGCATTTTTACTACAAACGGGGAACCGCTACGCGGCAGCATGCCGGTTGCAGCTTATAAGTTCCCGGCTTACAGGTTACAACATTCATTATTCACTGTTGCCTGTTCACTCATTCTCCAGGCTTCGTTGCTTTCTTTTCTGTGCCATCGGCACAACCCGTTTGTAAACAAAGCGGTTAATGTTTCAATTATGCGCCATCGGCGCTACCCTTGTCATACAAAAGAAGGCTGGTAAAAAACTTGATTTTCAATTCATCCGCAATAATGTCATTACAATCTGCCGCGGCCATTCATCTGGCTGTTTAATTAACCTGCCAATCTCACTTTTTCAACCATAATTTCAGATGCAAGGCAAAACGCTGAGACGTTTTTTGTCCGTAAAAACAATTTTTATTTTTACTCTTTCAAGGGCGCATTTCAAATTTTCGGGGGCTGCCCAA
Source organism: Chitinophagaceae bacterium (assembly GCA_019638595.1). GTDB lineage: Bacteria > Bacteroidota > Bacteroidia > Chitinophagales > Chitinophagaceae > Agriterribacter. Next base: position 329,075 of record JAHBTJ010000006.1, read on the forward strand.
AAAGATCAGCCCTATTCTTTTGGAAGCAACAGGGCTGAGGTGTAATTTTAGATACCACTCAAAAAATTACATGGCAAAAATAAAGTCCCCGGTTGTATTTAAGCAGTATAATCAGCAACAAAGTTTATTATTACCGCCATCACTCACAGAACTGATCGGCGAAAAGCACCTGGTACGAGTAGTTAATGAGGTAGTGGAGAGGATGGATATCAGCGATTTAATTAATCTTTATGAAGGAGGTGGTACCAGCGCCTACCATCCCCGGATGCTGTTAAAAGTACTGTTATATGCATATAGCGTTAAAATCTACACGGGTCGTAAAATAGCCCGGGCACTGGGTCAGGATATTCATTTTATGTGGCTTAGCGGGATGAGCCGTCCGGACTTCCGCACCATCAATAATTTTCGCAGCAGCAAAGCCAAAGCGGTAATAGAAGTATTGTTTAAGGAACTATTGGAGTTCCTGCTGGAGCACAGCTATATTAAAATGGAAAATTACTTCTGTGATGGCAGCACCTTTCGGGCCGATGCCAACGGGCACAAAATGATCTGGAAAAAAAATGCAGAACGTTATAAAGGGAATACCGAAGAAAAATGCAGGCAATTATTTAAACAAATAGATGAACTGAACACTCAGGAGGATAGCCGGTATGGCAATAGCAACCTGGAGGAAAATGGAGAGGCGTCCACCGTTACAAAAGAGGCGATCAATGAACAGGTATCCCGGCTCAATGAAAAGCTTAAAACAACAACAGATAAAAGAACCCAACGAAAAGCAGCAACGATAAAAAAGCAGCTTGAGGAAGCAGAAAGCAAAATAGATAAATACGATGCTCAGATCAGCCAGGCTGGAAAACGCAGTGGTTATAACAAAACAGATGTTGATGCCAGTGCCATGATGATGAAAAACAAAGTAGAGATCCTTCCGGCTTATAATGTGCTGGCTGGCAGTGAAGAGCAGTTTATTACCGGTGTGAGCGTGCATCAAAACACCAATGACGGGGTATGCTTCAAAGACCATATGGAACAGGCTGCCGTGCAACAACCCATTGCTCCTGACAGGGTGATAGCCGATAGTATCTTTGGAACAGAGCAAAACTATGAACTGCTCGCAGCCAAACAGATAGAAAACTACCTGAAATTCCCTATTTATCATGCAGAACAAACAAAACGCTATAAAAGCAATCCCTTTCTCAAAGACAACTTCCCTTATGACCCTTTAACGGACAGCTATGAGTGCCCCAATGGCTTGCGGCTCGTTTTTAAAGGCAAACATCAACAAACACATAAGCGTACAGCTTACCAATCGGTTATCAAAGCATATGAATGTACCGATTGTAGGGGTTGTTCTTTTTACCAGCAATGTTGCAAATCTACCAGGGGTGAAAATCGCCTGATACAAATAAATGAAAAACTGGAAGATTATAAACAACAAGCCCGCCAGAATCTGGGAACAGAAAAAGGCATCCGGTTAAAAAAACAGCGCAGTATTGAGATCGAAAGTTGTTTTGGCGATATCAAACATAATATGGGCTTTAGGCGCTTCCATTTACGTGGATTAAAGAAGGTGAAAACAGAAATGATCCTGGTAGCCATGGCACATAACCTCAGGAAAGTTCACCTCAAAGGGCTTCAAAAGGCAGCTTAAAACGAAAATAGCCCTTAAAATTTAACTTCTCTATACTATAGCATCTCCTGCAGTTGGTATCCGCTTAAAATTATCATGCTCCTTTAAAAATATATAGCCCGCCAGAGCGAGCCATATATTTTTCATTTTTTGAGGTTCCCAACCTTTTTGGTCAGCCCCCCCGGCCAACTCAGCAGCTATTGCCATCCGCCGCCCAGCGAGCGGTAAAGGTCCAGCAGCGACAGTTGTAAATCTTTTTGTGAAATGGTTCTTTTAAGCTCTGCTTCCAGCACGCCTTTTTGGGCCGTGATCACTTCCAGGTACGAGGCATACCCGCTTATATATAAAGTGTTGGAAGTGCTTACCGCGTCTGCTAGTGTTTGTACCTCCTGCTGGTTTACCTCAACTATTTTTTTATACTGTTCCACAGATTTTAAACCGCTTACTACTTCCTGGTAGGCCTGCAAAATGGTTTTTTGATAATGATTGAAGGCTATGTTTTGCTCCGCGTTGGAAACATTGAAATTGCTCTTTAGCTGATGCCGGTTAAAAATGGGTTGTGTAAGTCCGCCCAAAGCGCCATAGGTGAATGAGCCACCGGCAAGCAAAAGAGGCAGCTTAAACGCGTTAAAAGCCATATAGGGTGTTAATACAAACGAGGGTAAAAAAGCTTTCCTGGCAGCAGCAGTGTTCGCTTTCGATGCCTGGAGCAATAATTCTGCCTCCTGTATATCGGGCCTCCTCAATAAAAGATCCGATGGAAGCCCTGCATCCACTTCTGCCGGTACATACTGCTGCCGGATGGAACTTCCGCGGGGAATGCCCCCCGGGAACCTGCCCAGTAATACATTCAGGTCGCTTTCAAGCTTAACAATGCTCAGCTCCGTTTGCAGCTCCAGTCCTTTGGTTTGCAGCAGTTGGGCGGTAAACTGCTGAACGGCCAGCGAATTAGCTCTTCCGCCTTCCTTTTGCGCCTCTACTATTTCAACGCCCCGTTCCTGCAGTTCAATATTCCGGCGTATGATCTCAAGTTCATTGTCAAGTGCCAGCAGCTCGTAGTAATAGCGCGCCACCTCGCTTACCAGTTGCGTTATAACCCACTGCCTGCCCTTTTCCGTAGCCAGCAGCCGGTGAGCGGCCTCGGTTTTTCTTGCTTTTAATTTTCCCCAGATATCAATTTCCCATGAACTTTTCAGCCCTAAAAAATAATCCTGTGTGGGGCTGGTTGTTACTTTCTGGTCTTCATTGATGTTTTGTGAAAGGTTGGTATCGAAATTACCTACGCCGGTCATGGTATACTTACCGTATTTATCGGCTGCGCCGGAAACAAAACCATCCAGCGCCGGAAGCATCATTCCTTTTGCATTCAGCAGGTTGGCTCTGGCAATGGTAATACGGTGCAATGTGTTCTGCAGATCAAGATTGTTGTGGA
>JAHBTJ010000007.1 GCA_019638595.1 Chitinophagaceae bacterium
CGGTGATGGTTCAGCTCCGCCCCGGCATACAACCAAAAGCCCCCTCCAACTCCCCCGAAGGGGGAGGGTGCCTTCCACTCGGCAAACAAACGTGCGCCGATAGATTCCCCGGTGAGTTTGATGTGCTTCCAGCCATTGCCCCAGCCTGCCCTGCCGGAAACACCGAGACCCAGCTTTGTTTTGGCATCCGGCTTATAGGCAACTGTTACAGCAATGTCGGTGGTAGTGGGGAAATAGTTCGTAGCCCGCTGGCTTTGGATCGTAGCTCCCACCTGTACCCGTTTTAAAAATGACTTCGTTTTTTCAGGGTTGGGCGTAAAGTTTTCAGGCATGGTCATATTGCTGCTACCGCCACTGTTAATACCCAGTTGGTTCAGTTTATCCTTTAGCTTTGAAAGTTCACCCTGCGCCTGCTGTATTTGCTGCTGCAGGTATTGGGCGGGATTGGCATTGGTTCCGTTGGTAGCGGGTATTCCAATCTGTTGTTGCAGTAATTGCTGCACATTCGCCCTGGTTTGCAAGCCTGCCAGCGCCTGCGGGGTGCCGTAATTATCCGGCGTGGGGAACATCCGGCTTAACATGGAATGTTTTTTCCAGAAATTTGAAAAGGCAGGAATATTTTTCAGTACCGCCAGTGTTTTAGCAATGAGCTTATCGGGCTGGTCCAGGCTTTCCTTTAAATTGTTCAATTGTTGCGAATAGTAAAACGCTTCACGCTGGTATTTGCCAAAATGCCTGCTGATATCTTTAGGCAGGTTACTGTAGTTGCCCAGTAACTGTTTGAGCTGTTGCTGCCGCTGCTGCACATACTGCTGAATGGCTTCGGCTTCGTTCAACTTACCTTGTAATATATCCAGGTTCTCCAGCGATTTGCCGAGCTGCTGCCGGATGTCTTTTGATCTGGAAACTACATTGCCCGCGTCTTTTAAAAAGCTGAGCGAAGTAGCCAGCGAATCCATACCGGCAAGATATTTACCGGGAAGCAACTTGCCGGCTTTGCCGTTGGCGGTGCTGAGCTTTTTATTGAGCTGTTGGTATTTCTTTTTGCCCGGCTTCAGCAGGGATGCCGCCGCGGATGAATCAACCGCTGCCAGTTTTTTCAACAATTTTTCTTCCTGGCGGGAAAGGCTTTTTAAATACTTTTCACTTTGCCGGGTAAGCTGGTTATCCAGCCCGTTTATTTTTTTATTGATATGGGAAGCATAATTAGAAGGCAGCTCTACAACGCCTGCGGACAGGCTATCCTGGGCATATAGTCCTGTGCAGGCGAGCAATAGTATAATGGTTAAAGTGATCTTCATGATAACAACAAAAGGGATGAAGGGATACCCGTTGGTTATTTACGGCAAAGAAAGGATAAATTATCAAATATCAACGCATGACTATTGTCACCCCCATGGAGGCAAAAAATATAAGTTACTGGTTATCAGTCAAAGACGTTCAAAAAAATATTGCATCATCACAAAAAAACCGTCTTTTAACGGTATAGCAGTACCGCTAAATAACGGTAGACAGCTACCGTTAAAAAACGGTATAAAAAAACGGTGTTTTATTTTTGGTAGTGTCAGGGGAAATCACAGGTCTCTGAAATACGTGTTTTAATTGGGGAATATTGTATAGGTCGCCGGAGACGACAACAAATCCGTACGAAGCGGGGACGCTTCGCACAGCGGGATAATGTCAGGGGAAATCACAGGTCTCTGAAATACGTGTTTTAATTGGGGAATATTATATAGGTCGCCGGAGACGACAACAGATCCGTACGAAGCGGGGACGCTTCGCACAGCGGGGATATCGGAAAGATCATTCATTGTTTCCCGGGATGCCGGTGTTCCGGCATTGTTCCCCGGCAGCCAAACCGGGGCAAAAATTTCACAGTGCTATCAGCTATCTCTTACATTCCTTTAAATATCTGCACTCTAGAATATGGCACGTTATTATAAGTAATTATTTTTAAAACAGGGTCATATGAGCAGCAAACGATCGCGTCCATATTTTCAAAGGAAAAAAGGCGCTACGCATCCTATTCGTAAAAAAGAAGATGTCCGGGAAAATCCGGATAACAGGATTGACCAGGATTTCCCGGGTTTTCCGCATGCGCCTGCAAAGGAAGAGCTTATTCACCCCAGGACGAAGCAGGATAAAAAAACTGCTGATGCCGACGGTAAGAGCGGATGATATGTATGATTGCGCTTATAGTACCTGGTTAAACTCCAGCCGTTCACCATCGGGGCCCGTGATATTGAAATATTTGCAGCCATTTTTCCAGAATTGTAAAAAAACAGGCGCCGGCTCCAGGATGTTAAATCCTGCTTTCAACAGGCTGTTGTACGTCGCATCAATATCACTCACGTCAAAAGCAATGTGATCAATATGCCCGTCCTTCCTGTTTTTAACTTCCTGCAACTGCGCTCCGGGCAACTGGTAAAGCTCAATAATAATAGCGCCCTGCTGCATCATAATACAGGTGCCTTTTCCTTCGGACTGTGTAAATTCAGCCTCCATTACATTGGAGAAACCAAGCGACTGGTAAAAATTTTCTGACCTTCGGATATCCGTTACGGGAATGCCGATGTGCTGAATGGCTTTCAGCGGTAACTGTACGGGTAATGACATTATTTTTAAAGGGCTTTTATGAATGAAACCTGCTGACACCATTAAATTAACCAGAATTTTTTTACGGCATGTAATTTTCTTTAACGAGGGCATAAAATGGAACTTATAGAATTTACAGATAAAGGGCTTTATTGCAGCGCCGGAGATTTTTACATTGATCCCTGGGCGCCTGTTAATAAAGCGGTGATCACTCATGCGCACAGCGACCATGCCCGCCCGGGGAATGCACATTATCTCTGTCATACGCAAACGGCCCCTGTTTTAAAGCTCAGGTTGGGAGATGTAAGTATACAAACAACGGAATGGGGAGCGCCTGTTTATATTAATAGTGCAAAAGTATCGCTGCACCCGGCGGGGCATATCATCGGTTCATCGCAGGTAAGGGTTGAGCACAACGGTGAAGTATGGGTAGTAAGCGGTGATTATAAAATTGAAAACGATGGCTTAAGCGGGGCGTTTGAACCGGTCCGTTGTCATGTTTTTATTTCCGAATCCACCTTCGGATTGCCCGTTTACCGCTGGAAGCCGCAGCAGGAAATTTTTGCTGATATACAGCGCTGGATCAGCGGGAACCGGCAGGCTGGAAAAACCTCCGTGGTCATTGCCTACAGCCTGGGCAAGGCGCAACGGGTTTTGAAATGCATAGCGGAAACTACCGACAGGATATTTGTGCATGGCGCCGTGTGGAATGTGCACCAGGCGCTGCTGGCAGCAGGTTCGGCACTGCCCGCCGTGCAGAGAATTACGCCCGAAACGAACAAAAGCGCTTTTAAAAATGCGGTTATCATTGCTCCTCCCGGCGCTGACGGAACACCGTGGATGAAAAAATTTAATCCTTACAGTGTGGGCGTATGCAGCGGCTGGATGCAGGTGCGCGGCAACGTGAGGCGCGGGAACGCGGATGCCGGTTTTGCATTGAGCGATCATGCAGACTGGGAAGGGTTACTGGCGGCAGTAAAAGAAACCCGTGCTGAAAAAGTTTTTGTAACCCACGGTTTCCAGGCTGCCTTCAGCCGTTATTTAAATGAAAACGGTATACGATCGGAAGAAGTAAAAACAGCGTACGGAGGTGAGGAGGAAGAGCAGGAAAAGCCCTCTGCTTCCAAAGAGCAGGAAGAGGAAATGACAGGAGGTAACATATGAAAACCTTTGCTTCACTGATCGCCCGGTTAGGCGCCAGTACCAAAACCAACGAAAAGCTGGATGCATTGACGGAATATTTTGCAACGGCCGGTGATCCGGATAAGGTATGGGTAATAGCTTTATTCAGCGGCAGACGTCCCAAAAGGGTTATCAGCTCAGCCCTTTTGCAATTATGGTGCATGGAAGCCGCCAACCTGCCAGCGTGGTTATTTGAAGAATGTTATCATACGGTAGGCGACCTGGGAGAAACCATTGCCTTGCTTTTGCCGCCCCCAAACCTCGAACGCAATGATACCACTCTTTCGTCTGTTATAGGCACACTGATGGCTGTTGAGAAAGAAGAGGAGGCTGTTAAAAAAGCCTTTGTAATGGATACCTGGATGCAACTGGACAAGGACGAACGCTTTGTTTTTAATAAGCTGCTTACAGGTAATTTCAGGATCGGTGTTTCACAAAAAATGATCGTGAACGCATTGGCAAAAACAGTACAACTGGAGCCCAGTGTAATAGCGCATCGCATCAGCGGTAACTGGAACCCCGCCACCACTTCATTTGAAGCATTACTGAGCGAAAAGTCTTCCGCTGCCGATCATTCAAAGCCATACCCTTTTTACCTGGCTTATGCCATAGATGGCGAAGTGAGCGCTATAGGTAACGAAGACGAATGGCAGGCGGAATGGAAATGGGATGGCATACGCGGACAGCTTATTAAACGCAATCATGAAATTTTTGTGTGGAGCAGGGGCGAAGAGCTGATGACGGAAAAGTTCCCTGAATATCATGCACTAAAGAACATGCTGCCGGAGGGGTTGGTGCTGGATGGGGAAATTATTCCCAGCATTGAGAATAAGCCCCTGCCCTTTGCCCTGTTACAAACGCGCATAGGTCGAAAAAATATCACCGGGAAAAATTTACGGGAAGCCCCTATTGCGTTTTTCGCCTATGATGTGCTGGAGCACAATGGAAACGATATAAGGGGGCAACCCTTAAGCATGCGCCGCATTTTACTGGAAGAAATAGTAAGCGCTGTCAATTACCCTGTACTGATCATTTCCCCGGTTATTGAGTTCACATCCTGGAGCCAACTGGAGCAGATCCGGAACGGCTCACGTAATATGGGCGCCGAAGGTATTATGCTCAAGCGAAGATCTTCTGCCTACCAGGTAGGACGTAAGGTGGGCGATTGGTGGAAATGGAAAGTAGATCCGCTGGTAATTGATGCTGTTATGATATATGCGCAGAAGGGGCATGGACGCAGAAGTAACTTGTATACAGACTATACGTTCGCCGTAAAAGACGGGGACAGGCTGATAAGCTTTACGAAAGCCTACTCCGGCTTAACAGATAAAGAGTTTACACAGGTGGATGCTTTCGTAAAAAAGAACTCACTTGAAAAATTCGGACCTGTAAGAACAGTTAAGCCGGAGCTTGTTTTTGAAATAGCATTTGAAGGAATAGCTGCCAGCAACCGGCACAAATCGGGTGTGGCATTGCGTTTTCCACGTATTAACCGCTGGAGAAAAGATAAGAAGCCGGATGAGATCAACACGCTGGATGATCTGAAAAAAATGCTGCAGACCTATGGCAAATGAACCGGCTTTAATCATTGTTCTTTATGCAAATAATTCGCATGGTGAAGCGCCAATTTATTGGATGTGAAAAATATAATGTGCGGTTATTAAATAAATGAGCTAACTTAATACGACTAAAGCTCTTTTTATGATACACCTAACGATTTCCCGCATTGCCATTTTATTGCTGGCGCTCGTCATGATTGTCTTTGGTATTCAGCATTTCCTAAAGCCAGACAACATGCTTGTATATGTGCCGCTTTACCTCCCGCAAGGAATAGTTTGGGTTTACCTGGTAGGAATCGCGTTTATCCTTGCCGCACTCGCTTTTATAACCAACCGGTATGTTTCTATTGCCGGGTACATGCTTGCTGTTTTGCTGATTTTGTTTGTGCTGTTGATCCACATCCCTAACCACCTCAATTCCGGCGATCCGGTAATGAGGCAGATAGCGCTGGTAAATGCGTTGAAAGATACTGCCCTGGCAGGATTTGCCATGTATATTGCCAGCACCGCCAAACATCAGCGGCTAACCGCTTCTAATTAAGCTGCCGGTTCCTGTTTGCAATAACTGTTTCCGTGTAATGGTATTTTCATGGAAAGAAAAAGCTGTATGCTTATGCCACGATAAGCCCGGGTATCACTCCCCTTTTTTTCGTTGGGCATTTGCGGATAGCAATAAAAAAGAGGAAATATGATATACATATTTCCTCTTCCGTTAGCCGTATGCGAAATGTTTATTTTACAGACAGCGCTTTATCAATAAGGAAATTGAGATTGGTACGATGCGCTTTTGTTTGCTCGTTGCCGGAAACCGCGGTAGCCAGCATGGCTTTTATTTTCTTTAAAGAAGCCAGCGCAGCAGCTTTAGAGGCATTATCATAAGCGCTGGGTTGAATGCCGGTAGCAATTGCCGTGAGCCCTTTTACATACTCTGTCTGCAGGTTGATCCTGTAAAGGTTTACATTGGTCGTTAAGTCTTCCGCAAAAAAGTATTTATTAAGATCTGCCGTAAGGTCGGCGGTAGTATACGTATTGCCGTAAAGGCTGCTGTTATTGATACGCTGTAATGTTACAGGATGCATCAGTTGGGCAAGCAGCATCAACTGGATGCTTTGTACCGTTGATTGTGGTTTATAATCTTCAGTAGATCCAAAGAAATTAAAGCCACGGCGTTGCAATTGCAGGTAAGGGAACAGCGAGGCGTCTGCATTGAACGTATTGGGCGAGAAAATGTATTTATTCAGCAACGCCAGCGCCTTTTTCTGCAACTCAGGAGAAACCGGCATAAAAGGCCGGGCTGCCGCATTTTGGCCGGCAAAGCTCCTGTCTACATACACCCCGCCAATATAACGGCTAACCGCGTTGGCCATTTGCGCACGCTGGCTCTGGAGCATCAAATAACGCTGGCGCAGCAACTGGTAGCTTTGTCCCGGCTGGCTGTACTTTGCCCTGAGCCTGGGTATAAGGGCATTCACCAGCTTAAAGCGATCTTCGGCGTAAGTGATCATGTCATTGCTCATATCGTTGATCATAACACGCGGATCAATGCCGCCGCCGGGTGATCGCATGTCGTCGGCATCATTCCCGAATGTAAGGTGCGGGTCGGTGCTGCGGCTGAGTATCTTATTCAGCCCGGCTTCTTCATTGGCTGGGCCGAAAGGCGTATAGCCATATTCAATGGCCCATAAATCGTAAGGTCCGGCCTTGGTGGTATAATATTCACCCTGTTTGCTGCGGTCAAAGCTTACGTTTATAGAAGGATAGTCCATAACCGAACCGATCATCCCTATTTTTTGGGTAATGCTTTTATCGTTTATTTCAGCCGGCGATAACATCTGGCTTGCCTTCATATTGTGGTTCAGTCCAAGTGTATGTCCCATTTCGTGCATAATAAGGTATACCAGGAAGTCGCGATGCAAATCCTTAACTGCTTCAGGCTTATCGTCCAGTGCTTCCAGCACGGTCAGTCCGGTAATATATTGGCCCTGTAGCTCACGCGCGATATTACAATGCTGCAAGTGCGATTTGCCAAAGCTTACATGAGGAATGTTTGTGTCTGTATGGGTTTCCCAGGGCAATTGAACTTCGGGTAATCCCGCGGCGCCGGCGCTTCCGTTAAACAGGTCATCGTAGTTAGCAGAACCGGCGCCGCTTTTCCATTCAACCGTAATATCCGCTCCCAGTATCTGCCCGGTGCGGGGGTTAAAGAAGCTGGGGCCTATGGCTCCATAGGCAGGATAAGCGCTGCTTACCCAGCGAATAACGTTGTAGCGGATATCCGCCGGATCCCAACTGGCGGTATCGGGCATGATCTTCATTACAACCGCGTTTTTAAAGCCCGCTTTTTCAAAAGCTTCATTCCATTTTTCGCCGGCTTCTTTAATGATCTGGCGGTACTCAGCCGGCGTTGTATTTTCTATCCAGTATACAATGGGCTCCACAGGTTCGCTAATGGCTGCCGAAGGGTCTTTTTTTACCAGGTGCCAGCGGCTGATGAAATCTTTGTAAGGGGTAGCGGAAACAGAGGTAAGATCCTGTACCTGGGCGCCAAAATAACCAACACGCGGATCATCACGGCGGGGCCTGTAATCGTTTTCCGGTACTGCCAGGAAAGAATGTTGCAGCTTTATCCGGTTATACCGGGCATCTGTAATATCCGCCCCGCCCTGGTTAAAAGGCATTGGATTTTCGTATGCCAGCTCCACCACAATGTCGGTATTATCGGGATACGACCGGATAGAATTGTATTTTGATCTTGCTGAGTTTAACATCCCCAGGTTAAAATACACAGTAGGCGGAATGCCGGGCGGAATAAGCGGTTTTACCGGGTCCAGCCGCTCGCTCAAAAACAACCCGTCGGCGGTAACTAAATAACCCAGCGAATCTTCAGCCACTACTTTATCGGAATAAAATACCGCCGGCGCCGCATCTACATTGGCAGCTTTACTTACAGCATTGGCAGGGTCGTAGTAAAGATTGGTGTTTTGCTGCGCGAACTCAAGCTTGTCGAACGCTTTGGTAATATTAAATACAAAAGTGGACCGTATCATGTTCTGGTTCAGGTAAAGCATGGTAGGGCCGCCCAGCGAAAAGCTCTGGTAAATAAAATCTTTTCCCAACTGGTTTTTTTTGATATACAACTGAACGCTTCCGGTTGCCGTATCCTGGTAAACAACAAAAAGCCCCTCGCTTTTTTTGCTCGATTTTGTTTTTTCGGTAATAGACGGCTTGGGTGGCGCCGGCGGCGTTTTTTTTACGGTGGTATCAGGCGGCGCCGGTGCGACCGCGGTTTTCTTTTGGGCTGTACAGGCTACGCCAAGTGTACAGCAGGTTGCAATAATGAAAGCAGATATTCTCAACATAAACAATATTTTTTACAAGATAGAGAGATTGCATGTTAACATGCCAGGATTTTTTTAAGAGGTTTATTAACGGGTTGTACGGATCGTGGCAGTAAAACAGGAAAGACCCCGGGCTTTTAATTAGCGCCGGCAGCTTTTTCCGCAACAAGGTAACAAAGGGAAGCGCCGGGACTATAATTGAAAGAATGCTGCGTGCGACCCCGTTGAAGGATACAAATTTAATTTTTATTATCCCCCCCAAAAAAGCCTGCGGGAGCATCTTCTATTTTATTCGGCGCATATTCGTCTGTGTATTCAAACTTCCAGCGGTTATGGCTCCACAGGTATATTTCGGGCTGTTTGCGTATTACTTCCTCCAGGTATCTTACATAGGCCAATGTAAGCTCACCTTCTTTCATTTCGGCGGGATGAAGCGCAGCCAGCTTTGATTCAATTACATAATAACCCCGCCTGGGTTTTGAGAATCGGGCAAAAACAACGGGGATATCATTGAACCGGGCGTTTTTTTCAGGACCTGTTACAAAAGGGGTCCACCGGTCAAAAAATTTTATCCAGTATGCTTTATCGGGCCGCCCGGGATTTTGATCCGCTACCAGCGCTAACAGGTATTGCCGGTTGCGGTAAGGAAGCATGGCATTGCGCATATCCGTAGCGGGTAGCAGTATACTGCCGGTTTTTTCCCTGAAATGTTTAAACAGCCTGTCAATCAGCTTACTTCCAATGGGCATGTATACAACCAGGAAGGGATAAGCCAACTGTTTGGTTACTCTTACATTTACCCATTCCCAGTTAAAATTGTGCCCCAGGTGTACCTGGCAGCTTTTGCCGGTATTGTACAGTTCATTAAAAATAGCGGGGTCGAAGTGTACTCTTTTTCTCAGGCTCTTTTCCGACATAGACAGCAGCTTGATCGCTTCCAGGAGCGTATCGGTAAAGTTCCTGTAAAATTTCCGGATGATCTTTTTCTTTTCCGCTTCGGTTTTTTCGGGAAACGCGATGCTGAGGTTCTTCATCAGCACCTTACGGCGGTAGCCAAGTACATGGCAAAGTATAAAATAAAAAAAGTCGGATACGCGGTAAATAACCCACAATGGTAAAAAAGAAAACAGGTATAGGATCCCCAGCACTATATAATACATCCGGCAAAGATAGAGTGAAGCTTAGTTCTTTTACAACGTTCTTTACTTTTCAAAATATTTATTAATGGCTTCCACTTTATTGCTTACCTGTAACTTTTCATACGTATTGTATATGTGCGATTTGAGTGTGCTGAGGCTGATGAACATCCTGTCCGCTACTTCCTGGTATGTCATGCCTTCCGCCAGGTATTTAAGCATTTCATCTTCCCGCTTTGAAATGCCAAATCCCTTTTTTTTAGCTGTTTGTTTTTCGTGCTGAACAGAAAACCGGTTAATGATCTTCCGGGCTATATCACTGCTGATAGGAGAGCCCCCGTTATGAACTTCTTTTATCGCTTTGATCAATTCGTCTGGAGGAGTGGATTTCATGAGATAGGATGTTGCCCCGGTTTTTAATGCTTCAAACACTACTTCATCTTCATCAGAAACCGTAAAAGCCACAAACTCTGTACCGGCACATTGAGGCTTTAATCGGGCAATACATTCTACTCCTGAAATATCCGGCAATCCTATATCCATTAATACAACATCCGGCTGGAGTGCAGGAATATGCAGCAAGGCGTCTTTTCCATTGTCTGCCGCCCCCGTTAAGCTGAACTCCGGACTGTGCTGAAAAAGCCGGACCAGGAGGTTTTGGAAGCTCTTATTATCTTCTACAATAAATATCGAGATCATATTTCCCGGGGGTTGACAATTATTAACAGTTTAATGCCTTTGCAAAATTTAGCTTAAAGGAACAGACATTTGTATCAGGAAACCGTTGTTATTTTCCCAATATACTTTTCCGTTCATTTTAATAATATTCTCTTTTATATTATTCAAACCGTTGCCATAGCTGATATTTTCCGGCAGTCCCCAGCCATTGTCCTGGATCTTTATAGCAAAGAGGCTGCTTTCCTTCACAATGCTCATATTTATTTGAGAGGCATTGGAGTACTTAACCGCATTATTCAGCACTTCCTTAACGGAATGATAAAGGTTTCTTCTTTTGTATCCTTCCAGGATATGATTGTTCCCGTTCAGGTCAGATTCGAAATTCAGCCGGATGCCGGCGGTTTGTAAAAAAGTGACTGCAAACTTCCTGATATGAGCTACCAGGCTTTGCAGGTTGTCGTTATTGCTGTTCAGGCTCCATATAATTTCGTTGATCTGGTTATTGATTGATTTGGTGTTTTGTGTAATGATGGATACGACCTGTTGGTCATTACCGGCCTTTGCCGTGTTGATCATGTTAGCGGCCATGCTAAGCGTTGTTAAGGCAGGTCCTATATCATCGTGGATCTCTTTCGCGATTCTTTTCCGCTCTTCATTTTCCGCCTGGATCTTTAATGCCGTTTTTTCTATGATTGTCTGTTGTTCCAATGCTTTGATCCGCTGTGTTTCCAGGAGTTTTTTCCTGCGCTGGTTGAGATAAAGGAGCAGGCCGATAACCGCGCTTAAACAGGCGGTAACAGCAAAGCTTACAGTGTATAATTTCTGTTGGTGGATCTTTTGTTCTTTCTCGGAAATGGTTGCTTCCGCACGGGCCTGTGTAAGCCGTTCTTCCAGCGCCGCCAATTCCGTGCTTTTCTCCTGTGCGTGTATTTCGTTTTCAATTTTTCGTGCCGCTTCTATTGCCGAAAGCGCCGAAACATAATTTCGCGCATGCTTATTGAGCTCATATTGAGTATCATAGTACTCTAATCTTGATCTGCCAATGATCTCATCAGTCGGGTCTCCTTCCTTTTCCGCAATACTTAAAAGCTCCCGCGCTTTATCGTAATCCTTCATTTTGGCATACACTTTCGCTTTTAGTATATAGGGGATGATCTGCATTTTACCGGTTCTTGTTTCCGCTATGCGCTTTTCATATCCTTTGTAAAAAAACAGGGCGCTGTCGGGCATATTCTTCTCAAAATAATAATCTCCCATAGAACGGTAAATCGTTTCATCTCCTTTACCATTCAGCGAGTCCATCATTATTCGATACGCCTTGTTCAGTATGGTGAACGCCGCCACGGTATCTTTTAACCCCATTTCGCACAAATAGAAATATTGAAAAAAATGGATTTCATTGAGCAGCCTGTTGTCAAAGGTTTCAAGGTGGGTAAGTTGCAGCGCTTTTTCAGCGTACATTTTCGCTTCTTTGTAAAAAGCCTTTGTAATATAAGTCCTGCTAAGGTTCGAATACAGGATCCGTTTGTATATATCCGGCAGGTATGTGGTATCCGGCAATGCGGCTTTATAGTAAAACAACGCGCTGTCTGTACCAATATTTTTAGGCTTTGCGGCAAAGGCTAAATTCAGTTGCGCTTTTAATTGAAAAAGATTAAAGTGATCAACTACCCATGCCGCAGAATCAAGATACCTGTCTCCCCGATCAATTTCCCCGTAGCTATACAATCTTTGAGAATAGATGTTGTATACCTGGAACAGGTAGATGTAATATTTATGCTCCCTGCAAAAAGCGGCAGCCTCATCCAACGCCTCAAATTCAGCGGTTAAATCTCCCTTTAAGCCGGCTTTATCAACTTTTGTAACAATGGCTGCCCATTGAGTGGAGTCGCCGGGAGGCAGCTCATCGTATAGCATATAAGTATGAGAAAGCTGGTTGTTTGACCTGCAGCTTACAAGTGCATTTACTGATATTAGCAGGAGCATTGTGGTAAGCAGTTGGATGGGGCGGAATTTTTTAGGCATATTGAAAGTAGTTTGAAGCCAGCGATTTGAAATGATGGCAGGAAACAAAGATCAGTCAGGATATTTCATCGGCTTGAGTATGTGGATTTGATTTTTAACAGGTGTCTTTTGCAAAAACGTAATAAAACATCCACAGGAACATTCAAAAATAGTACTTAAGTACTATTTTTCGCCGGTTACATTCTGATAATTTTGTGGTTTGAACTTCAGGAAGCCGTAGCTGAACATGTAAATATATCTTTTGTACGGAGCTGTCAAAAGGCAGGCTTGTATTTGGATAGCCGTTGCTGCCTATGGCAAGATGGTATTTGTGCGCACAGGATTTTTAAGCCTGCATACACTGACGGAATTATTTACATGGAGAAGCGGACAAAAAAATGAACTGATATGATGTAAAGTAGTACCGTTATGAACAGTTTGCGAAGGAGCGCCGGCACAAAATGGGATATGAAAAACGGGTGCTATTCATATACTCAGCAGCCGGCCACTCGCATCTTTGTAGCGTATGTAATTCCACCTGCTGTACTGTTTGCCTTTGTTTAGCATAACAGCCTGAACGGTTTAATGGCCTTTTCTGCCCCGTTTACAATAATGGAAATTTTGTGCGTGCCCGGGTAAAATTTTCTTGTAGTAACAGGCCTAAAGGATTGTTTTCGTTGAATACGTGCTTTTTCACCGGCATTAAATACCCGCTCACTGATCTTAAATACTTTTTTAGCGAGCTGGCCGTTGGCCTTGTTGTAGTATACGCCGTATTCCAGGCGTACTGTTTGTTTTTGCAAAGACCTGTTTTGCACGGTATACGAAAAGCTAACGGCATCGCCCGTTCGTATTTCCGGGCTGTTTATTGTAAAGCCGGTTACAAATATTTCATTACTGTTCAGCCCGTAATGTTTTAAAATATCGCTGTGCCCCGCTTTTAGCAGTGTTCGGGAGCCATGTTTAATAATGGCGTCGGTCTCTTTGCTCAGGCCTTTCCAGCGGGCAGCGATTTCCAGCACTATGCGGGGATTATCTTTGGCAATATCATTCAGGTTATTGGCCACACTTCGTCTTACAAATTCTGAAGGATCATTTTTAAGATTTTCGAGAATGGGCAGTATAGGCGAAGGATCTTTTTTAAGATCAGGGATGGCCAGTCCCCAGGGCAGCCGCGGCCGCGAACCTTCGCTGGCAAAACGCCTTACATGGTAGCTTGTATGCAGCGACCATGCAAGCATTTGATCCAGCATTTTTTGCTTGTATTTTAATATAAAAGGCCGCACGGCAAATTCACAACTCATGAACTGCGTAATATTTTCCATGGCTTTTACCGAGCTGTTAAAATCATCCAGTCCATAGGTTTCAATGTAATCGGGTAAAAACATGAAAGCAATACCGTATCCGTCAAATTTTTCCTGCTTCAGCTTTGTAATAAGCCGGTTGATGAGTTTTGTGGCTTTCGAAAAATCACCGGGCATAAAGTGGTGAAGCACTTTTGTTGTGTGCTTCATACGTTCTTTCCATTCTTTACCGGCAAACTCCTTGTTGAAGATTTTATCGAAAAATATTTTTTTATTGATAGAAGGAATGACCGTTATAGCTACATCAAGGAACTGGTTATAAAACGCGGGGGAGTAAACATCTTTTATAAGCATAGTATTTGTTTAATAACAGGCAAATGCAAGTTTCGTTTATTTTCAAAAGAAATTTGCCATTCTTCCAATAAAAAGATCATTTGGCGGGTACCGTTTTTGTTGCAAATTAATTTTTCTAACTTGCACCCTAACGATTGTGTGGTAATGGTGGCAGCAAGCGACACTCAAATACAAGCATGGCAACAACAGATAGCGGAGGGCAATGAAAATGCCTTTAATAATCTTTTCCGCCATTTCTATATGAACCTGGTGCATTTTGCAATGGACCTGGTACATTCCAGGACGGCCGCAGAAGAGATTGTATCCGATGTTTTTGTGAGGATATGGCAGCAGCGGCAGGAAATTACCCGCGTTGAAAAAATGCGCGTATTCCTTTTTGTAGCCGTAAAAAACCAGTCGTATAATTACCTGCGCAGGCATTCTGTATGGTCGGTTGAATTAACCGGGAACAATACTTCCATACTGGTAACCGATACCAACCCCGAAGAAGATATGATGTTCCGTGAGCTGCAGCTTCAATTATATAAAGTTGTTGAACAACTGCCCGATCAATGCAGGCAGGTATATAAATTAATAAAAGAGGATGGGCTAAAATATAAAGAAGTGGCGGAAATATTGCAGATATCTCCCCGTACAGTAGAAACCCAGCTATTCCGTGCCATAAAGAAAATAAGAAAAGTGTTATTGCCGGAAGAAGAAAAGAAACAAGAAAACCCCAACGCGCCCTATGCCGGCAACGCCATAGTCCTGTGTCTTTTATTCTTTTCCTGATTTTTTTTGAACGCTTGTACGTAATTCTTTCCGCAATCGTGTCCTTATAGTACAAAACCATCGTTTGTCGTATGAATAAGGATCAATTCCTGTTTCTGGCAGCCCGGATATTTTCGGCAGAAGCTTCACCCGAAGAAAAAGCGCAGGTGGAAGCTGCCATGCAACAGGATGCCTCCCTGAAAGCCGCATACGAAAAATTCAAAAGACACTGGTACGGCTCATCCAACACCGCATCCGCCTTCACCGAGCAGGCACTACAAAATACATGGAATAAGATCAACGCCGCCGGGTCAGAATACAACCCTTTACAGCCTGTTAGTATGGCTCGAAAAAAATATGCCTGGTGGCGCATAGCCGCAGCCGCAGCATTGGTTATAGGGCTTGGTATTACATGGGTGCTCGTAAATACAAAAGCTTTATCGGGTGTGGAATATGTTGAGATGGAGAATAAAATGGGTGTTCGTTCCAATGTAATATTACCTGATGGCACAAAAGCATTGCTGGCGGCGGGCAGCAGTCTGAAATATCCCAATGCATTTAAAAGCGCAAAAAGAGAGATCACGTTAAAAGGGGAAGCTTTTTTTGAAGTGTACCGCGATACGCTTCATCCTTTTATTGTACATACGGCTTCGGGCGATGTAACAGTTTTAGGTACATCCTTTAACGTGAGCGCCTACCCCGAAGACGGGGAAGTAATAACAGCCGTTGCTACCGGAAAAGTTTCCTTTACTACGCCCGGCAGCGATCAAACCATCGTGCTGCTACCGGGTAAAAAAGCGCGATACCGTATAAGAGAAAACCAGGTATTGCTGGAAGCCGTGAAGGAAGAAGCGGAATGGGCCTGGACCAAAGGAAAAATCGTTTTCCAGGCAGACAGCCTGGGCCGGATAGCAACAGCCCTGCATCGCTATTTTGGTAAGCCTGTATATTTTAAAAGTGATGAATACAAAGCGTACAGGTACACGGGCACATTCAGCAATCATTCGCAGGCGGAAATACTGGAAATGTTGAACAAAACCAAGCCATTCCCATTTAAGATTACAGATACCTCCATTATTATAGAAAAGTAAATATGTATTAATCATTAAACATTAGCTGCGTATGAAATGTAAACAACGTTCAAAGGTTGGAGTACTATGCGTTATAAATAGCTTCAGGTATATGCAATTTATAATGATATTA
Organism: Chitinophagaceae bacterium; assembly: GCA_019638595.1. Classification (GTDB taxonomy): domain Bacteria; phylum Bacteroidota; class Bacteroidia; order Chitinophagales; family Chitinophagaceae; genus Agriterribacter. The sequence goes on from JAHBTJ010000007.1 coordinate 16,104, forward strand.
CTACTCCAGGTATTGTTTTTACTGCCGGGGAAGGCGGAGGGCAATGCTGGTGATAAGTTGGTAAATGACCAAAGCAAACGGGTAAGCATTGTTTGCAAACACCGGGAGCTGCGTTGGGTAATCAAACAACTGGAAGAGCAATCCGGGTTGCATTTTGTGTATTCCGACGATGACCTGCAACCCAACAGGAGCGTAACCCTGCGTGTGAGGAACAGCAAATTGCAGGAAGCGTTATCCGCTATTTTTCAACCGCTGGATATCGCTTTCGAGATAACCGGCAATAATATCCTGCTGAAGTCGCAGAATGCACAACCGCCCTCCGGAAAAAAGATACATACTGTCGGTGCCATAGCCGCTGCGGAAATTAAAGGAAAAGTGACAGATGAAAGCGGCAATCCTGTTGAAGGCGCTTCTGTAACACTGAAAGAAACCAATATCAGCACCATTACCAACGCTGCCGGTGAGTTTAGCCTTACCGTGAATGCTGTGAACGGTACGCTACTGGTAAGTTTTGTGGGATTTAAAACACAGGAAGTTCCGGTTTCTGATAATATGCTGGTAAAATTGGTGCCGGCCGATAACCGGCTGAGCGAAGTGGTTGTAGTAGGCTACGGTACACAGCGAAAAGCCAGCCTTACCGGCGCGGTAGACCAGATTAAGCCTGCTGCGTTGGAAGGCCGGGCCAATGGCTTTTTAACACAATCCCTGCAGGGTGCATCTCCCAACCTTATTATTCAGCAAACCAACTCCGAGCCCGGCGCCCGGCCTACACTCAATATACGAGGGGTTAGCACATTGGGCAATAATGAACCGTTGGTGGTAATTGATGGTATTGCCGGCGGCGACCTTAATTTATTGAACCCATCTGATATTGAAAGCATTTCCGTGTTAAAGGATGCGGGCAGCGCGGCTATATACGGCTCGCGTTCCGCTAACGGAGTATTGCTCATCACTACAAAAAAAGGCCGCAAGAATGCAGGAATGGCTGTAAACTATAATGGTATTGTAGGAGTACAGCAACCTAAAGTTTGGTACAGACCGGTAGAAAGTTATGAAAATGCTACCCTGCGTAACGATGCAAATGTAAATGCAGGACTGGCGCCTATTTATTCGCCTGATCAAATTCGCGACTTTTATGAAAAAGGCAGCGAGCCCTGGTTCCTGGATGAGATTCTGCAGCCTGCTGTGCAGCAAAATCATAACATCAGTGTATCGGGAGGCAACGCTAATACTACTTATCTTGTTTCTGCGGGTTATGTAAACCAGGGCAATAATCTTGTTGGGCCGGGTTTTGGAATGAACCGTTATAACTACCGGATCAATGTAACCACCGAAGCCGGCCGTTTGAAATTAACAGGCACACTGGCATATACCCGCAACCAGATTAAAGAACACAGCTCAACCACCCAAACATTAATTGTAGATGCCGGCCGTGTACCTACCTATTATCGCTTAAAGGATGAAGAAGGCCGCTATCTGACCAATGATGTGCTGGCTGAATTCAATCCATTAGGTATACTGGAACAAGGCGGCTACCGTAAATACGACGATGACAATATTTTCGGGAACATCAGCGCCGACCTGGATATTTATAAAGGATTAAAATTACGTGGTGTGGTAGGAGGTACCTTAACTGCCAACCATATGTTTGAATTTCGCCGCCAGGTAAATTTTTATCCCAAAGGCGTATATGGTCCCGATAGAAATGCCAACGACCGTACCAACAAAAACCTGTTTTTAAATACCCAGTTGATGCTGGATTACAGTACCAATATCAGTAATCATCGCATCAATGCATTGGTTGGCATTGCTAACGAATCAGTAACCGATCAAACCACGGAAGTAAAAAAGAAATATGTAGATAATGACCTGGGTACGCCTACCACGGGTACTGTAATAGATCCCGGCACCATCAACTCCGTAAACGGTACTTACGAATCCAGCCTGAATTCCTTGTTCGGAAGGCTGGGATACAACTATAGTGATAAATATTATGTAGAAGCTAATTTTCGTGTAGACGGGTCTTCCAAATTCAACCGCGATAACCGGTGGGGTTTCTTTCCTTCCATTGCAGCAAGCTGGATGCTTTCGGACGAAAGCTTTATGAGCGGCTATGCAGACAGGATGGGAACCTTAAAGCTGCGGGCTTCTTATGGTATTTTAGGTAACCAGAACGTAGGTAACTACCAGTTCCAGACTACCTATTCTAACTATAACAATGCTTACGGGTTCAACAATGTGGCGCTGTCGGGTACAGGCTTTACATTCGCAAACCCCGACCTGCGCTGGGAAAGAGCCGCTACCTTTAATGCGGGTGTAGACGCGGCATTTTTCCAGAACAGGCTGCAGGTCAATTTTGATTATTTTGACAAATTAACGTCCGACATCCTCATTGCCCCGGCCATACCGGGCTTATACGGCGCTTCTATTTCCGATTACAATGCAGGTAAAGTGCGCAACCAGGGCTGGGAGCTGAATGTAAATTATCGTTTACCCGGCAGCAGGAATTTTAAGCACAATGCAGGATTTAATATCGGCGATTCCAGGAATAAGGTAGTGTATTTTGAAGGCAATGAAAGAATAAGCGGTGCAGATGAAATGCAGTACATACTTAAAGAAGGCTTACCATTCAACAGTTATATAGGTCTTAAAACAAACGGTTATTTTCAAAATCTTGATGAAGTCATAAACGATCCCCGACCGGTAGGCGTAGAGGTAATGCCTGGCGACCTGAGATTTGTAGACCGCAATAAAGACGGCATCATCAACGATGAAGACCGTTTTGTGCTCGGTCATCCCTTTCCCAGGTTTACTTATGGCCTGAACTACAATGCCAGCTACAAAAATTTTGACTTTTATGTGTTCTTCCAGGGTGTTGGTAAAAGAGACATGTTCCTGAGAGGCGAGCTGGTGGAACCTTTTCACTATAACTACGGGCAGGTAATGTACCAGCACCAGCTTGATTACTGGACGCCGCTGAATCCTGATGCCAGGTTCCCGCGCCTGGCGTCAAATGGCAGCGCTTCTAATACCAACAACTTTCGCAGGGGGTCTGATGTGTATCTTTTTAATGCCGCTTACCTGCGCCTGAAAAACATCCAGTTGGGGTACAACTTTGCTAATGCCTGGGTGCAGAAAGCAGGGCTGCAAAAGCTTCGTTTATACGCGGTGGCGCAAAACCTGTTTACGGTTTCCAAAATGGATTTCCTGGATCCGGAAATTTCAGAATTTAACGGCAGCCTCAAAAATGCCGGTGCCAACAGCGGAAGATCCTATCCTACACCGGTATTTTATGGTATTGGCTTAGACGTAAATTTTAAATAGACAATCATGAAAATATTTTCGAAAAATATATTGCCTGCATTGGTACTGGTGGTATTGGCGGTGTCCTGTAAAAAACTGGACCTCGTGCCTGCCGACAGGTTTACCGAGGCCAATTACTGGACTACCCAGGAACGTGCCGAAACGGTATTGAATACTGCTTATTCCAACATGTTCAACTCCAATCATTTCTTTTATAACGAGGCCCTGTCCGATAATGCTTATAACGGTCGCGGCGATAATGAAGGTGTAATGAGCATTTCCGCCGGGTTAGCCGATGCATCTCTTGGCAGGTTCAGTGGTGAATGGAATGCACATTATGCCTGTATTAAAACAACACATATCTTCCTGGAGAATATTCACCGTGTAACTGCTATAAAAGAAGATGTAAGGAACCGCATGATCGCAGAAGCGCGATTCATCCGGGCGTACCAGTATTTTCAGTTGTATACATGGTATGGCGATGTGCCTTTGTTTGACAAAGATATTTCGGTACAGGAATCGCAAACTATTGGCAGAACAGCAAGAGCGGAGGTAGTGAATTTTGTATTGAATGAATTAACGGATGTTGAGGGCATGCTGCCTGCCAATAATGAATATGAGGCTGCCGACAGGGGCAGGATCACCAAAGGCGCCGCCGCGGCGCTAAGAGCGAGAGCTTTATTATACGAGGGAAGATGGGCGGAAGCGGGGGCCATTACTCAAAAATTTTTGAATGGCGATTTTGGAGTATATGGCTTGTTGAATACTTATGAAGAAGTATTTCTACCCCAGAATGAATACAGCAAAGAAGTAATTTTTGATCATGGCTATGTGCCGGAACTAAGAACCTACAGCAACTTTTTTGATATGGCGCCTTTAGCTGCAGGGGCGCGGTTAAATGCGCTCGCTCCCACGCAGGAGCTGGCGGATGACTATATTATGCTGAATGGAAAGGGTATTAACGAAACCGGCTCCGGTTATGACGAAGAAACGCCTTACGCCGGTCGCGATCCGCGCTTCACTCATACAATAGTATACCATGGTTCCCAATGGAAACTGCCCAATGGCAGTACGCGCACTATTTACACAAAACCCGGTACCGACCCCGACGACAGCCGTGTAGATGAATATGCGCCCGGCAGCGTAAGCAGTCCTACCGGTTATTATTTCCGTAAATATTACGATCCCACATCGGTAGGTAATTTCAATTCCGGTTTAAACCTTATCCTTATCCGTTATGCCGATATTTTATTGATGCATGCAGAAGCGCTGAACGAGGATGATAAATTAACCGCGGATATATGGAACCAAACGATCCGCGCTTTGCGTGAACGGGCCGGTTTTACAGATGCCGCTGCTTTGCAGTTCAACAACAGCTTAAACAAAGACCAGCTACGGAATATCATTCGCCGGGAAAGAAGATCGGAACTTGCTATGGAAGGCTTACGCATTTTTGATATACGTCGCTGGCGTATTGCTGAAACCGTATTGAATGGCTGGATACATGGCGCCCGGTTCGGTGATCCCACTATAGATAACGGCTATATCCGTGTAAATCAAAGAAGCTTCGATCCTAATAAACATTATGTATGGCCCATACCGCGCGACGAAAGGAATCGCAACCCCAACCTCACTCAAAATAACGGCTGGTAATCATCAAAACAAAAACAATTTATTTATGAAACATATATTCAACATTTTCCTGGCAGCTATCATCCTGTTACTGGCTTCCTGTAATAAAGAAAAAAAGCTGGATCACACCGCAGTTACAACTGTTGAGAACTTTTTCATTCCGGAAGACAACAAGTTTGTAAAGCTGTTACCTACCACTTCTGCAAGTGTAGAATTTGAATGGGAACAGGCCAGGGCCGAAGATGGCGGCGTGGTATTATATGAGGTAGCTTTTATAGCAGAAGGGGGTGATTTTAACAGCCCGGCTTATAAAATGGTTTCCGATAACAACGGCTTATATAACAAAGCCACCATTTCACATAAGGTATTAAATACTATTGCTAACCTGGCAGGTATCGGATCACTGGAAACCGGCAAATTAAAATGGACCGTGTTTTCTTCCAGGAGTATTAACACCAAACAGTCTCCTGTAGTACGTACCATTGAAGTAGAGCGCCCGGCGGGTTTTGCTGAAATTCCTACTGACCTCTTTCTTACCGGTTCTGCTACCGAAGGAGGAGAAACGCTTGCTGATGCTATCCACCTGAAACAAACAGCCAATGGCGTATTTGAAGTATATACTTCCTTACAAGAAGGCAGTTACCACTTTGTAGACCGTACTACCGGAACGCCTGTAAGTTATTATATAGACGGGAATGTTATACGCCTGGATGGCAGTACAGAAGTTAGCGGCGCTGCCAAAGTATACCGCATACGGCTCGACTTTAATAATATAGCCGTAGAGTTTACCGAAATTAAGAAAGTTGAATTGTGGTTTGCTCCTGATAATACCACCAAGTTTGAGCTGCCTTATGCCGGCAACAGCCGTTTTACAGCAGAAAATGCCAAAATAGATTTTAAGCAGGAAAGTTGGGGCCGGGATGAACGTTATAAGTTCAAATTTACCACCAGCGATGGTACTACCGATAAGGAAGAATGGTGGGGCAGCTCGAATGCAGACAACTCCCGCCCGGACGATAATACTGCTGAAAGCTTCTGGCAGATGTTTCCCATTAACAACAATGACCAATGGAACTATTGTTTCAAGTTTAAAACACAGGTTGACGGTGCACCTTCGGACTTTACCGTTATTATGGGAGCTGATGCTCCGTATACACACCAGGTAGTGGTTAGATAGTTAAAATGCAAAACATGAATGTAAAATTAATTATAATAGTTGCCGGAGTAATGGTTACGGGCTGCACCAAAAATTATGACGACGTGGTGATCGGCAGCAGCCAGTCTGCCTTGCAGAAATACAATGTAAGCTGGGATGCCGCGGCGGATAGCGCGGCAACGGCTGTAACAACCTTGTTCTGGAATGTGCAGGATAAATATTTTAATAAGAACAATGTCAACGATCCTGAGTTCCATTACTGGCCACAGGCACATGCCCTGGATGTAGTGCTGGACGCGCAGCTAAGAAAACCTTCATCGAAATATACCGACCTGATGACGGATTGGCTGACCGGTGTGAAAGTAAAAAACGGTAACACTTATATCAACGAGTTTTACGATGATATGCAATGGATTGCCCTGGCCACTTTAAGAGCCTACGATGTAACCGGTAATGCGGCTTTTAAAGCAGTAGCCGATGAGCTGTGGACAGACATTAAAGGCGGATGGAATGAAACGGTGGGTGGCGGTATCAGTTGGCGCAAAGCGCAACCCTATTATAAAAATACCCCCGCCAATGCACCGGCAGTTATTTTGGCCGCCAGGTTGTACCAGCACTCCAACAGTGCAGATGATCTGCAATGGGCGCAAAAGATATATGACTGGTTAAAGAACAATTTGTATGAACCGGGCAGCGGACTGGTGTATGATGGCATTAACAGGGAGAACAATGGCGCGCTGGATAACTGGAAGTTTACTTACAACCAGGGTGTATTTATTGGTGCGGCGCTGGAATTGTATAATGCCACGAAAAACACGATGTACCTGAACGATGCAATTAAAGCAGCCGGCTATACACTTTCGGATAATACCTATACCAATTCCACCGACAGGTTGCTGAGAGATGAGGGCGGAGGTGATGGAGGGTTATTTAAGGGTATATTTATCCGTTACTTTACACAGTTGATCCTGCATCCTGATCTGCCGGATTCCTACCGGCAAAGGTTTATTTATTTTGTAAAGCACAATGCAGAGTGGTTATGGTTTAACGGTACTAACAAGCAACAGGTATTGTTTGGCTCCTACTGGAAAAACAAACCCGGGAACGAAACCGATTTAACCATTCAGCTAAGCGGCGCCATGCTGATCGAAGCCGCTGCCCTGTTAAACAAAAACGAGTTATTTTAAGAACATATGAGGAACATTTTTTTTCAACTGGTAACCATTGCCGTTACCAGTTGTTTCCTTTTTGTGCAGGCATCGGCGCAAAGCAAATACGATGCATCCGGTACGAACCTTCGTGCAGCTATTGACCGGTATTTTTATATGCCCGATTCCGGCTATTACAGGGAACATGCCGAAAGAAGGCCTAATGACAAAGCGGTATCGTACCTGTGGCCGCTATGCGCGCTAATACAGGCCGACCGCGAAGAGCAGGCTTTGCGAAAGGAAAACGGGCTGTTGGATAAGACGCTCACCATCATAAAAAAATATTACGACGATCGCCCTCCCCGTGCCGGCTATGCATCGTATCCTCCCCCGCTGGGGGGTGGCGACCGCTTTTATGACGATAACCAGTGGGTTGGCATTGCCATGATGGATGCCTGGGCAGATAATAAAAATCCGGAGTATTTATCGCTGAGCCGGGGCATTTATGATTTTATGATGACAGCCTGGGATACCGTAGGTGGGGGCGGATTGTATTGGGAAGAAGGAAAGCCCACTAAAAATACCTGCTCCAATGGACCCGGTATAATACTGGCTCTGCAGTTATATAAAGCCACCGGCGAAAAAGGGTTCCTGGACACCGCCATTTTGCTCTATGACTGGGTGAATAAAAACCTGCGTGATCCACAGGGCTTGTACCTCGATAATATTGAATATCCTTCGCGTAAGGTGGATCAAAGGAGATACTCTTATAATACCGGCACCATGATGCAGTCTGCCCTTTACCTTTACGGGATTACCGGGAATAAAAAATATTTGCAGGAAGCCCTGGTTTCAGCTAAGTCCGCCTGCAACTATTTCTGGGGCAGCGGTACCTTGCGTGACAGTTACTGGTTTAACGCGGTGTTATTAAGAGCCTACCAGCATTTGTTAAAGCACGATAGCGATCCCTTTTATATCAATACTTTTAAAACCTGCATTGATGCAGAACTGAAAAATAATCTGCAATCCAACGGGTTGTTTAAGGGCAAAAGAGGCACGCTTAACCTGGTAGACCACGGGGGGATGCTGGAAATACTCAACCGGCTGGCTTTAATAGAAAATAAATAAAAAGGACCGGGGTTTTGGATGTTCAGGAATAATGATCAGCGTTGCTGCTTTACTTTTTTAATAGTTTGAGTATGGTTTGCTGATTTTTAAGGATCTGGCTTAACATTTTCTGGTTTTTAATTATGTTTTTCTGGTTGCTGATGATTGTTTTTTGATTGGTGAGAATAGCGCTTTGGCTTGTTTTAATTATACCCTGGTTTTTAAGAATGGTACCCTGGTTGTCTTTAATTATTTTCTGGTTGGTAATAACCAGTTTGTCATTTTGAATAGCGGCCATAGTTGTTGAGCTTTAGTAGATGAAAAAATGTGATTTATTGCAAATGTTAATGTTGGCTTATACTGTTACCCCATTGCTGGTGTGGCATTATTGTTTTTTAATGGTTGAAGGATCCGGTATCCATGCTTCATCAATGGGTGCGGGCGTTATTACCTGCGGTACAAATTTGCGATCTATCAGCTCGTTCATAGGGATGTTTTTTGTCAGCAGCTTTAACTTTAATCCCTGATCCTGTATTTGCTGCAGGTCTTTATCAGTAGGTGTAAGTTCCAGGTAACTTACTCTTTTGGGGTCAGCGGTCAGCACATAGTTCAGCACTTTTTGATCCTGCCTGAAATACGGCGCCGCTAATTTAGCGGCTTCTTCCCTGTGGGTTTCGGCCCATGCGCCCGACTCCGCTATACCCCTTACCAGGTCTTCCACCACACCCGGGTTTTGCTGTATCAGGTCTTCGTGCACCACCAACGCGCACGAAATAAAGTTAGGCCAAATATCGCGGGCGTAATATAAAACCCTTCCTATTCCGTCCAGCTCAGCTTTGGCGCAAAAGGGCTCTCCCACAATATAGGCGTCTATAGCTCCCGAAGCCAGGGATGTAGGCATATCCGGAGGAGGTAATATTATAAATTCAAGATCGTTGGGCTGCATACCAAAGTCTTCCATCAGCTTATGGATCACAAAATGCTGGTTGCTGTATAAGCTGGGTATTGCCATCTTCTTTCCCTTCAGGTCTTTCAGGCTTCTCGCTTTGCTGTTTTTTGCCACTATTACCTCTGTTCCATCCCTGTGCCCCAGGTAGCAGATCTTAACGGGAACGCCCTGTTCCCGGAGTTTCATGGCCAGGGGTACTATCATAAAAGTCGCCTGTACCTGTTTGGCTTCCAGCGCGCTTACTACGGTAGGAAAATCGGTAAATACCCTTGAATTGAAATTGGTATTGGTTTGAGTGGTTTTAGAGGCAAAATCCGTAACCGGACAGGTAAGATGGCAGGTAACCGGTAAATAGCCCACCGTTAGCTCCCGGGTAGCTTTTTTATTTACGCCTTCATGTATCACATCCCTGCTGCTTACAACCTTGCTTTTTCTCCACGGCTTATAGCGCAACAGGCCCAGGGTGGTTAGCACCACCACCACGCCCAGTATCAGCTTGCTGAAAGTAAATTTCATCACTATCGGTTTTTCCTGAAGTTCAAATGTAGTTCAATTATTTTTTTAAAGCGTACGTGTGTTATTGCGGTAATCCCAATGCCTGTAATATCTCCTTCATGGTTTCAATAACGGTGCCGCTTGTAAGATCCCTCGGGCGGGCTGTACCTATCACCAGTTCCCTGCATATGGTTGCCGGGCGATTCGATAATACCAACACCCGGTCTGCCAGTTGTGCCGCTTCTTCAATATCATGCGTTACAAAAACAACGGTACGCGGCCGTTGCTTTAATATTCTCACCAGTTCCAAACGCATCCGCAATCTCGTCTGGTAGTCCAAAGCCGAAAAAGGCTCATCCATCAGTAATATATCCGATCGCCCCGCCAGTGCTCTTGCCAGCTCTACCCGCTGCCTCATTCCTCCCGATAATTCGTGGGGATAGTGGTTTTCAAACCCTTCCAGGTGAATTAATTCAACCAGTTCCTTTCTTTCTTTTGTACGTTGCGTGGTATTGCCAATGGGTTGTAAGCCCATATCTATATTCTCCGACACGGTAAGCCAGGGAAAAAGCCCATCCTGCTGGTATACTGTTCGTATAATGCCTGTTTTATGTACGGTGCCCGATGAGGGTTGTATATAACCAGACAACAGGTTGAGTATAGTTGTTTTTCCACAGCCGGAAGGGCCCACCAAAACAACCACTTCTCCTGCATTCACCTGCAGGGTTAATTCTTTTAATACAGCAGTAGCGCCGTAGCTGTGCGATACATTTTGCAATACCAGGCTCGCTTCTTTTTTATCGTTCATATCCCCATCTTACATTTGGAAGTTTAGTTAATTGGGCCAGCAACCTGTCAATTCCCATGCCCAGCACGCCAATTACTATCATATAACATACGGCCGAGTCCAGCCGCAATCCATTGCGGGCTTCCCATATGCCATAGCCCAGTCCATCCTGGCATCCTACCATTTCTGCCGCCACAATTACTACCCACGAAATTCCGTAGCTTACACGCAACGCCGTTATTACCTGCGGTAAAACGGAGGGAAAAGTAACTTTCGTCAGCAGATCCCAACCGGTATAATTATACTCTTTTGCTACCCTGAAATAAATGCTGGGTATGGTAGCCACTGCCGACATGGTAGCCAGTGCCAGCGGGAAAAAAGTTGCCATAAATATCAGGAAGATGGCCGGCTTATCGCCAATATGGAACCATAGTATGGCAAAAGGGATCCAGGCTAGTGGCGACAGGAATCGGAAAAAATTCAGCATGGGCACAAAAGCCTTGCGGGCATACACATGCTGTCCCAGCCACAAACCTAAGGGAATACCCAATGCGGCGGACAAAACAAAGCCTACAGCTACCCTCCATAACGACGCGATTATATCGTTTACCAGGCGTCCCGCCTGAAATTCTTCTTTAAAGCTTTTTACTACCGAAGCAGGAGAGGGTAAGGCATATGCAGGGAACAGGTTGGTATAGGACACAATGAACCATAACAGGATAAAACCAACGAGCACGGCAACGGGTAATAGAATGCCGGCCGTCTTTCTTTTCCGGATCGCATTTTCGGGATTGATCATACGCACTTTTGTTTTGGTATTACAGCTTTCGCCCAGGCCGCTGAGGATGATGATTGGTGGGGTAGTGTAGCCTCGACAGGAATCGAACCTGTATCTGGAGCTTCGGAAACTCTTATACTATCCATTGTACTACGAGGCCTTATGTAAGGCGGAGGTCCTGAGTTATCATTCGGGACGCCAACCTGAATTATTCATTTTCATAGGAATCGAACCTGCCCGCCCGACTGGCGCCAGTCGAACGGGTATCCGGAGCTTCGTTCCAACCGTAGGCCGGGATCATACTATCCCCGCCCGAACGTTCCGTCCGGTACGGGCGGGCATTGTACTGCGAGGCCTTGTGGAATTTCAAAATTTGAAAATGAACTAATTTGAAAATGCATTTTCAAATCTTCAAATTGTTTAATTTTCAAATTAATCCCGGTGCATTGCTGGCAAATATTTTTACTGCAATGGCGAGCAATATTACGCCAAAAAATTTACGTACGGCAATTAAACCGGCATTACCCAGCAGCCTGGCTATCAGTCCCAGCGATTTCAGCACCACAAATATGATGACCAGGTTGATAATAATGGCGGCCAGCAGGGTAGTTTGCCCGTAGTTCGCTTTGAGGGAAATAATGGTGGTAAGCGTTCCCGAACCGGCTATTAAAGGAAAAGCAATAGGAACCAGCGTAGCGGCTTTCACGTCTTTTTCGCTCTTAAAAAACTCCATCCCCAGCACCATTTCCAGTCCCAGGATGAAAATCACTATAGAACCACCTACGGCAAAAGATCTTACATCCAGCCCTAAAATGTGTAAAAACCCTTCCCCGGCATATAAAAAAACGATCATGAGTGCCCCCGAAATAACAGTGGCCCTTAATTCCTTAATAGGACCCGATTTTTGTTGTATGGAGATGAGGATGGGAATAGAGCCAATAATATCAATTACAGCAAACAGTGTAAAAACTACTGTAAGCAACTCATTAAAATCAATGGGCATAATGCTGAATTTGAGCAAAGGTATACGAAAGAAATATCCCTGAACCGGTAAACAGTATTATCAAAACGTATAATCCCGTTGAAATAGCAGCGGGGAGCTTAGCTTCTGTGGCTTTTCCACCAGCGATACATGATAACCCCCATAGCTGCAAAAGGAACAAGCGCCAGGTAAAGAATTCCTGTATTGAGCGCTTTAGCGGGGGCTTCACCCATTTGCTGAGCCGTTTTTGTACAGATAGAGCACTGCGCGGCCAGGTTGATCGTACATACCAGCAATACTCCCATGCAAACTAACCTTACAAATGCCCGCTTCATAATAAATGTAAATTAATAAGGCAAAGTTACAACGAATAACAAAACGGGCGACCCTTTTGGCACAGCAATAACAGCAATAAAAAATAGTATATCTGCTAAGCCTTAATTTTGGAGCATGAAAATAGCACTGGCCCAGCAAAACTACCATATAGGCAATTTTGAAAGCAATACTCATAAAATAATAGCAGCAATACAAAAGGCAAAGGCACAGAAGGCGGACCTGGTTGTTTTTTCCGAATTAAGTGTATGCGGTTATCCTCCCCGCGATTTCTTGGAATTTGAAGATTTTATTAACCAGTGTTATGCATCGGTAGAAAAGATAAAAGAAGAAGCGACCGGCATTGCCATTATTATCGGCGCCCCGCAAAGAAACCCGGCTAAGCTGGGCAAAGACCTTTTTAATGCCGCCTGGTTTTTATATAATGGTGAAGTAACAGGAATTGCCCAAAAAACATTGCTGCCCACCTACGATGTTTTTGATGAATACCGGTATTTTGAACCCGCGTTCGAATGGAATGTAATTACGTTTAAAGAACATCGTATAGCTCTTACGATATGCGAAGATATCTGGAACCTGGGCGATAATCCTTTGTACAGGGTTTGCCCTATGGATATACTGGCGCAACAGCAGCCGGATATCATGATCAATATTTCAGCATCCCCCTTCGACTACGATCACGACGAAGACCGTAAAGAAGTGGCACGCGCCAACGTGTTAAAATACGGGCTGCCGCTGCTGTATTGCAACGCGGTAGGATCGCAAACGGAGATTGTATTCGACGGTGGTAGTCTTGCCTATGATGCTGATGGCAACCTGCTGAAAGAGATGAAATACTTTGAAGAAGATTTTTGCATCATAGATATACCGGCAAAAAACAGCAGCCGGCAGGTAAAGGATGTAGAACGTCAGCCTGCTGTTGCTTCGGGCCTTACCGATAAGGAAATGCGGGTTTCTAAGGTAAGTAATCCTGATAAGATCATCGGGTTTCTCACTGCTGAAAATAACATCAGGCAAATACATGAAGCATTGGTGCTGGGCATTAAAGACTATTTCAGCAAAATGGGCTTTACCAAAGCTATACTGGGCAGCAGCGGCGGTATAGACAGCGCTGTAACGCTTGCACTGGCTTGTGAAGCGTTGGGGACTGAAAATGTTCGCGCCATATTAATGCCTTCTCCCTTTTCATCAGATCATTCGGTAAACGATGCGGTGCAACTGAGCGAAACATTAGGCAATCCTTACGATATCATTCCCATTAAAAATGTATACGATTCTTTTCTTGATACATTAAAACCTGTATTTAAAGATCTGCCGTTCAGCCTTGCCGAAGAAAATATACAAAGCCGCTCAAGAGGTAACCTGCTGATGGCGATAGCTAATAAGTTTGGATATATATTGCTCAATACTTCCAACAAAAGCGAGCTGGCAACAGGCTACGGCACTTTGTACGGCGACATGGCGGGTGGACTGAGCGTATTGGGCGATGTGTATAAAATGCAGGTATACGCATTAGCGAGGTATATCAACCGTGAAAAGGAGATCATTCCGGGAAATATCATCACAAAAGCGCCTTCCGCGGAATTGCGTCCCAATCAAAAGGACAGCGACAGCCTGCCTGAATACGATATACTGGATAAAGTATTATACCAGTATATTGAAAGACGGCAGGGTCCTAAAGAGATCATAGCAATGGGCGTAACACCCGCATTAGTAACACGTATACTAAAGCTGGTAAACAGCAACGAGTACAAACGCAACCAGTTTTGTCCTATAATAAGGGTAAGCTCCAAGGCGTTTGGTGTGGGCAGAAGAGTACCCATAGTAGGCAAATACCTGAGTTAACCGTATATACTACATAACTTTTATTCATGTGTGGCATTGCCGGTATAATATCTCCCGATACAGGATTGATTGATCCGCAACGGTTAAAAAAAATGTCGGATGCGCTGGCTCATCGCGGCCCGGATGGAGAAGCTGTATGGATAAACAAAAACGGTACTACCGGTTTTGCTCACCGCCGCCTTGCTGTTATTGATCTGTCGCCCGCGGGGGCACAACCTATGCATTATCCTTCGGCTGCTGATGCCCGTTACACGATCGTACACAATGGGGAGATATACAATTATATTGAACTGAGAGAAACCCTGCAGGCGAAGGGATATATTTTTCATTCACGATCCGATACGGAAGTTATACTGGCAGCCTACGACTGCTATAAAGAAAGCTGTTTAAACCTGTTTGATGGTATGTTCGCCTTTGCCATTTGGGATGAACAGGAGCAACAATTATTTGCCGCCCGCGACAGGTTTGGCGAAAAGCCTTTTTTTTATCATTATGATGGCAATACACTGTGCTTTGGCAGTGAAATGAAAGCTTTATGGGCGATAAAGATAGAAAAGCGTATAGACGAGCAGGTGCTGCTGTATTACCTGGCCTCGGGGTCTGTACAGTCGCCTGTATATAAGCATAGAACTTTTTACAGGAGCATACAGTCGCTGCCCGCCGCTCACTCATTGGTTTTTAGCCCGGCAAAAAACGGTATTGAAACAAAGCAATGGTGGAATATGGATGTTAACGCGAAGGAGTATACGGAGGGTGAGGCGATTGACCGGTTCAGGTCGCTTTTTTCGCTTTCGGTAAAACGACGGTTACGAAGCGATGTTCCTGCAGGCACCAACCTGAGCGGGGGATTGGACAGCGCTTCTATTGCGGCTGTAGTAAAGGAGCTGGCTGGCAGCGGCAATTATAACAGCTTTTCGGTAGTTTTTCCCGGCTTTGAAAAAGATGAATCAAAATACATAAAAGAGGTAACAGGCAGCTTACATATCCCCAACTTCAGCATATCTCCTGCCGCCGGTGATTTTATAAATGATTTTGAAGAGCTGTGTTATCACCAGGAGCTTCCTTTTGATTCGGCAGGCGTTTACCTGCAGTTCGCGTTAAGCAGGCTTGCCAAACAGCACAATACAAAAGTATTGCTCGACGGGCAGGGAGCCGATGAGATCCTGGCCGGGTATACCAAATATTTTCATTACTACCTGCAGGAGCTGATCCGCGGAGGATCGTGGAGGCGCTTCGGGAATGAGCGAAAGGGGTTGCTGAGCAACAATATTCATATAAAGTGGGGTTACAAAAACTACCTGGCAGCTTTTCTGCCCGGTGTTGCCGCTTCTTTTCTTCGAAAAAAAGAAATACGAAGACTGGAACATACGGATGGCGAGATAGAGGAAGATTTTTTGAATGAATTTCTTGACGATAACATGTTTTTTAAGCCTGTTGTAAAAGGGCTGCACGATATATTGCATTACAATGCTTTTCAATCGGGACTGGAAGACCTGCTGCGGTATGCAGATCGCAATTCAATGGCTTTTGGCAGGGAACTAAGGCTTCCTTTTCTGGATCATGAACTGGTAACGTTTATTTTTTCGTTACCCGCGCAGTATAAAATACGCAACGGATATTCAAAATGGATATTGAGAGAAGCCATGAAAAACAGTCTCCCTCCTTCTGTAACAGGACGAAAAGATAAAACCGGCTTTGAACCACCGCAACTGCAATGGATGAAGGCGCCGGCAGTGCAGGAACGTATATATGCCTGCAGGAAAAAACTTTCGGAAGCCGGCATTCTTAAAAAAAGCAAAGTAGGTATTCCTGTGCGCCCCGTTACCGCTTATGCGGCGGATAATATGGATTGGCGATACCTGGTAACCGGCGCCCTGCTTCCCTGAATGAAAGCAGGGCCGGCTTTTGTTATGGCTGTTTCTTAAGCTTTTCGTAAAGCTCACTTTCGCCGGTTCCGTTGAACCGGATACTGTACCAGTACCTGTTGTCTTCCGCTTTAATAAAATAGGCGGTGTTTTCACCCGAAGTAATTTCAGTAACGCCAAAAGCTGTTTTATTTGCGTAAGAATGCTGCAAAGCGTTCAGGATGGGAGTGGGCAGTAAAGCGGGCTTATAAAAACGCATGGAGCTGGTAATATTTCCATGCGCATCATAATAAACGATATATCTTACATCTCCCTGGAAGAAACGGACAGTATAACTCTGGTCGTTTTCATACCATTTTACCTGCTCGGCGCTTGTAAAAGTTGCTTTAAACGATCTTAAAACTTTTTCATTCACTTTGGTGGGGCCGCCGGCAAATACACTTGCTGTAAGCAGTGTAAACAATGACAAGACAAATAACCTTTTCATAACATGGTTTTTTTAACAAGAGAAAAAATAATTAGTGATTCAAAAGTATGTCTGGACTTTACAGCGTAAAAGGTAATTTACGCAGGCGGGTGTATCATGATAACAATAGGAGCTGGCTTTTGTTACCGTATAAAAAAAATAAAAAATAACCAGCCTTGAAACGCTTAGCTGTACTGCATTTTAAAGAACCACGCCATTTGTTACTGCACCCCGGTTAAGCTTCTGTTAAACTGGAATTCCGGAAAATAACATGATAAGTTTAAACTCGTTTCATTTTCCCATCTTTGCAATTCATTTTATACCAGATATGAGACCAGCTACAAAATTCATTCACGCGGGTGTATTTCCGGATCCTTCCACAGGTGCCATCATGACGCCCATTTATCAAACATCCACGTACGTACAGGATGGTCCCGGCAAACACAAGGGATATGAGTATGCAAGAACGCAGAATCCTACCCGCACTCAATTGCAGAACGCGTTGGCTGCTGCCGAAAACGGGCTGTATGGTATTAGCTTTGGCAGCGGGCTTGCAGCTACCGATACCCTCCTTAAGCTGTTTCAGCCGGGCGATGAAATTATAAGCACCAACGATTTGTATGGAGGAACTTATCGTTTAATGCGCCGTATATGGGAGGGATACGGGCTGAAATTCCGCTTTATTGATATGCAGGATGCATCGAATATTGCCAGGTATGTTACGGCGGCTACCAAAATGATATGGGTTGAAACGCCTACGAACCCGCTGATAAGAATTATTGATATTAAAGCATGCGCGGCCGAAGCTAAAAAGGCGGGCGCATTGCTGGCGGTAGACAATACTTTTGCTTCGCCTTACCTGCAAAATCCTATTGACCTGGGTGCGGACATTGTGATGCATTCGGCAACCAAATATATAGGGGGGCATAGCGATGTGGTACATGGCTGCCTGATCACCAGTAATAAAGAAATAGCCGATCAATTGTATTTTTTACAAAATGCATGTGGAGCCGTTCCGGGGCCACAGGATTGCTTTTTATTGCTGCGCGGATTAAAAACCCTGCATGTGCGCATGCAGCGCCATTGCGAGAACGGAGAAAAAATGGCTCATTTTCTCAGGGATCATCCGCTGGTATCTAAAGTACATTGGTGCGGGTTTTTGGATCATCCGAACCATGCAATAGCCAAAACGCAGATGAAAGGTTTTGGTGGGATGATCAGCTTTGAGCTGAAAAATGATACTGTGGCCGCGGCGGAAAAAGTGTTGTCGTCTACAAAAATTTTTGCGTGCGCGGAATCGTTGGGCGGGGTTGAGTCGCTGATAGGCCACCCGGCCAGCATGACACATGCCTCTATTCCAAGGGAAGAGCGTATTGCGAACGGGCTGGCAGACGGATTGATACGGTTAAGCGTGGGTATTGAAGATATAGATGACCTGGTAGCAGACATGAAGCAGGCTATAGAGAATGTATGAATGCGATAAATGATCTTAAAGAATTCCTGGACAGGAAAACAGAAGAATACAACCGGCCCTCTTTTATTAAAAGCGATCCTGTTAGTATACCACACGCGTTTGTAAAAAAGCAGGATATTGAAATAGCCGGTTTTTTTGCCGCTATACTGGCATGGGGTAACCGCACTACCATTATCAATAAAAGCAGGGAGCTGATGCAATGGATGGACAACGCGCCTTATGAATTTTGCCTGTCTCCCTCATCGTCGGGTTTAAAAAAATTAACATCGTTTAAGCACCGTACCTTTAACGCTACAGATATCCTGTATTTTATTGAATTTTTGCATCATCATTACAGCCACTCCCCATCGTTGGAAACAGCTTTTACAAAGGGCATGCTGGAAGAGGATGAAAATACCGGTAACGCGCTGCGGGGATTTTACAGCTACTTTTTTTCGCTGGAGGATGCGCCTAAAAGAACACAAAAGCATATTGCTACACCCGACAGAAAATCTACCTGTAAAAGACTGAATATGTTTTTGCGGTGGATGGTGCGAAAGGATAAAGCGGGTGTTGATTTTGGCTTATGGAAGCAAATAGTACCATCGCAATTAATCTGCCCGATAGATGTGCATGTGGCCAGGGTTGCAAAAAGGTTTAACCTGGTATCGCGCACACAAACAGACTGGCTGGCAGCGCTGGAATTAACGGAACGGTTGAAGCAACTCTGTCCCGATGACCCGGTAAAATATGATTACGCATTATTCGGGTTGGGAGTGATGGAGAAATTTTAATGTTATGGAAAAGGAACTGATACAGATCCTGCAAAATGAGTTAAGCCTTCAACTGAATGAAAGCGTTACTGAAGATAAAATAAAGGCGCTTATTGCGGCGAGGGTTAATGATCTTATCCGGCATGATTTTTCACAGCTTACCCAACTTTTATATCGCATTGATATTAATGAGCATCGTTTGAAAAAATTATTGAATGAAGCCGGGGAGAAAGATGCCGCTGATATTATTGCTGCATTGATTATTGAGCGACAGGTGGAGAAATTGGAAAGCAGGAAAAAATTCAGATCGGGTAATCCGAATATCAGCGGTGAAGAAAAGTGGTAAACTGTTGCTTTACCTGCAACCGGCCTGCTTTTCGAAATCCGGTGTTTTTTTTACGCAATGAGTAAATTGATATTTCCATGACTAAACTTATTGATGATCCCGATATTTTTGGAGCTATTCATATAGCTATATTATATAAAGATACAAATGGAAGAAGGAGATCGCATTTCTTATCAGGTTATTGATGAGGCCAATTTTACTAACTTGTTTAATTGTTATTGGAAAAAACTGTACCTCATTTGTCTTCGGCAGGTTGTAGATGAAGATAAGGCTAAGGACATGGTACAGGATATTTATCGTTCCCTCTGGGAGAATCGCGATAAAATAAGAATAAGGGGCAATATTGAACATTATCTTGTGCGTGCCGCAAAAAATAAAGTGTGTGAGTATTTTCAGAGGAAGGCAATACAGGAGCAAAATAAACAACAGTTAATACACTCTTCTTCTGTTTCCATCTCTGCAACCGAACAGGATGTTGCATTTAATGAACTTTCTTTTCATCTTGAAACAATGGTCAGCAATTTGTCTCATCAGCGCAGGCAGGTATATAATATGAGCCGGGAGGAAGGTTTGCGAAACCGGGAAATTGCAGACAGGCTCTGCATTTCGGAAAAAACAGTGTCCTATCACTTATCGAGTGCCAAAGAAATATTGCAGCAAAAAATCGCACAGCTTTACGAAGTATGATTTTCCTTCTTTAAAAATTTTTTTTTCAATTACACCAGGAATTTTTGCGGGTTGCGCTACTATAATAAAAATAAACTATGCAACTATGCAGATCACACCCGGATTATTAGAAAAATATTACCACGGACGATGCACTCCGTATGAAATTGAACAGGTGGAAGCCTGGATGGTATCTGACGCGGAAGATAATGCCGATACTGAAGAAGTTAAGGATGAACAATCATTAAAAGAATCTATATGGATGCCATTGGAACGCCTGGTGCAACAGGATGTTCAACTGAAAAGACCCGCGGGATTGTTCCGGCTGAGCAGAAGGGCTATTGTAAAATATACTGTTGCTGCGGGAATATTAGTATGCTTTTCAACACTGGGATATAATGTAATATTTGACAAAGCAAAGCAACCTGTGCAGGTGCTTCTTAGCAATACGGATGTTATGAATGTTATGAGGAAAGATGTGGGGGATTTATTAATTACTGCTTTGCCAAATACTGAGGTAAAATTTTCTTCGCCGGCGAAAGGGAAGGTTGCCGGAGAGGTTAATTTTTGTAATGCTGTAATGATCCGGAACGTTGGTGCAAACGATATAGTTTTGCGATTTGCGCAAAACTGCAGAGACGAAGAAACCATCACCAAAGACTTTTTATGTAAAAAAGAAGTGGATTACCTGGCAATATATTTAAAAGGCGATGTATGCAGTGTCGGGCAACAATTTCTTTGGGTGGAAAAAGATAAATTGAAACTGATCCCTCCTGATGAAAAAATCCGGCAGTTGGCCCAACAGTTAAATAATATAGAAAAACAATTGCCTGCGGGCAGTTGATAGTATAAACAAAAATTAAAAGGGTGCATTGCGGCTAACAATGCACCCACCCCTGAAAGGGGCGCTTTAATACTGAATAAAAAAGCAATGCAAATTAATAAAGTTTTGCTGACGGCATTACTATGCCTGTTCAACATATTCCTTTTCGCTCAGAAGCCCGGACACATCACTATTTCCGGGTATATCCGGGACCCGTTCGGCAGGGCTATAGCAGGAGCTTCTGTTATAATTGATGGCAGCACCCGGGGAACCGTTACCGATGACGAAGGTTTCTATAAGCTGGAAAAATCAGCTCCGGGAAAACTTCTTTTAAAAATAAGTATGCTGGGCTATGTTGCCCAGGAAAAATGGATAACAATTGGAGATAACGCCAATGTTACACATGATTTCAAGCTCAAAGAAGACCGCGGCAAATTATCGGAGATAGTAGTGTATGGTAAAACGGTTAATCAAACAAAAGTAGAGGATATTAAACGCTCCGGTTTTAATGTTAATGTCATTGATCTCAACAAACATAGTAACGAAGCTGCCAATATTAACCAGGTGATTCGCCGTACCACGGGTATTACCGTTCGCGAGAGTGGCGGCATGGGTAGCGATTTTGTATTCCGCATAAACGGGCTGGATGCAAAAATTTATATTGATGGTATACCAATGGACAACTTCGGAAGCTCCATGACGCTTAATAATATTCCGGTTAACCTGGTTGATCGGGTAGAAATATATAAAGGAGTTGTGCCCGCATTCCTTGGGTCTGATGCGCTTGGCGGTGCGGTGAACATTATAACTAAAAGACGTAACCGCAGATTTATTGATCTCAGCTACAGCTATGGTTCTTTTAATACACACCAGGCTTCATTAGTAAGCACATTTGCCCATCCTAAAAACGGATTGTCTGTAAAAGTAAACGGCTTTTATAACCTGTCAGACAATAACTATACTATGTATACAGAGGAGAAATATAATGTGATACTGGAAACTACAGAAAACAACAGGTACATACCCATAGAAAAAGCGAGACGGTTTTACGACAGGTACGAGTCTGCAATGGGGCAGGTAGAAGTTGGTGCTCAAAACCGTAAATGGGCCGATCGTTTTTTTGCAGGACTCACATATTCCCAGAATAAAAAAGAAAATCAATTAGGAGCCACTGTTAATACGGTAAGAGGGGGCAATTGGTCTGAGAGTAATTATATAATGCCTACACTTACTTATGTAAAAAATAATTTTTTGATTAAAGGATTATATGCAGACGTATTTGCCAGTTATTCTAATGAAATACGACATGTGAGAGATACCGCGCTGCATAATTATGATTGGTCGGGCAAGTGGATATCAAATACATTAAACAGTGAGCCGAACGAGCCTGTTCACATGCGTTATAATAATAACAACTACCTGGCCAGAACAAATTTTAATTATGATTTCAATGAAGAAAGAACACAAAGCCTTAACCTGAACTATAATTTCAATACAAGCAGGCAACGTAGTTACGACCTGGTAGAGAACCGTGATGTGAACGGGCTTCCTAATCGTCTTGGCAGGCATATAGCAGGGCTGTCGTGGCAGGGACAGTGGCTGAAGAAGCGGTTGATAAGCATGCTCTCTGTTAAATATTATGGAATGGATACTTACAAACAGGTTGACGAGCGTGTGTTTGGAAATAATAATACAGTTGTTAGCGGGGAAATAAAAAGCTACAATAATTTCTGGAATTACTATAGTGGCAACCTGGCATTGCGCTACAGATTTGCAAAAGATGCAGGCGTTAAATTTTCGTTGGAGCGGGCATATAATATGCCTGGTATGACAGCTATTTTTGGCGATGGACAAAACTATTTGGCCAATTGGGATATACAGCCGGAACGTAGCGATAACCTGAACGTTGGAGGATATTACAATACATTTATCAAAGTAAATCATTTTCTCAATCTCGATGCTTCTGTTTTTTACAGAAGAGCGGCAAACTTTATCAATACAAGGATAGTAACGCAATCAGATGGATCGCTTTTTCAATTCTATAATGTACCGGGCGTTAACTTATATGGCTTTGAAGCAGAAATAAAATATGGCTACAAAGATTTGATTGCGCTTACTTTAAATGGCAGTTATGACAAAGCGGTGGACAATCAGAAGTATACTGATGATACCAATCAACAGGTTAGTCTTACATACAAAAGCCAACTACCCAATCGCCCCTGGGTATATGGAAATACGGATCTGACTTTAGCAAAAAATGACTGGCTGGGTAAAGGGAGCCGTATACAGTTAAGCTGGCTTTACCAGTATACACATTGGTTTTACCTGAGCTGGGCGCACCTCGGCACACTGGCAAGTAAAGACCATATCCCTTCGCAGATGGTGCAAAGCGTTATCATCAGTTATTCCTGGAAGCGGAACAAATATAATATATCAGGTGAGGCACGCAATCTTACTAACGAGCGGGTTTATGATAATTTCCGTTTGCAAAAGCCGGGCAGGGCATTTTACCTGAAGCTAAGAGTATCAATTATGTAACCATTAATACCGATTTCCGAATCTGCTCCAAAATAAAATTTTAAACAATTAATATCAAGTAAAATGAAGACAAATGGATTTTTGAAAACCTGGCTTACTGTTGGATTGATGTCAGGTTTATTTTTTACTTCCTGTAAACATTCACCGGAAGATACTGTAACACCGGAAACACCGGCAGAACGAAAATATGGATTGTGGGTAACTGCTACCGATGGATCTTATATTTTAACCACCGGCGACCTGATGAAGGATACACTCCTTACTCCTGCCAATAACCAGGGTGTTGATATTACAAGTTACCTGCCTGCGGCTTATTATGGAGTATACGCTTATTGCTACAATGGTTATTATTACTTAAGCGCTGATGGAACCCGCTTCAGTCAATACGAAATAACTGATGCCGGAAGATTTTCTGAAGTAAACAATTATGCTTTCAGCTCCACATTCTATATAGGAAAAGTTGCAGCTAACCTGAGCAGTGATGATGAGTTGGTTTTTACAGCTACTTCAGGTAAAGAAAATACTGAAGAAAATGTGTTGGAGCAACCTATTTACTTTATGAATACAAATACTATGACCATGAATAAAACGCTGATCGCAAAACTTCCATTTCTGGATTATACTGTAAAGCAGGCTAATGGTGAGCCGGATGATTTATACATGGTGCCAACAAGCATGACCATTCGTAACGATAAAGTATTTTTTGGTTACAAGTTCAGAAGCAATATTAATTATAACGATGTAATAGATACCGCCTTTATATATGTATGTGATTATCCCGGCATGGAAAATGGCAAACTATTAAAAGATACAAGGGGTGGTAAAGTAGCAGGTCACTGGCAGGTTAATTCTACTTCGTTTGTTGACGATAACGGAGACCTTTATCTCTTAACTCAAAACCTGAGCAGCAAATATGGCCTGATAAGGATTAAAAGCGGCGAAACAGAAATAGATCCGGGTTATTTTTTCAATTTAGGTGATTATAATATTTTTCAGAACGGATCAAGCCAGATACAATTATTGGGTGAAGGAAGAGCTTACATCAGTCCGTTTGTAATAAACCCCAGCCAGCAAAAAATTGTAGCAGATTTAAGGATCCTTACCGACGCTATACCAAGAACAACAATGAATTTTGTTGAAGACGGGAAATTGTATGATGTTTTCAAAACTTCCGATTCAAAATGGTATGTATATGAGTATGACCCTGCAACCAACACTGTAAAAAAAGGCGCGGAAATTGATAGTGGTGTTTCCTGGGTATACCATGTTAACCGGTTAAAATAATCAATATGTTTTTAGCAAAAGAGTATCTGTCAAAAGCAGGTACTCTTTGCTTTTAGAATATTTGCCTGAAAGAGAGTGATATAGCTATACCATTACAGATTTTTTAATATGGAAGGGAAGAAGGAAAAAGAAAGCGACAAAAACATGGCTGCATATTTAACGGTATTACCTGAACCGAAGAATAGCGCAAGGAATATTCGGATGAAACGGAAACATACGGATATTATCCGCGCCCGTCAGTATAATCTGTGTATTCCGTGTGCCATACTATAGCAACTCCCCCATATTATTTCTGATCGTTGCCCAGCTCATCCAGGTCATGATCGCAACAATTAACCAGCCGGTAACCTGTAACCACAACGGATGCTTATATTGATTAAGAAGCTGTGGTTTTGCTGCTACTATCAATATAACGGCTAATGCAACCGGAAGAATTATTCCGTTAAAAGCTCCCGCCAAAATCAATAATGTTACCGGGTTGCCGGACACCATAAAAACCAGGGTTGAGCAGACAATAAAAAAACTGATAATAATTTTTTCATGCTTTGCAATGGCGGGGTGAAATGTTTTCCAGAATGAAACAGATGTATATGATGCCCCGATTACAGAAGTGATGGCGGCACACCATAATACAATGCCGAAAAATAAATACCCGGCTCTTCCGGCTGCAATCCTGAACACTTCTCCTGCTGGGTTTTGGTTACCCAGTGTTGCACCATGCCAAACCACACCCAGTGCCGCAAGAAATAATATAAACCGCATTAACGAGGTAACAAGAATGCCGCTCACCGCGCTTTTGCTAACATCTTTAATGGCTGATCTGCCGCTTACGCCTGCATCGAGCAAACGATGTGCGCCCGCAAAAGAAATATATCCGCCAACGGTTCCGCCAACCAGCGTTACAATTTTCATTACCTCAATTGTATCCGGCAAAAATGTTTTATGGATCGCTTCTGCAAGCGGCGGCCGGGAAACAAAAGCAATGTATATGGTAAGCCCTATCATCAAAAGCCCAAGCAGCTTCACAATCGTATCAACTACTTTGCTCGCATCTTTAGACCAGAAAATCAATAACGCAAATACACAACTTATTACCGCCCCGGCTTGTGTATTCATTCCCGTCAAAACTTCCAGGCCTAAACCGCAACCTGCCATATTTCCCACATTAAATACAATGCCACCCAATGCTATCAGCAAAGCAAGAAAATAGCCAAGCCCGGGTAATAAATTATTGGCAAGATCCTGGGCGCGTTGGTTGCTTGCGGTAACGATGCGCCATATATTTAACTGAACACCTATATCAAGCAAAACAGAAATCAGGATGATAAAACCAAAGTTGGCTGACAGCTCCTCCGTGAACTTAGCCGTTTGCGTAAGAAACCCCGGGCCGATCGCTGAGGTAGCCATAAGGAATGCGGCGCCCGTTAAAGCACCGCCTGTAGCCGGAGATCTAAATAGTTTCAATTTTTATATTTTCTTTTTGCAATGTTTCATAAATAGTTCTTGCAAAGCTTGCAGCATGCGTCCCATCACCATGAACACAAATGGTATCTGCTTTTACAGGAATAGTTTTGCCGGAAACTGTATTGACTTTGTTCCCGGTTATTAATTGTACTGCCTGCTCAACAGCGATATTTATATCTGTTATTAAAGCATTATCCCGGCTTCTCGGCGTAAGCGTGCCATCATCCTGGTAGGTTCTGTCTGCAAACACTTCGCTGGCGGCTTTAATATGCAATGTTGCTGCTTCTTCAATCATATATGAATTACCAAGCCCGTAAAAAATAAGATTGGCATCTGCATCTTTAGCAGCCTTTACAATGATTTTTGCATATACGCTATCAGTAGCGGCCATATTGTATAATGCGCCGTGTGGTTTTACGTGATGTAATAGCGCTCCCATTTTCATTGCAATATCTTTTACCAGTAAAATTTGTGAATGAAACAAATCGTACAGCTCCGTTTCGCTCAGCTTTATGGCAACTCTTCCAAAATTTTTTTTATCGGCAAAACCGGGATGAGCGCCGATGGCTACATTATATTTCAGGCAAAGCGCTATCGTTTTTTTGATAGTATCTTCATTGCCCGCATGATACCCGCAGGCTATATTAGCCGAACTGATATAGGGCATGATGGCTGCATCAGTGCTCATACCTTCACCCATATCGCAATTCAAATCAATGGTTGGCATTGGCTTTTCGTATAACTTCAGGAACTACTGTTGTGTAAATAATAATTTTATTTTTCGTTGTGAAAAGTGAGCCTTTCACGTTTATCGTTTTACCTTTCACGTTGACATACATTGCTTTTTTAAATAATCACTCCACATCATTGAGCAGCCATTTTTAAGTATGGTAAGATGATGTTCCTGTTTCAAAAATAATTGTTCCGCAGTTTGTATATCAGTTATCCTGAAGCATAATGGCTTATCCTCTTTCAATTGCGCAATCTTTGTGCGATGTGCTTTAATAACATGAGCGATACGCGGATAACCACCTGTTGTTTGATGGCCGGCCATCAGAACGATCATCTGCCCACCGGGTAATAATTGAATAGTACCATAGTCAACAACCGAAGAAATAAGCTCGCATTGTGTGGCGGTTGATATGGCTGGTCCATCCAGGGTATATCCCATCCTATCTGAAGTACGGCTTACGGAAAATGCTTCCTGTCCAAAAATACGTTTGCCGTCATCGCTTATATAATCCCATTCATTTCCCGTCAATACATAAATTTCATTCGGCAGCGCGTCATCATAAAAGGGAACAGCCTTCCATTTCAGCACTTCATGTTTTTTATCAGCCATGCTTTGCACGCCGGTAAGGTTGGTGAAAGGAATGATATCGCCCTTTTTCAGTAACCTTCCGCGCCAGCCGCCGGCTTCAATTTTTGTATGGGTAGAATAGCTGCCCAGCCATTTCTCCGCACCCATATTTCCGTTCACGGCAAGATAGCACCATCTACCCTCTTTCCCTTGCTCAAACTTCAATGTTGAATTAGCGCCAATTAAAACAGGGTGGAATGACGGTACAGGATTTCCGTTGAGTGTTGCAGAAAAATCTGCGCCGCCTATAGCTATAATGGCAGGTGCATCAAAAAAAACAGACGCTGCAGGAAAGCTCATTTCAATTACAGGGGCATATTCGGGATTGCCTGCGAGCAAATTAACTGTACGCATGGAAAACATATCAATTGCGCCGCCGGGATTAATGCCCATATACTGAAATCCATGCCTGCCCCCGTCTTGTATACTATCGCAGATGCCTGCTTTAATAATTTTCAAATTCATCTCGGCTTATTGAATAAAATTGTACAATATCTCCCGGCTGAAAGAATGTGCTGAAATTATCATTGTCCTTTTTCTCATATAACCTTATCGGCGTTCTGCCAATGATATGCCAGCCGCCCGGAGAATTTATAGGGTAGATGCCTGTTTGGTTACCTGCTATGCCCACGCTCCCGGCATGTACTCTTTGTGGTGTGGGTTTTCTTGGCATTCTTATCTTTTCAACAATTTCACCCATATATGCAAAACCCGGCAGAAAGCCCAGCATATACACCCTGTATTCAGGCGTACTATGTATGCTGATCAACTCCTGTTTTGAAATTTTCTTTTCCCGTGTAATGTGCCTGATGTCCGGCGCCAGCGCATCGTTGTAACATACCGGCACTTTAACTGTACGGAACTGGCTGGTTAAAGCACAGCTTTTATTTTCAAGGATCTCTTCTATTTTTTCCCGGGCAATTTCACTTATCGTTTCATTATTTCTTATTTCCTTTTTAAGCACGCCGGGGTTATAGAATACAGTAAGCGAGCTATAGGCCGGCACACATTCAATAAACCCGTTCAGAGGGTGGGATTGCAGGTATTTAAAAATACCCATTACATGCGCACTGAGATCCTGGTCAATACAATTGCCGAAATCTACGGTAAGCGCGGTATCTCCAAGCGGAAATATGGTATACGGGAAATAAGTTCGCATAATATAATTAAAGTTGAAAGATACGGTTTCTATTAAACAGGTACTTTTGCGAAAACTTTTTACATGATCCTGTACGGAATACCAACCTGCGACGCTACTAAAAAAGCAATGGCATGGCTAAAGAAGAAGGAGATCGGCTTTCAGTTTCACGATTACCGTGTTTCGGGTATAGAAGATGACAAACTGAATGAATGGATAAAAAGGGAAGGCCTTGAAAAAATACTCAATAAGAAAAGCACTACCTGGCGTAATTTATCAAACACAGAACAAGCACGCGCAAACAGCCAGTCCGGAGCGGTTAAGCTCATGAAGGAGCATACCACACTGATCAAACGCCCGATTGTTGAAAAAGGTAAAACGCTTATTGTTGGGCAGGATGATAAAAGATATGAAGCAGAGCTGCTGTAATCCGGTTGCCGGCTGTTGATTATTTATTTTAGGGTTACTGGTTGCAAGTACTTCAAACTACAAACCAAACAACCTGAAACCTGCAACTTGCAACCTGCCTCCCTTACTCTCCCACTTCCACCAGTGTCCAGTTGCCGCGGCGCCTGTTCCACAGGATGCTGTAGTCTTTGCCGTGCATCAGCTTGTACGTGCGGTACCCGTTAAAATATTTTAGCCGCAGCCAGCCGTAATTGTATATCTCAAACTTAAAAACAAAAGGCTGTCCTGCTTTAATTTCCGCCTGCTGAAAATTCCGCCCGTCGTCACTTAACAGCACTGTTTCAGTTTTGTTGCTTTGAATGGTAAGCCATATCCAGCTTGGATCAGCATTAGGATCGGTTTGTGTGTTGCCCGGTACAGGAGCGGGAGGCGGAGAAGGGATAGTGGGTACATTACCTGTATTTTCAGGAATGGTAGGCCGGGGGTTGGAGGGCGTTGTATTTCCCTGGTTTCCTTTCACTTCGTTCCAGCCGCGGGTAATAGCATTTACCCGGTCGTTTTTTCCGGGGTGGCTGCTGCTGGCTTTATCGGAAGCGATGGCCTGCATAGCCGCTATAGATTCCTGCAGGGTAGCGCCGAGCTTTGCCAGCACATACCCCGAAAAAGCATCGGCTTCAATTTCTTTAGGCGGAGTGCTTCCGCTGCTGCTAACTACATGATTGTAGTAATGATGCCCTACTTCATGCGCCAGCACACTGATAGACGCCCATTTGGTAGCGGTATAGCTATCAAGATTTTCAAGAAAATCATTGTCGTATACGATCCACCGGGCGCGGTTTATAATAGTGGCGTAAGCGTTTTGAATACCATTTTGTTCCCTGATGTTGAAGTTTTCTTTCCAGCTAATGGCCAGCAGCATATTGTTCAGTATATCCTTTGCTTCATAAACGGAGCTGAAGTTTGAACGGAGGGAACGGGGCGGTACTTTAAATCCGCAGCCTGTAACTTTCTGCGCGTGAGAAACCACGGATGAGCATAGCAGGCAAAAAAGCAGTAAAAGTTTTGTACGCATTCTTATCAGGTTATGGATCTAAAAATATGGTTTTATCGTCAAATTCCCGAGGTGTACCACAAATTCCGGATAACAAATCATTAACTCAATACCGGGGTTAAACGTTTGTTTAAATTAAACAATTGTTTAACTTTGTGCCGTCATTATAAAATGTCAGACAAAAGGGCTCATATACTTGATTCAGCGGAAATTCTTTTTGCAGAAAAAGGGTTCGACGGCACGTCGGTGAGGGATATCGCTGGTCATGCCAATGTTAACCTTGCAATGATTTCCTATTACTTCGGGTCGAAGGAAAAGCTGCTGGCATCCCTGATAGAGCACCGGGCCGGGTATACGCGCGGTATTATAGAGGAGCTGGCAAAAGATGAGAGCCTCACTCCTTTTGAAAAAATTGATAAGCTGATTGACCTGTATGTAGACAAGATATTTAACAACTCCAGGTTCCATTGTATAGTTACAACGCATTTGCCTACCATGCAGTCAGACGAAATTAAGGGAATGATGGCGGATATTAAATTCATGAACCTGGAGCAGATAAAAAAAATAATTATTGACGGTCAAAAGAAAAAGGTTTTCGGTAAGGTGGATATGGAATTGACCGTAGCCAGCATTATGGGCACTATTACACAGGTAACATCATCAAAGGCGCTTTATTACAGGATATTCAATATTGAAAAAAGCAACGAAGAGCTGTACAATAAAAAACTGATACCCAAATTGAAAACACATCTTAAACAATTGCTTCGCGCTCATTTAAGTTTTAATCACCACGAATAGCATTTTTCAATAACAACCAAAAGCATGAAAAAATATGCAGGCATCGTAATGCTCCTTACGACGGCCATTACCTCTTATGCCCAGAACCGAACTCTTTCCCTGCAGGAGGCGGTAACCATGGGCTTGCAGAACAGTAAGCAGTTAACATTGGCAAACCATGCAATTGACAAAGCCGGTTCGGCACTGGAGCAGGCAAAGGACGCTTCTTTGCCATCTGCCAAAATAAGCGCGGGATACAGTCATGCATTAATGCTTGCAAGAAGCTTTTACATGCCCTCTTCCGATGGCAGTGAGCCTAAAAAGCTCACTTTGCCTTTTGACAATAGTGTTTATATGGCAACGCTCAGCATCAGTCAGCCGGTGTTTTCGGGCAATCAATTCCGCTATGCCAGGAAGTCGGCAGAGCTGGTGATAGAAGTAAGCAAGCTGGATGCCGAAGCTGATAAGGAAGAGATCGTTTTCAACATCATCAACGCTTATATCAATTATTATAAGCTGAAGCAAAATCAAAAAATACTGGCGCAAAACCTTTCGGATATTGAAAGCAAACTGCAGGAAATTAAAAAATTTGAAAGCCAGGGTTTAGCTACAAGGAACGATGTGTTGCGCTTTGAGCTGGAAAAATCGAATATGAAATTATCGGCGATCGAGCTGGAAAATAACCGCAAAATTGTAAACTATAACCTTGATATAATGCTGGGCCTGCCCGAAAACACCGTAATTGAAGAGCAGGATGTAAGCTATAAGCTGGATATGAACGACAGCTTTGAAGATTATCTTGCCCGCGCATTGAAAGACAGGAAAGAGCTTACTGGATTAAAGTACCAGGATAAAATATCTGATATCAATATCCGGAAAGTAAAAGATGAAAAGCTTCCTACAGTAGGTGTTGGAGGCAACCTGTATTATATCAATCCTTCAAAAGATATTATTCCTAAAAACGGGGCCTACCTCGCGCCATTTATGATAGGTGTAAATGTGGGCTGGGATATATCAACCTTATATAAAAATAAAAATAAGCTTACAGAGGCTAAAATTCAGAAGCAGGAAGTGGCAGACCAAAATGAGATCATTAAAGACCAGGTACGAACAGAAGTATACAAAAGCTACATACAATATAAGCAGGCGCTGGAAAAAATCACCGTATTACAGGAGGCTATTGTGCAGGCTGCGGAAAACGAGCGGATAACAGAATCTAAATTTCAAAACAATCTCGCTACTACTACCGACAGGATAGATGCACAGACATTATTATATCAGTCGCGCATCAATCTTGAGCTGGCAAAGTCTGATGCAACTGCTGCGTATTATGCACTACTGAAATCAACTGGTCATATTCAACCATAATTAACAACAACGCAAAGTATAAAAACTATTATATGAGTAATAATCATAAAAAGCCAAAAGGTAAAAAAATAATTTTCCCTGTTCTGCTGGGTCTTGTGCTGGTAGTTGCGTTAATTATTACGCTTAAAGAATATTTTTATTCGCAAAGTCATGAAGAAACAGACAATGCCCAGGTTGATGCCGACATCAGCCCTGTTATCAGCAGGGTACAGGGTTATGTAAAGGAGATCCGCTTTAAAGATAACCAGGTTGTAAAAGCTGGCGATACGCTGGTAATACTGGATGACCGTGATTATATAATAAAATTGAACCAGGCAGAAGCGGCGCTTGCATCCGTAAAACAATCTGTAAATGTTGCCCGCTATGCCATAGCAGAAACAAAATCGAATATTGCTACAGCACAGGCAAATGTGCAGGCTGCCAAAGTAAGGGTATGGAAAGCAACAGAAGATTATAACCGGTATAAAAACCTGTACGATGACCATGCTATTACCAAGGCGCAGTTTGATGCGATGAAGGCGGAAAAGGAATCTGCGGAAGCGGCTTTGCTGGCGGCACAAACACAGGTACCGGTAATTCATACAAGAGTAAATACCAATAAGCAACAGGCAGATGCTACCGAAACCAATATAGCGCCGCACCAGTCTGATGTTGATTTTGCAAAACTGCAATTATCCTATACCGTTATTACGGCGCCGGCGGATGGCATTGCTTCAAAAAGGAATGTTCAGTTAGGACAACTGGTGCAGGCAGGGCAATCGCTGCTTTCTATTGTGAACGATAATGGCATATACATCACCGCCAATTTTAAGGAAACACAACTGGAACACTTAAAGGTTGGTGAAAAAGTAGATATACAGGTTGATGCGTATAAGCATAGTCCGGTGCAGGGAACAGTGGAATCATTAGCAGGAGCAACAGGCGCTAAGTTTTCACTGCTTCCCCCGGATAACGCCACCGGTAACTTTGTAAAAGTGGTGCAGCGCGTTCCGGTAAGAATAAAGCTCAATGCCGCCCCTGATTTTGTTGCACAGCTTCGCCCGGGCATGAGCGTTAAAGTGGTGGTGCACACGAAGTAGGGGGCAAGTGATAAGTGGTAAGCGTGAGGCTGACAGCTCAAAGCTCAATTAAAACATTTATACGTCAAATTGATATACAATGGCCGAGCATGGTTTAAGAAAGTGGATCATAACCCTTACGGTGATCATGGCATCGCTGCTGGAGCTGATTGATACCACGATAGTGAATGTGGCGCTGCCCGATATTATGGGTAACCTGGGTGCAACGCTCGAAGATGCGGGCTGGCTGGTTACGGGTTATGCTGTTGCAAATGTAATTGTGCTTCCCATGTCGGGCTGGTTAGGCGATCGTTTTGGCAGGAAGAATTATTTTTTAACATCCATTATAGTGTTTACGCTCGCATCAATACTTTGCGGAAATTCAACAAGCCTTGAAGAATTAGTGGCTTTCAGGATATTGCAGGGGTTGGCCGGCGGCGGATTGCTATCTACCGCCCAGGCAATTTTACTCGAAACCTGGCCACGCGAAGAAGTGGGTATGGCAACGGCCTTGTTTGGATTGGGGGCTGTATTTGGACCTACCGTAGGACCTACGATCGGCGGTTTTATTGTAGACAATAAAAGCTGGCCTTATATATTTTATGTGAATATACCGGTTGGTGCATTGGCTGCTTTTTTGGTAACCACCTTTGTAAAAGAATCTCCAAAATATGGTAAAGGGCAGCCGGTTGACTGGTGGGGGATATTACTGCTGGCAATAGGCGTTGGCAGCCTGCAGGTGGTGTTAGAAAAAGGAGAAACAGAAGACTGGTTTGCCACGCCGTATATTGCTGTGCTTACCGTTGCCACCATCCTGTCTGCCATTGCTTTTATATGGAGAGAGCTGAGCACAGATCACCCGGTAGTGAATTTCCGTATTCTTAAATACCGGAGCTTTACCATTGGTATATTCACTTCGTTTGCGTTAGGCTTTGCGTTGTATGGCTCAATGTTCACGTTCCCGGTTTTTTGTCAAAATCTTTTAGGCTTTACGGCACAGCAAACAGGTGAGCTGATGTTTCCCGGGGGGGTAGCCACCATATGCATGATGCCCTTTGTGGGCATGATGCTCAAGAAGGGAGTGCCGGCACAAATTCTTGCAACGGGGGGCTTTATACTGTTTTTTGTGTTTAGCTGGATGCTGGCATCTTCCACATTAGATTCCGGTACCGGCGATTTCTTTTGGCCGCTGATCATCCGCGGATTGGGAATGAGCATCTTGTTTGTACCGCTTACTACATTAGGTATACAGGATCTGCATGGTAAAGATATCGGGCAGGGAGCAGGTTTAAATAATATGATGCGGCAACTGGGCGGCTCGTTTGGCGTAGCTATTCTTACCACGCTTATTCATGTTAACGGTGGTAAAAACAGGAATATCCTGCTGGAAAATATCAATAACTATAATACACCTTTTTTAGAAAGAAAGCAGGCATACTTACAGGGTTTTATGAGCAAAGGGTTCAGCGCGTTCGATGCGGAGC
This sequence comes from Chitinophagaceae bacterium, assembly GCA_019638595.1. Lineage (GTDB taxonomy): Bacteria > Bacteroidota > Bacteroidia > Chitinophagales > Chitinophagaceae > Agriterribacter. The sequence goes on from JAHBTJ010000007.1 coordinate 50,941, forward strand.
AAATGGCAAACAGGGCAATGGAAGGCGCAATAACCAAACAAACCATGCTGGTAACATACGATAATATTTACCTGCTGGTAGGGGTGTTTGTGCTGTGCTGTATTCCGCTGGTATACCTGCAAAAATTTAAGAAAAGGGCAGTAATACCGGCAGATGTACATTGAGGGGATTACCGGGCAGGTTTTAGAACCCCTTCATTTGTTCGGTGGCTATTCAAATTAAGCCCCATTCAGGGTATTTTATTACGCAAGCGTTGCATCGAGTGTAATGTCGGTATTCAGCAATTTGCTGATCGGGCAATTGGTTTTGGCATCTGCTGCGGCAGCATCAAATTTTTCTTTGCTAATTCTGGGTATAGTAGCTTTCAGCTCCAGGTGAGAAGAAACAATGGCCCCGTTCTCGAAAGTGATCACACAGTTGGTATAGATTTCATCGGCGGTAAATCCTGCTTCCTGCAGCACAAAGCTCAGTTTCATGCTAAAACAGCCCGCATGCGCCGCGGCTATCAATTCTTCTGGGTTGGTACCAATGCCGCTTTCAAACCTCGACCCGAAAGAATATTGTGTTTTTTCCAGCACTCCGCTTTGTGTGCTTAATATGCCTTTGCCTTCTTTTCCTGAGCCGTTCCATACGGCTGTAGCTGAACGTTTCATATATTCAGTTTAAAATGTTATAAAATAAATTCCTGAAGGTTCGAAAAGTTTTAAACGGTAATGAACGAACCAATAATTTTACTTATTCAAAAACCAAACCATTTAATGCGGGATATTGTATCAAAGTTACCGGAAGTAGGTACTACTATTTTTACTGTAATGAGTTCCCTGGCGGCAACATACAATGCCGTAAACCTTGGACAGGGATTCCCTGATTTCCAGATGAATGAAGAGCTGATAGCGCGGGTAAGCGAAGCTATGCGCAAAGGCTTTAACCAGTATGTGCATATGAATGGGTATATCCCGTTACGCGAAACGCTGGCGGAGAAAATAGGAACGTTGTATAATGCTACTGTTGATCCCGGTACGGAAATTACGGTTACTCCCGGGGGCACCTATGCTATTTACACCGCGCTCACCACCGTGCTGCAGCCGGGTGATGAAGTGATCGTTTTTCAACCCGGGTATGATAGTTATGTACCCAATATAGTGATCAATGGAGCCAGGCCTGTGCTGATCCCGTTGCAATATCCCGGTTATACAATTGACTGGCAAGCGGTACGCAATGCCGTTAGTCCACGCACGCGCATGATCATGCTTAATTCGCCTCATAACCCTACCGGCGCTGTTTTGCGGGAAGAAGATATCTGTGAGCTGAGGCAGATAGTAAAGGATAGCGATATATGGATATTGAGTGACGAAGTGTATGAGCATGTAATTTTTGATGGTGAGCCGCACCGCAGCATGTTGCGCTATCCCGACCTGCTGGAAAGGAGTTTCGTATGTTTTTCATTCGGGAAAATATACCATTGCACCGGCTGGAAGATCGGCTATTGTGTGGCGCCTGCCGCTGCCATGGCGGAGTTCAGGAAAGTGCACCAATTCAATTGTTTTTCGGTGGATAGCCCCAAGCAGGTAGCGCTCGCCAGCTTCCTGGAGCAAAGGGAGCAGTATGAACAGCTTGGCGCTTTCGTGCAACAGAAGCGCGATTATTTCCTGGAGCTGATGAAGGCGACAAGATTCAGGATGCATCCCTCCTTCGGCAGCTATTTTATATTGGGCAGCTACGAACATTTCAGCGATGAATCAGAAAAAGATCTTGCCATCCGCATTACGAAGGAATATGGCGTAGCTTCCATACCTGTTTCCGCTTTTTATCAAAACCCTGTTGATAATAAAGTGCTGCGTTTCTGCTTTTGCAAAAAAGAAGAAACCCTGGAAAAAGCGGTGGAGCGGTTGAGGAGAGTGTGAAGCGGCGCAGGAAGACTTCGGGAGTTACTCCTTTTGCCAAACCCTCACGTAATCCACCTCCATCCGCCGGGGAAATTTTGTTTGCGAAGGATCGCCGCCATTGTCGCCGCCTACCGCCACATTCAGCAGCATATAATGCGGTTGCCTGAATGGATTAAATCCGCTGCCGTCTTTATTTTCTAAATTTTTAACAGGTACTTTGTTCAGCAGGGAATCATCCACGTACAAGGCAACATATTCTTCGGTCCAGTCCAGCCGCCATGTATGAAATTTTTCCGACCATGCTTTTCCACCCAATACCTGCATGCCTGTTTTGGTAGTATACCATTCATTGGAATGATCAATGCCACGACAAAGAAAATTTGCCAGGAGGGTATCGCGATAAAATTCCATGATATCAATCTCCCCGTTTTCCGGCCAGTTTTTTTCGATGCCCAGTGTCCACCATGCCGGCCACATGCCCGGATCAATGTCAATGCGGGCATGCATTTCAAAGCGTCCGTATTTCCAGTGATGTTTACCTTTTGTTATAAGACAGGAAGAAGTGTACTCAATATTTTCACGCCTCGTTGTCCAGTGGCTGCTTCCTTTACTATATACAGGGTTGGCTTTTCTTTCGCGCCTTGATTCAATGATCAGCAAGCCATTGCTGCAGCGCGCGTTTTCCGGCTGGTACCATTGCAGCTCATTGTTACGCATAAATCCTGTTTCGTAACTCCATTTGGCAGTATCAGGTGTGCCATCTTTGTTAAACTCATCGCTCCAAACAAGCTTGTAGGTATCCTGGGCATGTAATAGTGTACCGTATAAAATAAGGCAGCCCGCTAAAGCTGTTGTTTTGAAAAAGGTCATGGTAGCTGTTTGTACTTTCAAAATACTGAAAATGTTTGAAATGCGCCTATATACAAATGAAGCCGGTATCATACATTCTACTGGTTTCCCGGTATATTTATACAGCCTGTTGTAATTTTCGGTATTTGCTTTTTAGCTTTGGGCATGCGGAAGCTCATCCTGCTGATATTTGTTTTACATAGTATGGCAAATGCCTGCGCTCAAACCATTGCCAGCCAGGCAGACAGTCTTTTAAAACGCCTGCAGATCACTTCTTCTTACGACGACAGGATCACTTTGCTGGGAGAGATCTCCGATGTATACTCCTATTCCGATTCGGCAAAAGCGGTGTACTATGCTTTACAAATAAAGAAGCTGGCAGAAGAAAAAAATGATAAAAGAGGAATGGGGATTGCCTATTACCGCCTGGGCGGCGCATACCTTGAAATAAATGAATTGGATAAGGCGGCTGAGCATTATATTAAGGCGGAAGCGGTTTTAGAAAATGATACCAGCCGGCTTGCCCGGCAAATTTTAGGCAGAACATGGTCGAACCACGGAATGGTATACCAGCGCAAAGGCGATATTGATACACATTTGAGGTATTTGCTGGAGAAGACGATCCCTGTTAATGAAAGCCTGAAAGACTCTGTGAACTTAGGAAAGAACTATTACAATATCGGTATAATATTTCAGAATATAAGAGAATACCATAAGGCTGTTGACTATTTCAAAAAGTCAATAGCCATGCTAAAAAAGACGGACTGGGTGCCGGAGCTTAAAGATAATTATGTGAAGCTTGTAGAATCCATGTTGTATGTTGATATTGATGATAGCTTTAAGGACTCGGCGTTTAATTTGTTAAAGCAGGCGGCGCAATTGATAAAGCGGTACCCCGATGCCATTTCGGAAATAATGTACCTGCAGGCTATGGGAATGGCTAACGAATATTTCGATGGTAATATTAACAAAGCGGATGAGTTCTATGCAGCCGCGTTTGATATGGCGGAGCAAAATAATATACGGACCTTTAAAACCGCGCTGCTGCTGCGCAGGTATTATATAAAAGAAAAACAGGGAAGTTATGCAGAGGCGCTTGCGATTTCAAAAAAAATTTATTTTGGCTACAATGAGTTTCTCACGCCAAAAGATAAGCTGCTGCAGTTGAAGCACATAATGGAAATGGAAGACAGGCTGGGAAACAGTAAGGCCTCGCTTGATCTGCATAAGCAATATATACGCATGAATGACAGCATCCAGGCAAATAACATTTCGCTGAAGGTGCAGGAACTGGAAAAAAAATACGAGGCCAAAGAAAAAGAAACACAGATCATTAAGCTGAACCAGGTAGCCCAGGCGCAGCAACTACAAATCCAGAAAAACAGGTTGTGGACCTACCTGCTTGGTGCGGCAACATTATTCCTGGTGGGTTTTTTTGTTGCCCGGCAGATCATCAACCGAAATAAAAATAAAATAGCGGTGCAGGAGGCGGAACTTTTGCAGCAGCGCATTGATAAGATGAAGCAGGAGCAGCACATCAGCCATTTTGCCGCTGTACTGGAAGGGCAGGAGCAGGAACGAAAGCGGCTGGCAATTGATCTGCATGACGGGTTGGGCGGCTCGCTTTCCGGCTTACGGCTGAAGCTGTCTAAAATTATCCGGGATGAAAAGCAGCAAACTTCCGATGATAACAGGGATAGCCCTTTAAAGGGTATTGCCGACGGGCTTGACAGATCCATCAACGACCTCAGGCATATTGCCAGGAATATGATGCCCGAGTCGCTATTGAAATACGGGCTTATTGCTGCCATTAAAGATTTTTGCAAAAGCATGGAAACAGGCAATGCCGCTATTACATTCCAGTCGTACGGCGTGCAGGAAAACCTGGCGCAGTCAACGCAGATAATGATCTTTCGTATTGTGCAGGAGCTGATCACCAACGCAGTTAAGCATGCAAAAGCCAATCATATACTGGCGGAATGCCTTCAGCAGCAAAATACTTTTTTGATAACAGTGGAAGATGACGGAAATGGGTTTGATACTACCGGCGATTTTGAAGGGATCGGATTGACAACACTCAGGAACCGGGTAAAGTTTTTAGACGGTAAGCTGGATATTCATTCAGAAAAGGAAGTAGGTACTACCATTAATATTGAATTTGAAGTTGAAGATGAACAACAAAATTGAAATTATTATTGTGGATGATCACCCCATGGTGATTGAGGGATTGAAATCGTTGCTGTCCAATTACGACATACTATCGGTTACGCATACCTTTACCAGGGGGAAGGACGCGTATGAATATCTTTCGGCACATGCAGGGGGTGTTGTTTTAATGGATATCAATTTGCCGGATATAAATGGTATTGAGCTTTGCGATAAATTATGCTCGGTGAATCCTGTAATTAAAATACTGGGCATGAGCACGCATAACGACGCCTCTATTATAAAGCAGATGGTTCACAAAGGCGCGAGAGGCTATCTTATTAAAAACGCGTCGGCGGAGGAACTGTATGCTGCTATTGAAAATGTGTATAAAGGAAGCACCTATTTCAGCGCCGAAGTACAGGGGATACTGGCGGAATCTTCCTTAAAAAATATCCCGCGCTTAACACGCAGGGAAAAAGAGATCCTGAGCCTGATCGCTTCCGGCGAAACTACCCAGCAAATTGCGGATAAGCTGTATCTCAGTCCTTTAACGGTAGAAACACACCGGCGGAATCTGATGCAGAAATTTGGTGTAAGCAATGCCCCCGCGCTGATTAAAATGGCAATTGATCATAAACTGCTTTAAAGTTGGTGCAGGAGGATAGATGCTTTGACGCCGGGCGTAAAACAAATCGCTTTACCACCTTCGCGAGCGCCCTCATGAATATATCTCCGTGTCCCGTATCTTTTGTAATCATCCATTAAACATAGCCCTTTACCGTTTTCTCAAAATATGCTGCCGTTCCCTCATTGTGCCTTTTCGACAATAACCGGTTGCAGTAGATTTATGCCAGGTATATATATTATCCATACCCTTTGTCTTTCCTGTAAGTGACTCTTTTTACTCCCTGAACGCTGACATGAGAAAATATTCTTATAAAGATTAATACATTGTAAAGACATGAAAAATAAACTGATTTTTTGCTGCCTGGCTTTTGTGCTGGCAGCCTGCTCCAAGAATAACAACTTAACGGATGATCAAAATGATTTACCCCTTACCATTACTGAAATAACTCCCGAAGCTGCCTTTGAGGGAGATGAAATAACTATTAAAGGCAAAGGCTTTGGCACTGACCCTTCAAAAATAAAAGTGTATTTCTATGGAGAGAATGAGTGCCCGGTCGTATCTCTTAAAGATACCGTTGTGGTAGTTACGTTGCCTGTTGGCATATGGTATGGATTGAACAATTACGGGCATTTTAAAATAGTACGGGGAATTAAAGATTTTACTTTTGATAAGGTGCTTACCGTTAAAAAAGATCTTCAGTTGGTGAACGTAAATAATCTCAGTGATAACACAAGCCGTATACGGCCTGATAATGTAATGGAGTTTGAAACTATAGAAGCAGACAGAATTTTTATTTCCCTGGATGGCGTTGAGAAAGAAGTAACAGGTGCTACGATTACTGAGAATCATTATAAAACATTTACTGTTAATCTTCCGCCGGATTTTTATGACACAGACAGGTTTGAAGATACGGCTACCGCATGGGTAAAGGTAACTGCGGCTGCAGGAAGCAAGCGTGTATCTAAAGATTATAAAACAAGGCTTATGCCCGAAACCTTTATTAACAGGATTGCGGTTACCTCGGATACATGGAGCCTTAAGCAATTGTTAGCAGGCGGAAAAGTGCTTGGATTGAGGGTTGAAGGCAGGAATTTATTTTCAAGGTGTTATTTCAAGATCATGAACACCACGTCAAATACTTTAATATACAGTGATGTGCTGGGTGCTTCCAATTCAGGGCTCTTTTATAGTGAACTTGAAAAAGGGATTGCGGTAACCAGCTTTACCCAGGGCGCCTACCGGCTGTCGCTGTATACACCGGAAGGCAAGTGGATGGGTGACGCTAATTCCTTTACGCTTTTAAAATAGTGTTGTAATCGCCGGAGGCGATAATATAGTAGTGCGAAGCGAGGGACGCTTCGCATAGCAAAATAACAAAGGGACGCTTTTTATGACCCCTCATTTTTTTGCCGTTGCGTTTGCAGTATGATCCATAAAAAAAGCAACCTGATCATTATCAAATGACCGGTTGCTTATGTTGCACCCTGGTAATACTATTCAGCTTTGCCTCTTTCTGATGTAAATTGTTGGATCGCTTCTTTTAGTTTCCCGTTTTGTTTCAATGTTTTGATCATGCCACCGATTTCCCTTGGCGTATACATGTTATTATTGCCGGTCAGGTCTTTTGGTGTAACCGCATCTATTTTCCTGCCGGAAGCAGGAGCTGGTCCATCCTGCATTTTGCCGGCCACCCTGCCGCTGATAACACCATTTTGAATTTTCAAAGGCCAGCCAACAGGGTCTGTTACAAAATAATAGTTGTTGGCTTCATCGCTCTCCTTTATTACATCAAATGCGTCTGCCAGGCATACCAGGTAGTAATAGCCGTTTATGTTAGGCATAGTGTAGGTCCATTGTATCCTGTCGTCGTCGTACAGTACTTCTGCTATACCGGTTCCACCTGGGAGGTTGATATTATTCCACCAGTTGCCGGCCTGCCCTATACCGTTTTCCAGGCTTCCATTATCTCCTAACGAGCCGTACCGGTCTGTATACTCATCGTATAGTAAAATGCCGAAGTCGTTGGCATCAAAAGCATTGTAGTACAGGTATACGATGTTCCACCGGTTGCTGGCAGAAATAGATTGTGTGCCGGTGTTATATACATTGTAATACATTTTCCTTTTTTTGCTGTTGCCGGAGCCATTGGATACATCTTCCACGTTCCAGGGAACCAGGTCATAATTTCCCGTTACATTTTCATCCGGCGGATCAACCGGGTTATAGTCGTCAGAAACGGCATTGGTAGCAACAAATGCCATCATACCAAATTGCGGATTGATCATAAAATTGTAATCAATCCATATAAAGCCTTTATCGCCCCATACATTGCCCCAGGAGTTAATTACCTGGAAGGCGCCATTCGGCCCTTTATTATCATCATACCCTGTTATCATCATTGCATGACGTGCATGTTGGCCAACATTTGTAAAGCTGGAGTGGCTGGTCAATACCTGGTCTCCTCTCCATGTCATGAAGTTATCGCTCAGCTTCGCGCCAAAAACAACCGGCCTGTTTTGCGAAATATAGGTTTTGATTTCCGCAACGTCCATTGATATTTTACGGAAGTTGCTGAGCTTGTTGTTACCGGCTTCGGCAGACGCTCCTGCATCGGGAGACTGTGAGCAATTGCCCATGTTTGTATAGGGAACGCTGCTTACAGAAGCCCCGCCCCTGTTAATGAGTTGCTTAAAGGCAGGCTCAAAGCTTGTACCGTTGCAGCCGGATCCTTTGTCCGCGGCAGGGATCGCTAGAAACAGGTCTTTGGGACTTGTCTGGTTTCTTGCATCGGCTAATGTGGAAGCGCTCCAGTTTTTATCAATAGCATTGAGCGTGGTTTTTAAATTATAACCCACAGCCCAGGTAACACAGGTTCCGTATTGTTCCTGGTCGCCAACAGGCGGAAGCCTTGTTTTGATGGAATAGCTCGAAGGCAGGCTGGCATTACCCATGCCCAGGAAAATATTAGAGGGAATTTCATCCGGGTTATCCTGCCCGTTCCATCCCATTGCATATGTTGTACCGGCAGGCGGCGTGGGATCCGGATTTTCATTATGTTCCTTCTGGCAGGCCATCATAGTAATGAGTGCTGATATGAGCGCCACTGCTTTCAAGCTGAAGTTTCGTGTAGTCATGTTACGCTTTTTAAATATTGTTGAATATGATCAGGAACTTTCTACTGCAGGGAAGAGGGTATGAGCTTTTCCATTTGGTTGGTATCTGTATTTCCTTTGAGGTATTGTACGTTTTCGCGCAGCAGTTCACCGCTTATTTCAATATTACTGAATACAGGTTTTGACAGGAATGTTGTATTACTGAGATCAACGGATTTATGAAACCTGGTTTTATTCCATTCTGCACGGCTGTTGAAAGCTGCGCCGTTAAAATTCACTTTGTCAAAATACTCGCCGTATTCAAAAAAAGCGGATCGCCTGAAATGAGCCAGGCTAAAATCTGCGTATTTATGAATGGAAGCCGCGGCTAAAGAAGCCGTTTGCCAGAAGTCTGCCTGCTGAAGCGAAAGCTGCCCATATACATTTGCCTGCTTTGCCCAAAAGCTTCCCCGGAATACACACTCCTGCATGAGCAGGTTATTGCTGAAAAAAGTTTCATCCGCTCTCACATCATTTTCAAACAGGCAGGCCTGGAAATTTGCCGGTTTATCAAAAATGCTTTTTGTAAGTAATAAAATGTGGCTAAAATTTGCGCCGCTGAAATCCACTTCGTCTTTAAAATAACAGTTATTAAAGCTTACACTATTACCAAACCTGCAAATATTCATGCGGTTGTTCCCGTTTTTAAAGGCAAAGACTTTCCCGGTAAATGTGCAGCTTTCAAAATACAGTGGAATATCAACCGTGCTTAGATCCGTGGTATTATTAAAAGGGAAGGCCTGAATTTTGGTAAAATCGAGGCTCCCTTCAATGGTGCAGAAGGTATAGACAACAGCTTTCTTGTTTTGTATATTACGGAGCACTTCTTCAGCCTTTACTGTTTTGGAGTGGATGCGATTGGTGCTTACGCAACCGGCTCCATTCATCAGCATTGCTAAAAAAAGCATTGTTATTGTTTTCATTATCATGTATGATTGTGGTGCTTAATCTTTTGTGTAGGCGCGGCCCGCTATGCGGAACACTTTTTGGTCGTTGCCATAAAAGCAAAAGAACAGGCGCTTTACATCTCCGCTGTTGAACCGGAGCGTGAGCGTATAGCCGTCAATGTTATACTTGCCGGCCGTGGTTAATTTTGAATAAGCCGTAACGCTGCTGTTACCGCCGCCGGCAACCTTTTCATTGGTAAACCAGCCGTTTGATGTAAAGCTCATTTTGCTATACGACAAAATACCAACAGAACCGCCTACTGCCAGGTTGCCACCGCCTGAAATGGAGCTGAATGCGCCCTGCAGCTTTTCATCTTTACCCGCGGCTATGCTGTTATTGCCCGGCCATTCTTTTTCGGATACATCTCCATTACGCCAGGTAATATTTACTTTATCTCCGGTTTGCTTCCATGTTCCCGAATTGCCTGCTACTTCTTTGGTAACAGCGCCGGTATTAATTTCATCCACAGGTATATATGGACTTTTAACCACCGTTCCGTTTTTAAAGAACACGTAGGGGTTGTAAACAGGATAGATATATCCACCATAGCCTGTTTCATAATCCAGCAGCAGCGCTATTCTTTCTACATTTTGGGTGATAGGGCTGTCTGGCTGATCTTTGTCTTTTTTGCATGAAGCGTTCATCCCCCAAAGCATAAAAACCGTCGCAATGGTAAAAAGGCGGAATATTTTAGTTTTCATATTGCCTTATTTAAGATGAGGAAATAATAACGGTGTAAAATTATTCCTGCTTAAAAGAACAGGCAATCGCACGTTGACAGTATATTTTTCTACTGGTTAACCGGTAGAATGTAATGGCAACGCGTATTTGATACGAAAACAGGAACTATACGCAGCAATACAACCTGCGCTGAGACCGGTTATGACGCAAGTGAACGAACCTGTGGTGATGTGGGGAATAAAAAGTATATGGGTAGTACTATCTGCCGGGCCTGGTAATCATATTGTTCTGTTGTGTGTTAACCTGCTGGTAAGGAAATGTGGAATAACCTCCTTTTTGTACACTGATGCTGCCTGAAATAGAAAATGTTTTTTCGTCATTTATGTACATAAGCCCCAGCTCAGCTTTTGGATATACACCAAAAGAGTGAGGTCTGTACAAGCTGCTGCCGTACATTCCCTTATTCATTCCGGAAAGGGGTACTGGCTGATTGAAGTTGATATAAGTTGGAGCAACAGATACTCCGGCGAAAGCATATACATTATTATTCAATCGCCTGTTTAACTGTAAACCAATGGGGGCGGAAATAAAATTGAAGCTGCCTCCCCTGAAGAAGCTATAACCGGCAGAAACTGCACTATACCGGCTTACAAACCATTTTTTACCTGCCAGGTTCTCGTTGGTTATGCTATTGTTCCTTAGCATGTTTTGCTGCAGGTAGCTACCCGGGTAAAAGGGCAGGTAGTTCTGCGCTTTTAGTCCTGTTGAACAAAACAATATAAATATTAACAATACTACTCGCATATCATGTGCAATTGGTACTATAAAAATACGGATTGTTTGGATATGATGCATGTTAACCCGCAATACGAAACCACGAACGTCATTTCATGGCACCACGGGTTGTTTGAATGAACGGGCTGTTGCGTTCCTGAGAAAGCTGTTGGGCAGTTGAACAATAGTGCAAGATCCGGGCAGATTTCTCCTTCGCGCAAGAATTAATTAAAGTATAGTCTCGTGTTAGCTCAGTCGAAAGGACGCGTATATATTATTATCTTATCAGGGTAACAGTTCCCTTTCTTGTAAATATGCCGCCTTCATCACATTCCATTTCAACAAAATACACATAGCTGTCGGTTTGCAATGGCATACCATTTAATGTGCCGTCCCAGCCTGTGCTCCTGTCGTTGGCAAGAAAGTTACTTCTTTCAAAAACCTTTCGTCCATAGCGATTAAAGATGGTGAGCTTTTTTACATACGAGATACCTAATATGGTAAACACATCATTTTTCCCGTCGCCGTTGGGAGTGAAAACATTCGGTATATGCACTTTGGCGGCGTCGCACTGCATTTTTATAAATACGTCATCTTTCGCGGTACAGCCATTGGCATTGGTTACGGTAACGGTGTAAGTGGTATTGGCCAATGCTTTTGTGGTGGGCGACGGGCAATAGCTGCAGTCGAGATAAGTAGCGGGGGTCCATTTCCATGAAACCACGTCTGCCGATCCGGTTGGGGATAAAAGCAATGCTGTGCCTGCAATGATCTCCGCGTCTGCCGGCGCTGTTACCGAAGGCAGGCTGTATACCTTTATCTCTATCTCGGCAGTATCAGGGAAACAACCGTAACTATCGCTGCCGGTTATGGTGTATACTGTGTTGCTTAAGGGTTTGGCTACAGGGTTATTGATAGTAGTGCTGCTGAGCCCGGCAGTATTGTTTATCCAAAGATATTTGCTGGTGCCACTGGCGTTCAACTGCACCTGCTCACCAAAGCAAATACCTGTATCGGCACGTACTTTCAGGAATTCCGGCTGAACCACCATAACCGTTGTGCTCCCGGTTGCGGTACAGCCAATATCATCTTTGGCTTCTACCTGGTAGGTAGTAGTAACTATGGGGGTAACTGTAGGGTTGGCAATATTGAGCTGCGCGATACCGTTGGCGGGCTGCCAGGTGTATTGAACGGCGCCGGCTGCACTGGCTGTGAGCCGTACACGCTCTCCCTGGCATAACCGTGGTTGGCCGGGGGTGATGGTGAGCACAGGCTGGGGCCGTACCCTGATAATATCCCCGGAAGACGCGGCTTGTGTACAGCCATTTTCATCGCTTACCAGCAATTGCGGACTGTATATGCCGGGAGTGGTATAGCTATATTTCAACAGGCTATCCGTGCTTATGCCTATGTTACCATCTCCAAAATCGTAAGTATACCGGGTTATTCCGGGGCCGCCGGCTTTTAATTGCGCTTCCTGGCCCAAACAAATGTCGGCAGGCGTAACCTTAAGGGAGGCTGCCGGCTCTTTTACCACAATCGTGTCTTTATACTCGCCTTTTAAGCCGTTATATCCATATACAGATAATACCACTATATAGGTGCCGGCCTGCTTGTATACATGACTGGGATAGTTTACATCCTGCAGCGGCATGCTGTTATCGCCAAAATCCCAGATGATTTTGGTATAATCGTACGAAGTATTCTGGAAGCTTACTACAGCCGGCGCACATTGGGAGCTTGTAACAAAGGATTTGGTGAATTGGAAGGCCGAATTAAAATACCGGACTACCAGTGTTTGCTCTGTTTGCGAAGTGCAACCTGTAACCGGGTCTGTAGCCTTGAGCCGTATCGTGTAGGTTCCCGGGTTAGGGTATGTATGTGTTTCGTAAAAATTATTGCTTATGGGGCTGCCGTCTCCAAAATCCCATTCGTATACTACATTATCGCATCCGTAGCTGTTGGTATTGTTATAAAAGGTTACGGTGGTGTTTAATGGTACATTATTACCGTGCGACATAGCGAAGGCAACTTTAGGACCTTTTACAAATACCTGTTTGCTGTATGCAGGCGTAACGCTGCTGCAGCCTCCGGCATCTGTAATGGTGAGCGTAACATAGTAGCTGCGCGGCTCATCGTATTTGTGCTTTACTTCCCCGCCTTTGGTGAGCGTTTGTGTTTGACCATCGCCAAAATCCCAATGCCATTGGGTAATGCTGTTATTGGTTGCTACCGAGGCGTCTTTCAATGTTACCTCGCCTGTATTAAAACATTCTTTGTCGCGCAGCACTTCAAATGCCGCCGTAGCACCTTTAAATGTTATCGGGGCGAAAGTGGTGGTATCTTCACATCCAAACCACGATGAGGTTGTAATAACTCTTACCTGGTTGTTTTTAGGCTGATTAGAAGTAAGCGTGCCTTTACCCTCGGTGATCCAGTACGAATAGATATTATTGATCACCCGGGTATAAAACCCATCCAGTTCAGTACCGTCGTCATATTCCCAGCTTTTTATATAGTATCCTTCAAAATTGCTTCCTGAAGCCGGGTTGGTTTCGTAGCCGGATGCTGTAAAAGTAGTTGGCATGCCGCTGCAAATTTCCCCGGGGCTGAGTGTAAGAACAGGCTTTTGCTTCAGCAATATGTTTACATATACCGAATCGCGCACATTGCATTGCCCGTTTGTGGCGGTAAGTACTACTTTGTAGGTACCGGTTTTATTGTATTCATGTTCTACATCGGGCTCATTGCTGTTAAAGGACTGGCTTTTGCCATCTCCAAAATCCCATTTAATGGCAGTTGCGCCTATAGAGTTTTGGTGGAACCGGATCAGCCCCCTGGTTCCTTTGCAGGTAGTATCGTAACCGTTGATCCGGGGAAAAGGAAGCTTTACCGTAACATAGCTGGGCTTGCTGATGGTATCCCAGCAATTGCCATTGGTAACCGTAAGCCTTACATCGTATACTCCTTCAGCCTGGTATTGAACGGTTTTGCTGCCAATGTAAGGATTGTGTGTTTCGGTGTAATCGCCGTCCAGCACCCACGAAAGATTGGTAAAAGCGCTGCCTCCTGTGTAAGTGTATGTGGTGGGCGTATTGCCGCAGATAATAGTACCCGGCGATACGGTAAAATCCGGCTTGGGTTTTTTGTATACGGTAAAAGACAAGCTGGTAGAAGTGCCCTTACATCCATTTTGAAGTGTATACTCAAGGAAAACATTATAGGTGCCGGGTTGTGTGAATTCATGTACAGGCTCCGCTTCGGTAGAGGTGGTGCCATCGCCGAACGACCATTTGTAAGTTGCAATGACATCTGAAGCGTCTGCTACGTACGTCTGCACTTTTGAATAACCGCAGTAGTAGTTTTCTTCATCAAACGGCAATTTATTGCCGATGTTTACCCACGGCTTTGTAATGTTGATATATTTACTGACGCTGTTTGTGCAGCCCTGGGCGTTGGTTACCGCCAGCGAAACCCAGTACCATCCATCGGAGGTATAAGTATACGAAGGAGCCTGCAGCGCCGAGGTAGGGCCATTATAGTAATCATTGAACTTCCACTCCCATTGTACCGCTCCGGCAGTAGTGTCTTTAAACTTTACGGTAGTGGGGGCTCCGCAAAAAGTTTGCAGGTCTGCAATAAAATCGCCGGGTTGGGGAGTTGGCTTTACATGCACGGTAGCCGTGGCGGTATCGGCGCAGGTGCCAAATATATTGATGAGCCTTACAGTGTGCTTGCCTGTATCTGAAAAATAGTAGGGAAATGTTCCCCACCAGTTTTGCTCCGTTCCGGCATTAACCTGCCAGGCATATGAATTGGGGGTGGGGGTGCTTGTGCTGTTAAAGCTAACCTGTTGATCTTTGCAAATAAGAGCCGGGGCATTAAAGCTGGCCTTATAGCTTGCTACATTTAAAAGATCGCTTTGCGTATTGGTAACGGAGCACCCCTCTGCATTTTTAACGGTAAGGCTTACCGTATAAACTCCCTTTTTATTAAACGAGTAAGACGGGTTCTTTACGGTAGAAGTAGTGCCATCGCCAAAGTTCCATTCGTAGCTCAGCGTACCGGGACCTGAACTGGTATTGGTAAATTGTACCGCGTCGGTTACTTTGCAAAGCACCTGCCTGCTGGTTGTAAAGGAAGACTGCATGGAAGGAAGGATCTCGGCTATTTCTTTTTTTTCAACGGTTGTATGGCAGCCATAGTTATTGCTTACGGTTAAGTTAACGGTAGGCTTCATCAGCGTTATATAGGTGTGCGACATGGTATTGCCGTAACCCCGTTCTGTGGTTCCGTCGCCGAAATCCCAGTAATAATCAACTATAGTACCATCACCCGGGCTGGAATTGCTTACAAATTGTATGGTTGCCGGAATGCAGGCCTTATTAGCCGCCACGGTAAAATCCGCTACCGGTTTTTTAAATCCGGTAATGGTTTGGGTGAACACGCTTTTTTTGCCATTATCCGTTACCGTGAGCGTAACCGTATATTCTTTTTCCCCGGTGTACACAGCAGCGGGGTTGGTGAGGGTACTGCTGTTACCATTGCCAAAATCCCACTCATAAACGGCGTTGCCCGATGCCCCGGATGTGTTGTTTGAAAATAGTATGGAGAATGGAGGACATCCGCCCGGCTTATCGGAAGTGAATGAAGCCTTCAGTTGTGCTAATGCCGTAAAGCATACGCACAGGCAGGCGCCAAGCAATACAAGCTTTCGCAGGCTTTTAAGATAAGGCAATGCAGGGTCAGGGGTCATATAAGGAGGTGCTTTACATGAATGTTGAAAGCAATATACTTAACTTACGTGGAATAATCATATGCGTTGGGTTGGTTGTAACTAAAACATTTTGAAAGGGTTTTTATTGCTAATGGGAAATACCTGTAAGATGAAAGGTGTGAGAAAATAAGAAGGTAGAGGATTTGTTTTTTGGTAAGGCCGGGGATCATTATTTGAACCTGTGTGAACTATATTGCTATGAGGACTATGTGGTAAATCGTTCTATGTAGTAAGCTTTTCCGCCTCTCTTGCTTCCACTTCGTATTTATTATTGTGATAGCCTTTGCGGATGGTTTCAACCGTATAACGGACAACGAAATTTACAAAGCCATATTGCCTGAACTGCTCCACATGTTTCAGCTCGTGCTTTACCCAGCGTTCATCCCTTAAAAACTCGTGCCGGGTAGCATTGTGCAGGTGTATTGTTTTGCCCAGCGTGAAAGCTACATTGTCTACTCCCAGCCACCGGGCCGCAAGCTTTGCCTTCCAGGAATGTTCCTTTATTTTAATATTTTTTATGTCGGGGTACATTACAATTGCTGCCAGGCTTTAATTATTTCTTCAGCATGTTGCTTGTTACGGGGGCGCAGGAAAACTTTGCGGATCATCCCCTTTGCATCCAGTACAAAGGTGGTGCGGTGCAATCCCATATATTTACGCCCATATAATTGCTTCTCTCCCCAAACGCCATATTTGTCTATTATAGTATGATTGGGGTCGGCGATCAGCGTAAAAGGCAACCCGAATTTGGTTTCGAACTTTTTATGCTTCTGCACTTCATCGGGGCTTATCCCTATTACAGTAAATCCATTCTTTTTAAGCAAGGCAAAGTTATCGCGTAAATTACAGGCCTGCACGGTACAGGCGGGTGTATCGTCCTGGGGGTAAAAAAATAAAATTACTTTCCGGCCTTTATAGCTTGAGAGAGACACCTTGTTCCCATCCTGGTCGGTTCCTGAAAAAGCGGGGGCTTTATCTCCTTCTTTAAGTGTGATCATATCATTCCTGGTTTAACTTACCGGCTAAAAGTGAACATCCGGGTGGTTATATTGCCGGCCTCATCCGTTACGCTTAAGGTAAGCTGGTGCTGGCCGGGAGCACATTGTTCATCAAAAATATAAATAAAATTCCTGCCTTTGTCGTTGGTAAAACGCAACCATTTGCCGTCGAGCTCGGCCCTGAAGTTTTTAAATTCATCAAGGTTGTCTTTTACCGTAACCATTATCCTTGTGGCTTTGCTCAGGTCGGCGCTGTCTTTAAAGCCCACCGGTATTATTTCCGGAGGCGTATCGTCTATTACCAGTTGAAAGCTTCCGAAATCCCTGAATTTTGCCATTGCCCAGCCCTGCTGCCATTGCGGTTTAACTACCTGTTTTTTGGCACCGGCAAAACGTTGCATTACAATACGGCTTAACTGATCGTCGGTTAGCCCCGACCGTGGCCTGATGCGCACTATCAAACCTTCCTGCACGGGAGTGCCGGTATTGCCTATAGTGTGTACGGCAGACACAACAGCCGGGTGCAGCGAAACCGCTCTTACATAGTTAACACGCACCGAATCGTACAACGCTTTTTCGGTCATATAAAAATCTCCGTCGTCGCTGCCTTGTCCTACGTTTAGCATGCCCGGGTAAAACATTTCTCCCGGTAAATTTTTGTTACCGGCCGGCGCCGGTTTATACTGTAATGTAAACTGTAAAGTGGCGGTATTGCCATCAGCGTCTTTGGTTTCTATTTTTATATTACGGGCGGTTTGGCCGGTAAGCTCAATTACTCCATTTCCTGTACCAGGCTGGTAAATACTGTTGGCATATCCGGCCGGTTGCGACAGGTGCTGCAGGTAGGGTCCGCCGCCCGCTTTTGTTTTGTAATCAATATGGGCGTTCATATAGCGGGTGGTTTCATAGCCTATATTGTCCATGGTAAAACGGATCACCTCTTTACCGTCTTCATATAAAATTCCCTGGTAAATACCGTTAAGATTGGATGAGCCGGAGTGTGTATCGTAGCTGGTAACGGCAAAGCTTACCTTATTACTGTTAACCGTTATAACGGCGGGAACAGTTGTATAGCCGGCAGCCGTTTTTTTTACCGCGATTATTTTAGGGGTTTGCTCATATATTCCCTGGTTGCGGTCGTAAATAGCCAGCCGCTGAATGGCGGGAGGCACTTTATCGGGGATCGGGAGCCCAAAAAGCATGGGGTTCAAATTAACTTCGGTGGAAGTATTTCTTATTTCAAAATGCAGATGCGGCCCCTGCGATCCGCCACTGTTGCCGCTGTTAGCAATAAAGTCGCCTTTTTTTACTGTAAACATTCCCGGCGGAATTTCCAGCGATACACTCCACGATTCCCTTTTATATTGCTCTTGTTTTATATATTCTTCCAGCGCGGGATAAAAAGCGTTGAGATGCGCATACAAAGTAGTATAGCCATTGGGATGATTGATATAAATAGCACGCCCAAAGCCAAAGGGCTCAATTTTTACCCGGGCAATATATCCGTCGGCAGCCGCATATACCGGCAGGTTCTCTGCCCGGTTTGTTTTAAAGTCAAGCCCCATGTGATAGTGATTGGGCCGCAGCTCACCAAAATTGCCGGCAAGCGAAGGAGCAATGCCCAATGGATTCCTGAAATAATTTTTAGGATAAACCGGAGGAGCGGGTTGTTGGGCAAAAGAGTTGAAACCTGTAATTAAAACAAGCAGAAAAAAATATCTCATCTAATAAAACTAATTCGTATACAAGTAGGTAACAAAACTAGCCACGATTGTATTAACAATAAAATCATTTTAAATGCATTGTGTTCAATGCTGCAATCTTAACAATGCATTTATAAAGTTTCCGGAATAAAACAATGATATTGTTGATAAGAAGATAAAACTGGCATTTAGTTTGAATTCATATAGACCAACGATAGAGATATTGGGGTTTGAGGGTTGATCTGAATTAATATATTCCCTGTTCATTTTAACGGTGTTTTGCTCTTATGTTTTTGTTTTGCCGGTTTTATATACCCGGTATGTGGTAGCATTTGTGTTGAGTTAGCCTTGATATTTGATAATAAGCTTTGAAATGCTGTAAATAACCGGAAAAGAGCACAATTTTTCTAAACTATTATACAGCGTTTTTCGTCTATATATTGTCTACTTATATATTATTGTTGAACCTAGTAAATTGAAATGCTATGAAAGGGATGAAAAGAAAAATTGGATTGGCAATCGCCATCATGATCGGATCTATAATCGGCGCTTTTCGCGGAGAACCTGCGAAACAGAAATATGTGGCAAAAGTGAAAAGCCGTTATGAGCATCACAATAAGGTCCAACAACAACAGGATGAAATCATGCTTGATGAATTTGAGCTGTCAGCATTTCATACGAGTTAAAGACGTTGCTTTAAATTTTTTATAAGACACCGGCTTTTCGCAGTGTCTTTTTTTATTTTATCTAAAAATCACTTCGGGAAAAGCCGGTAGCCGGCAATGCTGTTCCATGATGTTTTAATGCACCATACTAACCGCTTTCTGAAATTTAATCCTCATAATCCCGGAATTTTCTGCTTCATATCTTACCTTTGCCCGGTTTTTTCCGTTACGCAACCTCAAATACAGTGGAAATCAACGGGAAACGCCCGCCGGATTCTTCAAATCTTAATTACGAAATGCCTAGAGACAATTCCATCAAGACCGTTCTGATCATAGGTTCAGGACCCATTATTATAGGACAAGCGTGTGAATTTGACTATTCTGGAACACAGGCGTCACGCAGCCTTCGCGAAGAAGGAGTAAAAGTAATACTCATAAACAGCAATCCCGCCACTATTATGACCGACCCGATGATGGCGGATCGTGTATACCTGCTTCCCTTAACAGTGGAAAGCATTGAGCAGATACTGGAAGAAAACCAGATAGACGCCGTATTGCCTACCATGGGCGGACAAACCGCGTTAAACCTGGCTAAAGAAGCCGAGGAGCTCGGCATTTGGGAAAAATACAATGTACGCCTGATAGGGGTGGATATTAAAGCTATAGACAAAGCGGAAGACCGGGAATTGTTCCGCCAGTGGATGATAGAAATGGGAATATCGGTAGCACCCGCCAAAACCGCCAACTCCTTCCTGGAAGGAAAAGAGTTTGCACAGGAAATAGGATTTCCGCTGGTAATCCGTCCCTCGTTTACATTAGGCGGCACCGGTGGCGGTTTTGTGCATAGCAAAGAGTTTTTGGATGAAGCCTTGAACCGCGGGTTATCCGCTTCGCCCATACATGAGGTGCTGGTTGAAAAAGCCGTGCTGGGCTGGAAGGAATTTGAGCTGGAGCTGCTGCGCGATGCTGCGGATAATGTAGCCATTATATGTACGGTAGAGAACTTTGATCCCATGGGGGTACATACGGGTGACTCTATTACAGTAGCTCCCGCCATGACATTGAGCGATACCGCTTTTCAACTGATGCGTAATACCGCCATCCGTATGATGCGTAACCTGGGCAACTTTGCCGGCGGCTGTAACGTACAGTTTGCGCTGAACCCTGTTACGGAAGAAATTATCGCCATTGAAATAAATCCCCGTGTGAGCCGCTCTTCGGCGCTGGCTTCCAAGGCAACGGGTTATCCCATCGCTAAAATTGCCGCCAAGCTGGCAATAGGCTATCACCTGGATGAGCTGAAGAACCAGATCACCCAATCCACTTCGGCGTATTTTGAACCTACCCTTGATTATGTTATTGTAAAAGTTCCCCGCTGGAATTTTGATAAATTCAAAGGCGCCAATGATACGTTGGGGTTACAGATGAAATCGGTTGGGGAAGTGATGTCCATTGGAAGGAGCTTTACGGAAGCTATTCAGAAGGCCTGCCAGAGCCTGGAAAACGAAGCGGTAGGATTAGGCTATTATGGAAAGAGCATGATGCATGCCGAAGAAATTGTTGAATACCTGAAAACGCCCAAATGGGACAGGTTGTTCCGCATTAAAGACGCCTTGATGCTGGGTGTGAGCGTGAAATCCATTTGTGAAGTTACCCGCATTGACCGCTGGTTTATATACCAGATACAGGAAATTGTAAACCTTGAAAAAAAGATTGCAACCTACAGCGGTAAAGACTTGCCTGATGATGTGCTCATTGAAGCGAAACATCATGGTTTTGGCGATGAGCAGATTTGCCGCATATTGAAAGACGGTACAACCGATGAAGAGATATACGAACGCAGGAAAAAGATGGGGTTGACCCGCGTATATAAAATGGTGGATACCTGTGCGGCCGAGTTTGAAGCAAAAACGCCTTATTTCTACTCCAGCTTTGAAACCGGCTCCCAGGCAGGAAAAGATAAAAAAGGAGTTGTTCACAACGAAAGCATTGTTGATCCCGTAAAACCCGGCAAAAAAACCAAAGGCTCTGTTATAGTGCTGGGTTCCGGACCTAACCGTATCGGGCAGGGTATAGAGTTCGATTACTGCTGTGTGCACGGACTGATGGCGATAAAGGAAAGCGGTTACGAGGCTATTATGGTAAACTGTAATCCTGAAACGGTTTCCACCGATTTTGATATTGCGGACAAGCTGTATTTTGAGCCGGTATTCTGGGAACACCTGTGGGAAATTGTAGAATATGAAAAGCCGGCGGGTGTAATTGTTCAGTTAGGCGGGCAAACTGCGTTAAAGCTGGCTAAGCGCCTGCATGAAAAAGGCATCCGTATCATCGGTACTTCTTTCGACAATATGGATATAGCAGAAGATCGCGGCAGGTTCAGCGACCTGTTGAGAGACCTTAACATACCTTATCCCAAATACGGAACCGCTTATAATACCGACGACGCTATAGAAGTAGCAAAGGAAGTGGGTTACCCGGTGCTGGTGCGCCCCAGTTATGTGTTGGGTGGACAAAGAATGCGGATCGTGCTGAATGATGAAGAACTGGAAAAAGGGGTATTGAGCCTGTTGAAGCATCTTCCCGGGAATAAAATTCTGATAGATCATTTTCTTGATCGTTGCCAGGAGGCGGAAGTAGATGCCATTTACGATGGAGAAACTTTCCACGTAATGGGCGTAATGGAACATATTGAACCGGCAGGCATTCACAGCGGCGACAGCAACGCGGTGCTGCCTGCTTTCAACCTGACCCCTATGGAAGTAACAACGATGGAATTTTATGCTGAAAAGATTGCCCGGGCATTGGATATTCGCGGGCTCATTAATATACAGTTCGCTATTAAAGACGGTACTGTGTATGTAATTGAAGCCAATCCGCGTGCATCGCGTACAACGCCCTTCATCGCCAAGGCCTACCAGATACCTTACCTCAACATTGCCACTAAAGTAATGTTGGGAGAAGTAAAGCTGAAAGACCTTACCTTTAAAAAGAACCTTAAAGGATTTGCCATAAAAGAGCCGGTGTTCAGCTTTGATAAATTTCCCGGTGTAAATAAAGAATTAGGCCCCGAAATGAAATCTACCGGTGAAGCCATCCGCTTTATCAAAGACCTGCGTGATCCTTACTTCCGTACTTTGTATAAGGAGAGAAGTATGCATTTGAGCAAGTAGAATGTTCCTGCATAATAAATTTTCAATGATGCAAGGCAATACAGCCTTGCATTTTTGTTTTGCCAGGATGGTAACGTTTGGTTAATAATGACTGTCAGACAGGTAATTACAGCTATCTGTATTATTTTTCATTGAAATAAAAACCTATATGAAAAAACAGTTGTTGATCCTTTTGTTAATTCTCGTTGGGTTTGTTGGCTTTGCCCAGGAAAATGGAAGCGGGTTTGCTGTCAGTATTGGAGGAGGGCTGGCTCAGCCGGCAGGCAGGTTTGCCGGGGCGCCTGTTTCATCTGTTCATAATAATGCGGGAAATGCGGTAACAGGTATTGCCGGCCGGTTATTATTACAATATCAATTAAAAAGCAAACTTGGGTTTTCCCTGTCTGTGGAAGGCGCTATCAACTCACAGGATGAAAAACGATTCAGGCAAATTATTCGAAATGGACTCGGTGAAGGTTTTGCAGTGAAAGCAACAGCAAAGAGCTGGAAGATTTTTAAAGTGATGCCGGGTATATATTATTCTTTTCCGGTTTCCGGTAATTCAAAGTTGCAGCTTCAGCCTATGCTGTCTGCCGGTATTTGTAAAACTGCCGTCCCCGCACAATCTTATTCTTATTCAAATAGCAGCGATCCGTTGGTTGCCGGAAGTTTCAGTGCAACAAAAAGAGATCTTCCTCTGGCTTTTTGCTACCAGGCTGGAGCCGGATTACATTACTACGTAAGCAATAAGCTGTTCTTACTGGCGAACCTTGCTTATTTCGTTTCCAACCCGGTTGATAAATACAGTTACAATGTTGGGGGCAATAATACCACACCAGGCACCTGGGTACCGGCGGAAAAAAAGTACTCGCTTTCCTCATTCAATGCGCTGGTTGGAGTAGGAGTGCGGCTTTAGTAACCAAATTGCCTGTTTGCACCGGTGCAGAAGAGCTGCGAAGGAGTCGCCGGGAGGCGACAATCAATATGGTGCGGGGCGAGGACGCCTCGCACAGCAGGATGCGAAGCGAGGACGCTTCGCATAGCGGGCAAATGTGCTCCCAATGATCAAAATTATCTCCTGAGTAAATAAGTTTTAACACTGTCGTCGTTAGCCCCGGTAACCAGTACAGTTCCCTGTGGAGTATTCAGCATTTCCATGCTTCTTATATCATAACGCATGTTTAGCCCTGAAAGTGGTTGCGGCATATAACTAAAATTCCCGTTGCCGTCTCCCGTTAATACAATGCCATGATTAGCCCTGTAGCTTCCGAATTTTATCCGGGTCCAGCTATTGTTTCCTGAAAGGATAATATCTTTTTTACCATCGTTATTAATATCCAATGAAGCCATAGCGTACACAGGGGCGTATTGGGCTTCTTTGGGTAAATAATTCAATGTAAAACCAGCTTCGCCCTCATTGCGCAGGAATACCGATTGTAAAAGCCTGGCCTCCAGGACCCTTGTACCTTTCAGTTGCTCCGGCGAAAATATTTCATTGATTGTTGCATTTGCATAGGAAGCATAATCTGTGAATTTACTTTTCAGGGCAGGCAGTTGCTCCATCAGGTCGTCTCTTGCGGCGGCAGGATAGGAAATGCCGTTGATGTAGTAGCAGAAAACAGGATCCAACGTACCATTCCCGTCAAAATCGTCATAATATATACTCACAGGTTCTTTTTCGTTTGCCTTAAACTGGGTATTGGCACCCAGGTTTCCCAGCACTATATCCATGTCTCCATCGTTGTCAAAATCATCCGCCAGTATTTTATTCCACCAACCGGTTGAAGGAAAGGTAATATATTTTGAAGACCGGTCTTCCAGCTTTCCGCCTGTATTGATAAACACCATTACAGGCATCCATTCGCCTACAACAATTAAGTCCTGTTTACCATCTCTGTTCAGGTCAATCCATACAGCATCTGTAACCATTCCCGGGCGCTTCAATGCAGGAGCCACTTGTTCGGTAGCGTCAGAAAATTTTCCTTTGCCATCGTTTAACAGGATTTTACTTTCGGGCGCATCAGGATATTTGCCGGGTATTACCCTGCCGCCGGCAAAAAGATCCAAATCTCCATCTCCGTCTATATCTGCCGCTTTTACGCAGCCTGTACTGATTAGCATTTGGGGTAACGCATCGGGCCGCGAAGAAAAACTCCCTTTTCCATCATTGATGTAAAGCCTGTCCTGTAATCGCTTATCACTGGCAGCAAATTCATATCCTCCGCTGCCTACGTATAAATCAGGATATCCATCCCCGTTAGCATCAAAAAAAAGAGCACTCACATCTTCCGAAGCCGAATCGCTTAGCAAGGCAGGTACGCTTAACGGGGCAAACTTTCCAGCCTTATTTTGAAGAAAGATCTGCCCGGCTTGCCCTTTAGCCCCTCCGATAAAGAGGTCTTCTGTTCCGTCGCCGTTTACATCGCATTTAGCGATACACGGACCCTGCCGTGAAAGGTAATGCGGTAACAGAGGCTGCACCGTAAAATCGCTGAACTCATTTTCCCGGTGACGGAAAGCAATTGCATCTGAACGAAAGAAATACGAAGCAGGAAGGGGGGGCGCATATTGCCAGTTTTGAACGGCATCCTGTTTGTTAAGGGTAAGAAGCTGGTTAGGCAACACGTTTTTAATTACCTGGAAGGTATCGTCGGGCCAAATAACGAGCACCGAGTCAATGGCAGCATGGGCGCCTATTCCAAAATGAAGCACCACATCTACCGAGGATTGATATCCACGGGACGGGAATTGTTCCTGGTAAAATCGCTCTCCCCCGCAAAACAGTTTTATTTTTCCGCCTATTCCGTCGGGGTTTTTAGTGTCTCCTTTCAGTTTTATTTTCAGGTAATTGTTTTTCCCGGTATCTGATCCATTGTTCCGGTATATGCCTGCTATATCATTGATGTTGCTGATGATAATATCCAAATTGCCATCGTTGTCCAGGTCGGCATATGCGGCGCCGGTAGCGATTGTTTTATGTGTAAGCCCCCAATCATCATTAACGCGGGTAAACCGGTCGTTGCCATTGTTTTTAAAAATAGCGCTCACCAGTTGGTTAGGCGGCATTTTTTCAATGTAATCTTTCATTAAATCTATTTTCTCTCCCCGCCTTTGCTGTAAGGAGAGATCAACCGAGTATCTCAGGAAATCCATATCTGTATGATCTCTTACAAAACCGGCAGTGGTAAGCAGGTCTTTTTTTCCGTCATTATCAAAGTCAGCCAGCAACGCCGCCCAGCTCCAGTCGGTATTGGCAATGCCTGCCAGTTGGCCAATTTCACTGAAAGTGCCATTGCCGTTGTTTTTTTGCAGCATATTACGACTATACTGGTGAGAAAACCCGTTTTTGAAAAGCTGCCGGAACTTATCGAAATTCTCAGCACCCTGGTGCATTTTTTGCGCATAGTTACTTTCGGGCAACATATCCATTGTAACAATGTCCACCAGCCCGTCGTTATCAAAATCGCTGATATCTGATCCCATAGAGTAGAGAGAGGAGTAATCCAGGTATTCGCTCAGCTTTTCTGAAAAAGTTCCATTGCCATTATTGATAAAAAGGTAATCAGGCTCATTAAAGTCGTTTGACACGTATACATCCGGCCATCCGTCGTTGTTGATGTCTGAAACAGCGAGGCCCAGTCCGAATGAAAGCACATTGGAAATAATACCTGCCTGATCCGATACATCTGTATAAACCGGGTGTTTCAGCGTTTCGTTGAAATCGTTCCTGTAGAGTTTGCATTCAAACGCCGCGTTGTGCTCGTTCCTCCATGCCGGATTATCAATGGCGCCGGTGGCATATTGCCGGAGGGAATGATTGATCAGGAACATATCCAGGTCGCCATCTTTATCGTAGTCGAAAAACGCCGCCTGGGTAGAATAGCCGTCATTATCCAGCCCGAATGCTTCTGCCTTTTCCGTGAATGTCAGATCTCCATTGTTGATGAAAAGAAGGTTTTTCCTGCGGGAAGCTATTCCGTCTGCAGAACGGCAAATGTATATATCCGTATACCCATCGCCATTAATATCCGTCATAACGGCTCCCGTGCACCAGCCCTGCTTTTCGGCAATCCTGCTTTTATCTGTAATATTTTCGAATTCAAAATTTCCTTTGTTGATATACAGGCGGTTTTTCACCATATTGCCCGTAAACAGTATATCCTGTAATCCGTCGTTGTTAATATCTCCCACCGCAACGCCTCCGCCATTGTAGAAATAGGCATACCGGCTTATGTTCAATGATTCGTCTTCCACCAGCAGATTCCTGAAATCTATGCCTGTTTCATTTTTATCTAACCTTGAGAACAATGTTGTGTTCTTTTTTTTACAACCGTGCAAAAAAAACAGGGATAAGAACAGGGTGATAAGCGTGCGCTTCATTACATCAAAAATATAGTACAAAACAAAGGTCACTCAAAACCGAGTGACCTTTGTTTTAAAAAGATTCACAATTATGGATTCCACCACAGCTTCGTGCTTGTTTTATCAGGACCGCCCAATTTTTCAACGCCCGTTTGATAGCCCGCAGCATTAACGGTGATCTCGTCGGGTGGAAAGATCAGGCGTTTTACGCTACCGGGATCTGTAGAAGCATCGGGGTTACTGTTATTGATCCTCGGGAACAGCTTGGGGTAACCAGTACGCCTGTATTCAGCCCAGGCTTCACCACTCATTGAGGGATATAAGCACAACCATTTTTGAGTACCTATCTGTTCACGCTGCACTGCTTCTGTGGCGCCAAACGCCACCGGAATAGCGGACATGGCCGGCGCATTGTAAGGAGCTGGTCCTGCAAATGCCTGCGGGGTTTTGGTGCTTGTAATATAAGAAGAAGCCGATCCGCTTACTTCCCATTGTTCCAGGGATGCTTTGATGCCATTTTCATAACACTCTTTGGCTGTGTAAGACCCGACGTTCCAGCCGTTCAGTTTGGCCTCCGCCATATTGAACCAGGTTTCTGCCGCTACGTATAAGGTATGTGGTTCGTTAGCATTAGCGGCATTCTGGAACCTGGGTACCACGTTACTGTTATTGTCATTGCCATTAAAGCTTTCAGACATTTGCGCTATGCTTAGCCCATTGCGAATGCCTTTAAAAGCTCCGCTACTTTTAGCGGGAGCAAAATACATGGGAAGCCTGGGATCCTCATATCCTTTTAATATACTTTCCATAGAAGCGCTCATCCTGAATTCTCCCCATTCCGATATCACTCCCAGCGGGTTTAAATAATTGGGCGGTGTGGGCTTTATTTGCGCATTATCGCCACTGTTCAGCAATAACCCACCTGCAGCGGCTATGGCTGCTTCTGCCTGGGTTTTGGCTATATCCGGGATCTTTTTTGATACACGCATGGCGGCTCTTAACCGTAAGCTGTTTCCAAGCTTTAACCACTTTGATAAATCTCCTTCGTAAATCACGTCCCCCGTTGCAAAAGCCGTTTTATCCAAATTTTGACTTAATACTTCTGTTGCTTCAGCAAGTATTTTGAAGAAATCCATATAAATCTCTTCCTGCTTGTCGTAATTCACTACATCCTGCCCGTTACCAACCTCCGAATAGGGTATAGGTCCGAACGCATCCGTCATGGGCATATAAATGTATACTTTCCAGATCTTTGCCACTGCCTCCCTGAGCGGGTCGGGGGATTCGGCTGTTTCGGAAGTTTGCCTCATAATTTCCGCCAGCGTGGTAGCTCCCTGCAAAAAAGCGCTCCAGCCCCCGTTTATCCAGCGCCCCACCATTTCGTTTCTATCGCTGGGAAAAGCGGTTTGGGTACAGGCAAAAAATTGTGCCTGCTCATCCGAGGCCAGCGAGACCAGTAGTTGATAGCCGCCGGCCCACTGGTCGGTATTCATAATACCCCCATACTCTGCGGTAGTAAACAGCTTGTCTAATTGTTTAGGGGCCAGTGTTGTTATTTTTGTTTTATCGGTATTGAGTTCCTCAAAGCCTTTGGTGCATGATGAGAAAAGCGACAATGTAGCAAAGGCAGTTAAAAGCTTCAACCCTGTGATATATCGTTTCATGTGTAAGTTCATTTTTAATTAAAAGTTCAGGTTTAAGTTCAAGCCATAGCTGCTTGTAAAAGGAAGGCAAAAAGATTCGATTCCTATAAGACCCTTTTCTGTTGACATAATCAATTCGGGATCAAAGCTTTTAGCGGAATTTCTGAAGAAGAATAAATTGCGACCGGTAAAAGAAATGCTTGCTCCTTTAATGCGTGTTTTTGAAAGTGTGCTCTGCGGTATACTATAGCTCAATACCAGCTCCCTTAACCTGATATTGGACGCATCGTATGTAAATACCTCACCGGCAGGTGTATTTCTTCCGCCCACTTTAGACCAGTACTGTTCTGCAGTGATGGAAGTAGTGTTCTTGGATCCATCTGCTTTAACGCCTTCTACAACAAAACCATCTCTTCCTGCCAGTGTTTTGGCAGACATTCCGTCTCCATCCACATTCGCATCCGTAAAGGAGGATACCCTGCCGCCCATTCTTGCTGAAATAAGAAAGCTCAAAGAAAAGCTTTTATAGGTAAACTGGTTGCCTAATCCTCCGATCCAGTCCGGGCGGCTATTGCCAATATAAACCGTTTGCCCGGCGGTGATCAGCGGCACTCCATTATCCGCTCCACTATCTCCCACTACTATATTGCCCGCATCGTCTCTTACAAAACCCCTGCTGTACATTTCTCCAAAAGGCCTGCCCTCTACTGCCTTAACCTGGTTCATGAATCCATCGCTGTTTAAATAATACTCAGGAGATTGGGGTAACAGGGAAATAACTTTATTATTGTTTTTTGCGTAATTCATGTAAAAGCTCCAGGTAAAATTATTGTTCTTTACCGGTGTAACATTCAGTGTAATTTCAATACCGGTATTTTGCACATTGCCGGCATTGATGAACTTGCTTTGATAGCCTGATGCCGGCGGAGTTGCCACATCAATTAGCTGGTTTCTCGAATTGGTTTTATAATAAGTAATGCCTGCGTTGAACCTGTTGTTGAATAACCCGAAATCAATACCATATTCCTGCGAGGTGGTGATCTCGGGCTTTAGAGTGTCTACAGGGTGTTTTTGGCTTTTTACTATTACACCGCCCGGGTTGATAGAATAATATTCCCTGGTTTGAAATGGCTCCGGGTCAATGCCTGTTTGCGCAATGGATCCCCTGAGCTTGAGCAAACTTATAAAATCAGGCATCCTGATCATATCAGATATAATGGCGGTAAGCCCTGCGGATCCGAAGAAATAGCTCCAGTTGCTGGGAGGCAGGGCTGATGACCAGTCATTCCTGCCTGTAACACTTAATATCAGGAAATTTTTATAGCCGAAATCTGAACTGGCATATACTGAATGCTTTGCATAAGTTGAATAGTCCTCTTCTGAAGAAAGCTTGCCTGCCGGGGCATTGTTGAGGGTAAAGATATTTTCATTAACAAGCGCGCTGGCTGTGCTAAACAATGAATTGTATCGTTTGCTTTTCGTGGCTGCGCCTGCATTTGCATTTATACTGAAATCTCCAAGATTAACATTGTAACTTAGTAACAAGTCATTATTAATTTCAGTATACGTGCTGTTAGATATGTTGAAATAACCATTTTCAGCAATAACATAGGTATTGGCGAATCTGCGTTCCTGGCTGTTATTGGTAACCCTGTTCAGTCCTGTCCGAACCAGCAGGCTTAAATTAGGTAAAAACTTATATGTTAAAGAAGCCATTCCTTTAACACTGTTTGCATTAAAGAAGTTGGTACAATTGTATTTCACCCAATAGGGATTTTCACCGCCATTAGAACCCGGGCGCCAGTAATTTTGCTTAAGCTCCTTATCCTCATTATAAAACTGGTAATGATCCCTGATATAATCCACACTGATATTGGTAGGCAAGCGCAGGATCTGCCGGTTTACATTAGCGAAGTTTTCGCCGGATTTGATATAGTTGTCTGCCTTTTGATCGAAATAAGTAATTTTTGTATCGAAAGAAAGCTTATCAGTAATGTTACCGGTAACCCTGAAATTAAAATTATGACGCAGGAATTTGTTGTTGTCAACAATACCGTTTCCGTATATATTATTGTAGGAAAAGAATGCCTGTACTTTGTCGCCCCCGCCGCTTACAGAAATGCCATTGGTAAAAGTCTTCCCTACACTGTAAAAGTCATTGAAGTTATTCGGATGGGCTTTTAATACGGTTGTTGCTTCGTCTGCCGGGTCAATGCTCCAGTTCTGTACCGTTTGACCTGTTATTTTAGCACCCCAGGCTATTTCTGAGTTGTATATGTAATCTCCGCCGCTGCCTTGGGAATATTCATTTTGGAAACTGCGGAGGTTTTTGGCTTTCTCTGCCTGAAAACTGCTGTTAAACGCAATAGATAGTGTCCTCCCTGACGCTCCTTTTTTTGTAGTGATGATAATCGCGCCATTAGCAGCGTCACTTCCATATAATGCTGAAGCGGATGAACCCTTCAATACATTCATCGAAGCAATATCATCGGAGTTCAACGAGCCCATGTCACCCGGAATACCATCAATAATAACTAAGGCGTCACTACTTTGTTTGATTGATCTGTCGCCCCTGAGCACGATGCGGACATTTTGCCCGACTCCATCAGAAGATCTTACCACATCCAGTCCCGCTACTTTGCCGGATAAAGAATTGCCTACATTGGTCTCCCGGGCTTTGGTCATGTCTTTAGTATCTACTGTTTGGGTAGAATAGTTCAGGCTCTTTTTGGTTTTGGCAACTCCAAGCGCCGTTACCACTACTTCGCTCAACTGTTGCGATGAGCCGGAAATTTCAACGACAATATCGTTTTGATCTGGAGCTACTGCTATTTCTTTACTAGCAAAGCCTACCGAAGAAATAACTAAAACTACCCTGCCGGCAGGTACGGAAATAGAAAAGGTTCCGTCTGTTGAAGTGGTAGTAGCCTGTGCAGTGCCTTTTACAGTAACAGTAGCACCAACTACCTCTGTTTTATCAATGGCATTGGTAACTTTTCCATTTATTGTTTTGGTTTGCGAAAACGCTGCTGTTAATGAGAACACAGAAAAGAAACAGGTTAAAAGAAGCTTTAACTTGTGCATACAGATTAGTTTTGGAGTAAGTAGATAAGTATATGTTAAATTTACTGAAAATCTTTGCCATTACCAGTATGGGTATAAAAAAAGCGCAAACGATTGTGTTGCATCCCCGTAATGCGGGGTTTTGCCTGCACATGTAGCAGAAGGGGCTGCGAAGGAGGGAAAGTCGCCAGGAGGAGACAACAATATAGTGCGAGGTGAGGACGCCTCGCACAGCGGGTATGATGGGCTTGTTCGGATCAAGCGCTACGTTGTTTTTTCTATAAACGGTATCAATGTATGCCCTTCATAAATATTGCCCTCAAAAATCTCGTAACCGATAGCATAACCACCCAATCCAACCAACAAGCCAAGATATATTTGAGGGTTGCTGTGCTTACCATCTTTACTAATACAGGTATTCTATGGTTTTCAGCTTGCTCAAAAGAAAGGTAAGCCAGGCTATAACCACTTCAACCATAAACCACAAATTATAAATTACCCATTTCTGCCTTACACCTTCCCTCTCACATCTACCGCATCGCGCAAACCGTTGCCCAATAAATTGAAAGCCAGTACCAGCCCGAACATCGCAACGACGATAGGTTACCGGATTGCTGATAGAGGGTATGGGCAACAGTGCCCTGGTTGCTACTGTTGGTATGCCAGTTGTTGTGTGGTTCGGTGACAACACTGACCGCAAGCAAAAGCCCCTCCGCAATATTTGCAGAAGGGCATTCAATTATCAATAAAATCAAATTAGAAGTTAGAACCACCGGTATCCCACCACAAACGGGTGGCGATATCATCTTTAGCGCCGGTAACCAGTACAGTTCCCTTTGGAGTATTCAGCATTATCCATGTTTCTTATATCATAACGCATATTTAACCCCGAAAGCGGTTGCGGCAAGCGTAAGCATACCGGCAAAAAAAAATTCCACCAGAATTTCGTGGTGGAATTTTAAGATATGAAAACTTCAAAATGATTATTGGAAGGGGCTGACCTAAAAAAGGCGGAATAAATCCGCCAGTTTTTTAGAAGCTTTTATTTTCCACATCCCAACGCAGCCTTGTTGCACCGTTGTCTGGTCCGCCAAGTGTAGCAGCCGCTGCTTCTGCGGCACCGCCATTAGTATTGTATTCTGCCAAAGGAATGGGTATTCTACGAACACCGGGTATGGTTGGAATTGCTCCTGCACTATAGTTTACAACAACCGGGAACAACAGAGGGTACCCTGTTCTTCTGTATTCTGCCCATGCTTCTTCTCCGTCAGGAAATAACGCAATCCATTTTTGGGTAATAATGCGTTCAAGCTTTCTGTCATTAGAGTCGCCGTCTTCCCACTTAATGGTAATAGTGCTTAAATGTGGTGAACCGGTAGTTATATCATTTTGTCCTGCAGTAACAGATTTAGGATCTATATAAGGTTTAGGCTTACTGGTTGCGTCATTTTTGTACGCAGTAGCGCTTGCGCTTAAACCATACATCTCAAAAGATCTGTCAATTCCTGTTTCGTAGTTTGCTTTGGCATCTCCGGCATTCGCCCATCCGCGCAGTGCGGCTTCGGCTTTCAAAAACCAGGATTCTGCAGCTACCATCACCTGCATCTTGTTTTCTTCAAAAAATACAAGCTGTGAATATGAGTCATATCTCGCTTTAGAATCAATATCTATTCCACTCCTGATGCCTTTGTATTGTCCCGCTACTACGGGATCTGTGGCCGGTTTGAAATATTTACCGATCCTGGGATCGCTGTATCCACCCATAATTGATTCTATTGGCGCACCCATACGGGTATCGCTCCATTCATAACCTATTACATTCAAAGGATGAGCAACGCTTAATACAATATAACAGTTCTGGTTGTTTTCAGACAACAAACCTCCATTTGCCGGGTCTAATGCGGCCTCACCTTGTGTTTTTGCCAAAGTGGGGTCAACATACACCAACCGTAATGCCAGGCGCAATCTTAAAGTATTTGCGAAGCGTAGCCAGTTTTGATAATTGTTATCCGTATATGCAAGGTCTGCTTTTTTCATTTGTGGTGAAACAGCTGAACTTGCTAACCCCTTTAAAGTGGTAATAGCTGATTCCAGGTCAGCAAAGAAAGCAGGATAAATATCCTGTTGTGAATCGTACGAGATGAAATTATTTTCATTCAACTTATTATACTGGCTGTAGATAACAGGCCCGATTTTTTCACTTACGCGCGCCATGGCAGATACCCGAATAATGCGTGCAAAAGCATCCAGATCTTTAAACGCCGGATTTTCAGCTGCCAGCGCTATAATTTTATATGTTGGGTTCATTACCTGCGTATAGCGATGTGTCCATATTGATGAATTCCATCCATCAACCAGGTCATAGGTCAGGTTATTGGAATTAGAGCGAAATGGCGCTTCGGCCCCCATATAGCCGCTATATGAATCGCTTGTTAAGTTTTCCGACAACTGGTAAGTACCCACATCCTGAGGGATGATGGCTCTTTGCGCTTGTTGTAAAAAAGCCGCAGGCAGTGTGAAATCGGCATTTGCCTGTTCATCTGTTAACCCCGTAGGATTTGTATTCTTCGAAACAAAGTTTTTAGTACATGCGGTAAATAACAGAGATAGTAGAATGTAGCTACTCAGACGTTTTATATTTATTATAGATAACTTCATATTAATTTTTTTTAGCTTTCTGAAATATTGGGTGATTACCTTAAAGTGAAAACTTCAGATTAATACCATAACTACGTGTAGTTGGTAAGCCAAAGCTATCAAAGCCCTGGCCGGTTACTCCTGTAGAGGTATTTAATTCCGGATCATATGGAGCATTATTCTTAAAGAAGAAAAGGTTGCGCCCAACAATACTTACATAAGCTTGTTTAAAAACGTTTGATTTAACTGGTATCTTATATCCCAGTGACAACTCCCTGAGACGGATGTTAGTGGCATCATATACCAGGCCTTCTATAATTCCATCACGGTTTCCTACGCCCTGGTAATATTTCTGGGCAGGAGAGAAGGTTACAGGCGTACCATCTTGCTTAACCGCATTGATAGCCACAAATCCTCTTGGATTATTATTATCTGCGTTAATTCCAATACTTGCCGCGCTATATCCAAACGAGTTTAAGTATCCCTGGGTAACACTAATTACATCTCCGCCAAATCTTCCATCTACACTAAGTGTGAGTGAAAAGTTGCCATAGGTAAAACTGTTGTTCCAGCCAACAATAGCCTTGGGATTTGAATTACCAATATAACCATCAACAGAGCCCATAGGTATGCTGTCGTTGCTTACTACCATCATGCCTTTGTCATCTCTTAAAAAGGTTTTACCCCATAAGTCGCCAAAGGAACCGCCTACTCGCAGAACATTGAAGTTTCCAATACCATATTTGTTGTCTAAGCGGGGATCCAATTCTATCACTTTATTTCTATTGGCAGTATAATTTATACCGGTAGTCCAGTTAAACTTACCTCCCTTAATCACATCATAAGCCAATGCTATTTCTATTCCCTTATTCTGAATATTTCCCGCGTTCATAACAAGCGAAGTATTCAATAATCCATAGGGCCCCGTAAACCGTACAAATTGGTTGATGGTATTGCTTTTATAAGCGGCAATGTCTACAGTCAGCCTGTTATTAATAAACCTGCCCTCGTAGCCAACTTCGTAGCTTCTGGTAAGTTCGGGCTTTAATTTTTCATCGTTGAAAACACCTGTATTGTTAATGGTGATGTTTCCATTGTCAATATATGCAGCAGGTAATATGGATACGTATGTTCCTATTCCATTACCCACTTCCGCATAGGTAAAACGAAGTTTGCTGTAATTGTTAGGAATGTTAAGCAACTCAGACAGTACAACCGAAGCACCTGCTGAATAATAAAAATAACCGGACTTTTCACTGGCGGTATTAGCTAACGTGGAAGACCAGTCATTACGGGCAGTTAAGTCAACGTAAAAGGTTTCTTTATACCCGATGTTGGCGGAACCAAAAACACTTTGTGTTTGATACTTATTATAGCCTTCATTTAAGGTAGCTATAGAGTTAGCTTCGCCCCGGAAAACGTTGTTTAAATCAAACCCGTTTACGACCCTCAGTTTCCGCGCGTCTAAAGCCCAGCCCGAATAAGAGACATCATTGATAGAAGCTCCTGCTGTAAAGTTCAACGCAATGTCTTGTCCAATATCTTTATTACCTACTAAAAGGATATCGCCATACATATTTACATTACCGCTTTCTTCGCGCATATAACGTCCATTATCAAATGGCACCTGTGTTGAGGTTTGCCCGGATATTACCCCTTGTGTGCCTGCATACACTTTTCTTTCAAACTTGTTCCACATTCTGTTCAGATTTCCCCTGGCGCTTAAGGTTAACCAGTTGGTAAGCTCATATTTTAAACTTACAGAGCCTATAATATTATTACGTGTTTGAAATGTTGGGTTCCTGTACAAAGCCCAATATGGGTTTTGTTCATGGTGGGTTCCACTCAATCCTTCGTCATAGTTAATTTCGAACCAGTTTTGCAGATAAATGTTTCTGGAAGGAGAGAGGTATTCAAAGTTTTCCTTGTATTCATCAAAGTCCAATCCCCTTGGGAACATGTATAAACCACTTAATGCGTTAAAGTATAACCCCGAAGTGGGCCTGTTACGAACATCCTGGTTGGAATACATTAAGCTTCCGTCGAAGGTCAGCTTATCGTTAAAAAATTTTGTTGAATTCCGGAAAGTTATGGTGTGCTGGTTAAATTTATTACTTGGCAATACGCCTTTGTTGCTGGTGTTGGCGTACGAAAAGTAGCTTTGAGATTTAGCGGTACCGCCACTCAGGCTAACGCTGTTTATAAAAGTATTTCCGGTGTTGAAAAATCCTTTTACATGATCTTCGGAATCTCCTTTAGGTCCCCAGCTTTCTTCAGAATCGCCTTTTGCTGATGGAGATTGTTTGAACGAATACTGTAATTTAGGAAGATAAAATGCCTGATCAAACATAGTGCTGCTGGAAACATCAATTTTTGTTGCACCGGCAGCGCCTTTTTTGGTAGTGATCATAATAGCGCCATTGCTTCCTATACTTCCGTACAAGGCAGAGGCAGAGGCGCCTTTCAGAACGTTAATGCTGAGGATGTCATCGGCATTTAATGTGCTTAATATGTCTCCCCTGTCTGTACCTCCGCCGAAGGGACCTTCAGAGCCTGATCCTCCTGTGTTAACAATAGGTAAGCCATCTACA
This sequence comes from Chitinophagaceae bacterium, assembly GCA_019638595.1. Taxonomy (GTDB): domain Bacteria; phylum Bacteroidota; class Bacteroidia; order Chitinophagales; family Chitinophagaceae; genus Agriterribacter. The sequence continues at coordinate 87,598 of JAHBTJ010000007.1, forward strand.
ATATAAAGAGGCTGGTTATTGGTCAGCGACTTTAAGCCTCTAAGCGTAATGTTTACGGAACCTCCGATACCTGAAGAGCTTCGATTAATTTGTAATCCTGATACTTTTCCTATAAGACCATTCATAGGGTTCGCATCTTTTACTTTTGTCAAATCATCTCCTTTAATGGTTTGGGTGGAATAAGTTAAGCTTTTTGCTTTTCGCTGGATTCCCAAAGCCGTTACAACCACTTCGCTTAACTGGCTTCCTTCTTCAAGCAGCTCTACAGCAATATTATCGGTGCCTGTAGGTACAGTTACCTCTTTAGAAGAAAAGCCGACGGAAGTGATAATTAAAACAACGTTTCCTGATGGAACAGAAATGGAGAAACTTCCATCATCGGATGTAATAACTGAATTGGTGCTTCCTTTTTGATTTACAGTTGCTCCGGATAGTTCCGTTTTATCGGAAGCGCTTGTGACTTTTCCCGTAATTGTTCGGGTTTGTGAAAAAGATACTGTTAGTGAGAATACAGAAATGAAACACGTTAAAAGGAACTTTAACTTGTGCATACGCATTGTTGGTTTTGGAGTAAATAGAATAAGTACAATATTAAATTTAACGAAAATTTCTACTACCGTGCAGTATTCTTAAAATACAGGAACGGTTATATTATTTTCGGTACCGGCTATGTTTTAAAGCCGCAGCCTGTTTTTTGTCTGAAAAATGTGTTCATAAATTTATTGTTTTCTTTTAGTTCCGAACCGGTTGTATGCTGCCGTGTTTTTTTAACCACCGGCATTTTTTTTATTGCTGTTGTTATACTGCAAATGATCTATTACCAATGCCGCGGCTCCTTTTAAGGATGCATCCGGACCAAGCATAGATGTTTTAACTTTAGTATGCTCTCTTAGCCTGGGTATGCAAAACCGGTTCAATGCCTGCTCAATAGGAGCCATTAATAACCGACCCGACTGTATGCCCCGACCGCTTAATACGATCAGCTCCGGATTTACAATATGTATCAATATCGCCAGGGCTTTTCCTATCTTATACGCCATGTCCGATAACAGGTCTATCGCATCGGGGTCGCCCTGGTTAGCGGCGGTCATAATAGATTCGCTGATCTGTTCGTAATTGCCCTCAAAGTTGATCCTCGATGTTTTTTTGCCTTTTATTTCCTTTATTGCTTTATCAACTATTACTCTTAATGTAGCTTCCGTTTCAAGGCATCCCCTTTTACCGCATTCGCATAAAATATCGCTGTCGGTTATAGGTATATGACTTAATTCGCCGGCATATCCTGCAAACCCCCTGAATATTTCGCCTTTGATGATCATGCCTAAACCAATGCCCCAGCCAATATTCACCACCATCGCATCTTTTATTTCTTTTGCCAGTCCGCATCGCAGCTCTGCCAATGCTATCATGCTCGAATCATTATCAATTTCAACCGGCAGATCCAGCATATGCTGCAAATGCAGCCTGAGGTTTGTATTATCATCCTCTACGGGTAAATAGGTATAGTTAATTCCGTGTGTTGTGTTCACAAAGCCTGGCATACCAATTCCTATACCTGAAATTAAACCACGGTCAATGCCTGCCCGCCGAATAGCGCTGTTAATAATTTCAACAAGCTTTTGCGTGGTGTTTTTATTTTCTACAAGGGTTAATGCGAAAGTTTCAACCGGTGCAACTTCTTTTTGGCGCAGATCTGTAATAACCACTTTGGTAAACAACTGATCCATTGCCACCGACACGGTGTACATTTTGTCGGCTTTAAGGGAGTAGGTTTGGGGGCGTCTTCCTCCGCTTGACGGCGCATAACCGGTTTCTATTACCAGGCCTGCCTCACATAACTGATCAATTACTTTGGCTATCACCGGAATGCTCTTCCCAAGCATTTCACTTAGCTCAGCACATGATAAGGTTTCCTTATAGTACAACTCTCTGAAAACCAAATATTGTAGCGAGCTATCTATCACTGAGGATTCTATATCGTTTTATTATGTTAGACAAACTTAATAAATTAATTTAAAAAGATGAAAATTATTTAACATTTTTTTAAAATAAATTTTAAGCATTTAATAAGCAGTAGTTCGCCGGGGTTACAGTTGCCAGGCTGCAAAGGCCCCGGCGCGCATAGACGCCAAAAGCAGGTAGCCTCTATGCGGCATGTTCCAGGTGTGTCCCCGTCTGTTTGTAAACAAAGAGGGTAATTTTCAATGCGCCATCGGCGCTACCCTGGTTATAATAGTTTCTTCATGCTAATCTTTCCTCCGCTACCAGATATAGGTAGCTACGGCTCCGGAGTTTAAGGATGTGGTAACGGTTTTGTTTTTATAAGCAATACCAAACGAGCGTTTGCTGTCTGTATCATTTAATGCTATCAGCACTATTTTGCCATCGGGCAACTTAAACGCTATATTGGGCAGGGGCACATTATTACCCGAGGCTATGCGCACACTGCCGGGTCTTACAAACTTGGCGGCATGGGCTATTACATAATAGGCTGGATTACGGGTAACGGCATCTCCTTCTATTGTTAACGCTCCCAAACATTCTGTGCATCCGCCGGGTGTGTGTGGTTCAAGATTTTTATTGGCCGCGAAGTTCCATTCCAGCGCGGTTTTGCACCAGTTACGCCCCGTTCCGATAATGATGTTCTTTATATGCCAGCCCAAATCGCCTTTTAAGTTTCCGGGCGCACCGATCCACTGCTCGGTAAAATAAAGATTCTTATCGGGGTGCGCGGTATGCACCTGGGATATCGCGCTTACATCGCCCGCGTATAAATGGAACGCCGAACCATCTACGTATTTAGCCGCTTCCGGATCATTGAGTATAGTAACAGGGTAATCGGGCCGGTCGGCATTGTGATCGTACAGGATAATTTTGGTGGAAAGACCGGCTGTTTTAAACGCGGGACCTAAACTTTGTTTTATAAAAGCAGCCTGTTCCAGCGGTTGCATCAATAAGCTTGGATTATTGCCCGGATGTAAAGGTTCGTTTTGAATAGTAACCGCGTCAATTGTTATCCCTTCCGCTTTTATTCCCTCAATGTATTTCACAAAATATTTCGCGTAAGCATCGTAATACTCAGGCTTCAAACTTCCGCCAACCGAATTTTTATTGGTTTTCATCCATACCGGGGGCGACCAGGGAGATCCCAGTATTTTAATATCCGGATTGATGGCAAGAATTTCTTTAAGCACAGGTATGAGATAAGCTTTATCGGGCTCCAGCGAAAACTTTTCCATGTTAACATCTGTTTGCCCGTCGGGCAGATCGTTGTATGAAAACACTTTTTCATCAAGATCGGAAGCGCCTATACTTACCCTTAAATAACTCGTTCCAATATTGTTTGCATCGGTGGCAAACATTTCTTTAAGAATGGCGGCTCTCGCGTTGGCGCTCATTTTACCCAGCAACATGGCGCTGCCGCCCGTCAGGGTATAGCCAAAGCCATCCATTGTTTGAAAAGTTTCCTGCTCGTTTATCTCAATAGCAGGATAGTTTCCTGCATCGCCGGTAAACACAAGCGGGTTGGGCTGCTCTTTAAAAAGAACCGATGCGTCGGGGTCGGTAAGCCATACCTTTAGCCCGGTTGTAGTACTGTCATCGTTATTACCGGGAGATGAAGATTTATCGTTGCAGGAAAAGCAATATGTAAGCAGAACAAAAGCAAACAGGCTGATTTTTTTCATATTTACAGTTTTAGCGATCGTTATCAATAGTATGGCTATTTCTGCTTTAATTTTTCATTAGAAGCATGCCGGTCTATATCCCGTATATTCTTTTTCTCAAAATTTTTGTGCAACGCTTCTGTAAGATTTACACCTGTTTGATTGGCCAGGCAAAGCAATACCCATAGCACATCCGCCATCTCATCCGAAAGCTCTTTCCCTTTATCACTTTCTTTAAACGACTGCTCGCCGTACGTTCTTACCATAATACGCGACAGCTCTCCTACTTCTTCCATCAATATGCCTAAGTTGGTAAGCTCGCTAAAGTAGCGTATACCTATTGTTTGTATCCATAAATCTACCCGTTGCTGGGCTTGTTGTATTGTTATATCCATATAGAAGTTATTGTTTTGAGCTATTGAGCTATCGGCTTTGGGCTGTGAGCCGTGTTCTGGGCTGTCAGCCTTCAGCGATCAGCTATCAGTAATTTATTCTTTGTAGTTTATTGTTTATAGTTTACCCCAAACCTGAAACTTCAAACCCGAAACCTGCAACTTAAAACCTGCAACAGCCATCAAATCTCAAATTTCAAATCCTGCAACCGGTATCAGCTATCAGGTTTTGCCAGCCCTACATCTTTCCCCTTTGGCCATCGCCCATCGCTCACCTAAAACACTACCCTGAAACTACCGAATATTCCAAAGCGTTCAAATGTTTTTTCCGGTAACGGGCGCGGCAATACACGCCATATAAAATCCACCCTGAATATCTTGAAAATATTGTCTACTCCTGTTCCTACTTCCAGGTAGGGCTTTCCATCAAGCGTTTTAAAAGAATGGCCGTTATTATCGGAATTGTACGTTTTGTTGGCGTCGCTCAACCCGCTCCATAATATTTTCGCGCCCCAAAACTGCCTGAACTTAAGAACGCGCGTTAGCGGAATATACCTGAATAAGCCATTGCCGATATTATGCTCCACATTAATGCCCGAATACCAGTCTGCAAGATATTCATACCGTGTCATCATATTGAACGCGTATTTATTATAGTACCAGATATTATTGCCGGGTGGAATTTCAAGAAACGTATACGGCAGGGTACCCAGTACTTTACCGGCATACAGGTTATAATATATGCTGCCAAAAGGCGAAATTTTTTTGTAATCGGAAATACTGCCTCCAAACCGGTGATAATTATAGCTGCTGTTCAATATTCCGCTGAACCCTTTTGAATAATGAACTTCCGTAATGGGATAGTCGCTTCCCAGGCTCATCCTGTAAAAGTTGCCGTCAAGGAATTTTTCGAGATACGCGAAGCGCAGCTTAATACCGCCTTCAAAGCTGTTAAGCGGCTCTCCCCCGTTTTCAGACGGGAAATGTTCTTTTTCGGGAAGATTGGTAAGTGGGGAAAACCGCCTCCGCTGCCCCGTAAGCGTAACCGAAAAACCACTGCTCCACTCCTTAAAATATTCCAGCTTCATTTGCTCAACTTTCATATAGCGCAATGGCACGTTGGGTTTTCGCAAAGCTATGGCAAACAGGTTATCGCTGCCCACCTCATCGTAGTATACCTGCCCGTTATCTATGTCGTTGAGGTACGACGCGAGCAATGTGGAACGAGGCGATTTATTAAGGAGGTATAAAGTTTGAAGCCTTCCCTTGAATTTTTTATCGCCAAAGCCATAGGCGAGATAACCGGTAAAATAAATTTTTTTATTGAACCCCGTATTGGTACCCAAATCGAACCGCACACGTGCGCCCTCATAAGCATTTATGGTAAACCAGTTATACCAGGGGCCAATTTCGTAATTGCCCACATTTTTATACCCGGTTCCTAAAAAGTAAATGAGGTCTGTAAATCTTTTAAAGCTGGGCATTCCCATCAGGGTGTCTATCATCTCGTATATACCCTTTTCTGTTTGACTCAGTTGCTCATGCCTTGCTTCCTGCCAGTATTCGTCTGTTTTTTTATTGGCGGAGTCGGATACTATAACTTCCTCGCGCAACTTGTTCCTGCCCAGCGTAGCAAAAACAGAAGTATCATTGATCAGCACATCGCGGTAAGTGCTCGTTTTCTTTCCAATAAAGTTTAACCGCTTTTTGTCCATAAAAATAAAGTCGGCTACAAACTTATCTTTCGACAAAAACCATACAGAATCGTTCACCAGTTGAAATTCCTGCACCAGGTCCAGCTTCTCCACAAAATTTAAATTAGCCGTTTCCGGAACCCGCAGGTTCATTTTCATGACCGCGTACGATGAATCCGCTATCCAGGCATCGCCGGTAAATACGTTTTCTCCTTTATGCTTGGGTGTAAATACAAAGTGGAAAAACCTGCGCCCGCCTATATATTGCGTATCGGGCACCCGGTATAGGTAGTAGGCCGAGCCATTATCGCTGATGGGGCTTACAAAGTCTTTATCAAAAACGGGAATAAAGTTTTTGTATACATTGATATTCTGGTACATGCCGCCAAGCATTTTGGTAATGCTCTGGTTATTGAACCCGATCGTTTTCACGGCTTTTATTACTTCCCTGGTTTTACGGGGGCTTTTCTGGTAGTAATAGTCAGACAGGGTTTCAGTAAGATACAATGGCAGCACAGGCTTTGTTTCAGATACGCTGTCAATATTCTGATCAATCACTTCCCTGAACGGCTTAAGGATCTTCAGCTTGATGAGCTTATTGTTGGCCGCATCATTCAGGTCGGCCTCCAGCTTATTATATAATTCGTATGAATAATTATCAAACCGGGATCGGTCGTTAACGGGCTTGTTTTTTACGATTTTCCGCCACATGATCAATCCCTTGCCGATCTTGCTTTTTACAATTACTTCCGCGTTCCTTTTGCCCCGTTCCAGGTTAATTACTACTTCCATCTCCTCAATGGTACTGTCTATGTAAAGACGAAAATCTTCAAAACCCACATAGGTTACTTCCAGTGTGTCGGAGGGCCACTTGTCTAATGTAAAAGAAAAATTCCCTGCCGAATCAGTAAGGGTGCCTACCGTACTGTTTTTGAATTGAACTGATGCAAAGGGTATACGCTCTTCACTGTGAGCATCCTGCACATAACCGGTTACTTTGCGGATCTGCGCCCGGGTAATATGGTTGGATAAGGTGAAAAAGACAAAGACTAACCCGCCAATACACAGTGATTTCCAAGTCATATTGCAAAAATAGCCATCCGAACAGCATAACAAACAGCACATAAGATAATTTAGGGAGCTGTTAAGAAGATTTTTCAGGTCAAAAATTTGCGAAATCGGTTTTTTAATAGTTACTTTGGTTTTCAAAGTACTTTTATGCAAGAAAAATATACCGGGCTGGAAACCCTGAAAGACATTAAACAAATGATGGAGCGCAGCAGCCGGTTTATCAGTTTAAGCGGCTTGAGTGGTATAGGCGCCGGGATATGCGCGTTGGTTGGAAGCTGGTTTGCATACCAGGTTATTGGCGGAAACAGCACCGATATAAGAGGTGTTGATTACGGGAGCGTTACCATACGTTCGTTTATGGGATACAGGCTGTTTACCATAGCATTGTACACCCTTATTTCGGCTATTATAGTTGCTTTTTTCTTTACATGGCTGAACAGTAAAAAAAACAGCGTACCCTTATGGGGAAGCGCTTCCCGGAGGTTAATGATCAATTTTTGTATACCATTATTTGCCGGTGGCGTATTTTTACTCCGGATGATTGCGCTGGGGCATTTTGGCATGATAGCCCCCGGCTGTTTGATATTTTATGGTATTTCGCTGGTAAACGCCAGTAAATATACTTTAGGAGAAGTTCGCTATCTTGGCTACGGGCAGATCCTGTTAGGAGTGATCAGTTGCTGGTTCCTGGGTTCGGGCCTGTTTTTCTGGACGCTGGGTTTTGGTGTGCTGCATATTATATATGGTGCAATGATGTGGTGGAAGCATGAAAGAGGGGTGTAAGTTTATGGTTTGTGGTTTATAGTTTCAGGTTCCTGGTCATTTATGGCTGATAGCCGATAGCTGACAGCTAATTATTAACAATGAAAGCTGAATGAAGAATCCGATTGAACATCTGAATAAAGTTTTTGACAGCCGTATCAGGCTGGGCATCATGAGCTCGCTTATGGTGAACGAGGAGGTGAATTTTAACCAGCTCAAGGAAATTGTGGAGGTAACAGATGGCAATCTTGCTTCGCACTTAAAAACCCTGGAAGAGAACGGCTACATTAAAGTACAAAAAGGTTTTATAGGAAGAAAAACCAATACTACCTATTCAGTTACCAGGGCCGGGGAAAAAGCTTTCAAAGTTCACCTGGATGCGCTGGAAGAAATGATACGATCGCTGGAATAAATTTTTTTTATACATAAACTTTGAAATACAAAGTACTTTTAAAAATTAAAAATATGAATACTGCACACTCCGAAAGCTTTTGGTCTCAAAACAAACTCACCATTAAAGGGATACTGGTAGCGTTCCTTATACTGGCTATGCTTATACCTACGCTTTTTATACTGGCGCTGGTAGAAGAAAGGGCGCAAAGGAAAAATGAAGTAGTGAGAGAGACTACGGCCAAATGGGCTTCTTCTCAGGCTATAAGCGGCCCCCTGTTGATCATTCCTTATAATGAAATGTCCAGGACTTTGGAGGGAAATGAAAAGCCGGTAAAAAAGCTTGCGTATTTTCTGCCCGAACATTTAACCGTTAACGGCAAAATAAATCCTGAAAAGAAAAGCAGAACCGTTTACGATGTAATCGTATACCGGAGCCTCATGAATGTTGAGGGTAATTTTGCGCCGCTATCGGGCGAATTGCCGGGCATTGATCCTGCCAGTATGTTGTTGAATGAAGCGCGGATATGTATCGGCATCAGCGATTTCAGGGGCATTGAAGACCAGTTGGCGCTGGAATGGAACGGCGCTCGTACCATCTTTAATACAGGCATACCGGAAAACGATGTATTGAAAGAAGGGCTTAGTACAATCGTAGCTATATCTCAGGAAGCGCTCGGCTCCCCTATCAGCTTTAAGCTTACGATAGAACTGAAGGGATCTGAGAGCCTTGGTTTTACTCCTGTTGGTAAAACCACCAATATACAGCTATCTTCCGCATGGCCCAATCCCTCGTTCGATGGCAGTTTCCTCCCTACCGGCAGCACTGTTACCGATGAGGGTTTTACAGCCAACTGGAAGATACAGCATTTGAACCGCAGTTACCCGCAAAGCTGGAAAGACATGAAGTACGATATAAAAGAATCAACGGTTGAAACAAAATTATTACAGCCGGTAGACTCCTACGCGCAAACGAAACGGTCTATTAAATATGCAGTTTTGTTCATTGCCCTCACTTTCGCGTTGTATTTTTTTGTGGAAATAACGCAAAAGAAAAAAGTACACCCCATACAGTATGTGCTGGTAGGCATGGCGCTGTGCATCTTTTATACTTTGTTGCTGTCTATTTCAGAATATCTTGGCTTTAATATAGCCTATGCCATTGCTGCCTCAGCTACTATAATGCTTATTACCCTTTACACTAAAAGCCTTTTTACCAAATGGAAAGTGGCGCTGCTGTTTGGATCGCTGCTCGCATTATTGTACGGGTTTATTTTTGTGCTGATACAACTGCAGGATAACGCGCTGCTGTTTGGAAGCATAGGGTTGTTTGTTGTACTGGCCATCATCATGTATTATTCAAGAAAAATTGATTGGTACGGAACGGGGCAAAAGGAGATCAGCACCGCTATATAAATGCTGAGGTATGAGCTGTCAGCTATGGGCTATCAGCGATCAGCCCTGATAGCCCATAGCATATACCCGCACCTTACACCTTATACCTTACATTGCAGGAGCTAAACAATGCATTATGAAAACAATACGATCATTTAAATACGCGGCGGAAGGGGTTCTTTTATTCTTCCGGCATGAGCGTAATGCACGGATACAATTCTTTGCGGCGACGGTGTCGGTAGTATTGGGGCTGTGGCTGCATATTACAACCGTAGAATGGATAGCTGTTTTACTTTGTATAACTGCTGTTTTTTCATTAGAAATGGTCAACACTGCGCTGGAAAAGCTTTGCGATCTTATTCAGCCCGAATATCACCCCGCTGTTAAAGTCATAAAAGACGTATCCGCGGGAGCCGTTCTTTTGTCAGCCGTTGCCAGCCTGGTTATTGGTATTATTATTTTCTTACCCAGAATATCGGAACTTTTAAAAGTGTAATTATGAAAACTAAAAAACCTGATCAATCGTTCATTTATATATCGCTTGGGCTTATTTTATTAATGATAGCGGCCAGGATGGTTTATACCCGCGAACCTTACGGGCTTTACCTGATCTGGAATCTTTTTTTAGCCTGGCTGCCTTTTGCATTCAGCCTGCTGCTGAATAAAAAATACAGAAGACAGTGGATCTACTATTTTGTGCTTGGTATATGGCTGCTGTTCTTTCCTAACGCACCTTATATCATTACCGATTTTTTTCATCTTGAATACCGCTCGCCTGTGCCGTACTGGTACGACCTGCTGTTATTATTCTGGGCTTCGTGGAACGGGCTGATGCTGGGCTTTATTTCACTCATGAATGTAGAGCATTCATTGTTGACCAGGTTTTCCGGTAAAGTGGTAAATACAACGATCTATATTTTTATTGCGTTATGCGCTTTTGGCATATATGCCGGCCGCTATCTGCGCTGGAACAGTTGGGATATTGTTGCGAATCCACGCGGCATGATCAGCGATGTAAAATTTATAGCGTTGTATCCTGCAGACAACCTGCGTACATGGGGTGTAACATTTTTCTTTTCACTGCTGCTGATCGTATGCTATAAAACTTTGAAAAGCCTGCGGCAGTTCAGCAGAATATAAAAACGCAAAACCCGAAGCATGTTATATCAGCTTCGGGTTTTGTATCTATCAATAGTATTTTCTTAAAAGTCGAGCCCGAGAGAAAAGTACCAGATGGGTTTTCCTGCAAAAAAACCACTCATCGGCCATCCTGCATCCAGCTTCAAAAAATACCCCAGCAAAGTACTCCTGGCTCCAAATCCGTACCCTCCTACAAATGGTCCAATGCCCGGGCTTTGAAAGCTTACTATCACCCGTGGATCATCCCGGGAATCCTGGTAAGAAAGGGTAGGTCGTTTCAAACCATTATAAGCTCCGTTCCACGCGCTTCCCAGGTCAATAAACTGGGTAATTTGAAAATTGCGGATAAAGGCGTTGTTGATAGGCCGGCTGAGCAGGGTGGTAAATACCGGCAGCCTGAATTCGCTGTTCAGCACAATGGCATTATTACCGTTTGCCACATTTTGCTTATATCCTCTCATATTAACGGCCAACGTCTGGTATGTATAGCTTTGATCCGGGTCGGGTTTTCTTGCGTCATTGAACTTCGGCGATATCCAGCCATCTGCTCCGCCCAGGTAATAGATCATTTTTTGGCTGCCCCACGAAAAATCGGCTGCTGCCCTGCCCGCCCAGATAAAATTGCGGTAGATAGGGTAATAATACCGGATATCCGCACCCAGGTTAAAAGTAAGCTTGCCCTGCTTGGTTTTGGTTAGATTGGTATTGATATCGGTAAAGATCTTGTACCGCAGTCCATGCCAAAGGTTCAAAGCAGGATTGATTGTATTGTCATGCACGTATTCTATATGCGTCATGATCGAGTTCAGTACGGTGTCTGCAAACAAAATGGCAGGAGGAAAATCCGGTGTAGCCCGCAGCGTGATCTTATCTGTACGGTAAGCTATGTTTGCCCGCAGGCTCCTTACCTTATCCCAGGGATAGGCCAGGTTTAACTGGTAAATATTAGAGAACAACTTGTTCGGCAAGGCATTTTTGGGGTAATCTTCCGACTGGTAAAAGCTGTAGTTGGTAACGGTAGAGCGATAATACGTAAGTCCCCAGTCAAGCCTCCTTTTCATATTATAAAAGCTGAACATCACATCCTTATCATCCAGGTTTAAGCCCAGGCGAAATCCGCCAATGAATTTAATATCTTCAAAAAGATCCGACACGCCGATCCGTACAATGCCATTCAGGTTAGAGCTTCCGTTTGTCATATACACCGGGCCGTTGCCTCCGGCATAAGGTTGCCAGCGCGTCATTAAAACGGAATTATTAAAGCCGGAAACGGAATATTCGGTAGAAAACTTCAGCCTGTAGTCATACAGCTTTGCCTGCGACAGCGTGGTTTCTTTTTGAGGCGCTTCTGCTTCAACCACCCTGCCTATTGCAGAAGTGCTGTCATCTTCAAACTCGCTCTGGAAAACGTCTTCCTGCTTTTTAGTTGTATCTGCCGTTATTGGCTGATAAATTGTTGCCACACCTTTTTCTGCACGGTCGCGTTCAATTACCTTTTTCATGTATTCCGTAGGACGTACATTGATATTCCTCTTCTTCAGGGCATCCTCGTTTACCCGCAGTTTATACAGCATTTTAAGATTGCCTTCCTGCCTTACTTCGCTTACCTGCCCCCTGTCGCCTGCAATTCTTGTTTCCTGCAGGCTGCTTTGATAATTGGTGATGGGGAAAGCGTATGCGGAATCGGTAGTTATTGCCATATAGGCTATAGAATCAGGCTCACTTTTATTCCAAACCTGCAAAGTAGAGTCAAGGTCGTGAGGATCGGGATTGCGCAGCAATTCATCTCCTACTTTATACACCGTATCTACTCCCGCCCTGCGCGTTGTAAAAAAGCCTGCGTACCTGTTTGCAATTCCCATTTCATCGTTCACGAACGTAAAGTGGTTAACATTGTATTGCATGGGGTAGCGGGCATTGCCATATTTTACATGTGTAAGCTGCGAAACCTGCCTGAACTCGCTTTTGTTCCAGTTGTCTACCATGAAGATGTTGTACTTATGATTGGATGGTAGCGCCGTGTCGCTGTTGGGTGCATTGCCGGAGGGCCGGTTAGACGAAAAGAGGATGCCTGTTTTACCGGGGAATGCTACGAATGACGGATCCAGGTCGTCATACACATCATTGGTGATCTGCTGCAGCGTTTGTTCCTGTATCTTGTATACAAAAATATCGCTGTAGCCATTCTTTACCCCGCTGAACAATAGGGTATTGTCGTCAAGCATGTATTTTACATCGGTGATCTGGTCGAGCTCTTCGGGCAACCCCTGCTTAAAGCGTTTAAGCCTTTTCGTAAGGTCGTATACAAACATCCTGAGCTTGTTTTCTTTCATATACACTACAACCAGCCTCGACCCTTTAGGATCCCATGCTAACTGGGGATAGTTGGGATTGATCTCATTCTGGTTATCCAGCACGCCTGATTTTAGTAATATTTTACGTTTGTATCCAAAGTCTTCCAGCTCTATCCTGTAAATACCTTTTTTAAACCTTACTACAGCGTAAGTGCTGTTGCGGGGGTTAGGGTTTGCCTGGAAACGATAATAATCGAGGTTATTGTTGGTTTCTTCCAGCGCTACCACATTTCCTTTGGGCGCATTTCTTCGTCCACGCAGGTCTTTATAATATTTGTCGGCCTCTCTTTCCATAAATTCCGCCAACACCGATTTGAATTTTTGTTTCGTTACTTTTTGGCTGGCAGAATTCAGGCTTTTGTAAATGCGGGCCAGATACAGGAAATAGGTAACATTGTCTTTCCGGTAATTTTCAGCTATATAGTGCCAGAACGCGTGCCCGGCCAAATCGGGCTTATCAAACGCAAACTGGTAAAAATTCCGGTAATCTCCCGATAGCAAGGCCGATTTTAGTTTATCATCTAATTCCGGGCTCCAGTTTTCGGCAGCGTACATTACATAGCCGTCTGTAAGCCATTTAGGAAGGTCCAGCAATGCCTGGTTACTGGCAAACTCGCCAAGGTCGTCGCCAAATAATAAATTGTCGAGCAAAGTTTTGGCAATGCCCTGCCTTATCTGTTTTTTCAGGTTTTCATGATCGCCGTTGAAGTACACGATCATTTTATTATTTACAAACTTGGTAACACCTCCCGTATTCTGCCAGTCAACGCCTATCCCAATGTTAGATTGCTGCATATCGTTAAAGCTGTTATACACAACAATATTGATCCTGCGTTGCGACCCGTACTCCACAAAGTCTTCCAGCTCCGGTAATTCTTTTTCGGCTAACTGGGCCGCGTATTTGCCTAAGGCTAATCCGTTCTGACTAAAATATACATTGAAGTTCCTTGTTTGGTAATACCGCCATTTGAACTTTTCGTATTGCACCCTGTTTTTCCCAAATTCTACAGCGTTTACCTGCGCCTGCACTTTACTACCGGTCATTAAAAAAAGTAAAGCGAACATTGTTATAATTCCCAGGTAATAATAATAGCGCAGCCTGATCTGTGAGATTCCCATAATTTCGTGCATTCTAAATAATAAAATTAGCGTTTTTAAGGTACAAAAAACCAATATGTTTGCTGTTAAAGTTTTCATATTTAGCCCTATACAGGAGAATACATACGTATTGTACAACAAAGAGAAAAATTGTGCTATAATAGACCCGGGCTGCTATTATGATAATGAACGGGAAGCGCTCGCGTCTTTTATAGAAGCTAATGGCCTCACTCCGCAGCTATTGTTGAATACCCATTGCCACCTCGACCATGTTTTTGGTAACCGGTGGGTGGCAGAAAAGTACGGATTAAAAGTTCATCTTCACGAAAAAGAAAAACCGGTACTGGATTATGCACCTGCGTCCGGATTAATGTGGAATTTACCATTTGATAATTACCGGGGCGACCTTGTATATCTACGGGAAAACGATATGGTAAAGTTGGGTGAGGATGAGCTGGAAGTTTTTTTTACTCCCGGTCATTCGCCGGGCAGCATTATCTTTTATTGCGAAAAACAGCAATTTGTTATTGGGGGGGATGTTCTTTTCCGCACGAGTATCGGAAGAACCGATCTGCCCGGTGGCGACTTTGATACCCTGATCAACAGCATACGAACCAAACTATTTGTGTTGCCCGACGAGGTTACCGTATACCCGGGTCACGGAGAGCCTACCACCATAGGGTTTGAAAAAAAGAACAACCCGTTTTTGAGCTGAGGGCTACCGGCAATGAACGCAAGCTGTAAAAACTACAGGACATAAGGAATAATACGGTATAAACTTCTTAAATTGTAGCTATGAAAAACACCCTGCTGGCAATTGCCATATTCCTGTACAGCAGTCACCTGGCGGCACAGTCGCGGTACGATGTAGTGATCAACGAGATCATGTCCAACCCCTCGCCTTCGGTGGGTTTACCTGAAGTAAAATATATTGAATTGCTGAATGTTTCCTCCGCCCCGGTTGAGCTGAAAAGCTGGACTTTAAGCGATGGATCTTCCACCGCGCTTATACGGACAGATTTTACATTACAGCCCGATAGTTTTGTTATTATCAGCTCAGCATCCGGCTCCGCCGCACTGACGGTATACGGTAATGTTATAAGTGTTACCAATTTCCCCACGCTGAGGGTTAATGGAGACAGGGTAATATTGCGGTCGGCGGATAACACCCTGATACACGCTGTTGAATACTACAGGAGCTGGCATGGCAATGAAGTAAAAAGTAATGGAGGCTGGTCGCTGGAAATGACAGACGCTAAAAATCCATGTGGCGGCGGCAACTGGAAATCGAGCAATGATCTCCGGGGAGGAACGCCCGGCTTACGAAACTCGGTAGCGGCTGAAAACAAAGATGAAGACCCGCCGGTTTTAGTACAATCCTATGCAGAAGATAGCATGCATGTAATACTGGTGTTTAATGAACCGCTCGACAGCGCCGTTGCCGCCGTTACCCATCATTATGCCATCAGTGGTAATGCTGTTATTATTGAAGAAGCTGAACCGCTTGCACCTTTGTTCGACCGTGTACGCCTTGTTGTTAGTGCTCCGCTGGAGAAAAATAAAATTTATGAAGTTACCGTACAGTCAGCCGGCGATTGTGCAGGAAATTTGCTTGCCCCGGCTGTGGTAAGAACAGGACTTGCAGGCGAAGCGCAGCCGCAGGATATTGTTTTCAACGAAATATTGTTCAATCCACCTGAAAACGGAACAGACTATATTGAATTGTATAACCGCGGCAAACAGATCATTAATAGTAAAAACCTTTGGATCACCAACCGGAGCAGCGCCGGTAACCCCGGCACATTGCGGCAGCTGAGCCAGGGCGATCGCCTGATTTTTCCGGGTGATTTTATCGTGCTTACCGAAAATGCCAATTGGGTGCGGCAACAATTTATCACCCCTCATCCTGACGCGTTTATTGAATTGAGCACTATGCCTTCCTTGCCCAATCAAAGCGGCAACGTGGTGTTATTAAACAATGCCGGCGATGTTATAGATGAATTGAAGTACGAAGAAAAGTGGCATTTTCCTTTAATTACAAACTACAAAGGGGTAGCATTGGAAAGGATCAATCCTGATAAATCCGGTTCAGAAAAAAGCAACTGGTTCTCTGCCGCTTCCAGTGTTAACTACGGCACACCGGGTTACCGGAATTCCCAGTTCCGGGCAGATCTGCAACTGCAGGGAGACATCCATATTTCCCCCAATGTTTTTTCGCCCGATAATGACGGGTACGATGATTTTCTGTCCATCGGCTATCATTTCCCCGGGCAGGGATATGTTTGCAGCATAACGGCTTTTGACGCGGCAGGAAGGCCGGTGAAAAAAATAGTACAGAATGGTATTTGCGGGCTAACAGGCAATTTCCGGTGGGATGGACTGGATGAAAATAACCAGCGGTTACCGGTTGGTATTTACATTATACTTACAGAGGTATATAACCTGCAGGGCAAAACAAAAAAATTTAAAACCGCGGTTACGCTTGCCCGGAACATCCGTTAAACAATAAAATGGTGCAAAAAATACAAACACTTAATTTGCACCGGATAAACAGTATGTACGTTCATGAATCAACGCCAGCTTTTCCTGCAGCATGTAGCGCAAACTTCCCCCGCTCCGCTTGCCCTTGAAATAGTAAAAGCGGCAGGCAGCAGCTTGTGGGATGCTCACGGAAAGGAGTATACAGATCTTATTGCAGGTATCAGCGTTTGCAATATCGGGCATTGCCATCCTGCTGTAGTAGCCGCTATTCAGCAGCAGGCTAATCAATACCTGCATTTGCTTGTATATGGTGAACTGGTGGAAACGCCGCAGGTAGCGTATGCGCAGTATCTAATCCAACATTTGCCTGCAACGCTTAATTCGGTATATTTTACCAACTCCGGCGCGGAAGCGGTGGAAGGCGCCATGAAGCTTGCCAAGCGTTACACCGGCAGAACGCAGATACTGGCTTTCAACCAAAGCTACCACGGATCCACGCAGGGGGCTTTAAGCATTATTGGAGATGAATACTGGCGCAATGCTTACCGCCCGCTTTTGCCCGACATTATTCATGCCGACCATAATAGCTTTGAGAGCCTGGAATGGATAACGGATAAAACGGCCTGTGTAATTGCCGAAACCATACAGGCTGAAAGGGGAGTGTTTTATCCTGATCGGGCATGGATGCAGGCGCTCAGGAAAAAATGCACAGATACCGGGGCGTTGCTGATACTGGATGAAATACAGGCGGGCTTTGGCAGGACCGGCAGCTTATGGGCGTTTGAACAATACGGTATTGTGCCGGATGTGCTGCTGCTGGGCAAAGCTTTGGGCGGAGGTATGCCACTCGGCGCTTTTATTGCCGGGCGGGATATAATGTGGAGCCTGGCGTACGATCCTGTGCTGGGGCACATTACTACCTTTGGCGGCCACCCGGTTAGCTGTGCCGCGGGACTGGCGGCTATGAAAGTTTTGCTTGAAGGAAATATAATTGGTACTGTTAAACAAAAGGAACAATTATTCCGCGATCTGCTTAAACACCCGGCCATTAAAACTGTTCGTACTTCAGGGCTATTGATAGCGGTGGAGTTCGACAGTTTCGAAGTGAATAAAAAAATAATTGACCGTTGTATTGAAAACGGTGTTTTAACCGATTGGTTTTTGTTCGCGCCCCGGTGCATGCGCATCGCGCCTCCGCTTACCATAACCAACGAGGCAATAGAAAAAGCGTGCAGGGTCATCGTATCCGCTATTGAAGAACAATAATATTTTGCAGTATGAGTAATAAAGAAGTGATTGAACGTTTCTATTCCGCTTTCCAACAACTGGATGCAGCAGGTATGAATGCCTGCTATAGTGACGATATTATTTTCAGCGATCCTGTATTTATGATATTGAAGGGAGACGAGGTAAAGTGCATGTGGGAAATGCTGTGTAAAAACGCGAAAGGTTTTTCTCTTACCTTTTCGGATATAGAGCTGCTGGATGAAGAATATGCTACCTGTAAATGGCAGGCTGCTTATATTTTTTCGGCAACCGGCCGCAGGGTGGTAAACAATATTAAAGCCTATATGAAGCTGAAGGACGGGAAAATAATTGAGCACAGCGATGCATTCCGTTTGAGCACATGGGTAGGTCAGGCGTTGGGCTGGAAGGGCGTTCTTTTCGGCTGGACAGGCTTTATGAAAAAGGCAGTACAAAATAAAGCAAGGAAAAATTTATTGAAGTATATGCAAGGCAGGAATGGGGGAATGTGAGAGTGTGAAAATGTGGAAGTGTGAGAATATTTGATCCGGGTTACATGGTTCGGACTTGTTGTTTGTTTTCTATAAATACGGGATCCCTTACTCTTAACGTACGGTTATGAGCAATATCATCCCTTACCCTTTGCACGATCATCTTTTTCAAAAAAGATACTTCTATTTTTGCTTTTTAGTAATACAAAATATAAAGCATATGAAATTTCGTGTTGAATCTGCAGGTCATAAGTTAAGTCCTTCTTTAAAAGAATTTGCTTCGCTCAAATTGAGTAATCTTCACAGGTATTATAAAGATATCCAGGAAATAGAAGTAACACTTATTAACGAAACCAAAGGTGCAAAGGAAGTTGTAAACTGTACGCTCAATATACGCATACCTGGTAAAGACGAATATATAAAATCTACATCTTCCATTTTTGAAGACGCTATTCTTAAAGCGGCAGACGCTGCGAAAAGAAGGCTGCGTATCCGGAAAACACAGTTGCAGGCAGCCCGGAAAAGGAAAACACCTAACAGGAAAGTTGCTGCAAAAAGAGCGGTGTAATAACTGCCGAATTATAGTTAAAAAAAGTGACTGTTTTTCTGAAAAAGAAGCATAGTGCAAAACTCAACATCCGTTCACTTCATTTCCACCACCTCATTTTTGCCTGTAATATGGTATAGCTTAATGGTAAGCGCATGAAAAAGAATTTTAGCGTTGGCATTTCTTTCTATATAATATGCTGCTTTGTCGAGTTCTTCAATAATAGCCTGCTGTTGTGGTAATGAAGCTATTTTATTCAATCGCAATGCAAAATCCCTTTCTGCTTCCGGCATCATTTCTCCGGCAGCAGGCATAATTTGCAAACGTATGCTCTGTTCCAGCAAATGATTAAAATACCGCAGGAACTGTTTTTGCTTTTCACGGCCCTGCCTGCTTATATCCTCGATCCATTTTACCTGCGCTGCCGGGCCGGTTTTTAAAATAGCGTTCAGCCAGTCGCGCAACATTCCCTGCCAGTCGTCGCCCGAATGTTGCAGCAGTTGCAAAGCCTCGCGGTAATTGCCTTCGCATACCGATGCTATCTGCCTTGCCTGCGCTGGTTCGGCTTTAGCTCTTGCCATTAAAGCGGATGATATATCTTTTATTTCCGGGGCAGGCACTTTTACCAGTTGTGTACGCGAAAGGATGGTAGGCAGGATCAGGCTTTCATTTTCCGCTACCAGTAAAAAAAGCGTATTAGGCGGCGGTTCTTCTATCAGCTTCAGTAATTTATTTCCTTCGTTACCCAGGTACTCGGGCAGCCACATCAGCAATATTTTGTAAGCGCTTTCAAAGCTTTTGAGATTTAATTTACGGATGATATCGCTGCACTCATAAGCCGTAATATTTCCCTGCTTATTTTCCGCGCCAATAAATTGCAGCCAATCGTAGGCATTACCATACGCGTACTGTTTTATAAATTCCCGCCATTCGGCAATATAATCCGTGCTTAAAGGTTTGTCGCCGCTCTTTTTAGGAACTACCGGGTAAGAATAGTGAATATCGGGATGGATCATGGCAGCCGTTTTGGAATAAGCCTTTTGCTTCAACATCCAATCATCCGCCTCCTGTGCTGTTGTATGTACGGGCGGAACTCCTTCCGCCGGCGGTTCTTCTCCGAAAAGGGAAGCTGTTGCCGGGGCTGTTTCATTACCGGCCGAAGAATACAGCGTTACATATTCTGCAAACGCGAGCGCTAATGGCAATGCGCCAGATCCTTCTTTCCCTAAAAAAAGAAGCGCGTGACTTAACCGGTTGTTATGTACCAGTTGAAGCAAATGACCCTTTACTTCATCCTGTCCTATAATATCAGCAAATAACATGAGGCGCTAAAATACGGTATTCCGGCAGCACGAAAGCATAATCAGGAGATAGTTTTATTTCCTTTAGGAAGGATTTTTTTTGCTTTTTCTGGCTTGAACGTTTTTTTGGCCGCTTCACCGTATTTGTCCATTACCAGTGCTGCGCTGCCTGTAAGCTCGGCTTCGTACCCGGTTGTAGACATAATGATTTCTGTATTGACCGCGAGCTGCGGAATGCAGTGTTCGTTCAAAGCCTGTTGTATGGGTGCCTGCCATATCTTACCTGCAGAAGCTCCTCTGCCGCTCAGCACCACAATACCCGGGTTAAGCAAATGGATCAGGATGGCGATGCCCCTGCCTATATTGTAACCTGCTTCTGATAATAATTCAATAGCGAACCTGTCGCCTTTGCCGGCCGAAGAAATGATGGTTTCGGCATCCTTTTCAAGATCTTCCTCCCTGCCCGACAACAGTTGTTTCAATACAGATACCCTTTCCTTTTTGAGCCCCTCTTTGGCTTTTTCAATAATTACAAATAAAGATGTTTCCGTTTCAAGGCAACCGCTTTTACCGCAACTGCAAAGCTTTCCGTTATTGAATAACGGTATATGGCTGAACTCTCCCGCAAAACCATTATCTCCCCGAAACAGCTCCCCGTTCAGGATCATACCCAGCCCTACGCCCCAGCCAATATTAATCACCATAGCGTTTTTGCGGTTGCGTGCGGCCCCAAACCGCAGTTCGGCCAGTGCAACAATGCTTGAGTCGTTCTCGATATAGGTTGGAATATTTGTTTTACGATAGATCAAATCCACCAGGCTCTCGCCTTTTGTAGGCAGGAAAGTATAGTTGGCTCCTATATTGGGATCAACAAAACCCGGCATTCCTATTCCAATACCAGGTATCTTGCTTTTGGCGATTCCGCTTTTTTCTATTACCTGTTCAATTTTTTCTGCCAGCATCGTTGCAGCCTGCGGATTATCGGCCAATTTCAATTCAAATTTCTCAATCTCCTGTACATGCCGGTTCTGCATGTCCATAATGGAAATGCGGGTAAAAAACTGGTCCATAGCTACGGCCACGGTATATAAAATATCGGGCTTAAGGGAATACATCAACGGCCTTCGCCCGCCGCTGGAAGGAGCATAACCGGTTTCAATTACCGTTCCCTCCGTTATAAGCTCGTTCAGCATTTTGGTGGTAAGCGAAAGGCTTTTGTCAATTTTATGACTTAATTCCGCGCACGACAACAATCCTGCAAAATATAGCTGCTTTATTATTTTCTTTTTATACAATAAGCTTTTTCCTGCCATCACTGTAAAATTGTGTGAAGAATATCATCCTTCTGTGGTAAGTTAATACAAGTTTTTTGAAAAAATGAACTCCGGGTGATTTAAGCAAAGCTGCTTCAGGCCTGTGCCCCCATCCATATAGCGCCTCCTATACTGCTGCGTGTTGCCCCTGTAACAGAGGCGATGCTGTTGTTTTCTTCTCTCCAGCGCAAAACTCCAATCAACGCCATGATCAAAGCTTCTTTGTATTGCACTGTTTTCTCATCGGGCACCACCAACTCAATATGTAATGGATCCAGGTGCCGGCGAAGCTTTGTTACCAGGCAGGTATTAAAGGTTCCCCCCCCGGTTACCAGCATTTTCCGCGATGCCGGCGACAACGGATCACTCATTTTTTCATTGATTGTAAGTACGGCATTTTTTACCTGTTCCGCAATGTGTTCGGTATACGTTTGCAGCGCATCAAATATATTGTAGCCGGGCATATCTTTTATTATGGAATAAACAACATCGTTGCCAAAGCTGTTTGCTAAAGATTTGGGGAAGCTTTGCTTATAATAATCCAGGCTGTTGAGCGCATGCAGCAGCGAGGTATTCAATGATCCCGATTCTGCCATTTGCCCGCCATCGTCGAACGCATAACCCGCTTCATTTGCCAGCAGGTTCAGCACACGGTTAGCCGGGCAAACATCAAACGAAATATACTCATCCTCTTTGTGGTAAGATACATTTGCTATACCGCCTATATTCAAACAAAAATCAAAATCACCAAACAGCAGCTTATCCCCGACAGGCACCATAGGTGCTCCCTGCCCGCCCAGCGCAACGTCCATTGCCCTTATATCGGTAATTACAGGCAAGCCGGTATGCGCGGCAATAGCTGCTCCATTGCCCAGTTGAGATGTTAATTTTTGTTCGGGAAGATGAAAAGTGGTATGCCCGTGCGAGGCCACCAGCTGCACCTGGTAGTGTAATTGATGTTTGTTAATAAATTCACTTACTTTTTCCCCGGTAAAATGCCCGAATTCCACATCTAATAACTGGTAGTTCAGCGCGTTAAGCTGTATAGATGATTCTAATTTATGCTTCCAGTACGATGTATATTCATAACATTCCGCCGCTTTTATATCAAACTCCCATTTTCCTGCGTTTTCATGAAATTGGACGTAAGCGATATCCAGCCCGTCTAAAGAACTGCCGCTCATAAGGCCAATAGCTCTATAAATCATTAAAGAAATTTTAGATTACAATTTGCAGCATTTAGATTTGTGCGTAAAACTATTGATTTACACAGAACTATTGGAAGCCAAATATAATGCTATATGGTTATAAACCTTAACGGGCAGCATTCATTAATAAGCAACTGGGTTGCCGAGCTTAGAGATGTGGAGGTACAGACCGACAGGATGCGTTTCAGGCGTAACCTGGAACGCATCGGGGAAGTGATAGCTTACGAGATCAGCAAGGATATGGATTGGGTTGAAAAAGAAGTGCCTACTCCGCTGGGTACCTCTATGTGTAAAGTTTTAAAAGAGCAACCCGTGCTTGCAACGATTTTGAGGGCCGGGCTGCCATTACACCAGGGATTATTGAACTATTTTGATAAAGCTGACAACGCTTTTATTTCGGCGTACAGGAAACATCACCGGGACGGGTCGTTTGAAATAAATATTGAATATGTTTCGTGCCCTGACCTTGAAGACAGGATTTTGATCATTTCTGATCCTATGCTTGCAACAGGCGCTTCGCTGGTAAAGACCATTCAGTTTTTAAAAGCGGAGGGTAAACCCAGGGAAATACATGTGGTTTCTGCCATTGCCTGTACTGTAGGTATTGAGTTCGTTCGCCGGGAAGAGCCTGCGATTAAGGTGTGGTGCGGAGCTATAGACGATGAGCTTACCGCCAAAGGGTTCATCGTTCCGGGACTGGGCGATGCCGGCGACCTGGCTTTTGGAGCGAAAGTTCAATCTTAATCCAATTATTCGTAACTTGAAAAACAATTGAACAGGATGAAGAATATCCTTTCTTTGCTGCTGACGTTGACTGTTTGTGTGAGTGCTTATGCGCAGGACCCGCACTTTTCACAATTTTTTGCCTCACCGCTCACACTCAACCCCGCGTATACCGGCAAGTTCGACGGAACGTTTCGTGTGGCAGGCAACTACCGTAACCAATGGCCAACCATTAATAACGCTTATACCACCGCTACAGCGTCGGTTGATTTTAATATACTGCAAAACCGTATTCCGGAATTTGATACCTGGGGTATTGGCATCATGGGGATGAACGATCAAAGCGGTGATAAGATACTTAATAATAATTTTATATCGCTTTCCACGGCGTATCACAAGGCACTGGATGAAAACGGGTACCACACTGTTACCGTAGGCTTCCAGGGTACTTACGCCAATAAACGGCTTGACATTTTTAAAGCAAAGTTTGAAGATATGTTGAGGGCGGATGGCTTTACAGGTACAACGCAGGAAGATTTTGCCAGCAATACCAGGAATGTTGTAATTAATTATTTTGATGTGAACGCCGGGTTGTTATACTCAGGCAGCACCAACGGCGAAAATAACTTTTACCTCGGTGTGTCGTCTTACCATGTTAACCGTCCCAAAGAGTCTTTTATGGGCGGGAACTTTATTCTCAATCCCCGTGTTACCATTCACGGTGGTGGCTATGCGCCCATCGGCAGGATCACCAGCTTTCATGGAAGCTTCATTCACCAACGCCAGGCGGGAGCTACTGAAACAGTATTGGGTGGTGCTTTCGATTTTAGCCTGAATGATGATGAGGACATGCCCGCTAACCTGTATGCAGGCTTGTGGTATCGCTTTGGCGATGCGTTCATTCCTTATGTAGGAATTGAGTTTGCAGGGTTAAGGCTTGGCTATACGTATGATGTCAATAATTCTTCTTTGAGCACTGCATCGCAACGGCGTGGCGGTAACGAAATATCCCTGATCTTTGTAAAAAAACCTTCCGACCCCAGCCGGAAAAAACTGGGATGTCCTAAATTTTAATTTCAAATTTGAAATTTCAAATTTGAAATTAATCCATCAGCGCATATACTACAAAGCTTGCCAGCCAGTGTTCGCCACCGTAATTACCACTCACCACATGCGGTAAAGCTTCCGCTAAATGTTTAACGGAAGATCTCATCAGCAATTTACGTGCAGGATGCGAAGCAGGCAGGGTATTCGCCAGCCCTTTCATGCACCAGCTCCTGCTAAAGCATAACCCGTCAAGATGCACGATCTGGTAATCTGTTCTGTCGGACACTACAGGTAAATTGGTAAGATGGTTGATACCGCCAGGCGTAATAAACTGCTGAAACCATTTCAGAAACTCCTGCTTTGATAATATCCTGCGCATCAGGTCTGCTTCTTCCAGTGCAGGCGAAAGAAAATCAGCTCCATCGGGCTCCCACAACGCGGGTATGTTCTGATCGTTTGCATACAGTCTTTTAGCATGTTCCACTATTAAATTCTCAAAAGCCGGAATGTTTGCAGCCCTTGCATAATCCAACGCAAATACCAGTCCGAAAGCGGTATTGGGATGAACTCCTGTGCGGTTAGGGTATGTTTGCTTTGGTATAAAATCCATCCAGCGTTGCACAACCAGCCTTGTGAGCGGCTGCAAAGCCGCCTGCCAGCGCCTGCCATCCTCGTCATTCCAGTTCAGCAATTCCGCATCCAGCTTTAACAGCCAGGCCCAGCCGTATGTTCTTTCCCAGGCTTTTGCCAAAGGCGCCTCAAAATATTGAACCTCAGTAGCAATATTAGTGGTTGTTATAGTTTGATTGATGGCTTTCCGGATAGCGGTTGCTTCCGGCAGATCCGGGAATTTTTTCAACAGCTTTATCATCATCCAGTGACCGTGCACACAGCTGTGCCAGTCGAAGCATCCGTAAAAAGCAGGATGCTGCTGCCGGGGTGTCATTATATGATCGCTGTCGCTGGCCGAAGTATGGCTGGTTTTATTGGGATATTCCTGGTCAATACATTTTAACGGAAGAGCGGCCAATAAAGAAGCGCCTTCAGCGGTAAGTTCAAATCCTGTGCTGTCTTTTTTAACGGTAAACAGTTCATGCACCTGGCCAAACGAATGAGCAGCTATTACCAAAAGGCAGCCAATCAAAGTTGATCTCATATAAAATGAATTAAAATTTTCATACCCACGTAAGCCTTAAAAGTAAATGTAAGCAAAAGCCGTTATTGCAGCATACAATGCAACGAACAACTACTCCCGGTTTCGCAAAGGCTCCAGCAGTTCCATCAGCCCATTGATCCTGATTTCATACATGGTTCCGAGCAACATGCCCAGTTTGCCTTTTGGAAAACCTTTTTTATGAAACCATTCGAGGTAAGAAACGGGCAGGTCGCAGAGATAATGATCTTTGTATTTTCCAAAAGGCATTTTCATGCCATTGGGCGGAACCAATTGCAGCAATAACGCAGGGTCGGGCAATGGAAATTCTGTTTGTGACATAATATGTAAGTTGCAAAAAAATCAGTAATGGCTGCTGCAAAAATTGTTCCCTCAAAACAATTCATCATCCTCTATCAATCCCATGTTCATGAGCTTAAACCGTACTCCGTTTACGCCGCGTCCTACTTGTTTGGCTATATCTTTAACAGGCACTCCTTTGGCATACAGTTCGGCTACCATATCTTGCTCTTCCTCCGTCCATTTTTTACCGTGGTTGCCTGCCCTGGATGAACTGTTTTTGGAGGTTCGGCCAAAAGAAGCGTCCCGGTCGTCAAAAAAAGGATCGCGTGAATATTTACGGTAGTCGTTTGGCGCCGGCACTGGCTGCTGCACCATTTCAATAGTGCGCAAAGGATTTATTTCAGGAGGAATTCTCAACCGGCTTTTTGTTCGCGTAAGCGCCACATATAAAATATTGATCTCTTCAGCGAGCCTGGACTTTGCCTGTTCTGTAATTTTATCCCCACCCTGCTGCGCAATATATTTCTCCAGCTTTTCTTCATTTATAAAATCATTCAGCAGGGTAACCTCATCGTATTCCATTCCTTTGCAACGGTGCACCGTGCTGAAAATCATATCTGCATCTTCTTTGGCAGCGGTATGGTTGGCTTTTAGCTCCTGTATAAGCGAAGGCAGCCTGTTGCCAAACTCCTTTACCACATCCACGATCATACGAAGACTGTTATCTTCCGTTTTTTCTATATAGTCTTCCAACTCTTTCATGGTTTTCATGCCGGCGATCAATGTATCTTTTATTCTGCCGGTATTACCATTACTCAGGTTGAGCACATCATACAGCGATGCGCCTTCATCTGCGAAAGTGTAACTGTTGATATTGCCTTCAAAATGAAGCGTTTTAATTTGACCGTACTGCCATTGCGAAATGGCATTTATCAATAAGCTTACATTGCTTCTGCCCAGCGTAGCCTTCGTTTTAATTGTTGCCGGCCGACCGGCGCCAGTAATTTTTACTGCAGGCGGTTGTTGCAGGTGTTTTTTCCAATGCAGCACCCTGTTTGCCAGTAATGCCACTTCTTCATCAAACCGGAAGCTATTGGTAAGATGATGTACCGGGAAGTCAACCTGTTGTAAGCTGTTGATGGCATAGCGCCAGCCATATATCTGCTGGTGCATATCCCCCACAATTATTTTAGTACCTTTTTGCTTTAAAAAAACATCCAGCATAGCAGCGCTTGCATCCTGCCCTTCATCAAATAAAATATAGTCGTAAGGCAGCTCCGGGCTGCCCAGTTGAAATTTTTTCAGGTAAAAATCGTGGGTAACGCCTATTTCGCCCTTATCCATTTTCGCCAGCGCTTCCCTTGTATATTTTTCAATAGCAGTATAAAAGTTATTGACAAATGTTTGCGCCCTGGGATCTGTTACTACTTCCGCGTAATTCAACTCCTGCACCCTGGCAACCCGGCTGTTGCAAAAATAGCTGATGAACCTGCCTACGTGCGAGGCAATGATAAAATCGGTATGCCGTTCACCGGTATGTATGCCCAGCATATTGCACCACTCGTAGCTTTTATAACCCTGCACCACCCGGTAGTTGCTGAACTTTATTACATGATCAAAAGCCAGCGAATGAGCTGTTTCTACCTTTACATACCCAATACCCGCAGCGGCAAATTTTTGCGCGGCTTCTGTTTTTACCGTTTTATTGAAGGCCAGGT
This sequence comes from Chitinophagaceae bacterium, assembly GCA_019638595.1. Classification (GTDB taxonomy): domain Bacteria; phylum Bacteroidota; class Bacteroidia; order Chitinophagales; family Chitinophagaceae; genus Agriterribacter. The sequence goes on from JAHBTJ010000007.1 coordinate 115,089, forward strand.
ATAATATTTTACTGTTCGCAGGGCGCGATTTCGCGTACTCAATCAGCGTGGTTGTTTTACCACTTCCGGCTACCGCGTTAATAACCAGGTTATAGTTGCTGGCTAAAACGGCTTGTTGTTCGGCGGTGAGTTCCATAGTGCAAATTTGTAAAAAAGAAACGGCAAAGTAATATGAGCAGCCATTTGGGCAGATAATTAAGTTTTTACAGCTATTGTACTACCGGTACTTTTGTAGTACCTTTGCACGCTTAAATTTAGGGCATATAGTCCATTTTCAATCAAACAGTTGCTGCCGCCACTAAAATTGAAGTTAAAGAAATAACAATGCAGATTAGAAACATCGCGATCATCGCACACGTTGACCACGGCAAAACCACATTGGTTGACAAGATCTTACATCAAACCAATGTATTCCGCGCCAACCAGGAAAGCGGTGAACTGATCATGGACAGCAATGACCTTGAGCGAGAAAGGGGGATCACAATTTTCAGCAAAAACGCGTCCGTAGTATACAAGGATGTGAAGATCAACGTGATAGATACCCCCGGGCACGCCGATTTTGGCGGTGAGGTAGAAAGGGTACTGAAAATGGCAGACGGTGTATTACTGCTGGTGGATGCTTTTGAGGGACCCATGCCGCAAACCCGTTTTGTGTTACAGAAAGCATTACAGCTCAACTTAAAACCTATTGTAATTATTAATAAAGTTGATAAGCCCAATTGCCGTCCTGATGAAGTGCACGACGCGGTATTTGAATTGTTCTTTAACCTGGATGCTACAGAAGAACAACTGGACTTTCCTACTTTTTATGGTTCCGGTAAAAACGGCTGGTTCAATGATTCGCTTACACCCAGCGAAGACATTACTCCTTTATTGGATGGTATTATTAAATATGTGCCGGAGCCGAAAGTAAGTGAAGGACCGTTGCAGTTGCAGATCACTTCGTTAGATTATTCATCCTTCCTGGGTCGTATTGCCGTGGGAAAAGTAACCCGTGGCAGCATCAAGGAAAATCAGCCGATCGCACTGGTGCAGGCTGATGGCAGCATCAAAAAGTCGAGGGTAAAAGAATTATACATATTTGAAGCATTAGGAAAAAAGAAAACTACAGAAGTGCAGGCAGGCGATATTTGCGCCGTAGTTGGACTGGAGGACTTTAACATCGGCGATACAATAGCCGATGCTGAGAACCCCGAAGCCTTGCCGGTGATAAGTGTTGACGAGCCTACCATGAACATGCTGTTCAGCATCAACAACTCACCTTTTTTTGGTAAGGATGGAAAATTTGTTACCAGCCGCCACCTGCGCGACCGGTTAATGAAAGAAACCGAAAAAAACCTGGCGCTGCGTGTATTCGATACCGATAGTGGCGATAGTTTTATGGTATATGGACGTGGTATTTTGCACCTGGGTATATTAATAGAGACCATGCGCCGCGAAGGATATGAACTTACAGTAGGGCAGCCACAGGTAATTGTAAAAGTTATTGATGGCAAAAAATGCGAGCCTTACGAAACGCTGGTGGTAGATGTGCCGGAAGAATTTGCCAGTAAAGTAATTGACCTGGTATCCCGCCGTAAAGGGGAGATGCTGGTAATGGAAACCAAGGGAACCATGCAGCACCTGGAATTTGATATTCCATCGCGCGGGTTGATTGGGTTGCGTACGCAAATGCTTACTGCCACAACCGGAGAAGCCGTAATGGCGCATCGTTTTAATGAGTACAAACCCTGGAAAGGACCTATTCCGGGAAGAAACAACGGAGTATTACTTTCCAAGAACCAGGAAAAAACGACTGGTTATTCCATAGACAAGCTGCAGGATCGGGGTACTTTTTTTGTGGATCCGGGAGAAGATGTATATGCCGGTCAGATTATTGCGGAGCATATTAAACCAGGCGACCTGGTGGTAAATGCTACTGAAGGAAAAAAATTAACCAATCACCGCGCCAGCGGCAGCGATGATGCTACCCGCATAGCACCTAAAACATTGATGACACTGGAAGAATGTATGGAATACATCCAGTTTGATGAGTGTATAGAAGTAACGCCTAACCATATACGTATGCGCAAGGTGATATTGAATGAAGAAGAACGTAAAAAGCAATCGAAGCAGCTAAGCGCACAAGAAGCATAAAAACGGCTATATATTTTAAAAAAGGCTGGTCCGGTAGGATCAGCCTTTTTTGTATAGTGAATGAATGTTCAAAATTATATAACTGCACCCAAAATAGTACTTCCTCTTATGCCCTGCGCTGGCTGCACGTTTGGTAGCATTGCACCAGTTTAGCCTCCCTGCTTTGCACAGCTACCAGTCCGGCGCTAGAAAGAGTTACGGATGTCTTCTTCCGCATCACCCTGCTCAAATACGCGCTCTATGATAAAATTAGACTTGCCAATCATTCAGTGCATAAAAATCCACATCTCCTCCAAGATGGACGCTAAAAACAGGTTTATTTTAAGAACATGATGTAATGTTACAAAATTGGAGCGCAAAGAATGACCAGGAGCCAGACAAAAGCTCAAAAGCCATCCCGCTGAAGGCGGAATGGCTTTTGAGTAAATATCTTTATTAAATGGAATTACTGTTTGGGTTCAAGCAATTTAAAGAACTGATCCAACTGAGGCAGAATTACAATTCTTGTTCTGCGATTGGCTGCTCTTCCCTGGGCAGTATTGTTGTCAGCAATAGGAACATATTCACCACGACCTGCGGCAATGATCTTGGCAGGAGACAATCCATATTGTTTTTGCAGTACTCTTACAACAGCGGTAGAACGTTTAACGCTCAAATCCCAGTTGTCGAGCAACACGCCTTTGCTGTAAGAGATATCATCTGTATGGCCTTCAACCATAAATTCAACATCCGATTGGTTTTTCAATACCTGCGCTACTTTTCCTAATACTTCTTTTGCTTTTTCTGTAATGTCATAGCTGCCGCTTCTGAACAACAGCTTATCAGAAATATCTATAAAAACAACTCCTTTGTCAACCTTGATATTGATATCCTGGTCGTCAAGATTTCCAATAGCGCCTTTCAGGTTCATTACCAGCGCCATATTTAAAGAATCTTTACGGGCCAATGATGCCTGCAGATCCTGGATATAAGCATCTTTAGCACCTATATTATCAAGCGATTTTTTTATGCTTTCAGCCTGAGCAGCAGAAATTACGGAAAGGTCTTCCAATTGTTTCAATGCTGTAGTATTGTTTTCTTTCACAAAAGCGAGTTGCTTTTTAAGATCAGCGATCTCATTTTCATAAGCAGCATTCTTCCTTGCGTTTTCAGCCTTATCATCCTCGCAAAGTTTGAAATCGCCTTGTAATTTAGAATGAGCCTGGTTCAGGGAGTCTAACTGTGCCTGGGCAGCTTTAAATTTTTTACTGCTTACACATGAAAAAAGAAATGCCGGGGCAAGAGCTAAGAGTAAAAAGTACTTCAATTTCATTTGGAATTGTTTTAAAAAGATATTATTGGTAAAGATATGGTATCAAATTGATTAAAGTAGTTACAAATACCGAAATTATAAAGCAAATCTATCATTTTTAATAAAAAAGCGAAAGAATGTACAACATTCTTTCGCCTGATTTTTATTTTTGAGCTCAAAAAGGCATTTTAGCCCCTTCTGGGCGCCCTTCCTTCACTGCTGCTCCTGGAATTACCGCCACCATTACTGCCCGATGATCTTTCAACTCTCTGGGGAGCGGAAGACCTGGCAGGTTCAAAGCTTCTTTGTACTGGTTGCCTGTTTACCGAAGGAGCATTGTTTGTTTGAATACGAGGTTCAGTCCTGGGAGCAGGCTGCCTGTTAGCGGCAGGTGAAGTAGCCTGCTGGCGGGGCTGCTGCTCCGCAATTTGCCTTCTTACAGGCGGTTGATTGTTACTACCCTGGGGGCGGGTAACGCCTGCACTGTTACTGGCAGATGAACGTTCACTAAAGTTCCTCGAAGGCCTTGCGGCAGGCTGGTTGCTACTATTATTAGTCTCAAACCGGCGGTTGCCGGAAGTGCTTCTCGGAGAGAGCCCTCCGTTCTGGTTGTTATCGCGCACAACCGAGGGTCTTCCCGGGTTATTACCGCTTCTTACCGTATTCCGTTCAACCGGCCTTGTATTATTATCAAACCTTCTTACCGGGGCAGACTGAACACCCCTGCTGCTGGAAATGGTTCTTCTTACATCGCGTGTTACTACATCGCGCCTTGTATTATATACGTTATTATTCCTGTAGATGTTTATATTATTATTGATAATAACGGTATTCCTGCCTCTTCCATAATAATTACCATAATAACCATAATGGTAACCGCTGTGGTAAGGAGTCCAGCAGTAGGATGGGCGATAAACGGCAGGACCCCACCAGCCACCCCATCCCCGGTAACTATAACTGTTCCAGCCTGTATTAAACCATCCGTAGTTATAATTGAATCCAAAGCCCCAGCCTGTCCATGGGTTGTAATGCATATTAAAACCCCAGGTATACGGACGGGCATAGTAATAATTTCCAAACCAGGGGCGGTAATAATACCCGGTTCCATACACTACAGTTGGGCCATATATATAGGTGTTCAGGTATCCGGGAGTATAGCCCATGTATACAAAATCCGGTGTAACATCATATACATACACGTACTTCATGGCATATACAGGGTAACGCGGAGGTATAAGCGATACTATATAGGGCCGTTCTACCGCTACCATCCAGGGGCCTATCGCACTGTTCGCCCTGAACCAAACACCGTTATCCACCGCGTAATAAGCGCCTCTCCAGCGAATAACATAGGCATTGGTATTGATAGCATAATCCATATCGGTTCCTTCTATATCTTCAAACCTGGGATCGCCATCATACTGAATATTAGCATTAGCATTTTTACGGTCAACCTTAGCTGTTTGCGGAACCTGGGCATTTTTTACCGCGTCTTGGGCGGCTATGGTACCGGCTACACTCGACAGCACATTGTCTTTAGGAGAACCTTCGGGAATTCTGGCAAAGTCTGCCGGTAATTTATCGGGAGCTATATATTGCCATTTCCCTTTCAGCGCAGACGACCTGTACCATCTTCCGGAAAGCAATACATAATACTGCTGACCTGTAACATCCATAAAAATATCGTTCTCCGAATTTTTAACAAACAACAGGTTTGTATTTTGTATGGGCGTAAAATTAGGTTCGCCATTCGACTGCAGCAACTCTGCAGGTTCTGTAGTTACTATGATATTGGAAATAACATAGTCATTATCTTCCTGCTGAACATTGTTCTCTTTATTGGCCTGCAATATTTCAATTTCTATAGCCGACAGTTTAGAAGGTATGCTGGTTGTAATAGCATACGGGCCTGTAGCCGCATTAGCAATATACCAGTGCTTACCGCCAAAGAGGTAGTATTTATTGTTATAGCGAATGATATTAAATGGTGTATTCACTACCACGTCAACATCCAGGTTAGTGTTTTTTTGAACTTTAGGGGCGCCATCTATTACCACCAGTAAAGAGGGCTTATCGGAATAAATGATTGCGGGAGGGTTATTATTAATGCTGTTCGATAATTTTTCTTCTTCCCGGTTAAGCTGTAATGAGTTGTTCACTTCGCCGGAAGCGAGGGTAAGGTTCCAGCTTGTCATAGCATTTCCGATTGCCTGCTGCAGGCTGTTCAACCTGTTTTCATCGCCTTCGTCGGGCAGCTTTATGGCATTTACTGAAACAGAGCGGATATTTACCTGCTGACCTGCTTCACTGGCATTTGCGGTAAACCAAATCATACCAAAAACCGGCTCATTTTTGTCTTTTTCAAGCACCGAAATAGCTGCATTGGCCTGCAGGGTACCATTGGTAAAAGATTCTGGCTGCCATTGGTAAACTTTTATTAAATCTCCACCGGGAGTGGTGAGGGTTTTGGGCCACTCGTTCTGAGCACTCCCCTTAACAGAGATGATTGTGCTGAACAACAGCATTGATAGAAGAGTGTAAACAGCTTTCATATGCTTATTTTTAATGTTCAAAAATTGTGCTGGTATGACGTGGATTACAACTGTTAGTTTAAAGTTACTCAAGTAAAGCACCAATTTTTAACAGCCGGTGTTAATGTTTAGCCATAACTTATTGCAATTAACATAGCGCATTAAGTATGTTATTACGAGCGGGCGCTGATAATGTTACAGTTGTGTAATTGCTGAGCTATCCGCCTATCGGCAAGCGCAGGCAGATAAATGAAGTTGCGGGGAGTATAGTTATCAATTGGTAAACTTATAGCCTACGCCCCGTATAGAATGGAAATAGCGCGGGCTACGGCTGTCTTCTTCAAAATACTTCCGGAAGCTGAGGATAAAATTATCTACCGTACGGGTGGTAGGGTAAACATTGTAGCCCCAAACCGATTGCAGGATCTTTTCGCGGGGTACTACATCATTTTTATTTTCCAGCAAAAGCTTCAGCAGCATCGCTTCTTTTTTGCTGAGCTCAATCGTTTCTCCCCGGTAATTGGTAGCGGTTTGGGCTTTAAAATCAATTTTGTTTTTACCAAACTGGTAATGGTCATCAACAGTTTCTTTGTCCTGCAGCTTTTTATTTTTGTTGATGAGCTTTTTAACCCTTAGCAACAGCTCTTCAAGATTAAAAGGCTTGGTAATATAATCGTCGGCCCCTTTTTTCAGTCCCAATACTTTTTCAGCGCTGCTGCTTTTAGCGCTCAGCATTAAAATAGGAACTTCATTATTATTAAGCCGTACATTTTCCGCCACATCAATTCCGTCAATTCCTGGTAACATTACATCCAGTATGATCAGGTCAAAATATTCTTCACTTATTCTTTTTAAAGCCTGTGTGCCATCGCCGGCGCAGCTTACCTCATACCCCTCCAGCTCAAGATTAAGCTTTAAGGCCTCCTGCAGGTTTTCTTCATCTTCTACCAATAATATATATCCCTGTTGCTTGTTTGCGCTCATAGTTATACCGGTTCTATTGTACGAAGCGTGATCACAAAATTACTACCTGAAGGTATATTGTTGGTCACTTTTATTGTTCCTTTGTGATCGGCTATTATTTTTTTTGTAAGAAACAAACCCAGTCCTGTGCCCTTGGTTTGGCGGGTACGTTCACTGCCTGAGCGATAAAATTTATCAAAAACCCTTTTCTTTTCAATGCCGGGTATACCATCGCCTTCATCCTTTACTTCTACAATCGCGTTGTTATTTTTTTTGTGCAAAACAATTGTTACGGACTTGTTTTTTCCCGAGTATTTAATGGCATTGTCTATCAGGTTATTAATGGCCAACTGTAGCAACAGCCCATCTCCTTTTATATATATGCCCTCTTCTACCTGTTCGTTAATTGCCTGCAACGGAAACCTTTCTTTAAAATCCCAAATACTTTCGCTTACCAGCTCGCTAAAGTTCAGGTCTTCTTTATCCAGCAGGTAATGCCCCGCGTCTATCCGCGAAGCCAGCAGTATATTCTCGCACAAATTGTTCAGGCGGTTTGTTTCCTGGAGCGTATTGCTGATCAGTTTTTCCTGCTGGGCTTCTTCCAGCTTTCTTTTTTGCAATGTTTCAAGGTTAAGCTTGGTGATAGCTATAGGCGTTTTAAGCTCGTGCGTAACCGCCATCATAAAGTTTTGTTGTTGGTTGTTCAGGCGTATTTGCCGGCGGGTTGCACGATATACAAAAACCGCCCCCACCAGTATCAGCAGCATAAAAGTTGCTCCTTCACCAATATATTGAGCCATTTTTCCCTTCTCCTGCTTACGGATCACCTCCACTTTTGATATGTATTCCGGATCGTCTTTTTTTAATTGCAGCAACCTGTAATCTGCCATCTGGCTGTTTTGCCTCATTAACGAAAAAAACCAGAAAAGCAATGCTATTATGATATAAGTAAGCAGGAACCAATACACAATAGTAATGATCGTAAGTCGCTTTCTTTTATATAAGCCTGCCATCAGCGGTTAACTTTTTCTACACGTATGCCCGCGTTTATTACATTTTTAAGGGGATTGTCGCGCATTAATTGCTCAATCGTAAAATTGACGATTCCACTTTTTTTGAACTGAACAGGCTGTGCGTTTACCTGGTGCCATGTAGTATAAATATCATCCATTCCTGTTCCCAGCCAACCTTTTTGATTATCGGCCAGCAAAATGTCTACTCTTTGCTGCTTTACAGAATCTCCCGGCAGTTGATAGCTGAGATTCAACCATATATTATTATAGCTGTAGGCATGTGTGTGGCGAAGGGTTACATATATATTATACAGGGAAAGGGTATCCTGTATGGAAAAATCAACAGATGGCTTAAAGGACCGCTCCCAGCTTTTATCCGGTATCGTAACGTTTTTCTCAAAAACATCTACAGTGGTGCACGCATACACCTGCAACAGCAACAGTACAAGCAATATCCTTGAAACGATACTCATTTTAACTGACATGAATTTACTCATAAAACATTCAATACCTGTTCTTTTGCTTTTTCCAGTTCATCCTTCATTAAAACCACGCATTTCTGGATGGCCGAATCATAAGCTTTGGCGCCGGTGGTATTAATTTCCCTGCCTATTTCCTGTAATATAAAGGATAGCTTTTTCCCTTTTGAATCGCCGGGTTCGTTCAGCAGGGTTTTAAAATAATGACAGTGGTTGGTGAGGCGTACCTGCTCCTCGCTGATGTCTATCTTTTCTATATAATAAATTAATTCCTGCTCAAGCCTGTTGCTGTCAAAATTATCTTTGCCAACATTTTCTTCCAATAACCTTGTAAGTCCTTCCCGTATCTTTTGCTGGCGAAGCGGCTCCAGTTCAATTACTGTTTTTTGCTGCTGTTCAATATTATTGATGCGTTGCTGCAGGTCTTTTTCCAGCACAGCTCCTTCATTTAACCGGTGCTTATCAAGAAAATGAATTGCTTCTTCCAAAATTCCTTTAAAGCCATTCCAGTCGTTTTCGTCCAACACTTCGGTGGAAGGCACTACCACTTCGGGCAACTTTAACAGGGAGCTTAGTATAGATCCGGTATCAAGATTAAGATGCTCGGCCAGCTCACCTAACTGCTTGTAATAGGATTTTGCCAGCTCGGTATTAATAACAACAGGCTTTGCCGCGCCGTTTTGCTTAAGCGTAATGTTGCAATCTATGCTACCCCGCAGCAGCTTACCCGAAATGATATTGCGGATTTCAAATTCATAGGGTTTAAGCAGCGAGGGCAGCTTTAACAGTATTTCAAACTGCTTTCCATTCAGCGATTTAATTTCTACCAAAAAGGTTTTATTTCCCAGGGCCTGTTCCGCACGTCCAAAACCTGTCATTGATTTAAGCATACTCTATCAAATTTATTCAACAGCAAGGTAACTTATTTTCCGAAGAGTTTACGACTGATTACTTCATACGGTAAGGCAATCATATCGCCCGGCTGCATTTTGTTAAGGGTTATTTGTTCTATCCTGGTCCTGATAAGCCTGAGTGTAGGAAAGCCAACCTTTGCCATCATTTTTCTTACCTGCCTGTTCTTACCTTCCGTTAATGCAATGCTTATCCAACTGGTAGGTATATTCCTGCGAAACCGTATGGGAGGGACTCTGTCGGGTACAGGAGGTGCATCCTGCAAAAGACTTACATGGCAGGGCCGGGTATGATATGACTTACCGTTAACGCTGATTGTTACAGACGTTGAAAGCGACATCAACGCGTCGGTGGTTATTGAGCCATCTGCCTGAACAAGGTATTCTCTTTCGTGCGCAAAGGCTGGATGCAACAACTTATTATTGAGCCTTGCATCGTTGGTAAGAATAAGCAATCCTTCACTATCATAATCCAGTCTTCCTACCGGGTACACATCTTTTTCAACGCTAAAAAAATCCTTCAAACATTTTTTACCCACGGTTGAAGTGAACTGCGAAAGCACCATGTAAGGTTTGTAAACGATATAATATTTGTAGTTCATTGCAATAAAAAAGCCCTCCGTTGAACGAAGGACTTTATTATATGGATGGGTTAGTAAGTACCGGGAATAAAATTCCCGACACAATATTAAAAATAATTTTTCCTACCAAGAAAAAAAATCTCATAAATTTTATACACATTTTTATTGTCTGGTTTGTGGATATCAATCAACGAACGGTTTTAGTTGATTTTATTTTTTCCGCAAATTCATTTTCCGAATAAGCTCCGGCTGTTGTTTCTATTTCATTTTTTATAGCAACGGCAAAACAAAAAGTATACAACTATACAAATTCCATTAACGGCATTACTGTTGAAGTTATTGCTGCGTCTGTATTTGCTGCGATCTGTTTTAAAAACACCTGGTTAACCAACCTGGCATTTATACCAGGGCAATAACTTTAGTGAAGTTGTTCAGGCTGTTTTATTTTTGCCAAAACTTCTTGTATGAAATTTCCTTCACCGGTTTCTGTAGAATGGATGGCGGGTTTAATAGGCGCTCGCCCCGTTGGTAACCTTAACAGCTCCATAACCGGCATTAACGAGATTCACCGGGTTGAAGAAGGCGATATTGTTTTTGTAGATCATCCCAAATACTATAATACCTGTATTCAATCGGCCGCTACCTGCATTATTATTAATGCCGAAACAGAATTTCCACCTCATAAAACGTTGCTGGTAACGGAACAACCATTTGAAGCATACCTCACTATTGTGCGGCACTTCCGTCCTTATGAGCCTGCCGTTAAAGCCATTAGCGATTCCGCATCCATAGGCGAAGGCGCAAGGCTGTCGCCTGGTGTAGTAATCGGGCATCATGTACAAATAGGGAAGAACTGCGTGTTACATCCGAACGTTACCATACTTGATCATTCCGTTATCGGCGACAATGTAGTGATACAGGCTGGAACAGTTATTGGTTCAGACGCTTTTTATTATAACACTAAAAAGAACAGGGAGGTATGGTACAAACGGATGGAGAGCTGTGGCAGGGTTGTTATTGAAGACGACGTGGAAATTGGAGCGGGCTGTACCATAGACAGGGGTGTAACCAATGATACCGTAATAGGTAAGGGAACGCGAATAGATAATATGGTTCATATAGGGCACGACACCATTATTGGAAAAAACTGTTTGCTGGCCGCCCAGGTGGGAATTGCCGGGGGAGTTGAAATAGGTAACGGTGTTACGCTTTGGGGGCAGGTAGGCATCAGTAAAACATTAACCATTGGAGACAATGCTACCATACTGGCGCAAAGTGGGGTGCCCGCATCATTAGAAGGGGGCAAAACTTATTTTGGTTCCCCCACGGAAGATGCATCGGTAAAAAAGAGGGAAATAGTTTGGATAAAACGCATCCCGGAGCTGTGGAAGAAAGTAATGGAAAAATAGCAGTTGCTTTTATAACAATATTTACGGGCAACAGCTATTGTTGTATCACCGGTGCATTGGTTGAATCAGGCGCGGCAGTACTATCCATAACCGCGGGGGGTAGTACTTCAGGTTCCGGCGGCGCCGGCTGAAAAGGCTGGTTGGGATAATAATTATAGGGAAGGAAGTCCGCCATCTTTTCCCAGGCCCAGTAACCCAATGTCAATACATCCTTCTGGTCAAAATAAAAACCGTTCTCTTCTATTACTATTCCGTCTGCAAGATCAAGAATGGAAATTTGCAACGGTGTATTGAGCGGCAGCTTGCCGGCCGCTAAATAAGCAGGATCGGGTTTTTCTTCTGTATACACTACCCGCAGCTTACCCGGAAAGAACAAACCTATTTTGGGATAATCCGCCATATCGTAATAAGCGGTATCATACGGGTTCATTACCGGCATGCTTTTATTGGTCTCGTCATTGATCATTTCTATTTTATATCCGTCCTTACGCAGCGTACTATCGCGGTAAGCTCTCATAAACTGGAGCACAGATCCGTTATAGGCTTTCAGCCTGTGCTCTTTCCATGCCATTTTATCTTCTACAGTACCCTCCATTTCCTCGTAAAAAGGAAAGCCGGTATACAATGTTTTACTGCCGTTGTATTCATGCACAAAAGAGTCGAGCTGGTATTTAATAACATATCCCAATGCTTTATTCCTGATCACAAGAACAGAGTCGGTAATTACTTTCAGCCGGTTCCTTTTTTTACTATAAAAAAAACGCAGCACTTCAGGATTTTCAATAACGCATTCTTTGCTGTTGGCTGTTTTGCCGATAAAATTATCTTTCAGAAAGTCGCCGTATTTCTCCCAGCCATTCCGCACTTCGGTAGTAGCTACAATGGCCACTTCTTCCAGGCTTTTTTCTTTGGCTTTCATTTCAATAACCAGGTTCCCTACGTCGGGCATATTATCGCTGATGCGTACCGACTGGGTTTCCATTCCCATAAAAGAAATAGCCAGGTCGTATCCTCCGTTATTTAGGGTGAGCTGAAAATTACCTTCCGCATTACTGGCGGTACCAATGGTTGTGTTTTGGCAAAAAACGGAAGCGCCTTGTAACGGTTGCCCTGTGGCCGCATCTATTACCTTACCTGCTACACGGAATGTTCCCTGCGCCAGCAACGCAGCAGGTAAAGCAAACATCAGGAACAACCAGGTAATTTTTTTCATACTATGATTTTTGGTATAATATTTTAAGAACGGAAGCTTATATCAAGCCGTTACCACATGTCAAACGCTTTGCCACTTTTTCTTAATGGAAAGATATATAATAACAGTAACCCGTTTGAATTATTGCCCTGATTGATAGGTTGCACAGTGTGCTGCAATAGCTTGATCCAAAGGAGTATAAGTAAACCCGGGCAGGTATTTTAACAATTTCGAATTATCATATTCCGTTTTCCTGCGGGCCGATATAGCTGTTTCCCTGGTAATGAGCGGCTCCTTGTTCGTTAAAGCGCATCTCCATTTTTCCAGCAAACAAAGCATTCGTATAACCAGCGCCGGCGCTTTTTTATAAGGAGGTTTTTTACCGTATGCAGTTGCCATTAAGGTGAATACCGATTTAAATGGACGGTTTTCCGCGCTTACTATAAATTTTTCGCCGGTTATATCGCTTTCCATCAGTTGTATCATTGCTTGGGTTACATCTTCCACATCTACAAATCCTCCTGCCCCCTCGGTATACCATGCAAATTCTTGCCATGCTTTTTTAAATAATGCCGAAGAACCTTCATTCCAGTTGCTCACACCCAGTATGGTAGAAGGATTAATGATCACGGCATTTAATCCTTCGCTCACGCCACGCCAAACTTCCAGCTCAGCAAAGTATTTGCTCCTGCCATAGTTGGAGTTGTTTTTGTCTTCTTCGTTCCATGGATCGTTTTCAGAAATGGGAATACCTTCTTTGCTCCTGCCCAAAGCCGATACGGAGCCAACATGCAGCATTTTTCGGATGCCGGTATGCAGGGCGGCATTCACCACGTTGGCTGTGCCTTCCGCATTTATTTTCAGCATTTCGTATTTCCTTGCAGGATTAAATGATACTACCGCCGCGCAATGATATACTTCCTGCGCCTGCGCCATGGCTTCTTCTAATATTACGGTGTCCAGTACATCTCCCTTTATCCAGCGAACGGATTTTGCATAACCGGCATCAGGGATAGCAGTACGGTACAAAGCAGATACGGTTTTGCCTTGTGCAACCAGGGCACGTAACAAATAACTGCCTAATAAACCCGTACCGCCAGTAACAAATATCATGGTGAAGATTACGATTAAAAGAATAAGGCCTCACCCTCTTATCCCGCTCCATGCCCCGAACGTTCGGGGAAGAAGGAGGGTGCTACAGAATAATTCCAAGCTTTTTGTTCTACCATATCATCTACAAAACATATCCAAACAAAAGGCTCCTCATTTTCAAATTGCCACATTTTCAAATTACACCACTCCCCTGAACTGCTTCAGGAACCTTACATCGTTTTCGCTGAATAAACGGATATCATTGATACCGTATTTCAGCAGCGCGGGGCGTTCCACACCCATACCAAATGCAAAACCGGTATACTTTTCTGGATCAATATTGCAATGCTCCAACACTTTGGGATGTACCATACCGCAGCCCAGTATTTCGAGCCAGCCGGTGTATTTACAAACATTACAGCCCGCACCCTTGCACAACTGGCAACTGATGTCCATTTCGGCGCTGGGTTCGGTAAAAGGAAAATAGCTGGGACGGAAACGGACCTTCACATCATTGCCATACATTTCCTGCACAAAAAAATACAGGGTTTGCTTCAGGTCGGCGAACGAAACATTTTCATCTATATATAAACCTTCTACCTGGTGAAAGAAGCAATGGCTCCGGGCGCTGATGGTTTCATTGCGATATACTCTGCCGGGACAAATAATACGTAAAGGCAGCTTTCCCTTTTCCATTTCCCTGATCTGGATATTACTGGTGTGGGTACGCAGCAGCCATGCGGGGTGGGTAGAGATATAAAAAGTATCCTGCATATCGCGTGCAGGATGGTGCTCGGGCAAATTAAGTGCTGTGAAATTGTGCCAGTCGTCTTCAATTTCGGGACCCTCGGCAACAGAAAAGCCTAAACGCTGGAAAATAGAAACAATGCGATTCCGCATCATGCTGATAGGGTGGCGGCTGCCAACCGGAATAACGTTGCCGGGCAGCGTAAGATCAATATCCACGCCGGCGGCGGATTGCCCGTTCTCACCCGCTTCTTTAAGCGAGTTGTATTTTGCTTCGGTAAATTGTTTGAACTCGTTCAGTATCTGGCCAAATTCTCTTTTACGATCGGCGGGAACATTTTTCATTTCGCCCATCAGGTTTTTTACCAAACCCTTTGTTCCTAAATAAGTTATACGAAATTGTTCGGCGCCTTCTGCGCCGGGTACATTGTATGCGTCTATTTCTTTGCGCCAGCTTTCAAGCTGCTGTAACAATTGCTCCATTGCGCGAAGATAAGGAAGGAAAACTGTTAATACAGATCGTCCAGCTTCATCTTCAGGTATTTGGTAACGCTGCGGTGGGTGCTGATAAAGGTGATTACAATGCCGATCACGATGATCCCAACAAATAATATTCCCAGCAAGGTAAAATCGCGCAGCACTTTTATGGCCGGAAGCCAGCTTTCCACACCTATAATAAGTAATACCAATACCGCAATAGCTATAAGGGCGCTGATAAGTCCGTTCACTACCGCTTTTATATCAAAAGGCTTTGAAATAAACCAGCGGGTGGCACCTACCATCTGCATTGTTTTAATTAAAAACCGGTTGCTGAACATGGCCAGCTTGATCGTATTATCTATTAAGATCAACACCAGCGCACCCAGCAACGCTACAATGCCCAGCAGCACCCATCCTACTTTTTTAACGGTATCTTCGAGGTTTACTACTACATCCCTGGGGTATTTTACATCGTCTACATTAGCCACCTGCGAAAGCTCTTCCACAATAATATTCAGTGAGTCCTTGTTAACATATTCAGGCTTTAAGTTAAAATCAACGCTCCTTTTCAGTGGATTTTCATCCAAAACACCTTCCCACGATTCATTGCCTTCTTCCATATATTTTTTCTTTGCCTCGGCTTTTGATATAGGTACTGCGGAAACCGTATACGGCTTTGCTTTGATCGCTTCCAGTAATTTATCAGCATCCTCTGCCGACATGTCGTCCTTCAGGTATACCTGCACCTGCACATTGCTCCTGAAATAACGTTCCAGCTTGCTGCCATTAATTACCAGCCAGCCAAAAACACCTATCAGGATTAAAAGAGAAGCAACGCCAAGTATACTGAAAAAATAGGAAGGCTTGCTTCGCCTCATAGAACTTTTGCTGATCTCATTCATGCTGTAGAAAGGGTTTTATATCATTTAAGCAACCTGGTACAAAAAGGTACCTTTCAATTTTATTATTCTGCTGTTTTTTAATATCAACTCAAAGATGTACGGACGGGTAGGGCAAAAATAACGGTTTTATGACTGCTTTCCGTAATTTTGCTGCCCTCTTAACGCAGGTTTACGTTGAATATTTTTCTGTTGATACAATTTACTTCAGACTATAAGAGAGTTTTAACAATATGGAATATAATTTCAGGGAAATAGAAAAGCGCTGGCAACAGCAATGGAAAGAAACAGGAGCTTATAAAGTAAGCAATAGCTCATCCAAACCTAAATACTATGTGCTGGACATGTTTCCTTACCCCAGCGGCGCGGGCCTGCATGTTGGGCACCCGTTAGGATATATAGCCAGCGATATTTTTGCCCGTTACAAACGGCTGAAAGGATTTAATGTGCTGCACCCGATGGGATACGATGCATTTGGCTTACCTGCGGAGCAATACGCCATTGACCATGGCATTCACCCTGCAGTATCAACAGAAAAAAATATCAATACTTTCAGAAAACAGCTAGATAATATTGGCTTTTGTTATGATTGGGACCGGGAGATACGCACCAGCGACCCGGAATACTATAAATGGACGCAGTGGATATTCCTTCGGTTATTTAAAAGCTGGTTTAACCGTAAAACCAAAAAAGCGGAAAGCATTGATGAATTAATTAAAATTTTTGAAACAGAAGGGAATATCAATCATGAAATTCCCAACTCCAGGTTTCAAATCTCAAACCTGTCTGCGGCGGCAGATCTGAAATCCCCGGTTTTTTCTGCTGCAAACTGGGCATCGTTTGATGAATTTACACAGCAGTCTATACTAATGGAATACCGCCTGGCCTATTGCGGCTACGGGGAGGTAAACTGGTGCGAAGCATTGGGAACCGTATTGGCGAATGATGAAGTAATTAATGGCGTAAGTGAACGTGGCGGACATCCTGTTGTAAAGAAAAAGCTGCGGCAGTGGTACCTGCGCATTACCGAATATGCCGACCGCCTGCAAAATGATCTCGACACACTGGAGTGGAGCGATGCCATGAAGGAAATGCAAACCAACTGGATCGGGAGGAGCAGCGGAGCGGAGATTGTATTTAAATTAGCCTCACCCCCGGCCCCTCTCCGTGAGGAGAAGGGGTTAGGGGATGAGGCGACTCCCGGGGTGAGGGTATACACCACCCGCCCCGATACCATCTTCGGCGTTGACTTTATGGTATTGGCGCCGGAGCATGAGTTGGTAGAGCAGATCACTACGCCGGAGCAAAAAGCTACGGTAGATGAATATGTTGCCTGGGTAAAGAGCCGCAGCGAACGGGAACGCATGGCCGAGAAAAAAATATCGGGTTGCTTTACCGGGGCTTACGCTATCAATCCATTGAGCGGAAAAGAAATTCCCATCTGGATCAGTGAATATGTATTGGCAGGATATGGAACCGGCGCTATTATGGCGGTTCCCAGCGGCGATGAGCGTGATCATAAATTCGCTCAGTATTTCGGCATACCCATCACCAATATTTTTGGAGATGTATATAAGGGTGATGAAGCCATTGCCGATAAAAATGTAACACTGTATAACAGTGGGTTTATAACCGGGCTTAAAGTGAAAGATGCTGCTGAAGAAGTAATTGAATGGCTGGAAGATAATGGCAACGGTGAGCGGAAGATAAATTATAAAATGCGCGACGCGGCGTTCAGCCGGCAGCGTTACTGGGGTGAGCCTTTCCCTATCATTTGGAAAGATGGTATTGCATACCCGTTAAAAGAAAGCGAACTGCCGTTAGAGTTGCCGCATGTTGATTCCTATAAGCCGGGACCGGAGGGAGAAGGGCCGCTGGCGAATATTTCATCGTGGGTGGATATTCCTACCCTGGATGGCGACCCTACCGGGCTGCGGCGCGAAACCAATACCATGCCCGGTTACGCCGGCAGCAGCTGGTATTTTTTGCGGTACATGGATCCACATAATAAGGAAATTTTTTGCGACCGGGAAGTATCTGACTACTGGAACCAGGTGGATCTATATATCGGCGGCACCGAGCATGCAGTGGGACACCTGTTATACAGCCGTATGTGGACAAAAGCTTTATACGACCTGGGATATATCGGCTTTAACGAGCCGTTTAAAAAGCTGGTGAACCAGGGAATGATTCAGGGAAGCAGCAGGTTTGTATATAGATTTACTAGTGTCAGCTTTGGAAACTCAATACAAGACGCTGGCAAAGGATTTATTAGTGATTCTAATGAGGAAGAGTCTTACCCAATTTTTATTTCTTATTCTATTTATCAAAAATATTTAGATAAAGAAATTTCTAAACGAGATTTACTCAACTTAATAAATGAGGCCGGCAATACTACATTTATTCCTGTTGATGAGAATGATTTTGAAATCGCTCTTTTGAAAATTCATGTTGATGTTAATATAGTAGATGGAATTGAGTTGGATATAGAAGCATTTAAAAGATGGAGGAATTATGAATATTCTAATGCCAGATTTGTTTTAGAGAACGGGAAGTATATATGTGGAACTGAGATAGAAAAAATGTCTAAATCAAAATTCAATACCGTAAACCCCGATGACCTCGTAAACAAATACGGCGCCGATACTTTCCGCATGTATGAAATGTTTTTGGGGCCGGTAGAGCAAAGCAAACCCTGGGATACCAAGGGAATTGAAGGCGTGCACCGTTTCCTGAAAAAATTATGGCGTCTGTTTTACGATGAAGCGGGTCCTACCTGGACGCTGGCAGCGCCTACCTCCCTGGAGAGAGCGGAAGATGAACCTACCGCAGAAGAGCTGAAAGTATTGCACCGCACCATTAAAAAAATTGAAGAAGATACTGAGCGTTTTTCTTTCAATACGGCTGTGAGCGCCTTTATGATAGCGGTGAATGAGCTGACGGAGCTGAAATGTAATAAAAAATCCATACTGGAAAAGCTATTGGTGCTGCTGGCGCCTTACGCCCCGCATATTTCTGAAGAACTATGGCGCCAGTTAGGCAATACCGGCAGCGTGCTGGATGCAGCGTATCCTGTATTTGAAGAGAAGTATGTAACGGAATCTTCCAAATCATATCCTATAGCCGTTAATGGTAAAACACGTACCGAAATCACTATCGCCCTGGATGCTACCCAGCAGCAGGTGGAAGAAATTGTAATGGCAGACGCTGTTGTACAAAAATGGCTGGGAGGCAAAGCGCCGAAGAAGATCATCTATGTAAAAAACAGGATGATCAATGTGGTGATATAAGGTATTTATTTCAGCCATTTGCCCAGCGGCTTCACCGGTAGTACCGGCTTTGCTTTTTGGGTAGATAATAATTCGTTGCACAACTGTTTTGCCAGCAAAGGTCCTGCAGAGAAGCCTTTTGTGCCCAATCCGTTCAATATAGCCACAGAAGGCATTGCGGGATGAACACCCACAACGAACTCCTGCCCGGCTGTAGTGGGTCGTTCCGCTACTATATGATCTTCAACGGTGAAAGGGAGCTTCAGCCAGTTGTGTAACAGCGTTTCTGTATTGATTCTCCATTGACGGTCGGGCAAAAGATCATCAAACTGCCATTGATAATTACTGCCACACCAAAACAGATGATCGGCCGCAGGCACCAGCCTGGTGGAATGATGATAAATATATTGCGGGGATAAGCCGGGTATAGAAAGCAGCAATGCTTCCCCCCGGTTTTTATTGAAAGGCAGTGAACGGAAAAAAGAATTTTGTGACGCTGCGGCGCCTTCGCAAAAAATTATTTTTTCAGCAGATAGTTCTTTGTATACAACAGTGCCGGCGGAAACAGAGCAATCTTTTACCTGGAAGCGGTCTTTTAAAAACAATTGTTTCTCCTGCAGGAATTGCTTCCACTGTTCAATCAGCTTTAACGCCTGTATTTTCCATACAGGTTTAATAATACCCAACGCGTCAAATTGTTTAAAGTTCTTTTCTGCAGAAAGTATATCGTGGGCGTTTGCTTCAGCTAACCACCTGTTGCCTTCATTTTTCTTTTGAAGAAATAATGGATGCGCTTCGTGTGACTGGAATGACAATATGCTCATTTCATCCATCAAAGCAATGTTTAGCAAAACCTCTAAACTTCGGTAGGTTTCGAGTGCCGTGGGAATAATGGCCTCCGCCAACGCAACCGGTTCCCATTTATGAATGTTAACAGGATTGATAACCGCTCCCGCCACCAGGCTGGCTTTGGATGACTCACTGCTGTCATCTATTACAATAAAATCTTTGCCCGCTTTCCACAGCTCATAGCTGATCAACGTACCTGCTATACCAAGTCCTACTACCAGGAATTGTGTTTGCTGCATACATTAATTAATAATGCGGAGCCTGGCGTAATTGAGCATGATCTTTTTTTCGCCATTCAGCTCAAATTTCACCAACGCTATAGGGTTCTGCGCGCTCCCTTCTACTTTTATTACCTCTCCAAATCCAAATTTCTGGTGCTCTACTTTTTGACCTGCCTGTAAATTACTGGTATCGCTGGCAGTAAAGTCGGCCGACGGTATATGCTCTGTAACCTTGTTCTGCGTTTTGGGAGCAAGGTATGCAGGAGCGGGTTCTTTTTTTCGTGTGGGCGGCGGGCCATATTGCTTTTCAGCCTGCCGGGCGGCGCGTGAACCACCAAAACTGCCACCATTCATACGCTCAAATGCCGACCCCAATCCAGATCCGCTGCTGTTGCGGAACCCGCCGCCGGCATAACTCCTGTCTAAAAAGGTTTCCGGTATCTCGCTGATAAAACGGCTGGGCTCATTTTGTATAAGGCTGCCAAAGCGGTATCGCGAATTGGCATACGAGATCCATAACTTTTGCTTGGCGCGGGTAACCACCACATAAAATAAACGACGCTCTTCCTCCAGCTCTTCCCTGGTGTTAATGCTCAATGCATTGGGGAATAGGTTTTCTTCCAATCCGGCCGCAAACACACAGCCGAACTCTAATCCCTTAGCCGCGTGTATGGTCATTAGTTTAACGGTATCCGCGTTGGGATCTTTTTCTTCGGCATCCGTTAATAAAGTGATCTGCTGCAGGTAAGCTCCCAGACTTTTATCTTCTTTTTCCGGAGCGTTCTCATTGTTTTGCGGAGTAACTCCGTGAGTTTCCTGCAGGCTTTCTTCAGATGCGCCAAATAATCCGAACCCGATATCGTCCATCTCATCCTGCAGGTCACGCTCATCCTCTTCATCTACAAATGAAGCCGGTGGGTTGCTGCTATCAACCCATTCTTTAATAGAGTTCAACAATTCCTGCACGTTTTCATAGCGCGCCACCCCTTCTGTGCTTTTATCGTTGAACAGCTCCCTTACAAAATTGGTTTGCTTGCCCACATGCACCGCCACTTCATAGGCATTCCTGTTTTTAAGCATGCTGGCAAAGCTCCTGATCATGGTCACAAACTCCTGTATAGACTCCAGCGTTCCGCCTTTGTATCCAAATTCAGGAGCCCGCTCCAGCACCTGCCAGAAGGAAATATTATTTTCGTTGGCTGCGAGAATGGCTCTGTCTATAGAAGTTTTTCCAATTCCCCTTGCCGGGTAATTAATGATCCTTTTTAAAGCTTCTTCGTCATTAGGATTTACCAGCACACGCAAATAAGCGATATAGTCTTTGATCTCCTTGCGCTGGTAGAAGCTGATGCCCCCGTAAATAGTATAGGCAATACCCATACGGCGCAATGCCTCTTCAAATGCACGGCTTTGTGCGTTGGTACGGTAGAGTATCGCAAAGTCTTTGTTCAGGTAATGGTTCCGCAGCTTTTGCTCCTGGATGGTATCCGCTACAAATTTACCCTCGTCATTATCCGTCATGGTACGCACCAGCTTTATTTTTTCGCCCCGTACATTTTCGGTAAATAATGTTTTTTCTATTTGTCCTTTATTGTTGCTGATAATTTCGTTGGCAACGTCCAGTATATTTTGCGTGCTGCGGTAATTCTGTTCCAGCTTAACCACTTTTACATCGTCGTAATCTTTTTGGAACTGTAATATATTTTGTATGGTAGCGCCGCGGAAGCTGTAAATGCTCTGCGCGTCATCACCCACCACACACACATTTTCGTGCATGGCGCCCAGCAGTTTAATGATCTCATACTGGGCCGGGTTGGTATCCTGGTACTCATCAATTAAAATATATTTGAACTTACGCTGGTATTTGCTCAATGCTTCCGGGAAATGTTTGAGCAACTCATACATTTTGATCAGCAGATCGTCAAAATCCATAGCGCCGTTTTTAAAACAGCGTTTGGTATACGCATCAAAAATTTTAGCAATGGCAGGACGGTTGCTGCGCATGTCTTCCTGCTGGATGGCGTAGTCATTGGCATATTCTTCCGCATTCACCAAAGCGTTTTTAGCGCTGGAAATACGGTTGTATACAGTGTTGGGCTTATAGTGCTTGTCGTCCAGGTTCATTTCATTGATCACGGTTTTGATCACGCTTTTTGCATCATCCGTGTCATAGATCGTAAAGTTGTTAGGGTAACCTAACCTGTATGCTTCGCCCCTGAGTATACGGGCGAACACGCTGTGAAAAGTACCTATATATAAATTCCGCGCATCGCTGTTGCCAAGGATATGCTCTATCCGCTCCTTCATTTCCTTTGCCGCTTTGTTGGTAAACGTAAGCGCCAGTATATTAAATGCGTCTACTCCCTTTGCCATCAGGTGCGCAATACGGGTGGTGAGCACTTTGGTTTTACCGCTGCCGGCGCCGGCAATGATCATCAACGGCCCATCCATATGTAATACGGCTTCCTTCTGCCTTTCGTTCAAACCTTTTAAGTAATCCTGCATGGGTGCAAGTTAATAAAAGGAAATTTTACAAAATGGGGTGGGGGAAAACTTAGTACAAAAGCATATTGTTGAGCAATCGCTTTCCCATTTGTTTGGTTACTTTAATTTGTAAAATGTAAATTATTCTTGTTCTTTCTTCTCTATTCTGCTACTAATTGTGCTTATCAGATGCCAGCTTGTATCTACCTCCCAAACAGCCAGCCTGCTTTTATGCCCCAATAACGGTTGGTGAGCCGCCCGTCTTCGGTACGGTTAATGAATAAATTGCTCAGCCCGAAATTGTATAGCGCGGTTACAAAAAAGTTCCGGTTGATGTGAAACCCGGCCAGAACATTGGCTCCTATCTCAAATTTTTTGAAATGATCTTCATTTTCGTTGTTGCCGAATTTTATATTTACCGGCGGAACTGCAGCGCCAGGGTAATAATCTTTTAGCTTTCCCGAAATACCCATTGATAATGTTGGCCCTGCACCTATAAAAAGCGAATTCCGGGTTTCTCCCATACTGTAAATACCATTTGCCGATAGTTCTGCATAATTTAACTGAAGTGAAATAGTCTCCATTATATCTCTTCCGCCTTTTTGAATAAAATGCAGCCCCGGTTGAATACTGAAACTCTCATTGAAAACTATGTCCGCCACTACCCCTGCTGTAAAAGACAGTTTTAAATCTGTTTTATCTTTGTAATCATCTATTTTGGAGCGCAGGCTGACAAACATAGGACCAGCTGTTATGCCCCATCTTGTTTCCTGAGCGTTTACTGTTATACTGCTTAGCAGCATAGCCATGCCGGCTAACCAACCTGTCTTTATCATAACTGCTGTTTAACTTAAACAAGAAAAATAAGATGCGCTGTCAGTTTCCAAATAACCACCCTATTTTAACAGGACAATACCTGTTGCTTAATTTACCATCCGCGTTTCCTCCGATAAATAAATTGCTCATTGTTGCCAAATTTTACTTTGGTACTTTCGGTTCCAAAGTCATCTGACTTATATTTTAGCTTACCGGAAATGCCCACACCAAAAGAAGTCCCTGCTCCAATAAAAAAGAGCTGCTGGTTTCACCAAAGTTATAAATAAAATTCACTGGTACTTCTCCATAGTTTAATGACAGGGCCAGGCTTTCCCCTCCTTCTTCTTCCTTTACACCTTTTTGCACAAAGTGCAAACCCGGCTGAATACTGATGTTGTCGTTAATGGCCATATCTACTACTATTCCTGCCCGGCCGGGCATATCTACATCAAAAAAAGACAAGGTTATGAGAAAACTCGGGCTGAAATGAGCGGATCAGTTCAACAGCAAATTCCTTAAAAGATTTTCATATACCTTAATGCCTGCCTGCAACTGGTTTAAAGTGATATGCTCATTGCTGTTATGAAAGGAAAGCAATTGGGCCTGCGTTAACTGCACAGGGGTTAATCCGTATACAGGCACTCCCATTCTGCGTAAAAAATTGTTATCGCTATGCGCCGGAGATAAAACCGGTAATACCGCGCTGTTGTCGTAAACTTCTTCTATCGCACTTTGTAATTGTTTATAAAAATTACCTCTTTCCGATGCCGGCGCCGACGGTGTTTCTTTCAATACCGTAATACGAATATCCTCTACATCAAGCATGTCCCGGATATCCTCGATAAATTTTCCGGGATCGGTGCCCGGCAAAAGCCTGCAGTCCAGCAGTACTTCTATTTCAGGGGCTATCTGGTTAGTGGAAAGCTGCGCGTTATTGATATTGGTTACTGTTATCGTATTGGTTAAAATGGAAAGAATAATCGGATCTTCCCGCAACGCTTTTTTCATGAGTCCTTTAAACAGGCGGGGGTGCTTCAGCACCAGTTTACGGATGCCTTTTTCATACCGTCCTACGGTTTTAAAGAATGCAACTGTAGTTTCATCAAATATTATTTCCTGCTCCCTTTCCAGCAACCTGTTCAGTGCCTGGGTCATCACCTTATTGGCATACAGCGGAGGGGGAACCGACCCATGCCCTGATGTTTGGATGCTTAAGCTTAGTTTTAACCACAACGCTTTCTTTTCAGAAACCGATATGCAATAAAAGGGTTGTTCGGGGTAGGTACCGGAGATCTGTGATAAGCCGGTGCCTCCTTCTCCAAATACAACAGCGGGATTTAATTTTTTAAACGAATGCTCGATCACATCCTTTATTCCCTGGTTGTCCATTTCTTCGCCGGATACACAAAGCAGGGTAACATTATACGGAAGCGTTTCTTCTCCCGCCCATTGTTTTGCCTTTTCTATTGCCATTAACTGCATGATGGCAACCCCTTTCAGGTCTATTGCGCCTCTTCCCCAAACACTGTTATCCGCAATGGTTCCCGAAAATGGTTCATGCAACCAACTGCCGGCATTGCCTTCGGGCACCACATCAATATGATTCAGGAAAATGATATTCGGCTTATTGTGCGACAAAGGATACAGGGATGCTGCAAAGTTATAGCTGTTTTCGGGTGATTGAAGCTCTTCTACTATCAGGCCTTTGTTGCGGCATATATCCGCAAGAAACCCGCCGGCTTCTTTTTCAAATCCGCTCAACGACTTTTTTTGTATATACTGGCTCAGCAGGATAGCCTCTTCAGGCGCCATTTGATAAGAAGAGCTTTGTGATAGTCCGGGAATAACGCCCGCGCATATTAGCACGAACAGCATTTGCAATCGAACAACACGGGGATGGTATTTTTTAGCAATGAACACGCTTCTGTACAGGTTTTGGCTGACTGACTCTGCCCTTCAAACATACTCAATATTCATGGCTTTTTCCTATAAAGTTTATGATTACAGTGCACACAAAAAAATTGTGCGTGGAAGTACCACGCACAATTATTATATATTGAATACAGGTTTGTAAGATTACGCTGCTGTTTGCAATACTTCCGATATGTTTTCGAGCTTTTGAGCAATGAGCTTTTCCAGGGAAGTTGAAATCACCGGGTCACGATCATCCCGCATAATAGCAAAACGTTCTGATCCTTCATCCCACCTGAAAATGCACACAGGGCTGTTGTTTACGCTTACACGAAAACGAAGCTGATCACTTCCATTCAAATAAGATGCAGCATTTACTGTATAAAGCTTATCGCCTGATATAATTTCAAATGTTTCTCTTTTCGTTTTCATAATAATAATTTTCGTTTGATCAATTATTGTATGTCATTATCCGATTATTCAATAAACAGGCCATAATGCCGGTTTTTATTGTTAAAGAAAGTAAAATCATTTTCACAGCCCTGTATTTCAAATAGTTAAATATTAGGGAACAACAATGCTTTTAAAAGCACCGGACAACAACAACTGTTCGTACAGGCGGTTTATTTACAGTTCATTGCTTAAAAACAACAACAGAAATTAAAAAGCAACGCTTTATCCTTAAAAAATTCCGATCGCACTATTTCTGTTGTAACTTTGTGCATCCGGATTACAACCTGTTGTACCACTTCTGGCTGACCAGCCGCTGTAGGAGCCGCTTTTAATTTTTAAAAGCCATTGAATAACATACCATTTATTATTGCCTGCCATACCATTTAAATGTTTGGGTTATGAGTAAGTCATTTTTTAACAACGACAAACCAGACGTTGTTTTAATAGGCGCCGGAATTATGAGCGCCACATTAGGAGTAATGCTGAAGGAACTTCAGCCCGACCTTACCATTCAGGTACTGGAACGTTTAGATACCGTAGCAGCGGAAAGTACCGACGCCTGGAATAATGCCGGTACCGGGCACTCGGCATTTTGCGAGCTGAATTATACCCCCGAAAAAACCGATGGAACGGTAGATTGTACCAAAGCTGTAAAGATAGCAGGGCAGTTTGAGCAAAGCCGTGAATGCTGGACCTATCTTATTGACAGGGGCTATATACGCAGCCCACAGGATTTTATCCGCACTATTCCTCATATCAGCTTTGTGACAGGAGAAGAAAATGTGACGTACCTGAAAAAGAGATTTGAAGGACTCTCCCGGTTTGATCTGTTTGAAGGTATGCAGTATTCAGAAAATCCTGGACAGCTAAGAGAATGGATACCGCTGGTGATGGATGGGCGTGACAGTGCTGAAAAAGTAGCTGCAACGCGAATGGATATAGGCACCGATGTTAATTTTGGCTCACTTACACGTAAGCTATTCAGGTACCTGTTCGATTATCCTGATGTAAAGCTGCACCTTGCCCATGAGGTGCAGGATCTTGAGCAGGATAAGAACGGGCACTGGAAAATAAAAGTAAAAAATCTTACTACCGGTAAAAAAAGAACCATTACATCTAAGTTTGTTTTCATAGGCGCGGGAGGCGGTTCTTTACCATTGCTTGAAAAGTCGGGTATACCGGAAAGCAAAGGCTATGGAGGGTTCCCGGTAAGCGGACAATGGCTGATATGCCATAACCCGGAAGTAATTGAAAAGCACAATGCCAAGGTATATGGCAAAGCGGCGGTGGGGTCTCCTCCTATGAGCGTACCGCATTTGGATACACGTATGATTGATGGAAAAAAATCGCTGCTGTTTGGACCCTATGCGGGCTTTTCAACCAAATTTTTAAAAAACGGATCATTCTGGGACCTGCCTTCTTCCATTAAGATCAGTAATATAAAACCGATGGTAATGGCTGGTATTCACAATATGCCACTTACCAAATACCTTATTGAACAGGTAAGCCAGAGCCAGGAAGACA
Source organism: Chitinophagaceae bacterium (assembly GCA_019638595.1). Lineage (GTDB taxonomy): Bacteria > Bacteroidota > Bacteroidia > Chitinophagales > Chitinophagaceae > Agriterribacter. The sequence continues at coordinate 142,340 of JAHBTJ010000007.1, forward strand.
GGATGGAAGCCTTGCGGGAGTATTTCCCCGAAGCCAGTGCAGAAGACTGGGATCTGGAAGTTGCGGGACAAAGGGTGCAGGTTATAAAAAAAGATGAAGAAGAAGGCGGCGTACTGGAATTTGGGACGGAGGTGGTGAACGCCGCTGACGGTAGCATAGCCGCGTTGCTGGGCGCCTCTCCCGGCGCCTCTACAGCCGTATCTATTATGCTGGATCTGCTGGATCGTTGTTTTCCTGAAAAAATGAAAACGGCTGAGTGGCAGGATAAGATCAGGGAAATGATCCCGTCGTTCGGTAAATCATTGGCACAGGATGTTGATTTGTGTAAACAAACCCGCGAAAGAACAGCAGCGGCCCTGAACCTGGTGGCTGAGCCGGAAGTAACGGTATAGCATATACGAAAATCGGCAATAAGCTAAAGCGAGCCCCATTCATTTAGCGCCTGCTCCTGAAAAAGCTTTTCATCAGCCTGGCGCATTCGTCCTGCAGTACGCCCCTAACTACAATTGTTTTAGGGTGAAAAGGTGTAGCTGTAGGGTGGTCGCGGTAGGGCGGTTTGCTGATACTGCCGTTTTTTTCGTCGGGTGCGCCAAATACTATTTTCCCGATTTTACTCCAGTACAACGCCCCTGCGCACATCAGGCAAGGCTCAACCGTTATATAAATGGCGGCGTCGGGCAGGTATTTCCCTCCTAAATGGCTGAATGCCGATGTAACAGCTATCATTTCGGCATGCGCGGTAGCATCGTTCAGCTTTTCTACCTGGTTGTAACCACGCGCAATGATCCTGTTGTTCATCACAATCACAGCGCCTACAGGCACTTCACCCTCCTCGTACGCTCTTTGCGCTTCGTTAAGCGCCTGCCGCATATAATATTCATCGGTCATGCAGCCGAAATTAGATAAAAACAATTGATTGCCGGCAGCTAACCATATTACCGGTATATGTTTAGTATATATGTTCCCGTATGTAGTAACACTAAATCAAAATAATATTCATTGATCATAATTCCCTATCTTCAACCTCTAACTAAACTGCATGTCTTCAGGTTCCGGTCACTCTTCTTCACAGGAAAGATTATCGCGTACTCTTGGTCCTTTAATGTTATGGGGGCTGGGGGTAGGGTATGTTATTTCGGGCATGTATTTTGGCTGGAACCTGGGTCTGGCCGAAGGAGGCACTTACGGGCTGGCGCTGGCAACGCTGCTCATCATCGTTCTGTATGTTACTTTCACTTTTTCGTATACCGAGCTGGCCTGTGCCATACCCAAAGCAGGCGGTGTATTTGATTACGCAACGCTGGCGCTTGGGAAAGAAACAGGTTTTTTGGCAGGCATGGCCCAAATGATAGAATTCGTGTTTGCGCCACCGGCCATAGCTGCGGCGATTGGCGCCTATTTTCATATTTTCTTTCCGCAAATCCCGGTTACGGTAATAGCTATTTCAGCGTATGTAATATTTACGGCTTTAAACATTTACGGGGTAAAGGCCGCGGCAACTTTCGAACTGGTAATCACAGTGCTTGCGGTGGTGGAATTACTGATTTTTGCAGGAGCTACATTACCGCATTTTGAGTTCAGTAATCTCAAAGCCAATGCTTTTCCTAACGGCTGGATGGGTGTTTGGGCTGCCATTCCTTTTGCAATATGGTTCTTTCTTGCCATTGAAGGAGTGGCCAATGTAGCCGAGGAGGCCATTAATCCCCAACGGAATGTGCTGATAGGTTTTGGTTCAGCATTGCTTACTTTAATAGTATTGTGCATTCTTACTTTTGTTTCATCGGTGGGGGTAGCGGGTTGGGAAGCCATTGTATATCCGTCTCCGGGCGCCGAACCTTCGGATTCACCTCTTCCGCTGGCACTGGCAAAAATTACGGGTAACAGCGGGTGGCTGTATCATCTCCTGATAACAATCGGATTAATGGGACTGGTGGCATCTTTTCACGGGATTATTCTTGCGGCGGGCAGGGCCACTTTCGAGTTTGGCAGGGTAAAATATATTCCGGAGGTTTTCGGACGTGTGCATCCAAAGTTTAAAACACCCGCCAACGCGTTATTGTTCAATATGATAATTGGTATTATTGCTTTGCTCACCGGTAAAACAGGGCAAATAATTACCATTGCTTGTTTCGGAGCGTTAAGCCTGTATATTTTTTCGATGATATCGGTAATAGTGCTTCGTAAAAAGCAACCCCAAATGGAGCGGCCCTTCCGGGTTCCTTTTTACCCGTATTTTCCTTTTGTGGCATTAATTATTGCCATAATTTCGCTGGTTGCTGTAACCTCCCTTAACATTGCCGTAGCCCTTGTATATTTTGGAATTCTGCTTGGTAGTTATATATGGTTTCATTTTTTTGTAAAACGATCAAAGTATGCCTCTTAAAATAACAGTTGCTGAACTTATTCAGCAGCTTACGGAGTTAAATACTCAAAAAATAAAACTGGCCGTTACCGATATAGACGGTGTATTGCGCGGCAAAGTGATCAGCTTCGACAAATTTAAATCTATCGCTGAAAGTGGTTTTGGTTTTTGTGATGTGGTGTTTGGATGGGATGCCGGTGACGTGGCATATGACAATGCAACGCTTACGGGTTGGCATACCGGCTATCCCGATGCTCTTGCCAATGTTGATATCTCTACCTTCAGGCGTATTCCCTGGGATAATAATATTCCTTTTTTCCTGGCCGATTTCAGCAAACAAAATGACGACAACACGCAGGTTTGCCCACGCAGCTTATTAAAAAAAGTTGAACAGCAGGCAAAAGAAGAAGGTTATATGGCTTTTTGTTCGCAGGAGTTTGAGTGGTTTAACCTGGTGGATAATACCGATGAATTATATGCGGGTAAATTTCGTGACCTGAAGCCGATGACAAACGGTATGTTCGGCTACTCTGTGTTACGCGCGTCGCAGAAAAACGCTTTTTTTAACGACCTGTTCGACCTGCTCAAAAAATTTGACATTCCTCTTGAAGGCATACATACGGAAACCGGGCCGGGCGTATACGAAGCTGCCATTATGTATTCAGACGCGCTGGAAGCTGCCGACCGCGCTGTATTGTTTAAAAGCAGCGTAAAGGAAATAGGATACCGGCATGGAGTGCTGCCTACGTTCATGGCTAAGTTCAGCGAAAACCTTCCAGGCTGCAGCGGGCATGTGCATCAAAGCCTTTGGTCGGGCGATGGAAAGAAAAACCTGTTCTTTGATAAGAAAGCTAAAAACAACATCAGCGCTTTAATGGAAAGTTATATTGCGGGGCAGCTATATTGCCTGCCGTATATACTGCCTATGTTTGCGCCTACGGTTAACAGTTATAAACGCCTGGTAGAGGGCGCCTGGGCGCCTACCACTCTTACCTGGGCGGTTGATAACCGTACGGTAGCATTGAGGGCATTACCCGGCGGGGAAAAGTCTGCCCGGCTGGAAACCAGGGTGGTGGGATCAGATTCCAACCCCTACCTGGCTATAGCCGCCTGCCTGGCTGCCGGCTTATATGGTATTCGTAAAAAAATGACACTGAACATTGCCGCTACTACCGGTAATGGCTACATGAATAAAAGCGATGGAATACTTCCTGCTAATTTATGGCAGGCTACCCAGGCAATGAAAAACTCGCCGGTAGCAAGAGAACTATTCGGCGATTATTTTGTAGATCATTTTACAGGTACAAGAGAATGGGAATGGAGACAGTTCTCGAAAGTTGTTACGGATTGGGAGCTGAAAAGGTACCTGGAGATCATTTAAGGGCTGTCAGTCTATCAGCTTTCAGCGGTGGTTGCCATTGACAAGCCTCTGTGAAACTTTGTGTCTTTGTGCCCTGGTGGTTCAAAATCTCAAATCTCAAATTGGATATATGTTTTTCGAAAAAATTCATCAGTTTAATTTCCCTACTACTATACGTTTTGGCGCGAATGTTATTAAGGAGTTGCCAGCCTATCTCAAGGCAAATGGCCTGAAGGCGCCGTTGGTGGTTACCGACCCGAATGTAGCGCAGCTACCTTTTTTTAGAGATATTGTAGCAGATCTTACTTCCCGGGGTATTTCAGTGGAAGTATTTTCAGATATTCATAAAAACCCCGTTAAGTCGGATGTATATAGGGGAGTTGATGTGTGGGATAATACGGGAAGAGACAGTGTTATAGGTATAGGTGGTGGTGCAGGGCTGGATGTTTCCCGGGCGATACTGCTGCGTATCAATCACCGTGAAGACCTTTTTAAATACGATGACCTTATTGGCGGCGATATATATGTAACGAACGATGTTCCTCTTTTCATAACCGTGCCCACAACATCAGGAACAGGCAGCGAGGTGGGGCGTAGTGCAATTATTGCGGATGATGAAACACATCAGAAAAAAATATTGTTCTCGCCCAAGCTGCTGGCTAAAGTTGTTTTTGCCGATCCATTGCTTACCATGGATATTCCCGCACCCATTACAGCAGCCACGGGCATGGACGCATTAACGCACAATATGGAAGCCTACCTGGCAAAAAATTATCATCCTATTTGCGATGGCATTGCGCTGGAAGGCATCAGGCTCATTCACGAATCGCTGGAAACAGCTACGAACAGGCCCGATCTTGAATCGAAAAGTAAAATGCTCCTCGGCTCCATGATGGGTGCTATTGCGTTCCAGAAAGGATTGGGTGTAGTGCATTCTTTAGCACATCCTTTGTCGCAGTTGCTTGATACGCATCATGGTTTGGCGAATGCAGTAAATATTCCTTACGGGATGCAGTTCAATATAACGGGCTTTGAAGACAAATTCCATCGTATTGCACAGGTGCTCGGTCTGAAACAGCAGGATGGAGAGGGGGTAGTACAGTACCTGTTCGATCTTAACACCAGGGTAAGCATTCCGCATAAGCTGCGTGATATTGGTGTTAAGGCTGAACATATTGAAACGCTGGCGGACCTGGCATTTGCAGATTTTGCCCATCCCAATAATCCAAAACCGGTTTCCAGGGAAGACTTCAAGCAACTTTATTTGAAAGCATTGTAATACCACAGGTGAGATGATTATAGGCGTTACAGATTGTAGCAAATATGCAAATTACGCCAGTTGGATACTGGCGCATGATACCGAAGTGAAAGTGAAAAAACTCAGTTGGCGACCCTCCAATTTTGAAGAGGTAAAAAATTGTGACGGGGTGCTGCTTACCGGTGGAGAAGATGTACACCCCAGGTTTTATAACCGCCCTGATTATTATGACTATTGTTTTAAAGACGATGTAAGCGAAGCCCGTGATGAGTTTGAGTGGAAACTGCTGGAATATACCGAAGCTAATAATGTTCCGGTATTGGGCATTTGCAGGGGATTGCAGATAGCCAATGTATTTTTTGGCGGAACCTTAATACCTGATATTCCTGCCTGGGGTAAATACAATCATTCCAAGCTGCCCGACGATAGCGACCGGTATCATCCAATTACAGTTGATCCCGCTTCGTGGCTATACGGTATTATCGGGCAGGAGGAAGGACCGGTGAACAGCAATCATCATCAAAGTGCCGGCAGGATAGGTAAAGGGTTGATTGTTTCAGCCTTTTCTCCGGAAGGGGTGGTAGAAGCCATTGAGCGCAGAGATCCTTCAACAGGTTCTTTTCTTTGCCTGCTGCAGTGGCATCCTGAACGAATGAAAGACCAGAACAGTAATTTTGTAAAAAATGTGAGGGCGGCTTTTGTAGAGGCAGCGCGGTAGGATAGTTACAGGTTGCTGGTATTCAAACTCAAAACCTGTTGCAAATTGGCAACCACTAACCTGAAACTTGAAACCTGCAACCACCCTCCACCTTTCAACTTAAATTTATTCATATGCATATCATTAATCCTGCTACCGAAGAAGTGATACAGGAAATAGCAGAAGACACAACGGAATCTATTCAAAAAAAATATAAGATCATACAGGAAGGACAGGTTGCCTGGGCGGCAGTTCCGCTCGAAAAGCGGATCGCTGCCATAGAAAAGTTTTACAATTTTCTTGATGAGGAGAAAGATACGCTTGCGGTTGATCTTACCAGAGAAGTAGGAAAACCTTTGCAGCAGTCGTACAATGAGCTGAACGGCGCACGGCAACGGATACAGTATTTCATTAAAAACTCTGCCAGGTGGCTGGCAGAAGAGTGGATAACGGAAGAAGATGCCACACGGGAAAAAATAGTATATGAGCCACTTGGCATTATAGCCAATATATCTGCCTGGAACTATCCCTACCTGGTAGGGGTAAATGTTTTTGTGCCTGCCCTGATCGGCGGTAACGGGGTTTTATACAAGCCCTCCGAATATGCTACTATCACGGGATTGCACATACAGCGGTTGTTATACCGGGCAGGTATACCTGAAAATATTTTTCAGGTGGTAATTGGCAAAGGACCGGCGGGGCAGGCACTCCTTGATCTTCCCCTGGATGGTTATTTCTTTACAGGCAGCTACCGCACGGGTAAATACATAGCGGAACAAACTGCAGGTAAACTGGTGCCGGTGCAACTGGAGCTGGGTGGTAAAGATCCGCTATATGTAATGGATGATGTGGATGATGTAAGCGCGGTAGCGGCTGCAGCGCTGGACGGTGCGGTGTACAATACCGGGCAGAGCTGTTGCGCAGTGGAACGAATTTATGTACATGAAAAAATTTATGATCAGTTCATTGATGTATTTGTAAGCGAGGCTAAAAAGCTGGTAACGGGCAATCCGCTTGACAAAGCTACGGGTATTGGCCCCGTTAGCAGGAAAGAACAGATCGCATTGTTAAAGGAGCAGGTAGAAGATGCTGTGGCCAAAGGCGGAAAAGTATTGTCAGGCGGCGGCCCGTTGTCAGGCAGGGGTTATTTTTTTGTGCCTACCGTAGTAGTAAATGTGAGTCATGATATGAAGCTGATGACTGATGAATCTTTTGGTCCTGTAATTGGTATTCAAAAAGTAAAAGACGATAGAGAAGCGGTTAAATTAATGAAAGACACTCCTTACGGTTTAACTGCTGCGGTATATTCCAAAAGTTATGACCGCGCGGAAAACGTAATGAAGCAGATGGATACCGGTACCGTATACTGGAACTGTTGCGACAGGGTGAGCGCAGCGCTTCCCTGGTCGGGAAGAAAAAATTCCGGGTTAGGAGCAACATTGTCTTATCATGGTATACGGGCATTTGTACAGCCGAAGGCTTATCATTTAAGGGGGTAGTGGGATGGTTGCCCGGGGCGACAAGAGAGGGGCATGGCGATGACGCTATGCACAGCGGGGAAGGTGACAAGGCAAAGGTTTGCGGCGGGCAAAAAAAATTTCCAAAACAATCCTCTTACGGGGTATGTCATTACAATTTATAATGACATACCCTGAGAAATAGTGTTTAATCTTAATTCGTCCCATTCCTGTCGGGTGAGCTGGAACATAACTTTTGGAAAGCGTTTTATATTCCGCTATGGGAGAAATCCCTCAACTCCCCACCCTTCTTCTCTCTTCCTGCCCACCCGTATCAATATTTTTTGCCTGCATTTTTTTACCCGAGCTGAACTGGTAAGTAAAAGAAAGCCTTACGGTTCGGATTGGGCGTTTTCGGTAAAATGCAATAGTATAGTCTTTTTCCTCTGTCCATTCTTTTTCGCGGGATGTATTCAACATATCAGTGAAGCTTAACCGCAGTTTTGCTTTGAGCACTTTTTTCGTAAAGCCCACATCCATGCTGAAATTGCCATAGGTATAAAGATTGGTATAGATATACGGTGAGCGGTAATCAGCCATAAAATCAACATCAACAATATTGGTAAATGTAAGAGTGTGTAACGAGCGGGCATAAAAAGAAGTTTGCCGGTAAGGCTTATTATTAAAGCTGTATACAGAACGATACGCAGATAGATCGGTAACGATCGTCCATATGCTTAGCGGTGAAATGGTACTGCTGTAATCAATGCCGTATGCTGTGGTGATGCCGGTGTTTTCTAAGTAATAATCTATTGAGTTGTTTGGCCCCGGGTTGGCAGACACGGCAATAAAATTGTTGGTACGTGTAAGGTATGTTTCCACAGAGTGGTTTTTGATGAACTGGTATGCAAGAGAAAAATGATTGCTGTATTGCGGTTGCAGGTTGGGATTACCGGTAACAGAAGTATAGTTGCTGAATTCGATGCGGGCAGGGTTAAGCTCATTCAGTGCAGGTCTTGTAAGGCGGCGCGAATAGGATGCTGTGATTGCAGTTCCTTTTTCCGCGTTCAGCGATTGCATTAAGAACAGGGAAGGAAATAAACCAAAATATTTTCTTGCAAATTTTGCGGAAGATGATAATTCATTGCCCGCTGAAAATGTTTCTTCGGCTCTCAATCCGGCTTTTATGGTTGTGTGCTGTATGGTTTTTTCCGCAGAAGCATACAACATCAGTATATTTTCCCTGTATATAAAATGATTGCTTTGCCCGGGATGGGGCACCCATATCGTACCTGCAAGATCTTCTGTAATCAATTCGTTATTCCTATAAATAGATGCATATTTTAAACCTGATTGTAAAAGCATTTTGGCTTTGAATACTTTGGTATAGTCTGATTGTATACTGTATACTTTTGTGCTTATGGGTATATCGGTTCTCCAAAGCCTTTGTTTTGTGCGGTCATCATTTACTTTATTGTATTCGCTGTTTTCTGTTCTAATATTATTTGAAAGATCTGCAATTATCTTTAATATGCTTCCTGAAGTGTCGGGCTTAAATGAATAATTAAGGGTAACGCCGGAAAAATTAAACTCCCGGTGTTTTGCCGAGCTTGCGCTGCCATGAGAAAGCTGACCGGCGTAATAGATCTCATCGCTTTTAAATAACTGGTCAAAATTGGTTGTAGCAAAAGAAGACTGCAGGCTGACAGACTGAGCTGCGTTCAGGTCGTACACGGCAGCAAAACGATATTGATATCGCCATATCTTCTCACTACGATCAGTGAAATTATCAAAGGAAGACAGATCAGGATAAGTGATGGATGTTTTTTCGGTAATGCTGCGCAGATCACGCGTATAAGCAAAGCTGCCGGAAAGGTAAAGCTTGCTGAGCTGGTGATTCAGCGTGGCGCCAGTTGTAAAATAAGGCTTACCCGCCTGTTGCCAGTATTCACCGTTAAGCGATCCGCTCCATCCGTTCTTCCTTCCCTTTTTAAGGATAATATGAATAATGCCACCCGACCCGCCTGCTTCAAATTCGGAAGGTGGGTTCGGAATAATTTCTACCCGGCTGATATCATCTGATTTCAATGAACGGAGAAAATCGGCAAGTTCTTCATTACCTAACCGTTGCACAACATCATTTACCATAATAGTAACAGGTTGTGTACCCTTTAAGCGGATATTGCCCATATTGTCAACCCAAACGCCGGGTGAGCGCTGTAATACTTCAGCAGCGGAAAACCCGTTGGCAAACGCACTGCTCTCCACGTTGATAATATGGCGGTCGCTCTTCCGGGTCAGCAACGGCGGCTTGCCGGTTACTGTTATCGCTTCTAATGTTTTTCTATCTTCTTCCAGTACTACCAGGCGAAGCTGGTTTGTATCGGGATATACAAAAGATATTTTTTTTGAGTGATAGCCAACCAGCGACAGTCGCAGCGTATAAGTTTGACCGTTGACTAATTGCACGTTAAGGTGAAATAACCCCTGCAGGTTGGTAGTGGTTGTGACAAGTATACTATCCCCTTTTTGAAATACTACTGTTACAGGCGTTAGTGGCTCCTGCTTTGCAGAAATCACCCTGCCACCAATCGTTTGGGCGTGTATGGTATTGATGGTTAAAAGAAGAACAATACAAACTCCTGGCATTATCATCCGGCAAATATAACTAAACAAATAGTTTAATAACTATAAATTTAGTTAATCGGTTTCAGAATAGCCGGCGGCAGTGTCATCTCAATCAGGCTATACCGGTATATTAGCGTGAAATGTGAGATGTGAAACGAACGCTCACACCTCACGTCTCACATTTATCATAGCGCTGGTTCTCTTTCATCAAATATGCGTATTTTTATAACATGGATATGGAAGTACGAGAACCCGCTGTTGCTTACGGCAGGCAAAAGCTTACCATCGAAGAATACCTGGCGATGGAAGAAGCTGCTGTTGAAAAGCATGAATATTTCAAAGGGGAGATATTTGCCATGTCGGGCTCTAAAGTGCCGCATAACCGGATCTCAGGAAATTTGTATGCCATACTGCACCAAAAGTTAAAAGGAAAAAATTGCAGGCCCTACAATAGCGATCAGCGTATTCATATAGAGGCAAATACCTTATTTACTTATCCGGATATCTCTGTTGTTTGTGGTGAAGATGTTACGCTTAATAACGATAACTGGAATATCCTAAACCCCACTGTAATAATCGAAGTGCTTTCTCCTTCAACCAAAAATTACGACCGTGGCGAAAAATTCAGACTTTACCGGGATATACCTATGCTGCAGGAGTATATACTGGTTGATTCAGAACATGTTCATATCGAAGTGTTCCGCCTGAATGCCGCCCATCGCTGGGAACTGGAAGAATATAATTTTTTAAAAGATCAGCTTTACATAAAAGCAATTAACGAAATAATACCTGTTGCGGAAATATATGATGGGGTGAGGATGGATGCGTGAGGGTGATAGCAATAGTGGTAATTAAGAATGAAATATACAAAAGAGAATAAAAAACATTTTCAAGCCACATATTCAATAAGTGGGTAATAGTTCGCAAATTTTAAAACCTAAAATGCGAAGTTAATATTGCTTTATGGACGAGATCATAAATAAAATATTAAGATACCTGCAATACCTTCTCGCAGAAACTGAGAAGAAAGTTGCTCAAATCCAAAACCGGGAATCCGGCGGGAATATTATAGAAGACCTTTCCCTCAAAGAATTTGCCGATTATTTTGATGCAACAATTTCTGCCATCAGGAGCGATATTCATTTAGTTGGCAATTTAGAAAATGTAATGACTGAGTTTGAAAAGCTGTTGTTGATAGATATCTCAGGCGTTATTAAAAAACGACCATTCAACGTTTTCGCAATATTCAATAGCTACTTAGAAGGAGGACGTACAGAGTTGAGCATGGAAAGATTCAACAATAAGATTTTAGAAACGATAAAATCTATTGAGGCTTATTGTAAAAATTTAATTTACTTTTTGAAAGTTCAGGTGTAGGGTTTCGTTCTTTAGTTGCAATAAAAAAGATGTAAGAAGTAATTTGGTTAAAAGAAAGCGTAAGGCTTCCAATCTTTTAAAGATTGGAAACTTTTGATCCACAACTCTCCTACTTCACCAATAACCCCCTGGAGGTTCCAATAAAAATATTATTATCTGTTACATCCACATTATAAATGTAGCCCTTGCTTTCGCTGGTGTTTACCTGCTGCCATTCATTGTTTTTAAGATAGTATAGCGATGTTGGCCCCTGGGGTGAGCCCGTGCTGTTATTTCTTGTCTGCCAGATGGTTCCTTTCTGATCCCTGCCTACAATATAAGCGTTGTTATCAGATGATATCGTTGTCCAGTTACTGCCATCGTATTTAACGATCTTGGGGGTGGCGAATGCGTCGGTGCCGAACCATATATTGCCTGCACTATCGGCAACAGGGTTGCTAAGGTAATTTCCTGCGGTAAGGCCTGGTATGCTTGTAATGGGCACGATGCTCCGGCTGCCGTTATCAATCTTCAAAATACCCTTACCGGCATAATCCAGGGGCGCCCATACAATATTATTGGCATCAACGGCTATGCCATGTATAATATCAGTAGGCAAGCCCGCTGTTGAACTGTTATATATCTCCAACCGGCTGCCATCCCAATACCCAATACCCGCTGTTCCCCATATCCATATGTGATTGTTATTGTCGAAAACAAAATCGTTGATCATCAAATCGCCCGTTTCAACAATGAGCGAATAATCGTTAACGCCATTGATCCTGTAAATGCCTTTATAATTAATCCCCCTGGCGTATACATTATTATTTTTATCTCTTACAGGCTTCCAAACAGGCGTTCTTTCATCAACTCTATAAGAACTGCCGGTTATTCTGGTAAGTTGGTAGCTTAAAGGGACAGTACTCACATAAGCTGGTACAGAACAGGTATCACACACCGTTGAAGACAATACCCAAACCTCGTTGCCGCTGGCGGTAATGCCCAGTATTTGTTTTTCATCGAGGTATTCAATATACGATCCCGGCAGCCTTACAGTATTTGGCTTTTTACAGGAAGTAAACGCACCAATCAACAGCAGAAGAATATAAATATTGGTTTTCATTGCAGTTGTTTTAATCAAATGTTGAAAAGAATAGAAAATACCGGTTACAGATCCAGCGCACTGTTTACCGGTAGTGAGCGGTAGAAATTACATTTCGTTGCACGTCATGTGATCTCAACTGAAAAAGAAGCAGGCTGGTAATTGCGAAACAGGGCAGGGTTGCCCTTGTATTAGTTTTAATTGTAGCGCAAGAATCTCGTCTTTTTGCTAAATTGTGCAGTTTGAAGCTGATAGCTGAAAGTTGATGGCTGACCGCCCTTCGCCCATGGCTCACAGCTTATAGCTAACCCAGCCGCTAAAATCATATACATGAACAATAACGATTACACTGCCGTATGCTTTGGTGAAATTTTGTGGGATATTCTGCCGGAGGCCAGGTTGCCCGGCGGAGCGCCTATGAATGTTGCTTATAATCTTAACCAGTTACAGGTACCTGCCCTTATGATCAGCAAAACCGGCGATGATGCGAACGGTGAAGAGTTGCTTGATTTCATCAAATCAAAAGGGGTGCCGGCTCAATTTATTCAAAAAGATGCTACGTATGATACAGGCACTGTATTAGCTACCTTAAATGGGAATGATGTGAGCTATGAAATTATTCAACCGGTTGCCTGGGATTTTATACAGTACAATATACAGTTGCAGAAGCTGGTAGCCGCTACTCCTTATTTTATATATGGCAGCCTGGTAGCCCGGAACGAAACATCGCGGCAAACACTGTTTGAGCTACTGGAAACGGCCGGGCATAAAGTGCTTGATATTAACCTGCGCAAACCGCATTTTGAAAAAAGAACCCTGGAATACCTTATGCAGCACGCCGATATGCTGAAGCTGAACGCCGATGAGCTGGCTTTGTTAAGCGGGTGGTATGGGATAAATGGTTCCGAAAAGGAAAAAATGCTGGCATTGCAGCAAAAATTTCACCTGCATACCATCATTACTACGCGCGGCGACAGGGGGGCGGCTGTGCTGGATAACGAAAAGTTTGCGGAGCACCCGGGCTTTACGGTAAAAGTGGCAGATACCATAGGTAGCGGAGACGCGTTTCTTGCCGGTTTTCTTTCTAAATACATTCAATCTGCACCCCTGGAATCTGCGCTGGAATTTGGTTGCGGAATGGGCGCCTTTGTAGCTACACAGCATGGAGCCTGCCCATCTTATACGTTGCCGCAGGTTGAAAAAACAATAGAAGAGCTAAAGCTGGCTGCGGGGGCAACGAGCTAATTCAGCACCCGCTGATGTTTACTTCTCCACAGCATGTGGATAATATTTTTTGAACGATTTGTTAAACTTATTCAAAATGTAAAAAAACTTGCTGGAATCTCTATATTCTTTACCTTTGCACTCCTTAAATTGGGCCTGATACGATTTGACTTTTCAATTGATTTTATAAGTGACTGATCTCCAATGCGTTTTGTTTTAAATAAAAACAAGACCACCAGGATATTTTTGTCATGAAACAATAAAAGCGCTTTTAATACTATGTCTTCAACAAAAGTTGCTGCAAACAGCAGGATTGATTTCGGAAAAATTAAACATTTAGCCGAAACTCCTGATCTTCTGGAAATCCAGATTCAGTCTTTCAAGGAATTTTTTCAGTTGGAAACCACTCCCGACAAGAGAAATATTGAAGGATTATTTAAAGTGTTTAAGGAAAACTTTCCTATTACGGATACCCGTAACATTTTCGTGCTTGAGTTTTTAGATTACTTTATTGATCCTCCGCGTTATAGTATAGAAGAGTGTATGGAACGCGGCTTAACTTATGCCGTTCCATTAAAGGCTAAGTTGCGCCTGAGCTGTAACGATGAGGAGCATGTAGACTTCCAAACCATTGTTCAGGATGTATTTTTGGGTAATATTCCCTACATGACCCCCCGCGGTACATTCGTTATTAACGGCGCGGAGCGTGTAGTGGTATCTCAACTGCATCGTTCACCCGGTGTATTCTTCGGACAGTCGCTCCATCCCAACGGTACCAAAATATATTCCGCAAGGGTTATTCCTTTCAAGGGAGCCTGGATGGAATTTGCTACAGACATCAACAATGTGATGTACGCGTATATTGACCGTAAGAAAAAATTCCCGGTAACCACATTGCTTCGTTCTATCGGTTATGAAACGGATAAGGACATCCTGGAATTATTCGGGATGGCTGATGAAGTAAAAACGGATAAAAAAACGCTTGAGAAATACATTGGAAAAAGACTGGCTGCCCGTGTATTAAGAACATGGGTAGAAGACTTTGTGGATGAAGATACCGGCGAGGTGGTATCTATCGAAAGGAACGAGGTTGTGCTGGAGCGTGATACCGTTCTTGACCAGGAAGCGGTTGACCTGATCGTGGATATGGATGTGAAAGGCGTATTTATCCAGAAAGAAGAAGTGAGCGGTGATTACGCTATTATATATAATACACTGAACAAGGATAGCGCTAACTCCGAACTGGAAGCGGTTCAGCATATCTACCGCCAGTTGCGCGGTGCTGATGCGCCTGATAATGAAACCGCCCGTGGTATAATTGATAAACTGTTCTTCTCTGATAAACGTTATGATCTTGGAGAAGTGGGTCGTTATAAAATCAACCGTAAGCTAAACCTGCACCAGCCGCTGGATCAGAAAACGCTTACAAAAGAAGATATTATTGAGATCATCAAGTACTTGGTGCGTTTAACCAACGCGAAGGCGGAAATTGATGATATTGATCACCTGAGCAACCGCCGTGTACGTACCGTGGGCGAGCAGTTGTTTGCCCAGTTTGGTGTTGGTTTGGCCCGTATGGCAAGAACCATCCGCGAGAGAATGAACGTGCGCGATAATGAGGTGTTTACTCCTGTTGACCTGATCAACGCGAGAACATTGTCTTCTGTGATCAATTCCTTCTTTGGAACATCACAATTGTCGCAGTTCCTCGACCAAACGAATCCTTTAAGTGAAATCACGCACAAGCGTCGTATTTCTGCGCTCGGTCCCGGTGGCTTGAGCCGTGAGCGTGCAGGTTTCGAGGTTCGCGACGTGCACTATTCTCACTACGGTCGTTTGTGTACTATTGAAACACCCGAAGGTCCAAACATCGGTTTGATCTCAACATTGTGCGTGCACGCCAAGATCAATGAAATGGGCTTTATCGAAACGCCTTATCATAAGGTGAATGACGGTAAGGTAGATATGAAGCATCTTACCTACCTGAGCGCGGAAGAAGAAGATGAGGCAAAGATCGCGCAGGCAAATGCGCCGCTTGATCCAAGCGGATTGTTTGTAGAAGAGCAGGTTAAGTCACGACAAACAGGCGACTTCCCTATTCTTGATAAAACAGAAGTAGAATACATGGACGTTGCTCCTAACCAGATCGTGGGATTGAGCGCTTCATTGATCCCGTTCCTGGAGCATGATGACGCCAACCGTGCGCTGATGGGCTCGAACATGCAACGCCAGGCGGTTCCTTTGATCGTGCCGCAGGCGCCGTTTGTTGGTACCGGACTGGAAGGAAAAGCTGCCCGCGACGCACGTATACAGATACATGCAGACGGCGAAGGGGTAGTAGAATTTGTAGACGCCAACGAAATTCATGTACGCTATGAAAGAGACGAAGCGCAAAAGCTGGTAAGCTTTGAAGATGATCTTAAGATATACAGGCTCACCAAGTTCATGAAAACCAACCAGGAAACCTGTATCAACCTGCGCCCTGCCGTTAAAAAAGGGCAAAGGGTGAAAAACGGCGATTTCCTTACCGAAGGATATGCTACCAAAGATGGAGAGCTGGCATTGGGCCGTAACCTTAAAGTGGCGTTCATGCCGTGGAAAGGATACAACTTTGAGGATGCGATCGTGATCAGTGAAAAAGTTGCAAAAGAAGACCTGTTCACTTCTATACATATTTCTGAATATGAGCTGGAAGTACGCGATACCAAGCTGGGTGAAGAAGAGCTGACCCCGGATATTCCGAATGTATCGGAAGAAGCTACAAAAGACCTGGATCAGAATGGTATCATCCGCATAGGCGCACAGGTAAAAGAAGGTGATATTATCATAGGTAAGATCACACCAAAAGGTGAAAGTGATCCTACGCCTGAAGAAAAGCTGTTACGCGCTATCTTTGGCGATAAAGCAGGAGACGCGAAAGATGCCTCTTTAAAAGCGCCAAGCGGAACCGAAGGCGTGGTGATTGATAAAAAGCTTTTCCAGCGCGCTAAAAAAGATAAGAATGCTAAAGTGCGTGAAAAAGCTGCGATTGATAAGCTGGAAAAAGTACACGAGCAGAATGAAAAAGACCTGCTGGATGTACTGATCGGCAAGCTGCAGGTATTGCTGAAAGACAAAACTTCAACTGGCGTTACCAATAACTTTGGTGAAATGCAGATCGGCAAGAGCGCTAAGTTCAATGCAAAAAACCTTGCTGCGTTAGACTACCAGAATATCAACCCTTTAGGCTGGACCGGCGATGCGCAGGTAGACAACCAGATCAACATCCTGCTGCATAATTATAACATTAAGTTTAACGAGGAACTGGGAAGATATAAGAGAGAGAAGTTCAACATTTCTATAGGAGATGAATTGCCTGCGGGCGTATTAAAGCTTGCCAAAGTATACCTTGCTGTTAAACGTAAGTTGAAAGTAGGTGATAAAATGGCGGGTCGCCACGGGAACAAGGGTATTGTTGCCAAGATTGTACGTGCGGAAGATATGCCGTTCCTGGAAGACGGGACGCCTGTTGATATTGTGTTGAACCCGCTTGGGGTACCAAGCCGTATGAACCTCGGGCAGATTTATGAAACGGTGTTGGGCTGGGCTGCAGAAAAGCTGGGTGTAAAGTTCGCTACGCCGATATTCGATGGTGCATCTACAGAAGAAATAGCTGAATATATCAATAAAGCCGGATTGCCTTCATTCGGGCACACTTACCTGCACGATGGTGAAACCGGTGAGCGTTTTGACCAGAAGGCTACAGTTGGTATCATTTACATGATCAAGCTGCACCACATGGTTGATGATAAGATGCACGCACGTTCTATAGGGCCGTACAGCTTAATTACACAACAGCCATTGGGTGGTAAAGCACAGTTTGGTGGTCAGCGTTTCGGTGAAATGGAAGTATGGGCGCTGGAAGCATACGGTGCATCTAACATCCTGCAGGAATTGTTGACGCTGAAATCGGATGATATCATCGGTCGGGCCAAGACGTATGAATCCATTGTGAAAGGGGATAATATTCCAAGAGCAGGATTACCGGAATCATTCAACGTATTGGTGCATGAGTTAAGGGGCTTGGGATTAGAGCTGAAGTTTGAATAAAGAAGACAGCCTCCCCCCGATAGGTATCGGTACCCAAGGAGGGCTTTGGTAACACTCTTGATTGTTATTGTTGAGTAAATTGTTGAATAGAGAACAGAAAGTACAAGAGTGCGACGCAACAGAAGATGATAAGAGATATGAAGTTGGTAAACAAAAAATGCTGGTAAGTTCTAAAGCGATTTGAATAAATCAGCATCTCAAATGTCAAATTAAAAATCTTAAATAAGATTATGGCTATCAAAAAAGACAATCGCCCAAAATCAAATTTCTCAAAGATCACGATCAGCCTGGCATCGCCCGATGCTATCCTGGAAAGATCTTATGGTGAGGTTTTGAAGCCTGAAACCATTAACTATCGTACGTATAAGCCTGAAAGAGATGGTTTATTCTGCGAGCGGATTTTCGGGCCGGTAAAAGATTACGAATGTGCTTGCGGTAAGTACAAGCGTATCCGTTACAAGGGTATTGTGTGCGACCGTTGCGGCGTGGAAGTAACAGAGAAGAAAGTACGTCGTGAACGCATGGGGCATATAAAGCTGGTTGTACCGGTTGTGCATATATGGTATTTTAAAAGTCTTCCTAATAAAATTGGTTACCTGCTGGGTATCAGCTCCAAAAAAATGGAGAGCATCGTTTATTACGAAAGATACGTGGTAATACAGCCGGGCGTTCGTGAAGACCGGAACCTGAAAATGGGTGATCTTATTACAGAAGAAGAGTACCTGGAAATACTGGAAAATCTTCCTAAAGACAACCAGTATTTACTGGATGATGACCCGCAGAAGTTTATTGCCAAAATGGGAGCGGAAGCTATCCAGGCGATGCTGGCAAGGGTAGACCTTGACCAATTGAGCTACGACCTGCGTAATGCCGCCGCTACCGAAACTTCGCAACAGCGTAAAGCGGATGCGTTGAAGCGTTTGAGCGTGGTGGAATCTTTCCGCGATGCCAATGGCAGGATAGAAAACCGCCCTGAGTGGATGGTAATGCAATATATCCCGGTTATTCCACCGGAATTACGTCCATTGGTTCCGTTGGATGGTGGTCGTTTCGCGTCGTCTGACCTGAATGATCTGTATCGTCGTGTGATCATCCGCAACAACCGTTTGAAACGTTTGCTGGAGATCAAAGCCCCTGAAGTGATATTACGTAACGAAAAACGTATGCTGCAGGAAGCGATAGACTCGCTGTTTGATAATTCGCGTAAATCCAATGCCGTTAAAGCGGAAGGCGGGCGGGCGCTGAAATCATTGAGCGATGTGTTGAAAGGTAAGCAAGGCCGTTTCCGCCAGAACCTGCTGGGTAAACGTGTTGATTACTCCGGCCGTTCTGTAATTGTGGTTGGTCCCGAATTGAAATTGCATGAGTGCGGATTACCAAAAGATATGGCTGCTGAACTGTTCAAGCCGTTCATTATCCGCAAGCTCATTGAAAGAGGTATTGTAAAAACGGTAAAGAGCGCCAGGAAGCTGGTAGACCGTAAAGAATCAGTTGTTTGGGATATCCTCGAAAATATATTGAAGGGACACCCGGTTATGCTGAACCGTGCCCCAACGCTGCACAGGCTATCTATACAGGCCTTTCAGCCCCGCCTGGTAGAAGGCAAGGCTATACAGTTGCACCCGTTGGTATGTTCTGCGTTCAACGCCGACTTTGACGGTGACCAGATGGCGGTTCACGTACCATTGAGCAGCGCTGCAATTCTTGAAGCGCAGTTGCTCATGCTTTCTTCTCACAACATTTTGAACCCTCAGAACGGTACGCCGATAACCCTTCCTTCTCAGGACATGGTATTGGGCCTGTACTATATTTCAAAAGGAAAAAAATCTACCGAAACAGAAAAAATAAAAGGCGAAGGAAAAGCCTTTTACAATGCTGAGGAAGTAATTATAGCATATAACGAAGGAAAAGTTGACTTGCATGCGCCTATAAAAGTAAGGGCAAAAGTTCGCAAAGACAATGGCGAACTGGAAAGCAAGCTGATAGAAACAACGGTTGGGCGTGTGATATTTAACCAGTATGTACCTGAAGAAGTTGGTTTTGTGAACGCATTGCTCACTAAAAAATCGCTCAGGGAAATTATCGGTGATATCATCAAGATCACCAACGTTCCAAAAACAGCCAAGTTCCTGGACGATATCAAGCAGTTAGGCTTCCGTACGGCTTTCCGTGGCGGATTGTCGTTCAACATCAACGACCTGGTTATTCCGCAACTGAAGCAGGAGCTGGTAGAATCGGCTTCTGATGAAGTAAAGGAAGTTTGGGAAAACTACAATATGGGTCTTATCACCAACAACGAACGTTACAACCAGATCATTGATATCTGGAGCCGTGTGGATACACGTGTAACGGAAACGTTGATCCGTGAAATGGCGACAGACAAACAGGGCTTTAACTCTGTATACATGATGCTGGATTCCGGAGCCCGTGGCAGCAAGCAGCAGGTAAAGCAGTTGGCCGGTATCAGGGGATTGATGGCCAAGCCGCGTAAAAGTGGCTCTACGGGGTCGGAGATCATTGAAAACCCTATCCTTTCCAACTTTAAAGACGGGTTGAACGTATTGGAATACTTTATCTCTACCCACGGTGCGCGTAAAGGTCTTGCGGATACAGCGTTGAAAACAGCCGATGCGGGTTACCTCACCCGTCGTTTGGTGGATGTGGCGCAGGATGTAGTAATTAACGAAGAAGATTGCGGCACGTTGCGTGGTATTGCCATCAGCGCGCTGAAAGATAACGAAGATATTGTTGAACCTTTATACGATCGCATCCAGGGACGTACCTCTGTACATGATGTGTACGATCCTCAAACCGATGAGCTGATTGTAGCAGCAGGCGAACATATTGATGAAGATATTGCAAGGAAAATAGAAGATAGCGGTATTGAAACAGTGGAGATACGTTCTGTATTGACCTGCGAAAGCAAACGCGGCGTGTGCGTGAAATGTTATGGCTTGAACCTTGCTACCGGTTACCTGGCGCAAAAAGGCGATGCTGTGGGTATTATTGCCGCACAATCCATCGGTGAGCCTGGAACACAGCTAACCCTGCGTACTTTCCACGTAGGTGGTGTGGCCGGTTCAGCAACCGTTGACTCGCAACTTACAGCCAAGTTTGACGGCACTGTTCAGTTTGACGGTTTACGTACCGTAACCGCCGATGGTAATGATGGCGAAAAAGTACAGATAGTAATAGGTCGTACAGGTGAATTGAGGATCGTTGATGTGAAAAATGATCGTTTATTGATCACTAACAACATACCTTATGGCGCTACATTATTGGTGAAAGACGGTCAGCAGATCAGTAAAGGCGATGTGATCTGTACATGGGATCCGTTCAACAACGTAATTATTTCCGAACAGGCAGGTAATGTGAAATTTGAAAATGTAGTGGAAGGCATTACTTTCCGTGAAGAAGCAGACGAACAGACCGGGCACCGTGAAAAAGTAGTGATAGAAACAAAAGATAAGACCAGGATACCGATGATGTTGGTGGAAGGTAAAGAAATTAAAACCTATAACCTTCCTGTGGGATCGCATATTGTGGTAGACGAAGCTGAAGAGGTAAGGGCAGGTCAGGTGTTGGTTAAAATTCCACGTGTGTTGGGTAAGCTGAGAGATATTACCGGTGGTTTGCCGCGCGTAACAGAATTGTTCGAAGCGCGTAATCCTGGTAATCCTGCTATCGTTTCTGAAATTGATGGAGTAGTATCCTTTGGCGTTGTAAAACGTGGTAACCGTGAAATTATAATTGAGGCCAAAGACGGGGTAGTAAAAAAATACCTGGTGCCTTTAACACGCCAGATCCTTGTTCAGGACGGCGACTTTGTAAGAGCCGGTACTTCTCTTTCTGACGGGCAAACTGCTCCTGCGGATATCCTGAACATTAAAGGACCTTATGCGGTACAGGAATATGTGGTAAATGAAATTCAGGAAGTTTACCGTTTACAGGGTGTGCGTATTAACGACAAGCATATTGAGGTGATAGTTAGGCAGATGATGAAAAAGGTTGAGATCGTTGAGCCGGGAGATACCAAATTCCTGGAGGAAGATCTGGAAGACAGGTTTGAGTTCATTGAAGAGAACGACTGGATATTTGATAAGAAAGTGGTAACCGATCCGGGTGAATCAACCAAGCTTCGTGCAGGACAGATCGTTAGCTTACGCGAATTGCGTGAAGAGAATTCTATCTTAAGAAGGAATGATAAAAAGCTGGCGGAATACCGTGATGCCAACCCCGCAACTTCTAAACCCGTGCTGCTGGGTATTACCAAGGCTTCGCTGGGAACACATAGCTGGATATCTGCAGCTTCATTCCAGGAAACAACCAAAGTATTAAGCTCTGCGGCAATACAGGGTAAAACGGATGATATGCTGGGATTGAAGGAAAATGTGATTACCGGGCACCCGATACCTGCAGGTACAGGTTTGCGCGAGTTTGAAAATATGGTTGTAGGCAGCAAGGAGGAGTATGAATTGTTGCAAACTACCCGTGAGGCGATGAGCTTTGATGAAGAAGAATAGTTAAATAAACTGGCTTTAAAGGAGTAGAAGTAAAAACTTCTGCTCCTTTTTTATTGCTGTTTCAGCTACAGGCACAGGCTGTTAAGTGTTTTTTAAAAGCGATTTCGCTTGTACATATTTCCATAATTTGCAAAAAAATATTCATGAAGCATTTATCTCTTGTTCTCAGCATTATTGCGCTGGTATTGGTGGGAGTATTATTTTACCAGCAACGATCGCTCACCGCTATATCTAAGCCTGAGGTGCCCGATCCTGCTGCCGGCGGAGATACTTCTCAGGTAAAACCATTGCGTATAGCGTATGTTGACCTGGATTCAATTGACGCGAGATTTGAGTTTTACAAAACCAAAATGGATGCGTTCGAGAAAAAAAAGGATGGGTTTGACAGGCAGTTGAATGGCGCATACCAGCAATTGGATAACAGGCGTATTGAGTTTCTTAAAAAGGGAAATGCTATTACACAGGCCGAAGCGGAATCTTTTAAAAGAGAATATGACCAGCAGTTGCAGGAGCTTGAAAACAGGCGCAGACGAATAGAGCAGGAAGTTCAGCAGGAAGCGATGATCATGAGGGATGATATCTTTAAGAAAATCAATGACTACCTTACAGGATATAGCAGGGAAAAGGGCTTTACCTACATTTTTTCTTACTCCCGTAACGCCAATATTTTTTTATATCAGGACACGGCTTTTGACATAACCGGCGAAGTAATTATTGGTTTGAACAATATGTACAATAAACCGGCAGAAACAAAATAGGTACTGGTAAATAATTGATTTTTTGATGAAGGGTTTGACGGGATCGGCAAACCCTTTTTGCATAACGGTAGCTTGTATTGATCCCGATTGCTGATGATTTTTTGGTAATTGTAGTTTCTATTCTTTACTTTATTAGGTAAAACAGAACGATGAACGTAACGCAACTGTTCGATTCCTTTAAGGATATTAAAGTGGGCATTATTGGTGATGTAATGCTTGATACTTATATGTGGGGAAAGGTAGACCGTATTTCTCCCGAAGCGCCGGTGCCTGTAGTTTCGGTTAATAAGAAGGAATACAGGATTGGCGGTGCGGGAAATGTGGCGCTTAATATATCTTCCTTAGGGGCCAAGGCATCTGTTATTTCAGTTACAGGGCACGATAATGATGGAGCAGAGTTGAAAAAAATGTTTGAAGGAAATGCAATTGATACCTCTTTCCTTTTACAGAGTGAAAAACGGATCACCACAAATAAAATACGTATTATAGCCCGTAACCAGCAAATGATGCGGCTTGATAATGAGATGATCTCCGATCTTGGCTACGAGGATGAAAACAGGCTGATCCTGGCTGTTCAGACGTATGTGGCACAGGAAAAGCCCGGGGTAATTATATTGGAAGATTATAATAAAGGTGTTCTTACAAAATTGGTTGTTCAAAAGGTAATTGATATATGCAGGCATAACAATATAATTACCGCGGTAGATCCCAAACGAAAAAATTTCTTCAGCTATAAACATGTCAACATATTCAAACCTAACCTGAAAGAAGCTACGGAGGCGCTGAATATTTTATATACTACGGTTGATGAAAAGCTCCTGCAAAGTATACATAACGCTTTGTATGAAAAGCTGCAACATCATATTTCATTTATCACCTTATCGGAAAAAGGCGTTTTTTATCAATACGGCGATAGCGCTTCCATTGTTCCATCTCATCTTCGCAGCATTGCCGATGTGAGTGGAGCCGGAGATACCGTAATAGCGGTGGCTTCGCTGGTATATGCTGCCACAAAGGATGTGCAGTTAATGGCGAAAGTGGCAAATATTGCCGGCGGACTTGTTTGCGAAGAGGTTGGTACGGCGGCTATTAACAGAGAAAAGCTGGCGGAAGAATGCAAAAAATTGTTAGCCTGAGGTGAACGCTTGGCCCGGGGATTTCCATTGTTTGATATAAGGAGGGCGCTCTGTAAGAGCGCTTTATTGTATGATCTCTTTTGTTCCATCGGGTAAAAAGTAGTGTTGATATAGAAAGATAAATCAATTGACCATAATAACATAACGCTAACAGGCTTGCAAAATATTATTGCTTTATAAAAACCAATACTGTTATGCAAGTTTTAAGGTATACGCTCATTATCGTGTTGTTTTTTGGGGGAACCGTAAGTCTTTACTCACAAAAGCTGGCATATGGAGTAAATCTTGATTTGAACTACTCCTCCGGAAGCGGAAAAGGCTTGCAGGATAAAATGAAGCCCGGATATGGTGGAGGAATATGGATTAATTATCCGGCAACAAAAAAATTGAAACTGCAACCGGAGCTATGGCTTACGCAATACAACTATATCAAAGCCGATGATTTTGATAAGTATTATAAGAATAATGCAGGCAGGATAGGCGCCCGTACTAAAATAAGATTAGCTAATGCTAACCTGCCCCTGTTGTTGCGATATGACATTATTCCCTGGATAATAGTATTTGCAGGGCCGCAGATCGGGATCGTTGTATTTGAAGATGAGAACCTGAGAAAAGACGGAGTAAATGCTTTCAGGAAAACGGAGCTGTCGGCTGTTGGCGGATTGGAGTTTAATTTGGGAACTGTAGGTGTTTTTGGAAGATATACGCAGGGCGTTTCCAATATTAATAACATGGACAGCAGGTATCAATGGAAATCGCAACACATTGACCTCGGTATATCGTTGAGAGTTAGGTAAGGCTGCCCTTTTTTGAAAAAAGATCAAAGGAATAAGCGGAGTACAGCTACGATTTCCACTTTCTTAACTGTTGTAAAAAAGCGCGTATGTCTTTGGGAACAGCAGCTTCTATAATATGTTCCTGTTTTTGCTGATCGGTGAAAATGAGCTTTTCTGCATGTAAAGCCAGCCGGTTAAATAAGGGGCGCTCTTCTTCCTCTTTTTTTGAAAGATTGAATTTTTTCTTGATAGAAGAAAGCAATACGGGTTCCCCGTTGCCATATAAGGGGTCGCAAACAATAGGATGTCCTATATGTTTCATATGCACACGTATCTGGTGCGTTCTGCCGGTATGAATGCGGAACTGCATCAAAGAAAAATTGCCAAAGCACTCTGCCACTTCGTAATCGGTTAGCGCGTATTTACCTTTTTTATTGGTTACCATTACGCCTCTTTTGGCAGAATGTTCCATGATGGCAGCATCAATACTTCCTTTATTGTCGGGCGGCGTACCATGAACAATTCCCGTATAATATTTTGCAACCTCTCTTCCTTCAAACAATCCCGAAAGGTATTTATGCGCCCGCTCGTTTTTGGCAAATACAATTACACCGCTGGTATCCTTATCAAGCCGGTGAACGGTCCATATCTGCCCTAATCTTTCTGCCAGTATATCCTTGAGGGAAATTTCATTGCCTTCCCGCGCCGGTACTGATAATAGCCCCGATGGCTTATTGATGGCAATAAAATGTTCATTTTCTACGAGTATTTCTGCCTTATTTTTTTGCACTTATTGCGGAGATTTTTTGTTTTCGGAAGGAAGTGTTCAGGTGCTTAAGCAGGCGTATTTCCTTTTCTGTTAAAAAACGCCACTTACCCCGGTCTACATTTTTTTTGGTGAATATACCATACATCACCCTGTCGAGGTTTTTAACTTTAAAGCCGAGCTGTTCAAAAATGCGGCGAACAATACGGTTTCGCCCGCTATGTATTTCAATACCAATTACACTTTTGTCTTTGCTGTCTGCATATGCTACCGCATCCGGTTGAATAAATCCATCCTCAAGCGTAATACCGCCGGCAATAGTATCCAACTGTTGTTTGGTAACGGGCTGGTCTACCCGCACTTCGTATATTTTTTTTACTTCATATCTGGGGTGAGTAAGGCGTTGTGCAAGCTCTCCGTCGTTTGTTAACAGCAATACGCCGGTGGTATTCCTGTCAAGCCTTCCCACGGGGAATACACGCTCGGTGGTGGCGCTCCTTACCAGGTCCATTACGGTTTTTCGTCCTTCAGGGTCGTCTGTAGTGGTAATATAATCTTTTGGCTTATTTAAAAGGATATATACCAGGTTTTTTTGAAGAGATATCTTTTTACCGCTTACACGGATATTATCCTGCTGACTTACCCGGTAAGGAGGTTCGGTAATAACCTGCCCGTTTACCAGCACTTTACCGGCTTTTATTAAATCCGCTGCCTCCCTTCTGCCACAAATACCGCTCCAGGCAATGAATTTGTTGAGGGGCATTTCGTTATTTGAGGTTTGAGATTTCTGATTCGCCGCGGTGGAAAGGTTCGGGGTTCCTGTTTTTTTGTTGATAACTGTTTTGGGGCGATCATCTTTTACAGATCGCTGATTGCTGATTGCCGGCTGCTGACCGCCGGCTGCTGACCGCTGATAGCTGACCGCTGACTGCTTATTGCTACCGGCTGCTTTTCTCTTTTCATGCGCTAAACGTTTCTGCTCTTCAAAATAGGCGTTTTTCTCTGCCCGCACTTTTCTTTTTTCCTGCCGGATGCGTTCTTTCTTTTTCGCGCCGCTTTCTTTATTAATAAACTTGTCAAAAGGTTTCTTGCTCATAAAGCTTGCTGTTTTACAACAGTAATAAAAATATAGTTAATGTAGAGTACCCTTATTGGCCAACTGTCCGCAAGCGGCATCTATATCTTTGCCCCTGCTTTTTCTCAATCTGGCGTTTACCCTGTTTTTTTCAAGCTGCTGCATAAATAGTTCTGTTGTGGTTTCATCCGGCCTGGAAAACGAAGCCATGTCAATAGGGTTGTATTCTATGATATTTACCAGGTCGGCGGGTATTTGCCTGTATATTTTTATCAGCTCATCCGCATCCTGCAGGGAATCATTAAAATCTTTGAACAGGATATACTCCAGGGTTATTTCATTTCCTGTTTTCCGGTAAAAATAATTAAGCGCTTCAATTAAAGATTTGATATCATTCGTATCATTGATCGGCATTATTTCGTGCCTTTTTTGATCGTTGGCGGCGTGCAGCGAAAGCGCCAGCTTAAACTTAACTTCGTCATCACCCAGTTGCCTGATCATTTTAGCAACTCCGGCAGTTGATACAGTAATACGCCGCGGGCTCATACCCAAACCATCCGGAGAAGAAATCCTTTCAATGGCTTTTAATACGTTTTTATAATTCAGCAGCGGTTCCCCCATTCCCATAAACACAATATTGCTGAGCTTTTTGTGGTAGCTGCTTTCGGCCTGTTTGCTAATATGCACTACCTCATCGTATATTTCGTCATAATGCAGGTTGCGCTTTCGGTCCATATAGCCGGTTGCGCAAAATTTACAGCTCAGGCTGCACCCGATTTGCGAAGACACACAAGCTGTTTGCCTGGATTCAGTGGGTATCAAAACACCTTCCACCAGGTGTCCGTCAACTGTTCTGAACCTGCTTTTAATGGTGCCATCTGCCGAGTATTGAGAAGTATCAACCGTAAGGGCTGGTAAATCAAAATGATCGGAAAGCCGGGTACGAAGCTCTTTGCTCAGGTTGGTCATAGCGTTAAAGCTGTGCGCGTGCTTTTGCCATAACCATTCATATACCTGTTTGGCCCTGAACTTTTTATCGCCCAGCTCCTCAAAGTAGGCCTGCAGCTCTTCCAGGGTTAAATGCCGTATATTTTGCTTTTTTGCCACCTGCATAACACTGCAAAGATAGGCAAAGCCGCTGCCGTTAAGAAATTTGCCCTGCCCTTCACCTAAAAGAAAGTCCTGCCCGGGTTTAACCGGGCTCTTTAACAAAAAGAGGTATTCTCCTGGACTAACATCTTCAGTAATCCTGGCGTAAATACACTTAAATTGCGCTGTTAATTTATAATAGCGAGCCATTCATGACTATCCTAAAAACAGATCTCAGCAACAGGTTTATTCTCCGGTATTTTGTACGCCATTATATCTTCTGGATACTCATTTTTTTTGTTCAGCGCCTCACCTTTGTGCTGTATTACTCCCGCTCGTTTGCAGAAGCAGGAGTTACACGGGGAATAGAGAGCTTTTGGCATGGCTTGCAGCTTGATCTTTCATTGGCAGGCTACTTTGCCCTGCTGCCATTTTTAGTATTAGTGATACAGTACTTTGCCGGCGGCTCTTTTTTTAAAACATTTATAAAATGGTACACTTTCATATTGATAATACTCACTGTTATAATTTCCGGCAGCGATTTGGGTTTATATGAAAACTGGGGCGTTAAGCTCAACTACCGGGCTGTTACAATGCTGGCCCATCCTGCAGAAGCCTTTGAAACAATTCAATCCGCCCCTCTTTTTTTGTTAACGGCGATAATGCTGGCTCAGGGTTTTATTTGCTGGCTGTTGTATAAAGCGATCATGGCGCCGGTTGCCGGCTGGCGTTTTCATAATAGGAAGGCAATACAATTTTCAATCAGTATGCTGGTTGCAGCCGCTGTTATTATAACAAGCATACGGGGAGGGGTACAGCAAATTCCGGTAAATGAAAGTACCGCCTATTTCTGCTCGTTACCAATAGCCAATCATGCGGCCGTAAATACAACCTGGCATCTTTTTAAAAGTATTTCCAAAAACAGCGGTCATGGGCACGCCAATATTTATTCGTATCTGCCATTGCAGGAAGCTGAAGATCTGCTGCAAAAGTTATATACCGTCCCAGGTATTGATTCAACAGTATCAATATTAAAAGAGCCAACGCCTAATATTGTTTTTATACAGTTGGAGAGCTTTACCGCGGGAGTGGTAAAAGAACTGGGTGGTGATAGCGGAATAACACCCGTATTAAGCAGGCTGATTGATCAGGGATTATTGTTCACGAATATCTATTCAAGCGGTGTGCGAACCGACCAGGGCATCATTGCCTTGCTTAGCGGTTTCCCCGCCCAGCCGCAAACCAGTATTATTTACCAGCCTGATAAAATTGAACACCTCCCCTTCCTCTCTCTTGAGTTTAAGAAAAAGGGATACGGGAATAACTTTTATTATGGAGGAGAGCTGGGCTTTGGCAGGTTTAATACCATCGCCCATCATGCGGGTTTCGACCGGGTTATAGGTAAGGATGATTTTTCGGAAGCCCGGCAGTTTAACAAATGGGGAGTTGACGATAAATCGCTTTTCGAAAAATTTGCAAATGAAAGCAAAACATTTACTCAGCCATTTTTTTCGTACGTGATTACTTCAAGCAGTCACGAGCCGTTTACTGTACCCATGGAGCCGGTATTTAAAGGCAACAGCCTGGAAGAAAGGTTTAAGAATGCCTGCTATTTTACGGATCAATCATTGGGAGAGTTGCTGGATTCGGTTAAGAATACAGCATGGTATAAGCATACCTTATTTGTGCTGGTAGCGGATCATGGGCATGTTTTACCATTGAACAGAAAATTTGATGAGCCTGCCCGTTATCATATTCCGCTGCTGCTTTTTGGAGAGGCATTAAAGGAAGAATACAAGGCAGTAACAATAAATGCCCTCGGCTCTCAAACAGATATAGCCGGTACGCTTGCAAAACAACTGGGACTAAACGACAAATTGTTTAAATGGAGCAATGATCTTTTATTGCCGCAAAGGCAGCAATTTGCTTTTTATACTTTTGATGATGGCTTTGGGTGGCTGACGCCCGGCGATACGGTTATTTTCGACAATCGCGCACAAAAGATCCTGCAGGGCAGCGCAACCGGAGATAAGGAGTCAAATCTTATAAAGGGAAAGGCATATATGCAGATGCTCTATGATGCTTTTTTGAAGTATTGACCGCTCCTTATTACATATTACGCCGGTATTGCCCGCCTGCTTCGTATAAGGCCTGTGTTATTTGCCCAAGCGAACAATATTTAACCGTATTCATCAGTTCGGCAAAAACATTCCCGTTTTGCGCAGCAACTTCCTTTAACGATTGTAAAGCCTCCCTGCTTTTAGCTGCATTTACTTTTTGAAATTGTAATACATTATTTATCTGTTGTTCTTTTTCTGCCTGTGTACTGCGTATTACCTGCTCTGGAATAATTACCGGGCTTCCTTTACTGCTTAAAAAAGTGTTTACACCTATTATAGGAAGCTCACCCGTATGTTTCAGATGTTCGTAGTGCAGGCTTTCTTCCTGTATTTTGTTGCGCTGGTACATTCTTTCCATAGCTCCTAAAACACCGCCCCGGTCGGCAATCCGGTCAAACTCCTTTAATACGGCTTCTTCCACCAGGTCGGTCAATTCCTCCATAGCAAAAGAACCCTGTATAAAATTTTCCGTTTTAGCTGTACCCAGCTCCCGGTTTATAATAAGCTGTATTGCCATTGCTCTTCGCACACTTTCTTCGGTAGGGGTAGTAATGGCTTCATCGTATGCATTGGTATGTAAAGAATTGCAGTTATCGTAAATGGCGTATAATGCCTGCAGGGTGGTGCGTATGTCGTTAAAGTCAATTTCCTGGGCGTGCAGGCTGCGCCCGCTTGTTTGTATATGATATTTCAGCTTTTGAGAACGTTCATTGCCATTGTACCTGTATTTCATCGCTTTGGCCCATATGCGCCTGGCAACCCGGCCAATTACACTGTACTCCGGGTCCATGCCATTACTGAAAAAGAAAGAAAGATTAGGTGCGAAATCATCGATATGCATTCCGCGGCTGAGGTAGTATTCAACAT
This sequence comes from Chitinophagaceae bacterium, assembly GCA_019638595.1. Classification (GTDB taxonomy): domain Bacteria; phylum Bacteroidota; class Bacteroidia; order Chitinophagales; family Chitinophagaceae; genus Agriterribacter. Next base: position 172,983 of record JAHBTJ010000007.1, read on the forward strand.
ACGTAAAACCATTTGCCAGCGTAAAAGCCAATTGTGTAACAGGATTAGCGCCTGCTTCTGCTATGTGATAGCCGCTGATGCTTACACTGTAAAAATTTCTTACTTTATTTTGGATGAAATATTCCTGTACATCACCCATTAATTTTAATGCGAACTCGGTAGAGAAAATACAGGTATTCTGCGCCTGGTCTTCTTTCAGGATATCTGCCTGCACCGTACCTCTTACCTGTTGCAACGCTGTGGCTTTCAGTTGCTCATATATACCCGGTGGCACAACTGTATCTCCGCTGATGCCAAGTAAGGTAAGTCCCAGTTCATCATTACCTGCCGGTATAATGCCGGGAGATGCAGTATCGTTGTAAAACGGCAATTCATTACCGGAAAATTTTTCTCTTTTACGCGCTGATACTTTGTGTTCCTCTTTGTGTTCTTTTATCCATTTTTCGCATAGCTGGTCAATTGCGGCATTCATATAAAATGCCAGTATTATTGGAGCAGGTCCATTAATGGTCATGCTTACCGAGGTATATGGATCACAAAGATCAAATCCGCTGTAAAGTTTTTTAGCGTCATCCAGCGTAGCAATGCTTACACCGGCATTGCCAATTTTGCCATAAATGTCGGGCCTGTAGGCAGGATCCTGTCCATACAGCGTAACACTATCAAAAGCGGTTGATAATCTTTTTGCCTGCTGCCCGGCAGATACATAATGAAAGCGTTTATTGGTTCTTTCGGGGCCTCCTTCTCCCGCGAACATTCTTGTTGGATCTTCTCCCTGCCGCTTCAGCTCAAAAACACCGGCAGTATACGGAAATGAGCCGGGTACATTTTCCTGCAATTGCCAGCGCAGGATATCACCCCAATCATTGTATGCAGGCAAAACCACTTTTTTAATGGAAGTGCCGCTCAGCGATGTTGTTGTCATATTCTGCCTGATGACTTTACCTCGTACGGTATATTCAAATACTTCCTTTCCATATTTTTCCTGCAGGTCTTTCCATTCGCTCAGCAGCTTTTGCAGCTCCGGATCTAATTTGTTTTGCAGCGATGTGTATTTCTCTTCAAGTTCGGTATACAGCATGATCATTGTTTTTTAGTACGCCTGCCGCGTATTATTTTTTGAACTTCCTGCTGCAATTGCTTTGCAGAAGGAAGATTGTCTTTTAACGATTTGGGCAACGATTTAATATATTGATATTCACTTACACCTATCGGATGATTAATATTTTGCAAATAAAGATGATAGAATAACAAATCCAGCTTTCTGAATTTTCCTCCTACCCGCATTTTGATCTGCCTTCCTACAAAAGCGAATCCTGCACCTAATTCAATAAGGAATTCTTCAATGTGTTTTATGATCTGCTGTTCGAGCTCAAATTCCGTAATTTGTTCCCCGAGCTGGATAAAACCGAATTTGTAGGGGTCTTTTAATATCTGGTTGGCCAAATCGCTTTGGGCTTTCGGTAGTGTAAGATGAAAGTTGTTTACTTTTTTCGCTTTCTCCTGTCGTTGATATAAATCAGTATCTACCTGGTATTTTAAAACCGACCGGCTCCAGTTGTTTTCAATGGTTTTTTTTACATACCATATCCGTTGGTCATGGTCTTCTATCTTGTCCATCAGGTAAATGTGATGCCCCCATGGAATGCTTACCAGTTCTTCGTTGGTTATATGCCACAGCGTATTGCCAAATTGCGCAGCAAGCTGCTGCGTAATTTGGTTTTTTCCTTTTTGTTGTATTTGCGCAGCAGCTTGCTGCGTAATTAAGAAATATGGATAAGCAACGGCAAATTGCTTCATATACAGCAGGTTCCTTTCAGAAAATCCTTCAAGCTCAGGGAATGCCTTGTTGAGATCTCCGGACAAAGAAGATATAATTTTTGCTCCCCAGTTTTCAATGTCTATTTTTTGTTCAATCTGCTTGCCGATATACCAATACAATATTATCAGGTTCTTGTTTGCCTGCAGCGAAGTTTGCAGCCTTGATTGATCTATGCTTTTTTTAAGTACAGCCAGCCATTGCTGGTACTGTTTGGCGGTGTTTTTCATATCATTTGTTTTTAAGTATTTCTATTGCGCCGTTAAGCTGGTATAGTTGCGAAGCCGTTTTGCTTTGCTCTGTTGCCCAGTTATTATAGTCACGTACACATTTACTGATCTCACTTAAATATCTCACCCTGTCAGCCGGTATAATAATTTCATTTTTTGGCGGTTGCTGTAATACATTATTAAATGCTTCAGCTTCGTCTATCCATGGTATCTGCAACCTGCTTTTTATTGTTTCCAGTAATAATTGAAAAAGCCTGTTTACACCCGCGTCATTAAATTTGTTCGCGCACATATTGATAACCGGCAACTGTTCCGGTGCTGCTGAAAATAGCAGGTGGTTTCGTTTGTATTGCTTCCTCACATCATTCAAAGCATCATCCGCGCCTGGTTTATCTGCCTTGTTAATAGCAATAATATTGGCATAATCCAGCATGTTTATTTTCTCAAGCTGGGATGCCGCCCCATATTCCGGGGTCATTACATACATGCAGATATCGCTGTACCCGGTAATGCTTACGTCGCTTTGCCCTGTGCCTGCGGTTTCCAGTATAATACAATCGTAGCCTGCTTTTTTACAGATATCAATGGCTGCTTTTGCAGATTTACTTACTGACGCATTGTCTTCGCGTGTAGCCAACGATCGCATGTATACTCTTGGGTTTGATACTGCATTCATGCGGATGCGGTCGCCCAGTAAAGCGCCTCCCGTTTTTCTTTGGCTGGGATCAACAGCAATAACGGCTATTGTTCTTGCCGGAAAAACCTGCAGATACCTTCTGACCAATTCATCGGTAACCGAAGATTTACCTGCGCCACCGGTTCCTGTAATACCAATAACCGGAATGATTGCTTCCTGCCTGGCGGGTTGCAGCTTTTCCAGCAGGTCATCGTATATGTCATCGCTTTCCGCCAGCGAAATAGCTCTTGCAACGACTCTTATATCCTTTAGCTCACCCAGTGGTAATGCCGCATTCCATTTGCTAACAGCCTCATCATAATTGGCGGTATCTGCGCATTGGGCTATTACATCCTGTATCATTCCGTCCAGTCCCATTTTCCTTCCGTCGTCGGGACTGTAAATACGATTGATGCCATACTGGTGAAGCGTTTCCGCCTCATGTGGCAGGATAGTTCCACCGCCGCCGCCAAAAATTTTAATATGGCTGCATCCGCTTTCCTGCAGCAGGTCTTTCATGTACTTGAAAAATTCCATGTGACCACCCTGGTAACTGGTAACAGCTACCGCGTGCGCGTCTTCTTCAATAGCGCATTCAACTATTTCGTGCACCGACCGGTCGTGACCCAGGTGTATCACCTCTGCTCCCTTTTGCTGCAACAGCCTCCTCATAATATTAATGGCGGCATCATGCCCGTCAAAAAGGCTGGCTGCTGTTACAATTCTTACCCGGGAAGCATTTTGTTTGTTCATGAAAGGCAGTTCTCCCTTAAAATTAGCACTAATGCGCGTTAGCACGGCAAACGATTGCAAAAAAATGGTTTGGCGCTGATAAAAAATGGAAGTAGTTTAGTCCACTCAAAAAGGCAAATATTATATGAAATTAATTCGTTTTGGACAGGCTGGAAAAGAAAAGCCCGGCATTGTGCTTCAAGATGGCAAACGCATTGATGTATCTGCATTCGGAGAAGATTATACCGAGCGGTTTTTTGAAACAAATGGGCCGGATCGTCTGGGCAAATGGCTTAGCGACAATGCCGGCAGGGCGCCGGTAGTCAGCAATGCAGAAAGGCTTGGGGCTCCCATTGTTCGCCCTTCTAAACTGATATGTATTGGTTTGAACTATTCTGATCATGCTGCGGAAAGTAATATGCAGCTTCCGGCAGAACCTATTATCTTTTTTAAAGCGACCAGTGCCATTGTTGGGCCTGAAGATGATATTACTATTCCTAAAAACAGTATAAAAACCGATTGGGAAGTGGAGCTTGCCGTGGTAATTGGTAAAAAAGCATCGTATGTTGAAGAAAAGGACGCGATGGATTATGTTGCCGGTTATTTGCTGCACAACGATTACAGCGAGCGGGCGTTTCAACTGGAAAGAAGCGGCCAATGGGTAAAAGGAAAAAGCTGCGATACGTTCGCGCCGCTGGGTCCCTGGCTGGCAACCAAAGACGAGATAAAGGATATTAATAACCTTCGGTTATGGCTTACCGTAAATGGTAAAACCATGCAGGACGGGAATACCAAAAATCTCATCTTTAAAATTCCTTTCCTGGTATCTTACTTAAGCCAGTTTATGAGCCTGCTGCCGGGCGATATTATTACTACCGGCACACCTGCAGGGGTAGGACTGGGGCAAAAACCCGAACCGGTTTACCTGAAGGCGGGCGATGTGGTGGAGCTTGGTATAGATGGATTGGGGCAGGCGAAGCAAACGCTTGTGGCCTGGAAAGGATAATATTATTAAAACAAAGCTTGCATGAAACGATACTGCCTTACAGTGGATCTAAAGAATGACCCCGCTGTTATTGAAGCGTATAAAAAAATACACAAAAATGTATGGCCCGATATACTTGAAAGAATAAAAGCTGACGGCATAACGGTTATGGATATATACAATGCCGGTAACCGGTTGTTTATGATCATGGAAGTGAAAGACGACTTTTCATTTGAAAGAAAAGCTGCTTCCGACGCTGCTGATCCGAGAGTGCAGGAATGGGAAAATTTTATGTGGACCTTTCAGCAGGAATTGCCCTGGGCAAAGCCGGGAGAAAAATGGGTTTTAATGGACAAAATTTTTGAGCTTACATAGCAATTCTTTATTTCTGAATATATGAAACGATTGTTTTTAATTCTTCCGGGATTATTGATGGTACTTTTATCTGCGTTTACTGTGATGCAAAAAAAGAAAGTAATTTTTTTTGGAGACTCCATTACCCAGGCCGGGGTGGGACCTCAGGGATATATTACAGTATTGCAGCAAACACTTGCTAAAATGGGAAAGTCGGATCAGTTTGATTTGATCGGCGCCGGCATAGGAGGCAATAAAGTATATGATTTATACCTGCGGCTGGAAGAGGATGTGCTTTCTAAAAAGCCGGACCTTGTTTTTGTTTATATAGGCATTAACGATGTATGGCATAAAAGAACACATGGTACCGGTACAGACGCGGATAAATTTGAAAAGTTCTATAATAAGCTGATTGATAAAATTCAGGCTACCGGCGCAAAAGTAGTAATATGTACGCCTACTGTAATAGGAGAGAAAAAGGACAATGTGAATGAGCTGGATGGCGACTTGAACAAGTATGCTGAAATTATAAGGAGTATTGCAAAGAATAAAAGTGTAGCATTGCTGGATTTGCATAAAAGTGTAGTGAATTATATCCATCAGCACAATCCTGAAAATAAGTATTCGGGAGTGCTTACGTCTGATGGTGTACATATGAATGAGGAAGGAAACCGGTTCCTGGCGGAGCAGTTTTTGCCGTATATAAAGTGATAAGTGGTAGGTGATTTTGATTTCAGAAGTCAGGTGCATTCTGCTGCAGTATCGGTGTCGAATAATATTGCAGGAGGCTTTGATTCAAGAAGTAAGAAGGGTTTCATAAGATTTTTAAATATTCCGGGAAATGCTTGCAATGAAGTAACTAAAATTACTGTCGGATTAATACGGTTAATTGAAAAACAACTAAATACTTAAATTTACTTACCACTTATCACCTACCACTTATGACTATAGACGCTCATGTTCATTTCTGGAAATACGACCGCAAGCGGGATGCCTGGATGGACAGCATGAAAGTGCTGCAGCAGGATTATCTTCCTGAAACAATAGCATCTACCCTTAAACGAAACGGCGTGGATGGATGTGTGGCGGTACAGGCCGATCAGTCGGAGCTGGAAACAAGGTTTTTAACGGAATTGGCAAAGACACATCCGGTTATAAAAGGAGTGGTAGGATGGATTGATCTGAAAGCGCCTGATATAGAAGAACGACTGCAGCATTTTGCGCCACATACCATTATAAAAGGATACCGGCATATACTGCAGGCCGAGGCGCCGGAGTTTTTTTTGCGTGAAGATTTTCAAAGAGGTGTAGCGGCATTGAAAAACTTCGGATATACTTACGATGTGCTGATCTATCATTACCAGTTGAAACCTGCATTGAAGTTTATATCATTGTACCCCGATCAAAAGCTGGTAATTGACCATTGCGCCAAGCCCGATATAAAGGATAAGGAAATAACCGAATGGGCAAAGCTGATAAAGGAAATTGCCGCTCAGCCCAATGTTTACTGCAAGCTTTCCGGCTTATTTACAGAAGCCGTTTGGAAAGAATGGAGCGCCGGTGATTTTTATCCTTATCTTGATGTGGTATTTGAAGCTTTTGGTACCGACAGGCTGATGTTTGGCAGCGATTGGCCTGTGATACTGGTATCGGGTATGTACGTACAATGGAAAAGCCTGCTGGAAAAATATATGGAAAACTACCCGGAGGAGGAAAGAGAAAAAGTGTTTGGATCGAATGCCGTACAGTTTTATAACTTATGATTTTTTTAAAGAGTATGAGTACAGAAGCCGCTTCTCTTAGCTGCTTTTATTTTATAAAAACAAAACGAATATGAATCTTAACCTGGCAAGCAAAGTATATATAGTTACAGGAGGTGCGAAAGGAATTGGTGCAGCCATCAGCAAAACCATTGCGGCGGAAGGAGCTGTGGTAGTAGTGGTAGGTCGCGGAAAAGAAGACAATATCAGAATTGTTGATGAAATTATTAAAGCAGGTGGAAAAGCCAGCTACTTTACCGCTGAACTTTCTGTGGCACAGGCATGCCAGGATGTGATCAATTTTACGGCTGAAAAATATGGGAGGATTGACGGGCTGGTAAATAATGCCGGCATCAACGATGGAGTTGGACTGGAAAAAGGTTCTCCCGAAAAATTCTTTCAGTCGCTGCATAAAAACCTGAGCCATTATTATAACCTTGCACATTATGCTTTGCCCTATCTGAAAAAAGTGAAAGGCAACATTGTAAATATTGGTTCAAAGGTAGCGGTAACCGGACAGGGGAACACTTCCGGCTACGCGGCTTCAAAAGGCGCTATTAACGCGCTAACACGCGAGTGGGCAGTAGAATTATTACCGTATTCCATTCGGGTAAACACTGTGCTGCCTGCGGAAGTATGGACACCGTTATACGAAAACTGGATCAACAGCTTACCTGACCCGAAAGAAAAGCTGGAGCAAATCGTTGCTAAAATTCCATTTGAAAAAAGAATGACCACCGCCGAAGAAATAGCTGATATGGCAGTGTTCCTGCTGAGCGACCGTTCCAGCCATACCACCGGCCAGATTATTTATGTGGATGGCGGGTATACGCATTTAGACAGGTCGTTGTAGAATACATATTCTTTTATAAAGCATTTAAACAGATTGCATGGCATTACATTCAACCACAGCCCCAACTGCTGTAAACTCTAACGGATCAAAAAGTTATCTGTTCCCGTTCATTTTGGTTACAAGCCTGTTTTTTTTGTGGGGACTGGCATATGGGCTGCTGGACGTGCTGAATAAACATTTCCAGGAAGCGTTGAATGTAACCAAAGCAAGATCAACCCTGCTCCAGGCAGCATATTTTGGCGCCTATTTCTTAATTGCTTTGCCTGCAGGATTATTTATGAATAAATACGGGTATAAAAAAGGTATTATACTCGGGCTTTTATTATATGCATTGGGCGCTTTCCTGTTTTTTCCTTCTGCCCAGGCAGGAAGCTTCAATTTTTTCCTGGGGGCTCTGTTTGTTTTAGCTTCGGGCCTTACCTGCCTGGAAACGGCGGCAAACCCGTATGTAACAGTTTTAGGGAAACCGGAAACTTCTGAATTCAGGCTTAACTTATCGCAATGCTTTAATGGAGTTGGATCTTTCATCGGCCCCATAATAGCTGCCAAAGTATTTTTTGGCGAGTCTTCGTCTGATGATGCCGGGAGTCTTGATTCCGTTAAGATGGTATATGTTATTATAGCTATTGTGGTTTTGTTTATCGCATTTTTATTTTGGAGAACCTATCTGCCCGAAATAAAAGAATCAAAAACAGGAGACGACCTGGTTGATCAATTACCCGGGAAAAGCGTTGACCGGCAAAAGCCACTTTTTCAGCATAGCCATTTTGTATATGGTGTGATCGCTCAATTTTTTTATGTGGCGGCGCAGGTGGGTATAGCCGCGCTTTTTATCAACTACTGCGCTGAGGCAGGAATAGGAATAGATAATGCAAAAGCTGCTTACCTGCTTTCTATAAGCCTGGCACTTTTTACCGCAGGGCGTTTTGTAGGCACAGCTTTAATGAGGAAAATAGCGCCTAATATTTTATTAATGATTTTCGCGTTGATCAATATTGTGCTTTGTGCGGTTGTGGTGTGGGGAAGTAATTGGTTATCTGTGTATTCGCTGATGGCTGTTTTCTTTTTTGAATCAATCATGTTTCCTACCATTTTTGCGTTAGGGGTAAAAGACCTGGGCCATCATACAAAAAAGGGGTCTTCTTTCCAGATCATGTCAATAGTGGGCGGCGCCTTAATGCCTTTTGTAATGGGCTTGCTTGCTGAAAAAGGCACAGCACATTCCTATATCGTTCCCCTTCTTTGCTTTATTGTGGTTGCCTGGTATGGCTGGAAAGGGTATAAGATAAAACCTGCCGGAGCCTAATTGGTTTTGGGCTTATTGTCGCGGGGTGGCTGGTTCCCTCCGCGGTTATTATCGCGGTCGCGATTGTTTCCCCTGTTTTTATCCCTGCGCGGGTCGGAGCCACGTTGCTGCTGCGGGTTAAATTGCCTGGGGCTGTTCTGAGCTTTGTCCTTGTTCTCTTTTTGTTCGGATCTTTGTTCTTTTCCTTTACCGAACCTGCGCTTTTTATCGTTTCTTTCTAATGTGCGCAGGCTTATCTGTCCAACAACATCTACAAACTCAGGCTCAATTTCCTTCGGCTTGTTACTTACAATTTCCTCGGTTTCGAGCGTTTCGGCCTTCACACCCTTCATATTCATGCTCTTTATTTTTCGCACAGTGGCAATAGACAATGCGTATTGCTTGTTGCTGTCGGGTAGCGTATACCACATCATGCTCCTGAAAATATCTTTCTTAATGAGCAATGCGTTGCCTTTTATTGTTTCAAGCATGTCGGCATTATCCGGAAATCCCTGCAGCGCATCCAGATAAGTATCCAGTTCGTAATTCAGGCAACATTTCAGGCGGCCGCATTGTCCGCTCAATTTGGTTTGATTGATGCTGAGATTTTGATAGCGTGCGGCAATGGTGGTAACACTTTTAAAGCTGGTGAGCCAGGTGCTGCAGCACAGTTCGCGCCCGCAACTACCAATGCCACCTACTTTCGCGGCTTCCTGGCGGGTGCCGATCTGTTTCATTTCTACTTTAACCTTAAACTCCGACGCATAAGCTTTTATCAGCTCCCTGAAGTCAACCCGTCCGTCAGCAGTATAAAAAAAAGTCGCTTTTCTTCCATCCGCCTGAAATTCTACTTCCGACAGCTTCATTTCCAGCTTTAAGTGCCTGGCAATAGACCTGGCACGCATTAAAGCCTGTGGTTCACGACTCTTGTTCTGCTTCATCAATTCCAGGTCGCGATCTCCTGCACGTCTTAATATTTTCTTTATCTCGGGGTTATTTTCATCTATTCCCTTCTTTTTTAATTGCAGCCTTACCAACTCTCCGCTCAGGCTTACTTCTCCGGTATCGAAGCCGCTAACGCCTTCTACGGTAACCATATCCCCTTTTTCGTACCAATGAACGGTAGTATTCCTGAAAAACTCCTTCCGACTTCCTTTGTTGAAAGATACTTCTATAATGCGGCAGGTCATATCAGCGTCTGCCATAGGTAAATTGGTCAGCCAGTCGTGAACATTCATCCTGTTACAACCACCTGTACTGCATCCTCCATTGCTTTTGCATCCATTCGGCTTTCCACCCGTATTAGTGCCACAGCTACTGCAACTCATATATGTGCAAACATTAAAAGTTAAAAATAGCCTGACAAAGGAAATATTGTTAAGGAAGGGATACACACACTATTACCCTGATGATGAACACCCGCGTTGAAAAAAATGGATGTCTTATCACACAAGCCGGTATACTGGATAAGTATATAACCGGTTAATTCAGAATAAGTTATATTGAAATATGAGGAACGTATTCAATACTTTTAATACAAACAACACAAATTCCGTAACAATATATATCGAATCCTTTTCAGGACAATTGTTACCAAAAATAACAAAATATGTTTATAATCGGGTCACTTGTTTTAAAAACAGGGCAGTGTACTAACCCAACACCTCCTGCAATACCGGCAGCGACTTCATGGTTCCAAAATCCTGTATATGCAGCGCATAAAAAAGGAGCAGCGACTCTGTAAGCTGCCGCCTCAGGGTATTGTTCAGTGTTATGTGCTGAAGTTCATTGGGGTGCATTACTTTAAGCAACTGCGAAACCAGTGATCCTTTTACCGGTTCTATATAATATGGATGAATGGGATGCTCCTTTACAAAATTACCCTCTTTTAAATCAAGCACCTGCTTTTCGGACGAATAGTTGTCCTGCAGGTTAAACCCCAAAAAGGATGTTAAATGCAGTAAAAAGAAAAGGGGATAATTTAAAACGATCTTTTTTTCGGCTTTATCAAGCTCTATATAAGCATCCTCTATAAAGCTGTAGAGGTTGGGATTATGTTCGGGCTGGCGTATAACTTTTTGAAGCAATTCCGTCATAAACAGGATCACCGCGTTTTTGTGCACATCAAACAATACCTGCTGATAGATATAATGCCACCGGGCTTCTTTAATGCGTTGAAGGTTTTTAAGCTCATTGTGGTATACTTCAATGTCTATAATGGAAGCCGGTTGAAAAAGATTTCCTTTGGTATTTGTTTTTTTACTACTCCGTACCCCATTTACCAGGTACGACTGCAGCCCGTACAGTTCGGTGTATACGGATGCTATTACCGACGTTTCACCGTAAATAACGGTTCTTAATACAATTCCCCTGGTGGCGTGTACCATACAATGCAAACAGCTAAGGTAATATTTGAAATTTGAGATTTCGCCATACTCTTTCCGCTATCTTCTTTCCCTGCCCATAATAAGGCCCAGCTTAAGCTGGAGGGTAAAGTAGGAGTCGTTTTTATTACTATGCCCTCTTTTAGATCCTGGTACAGTAATATGCTGTGGTTCAAGAACTGCCTGCCTGTCGTGAAGGGTACGTGCCATCAGGGCGTTCTCGGGGGAAAGGTACTGATCAAACAGCGATGGATCAATATAGCGGGTGCTCACGTCATCCAGGTAATCTGTGCGGGTAATGCGATGAAGGATCTCAAGCCTTATATTGAACAGGGCAGACAATTCGTATTTACAGCCTACGCCTACAGGAAAGCAGAGTTGTGTGAGCCTGTAAGTTTTTCTTTCGGGATATTCGGCAAATCCCTGTCCTTCGGTGTGCAGGGGGGCAAGATCAACCCATATACCGTTCAGGTTAGCCTGGGGGCGGAACCGGAAAACGCCTATACCGCCAGTAATGTAAGGAGCAAATGCCGGGGCTTTTTCATCTTCTTTAACCGGGAACAATGCTTTCAGCGGGTATAATTCCGCCAACAGCAATAACTCTGAAACAGGACTTCTGAAGTTCAGGTTGCGTTTATACCGGTATCTTCCTTCCGAAGGGTCATTTTTTAAGATACTGTCATATGCCTGGATGGCGCCTGTATTCGCTTCTATCCTTAATCCTATGGCATACCGGTATATAAAGCCGCCGCTTACACCGGCCGAAAACCTGGTATTGGCAATATTGAGGTCTTTAAGAAAACCTCTTCCTATTCCTTCAGTACCGCCTATATCTGTAAGACAGTTCATGGCGCCGGCTGAAGCGCTGACCTCAAAAAGCAGATCCCGGTCGTAATAATAGTTATTGTAATAATAGTGCTGGCTAAACAGGGAGTTAACGGTGGCAATATAAAGCAATAGTAACGGCAGCGCTTTGGTGTTCATAACTGATAGTTATTCAGGTTAACAATAAAGGCTCAGGGGGTGCTATGGGTGCCGGATCAGTAATTGAAGTTAAATAAAAATAAATATAGCTATGCAATATTTTGTTGAAAAAATATTATACGGCTGCGGAGCACGAGTGTAAGCGTGCCTTCAGTTTTTTTGCGGAAATATGTACATTTTCTAAAACTTTAAAGCCAGTTGTAATTAAGCCAAATCAAACGCTAATTTTGGAAAATGCGCCCGGCGCCTGTTTTACGTTTTTCACCTATAATTTATTTCATGGCTAAGGTTCTCACCATACTGGTTGATTCCCCCGACGAAAAGGGGTTGATTTATAAGATAACCGGCATATTGTATAACCGTTCATTAAATATTGTTAAGAACCGGGAATTTGTTGACAGCGATAGTAACCGTTTTTTTATGCGTACCGAAGTAGAAGGGGTAGTGGATGAGTGCTTGTTGGAGGAGGAGCTGACAAGTGTGCTTCCTGATCAGAGTAAGATTAAAGTAGTATCTGACAGGCGGAAAAAGCTGGTAATACTGGTTACCAAAGAAAATCATTGTTTGGGAGATTTGCTGGTACGCAACCATTTTAAGGAATGGAATGCCGATATTCTTGCTGTAATAGGTAATTATGATGTGCTGAAAAGCTTTACTGAAAAATTTAATGTGCCTTTTCATTTTGTTGATGCCACCAATATGTCGCGTGATATGCACGAGCAGGCTATGCTGAAAATAATTGATGGTTATGCCCCCGACTACCTGGTGCTGGCTAAATACATGCGGGTGCTTACGCCTGAGTTTGTAAAAAATTACGAAGAGCGGATCATTAATATTCATCATTCATTCCTGCCTGCCTTTATTGGCGGGCATCCTTACAGGCAGGCCTATTTACGGGGGGTAAAAATTATTGGTGCAACTGCCCACTTTGTAAATAACAGCCTGGATGAAGGCCCTATCATTTGCCAGAATGTAATACCCGTAGATCATTCGCAAAATGCTTCCGATATGGCGCGGGCGGGCAAGGATATTGAAAAAATAGTATTGGCTCAATCTTTAAAGATGGTATTAGAGGACAGGGTAATGCTGAGCGGCAATAAAACAGTGATCTTGTGAGTTTTTTTGGATTGCGCACAGCTTTCCACGCATATCCAGTTCACGCTGAATTATACTATTTTTGCCACCTCTAACTTTAAAAGCATATTTTATGAGCAAGGGTCCCGTGTCTCAATACATTCAGCATCACTACCGCCACTTTAATGCAGCCGCCTTAATGGATGCGGCAAAAGGATATGAAACGCATTTGCTGGAAGGCGGTAAAATGATGATTACACTTGCCGGTGCAATGAGTACCGCGGAGCTTGGCTTGTCGCTGGCTGAAATGATCCGGCAGGACAAAGTGCAAATCATCAGTTGTACTGGCGCGAATCTTGAAGAAGATATAATGAACCTGGTGGCCCACAGTCATTATAAAAGAGTTCCTCACTACCGCGATCTGAGCCCGCAGGATGAATGGGATCTGCTGGAAAATCACTATAACCGTGTTACCGATACCTGCATTCCGGAAGAAGAGGCTTTCAGGAGAATACAGCAGCATATAGCTAAACTATGGAAGGAGGCTGACGCAAAAGGAGAGCGTTATTTTCCGCATGAGTATATGTACAAAATGTTGCTGAGCGGGGTGCTGGAACAGCATTACGAAATAGATCCTAAAAACAGTTGGATGCTGGCAGCGGCCCAAAAGAATATCCCAATTGTTGTGCCCGGTTGGGAAGACAGTACCATGGGAAATATATTCGCATCGTATGTTATAAAGAATGAAATAAAAGCTTCTGCCATGAAAAGTGGCATAGAATACATGGTGTGGCTTGCCGACTGGTATCGCAATAACAGTGGCGGAAAAGGGGTTGGCTTTTTCCAGATAGGCGGAGGCATTGCCGGCGATTTTCCTATCTGCGTTGTTCCCATGATGTACCAGGATCTTGAATGGCATGATGTTCCTTTCTGGAGCTATTTCTGCCAGATCAGCGATTCCACCACTTCTTACGGGTCTTACTCCGGAGCGGTACCGAACGAAAAAATTACATGGGGAAAGCTTGATATTAATACTCCCAAGTTTATTGTAGAAAGCGATGCTACCATTGTAGCGCCGTTGATATTTGCCTGGATATTAGGTTGGTAATAAGCTGAGTTATATACTACCTGAGCCGAGGTTGCTGATCACATCTTTGTTATACGGATGCCATCCATATAGCTCAGGCAGAAATACTTCCACATTCGGTTCGCCCAAAAAAAGCTTGTAATCAAATGCCGGGTAGCCATATGTTATATAGCCCGGGTAATACCATTTGCAATGAAAGGCTTTGGCATATTGTACTTTTAAGAGAACAAGGTATTTGCCCAGGCTGAACTTCCTATATTGGGGGTGATAAAAATTCATGATGCCCGCAATGCTGTTTTTTCCCTTATCGTATATACCTGCGGCTATAAGCTTATCTGCATCCCTTATTTCAATAACATGCGTGTCAAAGATCCCTTTATCCCCTTCCTCTCCGTATAGCCATTCTGCTACAGAGGGCGATGGTTCAAAGGCAATGACGGTTTTATACAGGGCGTACAGCTCCTCCATTTCGTCGGTTATTATTATGGGTTTGTTTACTACAGAAAAACGTTGATTTTGCTGTAACAGCTTTTGTTGTTTTTTACTGAACTGTAAAGCGGGTATTACATACCTTAACCAAAACACTCTCAAAGACCTGTCTTCCATAAAAATATGGGTAGTGGTAAAAACGCTTTGGTGCATCCGGTACCATCCCATGGATAGTAAAGCATCCAGTTGCTCGTGGTAAAGATGTTCGGGATTATAATAAACCGGCGTGGTCATTGCCCGAAATGTATATATTTTTCTCTGGATGCGGAAATCTCTCATTCGGAAAATAATTTATATTCATACTTAAAATTAAGCCGGATGTCTATTAATTGCAGGGCTGCCCTGACCACAGGAAAAGGAGATTTTTTTATTGATCAGATCCGGGTGGATGACCCCGGTCCGGATGAAGTGCTGGTGCAGATGAAAGCCGCTGGTGTATGTCATACGGACTATGATTCGCTGAACTGGAAGAAGACAATGGTACTGGGGCATGAGGGTGCAGGTGTGATAGTGGCTACAGGCATGCAGGTAACCGGGTTAAAGGCTGGAGACAAAGTAATGCTCAACTGGTCAATACCCTGCGGTCATTGTTTCCAGTGCACCGAAGGAAACCAGCATATATGCGAAAACAATTCACCCGTTACCGGGGGAAAATATGGCACAAATGGCGGACATGCACACGCCGGCGGCACTACCTTTAATAATGCGCCGGTAGAACGTTCCTTTAATTTAGGTACGCTGTCGGAGTATGCACTGGTGAAGCAGGCGGCGGTGGTAGTAAATACATCTTCAAAAATGTCGTTTGAAGCGGCCAGCATTATAGGTTGCGGTGTTATGACCGGCTACGGTTCGGTGGTGAATGCCGCTAAGGTAAAACCCGGCAGCACGGTGGTTGTATTAGGTACCGGGGGAGTAGGTTTGAGTGTGATACAGGGCGCCCGGATCGCCGGTGCGGCCAGCATCATTGCGGTAGATATAAACCCGGTACGGCTGGAAATGGCCCAGCGCTTTGGCGCCACCACTATCATACAGGCCGATAAAGCTGATACGGGTTTGCTGCAGGCCGCTGCAAAGGTAAAGGAACTCACTGCTGGAAGGGGTGCAGATTATGCTTTTGAATGCACCGCTATACCTCAACTGGGAGCGGCGCCGCTGGCTATGGTGCGCAATGCCGGCACTGCCGTGCAGGTAAGTGGAATTGAGGAGGAGATCACGATAGATATGAACCTTTTTGAATGGGATAAAGTGTATATTAACCCGCTTTACGGAAAGTGCCGGCCGCAGATTGATTTCCCGGCGATCACCGCCCTGTACAACAATGGCCGTTTTTTGCTGGAGGAAATGATCACGCGCCGCTATGCCTTACATGAGCTAAGTAATGCGTTTGATGATATGCTGCACGGCAGGAATGCCAAAGGAGTAATTATTTTTTAATGAAAACCAGGTGATATGGCCGGATTCAGAACCATAGAAATATCCAATCCTCTTTTTGAACAGCAGCATCTGCGTTTTCTAACGGTTAAAGCCAATTCCCTGAAAGGAAGAGGAGACATCTGCATTTTTGTTCCCCCGGGAACAACGGGATTACAGCATATACCGGTATGCCTGTTACTTCACGGCGTGTATGGCAGCGCCTGGAGCTGGGCCTTCAATGCCGGTGTGCACAGGAAAACCCAGCAGATGATTGAAAACGGAGAGATAGCGCCGGTATTGATTGCCATGCCATCAGATGGTTTATGGGGCGATGGCTCGGCTTACCTGCCGCATCATTCCCTGGATTTTGAAAAATGGATCGCTGCCGATGTGCCGGAAGTGCTTATCACCAGCTTCCCCCAGGTATCGGAACAATCGCCGTTCTTTATTGCTGGTTTATCCATGGGGGGATTTGGCGCGCTGCGTATCGGTGCAAAATATCATCAGCGGTTCAAAGGAATGGCAGGCCATTCTTCCATCACGGAACTGAGCCAGATGCCGCTGTTTGTGGAAGAAAGCCTGGATGGTTATTCACAACCGGTTAAAGCGGATGAAAGTGTACTGGATACTATCTTAAAATACAGGACACAGTTGCCGCCATTCCGTTTTGACTGTGGAAGCAGTGACTTGCTGATCAATGAAAACAGGCTGTTGCACCGGCAGATGGAAGCGCATAATATCCCACATATATACGAGGAATTTGAGGGGGGGCATGAATGGCCTTACTGGGAGAAACATGTGGAAGACACGCTCCGGTTCTTCAATACATTGCTGTGATCAGTTGTTCCGTACATTATTAATAAACCGCTTGCGGTAATGAAGCGGGCTCTCCGGAACCTGCCATCCTTTGTGAATAGCTGTTTCGGGTTTTAAGAGAAACCCGAAATAAAGACTGGGCTGACTAAAAGGGTCGTCATTCAGCTTACCTTAGTCGGCCAGCGGCTTTACCATAATATCCTTATAGTACACAATACTTTTAGGATCATGAGCCTGCAGGGCAAAAGTGCCTCCGGTTATTAAACGCAACGGGTGATTGTCTTCCCGTTTTACATCGCAGGGTTCTGTATAGTCTACCACAACCTTGTCGTTTATTTTAATAATAACATGTTTGCCTTCTACCTTAATATATTCCGTATACCATTCGTCGTCTTTGGCGTATGTTTCTTTAATATCAACTATATCATACAGGCTGCCGGTTCTGCGCCAGTCGGTATGTGAATTGTTTACCTGTACTTCATAGCCTCTGTCGGGCCAACCGGCTTCCTGGTAGCTGGTATGAAAATAGATGCCGGAATTGGCTCCGGGTTTGGTCATTACCCGGGCTTTAAATTCAAAATTCCTGAAAATGTGCTTTTTTACGGGACCATCGTAATATAAATGTCCTACTGGTCCATTTACTTTAATGGTGCCGTCTTCAATACTGAAGCTTGAAGCGTTTTTGCCTACTTTCCAGTTATTCATAGTGCCATCAAAGATAGATATCCAACCATCGCCCTCCTGCTGGGCGCTTGCAGGTGTTTTACACGATAAAATACAAATGGCAGCCGTAACAAATAATAAACACTTTTTCATATCAATTAAAGTTGGTAATAAAAAGAGTTATGAAGCTACGGTATTTGATGTTATTATAAAAAGGAAACTACTCATCTTTTGTTAACCCTGTGTTTTTAACGCATATCCCTCTGTAAGGGGATCTACAAAGGCAAAGCCCCGATGTGGAAACATCGGGACTTTTGGTTAAGGCTCTGATTAGTAGCTATTTTAAGTTGTTCTATGCCGGCATTTCGGTATGAACGAACTCCATTAATTCTTTTATGTAGGTTGGTGAAAAGTTGAATGATAACCCTGCGGTTTTATACAGCTCCGGCAGCGTTTTTGTACCCCCCAAACTTAATGCTTTCATATAATTATCCAAAGCATTTTCTTTATTTTCTTTGAACTGTTTCCACATGCCTATAGCACCCAGTTGCGCTATCCCATACTCTATGTAGTAAAATGGCACTTCAAACAAGTGTAACTGGCGTTGCCACGCCGATTGACGATAGTTTTCTAACCCATTGAAATCTATTTCTGTAGACGAAAATTCCTGTAATATCTCCATCCATTTTGAGGTTCTTTCTTCCGCAGTATGGAACGGGTTTTCGTATATCCAGTGCTGGAACTTATCAATGGTTGCAATCCAGGGCATTACAGTTATTACCCTTTCCAACTGGTGCTCTTTTGCTCTTGCCAGGTCGTTTGCATTATCAAAAAAACTATCCCAGTAATTCATGCTGAATAATTCCATAGACATGCTTGCCACTTCAGCCATTTCAATAGGGTATTCTTTAAACGATGCAAGCTCTAACGGATGTGATAAAAAGGAATGAATGGCATGTCCGCCTTCGTGTACCATGGTAGTAACATCGTGCATTTGGCCGGCAGCATTCATAAAAATAAAAGGAGCGCCACTTTCTGACAATGGCATGTTGTATCCTCCGGGGGCCTTACCTTTCCGGCTGTCAAGGTCAAGGTGCTTTAACTCATCCATTTTACGCAGGCAATCTGCAAAAAACGGGCGAAGGCGGTTAAAACATTCAATGGATTTTTGAAGAAGCTCTTTACCATCTTTAAATGGAGTTAATGGCTTTACTCCTTCCGGTTCAGCCTCTGTATCCCAGGGCTTTAACGGATCAAGCCCCAGTTTCTTTTTCTTTTTCCTGTTAATGATATCTACCAGCGGCAGTACATATTTTTTTACTCCTTCGTGAAAATCGAAGCAATCCTCCTTCGTATAATCAAATCGCCCTTTGTCTACAAAAATATAATCGCGATAATTACTGAAACCGGCATTCAGCGCTACCTGGTGGCGTTTCTGCACCAGTTGGGTAAACAAATCATTCAGGGCGTCTTTATCCTGCAATCTTCTTTCATTAATTTTCCTGTGTACAGATTCTCTTACAGTCCTGTCGGGGTTTTCAAGAAATTTAGAAGCCTGCTGAAGCGTATATTCCCTGCCGTCCACATCAATCGTCATTTTACCGGCAATGGCTCCGTACTGCTGTTGCATTACATTCAGTTCCGAAAACAACGGTATGCTTTCTTCACGGAACAGTTCTATGTTCTTTTTTACGGCGCGCAGGTAAGTAAAATACTTATCCTTATCCAACTCTTCTGTATATGCGCAGTTAACAAGCTTTTTGTTCAATATATCCACATACGGTTGCATATGTGGTTGTATGTCGGTATAAAAATAATTAAAAGCATCCCTTAACTCCGGGCTTTCCGTATTACAGGTCATACGTACCTGGCGCCAGCAGGCGTCTTCAGAACTAACAGCCTCCAGCTCGCTACAATCTTTCAGCCATTTTTCCAGGGCTGCTTTCGACCCGATGGGTCTTTCAGCAAGCTCTTTAAAGTAAGGTTCCAGTTTATCCCATGTGGTTACCTGGAAATCAGCGGGCAAAAAATGTCTTTCAATCTTGCGGATATCAGCACTTGCGTTTATCATAACAAACACACTTCGTTTAGTGGTAGGCGATAGGTAGTGATAAAATTGTAAAAGAACAGCTTATTCCTTAGCCTTTTTCTTTGGAGCTGCTTTCTTTTTAGGAGCTGCTTCTTTATCTTCTTTAACGGCCGCTTTTTTAGGAGCTGCCTTTTTCTTTGGAGCCTTTATTTCTTCTTCTTTTACATCTTCTTTTTCTTTTGCAGGAGCCGCTTCTTTCTTTTTGGTGGTCTTTTTGGGCTGTTCTGTTTCAGGGGCGGGTTCCTGCTCTGCCTCCTGTTCCGTAGCAACCGTTGTTTCTTCTTCCGGTTCAGGTACCGGTGCTTTTATTTCAATATTGTTCCTTTTTAATATCTCCAGCCATTTAACTATCTTTTTCATATCACTGGTATACACGCGCTCAAAATCCATATCGGGGTATACTGCTTCAAAATACCCTTTTACCGCAGCATTGTCTTTACCGTTGGGAAATGCTTTATCGCTGTTTTGCATGGCAAGAAAAACGTCTGCAAGGTTTACATTCTCGCGGATCGTAAATATTTCAATACTTTCGAGATGCGAAAAATTGTGTACCCGCGAGGATACAAAACGGGTAGACTTATCGTCGAGCGAACGAACAATGGCGCCATCACCCTTGGAACTTAACAATTCAAATAAACCCGGTAAGCCGGTTACAGAAATGATTTTGCTGTACTCCATAATCGTCAAAACTTTTTAAGGACGTGCAAGATAACGGTAAATTCGGAAAATTCAGTCCGGGAACAGGGTTTTATCAATATTAGGGATAATACGCAAGGCGTTTTTGTAATACACTTTTTTCAGCACATCATCACTCAGCCCCATACCGTACATGCGCCAGAACGCATGGTATTTTTTATGATAAGGAAAGTATTCGTCCTGGGTTTCCAATACCCTGAAATACGTATTATATTCATCAGGTACCCAACTGTCTTTTCCAAACAGGATCCTGTCCTGGTATTTATCAAAAAACTGTTTGGCAGCGCGGGGCTGACGTCCCAGCTCCGCAATAACGGCGCCGAACTCCACAACTATATTGGGCATTTCATTCATCAGGCTGCCCAGTTTTTGCAGGTCGTTAGGGTACCAGCCAAAATGCGCTGCTATAAAGGTCGTTTTAGGATGTTTTTTGAACATGCGGTGTTGCTCCTCTATCAATTGCTCCCAGGGTTCAGGATTATCCGCCTCTCTTTTTCTGCCGGGATGCGTTACCAGCTCTAACCAACGTTCGTTATGTTCATCCAGCGGATCCCAGAAAGGTTTGGGGTCGGCAGTATGAATCAATACAGGGATTTTGAGCTCACCGCATTTTGCCCAGATAGCGTCCAGCCGGGGATCATCCACAGCCACCCGTTTCCCGTTATTGTCTTTTACCGAAAAGCCAAGATTCTTGAAAATCTTCAACCCGTTGGCTCCATTCTTTACATCTTCCTCCAGTTGTTTTACCGCTTTTGCCGTCCAGTCGGGGCTGCCTATTCCGCCAAAATCAATATTGGAGAAAACAATGAATCTTTTGGGAGCTGCTTTTTTTACACTGGAAGCCATATCCTTTAGTTTGTTACCGCTACCGCCGCTAAGGTTCACCATTACTGCCATGTTCATCTTATCCATTGTGGCTATTAGTGAGGGAATGACCTGCTCCGATAAGTTCCATTGATGGTTATGTACATCTATAAAAGGATATTTGGCCCTGGTAGGTTTATGCTCAGGTACTACCAGTGTTGAAACAGGATCATACTTTTCAAAATCCATTGATTTTTGTTGTGCGCCTGCCGATAGTGTAACAAAAACCGCAATACTTATAAAAAACCTTTTCATGACCGCTTGTTCATTTGTTGAAGATTATTTTAATCATTTAGAGCCTGGTATACCAGCACTTTAAATTTTTCGTGAATATTACCGTGACTAAAAGGATATATATTCAAAAATAACTGGGCAACAATTTTTTCTTTAGGGTCTATCCAGTAGGAAGAGCTGAACATGCCGCCCCAACTGAAAGTTCCTTCGGGTAACGGCGAATAGTAGCTGCCTTTGGCGGTAACTACCTCAAAGCCCAGTCCAAATACATTGCCGCGGCTGAAGCCGATATCGCCAATCTGGTTGCTGGTCATCATACGTACTGTATTTCTTCCAAGTATGCGCTGACCATTATAAACGCCCCCATTCAATAACATCTGCATAAATATCGCATAGTCGTACGCGGTAGAAGACAATCCGCCGCCGCCGGAATAATAGGTTCCATCGGAATTGGGATAGTCAGCGTAAAATGCTCCGTTGATATCAAAGGAAGGCTCCGATTTTTTAATATGTTTGGTTTCATCATCGCCGTAAAGTGTAACGAGGCGGTTTTTTTTGTTGTCAGGAAGATAGAAATAGGTATCCTTCATACCCAATGGCGTAAAAATCCTTTTCTGAAAAAAATCTGCCAGGCTCATCCCCGATACTACTTCAACCAGGTAACCCAAAACATCCGTATTTAATCCATACGTAAATTTTTCCCCCGGCTGATGAGCCAGCGGCAGTCTGCCCAGTTTTTTAATAACATCCCCTAACTTTATTTTATCCACTCCTATCCCTGCTACAATACCGGCCCTGGCATAAATAGCGTTAAATGTTTTATTGCCGATCTGCGCATAATGTAACCCGGAAGTATGTGTAAGCAGTTGCCGGATGGTGATCTCGCTTTTGGCAGGCACCGTAGTATAAGTAGTATCTGCCTCATTGAAAGTATTGAGCACTACGGGATTTTTAAACTCGGGGATATACCTGCTGACAGGATCATCCAGCAAAAACTTCCCTTCTTCGTACAACATCATTACTGCTACGCTGGTAACAGCTTTGGTTTGCGAAGCAATGCGCATAATGGCATCTTTTTGCAAAGGCGTTTTTTTAGCGATATCGTTATAGCCAATGCCTTTGTGGTATATTACTTTTCCATTACGGGCTATAATAGCGGTTGCACCGTTAATCCAGCCGCTGTCTATATATTGTTGGATGAGCCCGTCAATACGTGCCAGCCGTTTTTCATCTGTGTGAGCCGCGGCAGGAAGATCTGCTTTTAGTACCTGGGCTGCTATATAATTGCAGGTAAAACAAACAAGCAATAAAAAAAGCAAAGTCTTTTTCATAAACCGGGTAAAAATTTATACCCGGAAAGGTAAGCTTTTACAAATACAAATACCGGCGTAAATCAATAAGTAAGCGTAATACCACCTCCCCAGCCCATGTCACTGTCGTAGTGCGTTGATAAGGAAAAATATTTAGTGACGATGTACCGGAAACCTGCCATATATTCTTTATCGGTGTTCAACATAAAGTTGAAGCGCAGTCTTGGAGATACAGGTATATCTTCCCTTGCCAACTGGATGCGGGCTTTGCCCTCCATATCCAACCGGGCGTCTGCAATTACCAGCCAGGGTAAAGTATATTGTATACCCGCGCATATAACACCGCGCTGGTTTTTAGTGTTTGCCTGACCGAAAATATTTTTTTCGGGATGAGTGCTTTTCCTGTAACGGTAATCAAAGCCAGCATAAGGCATCAGCCACTGCATCACGCCTATTCTTCGCCCTATATGCGTTTCACTTTCCCAACCATGCCGTTTGTTTAATCCTAAGCGCCATTCTGTTTGAATTTCCCAGCGTGTATTCATCAGCGTCAGTTCTCCGTCGCTGCCGTTGCTTTCAAGTCCTGCCTTCCCCATCAGGTGAAACCGGCGGTCGTCGGCATATACTTTTCTGAGTGCTTTTACAGGATCATCTATTTCGGGATTGGGAGGAGAGTCTTCATACCTGAAGATCCGGCCCATGCCGCTCATCATGTGGTACAGTATATGGCAATGAAAAAACCAGTCGCCACTTTCAGACGCTGCAAATTCAAGCGTGTCGGTTTCCATCGGCATAATATCAAGTGTGTTTTTCAGTGGCGCATAGTCGCCCTGCCCGTTCAGCACTC
This sequence comes from Chitinophagaceae bacterium, assembly GCA_019638595.1. Classification (GTDB taxonomy): domain Bacteria; phylum Bacteroidota; class Bacteroidia; order Chitinophagales; family Chitinophagaceae; genus Agriterribacter. The sequence continues at coordinate 196,627 of JAHBTJ010000007.1, forward strand.
TAAAGAAATGCCCGTGCAGGTGCATAGGGTGGCGCATCATGGTGCCGTTATACAGTATAATGCGCACATTTTCTCCTTTTTTAATGGGTATCATATCTGTTTCCGATACGGTTTTATTATCAATGCTCCATACATAGCGGTTCATATTGCCGGTAAGATTAAAACGTAGCTCTTTTACAGGGCCGTCGGGCAGCACGGTTGTAACCGGGGAACGAAGCATGGTATAGTTCAGTGTTACTATGTTGTTGTCATCTTCATTGGCATGAATTTCATGCGCAGAATGATCGGTGATTTTATTTTCTTTTGTTTCATTATGAGTTTTGTGACTGCTGTGATCCATTGTATGTTCTTCCACCTCATTCCCTTCTTTCTTTTCGCTTTTTACCTCCCCTGTTATTTCAGGATACATCACCGCGTTCATATCCATTTGCTGCAGGCTCATCTGCATACCCATATCATCCATTTGCCCGTTCATCTTCATCATACTGTTCATCATCTTCATACCTTCAAAATAGTTCAGGCGTGGCAGCGCTCCCGCTTTCACATCCATTCCTTTGCCCAGCCAGAGCGATACACTACCAGTACGGTCTTCTGAAGTAGCAAGAAACTCGTAACGCATGTTTTGAGGTACGGTTACTTCCACATCGTAGGTTTCTGCCACACCTACTATTAACCGGTCTACCGCTACGGGTTCTGTATCCATTCCATCGTTGGCAATGACTGTTATTTTACCGCCGGCATATTTCAGCCAGAAATAAGTAGAAGAACTACCGTTAACAATTCTTAATCTTATTTTATCGCCGGCTTTTAAATCCGGCAAGCTGTCGCTTGTTGTTCCATTATTAAAGAAGCGATTGTAGTACACATCGCTTACATCCATCGCGAGCATACGTTTCCATTCGTTGGCAAGCTTGGTTTTGAAATGTCCTTCACGAATGGCTTCTGTGTAGCTCTGCGTGCTTTTCTTTTGGATGGCATACCAGTCGGTAGCGGCATACAGGCTGCGAAAAACCTGCTGCGGATTTTCATTGGTCCAGTCGCTCAGCAGCATGGTATGTTCTTTCACAGGTTTTTCGTTGCGTTTGTGAATGATAAACGCTCCATACATGCCACTCTGCTCCTGCAGCATAGTATGCGAATGATACCAGTAAGTGCCGCTTTGCACTAATGGAAAAGTGAACAATTTAGTTTCGCCGGCAAGGATAGGAGCAGTAGTAAGATAAGGCACCCCGTCGTACCGGTTGGGCAATACCAGTCCGTGCCAGTGTACCGATGTTTCCATTGGCATAAGATTGTGCACGTATACTTCGGCGGTATCTCCTTCTGTAAAATGCAGTTCCGGCGCCGGTATAGCGCCATTGATGGCAATAGCATGCACATGCTTTCCCGTATAATGTACCATGGTATCTTTCACATACAGATCGTACCGTACTTTTTTTTGAGCATACATTTCGTTTGTAATCAAAAGTATACTTATCAGGATAAGCGCTGTTTTCATAACATACAGTAATCAATTATTATGCTGGTATTTCGCATAAATTTGTATGGCGATACAAGAACTTTAAACAATAAGGCATCTTACTTTATTGTTTTGGTAACCTTTCCGCAATTCAGCATTTGTTTTCCATAGTATGGATTTTGAATGATTTGTTCATTGCTCAGCCAATATGCTTTCTTCATGGGGCAGTACTGCTGATAGATGGGCTGATCGCTCAGTTTAATGGATTCAGCCAGGAGGAACATATTATCTGACAGTGCCTGAAAATGCTTTCTCTGTGTTTCGGTATTCTTCCCGCCTGCTATTTGCTCTGCATCTTTTTGTAGTTTGATAACTATTGACTGGAAAATTTTTCGCCCCGGCTCTGTTAGTGAATCTCCATTTATTGCATCTGCCAATGTAATGAACGCTGTTGCATTTGAGGCAGCTTTTTTACTATCTGCTTCTACCAGGGCATCTTTAATGTTGTAGTAGGAAGTAAGCAGTTGCGTAAAACTTTCCTGTTGTGCATTTACAGTAAATGAAGCTGCCGTTGCTATTGCTGCGAGAACAAAAGTTTTCATATACATTTATTTATTGGTGATAAATAGTGCTCATATCTTCTCAATGGTAAATCCTGCTTTTTTTACTGCATGGGTAACTGCCGGTTCAGCGTCATCCTCTGCCTGAACGGTTAATATTTTAGCCGGATCCTGTACGTTTACGTTCCAGCTCTTAATTGTCTTTATTTCATTGAGCAATGGCGTAACCCTGGCTACACAACCGCTGCAATTAATGTTTGTTTTAAAGGTGATCTCTTTCATATCATGTATTTTATCGTGCAAAGTTCAATTTGATGCCTGGCATTCATGTTATATAATTATGTCTATCATTTATACCATTTACAGAATATAGCTTAGTGTAGTGGTTATAATGATGACCATTTTAATCGCAGGCTGTTGCTTACCACGCTGATGCTGCTGAGCGCCATGGCTGCGCCGGCAATCATGGGATCAAGGACAAAACCATTTATGGGATGCAGTACGCCTGCCGCAATGGGTATACCAATCATATTATAAATAAAGGCCCAGAATAAATTCTGACGGATAGTACTGACTGTTTTACGCGATAGCCTGATGGCTTCAGGTACCTTAGCCAGGTCGCCTGAAACAATGGTCATTTTCGCGGACTCGATTGCGATGTCGCTTCCTTTGCCCATTGCAATGCCTACATCGGCCTGTGCAAGCGCTGCACTATCGTTCACCCCGTCACCCACCATTGCTACTGTTTTTTTCTGCTGTTGCAGTTGTTTTATAAACTCCAGCTTCTGACCGGGCAGCACATTCGCTTTAAAATGTAATATGCCGGCTTCTTTTGCTATAGCCCTGGCTGTTGCTTCGTTATCGCCTGTAAGCATATGCACTTCAATGCCTGCTTGCTGTAACTTATGTACCGCCCGCCTCGAAGTAGGTTTAATTTTATCTGCAATACCAATAATTGCTTTTACCGCCTGTTCGTCAGAAAAGTATATTACGGTTTTCGCATTGGTTTCCCATTCTATCGCAGCCTGTTCAATTTTGAGGGGAATATTGATACCGTATTGGTGCATTAATGCCTTGTTCCCTGCCAGCCAGGTATGATCGTGCACGGTAGCTTTTATGCCCTGCCCTGTAATATTTTCAAATTTATCTACAGCTATTCCCTTCTGTTCGTGTAAATGATGAACAATGGCTTCCGCAAGCGGATGTTCTGATTTTTTTTCAATGGAGTACAGTATATCAGCATGTGTGCCGGTTTCATCCGTCCAACAGGTATTGGTAACAACCGGGTGTCCCTCTGTAATAGTGCCTGTTTTATCTAATACCACCACGTTGATGTTTTTTGAAAGCTCAAGGCTTTCAGCGTCTTTGATCAGTATGCCATTAGTAGCGCCTTTACCCACACCCACCATAATGGCGGTAGGCGTTGCCAGTCCTAACGCGCAGGGACATGCGATAATAAGCACGGTAACCATCGCCATTAATCCCTGTGTAAACCCATTTTCTCCCCCCCATACCAGCCAGGTAATAAATGTAATAACAGCAATGCCTATTACTATGGGAACGAAAATTGCAGCTATTTTATCTACCAGCTTTTGAACAGGGGCCCTGCTGCCCTGCGCGTCTTTTACCATTTGTATGATTTGCGCCAGCAGGGTATCGCCGCCTACTTTTTCAGCCATAAATTCCAGGCTGCCTTTTTGGTTGATGGTACCGGCGAAAACTTTGCTTTCTTTCCTTTTTTCAACAGGTACCGGCTCGCCACTGATCAGGCTTTCATCTATATACGAGCTGCCCGCAGTTACAATCCCGTCTACCGCTATTTTTTCACCAGGTTTTACCAGTATAACAGCTCCTTTGTTCACTTCAGCCAGGGGAACCTGCACCTGGTGACCACCAGGATGGATCACTGTAACCGTTTTAGGCTGTAAGCCTATCAGCTTTTTTAGCGCGGATGAAGTATTGTTTTTTGCTTTTTCTTCCAGGAGCTTCCCTAAGAGGATAAATGCGATCACTACCGCTGCTGCTTCAAAATACACGTGCGGATGCAGTCCCCTGCTATGCCAAAACCCGGGAAACAGGGTGTTGAATATGCTGAAAATATAAGCTACTCCGGTACTCAAAGCTACCAGGGTGTCCATATTGGCTGACCTGTGTTTTAATTGTTTCCATGCATTAACGAAAAAGCCACTTCCTATCCACAGCACCACGGGAGTGGCAAGCGCCCACATAATATAATTCGCATACGGAATGTTCATGAAAAACATGCCTATTATTACAAGGGGAACTGAGAATATGATGGCGGCGATCGTTTTTGCCCTTAATGAGCTCAACTTTTTTTGTTGAATATTCTCTAGCTCATCTTTGGCATCTTCGGTTTCATCTGTCATCAGGTCGTAGCCGACAGACTGAAGGGCTGATCTTAGCTTCCCCGGATCCGTCATTCCCGGGATGTATTCTATTGCGGCGCTTGTGTTGGCATAGTTAACCTCTGCTTTTACCACGCCCGGCTGGTTTTCCAGTATGCTTTGCGAACTGGCAGCGCACGAAGCGCAGCTCATATTTAAAACAGGATAGTGCTTTTTTACGGTGGTTACATTATAACCTAAGTCACGGATGGCTTTTACAGCCTGTGGCAATACTGCCGGGTCTCCGTTTGTTTCTATAACCACCTGCTTATTATTGAGCTCTACACGATGGTTGACAATGCCATCCACCTTGTTCAATCCCTTATCAACAATAAGGGCACAATGTTCGCTGTCTACTCCTTCCAATGGCAAACTGATATGATTGCTGCTGTAATCTCGCATATAGTATGCATTTTAGAACAGCAAAGTTCAGGCAACGCACAGCCGGAGCGTTATACAATTCAGTGGAATGTTTACAGCTTTTACGGGTTATATTTCATCGAGCGACCGGCGTTTGTTTTCTTTTACCTGTTTAAAGTGTGAAGGAGTAAGCCCTGTTACTTTTTTAAACTGGTTGCTGAGGTGGGCGGTGCTGCTGTAACCCAATTGCCAGGCAATTTCATTTAAAGTGAGCTCGTCATATACCAGCAACTCTTTAACGCGTTCAATTTTTTGCGCAATAAGATATTTTTCAATAGTAGTACCTTCTATTTCAGAAAACAGGTTGCTGAGATAATTGTAATCGTAATGGAGCGCGGCGGAGAGTATTTCTGAAAGGTTTTGTGTTGGGGTTCCTCCTTCTTCATTCCGGGCATAAGCGATAATGATCTTTTTAATATGTTCTATGACCCTGCTTTTTCGATCATCTATCAATGAAAATCCAACAGCCGTGAAAGCCAGCTGCAATTGTCGCAGCTTTTCATCATCAGGCGTTTGAGGTGTTTCCACTTCTCCCAACAGTACAGATGTATAATCAATATGCTGTTGTTCCAGTATTTGCTTTACCGTCATTATACAGCGCGGACAAACCATGTTTTTGATAAAAAGTTTCATAGCGATCATGCAAATTTATGAATACATTCACACTGCGGATATAGAAATAGGGTTGAAAGTATTTTACCGGGTTTTAGTAAATTTATGATCGTTTTTTAGAATTGATGACAATATGGAATTCATAGACTATTATAAAGCATTGGGCCTTGAAAAAAGTGCAAGCCAGGAAGATATAAAGAAAGCATACAGGAAGTTAGCCAGGCAATACCACCCGGATTTGAATCCGAATGACAAGGAGGCGCATCAAAAATTTCAGCGGATCAATGAAGCGCATGAGGTATTGAGCGACCCTGAAAAGCGGAAAAAATACGACCAGTATGGTGAAAACTGGAAGCATGCGGAAGAATTTGAAAAAGCGCAGCAATCACGTCAAAGCAGGAGCGCCCATTCACAGGGAAGATCGTCGTATGGCGAAGGGTTTTCATCGGAAGACTTTTCGTCGGGAGATTTTTCTGACTTTTTCAACAGTATGTTTGGAGGAGGCGGCGGATTTGGGGAAAGCGGCGGCCGAAGCCGGCAGGCAAAATTCAGAGGGCAGGATTACAATGCAGAAATGCAGCTTACATTAAAGGAGGCTTCGGTTACGCATCAGCGTACGTTTACCATAAACGATAAGAACGTAAGGATCACTGTTCCTGCAGGTATTGCCGATGGACAAACCATTAAACTGAAGGGACATGGCGCCCCGGGCGTTAACGGTGGCCCTGCCGGGGATCTTTATATTACATTTCATATAACAGAAGACCCTGTGTTTAAAAGGCTGGGAGATGACTTGTATACTACCGTTGAACTGGATTTATATACCGCAGTATTGGGTGGCGAAAAAGTTGTTGACACATTTGACGGCAAAGTCAAATTAAAAGTAAATGCCGGTACACAAAACGGGGCAAAAACAAGACTAAAAGGAAAAGGTTTTCCCGTATACAAGAAAGATGGCGCAGCCGGGGATCTGATCATTACCTGGAATGTGAAGCTGCCTGTAAATCTTACAGAAAAACAGAAAGAGCTGTTTAAAGAGCTTGCTCAATTGTCCAATTAAAAACAAGTGTATGCCAGTTACCAATGATCTTATTTTAAGGGATGAATGTTGCATTCATTATAATATTGAGGTATCCTTCCTAGACAGACTGCATGAGTATGGACTGATTGAAATGGTCTCTTTGGAGGAAAAGCAATTTATACATACCGGGCAATTGAGTGAGCTTGAAAAATTCATCCGCCTTCACCGCGACCTGGAGCTCAATGTTGAAGGTATTGGAGTGGTGTCGAACCTGCTGGATAGGATGAAACGTATGCAACAGGAGATGGCCGAACTCAGGAACAGGCTTTACCTGTACCGGGATGTGGATGAGTTGTAATTACAACCACTAGTACAATGCGAAAAATAATGCTTACCGCCGTTCTGGTATGGTGTGTTTCTTTTGTTTTGGCCCAGTCATCACCGGTTATCCGTTCAGGTTTGATTTTTCCACCCCAGGAAAAACACGTGCATGCCAGTACTTTAGTAGCGCTGCCTAATGGCGATTACCTGGCTGCGTGGTTTTATGGCAGCGGCGAAAGAACGGCAGATGATGTAAAGATCATGGGCGCCCGGTTAAAAAAAGGAGAGCAAACATGGAGTGAACCTTTTGAAATGGCAGATACACCGGGCTTGCCCGACTGTAACCCCGTATTATTTTTAAATAAGTCCGGCAAATTGTTTTTGGTTTGGATAGCGGTTCAATCCAACCGTTGGGAATATTCCATACTGCGTGTTCGTACCTCTGTCAGTTATCTTAAAGCCGGGGCGCCTGTTTGGCAATGGCAGGATAATATTTTGCTGAAACCGGGCAATGAATTTGCAGATGAAGTAGCAAAAAAATTCAAACAGTTGCCCAAAAGGAGTGTTGCCTGGGCTGAATATGCACCATCGTACGATGACATGATCATTGAAGCAAGCAAAGATTTACGCAAACGGAGCATTGGCTGGATGACAAGGATCAAACCTCTTATTACTACTAAAGGGAAAATATTATTGCCCCTGTATTCTGACGGATTAAACCTGTCGCTGGTAGCTGTTTCTGATGATGATGGTACCACCTGGCAGGCGGGCTTGCCTATTGTTGGGAGGGGACCTATTCAGCCTGCCCTGGCTGAGAAAAAAGATGGTACCATAGCAGCGTATATGCGTGACAGTGGTGATGATCCTTCAAGAGTACAATACAGCGAATCGGCAGACGAGGGTAAAACCTGGACGCCTGCTTATAAAACCGGAATACCAAATACGGCAAGTGTGGAAGTATGCGTATTGAAAAATGGCAAATGGGCTTTTTTAGGAAATGATATAGACGATGGAAGGTACAGGCTGAGCTTGTTTTTGTCGGATGATGAAGGCAAAACCTGGAAATGGAAAATGCGTATAGAAGATCATCCTAAAAACGAAGGCGGCTATTCTTATCCGGCTCTTATACAGGGCGCTGATGGGTTGCTGCATATGACCTACTCGCATCATGCATCCAAAAACGGCAAGTCTATAAGGTATGTAGTGGTAGATCCGGAAAAAATAAAATGAACTATTGATACGATTGGCGTTTGAATAAACAACAATATTACAGTCATAAACTATAATTATGCTTCAGAAATTAAAGCAGGGAAAAAATGTATATGGCACCTGTCTTACATCGGTTTCACCAGGGTGGCCGCTGGTATTTAAAAAATCGGGATTAGACTTTGCCTTTATTGATACGGAACATATTCCCATTCACAGAAATGAGATGGCTAAAATGTGCCAGGTCATGCAGGCATATGATATTACACCTGTTTTGCGCATTCCTTCGCCTGATCCTTACCTTGTATGCCAGGCCATTGATGCAGGCGCAAAAGGAGTAATAGCGCCCTATCTTGAATCGGTGGAGCAGATACGGGACCTGGTTGGCGCAACAAAGCTGCGGCCGCTGAAAGGCGAAATATTGCAGCAGGTATTAAATGGCGAAAAAGAACTGAGTGGCGAAATGCAACAGTACCTGGAGAATTATAATCGCGGAAATATAGCAATCGCAAACATAGAAAGCGTGCCGGCCATGGAAAAGCTGGAAGAGCTTTTGAGTGTTCCCGGCCTGGATGCCGTTTTTATCGGTCCGCATGATCTTTCTATCAGCCTGGGTATACCCGAGCAATACGATCATCCTGAATTTGAAAAAGCAGTTACCTATATTATCCGGACAACACGAAAAATGGGGCTTTCCATCGGTATTCACTTTTCACTGGAGCCGCAAAGACAATTGCGATGGATAAAGGAAGGGGTAAATATAATAGTGCATAGCTCAGATATTGCGTTGTTTAGTCAGAAGTTACAGGCTGACATGCGCGTTATTAAAGAAGCTGTAGGAGATATTACCCCGGGTGACAACACGGTTCAGGAAGAAGTGCCTGTAGTATAGTACCTTCCTTCCCGGCAGGTTATGCCTTGCTGACAAGGATTATTTTTTCATCTTTAACTTTTCACAATTACATACCTATATGCACGAAATAAAATGGGGGATGATAGGATGCGGCAATGTTACCGAAAAGAAAAGCGGCGCACCCGCTATTAATAAAATAGCGCATTCCGTGCTGGTGGCTGTAATGGCAAGACAAAAAGAAAAAGCGGAAGATTACGCCAAAAGACACGGGGTGCCACGCTGGTATACCGATGTAGATGCGTTAATAGCCGATGATGAGGTAAATGCGGTTTATATTGCCACTCCGCCTGATGTGCATTTGGAATATGCCGCTAAAGCTATCAAAGCAGGTAAGGCGGTATACATTGAAAAACCCATGGCCAGGAATTTTGCGGAATGTGAGGAGATTAACCGGTTAGGACGTGAGGCCGGTGTGCCTGTATTTGTTGCCTACTACCGGCGAACGCTACCCTATTTTGTACAATTGAAAGCGCTGATTGATTCAGGAGTGATAGGAGAGATCCGTCTCGTAAATATTTTACTCCATTGGCAGCCTTACGATGAAGAAACAGGCGAAAACCCAAAGCCGCGGTGGAGGGTGTTCCCGGAAATATCGGGCGGCGGGCATTTTCACGACCTGGCGTCTCACCAGTTTGATTTCCTGGAGTATGCTTTGGGCAAAATAAAATATGCCCGGGGTATTGCACGCAACCAGGCGGGCTTGTATCCTGCCGATGATATTGTAGTAGCCAACTTTGAGTTTGAGAACGGTATACTGGGCAACGGAAGCTGGTGCTATACTGTTAATAAAGAGCAGCGTATTGACCAGTCGCAGTTGATCGGTTCAAAAGGAAAGATCATATTTTCTTTTTTTGAGAGCAGCCTTATAAAGGTAGAGACTGCTGAAGGCACTCAGCAATATGAGGTGCCTTATCCGCCACATGTGCAGCAACCGTTGCTGGAAACCATTGTGAAAGAACTAAGAGGAGAAGGAAAATGCCCCGGCACAGGCGAGACCGGCGCACGGGCAAACTGGATAATGGATGAAATTGTTAAGCGGCGTTAAGGTATTATTTTACGAACCTGCCTATAAAAATAATTACACCGGTACGATTGTCAACGATGAGGAAAACAAAAGGATGGTTGGCATTAAAAACTTTTGGTACCGGTGGTGGTGGAGGCTCTCCGCCGCCATATCCTGTTATCACCATGTCAACCTTTGACACTGCTGCCGCTTCGGTTCTTTTTTCATCCAGTTCAATAAAAGTTTTATGGATGATCTCGTCAATCTTTAATGGATCACCTGATATCCCGGTAAAATCGGCCTTATCGGAAAACATCTCAGTATAACCCATCCGGAGCATGGCAGGTTTGGGCAACAGCTCGGTTTCAATTTTAAATTTCGGCAATGAAAGGATAACCTCGCTTCCTCCCCTTGATCCTATTATGCGTGATAAATAGTCATGGTTTAGCCGGGGCTCTATTTGATTAATCCCGTATCTGTCATGCGGCAGCAAAACTATCATGGAGAACTGGTCACACTTATAATCCAATGTAACAGCCTGGATGTCGTCATCTTCGTAATACCTGTACCAGGCCCTTTTGTTCATAAAATCAATCCTCACCTTATTCTTATCAATGGTGCGAAAAATTTTCGCCCTGGTTTTTTTCTTCTCGAAAGGGCTGTCCCATTCTCCCATAAAATAAATGGCATTTATGATGCTTAGTTTGATATCCGGGTTAAGTCCGGATATTTCTTTTATTTTATTATTTGTTTTTCCGGATACCCATTTGTTCAGCTCCTGGTTTGCTGTTATGATATTACTCCTGTCGAAAGAACGGAATTCCGAATGGTATTTCTCCCCGATTGTTTGCCTGAAGGTATCGTTGATTATAAGGTCATTATTGATCCATAAGGAATTGGCCAGGTAAAGCTCGTTTCCCTCAGCAGACTTGTTGTCCGACCATTCCGGGCATTTATAAAAGCCGGAATCTTTCAGCATGGTTGTCCTTTTTATCAGGGCGCTGTACAGATCATTCCTTTGTGACAGATTACGGATGCACAAAAGGCTATCCATTTCCGCTCGTGTAGTTGATCTTGCCCCTTCATTGGGAGCGGACAATGCAATGTGCAAGCTGAACGGGGAAATAATGAAGTTAGCCGTATCTGGTTTGGCAGCCTTATAGATAGTAAAAGCAAATTCATTATTGGCATCTGCCAGTTTATCCTGCGCGTAAGCATGCATAAGGGCTATGCCCCCGCTTAGCAAAAACAAAGTCTTTTTTTTCATAATTACAACAACAGGTGGTAAAATAGTATTGAATCGGATAGCAAATATACCCTCCTTTCCGGCTTTTTATTTTTGGGTAAAAAGCAACAAATATTATTGCCGTATAAAAAGCAAAATAACAAATAGCATAGTTCCTATTTCCTCATCAGCCAAATTTCACAAACCTGCGAGCCTCTTTGTCCTTCGCCGCAGGTCCAGCTAAAGGTTACTGTGCCGGATGAAGTTGCTGACCGGGGAACATCAAATTCATACATCGGCTTTGTGCCTGTTTCTATAAAATCGTGGATCACAATATCATTGTTGGCAACCAGTCTTAATTTAGAACGGAACCTGCCGGTATAGGTAATACGCATTGTATAGCCGGCGGTTGTGTCAAGATCTGTATATTTTATTTGCAGCGGCGTGTCGTACAATGTATTGATCTGGCTCATCCAGGCGCCGGGCGTAGCCTGCCCCGAAAAGCCCTGTGATCTTACTTCATGCACCCATTCTTCCCCAATGATCCCAACTCCAAAGCTGATGCGGGGCGATTGCAGGCTGCCGGGATCTTCTGCCCGGGTTTTACCGGAAACGATCCTGTATTTGCTGCGCGGATTGCCAAAGTGATCGTAAAACCCTCCGGGTCCCGGGTCGGTGCGATGCAATAATTCCTGTATTTTGTTATAACAGGCACGCTCGTCCGAAATTTTTTCAAAAGCGTTCAACTGGTCGTTCAGCCATACCGCGTCATTTAAAGTAATGTCAATATTGTCAATAAAATTTCCCCTGCCGGGCATAGCGCCATGTTTTTCAATGGTAAGCTGCGCGCCTATACTGCTGAAAAGTGAATCAGCCAGCACAAAACATTTTTCCTTCAGCGCTGTACCAACCGGTTCGGTTTGGGCTTTTTCCAGTATGATTTTGGCTTTTAATACGGACAGTTGTGCGTTTTCGGGAGTGGCGCTTTGCAATATATCCCTTGCCTGTGCTTCCAGCGCTGTTTCGTAAATCAGCCTTTGCTTTACATACGCATCGTAGTAAGCCCGCAGCACACACATCTGGAACCGGAAGTTTTTTTTCAGCTCAGGTGTTGCATTTTTTTCAAGCCGTTGCCAGTGCAACAGGGTTTCATCTACCGTTGTATTGGTAAGCAAAGCGCCCCTGATGTTATTTTCCAGCATCATAATGCCTCTTGCCGCTGCTTCGGTTATATCTGTTCCCATAAACAACCGCGCATAATCACGCATCGTTTCTATTACAGGCGTAGCAGGATCCCAATCCTGGTCGCTCCACACAAATTTGTTTACATCATCATTGGTGCCTTCCGAATAACTGATGCTGCCCGAAGCATAAGGCGCAAATACATTGTGTATATGTTTTTCATCTTCCGGCCGTGGATTGATACATTCTCTTCCTAACGTCATTGCATATGCAAGATCCCAGTCGGGAACAGGATACTGACAGCTAAGACTATGCGTAATATCAGGATATCTCCTGATAGGAATTTCTGGCTTTACCAGCTTACGCAGTTCTTCTATAGGTATTTTAACCCAGGGGCCAAATACCACACCGCCAAACCAGGAATAACTGCCGCTGTTTACATGACGGAAAAAATCGTCGAACCATTTTTGCGTGGGGCGGAATACCTGCGGCGATACCCATATTTTTGCGTTGGGGTGATACTGCCTCAAACCAATAGACATGGTATTCAGCCATTTGAACAATACGTCCGGCTCCACATCACCGGGGTCGCCGCCGGGAACAAACAAATGATCGAGCTTAGGCAGTGCGGCAAACACTTCCAGCCGTTCTGCCATTTCCTTCCGCTGGGTTTCACGGCTGGTATAATCTTCTCCCATATTCGGGTACCACATCCATACATCAAGGTTGTAGCTTTTGCAAATGCGCGATTGCTCCACCATCATCTTAAACGACGATAATTTCATATGCACGCTGCTATCGTCATCGTCGGTGCGCGGGGGCATTATTTCAATGCTGTTGGCGCCGAACAAAGCCAGATCTCTTATATACTGGTCAAATTGCTGCACCGAAAAAGCGTCGTACGAATTGGTTTTAGGGCGATAGCCAAGCTGGTGCCCCCTTATCGGGTATGCAGGAGTGCTTACAAGCGATACATTATCCGGTGCAAGAAACGCACCCTGGTGCATAAACGACTTTCTCAACAGTCTTCCAATGCCAAACAATACGCTTCGGGCATCTTTTCCAACAATTATAACCGATGCCTTTTCTTTAATAACAAGCAGTCTGAAGCCATCGTTGCCGGGCTGGGGCATAGCGGTTACCAAAGCCCTTATGCTTTTGGGCAGTTTAGATTCCCTGCCTGTTGTTAAAAGGTATATAGCGGATTGTTCCTCTTCCGGTACTTTGGAAGCAGATGCCAGCTCCAGTCCAGTTCTTTTTTCTACTTCTTCTTTAAGCACCTGTACCTGCCGGGCAAGCGATATGTTTTTTGCATCATCTGCCCAAATAATGGCCTTGGAAAGGTCAATGGTTTGCGAATAAGTAATACCACATAAAAGAACAGATACAATAGTGGCAAGGGAATGCTTCAATCTCATGGCAACGATTTGAGGTTCAGGAACAAAGAATAAATACAATTATATGCAATAAATATGAGTTACACAGAGCAGGACAACCAAAAACTGCTATATATCCTTTTTATTGCTTTATCAATAAAAACAAACATCTTTTCCTGCTGTGCTAATTTTGTAATAACATATTATTTACAGATACTATCCAACAAAATTCCAAATAGTACGTTAATTGCTGTAAATCAACATGCTTTTTAAATAGATTTGTGAATCAGGTTTTATTACGACATGAAGACACGTATACTATTTTTGTTCTCATTCCTGTTTTTTTTGTCCTCGTTCGCCCAGAATGGTTACCAGATCAAAGTAACTCTTAAGCCATTCAGCAGCGGATTCCTTTATCTCGGGCACCATTTCGGCGCCAAACAATATATTATAGATTCTGTGGCCATCAACAGCAAAAGCGAAGTTGTTTTTTCAGGTAAGGAAAAGCTGATGGGTGGCGTGTACATGGTTATTTTTCCGCAAAAGAACGGGTGGTTTGAAATGCTGGTGGATAAGCAGCAGTTTTTTTCCGTAAGTGCAGATACCAGCGATATTATTGGTACTACTAACTTTACGGGGTCTGGTGATAATGACCTTTTCCAGGCATACCAAAAAATGGCCCAGGAAAAAGGCAAACGCATGTACGCGTTGCAAAAGCAGCTAAAGGATAATGCCGCCCACCCGGATTCTGTAAAAATCAGGTTGGAAATAGCAAAGTTGAACAGTGAAATGCAGGAATATCGCGAGCAGTTCGCAAAAGCTCATCCTGCACATTTACTTACTGCTATCTTTAACGTATTGCAGGAACCCCAAGTGCCCGAGGCATCGAAACACCCGGGAGGGAAATACGACTCTGCGTTTGCTTACCAGTACTATAAGCAGCATTATTGGGATGGCGTATCGTTTACAGATGAAAGATTGGCCCGTACACCTGTATTTGAGCCTAAGCTGCAACGTTATTTTAATTCCGTCCTTATTCAGCATCCTGATACTTTAAGCAAGGCAGCCAATAAAATAATTGATGCCGCGCAACCGAATAAGGAAATGTTTAAAGTCATCCTTTCCACGCTTACCGAAAAATACATTAACCCTGCCTATATGGGGCAGGATGCTGTGTTTGTAAATTTATTTGAACGGTACTATGCGCCGGGCAAGGCCGATTACTGGTTGAATGAAAATTACAGGAAGGTTGTTTTTGACAGGGCTTATAGCCTGATGGCTAATTTGATTGGTGAAAAAGCCGCCAATATGGATATGGTAGATACAACAGGTAAATCAAGACCATTGTATAGCGTTAATGCCCCTTACACGGTAGTATGTTTTTGGGATCCCACCTGTGGTCACTGCCAGGTTGAAGTGCCCAGGCTGGATTCGCTTTTTCAGCATAAATGGAAACAGCAGGGAATAAAAATATATGGAGTAATGACGGATGGAGGCAAAGAAGCCTGGTTGAAATTTATTCGCGAGCATCAGCTCAAAGACTGGATACATGTATACCAGTTGCCTGAAGTAAAAGACGCGGAATATGCCGCCGGCAAGCCCAGCTACAAGCAGTTGTTTGACGTGTATCAAACCCCGGTTTTGTATTTGCTTGACAAGGATAAGAATATTGTGGCAAAAAAGCTGAATCACGAACAGATGGACGATTTCCTGCAGGTTAAAATGAAGCAACAGTAGTTCTAAGCCGGAGACTGTAATCATTATATTCTTTCTGAATTATGAAGAAACTTGTTATTATAAGTTGCCTGCTGTTTGGTGGAATATCCCTGTATGCGCAAACGCTTTTTACCTATGGCAAACATGCGGTAAATAAGGATGAGTTTCTTCGCGCCTTTTATAAGAACAATCCCGGCGACCACTCACCGCAGGCAATGCGCGATTACCTGGACCTGTATATAGCGTTTAAATTAAAGGTGCAGGCTGCAAAGGACATGAAGCTGGACACTTCTGCTGCTCAAAAAAATGAACTGCTCAATTTTCGCCGGCAAATTGAGGAAGACTATCTTTCCGACGACAGCGCTATACAGGCTCTATGCAGGGAAGCATTTACCCGCAGTCTTCGGGATGTAAGGGTATCGCATATTTTTATTCCCTTTAACCCCGGTTACGTAAATGGGCCTGCTACTTTTTTTACATTAGAACCGGATGATACTGCTAATGCATCTGCAAATATTCAAAAAGCATATCGCGAGTTGCAACAAGGTGCAGACTTTGGAACGGTCGCTCAAAAGTATTCGCTGGATCCATCTGTAAAAATAAATAAAGGAGATATAGGGTATATTACCGTTTTTACATTGCCTTATCAATTAGAGAGTATCGCCTATCAATTAAAAAAGGGAGCGTATTCAGCGCCCTGTAAAAGTAATGCGGGTTATCATATATTGATGAAAACAGATGAACGTCCCGGTTTCGGAAGGATGAAGGCCGCACAAATATTATTATCGTACCCGCCGGGAATTACAACAGGCGAAAAGCAGGTATTAAAGAAGCGTGCCGACTCACTATACCGGGCTTTGCAGCAAGGGACCTCAATGGAGTTGCTGGCAAAACAATTCAGCTCCGGGTTCAATGTTTCATCCACGGGAGGCATGCTGAATCCTGATTTTAGCATTGGCAGGTACGATGCAGCTTTTGAGAAGGCGGTTACAGAGCTGAAAAATGACGGAGAGTATACCTTACCGTTTGAAACGGAATATGGTATTCATATTGTAAAGCGCCTGGCGCATATACCGCCTGCTACAGATACTACTCAAATACTCAGCTTATTTAAAAATAGTGTGTTGCAGGACTCCCGCATGAAACTGGCAAACGAAAAGCAGGACGATACAATTTTGAAGCTGCTGCAATACAATGTTGTTTTTAAGGATAAAGAGCTGCTGTGGCAGGTTACAGACAGCTTGCTGGTGAACCCGGGCTATTTACCTGTTAAAAATATAACATCCGAAACCGTTGTTTTTTCGCTTGGCAGTGAAAAGAAAAGGCTGAAAGACTGGTGGGAGCATATCCATACTATCCGGAATAACTACAGGGTGGGTGTCAGGTTGCCTTACGAAGCCATATTGCGCCGGTATGCCGCTTCCATTGCAAGAATATATTATAAAGATCATTTGGAGGAGTATAACCCTGCGTTCAAAAACCAGTTGGAAGAGTTTGCGGAGGGCAACCAGTTGTTTGAAATAATGGAAAGACAGGTATGGAATAAAGGAGCCGAAGACCAGGCGGGGCTAAAAAAGCTGTATGAATCTAACAAGGCAAAATATGTGTGGGGAGCCAGTGTAAATGCTGTTTTTTTTACAGCGGTGGATAAAAGAACGGCGGAGGAAATGCGGGCTGCTCCTGACGGGTACATAAAAAACTGGAGAACTATTTCCGAAGCGTCTTCCGGGAAAATAATTGCTGATTCTGCCAGGTTCGAAACAGACCTGCTGCCGGGTTATACAGACGATATACCGGCAGGACAGCTAGTTGAACTGATTGGCGATGGAAGCGGGGGTACCATAAGCTTACTATATATTATAGCAAAACACAACGATGCTGCTCAAAAGAGCTTTGAAGAGGCTAAGGGTTTGGTGATAAGCGATTACCAAAGCCTGCTTGAACAAAATTGGGTACGATCCCTGAAAAAGAAATACCCGGTGCGGGTAAACGAAAAGATACTGCAGGACATTATTCCATAGCGGTTACCATTTACATTGGCCTGCAAATAAAAAAAGCGTAAATGCTTTATAAGTTGCATTTACGCTTTATTGGGCATACCCAATGTTTTTAGCACATCAAAAAGGAAGATCATCTGATGTAACCGGCATGTCTCCCTGGTTAACAGGAGCTGTTGCCTCCTGGTTGTAGCCGGCGCCTCCTGCCGAATCGCCACGTCCACCGCTGCCAAGCAATTGTATGCTAAACACCCTCATGGTAAGCGAAGCGCCCGAAGTGCCGTCATTCCTGGTAAATGTTCTTACTTCCGGTGCGCCTTCCGCATATATCTGTGTGCCTTTTTTCAGGTAGGGAGCAATCCCGGTCCTGTCTGTCCAGTAAGCACACTCCACCCAGGTAGTCTTTTCTTTTTGCTGCCCCGAGGAGTCGCGGAACTTTTCGGTGTGGGCTACACTAAAATTAATAACCGATTTTCCATTTACTGTGTTGGTAATGCAATCCTTACCCAGATTTCCAATTACTTGTAACTTGATCATAGCATTCGCTTTTTAAGTTTTTAAAGTCTCAAGTTAATATTTTATTTCTCTTGTTAAGCGGCAGAATTTCTGACGCCAAAATGTCAGGAGAAAGAAGTGGCATATTTATTGAATTGATGTTTAAACATTGAAATATTACGAATATCAAATTATAGCAATATGAACATACCAGCAGAAGAACCTGTAATATCTCTTATAAAAGAAAGACGGAGCATCCGGGCTTTTTCAAACAAAGAAGTGGAGCCGGAAAAAATAACTGAGCTGTTTGAAGCGGCGAGGTGGGCGCCCAGCGCTATGAACGAGCAGCCATGGATGTATGTATATGCCGGCAAGGGCCAGCAGCTTCATTCGGATATAGTGGAAACTCTTTTTCCTGGAAATCAATCATGGGCGGGCAAGGCGCCATTGCTGATCGTGAGTATTATGCGCGATACGTTTATTAATAACGGCAATCCTAACAATAGCGCCCTGCATGATACCGGAATGGCAAATTATGCAATAAGTCTTGGAGCCGTTTCTTTAGGCTTACATACACATATGATGGGCGGCTTTCACCAGGAAGCTTTAAAGCAAAAGTTGAATTTATCCGAAGGGCTGCATCCTGTGGTTGTGATGGCGGTAGGATACGCTGGCAGTCCCGATGATTTACCTGAAGGATTAAAGCACCGGGAGCTTGCCGCGCGAACCCGCAAACCTGTTTCAGCTTTTACATTCAATCAAATTTTATAAAACCTCAAAAATATCTTGTATGTCTACAACAAAATGGGTAATAGATCCCGCTCACAGCGAAATTGAATTCAAGATCAGGCACCTGATGATCACAAATGTAACAGGCAGCTTTAAAAGCTTTAGTTCGGAAGTTGAAACGGAAGGGGAAGCATTTGATACTGCCAAAATACTGTTTACCGGTAAGGTTGATTCAATAACCACGGGTAATGAACAAAGAGACGGGCACCTGAAAAGCGCAGACTTTTTTGATGTGGAAAAATACCCGGAGTTTACTTTTAAAAGTACCGGGTTTAAGAAAACGGGAGAAGGCGATTTTGAATTGCCCGGAGACCTTACCTTACATGGTATTACCAGGCCGGTTAAGCTGCAGGTAGAGGCAGGAGGCGTTGTAAAAGATCCTTACGGACAGGTTAAGGCGGGTTTTTCAGTTACCGGTAAAATAAACCGGAAAGATTATGGATTGAACTGGAGCGCCGTTACGGAAGCCGGTGGGGTAGTAGTGGGCGACGAGGTAAAAATTCAGGCGGAAGTACAATACGTGAAGCAGTAGCGTGTATAATAAATACATAAGGCAATTGCCCCATTAATAATCATGAGCGAAAGAGAGGCATTTTGCCTCTTTTTTGTTTTTGGTCGAAAAAAAACATCACATTTTCGCAGGCTCCCCTACCTTGCATGAGTTTGTATTATTTTTGATTGTAATACGGTATAATTTTCTTCAAGTTTTGAAAAAGATCATTACAAGTCTGCTCGATTCCCTGTATGTTCCTGTGAGAAAATTACTGGATAAACAAACCTTTCGATATATAGCCTGCGGGGGCGGAAATACGTTGCTGGATATACTGATCTATTTTGTTTCGTATAATTTTATCCTGAAAAAGCAAATAGTTCATACGCCTGTAATAAGTATAAGCCCTTATATAGCGGCTTTTATGATATCTTTTATTATTACCTTCCCTATTGGCTTTTATCTCATGCGCAATATTGTTTTTCCGGGGTCGCATCTGCGGGGCAGGATACAACTGTTCCGTTATTTTATGCTGGTAGTAATATGTGTGTTGCTGAATTACCTGTTTATCAAGCTGTTTGTAGAGCGGTTTCATATGTACCCTACCATTGCAAAAATTGTTACTACCGCCATTGTTATTTCATTCAGCTACCTTACGCAACGGAACTATACATTTAAAAGCAAAAAAATGGAATAAAATACCCGGATCGCGGCTTCCATTGTATTTACATACGGAACAAATAAGATGTTGGGTGTCTTTTCCTTATTTTTTAGCGCGCGGTCTAAGTAAATTATTCCTTCCGGTCTTAACCGTTTTTACAGGTGAGCAACAGCTGGTAGCAAAAAAAAAGGATAAGGTTTACTGGTAGCTTACTGCATATAAGCATATACTTAAAAACAAACTCGGGTATTTTTTGAAATTTGCACCGGTTTTTCGATCAATGAATTTTTACAGGATATTGCAATAGGTATATTGCACTTATTGCTTTGGTTTTTACTTTGAATGCTTGGAGCATGTACTATATACACTAAAGGTCAGGTAAAATAGAATAACTGCCCTCAAATAAAACACCGTATTTTACTACCGTTTTTTAGCGGTATTTTACTACCGTTTTTTAACGGTATTTTTGCTACCGTTTTTAAACGGTTTTTTTACCTATAAAAAACGGTTTTTTTTAAAAAAAATTAGCATTTGTTATTGTTTGTCTTTTTAGTATGAATAATGTTAATTCATAATTGATTGAATTACATGTTTTTGTATGCATGCTTTCGCTCTTTCTGTTGCTAGCTTTATAGTGAATTTATTTTTTAATTCACTTAAACCATTTATGTCATGCTTACAATTGAGAAAAAAACCCTTAAAGTAGGAAAGTACGTATCCACCGAACATGTAAACACCGTAATCAGAACATACAAACAGGAAAGATGGGCCCAGAATTCTGAGCGTATTGGTAAAGAAGATTCATTAACTGTTTGGTATAGTATAGAAGAGCTGGAAGATTTTTTGGCTACCGCTAAATCAAATTCGGCCGATGGCGTAAAATTCTGTTTTGCTGCCTATCCTGAAAACTACACGGAAAAACCTGAGTATGCAGGAAGGCAAACCATTGTGATGGTAGCTACCAGGAGCAAGGAACAGGAAAATGGTCTTGGTCAAAGGGATGTATATATCCCGGGAGAAAACGGCCCTAAAATTCTTGCTTACAATGCAGGAAGAATATGCCCGCCTGCATGCCCTCCTCCTCCAAAACCAACAGGCGCCGATACATGGGGCGACATTGGTACCGCTTTGGTAGATAAGGGAGAAAACGGTATGTTGATCATTTAAGCGTTATCATATAATTAATAATAAAAAAACCTCTTGTACAAGAGGTTTTTTTATTGTCACGTATTGACTCTTAAAGTTATATTGCAATGCAATGTTTGGGGATGCATATATTATTTTCATATTCCTGGCTGCTTTAGCTAGTACACTTGCATGTTTCCAAAGCACCAAGCCTCCCCAATTTTTACGCCTTTTCCCCGTTTATTTATTTGTAACATTTGCTGTAGAGTTCATAGGTATGCGGATGTCTTATAGAGGTATCAATACAACTAATCTTTATAATGTTTTTACCACCATCGAATTTGTTTTTTATTTGTGGATGTTCAGTCAGATAATAGGTAATCAAAAAGTGAAAAAAATACTCAATAATTGTCTCTGGATATACCCTCTATCTTTTGTAGCTAACAAACTGTTTATCCAAACGGGAAAACAATATCACACCTTTACAGCAGGAATAGGAAGCATTTTAATAGTTCTGGCCGCCATCTATTATTTTTACGAGCTATTCCAATCTGAAAAATCTATTGATTTAAAAAGAGAGCCTGCTTTTTGGCTTTCCTCAGGGCTGCTCTTTTTTTATAGCTGCAGCTTTCCGTTATTTTCACTCATCAATTATTTTTACAGTCCATCTGACATTATTGTACGTTATATACTTTCCCTTTTATCCCTTTCAAATATTTTATTATATTCATCCTTTATCGTTGCCTTTTTATGCAGGATCAGAATCAGGAAATTCTCTTCTTAATTGTAATGGGAGGCTTGTTGGCTCTTGTTCTTGTTGGTTTTATAGTAACGATATTATTCTTATATCAACGAAAGCAGCATAAACAGGAAGAAGAGCTGACGAGGTTAAAGGAGGAATACGACCAGGAACTACTGAAATCGCAACTGGAAATACAGGAAACAACCCTTAAATCCATAGCACAGGAGCTTCATGACAATATTGGCCAGGTATTATCTGTGGTTAAACTTTCGCTGGCAGTGCTGCCGCTGGAAAAAGAGCACCAGGCCTATGCCCCGCTGCAGCATATAAGGGATGTATTGAATAAAGCGGTATACGACCTTGCCGACCTGACCAAAAGTCTCCATACGGACCGGATAGCACAAATAGGCCTGGTTGAATCCATCAGGTTTGACCTGGAAACTTTACGCAAAACCGGGCTTATGGAGGTAAAGTTTGATTTGCGGGGAGAAGAATACAGGTTGGGTGAACAGAAAGAGATATTCATTTTCAGGATTTTCCAGGAACTGGTAAACAATATCCTGAAACACGCTAAGGCAACCCAATTGATTATTTCACTGAATTACACATCGGAAGATGTTTTTCTTTTTTCAGTGAAGGATAACGGGGTGGGATTTAGCTTGCAGGAAAAGAAAGATTCAACATCTCCTTTAAATGGGGTAGGACTAAAAAGCATGCTGAACAGGTCAAAGCTGATAGGGGCAAAAATGGTATTTAACAGCCAACCCGGAAAGGGAACAACTGTAAATATGGAAGTACCTTTGAGTAGGGCGTAGAACAAAGAATAAGTCAGATTATGCCGAATAATATCTCTAAAATAAAGGTGGCGGTGGTAGACGATCATACGTTGTTACGCAACGCATTGTGTAAGCTTATTGATTCTTTTGCCAGGTTTACGGCCTATTTTGATGCTCAGAACGGAGAGGAGCTGAAAGAGAGGATCAGGAAAAAAATGATACCAGACATTATTTTGCTGGATGTAAACATGCCTGGTATGAATGGCTTTGAAACAGCAGAATGGCTGTATAAAAACTACCCCCAGATAAAAGTGCTGGCACTCTCTATGTTCAGCGATGAAAATACCATTATCCGTATGTTAAAGATGGGCGCAAAGGGGTACATTATGAAAACGGCCGAACCGGAAGAACTGGAGCTTGCACTCGAATCGGTAATGCAAAAAAACTTCTATTTATCTGAACATATCACCGGGAAAATTATTGGCGGGCTGAATAAAAACGTGGATATTTCGGACAATACGGCTGTGCTAACGGATAAGGAAAGGGAGTTCTTAAAATGGGTTTGTTCCGATTTATCGTATAAGGAAATAGCCGAAAAAATGTTTGTGAGCACCAGGAGGATAGAAGATCACCGGAATATGTTATTTGACAAGCTAAAGCTAAAATCAAGAGTGGGGTTGGTGATGTATGCCATTAAAAATGGTATTGTGGAAGTATAGCAATCCTACAATGAAAGCTCAAGAGCATCTATTTTTAGCGACAGCTCTCCTTTAGTATTACATCTTAAAACAAGATGGTCTGCCAATGGATATATGCCTGCTATCTGCAGGCTGGTTACATTGCCCGATGAAAATATGCCTTTTTTCCACTCACGGTTTATCTGGTCATTTATTTTTTGCAGCAGGGTGTCCGTATAATCCTGTATGTTAAATGTTGAGTATTTATTGAGCTCATTAATGATCCTTTTGTTAAACAGCCATTTGGCGGTTGTAACCAGCATATCCCGGGTTTTAATATCGTAGTCTATGTTTTTAACCTGGAGCTGGTTCTTTTCTTTATCAAATACCGGTTTGCCCGTTAAGTATAATACGCCTTTGTCTGGTCCGCTGAACTGTATTTTAATAATAAGCTTTTCGTTTCCCTCTCCGTAAATGTCGCATTTTTCAACAATAATGTATTTGCCCACCTTTTCCATATCTATCCTTTTTTTATACAGTTGTGAAGTTAGCAGGTTACTGAGCGAATCATAATTCATAATAGCGTCTACATAAATGCTAAAGCCCTTTCGCTGGCTAAAATCGCTGATGTCGGGAACAACGGTCTTATAGTCTGTTGGCTTTGAAAGGCTGGCAAGCGGCCTGGCGGAAATGCCTATGGAAATATTTAATGTATCATTTTTTACATATAATGTGCTCAAACGTAATTTTTCGGGGTTGATCTGCAAATAACCTGCGTCGTACATCCGTATGCTGGTATTCAGTATATCCCATAGCTGTTGAAACTGGGGGCGGAGAGAAAGCTTATTCAGGGAGTCCTGTATATCCTTACCCGCAATGTCAAGCTGCTCTTTCAACTGTTTTATTACCGTAGGCGTAATATCCTGCCCCCAAAAGCATACCGTGCATTTATCAATGGCTTTAGGCTCCAGGCTCCGCATGCTGGTTACAATGTTATAGTTATTTTTTAGGGATAGCAATATTCTGTAGCCAATGTCAACACGGGGCTCCGCTTCGTTTAATCCGCAGGTGCATGTTGGCGACCAGGGCGTTACAGGCACCCTGTTGCTGCCGCTGCCTGTGCAGGCGCGTTGCGACCCGGCAATAATATAGCTGCCTGTAAAATTAAAGTTAAATGCGTTTCCGGTAGATGAAATACGGAGCGGTCCCCTTTTAAACCGGTACATATATCGTGTATCACAGTTATCTACTACAAACTCATTCGGCCATCCTTCCGATGTATAGATCGTTTGTACGTTTTTGTCTATAATGCCATAAAATGGCTTCAGGTTAATGCTCAGGGGAATGTCTATTTCGCTTACCGGCAGGCTGTCGGTTATAAAATTGGTTTTGCCCAAAGCGGGTTTTTCGGGAATAAGCTTTTTAGAACAGGCGGTGAAAACAGTACACAGGAAGAGAAGGGCAACAAAAGAAACCGGTTTCATTATATTGAAAATTACAGGCTAAAGATAAGAATAGTTGCCGGCTTGCATATTGGCATTCAGTTAAAATACAAATGATAATATTGCATATGTAATTCAACCCACAGCTTACGGAACTGCCATTTTTGCACTAATGCGAGGGATGGCATAATGCTTGTCGAATAGCTAGTGCTATTACATTTTATAAAAGGAGAATAAAAATAAAAATATGGGAAAAATAATAGGAATAGATTTAGGAACAACAAACAGTTGTGTTGCCGTAATGGAAGGCAATGAACCGGTAGTGATTGCCAATGATGAAGGGCGCCGTACTACGCCTTCAGTTGTTGCGTTCCTGAAAAATGGGGAACGTAAGGTGGGCGATCCTGCCAAACGCCAGGCTATTACCAATCCGGTTAATACCATTACATCGGTAAAGCGTTTTATGGGGCGCAGGTTTGATGAAGTAAGCGAGGAAATAAAGCACTGGAGCTATAAAGTAGTAAAAGGCGACAATAATACAGTTCGCATAGATATAGATGGCAGATTGTACACGCCACAGGAAATTTCGGCAATGATCTTGCAGAAAATGAAAAAAACTGCTGAAGATTACCTGGGGCAGGAAGTTACAGAAGCGGTGATTACCGTACCTGCCTATTTTAACGATGCCCAGCGGCAGGCAACTAAAGAGGCTGGTGAAATAGCCGGGTTAACAGTTCGGCGGATTGTGAACGAACCTACTGCCGCCGCACTGGCTTATGGTTTGGATAAGAAGCATAAAGACGAGAAAATAGCTGTGTTTGACCTGGGTGGAGGTACGTTCGATATATCAATCCTTGAACTGGGCGATGGTGTATTTGAGGTAAAGTCCACCAACGGTGATACCCACCTGGGCGGTGATGACTTTGATAAAGTAATTATTGACTGGCTGGCTGATGAGTTTAAAAAAGATGAAAATATTGATTTGAGAAAAGACCCGATGGCATTACAGCGCTTAAAAGAGGCTGCTGAAAAGGCTAAGGTAGAGCTTTCTTCTTCCAGTGAAACAGAAATCAACCTTCCCTATATAACTGCGGTAGACGGGGTGCCTAAGCACCTGGTAAAAAAGCTTACCCGCGCCAAATTTGAGCAATTGAGCGACAGCTTGTTTGAAAGGTGTTTGAAGCCTTGTGAACAGGCGCTGAAAGATGCAGGCTTGTCTACTTCTCAAATTGATGAAGTGATACTG
Organism: Chitinophagaceae bacterium; assembly: GCA_019638595.1. Classification (GTDB taxonomy): domain Bacteria; phylum Bacteroidota; class Bacteroidia; order Chitinophagales; family Chitinophagaceae; genus Agriterribacter. The sequence continues at coordinate 222,486 of JAHBTJ010000007.1, forward strand.
GTGGGCGGTAGTACACGTATACCCAAAGTGCAGGAAATAGTAGAGAAATTCTTTGGAAAGAAACCCAATAAAGGGGTAAACCCTGATGAAGTGGTAGCGATTGGGGCTGCTATACAGGGCGCTGTATTAACTGGTGAAGTAAAGGATGTATTACTGCTTGACGTAACTCCCCTTTCGCTGGGTATTGAAACAATGGGTGGCGTAATGACCCGCCTGATTGATTCTAATACCACCATCCCTACTAAAAAATCTGAAGTGTTCTCTACCGCTTCCGATAATCAGCCGGGTGTGCAGATTCATGTATTACAGGGCGAAAGACCAATGTCTTCGCAGAATAAAAGCCTGGGTATGTTTAACCTGGATGGTATACCTCCTGCCCCGCGCGGTGTACCGCAAATTGAAGTGATCTTTGATATTGACGCTAATGGTATATTGAATGTTACCGCTAAGGATAAAGGAACCGGTAAGGAACAAAAGATCAGGATTGAAGCAGGAAGTGGCTTGAGCAAAGAGGAAGTGGAAAAAATGAAAGCGGAAGCAAAGGCTAATGAAGCTTCGGATAAAGAAGCGCGTGAAAAAGTGGATAAGGTAAACCAGGCGGATAGTCTTATTTTCCAGACAGAAAAACAGTTGAAGGAGTTTGGAGATAAAATTCCCGCAGATAAAAAAGCGCCGATTGAAACAGCATTGAACAAGCTAAAAGAAGCGCATAAGCAACAGGATATTGCTTCTATTGATGGTTCTTTAGGCGAATTAAATACTGCGTGGACAGCCGCTTCTGAAGACATATACAAGGCTCAGCAGGCGGGCGCCAATCCTGGTGCAGGAGCAGCAGGTCAGCAGGAACCCCAGGGCGCAGGCACTGCCGCAGGCGATAATGTTACAGACGCGGAGTTTGAAGAAGTAAAATAAATAGTGAAAAGATAAACTATATAAGGTAAGCCCCTTTAATGAGGGGCTTTTCTTTATGTACGGCTATGACAAAAATTGGAATTATAGCGGATACGCATGGTTACCTGGATGATACTATTTTCAGGCACTTTGAACAATGTGATGAAATATGGCATGCCGGTGATTTTGGAAATATTTCAGTGGCAGATCAACTGGCTTCTTTTAAATTATTGAGGGGCGTATATGGCAATATAGACGGCAATGACATAAGGGCTGTTTACCCGGAACATATATTTTTTTCTGTTGAGCAGGTACCTGTTTTTATGCAACATATTGCCGGCTATCCGGGGCGTTACGCTCCGGGAATTAAAGATAAACTGCGGGGTACCGGGGCGCGGCTGTTTGTCAGCGGGCATTCGCATATACTGAAAGTAATGTACGATGATAAGATACAATGCCTCCACATTAACCCCGGCGCTGCCGGAAAACAGGGTTGGCATAAAGTGCGCACTATCGTTCGCCTGGTGATTGATGGAAATAATATGCGCGATTGCGAAGTGATTGAATTAGGCGCAAGATAAGCCAGGGTACATTTTCTTTTATACCTCTTGCCTGTTTTACTATAGGCCTCATGAATCTGCAGGCATTGCAGCAAATTCTATATGCTCAATGGGAATATCATTGTGCGAAGGCAAAACCATTTTCTTAAAATAACTTATCAGTCCTCCGGAACGCACTGTCAGAACAGCAATATTGGTGTTTCGCGCCAGCATACTAACAGAAATGGAAGCCATAAATCGTTTCAGGAGGTTAAACCTTGGCAGCCCCATTACCATCATATCCATTTTATAACGCTCTATATATTTTTTGAGCTGCTGTTTGGGGCGTCCCTGCATCAGGCTGATTTCAATAGTACCGCCTTCCTGTAAATCCTTTTTATAAAGCGCTTTTAAGTTGGCGAGTTTTTTTCTGCATTCCTGCATTTCAATATGCGAGGCGTAAGGTGTAAAGTGGCTTGAATCAACAGGCAGCAGGGGAAATATGGGTTTAAACAAAATATGCACCAGGTGAATATTGCAGTTGAATTGGTTGGCTAATTCAATGGCCCTGGTGATTGCCCATTTATTTTTTTCTGTAAAATCAACCGGAACCAGGATGTTGCACAGTTTGTTTTGCATGGCTGTGGTTTTTTATGGTGATTGAATTTTGCCTGATATTTTGTACAGAATAAACTACTTCTTTCTCTGCATACTGTACGTGTTAAAGGCAAAAGGCATACCCTAAATAGCCATACCGTGATAAAGTTTTCATTTGATAAGTGAAACAGGCAGGTAAACAACCATTCATTATCCTATCTCAATAGAAATACCCTGGGTATATAAAGCAAAAATCCTGGCGTATGCCAGGATTTTAATATGCTTTAATTGAGCAGGTGCAGATTAATAATCGTTATTGTAATCTCTCTTGTTATAGCCACCACGATCGCCACGGTCGCGGTAACCGCCACCACCGCCTTTGTTGTAGCCGCCACCGCCGCCACCAAAGCTTCTTTTCTTGTAGCCACCGCCACCGCTTGGTTTTGCTGGTCTTTCCTGGGCTTCATTGATCACGATCTTCCTGCCTAATACTTCTTTATCGTACAGGCTGCTTAAAGCGTTTTGCGCTTCAGTATCGTTTTCCATTTCAACAAAGCCAAAGCCTTTGCTTCTGCCGGTTTCGCGGTCTTTTACAATTTTGATTGAAGTAACAGTACCATACTGTTCAAATAAATTTCTAAGGTCGTCCTCCGTCATGTTCCAAGAGAGGTTGCCTACGTACAGGTTCATTGTAACAAAAGTTTAATAAGTGAAAATTGAAATCAGTAATGGAAACCTAGTCGCTACAATGATCTGAGAAACCCGGAGGTTAGCCGTAAAACCAGCCACAATAGGAACTAATGGACATTACTTCTTTGTGAAGATAATGCTTTCCAAAATAAAAGCATAAAATTTGGTTTAGATTTATATTATTTATAGTATGTATGAAAAATAATATAAATATAATCCGGTGATTAAATAAAGTTAAAAGCAGGAACCAGGTCCTGCTTTTAGTATTTTACTCAGCAACTACTTCAAAACTGAGCTCAGTTTCATTGCCGTTGCCAAAGTCTATTTTCGCTTTGTGAGTACCCAGTTCTTTTACTTCATCAAGAATATGAATACGACGGCGGTCAATTTCATATCCTTTCTGGTCGCGGATTGCGCGGGCAATCTGAACGGTGGTGATACTGCCGAAAATTTTACCCGAAGTGCCGGTTTTAGCACCGATACTGATGGGGCTTTCGTTGAGTTTGCTGATTACCTGGTTGATCTCTGCCAGTAGCTTTTCTTCTTTCTTTTTCAACTGCTTTAATTTTTCTTCCAGTTGTTTTAAGTTAGAAGGAGAAGCTTCAATTGCAAATTTTTGTGGGATAAGGTAATTACGTGCATAGCCGCTTTTAACCTTTACCTTTTCGTTAGCCGAACCCAGGTTGTCTACGTCTTGTATTAAGATTACTTCCATGATTGCCTCCTACTTTAAAAGATCTGTTACATACGGCAATAACGCCATTTGACGTGCCTTTTTGATTGCCTCAGACACCTTACGCTGGTACTTTAATGAGTTACCGGTAATACGGCGAGGCAGCATTTTACCCTGTTCGTTCAGGAATTTTTTCAAAAATTCCACGTCCTTGTAATCAATGTACTTGATACCGTACTTTTTAAAGCGGCAGAATTTCTTCCTGGGCTTCTCGGTCTTAATAGCCGTCAGGTACTTAATTTCATTTGCTTTTGCCATGTTATTCAGCCTCCACTTTTTCGTTTTTGTAATTTACACCACTTTTCTTCCTGGCATTGTACGCGACGGCGTATTTATCGAGTCTCGTTACCATGTGACGTAATACCTGCTCGTCACGAAGCAGTTGAATCTTCAAAGTTTCATTGAAGCTGGATGGCGCAGTAAATTCCACAACCCAGTAGATACCAGTGGTTTTCTTCTGGACGGGATACGCCAGTGATTTCAACCCCCAGGGGTTAGAATGCACGATCTCGCCGCCGGTCTGGGCTACAAGATCCGTGTATTTTTTCTGAGCATTTTTAAATTCTTCTTCGCTCAGAACAGGGGTAAAAATCACCATCAATTCATAATTGTTCATTACCCTGAATTTTGGTTAAAAAAATATGGGGTGCAAAGGTAGTTTTTTTTATTATATCTTCTGTTGAAAGTTTATGATTTGTTGTTTTGAGTTTAGAAATGTATAAAATATTAAAAAATAATACTATAGCTTAAGTTTGTAAATGATTTATAGCCCAAAACTCCAGACCCAAAACTCCAGGTTTTGCCAACCTGTCATATGCAGGCTGATGGCATTTTATTTGAACGCTCTATAAAACAAACCTAATTATAAAAATTAATAATAAGAATATGCAAAAAGGAAACATCCGGGTTCAAACTGAGAATATTTTCCCCATTATTAAGAAGTTTCTGTATAGTGAACATGATATTTTTCTACGCGAGCTGGTGAGTAATGCTGTAGACGCCACACAAAAGCTGAAAACGCTCTCTTCTCTTGGTGAGGCGAAAGGAGAGTTAGGAGAATTGCGGATTGATGTAAAACTGGATACGGATGCTAAAACCATTACTATATCTGATAAAGGAGTAGGCATGACAGCAGCAGAAGTAGACAAATACCTGAACCAGGTAGCTTTTAGCGGAGCAGAAGAGTTTCTTCAAAAATACAAAGGGCAAAATGAAGCGAACATTATCGGGCATTTTGGATTGGGCTTTTATTCATCGTTTATGGTGAGCGATAAGGTGGAAGTAATTACAAAATCTTATCAGCAGGATCAACCTGCTGTTAAATGGGAGTGCGACGGAAGCCCCGCCTTTACGCTCGAAGAAATAGAAAAGGCAGAAAGAGGAACAGATATAGTGCTGCATATAAATGAAGAAAGCAGGGAGTTTTTGGATGCTGCAAGATTAAGGCAGATACTGGAGAAATTCTGTCGCTTTTTACCGGTGCCTATATTTTTTGAAGACAAACAAATCAACAATACATCCCCGGCGTGGACTAAAAAGCCGTCCGAATTAACTACCGAAGATTACCAGAACTTTTATAAAGAGTTATACCCGTTTAACGAAACGCCGTTGTTCTGGATCCATTTGAATGTTGACTATCCATTCAATCTTACCGGTATTCTTTATTTCCCCAAAATCAAACAGAGCTACGAAATTCAGAAGGATAAAATACAGTTGTACAGCAACCAGGTTTTTGTTACAGAAGAGGTAAAAGATATTGTACCTGAGTTTTTGATGCTGCTGCAGGGGGTTATTGATTCGCCAGATATTCCGCTAAATGTAAGCAGGAGTTATTTGCAGGGCGATCCTAATGTTAAGAAAATCAATAATTACATCACAAAGAAAGTAGCAGATAAGCTGGAAGAAATTTTTAATAAGGAAAGAAAAGAGTTCGAGGAAAAATGGGAAAGTATTGGGTTGTTTGTGAAGTATGGAATGATGACAGACGATAAATTTTTTGAAAAGGCAAATAAGTTCAACCTGTTTGAAGATGTTGACGGTGGTAAATTTTATACGCTGGAAGAATACCGGTTGGCTACCGAAACATTGCAGAAGAATAAAGAGGGTAAGTTGGTTGTTTTATACACAACCAATCCTGTTCAGCAGGATGCTTACATACAACAGGCAAAGGCAAAAGGTTATATAGTAGTGAAAATGGAAACCCTGGTAGATGCGGCTTTTATAAACCAGGTAGAGCATAAGTGGGAGAACGTGAGTTTTACAAGAGTGGATGCGGATATAGCAGATAATTTGATAGATAAACAGGAAGCAGGTGAGTCTGTTCTTTCTGCAGATGAGGCGAATACTTTGAAAAGTTTGTTTGATGTAAAAGTGCAGGATATTAATATGACGGTGGAAGTAAAAGGATTAAGCCCTGAAGCGCCGCCTGTAGTAGCTACTCGCCCTGAGTTTATGCGCCGTATGAAAGATATGGCGGCTGTAAGCGGGCCTATGGCTAACTTTTACGCCAATATGCCCGATGAGGTAGCATTAACCGTTAATGGAAACCATCCTGTGTTCCAGAATATACTCAACGAAAGCGACAGCATAAAAAAACAAAAGCTGGTTCATAACCTGGCCGATCTGGCTTTGCTGTCGCAGGGACTTTTAAAAGGGAATAACCTTACTGAGTTTATCAACAGGAGTGTGGAGTTGATTGGCGGAGAAAAGAAAAGCAAGATTATTGTTGAAGGATGATGTCTTTAAAATTCTATAATCGTACATGCCTGGCAATTGCCGGGCATTTTTATTTATGTTTCCTCAGAAGTGTTCGAAGGATCTTTTTTCAGGATCACGCCATCCAGCCATTTAAGCTTTCTTTTCCTGTAAACGGGTTCGTATTCAAACTCAAAAAAAGTTTCTATATGGCGGGGGCTTGCATACAAAAAATAAACAACGCGGGGGTGCTCTTTAATGGATGTTTCCAGCTTTTCAAGAAAAGCAAAAAGCGTTTGCTGGCTGAAGGGATTGAACATAAAGAAAACACAGTCGTTTTCATTGATGGTGTAATCCAAAACATTGCAACATAATACCTGGTATTCTACCGAGAAGGCTTCAGTTGCTTTCTGCATGTTTTTCCTGGCGTTGTCGCATACTTCGCTGGCAAAGTCTACTCCTGTAATATTTGTAAAGCCATAGTGTGCCGCTACTACCATGGCGCGCCCCTTGCCACAACCCAGGTCGGTAAACCTGCGGGATGCAGTGAGTGTTATTAGCCTTGCAAGCAATGCTTCCAGTATAAAGTAATTAACAGCTTCATACCTCGATGAATGCTGGATATCACCCTTTACAATAGTAAGATCTTTCAGCTCAGCAGGATTGGAGGTATTAAGCCCGTACTTCTTTTCTCCTTGTATTTCGTGATATAATATAAAGCACGCCAGCACAGGATTCCAGTTGGAAGCGAAATACCAGAACAGTTTTATATAGTTATACCATCTTTTCAATTGCTGCTTAATGCAAAGTCTACTATTTTAAGCTGTAAGCTTTTTTCCCCATTCCATTCATTTTCATCTATTGTAAAAACAATATCAATGTTTTTTTTCTGCGCCAGCAGCTCAAATTTTCCTGCAAGGTTAAAGCCAATGCCATTCATGATCGTATTTCCCTGCTTAACGGAAAATTTTATATGCTGTTCTTTTACAAGTCTCGAATTGCCGGTATCCGATACATTTTTGCATAAAAAAACAGGGCGCAGGTTTTCCGGTCCGTAAGGTTCCATCTGGCAGATTATATTATAAAAGGGTTGTTTTACGTCCGAAAGTTGAATTTCCGCATCTATCGTCAATACAGGGATCAGCAATTCAGGCGTTATCAGGGAGGAGACCACTTCTTCAAATTTCTGACTGAATAATTCTACCTGTTCGGGTAGAAGGGTCATGCCGGCAGCGGCGAAATGTCCTCCGTAACCCAGCAGATGCTGCCTGCATGCATGTACAGCTTCGTACAGGTTAAAGCCCGGCACGCTGCGCGCGCTTCCCGCAACAACAGAGCCGCTTTGTGTTAGTACTATTGTAGGCCGGTAATATTTTTCAATCAGTCGCGAGGCTACTATACCCACTACTCCTTTATGCCAGTGAGGCTGGTATACCACTGTTGTTTTACGCTGTACAAGCACTTCGTCGCTTTCGATAATGCTCAGTGCCTGTTCCGTAATACTACTGTCGGCTTCCTTTCTTTCGTCATTGTCGCTGTGCAGGAAGCCGGCATATTCCTGTGCTTTTGTGTAATCTTTTTCAATAAACAATTGCACTGCTTTCCTGGCATCATCCATACGGCCTGCGGCATTCACCCTTGGCGCAATCACAAAAACGAGGTTCGTAATATGAATAACGGTTTGTTTCAATCCACTTAATTCAATCAGGGCCTTTATGCCGGGAGATGGATTTTCATTCACCTGTTTAACCCCGTGATAGGCTAATATCCTGTTTTCGCCGGTCATAGGCACAATATCAGCAGCGATAGCGGTTGCAACCAGGTCGAGATAGCAGCGATATGATGATTCCGGCAAACCAAAATGACTGGCCAGCGCGCTGATCAGTTTAAAGCCTACCCCGCAACCGCAAAGCTCTTTGTAAGGATATCCGCAATCCTTTTGTTTGGGATTAAGAATAGCAGCGGCGGGAGGCAGCGTTTCATCGGGTAAATGGTGGTCGCATACAATAAAATCTATGCCGATTGATTTTGCGTAACTGATAAGACCGGCCGATTTAATACCACAATCCAATGAAACGATCAATGTAATATTATTAGCAAAAGCGTAGTCTATGCCTTGTTTCGAAACGCCATATCCTTCGCGGTAACGGTGAGGGATATAAAACTGAATAAGCTCCGGCGTGTAGATCTTACAAAGAAACTGGTACATGCTTGCCACAGCGGTAGTGCCGTCTACATCATAGTCGCCAAATACCAGTATTTTTTCTTTTTTTTCAAAGGCGGCTACTAATCTATGAAGAGCCTTGTGCATATCCTTCATCAAAAAAGGATCGTGCAAATGATCGAGATTGGGCCGAAAATAATTTTTTGCCAGCTCAAAATCGGTAATGCCGCGCTGGGCCAGGATGTTACAAATGACAGGATGGATTTTCAAAGTGCTGAATAAATGATCCGCTTCCCGGCGGGGTGTTTTCAGTATGTGCCATCGTTTTTCCATTCAGTCTTTGCTTTTCTAATGCTTTCTGTCTGTGGTGTAATTTACCAATTCTTCTAATGCGTCGCGGGTGTCCGAGGGGGGGAATTCGTGCAATAAGGCCAGGGCTTTATCGCGGTATTCTGTCATTTTTTTTATTCCATATTCAATACCGCCAGATTGTCTTACCTGTTCAATCACATAATTTACTTTGGCTTTTATCCTGTTCTGGTTTTTAAGAATATAAATGAGCTCCCTGCGCTTGCTTCCCTCTATGTGATTTAAAGTATATATGAGCGGAAGGGTCAGCTTTTTTTCCTTAATGTCGTTGCCGGTGGGTTTACCAACGGTATCTGTACCGTAATCAAAAAGATCATCTTTTATTTGAAATGCTATACCTGTATATTCTCCGAACTGCCTGAACTTTTCCGCTGTTTCATCGTTCTGGCATGCCGACCAGGCGCCTGCGGAACAGGCAGAAGCCAGCAGGGAGGCTGTTTTGGTTTGTATGATCTCGAAATAAATATTTTCATCAAGGTTTAAGCCCCTGGCCTTTTCTATCTGCAAAAGCTCTCCCTCGCTCATTTTGCGTACTGCGTCCGATAAAATATGCAGGATCCTGTAATCTCCTCCGTTGAGGGACAACAACAATCCCTTACTGAGCAAATAGTCCCCTACTAATACCGAAACCTTCGATTTCCAGAGGGCATAAGCAGAAAAAAAACCTCTTCTTTCGTACGATTCATCTACCACATCGTCGTGTACCAGGCTGGCGGTGTGCAACAATTCCACCAATGAAGCGGCCCGGTAGGTAGATTCATTGATTTCACCCGCCAGCTTGGCAGAAAGCAATACGAACATGGGGCGCAATTGTTTACCCTTACGTCTAACAATATACTGCATAATCCTGTCGAGCAGGGGAATATTGCTTTTAACCGATTTTTTAAATGCGGTTTCAAAGTAATCCAGTTCAGTTGCTATGATCTTCTTTGCTGTGTTCATTTACGCTATTCTACCTCAAAATGCAACATATTTTCCTAAATTGCTGCCTGATATAAAAAAAATGCAATTTAGCGGTGTAATTTATTATTTCTAAAAAATTTGGTATTTAATACTCAAGTGATACTTTTGCATATTCCAGAGGTATCGTCACCTTATTCACTCACTAATATACATGCACTTATGGCAACCAAAAGGTTTTTATTGCTGTTTGGGTTTCTGATTTTGCTAACGAATGGCTTAATTGCTCAGGAAACCAACACATCCGGTAGCTACGATTGGAGAGATTCCTCTTTAATACCTTCAAAAAGATTAGGACAGCACAATGAATTTTTGAATAACCAATATAGTTATCCGGCTAAGCCCAGAAATCAGTGGGAGGTAGGGTTAAAAGTAGGCGCCTTTAATATTATTGGCGATGTAGCGTCAAGTTTTCCAACACCTGGCTTTGGCGTTCATGTAAGAAAATCTTTGGGATATGTTTTCTCGCTCCGCGCTGAATATGTGTATGGTATGGCCAGGGGGGTTAACTGGAAAGCCAGAACAGCGGGTCTAGCTCAGCACTGGATAGATGCCGGGTATACCGGGGGAGGAGCTGACAGGGTATTCGATAATTATAAATCTACTGTTCAGGATCTTTCGCTTCAGGGAGTATTTACAATGAATAATCTCCGTTTTCACAAAGGAAAAACAGGATTTGTGGTGTATGGCTTGGCTGGCCTTGGAGCTACTATTTATGATACAAAAGTGAATGTATTAACCGATGCTAATGCCAAGTATAATTTTGGTTCAATAACAAACAGCAATGTTTATAAAGACAGAAAGCAGACGATTAAGGATGTAAAAAATATTTTAGATGCAGGAAGCTATGATGTTCAGGCTGAAGATGGAGGCGCTACCCGGCAAAAATTATTTGGTCAGACACTCCGCTTTTCAAGAACCGTTGGAGCGGGACTTGCCATTAAGCTGAGTGACAGGCTGAATTTAGCGCTGGAAGACAGGGTAACAATGATAGGGGATGATTTACTGGACGGTGTTCAATGGCAGAATGTTAACGGACGGGTACAGACTCCCAGCTATGATATTTACAACTACCTGAGCCTGGGCTTAAACATCAACATTGGTTCCAAAACAAAAGCTGTTCAACCTTTGTGGTGGCTTAACCCGCTCGATTACGCCTACAGCGAGCTGAATTCGCCCAAGCACATGAAAATACCGAAACCTGTACTGGATGACGCTGATGGTGATGGTATTCCCGACCAATTTGATATGGAACCCAATACGCCTGCCGGTTCGCCGGTTGACAGCCATGGTGTAAGCAGGGATACAGACGGCGACGGAGTGCCTGATTACAAAGACAAAGAACTGATTACACCTACAACCTGCCAGCCTGTTGATGCGGATGGCGTAGGTAAATGTCCATGCCCTGATGAATCTTGTTTTGACGGTTTTGTGGCCAGAAATAAAAATAATTGTGGCATCGGCGACCTGCCAAGCATTTCGTTCAGCGCGAAATTGTACCGCCTGGGTAAAGATGCTGAAGCAGTGCTGGCAAATGTGGCAGACAGGCTTCGCCAGAACCCTGGTTGTAAAATAGTGGTAACCAGCTATACTTGCGAACCTTCCAAATCTTCACAACAGTTAAGCTGGGATAGGGTAAATACGGTAATCAATTACCTGGTTGAAAAACAAGGTATTAGCTCAGATCGCCTGATCTTCAAATATGGCGAATCCGGCGGCGATTGCAATACGGTAGACTTGAGGGCTGCTGATACCGGCGATGAGGGTCCAAATACAGTACCGGCGCCGCATCCGAACCTGAGAAGAAGGGGATAAGAACAAATTGAATTTGATACACGAAAAAGGCTGATTCAACAACGAATCAGCTTTTTTTTATGAAGCTGTTAACTACGTGGAACCCGTAAGCCTCTTATATTTATTCATTTTATAAACTAAAAAGCATACTTTTGCCCGCCTTTTTATGAGATTTATAAAATACTTTGTTTTACTGGTTGGTGTTGTTTTCACCTTTTCGTCATGCTCCAAGTTTTCTAAAGTAATGAAAAGCAAGGACTACGAGTATAAGCTAAAGATGGCTGACCAGTATTTTGTGAAAAAGAAATATCGTTTTGCACAACAGTTGTACGAAGATCTTTTCCCGGTGTACAAAGGATCCAATCGTTTTGAGGATATACATTACAAGTTTGCATATTGCGCATATTACCTGAAGGATTATTTAAGTGCCGAGAATTTGTTTAAAAGCTTTCTTGAATACTTTCCCAATAGCCCGAAAGCCGAAGAGGTGGACTTCATGCATGCTTTCTGTTATTTTAAGCAATCACCCCGCCCGGAGCTGGATCAAACGAATACAATTAAAGCCATGGGGCAAATGCAAACTTTTATTAATACCCACCCGGGCTCGGAGCGTAATAAGGAAGCCCAGGACATTATTTCGCAGTGCTATAGTAAAATGATTACCAAAGATTATAAAAACGCGGAATTGTATTATAATCTTGGACAATACCGTGCAGCAGCAATATCGTTTGCAACCCTGCTGAACTCCTATCCCGACGCTCCGAACGCAGATGAATTTAAGCTTTGGGTGGTTCGCTCATATTACAAATTTGCTAACATGAGTGTACTGGAAAAGCAAACCGAACGTTATAACCAGGTAATTGAGGAAGTGCAGGATTTTCAGGATCGCTTCCCTGAAAGCAAATTGCTGAAAGATGCGGAGCAATACTTAACTTTGTCACAGAATAATTTAAAAACTATTACGCAATGAGCAGATTAAGGAAACAATGGGGTAGCAATACTACCGCAAATGTGGTTGAAACTAAAAATGTTGCTGATATTAAGCGGAAAACCGGCAATTTGTACGAGTCGATCGCTATTATTGGTAAAAGGGCTAACCAAATTAATATTGCGCTGAAAGAAGAGTTGCATAATAAACTGGAAGAATTTGCCAGCCATACCGATAGCCTGGAGGAAATTCATGAAAACAAGGAGCAGATTGAAATTTCCAAGGCATATGAAAAAATGCCCAATCCTGCATTATTGGCCACCCAGGAGTTCTTCGACGATAAAATTTATTATCGTAAGAACGATGATGATCTGTTTAGTTAAAATTTATACCATTAAACATATTTAATTCAATGCGGCAATTAAAACATGCCGCTTTTTGTATTTTTAGGAATGATGTTAAAAGGTAAAAAGATTTTAGTAGGGATTACCGGCAGTATAGCGGCTTATAAAGCTGCAACGCTGGTACGCTTTCTTATAAAAGAAGGGGCGGAAGTTAAAGTGATCATGACGCCGGCTGCTAAAGATTTTATTACTCCACTTACCTTATCAACCCTGTCAAAATATCCCGTATTAACAGATATATTTAAGGAGGATGAATGGGCGAATCATGTTATGCTGGGGCGGTGGGCGGATGTATTGGTTGTTGCGCCGCTAAGCTGCAATACACTGGCAAAAATGGCTTCCGGCTTATGCGATAATCTTTTACTCAGCGTGTATCTTTCCGCAACCTGTCCTGTAATACTGGCGCCGGCAATGGATGAAGATATGTGGAAGCATCCCGCCACACAACATAACATTAAACAGGTTCAGCAATTTGGTAACCGGGTTATACCTGTAGAGAGCGGAGAGCTTGCAAGCGGACTGATTGGAGAAGGAAGAATGGCGGAACCTGAGCACATCGGGAACTATATTATTGATTTTTTTTCAAAGCAGCCTGGCCCATTGGCAGGTAAAAAAGCCCTGGTAACGGCAGGACCTACTTATGAGCATATTGATCCTGTCCGTTTTATCGGCAATCATTCCAGCGGGAAAATGGGGATAGCTATAGCCAATGCTTTATATAAACAAGGCGCAGAAGTTACGCTGGTATTAGGCCCTGTTCCCGATAATAGTCTTTTAAAAGGCATTGAAGTGGTACATGTTCAATCGGCCCGGGAAATGTATGAGGCTTGTCAAAAGGTGTTTCCACAAACCAATATAACCATAATGGCTGCGGCTGTAGCCGATTATACCCCCGCTACATTTGTAAATGAAAAAATAAAGAAGAGTGAAGGTAACTGGTTGCTTGAATTAACAAAAACGCAGGATATATTAAAAGACCTGGGCGGCAAAAAGCGGGATGAGCAATTATTGATAGGATTTGCGCTTGAAACCAATAATGAAAAGGCAAATGCGTTAACCAAGCTGAAAAGCAAGAATGCCGATATGATTGTGCTGAACTCTTTAAATGATAAGGAAGCCGGTTTTGGAAAGGATACCAATAAGGTGACCATTTTTGATAAACGGGGCGGGGTAGCAGCGTTTGAAGCAAAGCCAAAAGATGCCGTGGCCAACGATATTGTTAACTATTTAATTGAGTATGCAAATGCGTAGGATCGTATGTTTGGTGGGCGCCTGTATGTGCATTCAATACGCGTTGGCGCAGGAGCTGAATGCAAAGGTATCCGTGGTTGCTGCCCAGGTTAGCAGTTCTGTAGATAAAAAGGTTTTTCAAACATTGCAGACAACGCTTACGAATTTTTTAAATAATCGTAAATGGACAAAGGATCCGTACCAGCAGCAGGAAAAGATTACCTGTAATTTTTTGCTGAACCTTACGCAGGATGCTGATCCGAATGTGTATAAAGCAATGCTTACCATACAGGCCGGCAGACCGGTGTACAACAGCAACTATATATCTCCGTTGGTGAATTTCCAGGATAACGATGTTACTTTTAAGTACGTTGAATTTCAACAGATAGATTTTAATGAAAGCAATATAAGCGGTTCCGACCCCCAGGCATCCAATCTTACAGCCGTGCTGGCGTATTATGTATACCTGATATTGGGGCTCGATTATGATTCATTTTCCCCACGTGGCGGCGACCAGTATTTTAAGAGCGCTCAAAATATTGTGGTAAATGCGCCGGATGGCAGAAATATAACAGGCTGGAAAGCCTTTGACGGACAAAGGAACAGGTATTGGCTGGCCGAGAATTTTACCAATAGTAAGTACACCTTATTGCACGACGCCTATTATACGTATTATCATCTTGGGCTGGATAAAATGTATGAAGATGAAAATGAAGGACGGCAGCAGGTTTTAAATAGCCTGAACGCTTTAAACACGCTCAGTACCGATAATCGGAACTTAATGGGATTGTATTTTTTCTTTTTAGGCAAAAGCGATGAGCTTATTAAAATGTTTAAAAAAGCTCCTCCCCAGGACAGGGTAAAAGCTTCTGAATTATTGCAAAGGCTGGATATTTCAAAAGCGGGCGACTATAAGCAGGAATTAAAATGAAATACATTGGTTTTATAATAGCGGTGGTGCTAGCTGTGTCATGCTCTTCGGGAAAAAGGATTCCTGACGGTATCATTAAGCCCGATGCTATGGGCAATATCCTTTTTGACGCCGGTATGGCCGAGGAGTTCGTTATGTCGTATGTAGCAAAGGATTCCGCTAAAAATAAAGACGTGGAATTGCAGAAAGAGTACCAGAAAATTTATTTGCTGTATAATGTAACAGAAGAGCAGTTTAAGAAAAGCTATACTTTTTATAAGGCTCATACCGATATTTTTAAAGTATTGATGGACTCCTTAAATGCGCGGGCCCAAAGGCGCAGAACAGAAATGTACAGGATGCCGGGCTGAGCATCTTTTTCCGGGTATAAGCTACCTTTTCAATATTCATGGTTTTGTATCTTCGCCTGAAAACGGTTATGGCATGTTTACAAGTAAGGACGATTTAAAGCTGAACTATGGAATTGATATGGAGATAGGTAAGTTTTTTGTTGACCGGAAAATTCCCGAAAATAATCTTTACTGGAAGGGGCGGTATCTTTATATCACACCCATGCCGGGTTATCTTTTTATACCGCTTTATACTGACCTGCAGTGTAGGCTGGGGTTGCCTAAAAGCCGGTTATTGAGCGAAGGGCATATTGTGTTCATGGAAAAGATCATGCATAGTATTGCAAAGCAGGAATTTGACAGTATTCCTATGGATGAGCATGTTAAGGAATGCATAGAAATAACAAAGCCTGTTTGCAGAAACAACCTGTTATTAGATGAGCTTGCATCCTGTTTTTTAGAAGGGCAGGTTGTACAAAAAGGAATATCGTTCGGTACGCCTTTAAGAGCTTTGAACAGGGTAGACAGCTATTTGTTCACGCTTTGTTATTTTGATGTTGATGACGAACAAAAGAAGCATCTGATAGATGCCTGGCATGCGTGCATGACCTTTTACCTGATCACTGACGACCTGGATGATATTAAAAAAGATTTTGAAGAGAAGGAGGATAACGCCATTATTGAAGCCGGGCTGGATGAAAATGGCGCGAAGCTCATTGAATCTTACATGCAACAGAGTTATAATACCATGAATAAAATAAACCCGGTTTTTGCCAACAGGATGGATTATAGCTGGCAACAGATAAACGTGTGGCACAGCATTCAGCAATACCTGAAATCAGTCAATTAAATTATTGCGAACAGAGAAAAAAACAAGCCCTGCAGTATTTTTTACATTGAACCGTTCCATCAGCCTGTCTTTAATAGCTTCTACCGTGCGCGGGCTGATATCCATTTTCTGCGCTATTTCAGTAGCTGTAAATTCCATGCAAAGCAACCGTAACACTTCCCTTTCTTTGTCGCTCACTACAATTTCACTGGTTAAAGACGGTACGATTTTAGTACGTGCATGCGATTTTTTAAGCAACACCTTGTTTACAAAGTTATTCAGATAATAGCCTTTAGACACTACTTCCACAATGGCCTTCTTGATTTCTGCGGGGTCGGCGCTTTTCAGCAGGTAGCCATTGGCTCCGTTTTCCATAAGATGCGAAACGAAGCGTTCATCTTCATACATGGTTAGCACTATTACATAAATATTGGGATATTCTTTGCTGATTACTTTGGTTGCCTCAATGCCATCTTTTACGGGCATCCGGAGGTCCATTAAAACAACGTTCGGGTCTGCTTCGGCAAGTCCATCTAATAATTGCTGACCGTTTTCCGCTTCCAGTACAAACTTTATATTGGTAAAGGAACGTAGCGACAGTATAACTCCTTTGCGGAATATTTGATGGTCGTCTGCAATGGCAACTTTAATAATGCTCATACCGGGTGTTTTGGTTTAATATTGGGATAGATTTATGTAATCATTTCATGATCCTCAACAGGGATTTCCATAGTTACTTTATAATACGTTTGCGACAGGTCTTTTTCAAACTCTATCCGGGCTTGTAATACTTTAACCCTGCTCTGGATGTTTTTTAGTCCAAGACCTAATGCGCTTTTATTCAACCTGTCAAAATCTGCCTGGGTAATGCCTCTGCCATCGTGATGAAGCCTGATAAAAAAACGGTCTTCATTATAATTTTGAGTTACATGAATAAAGCTTGAGCTGCTGTGTTTTAAAATGTTGTTTACCAGCTCCTGTATAACGCGAAAAATAAGCAATTCTTGTTCGGGTCTTAACCTTTGCCTGTAGTCGTGAAAACGGCAGCTTGCGTTCACTACCCCCGACCCGCTTATTTTTTGAAACAGGTCGTTCACTGCAGATTCCAGCCCAAAATTTTTAAGCGTAGGCGGCATGAGGCTATGAGAGATGTTACGTATGAGCTGAATGGTATCATCTATAATTTGTTTGGCGTTATAAATGCTTTGCAATTGCGTGCTTATATCCTGGTTAACAAGGTTTTCATTCAGGTATAGCCTGGCTGTTGCCAGTAACGGCCCCGCATCATCGTGTAAATCGGCGGCTATACGCTGCCGTTCTTCCTCCTGCCATCTTATAGAGGCATTCAGCAGTATTTTTTGCTGTTCCTCCTCCATTTCCTGTAACTGCATTTGATAGCGTATCACTCTCCTTTGGTGAAAAACGATAAAAATAACAAGCCCTACTGCAAGGGCAAGCATTCCCATCGTACCAAAAAAAAGAACACTGGATACGCTTTGATTTGAAATTTGCAATAGCACCATAGCTTTCATCGTGGGTTGAAGGATGTCGGGGTTCGATAGGGTTTTTTTGTATACTTTAATTTGCTTTCTTTATCTTTTGTTAGCATTGCGAGAGAAAAAAACACATTCTTAATAATATAAAGCGGGTCGTGTATCATGTCGTACAGATCTAAAAACTCGCTTTCATTCATATAGTTCCTTGCATATATAAAAGGAAAGAATGTTCCTGCCGAAAAGATTATAATGCCCACTACCACCCAAAATACGGGAGAAGAGAACAGGTATATTTCAGTGGGGTTCTTCATTCTTTCAAAGAGGTAATAAATGCTAAATAGCAGGAAAACAAAATAGGTAAGCCCTGTGAGATTGGAATTGAAAAAATCATGAGAGGAAGTAATGATAGAATATATAAGGTAAGGGCTCACTAATAAAGTAATAAAAAGAATTACTTTTTGCGACCGCGGATTTCCTATTATTTTATAAAACAATAGGGAAAGAGCCGCAAACTCAACAATTGTACTGATGCTGACAATGAAATAATAATGCTCTTCTCTTAATTGCCTGTTTGACAGGACGAAGAAATTGAAAAATAGAAAATAAAGGGATAGGAAAAAAACAACCCTTAACCCTATATTTTTTCTTGACTTGCAGAAAAAGATATACAGGATTAAGGGCAGTAAATCAGATAAATAAGCGATATTTCGTAAAATAGTGCCTATAGTTGAGTTGTTTCTTCAAATATAGGCACTTAGCCGGTAAATTAAAAACTCCATGACCACCAGCCTGGCCTGGGCGAAAAATAGTTTGCTACAATACCCGGTACTTTATCCAGTTCTCCATTGTCGTTAACATATGTATATTCGAGAATAGCCTTCCCGGTGCTGTCTACGCCAATGAACACGTAAGTTTGGGCTCCCCTGTCATTAAGGGCTTTGTATATGTTAATTCCTACGCAATCAGGCTGGCTAAGCAGCTTTTCAAGGATGTTCCTCCCTACGAAATGGCAACTGTTTTCGCCATGTAAGTCATAAAAATCTTTAATCATTTTGGCTCCTTTTTCGAAGCCGATGTGCTGCCCAACATTGGCATGAGGAAGCTGAGGGGTTTGCACAAGTACATCTTTCTTTGTCATAGTTGTAAGTTTTGTGGTTTTTTAGAAAAAGTTAAGGATTGATTTATGTCAAAATTGAATGATAAAGCGGGGATGTACAATAGGGTGGCTTATGAAATTTTTGAATAATATCAACAAAAACCTTTGTGGGCCTGCGTTTTATATACAAAATGAGCAAATGGATTAAAAAAAATTAAAGTATAATTACTTTTGTAAATTAGTATTTTTACGATATATTTAACTGTAGTTATCCTATATTTTGAAAAATGGCTGGCTGTGGAGTGCTAAATGCTACATTTTAAGCCGCAGGAGTTTATTGATAAAGGCACGCATTAACGAGGTACGTACGGGAATGGATTTTTGAAACGGGCGCAAAGTAATCAAATAATTATTTACCGGCTAAATACCGGAAAAAGTGAAAGTTGACCGACATTGGATTTTGCGTTCGATTTTTCACAGATATTGAAAATAAATTATTGGACGGTTTCAGGGATGCTGGATTTAAATTTGAGGTTGCCGAATCCCCGCCAATCAACTTCAAAGCAAAAATACCTAACGGGGTATGGTTCTGCAATAGCAGATTTGCGCTATTTGCCAGCTTCAGTAAATACGGATTATTGTTTGTTATAGCTATGTAAAAGAGTAGGGTTACTTTAAAAATGCAAGTATTTTAACTAAGTATAAATACTAGGCTATAATTCGGTTGATTTGCGAAGTTTGTAAGATAAATTATAAATATAGTATCAACCGCAAACAGGTGTAACCTCTTATCATTAAAATCCATGTCAACAACCACAAACTACCAGATTAAGGTTTCCATTGCCGATGACCACAAAATTTTCAGGGATGGAATTAAAATGGCAATGGGAGGAAAAGAATATCTAAAGATCATTTGGGAGGCCGAGAACGGGAAAGACCTCATGCATAAAATGAAAATCAAGCTTCCCGATGTTTTGTTGATGGACATCAGAATGCCGGAAATGGACGGCGTGAACGCTATTTCGCTTATCAGGAAAGAGTATGAACAGATAAAGATCATAGTACTTACCATGTACGATGACCAGGAGATGATTTCACGCATGATGGAAATGGGCGCCAATGCTTACTTAACCAAAACTACCGATCCCGAAGAAATATACAATGCCATTTTAACCTGCATGAACGACGATTTCTATTTTAACGATCTCGTAAATAAAGCGGTGCTGTTAAAGCTCCAGCATAAAAAACAGGTAAAGCAGTATTACCCCAATCCCGTTAAGTTCAACGAAAAGGAGTTAAAGATACTCAAGCTCATATCGGAGGATAAAACTACCGAAGAAATTTCCAAAGAAGTGTACCTGAGCCCGCGTACCATAGAAACCGTGCGCCAGAATATGAAAACGAAAGTGGGAGCTAAAACAATTGCGGGACTGGTAATGTATGGTATGCGTAATAAGCTGATTAACTGATATTTTTTAGGAAATTAGGAATAGTTGTTGCAACAACGTAAATTTATTTTTTAAAGCATTTCAGGTAATTGTACGATGGTAATTTTACAAGGATAACTGTAAAATTTATACAAAAGAACGTACGATGAACTACTATAGAAAAAATAAGGATGAAAATTCAGGAACCAGGCTCTTTTGTAAAAGTAATTGTTGCTGATGACCACGTTTTGTTCAGGGCCGGCGTAAAAACCGCCCTCAGCATGAAAAAAGATGTGCGGTTGATTGGCGAAGCAGATAATGGTCAGCAATTGTTGCATTTGCTTAAGCATTTGCAACCCGATGTTATTTTACTGGATATCCAGATGCCGATCATGGACGGCATTACTACATTGCCTGAAATCAAAAAGCTTTATCCCGATATCAGGATCATTATGCTTACCATGCACAACGACCATTCCATGATCTCAAAACTGATGGAGCTGGGGGCCAATGCCTATCTTACCAAAAATTCAGATTCAGAGGTGATTTATGAAGCCATCAAAACCTGCTATCTTAACGAATATTATTTTAACGACCTCACTAATAAAGCGCTGCTGGACGGACTGCGAACCAAACGCCATAATGATTCGTTTGGACCTGCCGAAGTAAAATTAAGCGAAAAGGAAAAACATATTCTTAAGCTGATGTGCGATGAAAAAAGCACTAAGGAAATTGCGGATATGGTAGATTTAAGCCCCCGCACGGTAGAAGCTATCCGCGATAAGCTCAAATCTAAAACCGGTGTTAAGTCAATGGCCGGGTTGGTTATGTACGCGGTTAAGTCAGGTATCATTGATAATAAGTAATTTTACTTTTTATCAATACCTCTATTTAATCTTGCAGTATATGCCTGGTGGTTACTTTGTACATAATGGTCAACTCTTCAGGGAAGGTAAGGCGGTCATATCTCCCGATAATCGTTCTTTCAGGTACGGAGATGGCTTGTTTGAAACCATGCGCGTGGTAAAAGGGAATATTATTCTTAAGCAATTTCACTTTGAACGGTTATTGCATGGAATGAAGCTGCTGCAGTTTGAAACCCCTGATTTTTTTACCGCATCTCACCTTGAAGCCGATATTCTTTCCCTTTGTAAAAAAAACAGGATAGAAGATGCTGTAATAAGACTTGTGGTTTTTAGAAGCGATGGTGGGTTGTACGACCTGGAAGACATGCGCCCCAATTATATTATCCAGAGCATAGCCGTTCAAAAAATGTCCCGCCTTAAGGAACAGGGAGGTATTGTTATAGGCGTATATGACGATGCTACAAAAGCCTGCAATTCCTTTTCCGAAATTAAATCGAACAACTTTTTGCCATATACAATGGCTGCAATGTATGCCCGGCGTAAAAAGCTCGACGATTGTATTATACTCAACCAATATGGGCGGGTGGCCGATGCCACCATTGCCAATGTTTTTATTGTGAAAAATAAAGAGATTTATACGCCTCCTTTAAGCGAAGGCTGTGTAGCGGGAGTATTGCGCAGGTTTTTGCTTCAAAAGCTGCCATTACATGGGTTTGGCATACAGGAGAAGCCTGTAACCGTAGATGACCTTTCGGCGGCAGATGAAATTTTTCTCACCAACGCGGTGCGGGGTGTCAGGTTTGTAAAAAAGTTCAGGGATAAAAGCTATGCTTCGGAAATTTCGCACGAGGTAGCGCAGGTTTGGCTTGGTAAGCAGGCATAATTCCGATAAGATAATACCATAATGCCGGGGAATACGTTTATTATACAACCCTGGTGTATGTTTATACGAAAGCTGATTATAATACTCCTGAAAACGCTGCTATTGCTGCTGATCCTGCTTGCATTATACGCGCTGGCTGTTTGGCTATTACCCTATATAGCTGTTAATAAAGAGGCAGGTAACCCTAATAGTGAAGATGTAAGCATTTATATTAAAACCAATGGTGTGCATACGGATATCGTAGTTCCGGTGAAAAATAACAGGATGGACTGGACGCAGTTGATCAGGTATGAGCATACGGATGCGAAAGATTCTTCCCTGCAATATGTGGGTATAGGTTGGGGCGACAAGGGGTTTTACCTGCAAACACCCGAGTGGAAAGACCTGAAGTTCAGTGTAGCGTTTAAAGCTATGTTCCATTTGAGCAGCTCAGCTATACACGCTACTTTTTATAATGAAATTGTAACCGGGGAAGATTGTAAGGAAATAAGGATCAGCAATGTTGAGTACGATAAGCTGGTACAGTATATAAAAGACACTTTTCAAAAAGATGCCGGAGGCAACAGCATACATATACCCAGCACAGATGATGGCTATGGCGCTACAGACGCGTTTTACGAAGCCAATGGCAAATACGATCTTTTTCACACCTGCAATACCTGGGCCAACAGCGCTTTAAAAGCCTGCAACCAGCGGGCCTGTTTATGGACTGCGCTTGACGGTGGAATATTTTACCAGTATAAAGACAGGTAACTATACGTTTCATTGCTGAAACAGCATACCAGGGCTATTTTTATTGTAACTTTAAAGTATCCCGGTAAATATCAAAGAATGAAATATGGACAATTGGAAAATCATCATGAGCGCCAGCTCTGCTGCACCATTTGAAGTGTATTTAGCAAAAAGCTATCTGGAGTCTGAAGGAATAGCAACATTATTACAAAATGATTTGGCAGCCCAGGTATATTCAGGTGCTGTTGATGAAGCAAAGTTATTGGTTAAAGAAAGTGATGTAGAGCAGGGAATAAAAATATTGACAAAGGGAGGATATATAAAAGATTGATCACGAGAATAATCTTATTCAAGGTTCGCGATACACAAACCTGCACTCTTAATGGAAAGCCGGATTTCGTTTCGCTTTTTAATAGCCTGTCAACAATTTATTTACCATCATCTCATCAAGCACCGCTCTCACCTTCCTCTCCCGCTCCTCATAGCTTCCCGATATCAGCACATACTCAATCTTTCTTTCCTCCAGTTCATTCTTAAATATCTTCATCATTTCCTTTCTGCGATGTCCCTGGTCACGAAGCGGGTCAGCAATCCAGGGGGTATCTATATCAAGTAAAAAATAGAGATCGTACCTGGTTTGCTTTTCCAGCTCGGTAATAACCGGCGGCACTTTGCGTAAGTATAATTGTGCGTAAATGGCGGTAGTAATCGCATCTGTATCGCAAAACAAAAACTTGTTTGCCTGTTGTAGCTTTTCCTGAATATATTGATGCTGCAGCCTGCCGATAGCAATGATTTCTTTTTCACCAAAATCATTCGATTGTAAAATATCTCTCGCGGACTCGGGCACATATACCGTATTATAATGTTCAGCCATCTTCATTGCCAGGGTAGATTTGCCGGTACTCTCGGGGCCGTAAAAGCAGATCTTTTTTACAAAATAGGGTTGTATATGTATGGGAATATACTGCCAGTTTGCCAATGGCTCATTTCGTATAGCCGTAGCCGATATGGGCACAGTTGACCGCTGCATGTCAAAAACAATATGTGCGGCACTCATGTTAAGGGCAAAAGGCTCCCCGTAGTTTTCAGAGCTGATCAATATATCTACCGGTGGATATGCCTGTTCCATCTTTTTTGCCCAGGCTGCTGTCCGCTCCTGCAGGGGCAGGTGTTCATTATCAAAATCATCTTTAATAATGTATGGAACTATGGCGGAATTGTTTTTAAATTGTTCTTTTATCCACTTAAAACGCAGTTGCGGCTCAATGGGATCAGCATCGGTATAGCTCATCGAAACAATCAGCTCATCACATCGCGAGGCGGCAAATTCGATCAACGCGATATGACCCTTGTGCAAGGGCATAAACTTACCAATTACCAATCCTCTTTTCATGCAGGTTGTTTAGCGTATGATTTGTATTCCCGTATCCAGTGCCACAAGCCAAAAGCCGCAATACCGCAGAATACCAGGTACTCAAAGCTGTAAAACTTTATGCCTTTTATATAATACAGGAAAGTAGCCACTATATCTACAATGATCCATATTACCCAGCATTCTATTTTCTTTTGTATCATATAAAAAGTAGTGATGATGCTCATTACCATAATAAAAGAATCAATATAAGGATAAGCGCTGGGTTCGCTGAATACGATCGGGAACCATTCATGCAGGCGGCTTGCAAAATTGCCGAGTAAAAAAGTGCCGGCAATAGTAGTGGCAACAACAAATATAATTTGCGATGGTTTCATGTAACTCACTTTCAGCTCCTGCTTCCTGTCGGCTTCTTCCGGCTTGGGATGGCTCCACCGCCACCAGCCCATAATATTGGTAACAAAAAAGAAAGCCTGTAAAAACATATCAGGATACAACTGTACCTGGTAGTATAGTATGAATGATAATACCACATTTACAATACCTACCGGCCAGCTCCATATATGCGCTTTGGCAGAGAGCCATACCGCCACCAGTCCGCTCATCACACCAAAAAATTCAATATAGCTCATGGAATAACCGAGCAGTCTGAAAAATTCGTTGTGTATGTTGAATAGTTCTTTCAAGATAAAAGTGTTTTGATTTTATAGCCAGCAATAAAGCAAAGCAATATGCATTTAATTCAAATCGTCATGTGGGCGGGATCGCAGTGACGTGCAAGAGTGATTAGTCTCTGCAACCAGCCTAATAATAGTAATGCATATCCCCTGCATTTTTGCTGCTTCCCCCTTAAATAAATACATTACGATCAATGGGAGATACAGGATTATTGCATTCATAAATATTCAAAAATTCATTTACGGCTTTTTTCCCGTCAGCTCCTATGTTAATAGAATAATCGTTTACATACAGATCAATATGCTGCCGCATTACGCTTTCTTCCATTTCCCGGGAATGTTGCTTTACATACTCAGGTAAAACCGGGTAATTTTTGAATGCATATTCAATACTTTGCTGTATTAGTTTGTCTATAGCAGGTTGTATAGCGGGCGATATATTTTTTTTAACGGCTATACCACCTAACGGTATCGGGTAACCGGTTTTCTTTTCCCAGAAATCGCCGAGGTCAATCAATCTGTGTAATCCTTTTTGCCGGTATGTAAACCTGTTTTCATGAATAATAACACCCAGTGTTTTTTGGCCGGCAGTGGTCAACAAAAAATTTTCTATTTCATGAAATATTTTGAAGACTTTATTTTTTGCCTCGGGAAATGCAAGTGAAAACAGGAGATGCGCTGTGGTGTTCTCCCCGGGAATAGCGACAGTATGCTGATTAATGTCAAAATCCACGGAATGCATATCAATGGGGTTAGCTGAAATCAAAAGCGGGCCTACGCCTTTACCCAATGCACCACCGCTGTGCAACATTTTATAAAGAGGAAGCACCAGCGGCAATACGCCATAGCTTATTTTGCTGATATCCAGCCTGCCTTCAATAGCCCATTGGTTCAGGGTTTGCACATCTTCCAGCACTACATCAAACTCAAAATCGCCGGTATCTATTTTTTTATTTACCAGCGCATCAAAAATAAAAGTATCGTTAGGGCATGGAGAAAATCCGAGTGTGAGCTTCATTGTAGTTATTTAATAACATAGTAATGGTCTTATAGCCAGGATCAATTCCTGGTTCAGGTTTTCAATGGCTTCTTTTATCAGCCATCTTGATTTATCGCGTTCTCCCACAAAATTGGAAACTGCTCTCAACTGAACAAAAGGAATATTTTCCTGCAAACATACATAATGAAATGCCGCTCCTTCCATAGACTCAACGATCACATTATATTTTTCCATGAGCTGATGTATTCTGCCTGCATTCGTAGTTATTTCGTTGATGCTGACACCCCGCACCTGTTTTAATTTTATTTTGTTCAGAATGGTAGCATTAGGATTTACAAGCCATTTATCAGCATATGGAAAACTGTTTTCGGCGAGGCCCAGGTCAAAAACATCTTTGAATTCGCTTCCTTCTTCCACACCAAGATCACCAAAAATTTCTTCGTTTATAATATATACTGAACCCGGAGGATAAAAGGGATGAAAGCTACCGCCTATACCTGCCTGTATTACCAGGTCGGGCTTTGTTTTTGATAAATATTTTGTAAGCGAATATGTAGTATTTGTAAGACCTACACCGGTAATCAAAATATGCACGCTGCAATCTTTTCGCTGATATTTTTTTTCAGCGAGGTATTGCTTTGTGGTGACCACTTCCTGTGGCGTAGCGGCTACAATTAAAATATTCATCAGGCAAATTTCAGCATTTCGTAGATCAAATGTTGCCATATCACACTTCATGGGGTGTGCAGGCACATCATTGATCAATCAAGGTATAGATAAAAATAGAAAGAAGTTAATTAAAAGTATAATAATTTAAAATAAAACGATAATTATTAATTGTTTAATTTAAATATCTTTTTATATTTGCTGCTACTAAAATCATGCAAAATGAATAAGACCGGTGTTCAAAAGTTTATCCTCACTAAAATAATTTTATGGGGAGCAATTTATTTTTCTGTAGTGGCATTGATCTATCACATTCGCTGGTTTGTACCTTTCCTCGCTTCCGGAGTTTCTACTGTTGTTCCCGATGGACAAACGCCGTTGATCTGGTTCCTTGTTCAAGTTGGTAACAACATTATTTTTTTATTTGTTGGTTATTTATTGGTGAAGCTATTCGGCAAATTCAACCAGACAGGTTTTTTTGACAAGGAATGTATTGTTGTGCTTGATAAAATAATTGTATCCTGTATTGTGCTTGCAATTTTAGGAGTAATAAAGCTGGGGTACAGCAACTACAACAATATTCAGATCAAAGAAGTAAGCGAAGCAGGCATTATTGGAAAGCTACATTTACTGGCCAGGTTTATCACAAATATTATAGTTGTTAAGGAACCACAGACAATGTATTTTTTGTTAGCTGCGATGCTCTGGACGGTAAAGCAGTTTGTAAACAAGGCGCTATTTGTAAAGGCTGAAAACGAAAAATTTATTTAGCATGGCAATCATAGTCAATTTAGACGTTATGATGGCAAAACGAAAAATGTCATTAAAAGAGCTTTCCCAGCGTGTTGGTTTAACCACGGTTAATTTATCAATCTTAAAAACAGGTAAAGCAAAAGGTGTCCGTTTTGATACGCTCGATGCAATTTGTAAATCACTCGATTGTCAGCCGGGAGATATTTTAGAATATAAGGAAATTGAATAAAGATGATATTGAAATCGCGTAATGTTTTGGCGTCAGTGTAATCTTTTCTACTATCAAACAAACAACCTCATGACTTTAATAGAAACCCAAAACCTTGACTTTTCTTTTAATAAAGGAGAGGCTGTTTTAAAAGATATCAACCTTAATGTTAAGCAAGGTTCCATCTATGGTTTTCTTGGGCCAAACGGTTCTGGTAAAACAACAACTATTAGACTACTCCTGGGGCTTTTGCCATGCAAAAAAGACAAAATAAAGCTATTCGGGCAAAATCTTCAAGCTGACAGGATTAGTATTTTTTCAAAAATCGGTTCGCTAATCGAACAGCCGTCATTGTATGAACATCTGTCTGGTTTTGACAATTTAGAAATTACAAGAAGAATTAGGAATGCAAGCAAAAGCCGTATTGACAAAGTTCTTCAATTGGTTGACTTAAAACCAGTATCTCAAAGAAAAGTAAGAGAATACTCTTTGGGAATGAAGCAACGCTTAGGGCTCGCTATTGCATTGATTACGGAACCTGAATTAGTGATATTGGATGAACCAGTAAATGGACTGGACCCCAATGGAATCATAGAAATCAGAGAATTGCTATTAAAACTCAATAAAGAAAATGGCATTACAATTTTTTTGTCAAGCCATTTACTGTCTGAAATCGAAAAAATCGTAACTCATGTAGGCGTTTTAAGTAAAGGGGAAATGGTTTTTCAAGGCAGGTACAACGACCTTAAAGAGTTGCAGAACAATTCAGCAACTATTCACATTGAAACAAGTGACAATCAAAAATCCCTTGACATGCTCGCCAGAAAATATCCTTCTACATTTTCAGAAAACTCTCATATAGGGCTCCGCTATCAAAACAAGGAGCAAATTGCTACTATATGCAGGATACTTGTTGAAAGCAGTATTGACGTATATAGGATGCAGGTAGTGGATAAAGATCTTGAAAATATTTTTTTAGAAATAACCAAAAACTAAATGCAGAACATAATAAAGGTTATTAGCACAGAATTTTTAAAGTCAAAGAAAACATTTGCCTGGTGGCTGGTAATTCTTGGCGCAGGTTTTATGCCAGCATTTGTATCATTTGTCTTTTTAAGCAAATGGAAGCATTTAGTTCCACAACAAGGGCACAACCCCTGGGAGGATTTTACAGAAATGTCATCGAAAGGATTGGGCTTTTTATATATGCCATTTTTTGTTGTATTACTGACTTGTCTTTTTTTGAATATTGAACATAAAAACAATACCTGGAAGCACGTTTTTACACTTCCTGTTTCAAAAAATTATGTTTATTTCAGTAAGCTAACCGCACTACTTCTTTTTATTATAATGTTTTACATTCTCTATATTCCAATTTGGATAGGATGTGGTTTTATGGTGGGGCTTATAAAGCCAGAGCTACAGTTGACAACTTATGTCCCTGATTATCTATTGTTGCTGAGTATATGCTTTCATTCATTTATTGCATCGCTTGGGATAGTCGCTATTCATTTTTGGTTAAGCTTACGTTTTAAAAACATGATTATTCCCATCGGCATAGCTGTTTTGTGTGGAATAATATGGGTGGCATTATATCAGGGAAGATCTGAACAAATTAATTATTTCCCATATTCCTATAATTATTCAACTGTAAATCCACCTAATTGGATAACACTTAAAATGTTCGGTGTTTTTCCGCAGCATGAGCTGTTTAGCATATTGTATTTTATCATATTTTCAATATTAAGCCATCGCTATTTTATGAGGTCATTTAAGGGCTAGCAAATACCAATCCGCTGTATAATTCAATTTTGTGTAAAACCAGGCTCATAATTTCTACTATCATATTATACATGCCTAACCTATTCAACTGCGACAATTTTACTTCTTAAAACAATGCGCTACCTTTGCAAAAATCCGGAGCAGGAATGGTATATCTCACCCGTATAGAGCATTTTAATGCGGCGCATAAATTATACAATGCGGCATGGAGCGTTGAAAAAAATGAAGAAGTTTTTGGAAAATGCGCCAATGAAAACTGGCATGGGCATAATTATGATTTATATGTAACCGTAAAGGGTAA
This sequence comes from Chitinophagaceae bacterium, assembly GCA_019638595.1. Taxonomy (GTDB): domain Bacteria; phylum Bacteroidota; class Bacteroidia; order Chitinophagales; family Chitinophagaceae; genus Agriterribacter. The sequence goes on from JAHBTJ010000007.1 coordinate 251,830, forward strand.
CCCCGACCCGGAAACCGGCTTTATTATGGACGTAAAAAAGCTGAGCATCTTAATTAATGAATTTGTGCTGGAAAAGCTGGATCATTTAAACCTGAATGAAGATGTGGATTTTATGAAAGGGCAATTTTGCTCAACAGAAAATCTTGCCGTTGGTATATGGAAGCAATTGGTGAACCGTTTGCCGGCAGGCGTTCAACTGCACTGCATTAAGTTATATGAAACCCCGCAGATATATGTGGAGTATTATGGGGAATAGATAAGGCGGATAGAAGCGCGGATTATAAAAGAAGCAGCTTAATTCTTTTTTGGGGGAAAAATAAAATTTACTTATTTTTAGTGTTAATTATACACTTAATAATTAATAGCGATTGCCGTTTATGTTTCTGTCAACCCGAAAATGTGCTGGCGAGCAAAGCTTCATGCTTTTGTTTGATGTGTATAAGAATCGCCTGTTCGGGTATGTTTTGGCCATCACTCATTCGCCTTACATAGCGGAGGAAATCACCCAGGAAGTTTTCCTGAAATTATGGCTTAACAGGTTGGAGCTTGATAAGATAGATAATCCCGATGCTTACATTTTTGCTATTGCCCGCAATAAAACGCTGAATTACCTGCGCAAGGCCAACTACGACAAAAAACTATTGCGGGAAATTGAACTGACCACGGCTGATACGCTTAATAACGATGTAGAGGAAAGACAGGCGGTCTCCGAATGTGATGGATTATTGGAAAAAGCCATAACGCAGTTATCTCCCCAGCGCAAACAGGTATACCGGTTAAGTCGCAAGGAAGGCCTGAACCACGTTGAAATAGCCCGGCAACTCAATATTTCACGCAATACGGTTAAGAATCATCTGGTAGAAACGTTGCGTTTCATCCGTAAATATCTTCACAAAAACGGCATTTTGTTATTGCTGGCAGGGCTTTTCTCCGCCTTTAAAAATTCTCTGTAAAAAATCTACTAATCATTAGTCCCTGCTTCTTTTTCATGTGTCTTGCTTCCCGTAACCGAAACAATATACCGGTTTAACAATGTTATATGAACGGATCGGACAGGATTAATGAATTGTTTGAAAAATATCTGGGTAAAGAATGTACTCCTGAAGAAGTAAGAGAGCTGATTAAGCTTTTGCAAAAAGCGGAGGCTGAGCTTGTATTAGACGAACGGATGAAGATGATATGGGATACGCTTCGCGATAATGAGCGGCATTTTGATATAGACTGGAAGAAAATGTATAAGGCTATTGTAAACAGCCAGCAGCAAACAGAACACCTGATTAAAACTGCTACACGCAAAAACAGGCTCTTTTTAAAAAGCACGGCTGCCGCCCTTCTTATAATAATAAGCGTAGCGGTTGGCTTTTATTTTTTAGGTAACAGGAAAGAACAGCAGGATTACGACCTGGTACAACAAACTGTTGCCGGCAAACCAGGGCAACCGCAGGTAAAACGCCAGGTAATTCACCTGCCCGATGGCAGTACTGTTACTTTGAATGCTGCTGCCCGTTTAAACTATCCGCCCGTATTTAGCGACAAAAGCCGTGATGTATACCTGGAAGGGGAAGCTTTTTTTGATGTGCGGCATATTGAAGGGAGGCCCTTTTATGTACACGCGGGGCAAATAACCGTTAAAGTGCTGGGAACAGCTTTTAATATTAAAGCAATACCGGCAGGTAAAACAGTAGAAGTAACGGTAACCAGGGGTAAGGTGCAGGTATTGAGCGATACCGCTGCCCTGGGAGTGCTTACGGCAAGCCAGCAAATGTCGGTACCGGATGGGAAGATAAAAGACGCGGTGATAAAAATTGTTGATACGCAAAATGTAATGAGCTGGAAGCCCGCTGAGTTTTTCCTGAATGATGTTACACTGAAAGAAGTTGCCCTTTCAATAGAAGAATGGTATGGAATGAAAATGAGGTTTGTTAATGAGCGGCTCGCAGATTGCCGGGTAACTGCTACTTTCTCGGAAGATGATACTGTTCAGGAAATGATGGAAGTATTATGCGGTGTGACCAGGGCAACATATACCATCACCAATAATCTAATAACAATAGATGGAAAAGGCTGTGATTAAAACGAATGATCAATATGTGTCCATGTATGGCACCAGTATGCGCCACAGAGGCCCATAGGCTTGATAAAAAGTACACCCCGGGTTGCAGCCGGGATGTATTTGTTTGTTTTAAACAATTAGGGTAACTATCTAAAACATATCAAAACTATGAAATTTAAAGTTCCGGCTGCGCGGCGGGCAAGATATGCCTGCGCATCCAGCCAAATCAACTGTAAATCGTGGCTTATGAGGTTGACTTCACTGTTTGTCGTTATTTGTTGTAGCGGGCTTCAGTTGCTGAAAGCCAACACCAGTATTGGGCAAAGCCTGGAGGGAACAACGATTCAACTGGAGCTCAAAAATGAATCGCTGAAAAAAGTATTCAAAAAAATTGAAAATAAAACAACCTTCCGGTTTGCTTACAACAACCGGCAGATAGAAGGATACGATCCTGTTAATCTTTCTCCGGGATCTTATTCGGTAAGAAACGTAATTGAAACAGCATTAACCGGCACCCGGCTTGGTTTCAGGCTGGTCAAAAATAATATCATCATATTTGAAACAGAAGATCCGTCCGGCAGCTCGAATGAAGAAGCTGTGAGTGTAATGGCCGATGGCGCGATAAGAGGCAAAGTAATTAATGAAAAAGGTGAGCCGGTGGGCGGGGCGAGCATATTGCTGGTAGGTACGGATAAAGGGGTATCTGCCGATGTGAATGGAGTGTTTGTAATTGCCGGTATAAAGCCGGGCAGGTACAATGTACAGGTATCCGCGATCGGCTTTCAAAATGCGGAGCGTACGGTTACTGTTGACGACGGGCAAACCTTAAACATTGATTTTGAACTAAAAGAAACCAGCAGCTCGCTCAGCGAAGTAGTGGTAACAGGTTACTCAAAGCAGTCGAAGCGCGATGTTACAGGCGCTGTGTCTACCATTTCTTCTGACATAGTAACAAAAACACCTGCAGCAGATATTGGCTCCGTATTGCAGGGACGAGCGGCAGGCGTAAGTGTAGATGCGCAGGGTGATCCCGGAAGCGTGGCAATAGTTCGCATACGGGGTTATGGAACCAATGGTAATAACGATCCGTTATATGTAATAGACGGCGTACAAATGCGCGGGGGCAATAACCTGATCAATCCCAACGATATAGAATCTATTAATATCCTGAAAGATCCTTCTATTACTTCACTATATGGAGCCCAGGGTGGTAATGGCGTAATCGTTATTACTACAAAAAGCGGTAAGAAAGGAGCGCCCAGGCTCGAATATAATTCATATGCAAGCTGGGAAGAATCAATAAAATACCCGCAGATGCTTACACCGCAGGGTTATGCAGATACTTACTGGGGGTATCTTGCTAATTCAGGCCTGGCATTAAGCGATCAATATTACGGTAGCGGCAACACGCCTGTATTACCCGATTATATTATTGAACGGAAAAATGGCGCCCAACTGGTTGCCAAAGAAGGAGACCCGATAGCGGATCCTTCATTATATGACTTCTCCAGTTACAGGATTTTAAAAACAAACAAAGCCGGCACAGACTGGTGGGGCGCAGTATTAGGACGCGCTTTCAGTCAAAGCCATCAGTTATCATTGAGCGGGGCAACTGATAAAAGCAATTATGCACTTTCTCTTGGCTATCTTGATAATAACGGTATTTCTGCAGGTACTTATTTCAGGCGGTACTCAGTTAGAGTAAATACAGAGTTTTCGCCGGCAAAATGGCTGAGGGTTGGTGAGAATATCCAGTTCTCCTATTCACAAACCGGTGGCGTTAGCGGGGGAAATCATAATCCGCAGGGATATTTTGCAGATTTGTACAACAGGAGTCCGCTCATCCCCATGTATGATATAGCGGGCAATTACTCGGGGCCTAATGGTATTGTGGATAGTAAGGCATTTCATCCCGGAGGTAACAATCCGTTGCTGGGGCTTGTAAATGCAAAAAAGAATAATGGCGGGTTTAACTCAGGGTTTATCGGTTCTGCATACATTGATATAGAGCCTGTTAAAGGATTGGTTTTTGAATCGAAGATCGGGGTGCAGTTGTATCCTTACAGCTTCCGGTATTTCCAGGATACCTTCCCGCAAAATGTATACAGCCCTCCCTATAATTCGTTTACAGAAGGTGGTGGCTGGAGCAGCGACTGGCGGTGGACCAATAAGCTGTCGTACGACTTCCGTATAAAAGAGATTCATAAAATAAGCGCTTTTGTGGCATACGAAGCCCGCAGAGCTGTTTCCCGTTACAACAGTGGCACAACGCCCAACCTGCCTTATACATTTCCGGCATTTCTTAATTTAAGCAACGGCGCACCTGTGCTTAATGGCGGTCCCTATAATACAGTAAGCGGATATATGGGGGAGGAATCGAATCTTTCAGCATTTGGAAATGTGAACTACTCCCTGCTGGATAAGTATCTTTTCAGCTTCGTTATCAGGAGAGACGGTTCCTCGAAGTTTGGACCATTGAATAAGTATGGAATCTTCCCTTCCTACAGTGCAGGATGGAGAATATCTGACGAAAAATTTATGGACAATATTTCCTGGATAAACGATCTGAAAGTTCGTGCGGCAGTTGGATCTAATGGTAACGATGCCATAGGATACGGACTATATCTTGATCAATATAATACCAATACATATGTTAGCAGCTATGATTTGGCCGGAGTGAATAACGCTGCTAATACCGGGGTTGGCTTATACCAACGGGGCAATCCTTTTATTCATTGGGAAACCAACAAAAGCACCAATATAGGATTCGACGCCCTGCTTTTTAAAAAGCTAAGTATTTCTTTCAGTTGGTTTAACCGTAAAACGGCAGATTTGTTAGGGGTGCCTCCTGCCAGCGGCCTTTTAGGCGATGCGCTGGCGCCTACTGAAAATATCATGAGGTTTACCAACAAAGGAATTGAGCTGGAGTTGGGATATAACAACAATATTGGCAACCTCCGGTATGAACTGAATTTCAACATAGCAACCTATAGAAATAATGTTGATCATATTAACGATGACAGCGCTGCGCACCTGGATGGCAATGCTTATGCACCTACCCATTTTGCACTTACCCGCAGTGTGGAAGGCAGACCGGTATCAAGTTTTTTTGGACTGCTGCAAACCGGCATATTCCAGAGCGGGCAGGAATATACCAACGAAGGAGTTGCTTACGACGGGCTTGACGCGACGAATGCCGCAGGGCATTTTAAATTTAAAGATATCAGTGGGCCTGATGGAAAACCCGATGGAAAAATTGATGAGAATGACAGAACATTTATAGGAAGCCCTCATCCTAAGTTCACTTATGGATTTAACCTGAACCTGTATTATAAAAACTTTGATCTTGGTGTTTTTATCCAGGGTGTACAGGGCAATGATATATTCAATTACTGGAGGGTCAATTCTGTTTGGCCGGGTGCGCTTGGGGAAGGATCCCAGGATACATGGACACCGGCCAACACCAATGCAAAGCTGCCCATCTGGAACAGTAACTCATCATACGACAAAAACCCATCGAGCTTTTTTGTGGAAGACGGGTCATACCTGCGCATAAAAAATGTGCAGATCGGGTATACATTTTCTGGTTCCAAAGCTTTTAACCGCTTACGTGCATACGTGCAGGGGTATAACTTATTTACGATTACAAAATATACCGGTATTGATCCTGAAATAAATGCAGGCAGCGCCACTACCGCGGGTGTTGATTTCGGAGGCAATTACCCCATTGCCAGGAAAATAGTAGTAGGAGTGAACTTTGGATTGTAAAACTTATTATAAACTCATTATTTATATGAAAAGATTATTGTTGATATACGCAGCCGGTATTATGCTGGCGCTGGGCGCATGTAAAAAAAGTTTTCTTGAGGTGCCGCCACCCAATGTTATAACAATTGATGGCTTGGGTAATAAAGCCGGTGTTCAGCAGCTATTGGTAGGCGCCTATCACGACCTGACAGGTTTAACCATTCGTTCAGGATGGTGGAGCACATCCGGTACTAACTGGATATATGGTGATATTACAGCCGGTGATGCATACCGTGGAGGAAGCAATGATGGAAATGATGGTGTGATCATTGAACATTTTCAAACAGTCCCCTCCACGGGATATCTTTCCGATAAATGGCGGTCTGATTACGATGGGGTATCAAGAAGTAATGCCGTGATCCTGGCTGCGAATGTTGCACAGGATATGAACGAGGAAGAAAAGAATACAGCTATTGCAGAAGCCCGTTTTCTCCGGGGGCATTTTCATTTTGATGCAAAAAAAATATTTAATAATGTTCCCTATATTGACGAAACCGTTACAGATTTTAAAATAGCCAATACAGAAGATATATGGGCGAGGATTGAAGCTGATTTTCAGTTTGCATACGACCATCTTCCGGATATCCGGCCATTAAAAGGACAAGCCAACAAGTGGGCCGCCGCCTGTTACCTTGCCAAATCCTATATGTTTCAAAAAAAGTTTACAGAAGCAAAAACGCTCCTGGACAATATTATCCCGGCGGCATATGGAGGCAGCGGATCCGGCGTTAATTCCCAGGGAAAACCGTATGCATTGGTAGAAAACTTTGATGATAATTTTAATGCGGCAACAGAAAATAACGAAGAGCAGGTTTTCCAGATACAGTTTTCTGTAAACGATGGATCCAACGGAGGAAATGAAAATATCGGGGAATCTGCCAATACACCTGCCTTTTGGCCTTTAAGCAGCTTTTATACCACCTGGAAGCAACCTTCATTTAACCTGGTAAACGCATTTAAAACAGATGCGAACGGCTTGCCGATGCTGGATACATTTAACGTAACCAACATGAAGAACGATCAGAATGTGGCATTTGATGATTACGCATATTCTACTTACCAGGGAACGGTTGATCCGCGGCTTGACTGGACGGTTGGTCGTCGCGGCGTTCCGTATCTTGACTGGGCTTCTCCCAGCTATTATGGTGACAATGCAACCGGCTATTCTTCCTATCCGAGTTCCGATCCTAACCTGGGCTGGATAAATGACAGGACTTTTGGAGGGCCCTATTCCCCGGTAAAAAATAATTATCGTGCCAGCCAGGTAGGGATATACAGCGATAATTACGCGCAGGGATACCTGCTGGGCAGTGCAGTGAATTACAGTATTATCCGTTTTGCTGATGTATTATTATGGGCTGCTGAATGCGAAACGGAAATTGGATCGCTTGAAAGGGCGCAGCAACTGGTGAACTATGTACGAGAAAGAGCAATGAACGGGCGAATGGTGGAAGTTGCATATGATTATATAGGAGGCTATTTACCATCCGCAAATTACTATATAGGCTTATATACAGGCGCCTGGGATAAAGAGACCGCTACCAAAGCTGTTCGTTTTGAACGCAGGCTTGAATTAGCGCTGGAAGGTCACCGGTTTTTTGATCTGGTAAGATGGGGCATAGCTGCAGACTATATGAATGGCTATTTATCAACAGAAGTAAACAGGGTGCCTAACAATCTTACCGGTGTGCGTTTTACAGCCAACAGAAATGAATATTTCCCGATACCGCAGCAGGAAATAGATTTAAATCCCAAATTGGAACAAAATACCGGGTATTAGGTACAGCGAAACGGTGGGTATTGATAAAAAACAATACCTGCTTTTGTTTTTCATGAAAGCATATTGCAGCATTATATCATTGTTTCTTGTTTTAAGCGTAGCGGCACAGGATAGTATGTGCTGTAAGCCTGTATTCCTGTCAAAAGGAGTCAGCAGGATTGAAGTGAACAGGCAATATTTCTATAAACCTGCAGCAACAGATTCATCCGGCAAAAAGGTAATAATAGGAGCTATTAAATTGCCTGGCGGCTTACTATGGAATGCAGGCAATAGCACCATATCGGGGGTTATTACAAAAGCCGGCCAACACCCTGTTCAACTGTTTGCTACTAACGGAAAAGATACCACGAAGCAGCTTTTTATGCTTACGGTGTTTAACAACGCCACAACCAATATTCTTTGCATTGGAAATTCCATTACTAACGGTACGGGCAAATACAACAGTTACCGTCGTGATTTGTGGAAGCTGTTGCATACTGGCAAATATAATTTTGATATGATCGGTTCCTGGGATAAACATCATATGGGCGGCGCGGTTCCTGGCCCTGATTTTGATATGGACCATGAAGGACATTCGGGCTGGACGGCCGCAGATATATTTCAGCCTCCTTCATGGGACAGCGCCAGGGGAAATATATACTCGTGGATGCAATTGTATACACCCGGTATCGTATTGGTTGAACTGGGTACCAATGATGTTTTCCAGTGCAGGAGCGTAAAGGATATTATTGGTGACTTTACCAGGCTCGTACAATTGTTGCGTGACAGGAATAAAAATGTAAAAATCTTTTTTGCTAAAATCCCACCTTTAGGTAAACAATGGGCGTCTGAAAAATTATGCGGCAATGACACTACATACCGTAGCCGCATATTGCAGCTCAATAAAGCGATCGGGTTCTTTGCCCGGAAAAATTCAACAAAGGCCTCACCTGTTATTGCAGTAGATCAATTTTCAGGTGTAGATACAGATAAGGATATGTATGATGATATTCATCCCAATGCATCCGGCGAAAGAAAAATGGCAGGGCGTTGGTACAATGCCATAAAGAAATATTTGCACAAACTCAATTAATTATGCGCATATATAGAAAAGCTGTTTACATTATTCCTGTTGTACTGATTTTTTCCTGCGTACAAAAAAGGGACGGTCATATGAATTTCCCTCATAGCAGGGCCTATTACTTTAACAATACAGGCAGTGACGCTAACGATGGCAGCATCACCAATCCTTTTAAGTCAATTGAAAAACTAAATACACTTCAGTTGACCCCCGGTGATACTGTTTTTTTTGAAGGAGGGCAAACGTTTAAAGGCAGCATCTATATCGATTCTAATGATGCCGGTAAAAAAGATCAGCCTGTAGTCATTACTTCTTCAGGCCCGGGCCGCGCTACCATATGTGGAGATGCCTTAACAGCCCTGACCCTTCACCGGAGCGGATTTATACAGGTATCCAACCTGAAACTGGAGGGATCCGGCAGAAAGCAGGGCAATACCAAAGACGGCATTATTGTGAATGAATGTAACAATGTGCGGCTGGATAGTTTATCCATCAAAGGTTTTCAGAAAGCGGGGTTGCTGGTATACAGCAGTACAGGTGTTGATGTGAGCAATGTATATGCAACGGAGAACGGCTTTGCGGGGATCAGCGTAAGTGGCGCCGGGAAGAAAACAGATTGCAGTAATATCCGCATACGTAATTGCAGGGCAGAAAATAATCCCGGCGACCCGACAAATTTTACCAATCATAGCGGCAATGGTATTATAGCCGGTTATTGCAAAAATGTAACCATTGAGTATTGTACGGCAACCAACAATGGCTGGGATATGCCGCGAAAGGGAAATGGTCCTGTAGGCATATGGTGTTATGAAGCGGATAGCGTAATCATACAGCATTGCATATCTTATAAAAACAAAACTGCACGTGGTGCTGCAGATGGTGGCGGATTTGATTTTGATGGCGGTGTTACTAACAGTGTAATTCAATATTGCCTGTCGTATGAAAATGAAGGCAGCGCTTTCGGGTTGTTTCAATATGCAGGGGCAGGTAACTGGTATAATAACACCATACGGTATTGTATAAGCGAAAATGATGGCAGTGTATCTGCCGCGCAGGCGGGCGTATTTGTCTGGAATAGTTCTGACGATCCCGCTCAACTAAAAGATTGTTACTTCTACAACAATACCATTTACAATACAAAAGGCGCGGCCGTCAGCTACGAAGCACAAAGCCTGCATAGCAGCTTTCACTTTTATAATAATATTTTTGTGAGTAAGGATTCATTGATGTTGGGAAAAAATACCGGCAGTCATTTTACCGGCAATAACTGGTACAGCCTGAAAGATGGATTTAATATAAATGGCGTCAGAACATTGCAGGAATGGGCTGCAAAGAGCAAAGAAGAAATGTATAACGGAAAATTGGCTGGATTGAATATCAACCCGCAATTTGATAATACCGAAACTGATATTACAAACCCGGATTCGCTGAAATACTTTAATAAATACCGGTTGCCTTCCTCCTCTGCATTGAGAATGGGTGGTATTCACTTGCAACAGGCTTTTAATATTAATAATGGCGGAAAAGCATTTAATCAAAATGATGCTCCTGAAAATGGAATAGGCGCTTGTTTCTAATTCTTTGCATTGTTTCGTGTTAACCTGTGTTTGTAAAAATAAAACCACGAAGGCACAACGGTACAAAGATAATTGTGATACTTAATCCGGCTGTCTTTATGGCTTTCAATCAGGAGGTTATAAGGGCATAAAGTATATTACATTGAAAATGATTATTTGAAATCTAAAATAATAGTATGAAATATTATTTGCTGTTTTTGTTCATCCTCAGTTATTCTTTTTTACAAGCTCAAAACCAAAAAGTATTTATGCCAGGTGAAATATGGAAAGATGCAAATGGTGATCCTGTGAATGCGCATGGCGGCGGTTTGCTATATCACAATGGAACATATTACTGGTATGGTGAAATTAAAAAAGGGAAGACCTGGCGTGTGGAATATGTCACCAGTTGGGAAGATTATCGGGTGAATGCAGGTGGTGTAAGCTGCTACTCCTCCAAAGATTTATTGAACTGGAGATTTGAAGGCGTTGCCCTGAAACCCAATACGGCAGACAGCGCTCACGATCTGCATACAAGCAAAGTAATTGAACGTCCCAAAGTGATCTACAATGAAAAAACAAAAAAGTTCGTAATGTGGATGCATGTTGATTCGGAGGATTACGGCTATTCACGGTCAGGCGTTGCCGTGAGTGATAAACCCTCCGGCCCATTTACTTATGTAGGCAGTGTAAGACCCAACGGCGCTATGGCAAGGGATATGACAGTGTTCCGGGATGATGATGGCAAAGCATATCATTTTTACTCGTCGGAAAACAATGCTACCATGCATGTTTGTTTATTAAGTGAGGATTATCTTTCACATACCACAACAGAAAAAAGGATTTTAATAAACCAGTCCCGTGAAGCGCCTGCGGTATTCAAATTCAACGGGAAATATTATCTCATATCTTCCGGTTGTACCGGCTGGTCGCCCAATCCCGCCTCGTACGCGGTTGCCGGTCAAATATTGGGAGAGTGGACAGAATATGATAATCCATGCGCCGGCCCCGGAGCTGATACTACTTACGGCGCTCAAAGCACGTATGTACAACCTGTGATGGGAAAAAAGAATGCCTTTATTTTTCTTGCGGACAGGTGGAATAAGTTAGATCTGGAAGACTCAAGGTATGTTTGGCTGCCGATGGTGATAAAGAATGGCAAGCCGGTAATTGAATGGAGGGGGCAATGGGATTTATCGGTTTTTAAGTGAACAACTATTTACTGCTGCTGTGCGTGGCGTCTTCGCCACGCACCATTCTGTTGTCGCCTACTGGCGACCCATCCCGATGACCCTTGCATGCCATATGTTATTTGTCCGTATTTTTGTCCCTTCATTTTATCGGGATGAGTAAAAAAGTAGCTGTATATAGAAGAGAACGTTTTAACGCGGCGCATAGATTGAGTAATCCCACATGGGATGATGAAACCAATTTTAGCGTATTCGGCAAATGCAGCAACCCGCATTACCACGGGCATAATTATGAGCTGGAGGTGAAAGTTACAGGTGAACCTGCCGCTGAAACCGGTTTTGTAATGGATCTAAAAGTGTTGTCTGATCTTATTAAAGAAGAAGTGATCGAAAGGTTTGACCATAAAAACCTGAACCTGGATACCAAAGAATTTAAAAACCTGAATCCTACGGCTGAGAATATCGCCATTGTAATTTATGATCTGCTTCGGCCGAGAATAGACAAAAAGAATGATATTCAGATCAGGCTATACGAAACACCAAGGAATTTTGTTGAATACCCTGCGTAATTATTCGCAATAAAAAATTTGATCTGCACATGGCATACAAAAAGGTTGAGGAATACGATGATGATACTACTGCTTCATTAGTTGAAGCATACGAAAGGGCATTAGGCTTATTAGGAGAAGACCCGAAGAGAGAAGGCCTGCTTAAAACGCCGGAACGTATTGCTAAAGCAATGCAGTTCATGACCCAGGGATATCAGCAAAGTTCAAGAGAGATATTGAACTCCGCGAAATTTCATGAGCCGATCAGCGAAATGATCATTGTAAAAGACATTGAAGTATACAGCATGTGCGAGCATCATATGCTGCCGTTTTTCGGGAAAGCGCATGTAGCGTATATACCTAACGGCTGGATAACAGGCCTTAGCAAAATTGCCCGTGTAGTAGATGTATATGCCCGCCGCTTGCAGGTGCAGGAAAGGCTGACCACGCAAATACTGGACGCCATAAAAGACGCTTTACAACCCCTGGGTGTTGCTGTAGTTATTGAAGCTTCACATTTATGTATGATGATGCGTGGTGTGCAAAAGCAAAACTCAGTTACGACTACATCTGCTTTTTTCGGTGAGTTTGAAAAGAACGAAACCAGGAGTGAGTTTATACGATTGATCGGCTCAACTTTACACTAAAGCAAAATGTATGGCTGATACGGAAGTTTCCCGCCTCTCCAGGCTTACAGCCATACTCACGTATCTTCAGTCGCGCAGGCTGGTAACCGCCACGGTAATAGCTAAAAAATTTGATGTCAGCATACGCACGGTTTACAGGGATCTACGGGCACTTGAACTGGCAGGTGTGCCCATCCTCACCGAAGAAGGCAAAGGATACAAGCTGATGGATGGCTACACGCTTCCTCCGCTGATGCTCACAGAGCCGGAAGCCAATGCCTTGATTACTGCTGAACAGTTGGTAATAAAAAACAAAGACGCATCGTTTGTACAGCACTATACAGAGGCAGTAAACAAGATCAGATCCCTGCTGAGGAATAGTACAAAGGATAAAGCGGAACTATTATCCGGCAGGATACAAATAAGGCAAAACAATGCCGGTAATTTTACAAGTAATTTTTTATCTGCCATACAGCTCTCTATTACCAACTTCACTGTTGTAAAAATTGAATACAGATCGGTTGAAACGGCACAAACTTCCTTTCGTGACATTGAATCGCTGGCGTTATACAGCACACAGGAGAACTGGATACTGATCGCCTGGTGCAGGATGAGAAAAGAGCTACGGTCATTCAGGCTTGATCGTATTCAGAAGCTCGAAGTTACAAATGAAAAATTCCACCCTCATGATTTTGACCTGGAAAAGCATTTCGAAGCATGCCGGAAAAATTTTTCTGCCAACCCCTGACATACAGTTGTCACAAGCCTGTTATAGGTTTGCTTTATAAAAAAGCAATATGATCAAACAAAACGAAAAAGTGCTGATTGCAGGACTGGCGATCAGAACCACCAACGAAAACGGGCAATCCGCAACCGACATTCCGGCTTTATGGCAAAGATTTTTTGCTGAAGACATTATGAATAAGCTGCCCGGCAAAATAGATAATACTATTTATTGCCTGTATACTGATTATGAAAAAGATCATACCCGGCCATATACAACACTGCTGGGCTGCAGGGTTCATGAGGAAGTGAATGAGCCGGGTATTACAACAAAAGCTTTTACAGGCGATAAATACCAGGTGTTTATTGCAAAAGGCGCAATAGAAGACGGCATTGTATTTAACGAATGGCTGAAAATATGGAATGCCGGTATAGATCGGCTCTACACTACCGATATTGAGATATATGGCAAAAAGGCGAAGGATAAGCTGAATGCTGAAATCCCTATATTAGTGGCGGTAAAATAATTAGAATTAATATGCTCCGCCCGATAGACATTTTCTTTCTTGAAAAAGAAGAGCCTGTTAAAAGCTGTCTTTTGTTTTTGCGGGAGTTTATTCCAAAATTGGATAGACGTATAACAGAAGAGTGGAAATACGGGTTGCCGTTTTATTATTTAAACGGCAGGATGTTTTGTTATATATGGATCCATAAAAAGCTTAAGCAGCCCTATATCGGTATTGTGGAAGGCAATAAATTAAATCACCCCGATTTATTGCAGGAAAAAAGAGCAAGAATGAAAATTTTATTGATTGATCCTGCAAAAGATATTCCTGTAAAGAAAATCAAACTGATATTGAAAGAAGCCATTGCGCTGTACAAATAATATCTTTGGAACAAAGATGAGCTTATGTATAGAAAAGTACAGTATGCGATTGCCCTGATACTGACGCTTTCCATTCAGGCATTTTCTCAAAACGATACAATATATATGTTCTCTTATTTCAAAGGAAATGGAGAAGACGGATTACACCTGGCATATAGCAGGGATGGCTATTCTTTTAAAACATTGAATAACGACCAGTCGCTTTTAACTCCGGAGCTGAGCAGGGATAAGCTGATGCGGGATCCCTGTATTATCCGTGGCGCAGATGGATTGTTTCACATGGTATGGACAGTGAGCTGGAATGAAAAGGGAATAGGCTACGCCTCTTCCCCTGACCTTAAAAACTGGAACAGGCAACTATACATCCCCGTTATGGAACATGAGCCGGAGGCGCTGAATACCTGGGCGCCCGAAATTACCTTCGACAAAAAAAATAAGCAATACGTTATTTATTGGGCAACATCTATACCCGGACGTTTTCCTGCAACAGATTCATCCGGTGACGGTAAGTACAATCACAGAATGTATTATGTAACGACCAAAGATTTTAAAACATTCAGCAAAGCTGCAATATTACTAGATCCCGGGTTTAATGTAATTGATGCTACCATACAGGATAACGGTAACGGGTATCTAATGTTTTTGAAAGATGAAACCAAAAGACCCCTGCCGGAGAAGAATTTAAAAATTGCCTTCAGTAAAAATGTTACAGGTAAGTATAGCCAACCCTCAAAGCCCATCACCGGTAATTATTGGGCGGAAGGGCCGACAGCTATTAAAGTAAAGGGTAAATGGGTTGTATATTTTGATAAGTATATGGATCACAAATATGGCGCTGTAACATCTGCCGATTTGAAAACCTGGGAAGATATTTCCGATAAAATCAGTTTTCCTGGAGGAACAAGGCACGGAACGGTATTTGCCATAACACAAAAAGAGTTTGAACAGTTTTTTGGTCAGCCATAAAATTTGATAGGCTGTTTGATGGTTGTGTGCGGCGTGCCTGCTGTGCGTGGCGTCTTCGCCGCGAACGCCTTCCCTGTCGCCTCTGAAGACGCAGAAATAAATTAAATACTCGTTTCCCAAATCCCCCTATTTTTGTCGCATATAAAACACGCTGCAAAGCCAGCTAAAAACAACAACAATGAAACATGCTTATGTATTTCCCGGCCAGGGTTCACAATTTTCAGGAATGGGCAAAGAGCTATACGAGAGTAATGCAGCAGCAAAAGAATTGTTTGAACAGGCCAACAGCATAGCAGGATTTCGTATTTCCGATATTATGTTTACAGGCACGGATGAAGACCTGAAGCAAACAAAAGTTACGCAGCCCGCCATATTTCTGCATTCTGTTATCTTATATAAAACATTGGGCGAAGTAAAACCGGATATGGTTGCCGGGCACTCTTTAGGTGAATTTTCCGCGCTGGTTGCCAATGGTGCTTTATCTTTTGAAGATGGCTTAAAGCTGGTAATAGTACGTGCCAATGCCATGCAGAAAGCATGTGAAATAAATCCATCTTCCATGGCGGCGGTGCTGGCGTTGGATGATGCCAAAGTAGAAGAAGTATGTGCCGCTATTCAAAACGAAACCGGTGAGATTGTTGTGCCGGCTAATTATAATTGCCCCGGTCAGTTGGTAATAAGCGGCTCAACTAAAGGAATAGAGATTGCCATACAGCGTATGAAGGAAGCCGGTGCTAAAAGAGCATTGGCGCTGCCTGTTGGTGGTGCTTTTCATTCGCCGTTGATGGAGCCGGCCAAAGTGGAGCTGGCAGCCGCGGTTGAAGCAACAACATTCAACACACCTTCCTGCCCGGTATACCAGAATTTTACGGCATCTCCTGTAACCGATCCTGCCACCATCAAAAAAAATATTATTGACCAGTTAACCGGCGCCGTTAGATGGACGCAAAGCGTTCAGAAAATGATAGCAGACGGCGCTACAACTTTCACCGAGGTTGGCCCCGGTAAAGTATTGCAGGGATTGATCGTGAAGATTGATAAGAGTGTTGCAGTGGGAGGGGCATAAGTATTTTAGACTTTCGGGGAACAGGTATTTTATATGCAGCGATATTTTTGAATTGTATAGACGCAGGAAAGCAATGATGTTCCGGGCCGCATCGCTACTATGATCGTCTGGTTGTGTCACTTATCCCAATGAGCAGGTTCAACGTGACAGGCTTTCGCTGTACGAAGTTTCCAACTTCGTATTTCCTATGTTCTTACGGGACTTTGTCCCGGAATATTTGTTGCATGCTGAAGCCGCCGGACGGGAGAAAAATGCTAAGCGAAGACGCTTAGCACAGCAAAGGTGGATGATGATGTACTAATTCCCATATTCTGACTGCGAAACTAAAAATACGTGAGGGTCTTTTCTAAAGGTACTTATCATGTGCATGGTACTTTCCCGCACATTGGCAAGATTATATAGGCTATAATTCATCATATTCATAAACATACAAAATGTCAGGAAATTCAGAAATAAAAAGTCGTTTACCTAAAACTTGCATCCTGCTAATTTCTAAATTCTCTGCATTACTTTTCCCTAACTTCTGCACCAAAACAATATTTCGATTGAAACGATCAAATAAAGCAATTTTTGAATCATGCCTGTTAAAAAGATAAATATATTTTTCATCGAAAGGAATATGAGGAAAAGACTGGACTATAAAAGCCTCTTCTGTCAAATTATCAATCTCACAAAAAATCAGCCTTGGCTCCTTTGAATTTAAGTCAATCTCGAAGTAATAATTCTTTGCAGTTTCGTTCAAACCAAAGTGCCCCAGATAAAATATCTTAAATCGTATCGGATCAAATATTGCATCATGATTATAATAATAATTTCTATCTCTATCGTAATTGATTTCTGAAAAAATATCAGAAGTTGCATTTTCAGGCATTCCAATTTTATGCTCAATATCTCCTGTTTCTATATTTAATGCAATCACTAACCCATTATACAACAAAACCCAAACAAGCTCATCATTTACACCCAAGAACCTGTTGACTTGCCCGCTCGTAGTAATTCTATCCAGGTTCAACTTCCCTTTATAAAATTGCCCTACTTTGCTTACCGATTGAGTCCAGATAATAGAACCCGTATCAATATCTATTCTTTCTACTTTATCATTATCGGCATTCTTTGAAAAACAATATTCTTCAATTAAAACAGGATTGATTATAGCCTCTGTGTCCCATAATTGCACCTGGGTCTTTATGTCATACAAATATTCCTTAGACTTATCAAAATCTTTATCCAAATAAACTCTTCCAAATAGTTTATCTCTTACGGGAGTCAAATGATAAAGCCTTCTTTTTTCAAAATCTTCATCTTTAATAACCTCGAAAGTATCTCTATTAATTCTTACCCCTTTACTTGAGAAGAACACTATTACATATTTGTTATAAAGTCTTACAATGCTTATTATGTCGAATAACCTAAGTACTTGTTCTTTTCCTGATGAAATGTTTGCTTTTATTAAATCAAATTTTCTCGCATAAAAAATATATTCGCCATCTGTAACCCACTTCTCTGGAAGTACAGAATTAATTGTTCTAAGTTTTATATACATGTCACCAAATTTCTATAAACGAAAGTTGTTTGAAAAAATTTTCATTTTTTAATGCCCTTATAAAGTCATCTACACCTTGAACACTCCTGCCGTTTATCAGTTTGAAATGGTGCATAAGCGCTGGATTTGCATTATAGATTTCCGTAGCATTATTAGCCATAAATTTCTGAAACTCTTTCCTCAACAAGTCAACATCATGCGTCTTTAACTTATTAAAAATATATTTAAAATCATCCCAATTCTGCACTGAGCCAATGTACGTTTTGAACTGGTTTAGCTGCTTGTTTAAGTTGCGGGACTGCCTTATTACATTTTCAATTACTCTAACACTAATTGCTTCTTTCAAAAACGTGTAGTTTTTTGGAATAATCCAGCACGAACCAATTTGTATTTACCACTTCCATTTTTGTAATGATAGCTCCTTTCTCCGTGTCCAACTTATGTACCCACTCTATCTCCTTCGTTTTGCGGTTGAACAATCCAATTTTGCTTTCCTGGAAATCACACGTATAAATATAATCCTCATCAAATGGAAAGACCGGAGAAGCGCCGCCTTGTACAACAAAGCCTTCTTCACCTATAGTTAATACCGGCTCTATTGTCAATGCCGGCTTTTCGCTATTCAAATCAACTTCACAGTAACAGTTTGCAGGATTACCGCCATGCGTAGAAGAATATGCAGTTAAAAGAATGATTTTCCCATTATGCTTATCGAAAAGACAATTCTTTGTAATAAATGTATTATTCTTTTCTGCATTTTCTATTACAATAAACATATCCTCATTATACTTTGGGCAACCTCTCAATTCATGTTTCAGATTTCCATTCATGACATCATAACCCAGCAGCACACCGTTGGTTAACTCAACCCATAAAACATCTTTGTAAACACCTAAAAACCTTCTTACCTCACCTTCGCGGGTTGCTTTTCCAAAAGGTATATAATAGCTTCCTATTTTAGATATTGATTGTGTCCAGATAATAGCACCTGTTTCTATATCTATTCTTTCTACTTTATCAGTATTACTAGAAAAACAGTAGTCATCTAAAATAATAGGGTTAATAGGGAGTTTTGAAAGCCAAACCTGTTTAGAATCCTTTATATTATACAGAAATGTACCTCTATAGTCATCATCTACATATTTACGACCAAGCAGCATATCTCGCACAGGGGAAACCTGTTGAAATCTCATACTCTCGAAATCATCATCTTCAATTTTTGAAAAAGTATTTCGATCAATACGTGATCCTGTGCTTGAATAAAAAGCAATAACTTCTTCCCCATAATTTCTAACCACAATTATTTTGCTCTGAAGTTGGAGCGTTTTTTTTTCTCCAGATTCTATTTTAAGTTTAACTAAATCTGAATCATCTGCGTAGTAAATATGGCTGTGGTCCACAACCCATTTTTCAGGTAGCGCAGGTTTTATTTCTAATATCTTATTATACATATTACCATGTTTCAATAAAAGTGAGCTGCTCATAAAAATTTGGTGTTTTTACTAACCTCTCAAAGTCGTCAATAATATCAACGTTTAATCCGTCAGGCATTATGAACTTTTTCATAAGTAACGGGTTTGCATTGTAAATTTCAGTAGCATTCTTAGCCATAAATTTCTGAAACTCTTTCCTCAACAAGTCAACATCATGCTTCTTTAACTTATTAAACACATATCTAAACTCATCCCAATTATTAACCGAGCTAAGATACATTTTAAACTGGTTTAGCTGATTATCCAGGTTTACAATACTTTTGTACTGGTAACTTTTGAACTCGTAATACTTCGGTTTGGTTGCTTCCATCATCTCCACGTCAAACTTGCAGGTAGTACATGGTGTCTCATCAAACACAGCGTCAATTCTATTTATATTTTGTGCGCTAAATACAGCAGGGTCTTTTCTAAAAACACTCATCATATGCATGCTACCTTCACGCACAGTTGAAAGGGGATGAGTTAATCCCGATTTAATTGTAGCGATAATATCAGGCTTGCTCGCAAACTGCTGCCCAATTGCAAATAGATCATCCAGCATCATATCCATTCGCCTGGCACCATATAAGGGAAGTCCTTGAAGGTCTTGCTTAACTGCATTGCGGCAGGTGGCACAAGGCATATCATTAGCTGCCTGAATAATATTTTCCAGTTCCGTAACACCACCTATATTATTTAACGTAGAGGCATTTGCCGGCTTTAAAAACCGGGCTACGGCATTTATAACCTCCGGGTCCTTTGCAAACTGGGTACTTTCATTAATGGCACTTCTTATTAAAGCAGCGGCCTGGTCTTTTAACGCTTGAGGGATCGGAACAAACCGAACACCTCCTAGTTTATCCAAGGCTTTGTTTGCATCCCTGGCAAGATCTGAGTTTCCGGCAACTTCAGCTTCTGTTTTTATCCGTTCCACAATCCTTGGCTCGACAGGTTAGGCTTTACTTCCGAACGCAGGGTAACAGTCACTACCATGAACAAATTACTCATTATCCGGCTGGATGAACAGTAAAGCAAAAAGCCGTCAGTTCAATTCGGGTTGGCGGCTTTATTTGCAATGCCTGTCAAACCTCAGATTTACTTATCTATACCCTACAAGCGATACTTCCATTTACCAGACAGGCAAAATTATTGTAAATTCGTTGAGTGAACCACGAAGTGCTCACGAACACAAGTGCAATAATATAAATGCCGTGAGTAAAAAGCGAAAGGAAACAGGACTTGATTTTGAAATAGACAAGCTGACTAACTCCATTGAAAATGCAATTTCGGGAGAGGTTTTTGATACATTGGTTTCCCTGGTAACAGACATCAGGCAAATTAAAAAAGCTGAATGGACTTTTAATTGGCAGGCAGAAATTAAAGACAAGGCAAAAGCTGTTTTCAAGCTAACAACAATAAGTAATCCAGGTGTTATTCATGGGCTTATTGGCTTGACAGATAAAGGAGACCACATCTTCATGGACTTGATCGAAAATGCCAAATTCAATAAAGGGAGGAACAAACTTTATAAAGGCGTGGCCGGCAACCCTGTTGCTTTTGCTTGTAAGACCTCTTTTGAAAATGGCTATGAAGGTGTTGTGTCTTTTGTCGCTAAAACTCAACTCATTGACCATTACGCATTGACTTTAGGCGCAAAACTATTTAGCGGTAACAGAATGTTTATAGATACAAAAGAAGCACTCATTTTGACAACAAGATATTTTAAAGAATTCAGGCTATGATAAACTTCAAAAAAATGGACGAAAAAGACTTTGTTTTCATCAGCAAACCTTTGAGTGATAAACAAGACAAAGCATTTAGTGAATTTTTGGAAAGTCGCAAGAAAAAATCCCGGCGAACAAAAACCGCAAGAAAAACGAAGAAACTTCAAACTCAATAAGCACGAACCGCCAACAATTTTCGCTGTACGAAGTTTCCAACTTCGTATTTCCTATGTTCTTACGGGACTTTTTCCCGGAATATTTGTTGCATGCTGAAGTCGCCGGAGGCGACAGGAGAAAAATGCTAAGCGAAGACGCTTAGCACAGCAAAGAGTGTAGGTGTTGGGCATAGATTAATGTTTAAATAAATGTACAGAATTTTTATAAGGGTAGCCTCTACGAGGCATGTAAAAATGGCTGTTATCTTTTTTATACAAACGGGTTGCCGCTATGCGGCATGTTTCAGGATGCCAATATCCCTACTCACATGAACGCAAATATCAGTTTGCTGCATCTCAGCCAGGCGAAACATCGTTGAATCTATTGCATTTCCTGTGCCATCGGCACAACCCGTTTGTAGAAAATATTGACATATTTTCACAAATGCCCCGTATGGGGCTACCCTGTGTAAAAATTAATGTAATTAAGCCGAAAATATCGGCAATCCCATAAGCGTTGTTACATTGCGATATATGCATTCAATCAGTATTTTCAGAATTAATGTATTCTTGTTATGCAATTTGCCCGGCTTCTGCATCCAGCCCTTATAACGCATGCATATGAGAAAATCCCTGCTTTTTTCCCTGTTCCTTTTATTGTTACACATCCACGTTTCCGGCCAGCAGTATATTAAAGAAGCCCGTCAAAAAAGCTGGCAATCACTGGTATATAAAATCCCTGCAGACTCAGCAGATAAATACATCCGCAATTGGAAGATCAACATTGATGCATATATTCAACAAGCAGTTTTCGCGGTTTGGAATAATGCTATAGAACATTTTGAATTATTGCCGCCCGGTAATTATATAATTGTTGCTGTTGCTGAAAATGAGCTGGTAGCAAAATTTTATTGCAAAAGCAATGTCGGGGTAATGCCTGTAAATGACAGGCACAGGCTGCGGTTTGAAATAAGGGACAGTATCGGGAATGCGGTTAAGCAGGCTGATATTTGGCTGAACAATAAAAAGCTGCATCATGATCCCGCAACTCAAACTTATATTTCAAATAGCAGGAAAGCAGACGAAGCTATTATTAAAGTTGCTGCTGATGGCGATACTTCTTTTTTTGAATTAGCTGCACTTGAAAATTATACAAAAACGTACTGGAATCAACGGTGGACAAACCTCTACTATAAAAAACCTGTATATTTTGCCAGTACGCCTGTAAGATTTGTAAAAAGAATGATTACAACGGAGCCTGCCTATTGGTTCCGGAGCACGAGATATTACAGGAAAGCAGAACGTGGGTATGTGATCTTCAATCAACCCAAATATAAGCCGGGAGATACGCTTCGCTTGAAAGCATATGTTATAAACAGAAAAGGCAGGCAATATAAAAAACCGCTTCATCTTCAGCTCAATTATTACAGCAATGGTAAATATTTCAGCAGGCAACTCACCACTTTATCGCCGGTTTCTCCCGGGGCTTATGTATATGAGTTTGTTTTAGGAGATTCCTTAGATGCAGACAAAACATATCAGCTTAATTTCCAAAAGAAAAAAGACGAGACAGTTTTAAGTGGAAATTTTAAGATAGAAGACTATTTGCTGGATGAAGTAGCTACATATTCGCTGCGTTCTGAAAAAGAAAGCTACTACCAAAAAGACACTTTGTTATTTTACGCCAATGCCAAAGATGCAAACGGCCTGGCGCTGATGGACGGGAAAGCCAGGATCTATCTTATTGCAAAAAATATCCCCGGGTTTTATCAGCAGCAGGTATTGGTACCCGACACTTTATGGCAGCAGGAAAAACCATTGCTTGTAGAAGGCGATACCCGGTTTGAAATTCCTGCATCCTCGTTGCCTGACGCTGACCTGGATATTGATGTAACGGTAGAATTCAGGAACAGCAATAATGAAATCCAGGAAAAAGAAGCTTCCATTAAATTATTAAAGAATACCGCTCTAATTAAAGCTGTACAGGAAGATGGTTATATAACCGCTGAATACCTGAAGAACGGGATATCTATTCCAAAGAAAGGAAAACTATCGTACGGAGATGATGATATGGAAAGGGAAATGCAATTTCCTTTCAAAGAAAAAATCAATCCTTTTACAGAAGAATATGAGTTTTGGATAGAAGATGAGGAAGGCAAAGTAACAGTTTTCGAATATACAGCGATTGAAAAAACAGCCGATGTAATCTTTAGCCGGGTACAGTCAAAAGACAGTTCAGGATTTTCTTTGTACAATCCTTTAAAAGCGAATGTGCATTACAACGTGCTATATGGTAATAAAGTAATGACTGCCGGCAGTGATACCGCTGAAAATATTGCATGGATTGACAGGCTGGATAAAAAGAAAATATATTCGGTTGTATGGAATTACACCTGGGCCGGTAAAGAGCATAAAGGAGAAAATACCATAGCGTTGCTTTCTAAGCTGCTTGGCACTACCATAAGCGGCGCTGCAAATATTTACCCCGGGAAAACCGATACGATAAAAATAAATGTGAAGGATTATAAAGGGAAACCCGCATCATCAGTGAATCTTACGGCGGTAAGCTATAACAGCCAGTTCAGTAAAGATATTAAAGTGCCTGAACCGCCTTACCTGCAACGCTATAAACGTAGAAGCAGGTTATATATGGATGATTATGGATTAGAGAAAGCCGGATTTACTTCACAGCAACTGTTGGGCAACCACCAGCAATGGAGAAGCGTATTCGGACTGGATAGCATGTTGTATTATCGCTTTCTTTTCCCGGATAAAGGAAAATATACTTCTTCAAAATATACCGGCAATTATATACCACAATTATCTGTTTTTGCCGTACAAAAAGGGGTGCCACAGGAAATTTACCTGCTATATATTAACAGGGAACTTGTGTGGTATAATGGCGTAACTGATTCATCAAGCTATGCTTTCAAAGTTGCGCCCGGTTAC
Source organism: Chitinophagaceae bacterium (assembly GCA_019638595.1). Taxonomy (GTDB): domain Bacteria; phylum Bacteroidota; class Bacteroidia; order Chitinophagales; family Chitinophagaceae; genus Agriterribacter. Next base: position 275,934 of record JAHBTJ010000007.1, read on the forward strand.
GTGCAGGTAGGTTTTAGATTGAAAGATAAGTATGTGGAAATTGATAGTATATATGTACAACCCTATTATAAGCATGATATGGTTTTTGACCTGGACATGCTGCCCGCAAATACAAAAGTAATTTCCAGGGAAAATATGTATACCTATGTGGAACAGCGGCAACTTGAGCAGCAATTATTCAGGATATCAAATGATGGTAGAACAAACGACGGATATATCTGGCAGAATGATCGCCTGGTTAAACTAACTCAATCCAGGTCACATATTGTAGGGCCATTTCAGTCCACAGACAGTTTGCAGTTTTTTAAACCCGGCGCCTTTGATCTGAAGTTTGCATTTGAGCCGGAATATGAATATACGCTCACTCCTGCAATGGCACGACTGGAAAAGAAACCGCTATTCCCTCAAAAACACCGTGTAAAGTTACCCGGTATAAAAATAACAAAATGGGTATTAGGCGACACCATTCCTTCTCTGCCGGTTATTCAATACAATACTGTGTATACCCCTCCATATTTATTAGCTAACGATTATTACTACACGAAAAGCATGATGACAGGGGCGGTTTCTGTTCAATTACCTCCTGACAGCAGTTTTATATATGCCATATTGTATAGCATTGATGCGGATAGTAATATTACAAGAATAAAAAATTACCAGCTCACCCGGTTTGAAAGTGTAGCTCCTGGCAATTACCATTTGGTGCTGGTGACAAAAAACCTGCATTTCCTTGAAGTAGAAAATATAAAGGTATTACCTAACACTACTACCTGCATCAAAATAAATGCGCCTGTATATCAGTCGAACAATCTTTTTGTGGAAGCATTGCATGTAAACCAGTTGAGGAAACCTTTAATGCTGCCGTCTGAAGAGCCTGTAAAAGATACCGGCTATACGCCTGTTATAACAGGGTTGCCTATGCCTAAAGGGAATGCGGCAATTGAAGGAGTAATTACAGATAAAGAGGGTAAGTCGCCGATAGTAGGTGCCGTTGTACTGTTTAAAGGTTATAGCATGGGAACCAGTTCAGGCATGAACGGGCATTTTATGCTTAGGGGTACGCGTTCCGGCGTATATACATTGGTGATATCCGCGGTTGGATACGAAACAAAAGCGATACAGGTATCACTTCAGGACAATCAAACTATAATAGAAAATATTGAATTGAAACAAAGCGAGCTGGCATTACAGGAAGTTGTGGTTGTTGGATATGGAGTACAAAAGAAAAGAAGCTTAACCGGTAGTGTGTCTGTTATAAGCGGGCAGAGTCTCTTTACCGCTTTGCAAGGTAAAGTGGCGGGTGTTCAAATCACCGGTGTACCTGGAAATGCATCTCCAGTTATTATAAGAGGCACATCAGCGCTTAATGGAGACACCAAACTACTCTATGTTATAAATGGTGTATTGATGGATGACCTGCCTGCTGAAATAGAAATGGATAAAGTACAGATGAGTGTACTAAAGGGGGAGATGGCAACCAACCTATACGGCGCAAGAGCCGCTAATGGCGTTATTGTTATTACCACCTCCGGGTTCGCACCTAAAACGTTGAGGGAAAACTTTAAGGATTACGCTATCTGGCAGCCCAATCTTATTACAGATAAAGACGGTAATGCACAGTTTGTTGCTACCTATCCTGACAATATTACCAGTTGGCAAACTTTTGTAGTGGGCATGGATAAAAAGAAGCGCATTACAAAAACCAGCACAATAGTAAAATCGTTTAAACCTATGCTGGCACAGCTTGCAGCACCGCAATTTTTAATAGAAGGTGACAGTGCTACGGCAATAGGAAAGCTCATCAATTATACTACAGATCCGGTAACAATAAAATCTGCTTTTAGCATTAATGATAGTACTATATATACGGCTGACCAGCAGTTGCGGGCAAAAGAGGCGCTTAGTGAACGCCTGCTTATAACAGGCAAGGGCGATACTGTAAAAGCTCAATACAGCCTGCGGCAGCAAAATGGCTATGCCGATGGTGAGCTGAGAAAAATTCCTGTTTATAAAAAAGGAACGGAAGAGGCCAAAGGTATTTTCAGCATACTGCAGGCAGATACAGGTTTTGTATTTACGCCAGATCCCAACGCTGGTAAAACAGTACTTTATATACAGGATAATCCATTAGATGTATTGCTGGATGAATTAAAATATTTAAAAGACTATCCTTATTTCTGCATGGAGCAGACGGCTTCAAAGCTCACCGGACTATTGCTTGAAAAGCAAATTCGTAAAACGCTGCGTCAACCTTTCAAAGAAGACAAGCAGGTGCAGCAATTATTGAGCAAATTACAGAAGGCGCAATTGTTTAACGGTGGCTGGGGCTGGTGGAAGGGAGATGAAGCCAATCTCTACATTACCAATTATATTACACGCGCCCTATTGCCGCTGAAAGAAGACGCATTGGTACAAACCAACCTGCGCAACGCGACACTATATCTGCAAAACGTTTTACCCCGGTTGCAAAAAGGCGAATTGCTGGATGCCTTGTATACTTTGAGCGAAGCGGATCATATAATGGACTATAGTGCTTATTTGCAAAAAATAGGGTTCGATTCCTTGACTGTGCATCAGCAGTGGCTGGTGATAGCTGTCAAGCAAAAGCAACAAATGTCTTACACCAGGGAATTGAATACAGTGATGTCGAAGAAAATAGAGACAATGTTAGGCGGTATACATTGGGGAGAAGATTCGTACTGGTGGCAGAGCAATGAAGTAGCAACTACCGTATTGGCCTATACCATTTTACAGCGGAAGCAAGGACAGCAGGATGATTTGCGTAAGATCATTCAATATTTCCTGGAAAGAAGAAAAGGCGGAAGATGGAGGAATACAGTGGAGTCTGCCAGAATCTGTGCGGCTATTTTACCAATGGTTTTGCAGCAGCAACCCAACTATGCGAGCAAACCCGTTGTTACCATAACGGGAGCGGAAAAAACTACCATTGATAAATTCCCTTACATAACAACAGTAAGCGATCAGTCTGCTCCTTTTGAAATCACTAAAAAAGGCGGGGGCATGATGTATGTAACTGCCTGGCAGAAAATATTCAATGCTGATCCTTTGCCTGTAACCAATAATTTCGTTCTTACTACCCGTTTTGAAAAAAATGGAAGCCAGATCGCCTCATTGCAGGCCGGAGAAAAAGCTACAATGAAAGTAACAGTGAATGTATTAAAAGATGCGGAGTATGTATTGATTGAGATACCTGTACCGGCAGGATGCACCTATGCCGATAAACCACAAAGCTGGAACGGGCATAAGGAATTTTTAAAAGATAAGCTGGTAATATTTGTGGAACAAATGCCCAAAGGGGAATATGAATATGACATTGAGCTGGAGCCGCGCTATAGCGGGAAATATCACCTTAATCCCGCCAAAGCTGAGCTGATGTACTTTGCTACTTTTTACGGAAGAAATGAAATGAAGGTTGTAGAAATAACTCCATAAATAAGACCATGGTTGATTTAGAGGGTAGCCGCTACGCGGCAAATATAATATCTGTCTTTTTTTCTACAAACGGGTAACCGCTACGCGGCAGACTTATGATAGATTGATGCAGATGAATACATCTCACTTTTAATCGCTTTTCTTATTGAGAACACTATTGATATGCTGGATTTACCGTGCCATTGATACAACCTGCTTGTAGTATATATTGATATTTCTCCGTACATCTATGTAAGAATTGCCTTTGTGTCGGGAAATATATAGTGAACAGATGTTGAAAAATAAGTTCATCATTTCACCTGTCTGTTAGTTTTACGCTGATATTGGTATGCTGGATTTACCGTGCCATTGATATAATCCGTTGTGGCATATATTGATATTTCTCCGTACATCTATGTAAGAATTGCCTTTGTGTCGGGAAATATATAGTGAACAGATGTTGAAAAATAAGTTCATTATTTTACCTGTCTGTTAGCATTACGCTGATATTGATATGCTGCATTTACTGTACTATCAGCATAACTCACTTGCTGCATATATTGATTTTTTCCGTGCTTACCCTTATAATGATTAGACTGTAAACAAGAACATTTGATGAATCGTTCATCATATGCTTGTTTGTATTGCGTTGATATTGATATCCTACATCTGCTGTGCCATCGGCACAACCCGTTTGTAGACTTCCATATGATCAAATTTCGAAAATGCGCCGTAGGCGCTACCCTTTAAAAGTAAACGTCACCCATCAGGCAAATCATGAAAAATATATTTCTCATTATAATCAACTCCAAAATCTGATAACATCTTCAGGTATTCGTCTTTAAACGTTTTCTTTTTATGATGCTCCTGCTGATTCATGATGTATTTAACCACAGCGTCTATTTGTGAATGACTGTTACTGAATGCACCATATCCGCTTTGCCATTGAAATTTTCTTTTCGTAAAACCCTGCTGATTTACAAATTCGGAACTGTCGCCTTTAACAAGCTGCATTAGTTGAGCGATAGATTGATTGGGGCTGATCCCGGCAAAATAATGCAGATGATCTGCTACGGAATTAATCGCAAGCATTTTATGTCCATTGTTTTGAACAACCCCGGTAATATACTTGTGCAATCTTTCGTTCCAGTCAGGTTGAATTAAGGCTGCCCTGTATTTTACTGCAAATACAAAATGAACATGAAGCTGTGTGTAGGTGTTAGGCATAGATTGAATGTTTAAATAAATGTACAAATTTTTTTATAAGGGTAGCCTCTACGAGGCATGTAAAAATGGCTGTTATCTTTTTTCTACAAACGGGTAGCCGCTACGCGGCAGATTTCAGGATGTCAGTATTCCTGTCTGCATGAGTGAAATATCAACTCGCTAACATCAGCTACAAGAAACGCCGTTAAAAACACACTGCATCTACTGTGCCATCGGCACAACCCGTTTGTAGACTTCCATATGATCACATTTCGAAAATGCGCCGTAGGCGCTACCCTTTTAAAAGTAAATGTCATTCATCAGGCAAATCATGAAAAACATATTTCTCATTATAGGCAACCCCAAAACCTGATAACATTTTCAGGTATTCGTCTTTAAACGTTTCTTTTTTATGATGCTCCTGTCTTGCAGCGCTGCTTTTCTGCCTGGCAGGCCTTAATGGTATACTGTTCAAACGCAGGGAGGTTTTTGGGGTATGATTGAATATGATCGTCCTTTCGAATTGCCGCATGTAAAAATGATAGCATAATTTCTTATGAGGGAGAAATCTCCAATACCGGCAGCATCATTATTGCCTGCCAGATTTCTATGCAGCGGCGGATAAAGCCCGGCACCCGGCTACTGTCAATAATTATGTCGCCAGGAAGCGACAACAAATCCGGGCGTGGCGAAGGACGCTGCGCGCAGCCATTTAAGCATTGAGACAGCAAAGGATCACTGATGAAACCATGTATACCTAATCTTGCCGTATATCTATGTGGTGAAACTCCACTACACAATACGGGAATAAATTCATCGTTATAACAGTGATTGTATACACACGTTGATATGATCGTCCCGTTTTAAAAAAGATATCCCTAATCCCTCTGTACCCCCCGGAAACGGTTGAACCCCTTTAGTACTTATTTTGATCCGCGACCCTGTATTTATTCATTTTATTAAAAACAGAGTCTATGAAACAGAGTTTTACTACCCATGCACAGGACATTGTGGCGTATGCCGCAGCACTTGCTTACTTTTCAGCTATTACAGTATTCGCGCTGTTGTACGTATAATGCGTATGTCAGGGATTGTTAAAAGGCGGAGCACTATTGCCCCGCCTTACATCTGTTACAGGTTACTGGGCGATGACAGATTTGAAATTTGAAATTTGAGATTGAGCTCATGGCTCATAGCTGAAGGCTGACAGCCGATAACTATAAACAACAAACCATAAACAACCTGAAACCTGCAACCTGCCTCCTGTCATATCTTCACCAGCTTCCATTTCCCTTTTCTGAATATGATAAACGAGGCGATGGTAATAGCCGTTTCGGCAATGGGAATGGCTGTAAAAACGCCTGTTGGGCCCCATTGCAAAACATTGGCCATCAGCCAGGCTATAGGCACCTGGAAAAACCAGAAGCCAAACAGGTTGATCCAGGTGGGGGTGCGTGTATCTCCCGCACCGTTGAACGCGTTAGAAAACACCATCCCTATTCCATAAAAAATATAGCCACTGCTGATAATGCGCATGGCCAGCACGGCATACCGTTTTACATCAGGCTCCTGTGTAAAAAATGAAATGATGAGATCGGCAAACACAATAAAGAACAGGGATACGATGCCCATAAAAACTGCATTATAAACAGCGGTTTTGTTTACCGACTCCTGTGCTCTTTCGGGCTTACCTGCTCCCAGGTTTTGCCCTACCAGTGTAGCGGCGGCATTGCTCATACCCCAGGCTGGTAAAATAAAGAACATCACTATCCTTAAAGCTATCTGGTAACCCGCCGACGCCTCACTGTGCCCTGTATGCGCTACAATACCGGCCAGTATGATCCAGCTTCCTGAACCTATCAGGAACTGCAAGGTGCCCGGCCAGGCAATATTGAACAGCGATTTGATAATAGACCATACCGGTTTAAAATGCCCTGTCGTTATTTTAATAACACTTTTACCGTTAAATAAATGATACAGTTGATACACTACGCCAATACCCCGCCCAATGGTGGTGGCCAGTGCGGCGCCGGTAAGTCCTAAGGCCGGAACCGGGCCCCAGCCGCGGATCAGTAACGGGCATAAAATAATGTTACAGATATTAGCCAGCCAAAGGCTTTTCATAGCGATCATGGGGTTGCCGGCCCCGCGGAATATGCCATTAATAAGGAATAACAGCGTGATGATAATGCTGCTGCCCATAATAACGCGTGTGTAGGTAGTTCCCATGGTTACCGTTGCCTCCTCTGCCCCCATTAAACGAAGGATTTCCGGTGCAAATATTATCCCCAGCACGCTTACCACTGCAGTAACGGATAATGCCAGAATAATGGATTGCACACCGGCGCGCGCCGCCCCCGGTTTGTCTTTTTCACCTATACGGCGGGCTACCATAGCGCTTGCCGCCATACTGATGCCCATTGCCAGGGAGTATACAATGGTTACAACCGATTCGGTTAAGCCCACGGTGGAAGTGGCATGCTTGCCCAGGTGGCTTACAAAAAATATATCCACCACTGCAAATACGCTCTCCATACCCATTTCAAGCATCATGGGTATGGCCAGTAATATAACCGCTTTGCGTATACTACCTGTAGTGTAATCTTGTTCCTCGCTGCCAATAGCTTGTTTTATGGTTGACCAGACAGTATTACGCTGGCTGGTATTTGATTCAGTCATTTTAAAAAATTAAAAACTTGTGTAAAAATGGAAATTGTAAGCCGCAAAAACCCAGGGAATAACAGGAAATACGTTAAAAGAAGTCCCTGAGTATAATTATAATTTCATAATCGTGCTATTGAAGTGGCACAAAAGTAGGAATAAGTTTTTAATTTCAAAATTCTGCAGGAACCGTTCATCAAAAAAATCATTTCTTATTTTATCTGTATACAATCACAATCTTTTGTAATTTCCTTTTTTTGCGGGAAAGCAAAACCCGCTTTTCTGTGCTTTTCACCGAAATTATTTGCATTATGAAATTCAAGGTCAGGCTGCAGCTCTCATTTATGATGTTTCTCGAGTTTTTTATATGGGGAGCATGGTATAGCGCGATAGCTGTGTACATGTCTTCTCATGGAATGAGCGATCTGACCCATTGGCCGTTTACGGTAAACGCCATTGCCGCCATCATTGCCCCGTTCTTTGTGGGGCTGATAGCCGACAGGTATTTCGCTACTCAAAAGGTGTTAGGCATATTGCATATCATTGGTTCCATCTGTATGTTCCTGGCTCCTCAGTTCACGGGTAATTCCGTTATTTTTATTTTATTGTTACTGATCTATAACATTTGTTACATGCCCACTTTGAGCCTTTCCAATACCTTATGCTTTCATCAAATGAACAACCCCGAAAAGCAGTTTCCCGCCATAAGGGTTTTCGGAACCATTGGCTGGATCGCGGCAGGGCTGACCATCAGCTATGTACTGGTTGCTTTTGTAGCGGGAAATGCCAAGCCGGAAGCAACTCCATTGCCTTTATACCTGACGGCTTCATTCAGTCTGTTGTTAGGCCTGTATAGCTTTATGTTGCCCCATACGCCTCCTCCTGCGGCCGGTAAAAAGGTTTCGGCCCGCGCTATTATCGGTATAGATGCATTTAAAAAACTGGGCAGCCGGTCCTTTTATATTTTCCTGGCGAGCTCTATACTGGTCTGCATCCCCCTTGCTGTGTATTATAACTATACCCAGTTATACCTGGTAAGCGCGAATTTTGAAAAAATAGCAGCTACCCAGATAATCGGCCAGGTTTCAGAGCTTGGGTTTATGTTGGTGATGCCATTGTTTTTCAGAAGACTGGGGGTAAAATGGATGCTGGCGATAGGGATGCTTGCCTGGGTTTTACGATATGCGCTTTTTGCCGCGGCAGCTCCCGAAACTGTTACCTGGATGATCATGGCGGGTATTGTGCTGCATGGTATATGCTATGATTTCTTTTTTGTAACAGGACAAATATATATGGATAAGGCCGCCACCCCCGAAATAAGAGGGCAGGCGCAGGGGTTGATTATTTTTGCTACTTATGGCGTAGGTATGCTTATAGGTACGCAAACAGCCGGAGCATTGTATAACAGCTTTCTTAAGGATAATACTTCGCTTACGCTGGAGCAATGGCAGAGCTTCTGGTGGGTGCCTGCCATTTTCGCGCTGGGCGTACTGTTGCTTTTTGTTGCTATTTTTAAAGATAAAACAAAGTAAATTTTATCATCTATTATAATTTAATTGTATCGTATGCAAAAGATTGCCATGCTGGGCTCGGGGTTTATCGGGAGATTTTACGCTGACTCATTACAGGGATACCGCAGTAAAGACAAAATCGTAAGTATTTATTCGCGTCGCGAAGAAAGCGCTAAAAAATTCGCGCAGGACTATAACGTAGCTTTCTGGACTACCAATATGGAAGAAGCGATCGCAAGACCGGAAGTAGAGGTGGTTTGTATTTCCCTGCCTAATAACCTGCACGAAGAGGCAGTGCTGCTTTGCTGCAAACACAAAAAAGCGGTGATCACTACCAAACCATTGGGCAGGAACGGAGAAGAAGCGAAACGCATGCTGGACGCGGTAGAAAAAGCCGGTATCTTTAACGGGTACCTGGAAGACCTGGTATACACGCCTAAATTTTTAAAAGCGTATGAAAGTGTAAAGGGGGGGGCGCTGGGCCGTATCCTGTGGGCAAAATCGCGCGAAACGCACCCCGGTCCCCATAGCGAATGGTTCTGGAACCTGGAGCAGGCAGGCGGCGGTTGCATACTCGATCTGGGCTGCCATTGTGTGGAAATAACCAGGAGCTATATTGGCAAGGATATTAAACCTGTAGAAGTAATGTGCTGGGCCGATACGCAGGTAAAGCCTATTGATGCGGAAGATCATGCCATAGGGTTGGTGAAATATGAAAACGGGGCAATAGCGCAGTTTGAAGTAAGCTGGACCTTCCGGGGCGGATTGGACCTGCGCGATGAAGTGATGGGTACAGAAGGTACTATATGGATCAATAGCTTTTTGCGTACAGGCTTTGATATGTTCACTACCGGAAAGGGCGCAGATTATGTGGCCGAAAAAGCAGAAAGCAACAGCGGGTGGCTATTCCCGGTGGGCGATGAACTGAATGAGCTGGGATACAACCACATGTTCATGGATATGTTCAACGCGCTTGAAACCGGTAAAGCGCCCAGGGAAACTTTTTATGACGGGTATATTGTAAACTGTGTGCTGGATGCCGCTTACCGTTCGGCTAAAAGCAAGCAGTGGGAGCCGGTAAAGCTCGATATCTGGCGCGGAAAAACAGGCGTTTCTAAAGACAGTCACCTGGTAGAGTACGATAAAGATCATTACCTGGTAAAAGAGGAAGTAACACACTATGGCGCTAAAAAGCTTATTTTAAAAGAAAAGCAATCCGGTAAAATAGTAGAGAAGATATTGAGCTGATAAAAATTTGTTTGTAGCTGAAAGAGGTGCCTTTTCGACACCTCTTTTTTAATATAAGAGCCCGGCTTGTAATTGTATTTCCTGTATTATCAGGGCGCTCAATGTACTTTATCGCTTAAAAAAACGATTCCGTACAATAATGCAAAGGCAAAGGCAATGAGTATACCACCCGATACGCGGGTGATAAGCGAAATATTGCGAACAGTAAGCTTTTTGCCAAGGCGGCCAGCCAGCAGAACCTTGGCGCTGTCGGCCACCATGTTAAAAATAATGCAGGTGGTAAAAATGATGACCCTTTGCTGCAGGGTATGACTCACCGCAAAAGCGGTGGCATTTACCAGCCAGAATACAATTACGCTCGGGTTTAAAGTGTTGATCAAAAATCCTGACAGGAATATCTGGGTATAATCTTTTTTGCCCAACTTCACCACCACACCCCCACCGTTGGGGTTAGGTAGTATTTTTTTAAAAAACAGGTAAAAGATACCCAGCCCGAGCAGGAAAAAGCTGCCGGCATATCCAATGAGCTTTTTGTATTCTAATAATTCCTTTACCAGCTCGGTAAAGCCATTGCTGATTATTACCAGCACTATATCGCTGATCCACACACCGCTTACGAACGCGAACCCGCCTTCGTGCCCGTTGTATATGCTTTGTTTAATAATGGTAAAAATAACAGGACCTACGGATAGCGCTAAAAAAAAACCGATCACCAGTCCTTTCCATAAAGCCTCAATCATGAATTACCATTTGATAAGTTAATGCTGCTGTTAATATTGCTGTTCAGGAACTGTTCCCAATCTTCCAGCATTTTACCTTTCATAACTCTTGGAAATTTATGCTGCCCGCCAAGCTTGCCTTTATGCTCCATAAATTCCATGAACTTCTTTTCCGGCAAAACCGTTAACAGTATTTCCTTTAAAGCGCTCCTTCGTTCTACAGCGTAATCGTCGTTCAGTTCCTTCAGGTTGTTGTCAATATTAATTCTTAATTGTTCCGCGTTCACAACATCATCGCAAGCCACATACCAATGATGCGCGAAAAAAGAGTGGTATGGTATGCCTGCCACCGTAAACTCCGGGATAGAAACATTCATTTGCCCACTTGCTATTTCTATTGCCCGGTTCATATTATCAACGCTCAGGTGCTCTCCCACCAGGCTTAAAAAATGCTTCGTTCTTCCCGTTATTATTATTTCCGCTCTTTTTTTATCGGTAAACCGTATGGTATCTCCAATCAAATAACGCCATGCCCCTGCCGAGGTGCTTATAAGTACGGCATAGTCTTTCCCTTCTTCTACTTCGTCTATCAAAAGCGTAGCGGGATTCTCCGCAATATTCCCCGACTGATCAAAATTTTTATCGTTAAAAGGTACAAATTCCATAAAAATATGCTCATTTGTGCTCAGCTTCATGCCCCGAACTCCCTGCCTGTCCTGGTAGGCGATAAAGCCTTCCGATGCAAGATACGTTTCAATATAGGTAAGCGGTTTTCCCAGTAATTTTTCAAACCCTTTTTTATATGGGTCAAAAGCAACCCCGCCATGCACATAAAACGCGAGATTGGGCCATATTTCATGGATATTTTTGATCTTATACTTTTCAATGATCATTTCCATGCACATCTGTATCCAGGCGGGCACGCCTACTACAAATCCTATGTCCCAGTTGGGTGCCTGCTCCACTACTTCGTCCAGCTTGGTATTCCAGTCTTTGGTACGCGCTATTTTCTTGCCGGGTTTGTAAAAGGGAGAAAACCAGAAAGGCACTTTTTTGGCCGTGATGCCGCTAAGGTCGCCTGCGTAATAGCCCGGTCCCTTTTGTAAGTCGGTGCTGCCGCCTAACATTAACCAGCCTTTGCTAATAGATTTTACAGGTATGTTTTGATAATTGCGCAGGCTCAGCAGTTGCTTGATCATTACAATGCGGTTTCCCCGCATCAGGTCGTTTGTAATAGGAATATATTTGCTGGCAGAGCCTGAAGTGCCGGAGCTCAAGGCGAAGTATTGTATTTTATCCGGCCAGCAAACATCGGGTATACCATCGAGCGTACGGTGCCACCACTGATCATATATCTTATCGTAATCAAATACCGGTACGCGTTGCTGAAAAGCCTTTGTAAAATTTTTTTGAAGCAGGATCTCATCAAAATGATACGCCTGTCCAAATTCTGTAAACCTTGCTTTTTTTAGCAGTTTTCGTAAAACCCGGTTTTGTTGCCTTGTGTGGGAGCCAACAGGCAATTTCAACGTTCGGGCAATAGTAGCAGGAATCCTTATATCAATTATCCCCATTGAATATGTATGGGTTAATAGTTTTTAATGTATAAACAAATGTATGATACTCCTTTTGATGTGCCTAAATTATGCGGCTTTTTTACATCTTCGGTAACAATACAGGCTTGCAGACCGTAAGCCCCAAAAATATAAACCGCCATAACGTGCTTTTTTGTATGTTGTTAAGTAAATTGTAGCAGGCCAACTCTCAATTTTGGCACTTGCCTTGTGGAATAATGATAGCGTGTTTTTCAAATTTTAAAAATGTGATGAGAAAGAAGAAAATTTATGTGGCTGATGATGATGTGAATATTCTTGAGTTAATGCATACTATTCTTGAATTACAAGGGTACGAGGTAACTACTTCCCCTGACGGCTTATCGCTGCATACACTAAAAGAAAATCCGGATATGGTTTTTCTTGATATAGCCATGTCGGGTACCGATGGTAGTGAAATTTGCCACCAGTATAAGAAAAATCCCGATACTTCGGATGTGCCTGTTGTATTGGTTTCTGCCAATACCAACTTACAGGAAATAGCAGGTAATTGCGGGGCAAATGATGTATTGCCTAAGCCCTTTGATATCAGTACCGTGGTTGAACTTGCTCGTAAGTATACCGTTGCGGGGAAAAAATGACACGATTTTCTACAAAACCCACTTACCGGTCAGGTACTGTAGCACCGCTTTCATTTTTTGAACTGCTTGATATGATACTTCTTCCTCCTGCCGTGCAAAACCATACCCTGTAATGTGCCGCCAATGCGGGAAGCTGTTGTATGATTGCCTTAAACGAAAAGTGCCCCTGGCATACGATCAAATTGCCCCCTTTGTTTTTGTCATTGCCATCCGGCCAATCACGCAGTTGTATGTTTTTGCCTGTTTTGCCGGCGGCATGCAGAATGGTTTCCGCATGTTGGAACTCATTATCCGCACCGGTTATCAAAAAGCTTCCGGGAACCTCATTAGCAACAGCCATTTTTTTGCGGCTGCTGAAAATATTCCTGCATATTGTAACCTGCATGCTCACAAGCATCAACAGGCGTATCAGGCAACTGTATAGAACAGACTGTAAACGCGGGTAATGCTTCCGCACAAAAATGCACATGGCATTGTAAAAAGTATAAATATGCTTCCTGCTGGTTTTTACCGTACTTTCTCCTTTAAAATGTACGATCGTTACACCGGGATAATAATAATTTTCATAGCCGGCTTTTTGAATACGATAGCTGAGGTCAATATCCTCTCCGTACATAAAAAAAGCTTCATCAAAGCCGCCGGTAATTTTCAGCACACGGGCAGGTATAAACATGCAGGCCCCCGATAAAACAGCTACTGTATTCATTTCATTTTCAGGCAGGTTCCCCATATAGTAGCGCGCAAAAAACGGGGAACGGGGAAAGAGGTTTAGCATGCCTGAGAACTTAAAAAAAGAAGCAGTCAAAGAGGGAAACCCGCGTTTGCTTTCCCTTAAAAAAACGCCTTTACCATCTGTCATACGTACGCCCAGCGCGCCCGCACCAGGCTTCGACCTGAAAAACTCAATGCATTTTTCAAAGCAATCTTCGGGAACGATGGTATCGGGATTTAAAAAAAGAATGTATTCACCTGTGGCCTGCCCAAGCCCCAGGTTACAGGCTTTGGCAAAGCCGGCGTTTTTGTTAAGCCAGGTAAAATTTACCTGGGGAAAAGCTGGCTGTAAATAGGCGCGGCTGCCGTCAACGGAATGGTTGTCTACCACAATTACTTCCATAGCTATATGGGTTCCGGCTTTTAAAACCGAAAGCAGGCAATGCTCCAGGAAGTATTTCACATTATAGTTTACAATGATTACGGAAAGCAGCAAACTGTATCAGTATTAATGGGCGAATTAATAAATTTTAACCCAGGATGCAAAATAATGATGCAGCCTTTTCAAATACTATCTTTGCCGCATGTTTAAATCTACTTTGTTACAGGCTGCCAGGGCGGCAGGCGCTACCATGCAGGAATCGTTTAACGGGAGCTTTAAAATCTCTAATAAAGAGGGATTTAATAACCTTGTTACGGAAGTGGATCACGCTTCGGAAAAAGTGATCATTGATATCATTCAGAAAAAATTTCCCGATCATTATATTATGAGTGAAGAGTCGGGCGAAATTGTGATGGACTCCGCTTATAAATGGATCATAGACCCGATTGACGGAACGGTAAACTATGCCAATGGCATTCCGTTGTGTTGTGTAAGTATAGGATTGGAGCACGAAGGAAAGATCATAATGGGAGCCGTGTACAATCCCTTTTTGAATGAAATGTTTGTGGCGGAGCGCGGGCAGGGCGCCACGCTGAACGATAAGCCTTTGCGGGTAAGCGACAAAACGGATGTTTTAACGTCCTGTCTGGTTACAGGATTTCCCTATACCTATCTTGACCAGCCAAACGGGCCGCTGCATGTGTTTGATAAGCTGATACGAAAAGGCGTTCCTGTAAGGAGGCTGGGCTCCGCGGCCATAGATCTTTGCTGGGTTGCCTGCGGCAGGTTTGATGGATTTTATGAGCATAAGCTGAATGCCTGGGACAGCGCGGCCGGTTTTTTAATGGTAGAAGAAGCGGGAGGAAAAGTAACTGATTTTAAAGGGAACCATTACTCACCCTATCAACCGCATATTGTGGCTACCAATGGAAAAATCCATGATCAATTGCTGGATTATGTAAACGGCATTCAATAATTTAAATGTATACCTGTAAAATATGGCAACGCGAACAGAAATAGCTTCATTAGGCGAATTTGGATTAATTGATCATTTAACCCGTAACAACGAAATACGGCATGCTTCCACACTGGTAGCTGTGGGCGATGATGCGGCTGTGCTTGATCATTTGGGAAAGCAGATTGTAGTAACGACCGACCTGCTAATTGAAGGCGTTCATTTCGATTTGATGTATAGCCCTCTTACCCATCTTGGGTATAAAAGCATTATTGTGAACCTGAGCGATGTGTATGCCATGAATGCTACACCTGCCCAGGTTACCGTTAGCCTGGGCATCAGCAACCGGTTTAGCGTGGAAGCGCTGGAAGAATTGTATGAAGGCATATATGCAGCCTGCGAAAAATACAATGTTGACCTGGTAGGCGGAGATACTACTACTTCTCCCAAAGGACTGATAATAAGTGTTACGGCTATAGGCGAGGTAAATGCCGATAATTTTGTGAAAAGGGATGGAGCTAAAAAAGGGGATTTGATTTGTGTGAGCGGCGATCTTGGCGCTTCTTACCTGGGATTGCTGCTGATGGAGCGGGAGAAAAAGATATTTCTTGAAAGTCCTGGTGTGCAGCCCGACCTGGAAAACCAGGATTATATCCTGCGCCGGCTGCTGAAGCCCGAAGCCAGGAAAGACATGATAGCCTTTTTTGAAGAGCAGCAAATTGTGCCCACCAGCATGATGGATATCAGCGATGGGTTAAGCAGCGAGCTGTTGCATATATGTAAGCAAAGTAATGTGGGTTGTTTAATTTATGAAGATAAGATCCCCGTAGCGGATCAAACCCGTGAGTTCGCGTTCAAACTGGGGTTGGATCCTACCGCCTGCGCATTGAGCGGGGGAGAAGATTACGAATTGCTTTTTACACTTAAACAGGAGGACTACGAGAACATTACCCTGAATGAACAAATTAGCGTAATTGGTTATATAACAGAACCTGAAGCAGGTGCGCATATTATAACCCGTTCCGATAAAAAGCACCCCATTACCGCCCAGGGATGGAATGCTTTTAAATAGGTTGTGTTTATACAAATACACTTGTTTTTTCGTTTGAGGTATGATACACGACGGTTTATGTTATCATCGAAGGTTATCTGATGCTTGAAGTCATATTAAAAAAAATTGAAAGCAGGCTAATCTACTGGCTTTGTATGTGGTTGTTAACGGTAACAGTATTTAGTTGTACAGTTACATCCCGGTCAATGAACCCTTCCACGAAGTTTCCGGCGGAGGCATTGCGGGAAGACTACACGCTGCTCCGGCAGATCATGGAGAAACACCATCCATCGTTGTACTGGTATACGCCCAAAGACAGTATGGACCTTGTTTTTGACAGGTATTATCAACTGATCAACGATTCCATGACGCGCCAGCAGTTTGGGTTTAAGATACTGGCGCCTGTAACCACCAAAGTACACTGCGGGCATACCAGCTTTAATTACCCTCCACGGTACAATAAGCGAATGAAGGAATATGCCAATCCTTCTTTTCCGCTATTTATGAAAATATGGGGAGATACCATGCTGGTAACCTCTAACCTTAATAAAAAAGACAGCCTGTTGAAAAGAGGGATACAGATC
This sequence comes from Chitinophagaceae bacterium, assembly GCA_019638595.1. Classification (GTDB taxonomy): domain Bacteria; phylum Bacteroidota; class Bacteroidia; order Chitinophagales; family Chitinophagaceae; genus Agriterribacter. The sequence continues at coordinate 292,588 of JAHBTJ010000007.1, forward strand.
ACCAGCATTAACGGGCTTACTGCAGCTCAACTGGCAGATACCCTGTTTAAGTATATGCCGGCAGACGGGTACGCTGAAAATGTAAATTATATACGGTTGAGCGCTGCTTTTCCTTATTATCACCGTAATATTTTAGGGCTGTCGAAACAATATGAAGTGGGCTATATTGACAGCCTGGGGCAGCGGCAAACGGTTTCTGTTCCGGTTTTTGATCCTTCTGCCGATAGCACGCTTACCGCATTTATAAAAACCAGGAACAGGCAGGCCCGTCCGCCGCGGCCGCGGGAGGAGGAACCCTGGGAAAGCATCCGCTCCTTTTCTGTGGATACAGCATATCAGCTGGCAATTATGAAAGTACACAGCTTTGCGGGTAAAGGAAGGCTGCCTTCGTTCTATAGAAAAAGCTTTCGCACGCTCCAAAAGCGGCATATTCCCAACCTGGTGATTGACCTTCGTTCCAACGGAGGCGGCAGGGTTGACAATTACACAGCGCTTACCCGCTATCTTAAAAGTACCGACTTTAAGGTTGCCGATACGGTATTTACCAATTCAAACGGGTTGGGCAGCTATCGAAGGTATTTCCGGTCGGGCTGGCTCAATTCCATGATCCTCTTTTTAGTAACCAGTAAAAGAGAAGACAATAAGTATCATTTCCGTTACTGGGAAAGGCATGTTTTTCATCCCCGTAAAAAAAATCACTATAAGGGAAACGTGTATGTGCTGATCAACGGCCCTACTTTTTCCGCTTCCACCCTTTTCGCACATACGCTTAAGGGTCAGCCCAATGTAACGCTCGTAGGCGAAGAGGCGGGCGGTGGCTGGCATGGCAACAGCGGTATACTGATACCCGATGTTGTGTTGCCTCATACCAAAATGCGGGTAAGATTGCCATTGTTCAGGATAGTGCAGTACCAGCATGTGCCCAAAGATGGGAGAGGGGTAATGCCCGATATATACGTACCGCCCACAGCAGAAAATGTGCGGAACGGGGTAGACGGCAAAATGCAGAAAGTGCGGGAGCTGATACGGGGAAGGGAGCATATACAGTAATACAGCAACACGGATATTCTGTATACCATCAAGTAAAAAAATCTTATCTTAGCACTCGCGTTCCTTTTATCCTTTGTATTCCATTGCCCTGGGTTTACCCTCACAATCTGTAATCTGATCAAATCCTATTCAATTACCCCCGGTAACCGATAGCCGTATTCACGCCTTTTGTAGTATTGATTTTTGTTCCTGTAAACGAAGCCCTTATGCGTTCGCTTTTTACTTTTTTGCTTTTTGTTTGTTCTGTGTCTTTAATCCATGCACAGAACGCTACTCCGGTTACCAAGGCTACATTACCTCCCGAACTGGAAGAGATCAGTGGCATGATCCATTTAAATGGAAAGTTGTACGGACACGCGGATAGTCAGAATGATCCTATTATTTACGAATTTGATTCAACAAGCGGCGCTGTTACCAAAACCATCACATTGGGCGTTACTAACTCCGATTGGGAAGATATTACGCATGACGGTACCTATATTTATGTGGCAGATATCGGAAATAACAACGGTACAAAATCGGTATTGAGATTCTATAAATTTCCTATCCAGGCTATAGAAGACATTACCGGCGATGCGGGTACTATTCCATTGGAACAGATTGAAACAATTAAATTCACATACTCCGACTATGTTTCCAGCAAAGCTTTTGACTGTGAAGCGGTTTTTTATCATGACGGCTATCTTCACCTGTTTACAAAAAACTGGATAGCGCCGGTAAATACGGTACACTACCGGTTACAGGTTCCTGCCGCACCTACAGGCGCCACGCTGATCGCTGAAAGACTGGAAGAGTTTGATACACAGGATATACTGGTAACAGGCGCCACGCTGATGAATGACCGGATTGTTGCATTGCTGGGATACAATGACCGAGCCGTATACGGGTTCTCTACAGCCTGCGCAATGTGGCTTATACAAGGGTTTGATGATATTAATAACATCTTTTCTGAACAATCCAACAAACAAAAAATTAATCTGGGTTTTGCAGCTTCACTGGGCCAACTGGAATCAATAACCGCAGTGAGCCAAACGAGGGTGTTGCTTGCCAACGAGAATACGCTGGGCATAGTTCCTCAACGTCTTTATGGACTTAATCTTGATGGTTTCATTTCGCAGGAACTGCTCCCCTTCGGCATCAATAACTTTACCTCCCGCTTAACCGACAACCAGGTATTGCTGATCTGGGAATACAATGAACCGGGAGCAGCCTATTTTGAAGTGGAAGCCGCTAAGGCTACAGATGGCAGCTATAGTTTCCTCGGCAGGGTATACAGCAACGCGTTAAATGATATTTATACATTTACCGATAACAGCCTGGGCGATGCCACTGTAAAATATTACCGCATTAAACTGGTTACCCCCGATGGAAAAGCCTACTATAGTAAAACATTGCAGGTAAAAAAAGACGACAGTAAAATGTTCAACCTGCTGGCCATGCCTTCGCCATTTACATCCAGCTTACACGTTAGCTTTTACAGCGATACCGACCAGGTAGTACGGTTAAGCATTGTAGACATGCACGGCCGTGCTGTAAGCACCCGTCAACTGCAAACCGGCAGGGGCAGGTATCATTTTTCTTTGGATGAATTGCAGGGGCTGGGCAAGGGCGTTTATTTTTTAACGGCGCGTACTAAAAAAGACCTGTTTGTACGGAAGATAATGAAGCAATAGTGATTTCTTTACAAGTTGTACTGGCGTACCTCAATATCATTATCCGGATTCTCTTTTGAAAACATGGCGGCTACCACTACGGTGGTAACCGCCTTTCTTTTATGCTGTAATCACTTCTTTTACTTCAAGCTCATTATCAAATACTACAAAATCGGCTGCATACCCTTTTTCAATTTTTCCTAATGGAGGTTGTGCTTCAAGTAAGGAGGCCGGATAAGCAGAAGCCATTCTCAGCGCTTCTTCAAGAGGTATGCCGGCATGGGTTGTTACATTTTTTACCGCCTGCATCATGGTTAACGATGAGCCCGAAAGCGTTCCATCAGGCAGCGTATACCTGTCGCCTTTAAACTCGTGCATGTATTCGCCTTTTGAATTGCCGGTAACAGCGTCGGTAATAAAAAACAGGCGGTCGCCCATCAGCTTTTTACTTATTTTCAGCGATACAAAATCAACGTGAATACCGTCTGCAACAATACTGGCCTTTACGCCGGCATCATCATACACAGCGCCCACAAGCCCCGGTTCCCTGCTTTGAAAGGCAGACATGGCATTAAACAAATGAGTGGCCGCAGGTATGCCCAGCGCAAACCCTTTTTTTGCCTGCCGGTAAGTAGCATTGCTGTGCCCCGCGGAAACAATGATCCCACGGTTTATAAGCAGCCTGATAATTTCGTCGTCGCACATTTCCGGCGCCAGTGTCATCATCTTTACAATTCCCTCCCCCCTGTTAAGCAACATTTCAACTTCCTGTAGTGTTGGCTTTTTAATGCAGGCTTCCATATGCGCCCCTTTTTTTACTGGATTCAGGTAGGGCCCTTCCAAATGCAAGCCCAGTACTCCTTTTCCGCCCTGCTGCCGGTATAACCTAACCGCTTCAATTCCTTCTATAAACTTTTCAATGGTATTGGTTGCCAGCGTTATCATAAAATGCGAGCATCCTCCTTGTATACAGTACTCATAAGTAGCGGCAATCGCGTCAGGCGATGTGTAAGCCGAAAACAGCTTTCCATCCGCACCGTAAATCTGCAGATCAATAAATGCCGGGGCGATATTCAGGCTGTTTAAATCAATGGTGGTATACCCGGCAGGAACAGCTTCGCTGCTCACAACAGCTTCAATTATATTATTTTTTACAAGAATGGCTTTGCCGGTTTGTTTGCCATTGCCTGTGTATATAACGGCATTAGTGTAAGCGGTTCTGTTATTCATCAGTATTTTCTTCTTTATAGTCGGGTACTATTACAAACCTGTCAGCATCTTTCCAAAAAGGAAATTTTGCACGTACTTCTTCCAGCTTTTCTTTTTCCAGCACATGCGTAAAAATATCTTCTTTGTCCGCCTGCTGGTAAATAATATTTCCAAGCGGGTCTACGATCATAGAATCGCCACTATGGTAAATGTTATTTCCATCGTTTCCTACCCTGTTTACGCCTACAACATAACACTGGTTTTCAATCGCCCTGGCCTGCAACAGTGTTTTCCAGGCGGTATTTCTTTTTTCGGGCCAGTTGGCAACATATACCAGCACGTCATACTCGGGTGTATTTTCCGGTTGGTAAGACGATATGTTTTGACGCGTCCATACCGGGAAACGCAGATCATAACATACCTGCAGGTTAACCTTCCATCCTTTAACTGATGCTATCAACCGCTTGTTGCCGGCAGTATAATGCTGATCTTCGCCGGCAAATGCAAACAGGTGCCGCTTATTGTAGTAGCCTGTTCTGCCGTCGGGCTGCACCCATAGCAGCCGGTTAAAATACAGCCCGTTTTCTTCAATAATTATGCTGCCGGTTAAAATGATCTTTTTTTGAAGCGCGATTTCCTTCATCCATTCAACTGTAGGGCCCTCCATTGTTTCGGCCAGCCCGGCGGGGTTCATACTAAATCCTGTACTGAACATTTCAGGCAATATCACTACTTCAATACGCCCGCGGAGCGAATCAATTTTACGGGAAAGCATAGCAAGGTTCGCTGCCTTGTCCTCCCAATGCAGGTTTGTTTGAATGCTGGTAACGGAAAGTGATGCCATTGGCTATACGGGCAATTTTCATGATTGATTTACATGCCCGGCTGCAAGCTAAACCTTTTTTATAGAACCTATGCCAGCCCGGCGTTGTTAATAAAGTTCACCAGGGCAGCGGTATTTTTTAAGTTGAGCTTTTTCAGGATATTATGCCGGTGAACTTCTACTGTTTTAAGCGTTATGTTAAGCTGCTGGGCTATCTCGCGCGACGACTGCCCCAGCTTAATGAGATCAATGATCTCCACTTCCCTTTGCGATAACAGGTTTACATCAGGCTTTTCGCTGTCTTCAAGGATTTGTTCGGAAAGAATGGATTTTACTTCGTTGCAAATGTATTTATTGCCCAATGCAACTTCACTGATAGCGCTGATCATTTCTTCTTTCGACGAGTTTTTGGTAATATATCCTACAGCTCCTACCTGGAGCATTTTTTTTGCATAAGCTGGTTGAGAATGCATGGAAACCCCTATGATTTTGGAATCGGGAGATATTTTGCGGATCTCCCTGGTAGCTTCAAAACCATTCATCGGGCTCATATTGATATCCATCAGTATAATATCCGGATGATTTTTTTCAGCAAGCTCAATGGCATCTTTACCTGAATCGGTTTCCGCTATTACCTGAAAGCGTGGGTCGCTGTTTAAGATGAATGACCATGTATCCCTGATCAGCTTATGGTCATCTACAATTAATATGGTTACTTTATCGCCTACCGGTGTGTATACAAACATTTAGATAAGGTTTTAAGGTTCAACAATTATTTTGTTCCGGATATTGTGCCTGAAAATAATAAATGGGTGAGTTTCGGATAGGGGGAGCGGGAAGCTTGTTAGGGAACCACGAAACGTATTGATTATAAAGCTATAACCCGCAATTTTACGACAAAATTACTAAGCAATAATAATAAAACTAATAAACAATACATATAAACTACCTATTTTTATTTATAAGGCAATAACAGCTTACACTTAAGGGAAAACAAATTCAGAGAACTGGTTTTAAACTTTTTGAACGTGCGCTCTAACATATCAAACATACTGGTAAAATACAGTCATACTTTTCACTCCGTTGTTCCCTTTAAACCGGCAAAGGATAAGCTGGTATTGCTCGACCTGTCCGAAAATAACCCGGAAATTTCAGAAACATTGTTTACGGATGTAAAAGTTTTTTCGAATTATATAAACACCTTACTTCAAATACATAAAAGCACTTATGCCGTTGGCGGATATGGGGAAGACCGGGTTATTTATGCTTCATCTAAATTGTTTAATGACAGCGAAGAGCCGAGATCTATTCATTTAGGACTTGATATATGGGGAAAAGCGGGCACTCCCGTATATGCTTTTATGGGAGGCATGGTTCATAGCTTCGCATTCAATAATAACGAGGGCGATTATGGAGCCACCGTTATTTTATTACACCAGTTGGATGGTATCCCTTTTTATTCGCTGTATGGTCACCTGGCACTGGCAGACATTCAACACCTGTCGCCCGGGCAATATGTGGTTTACGGGCAAACCATCGGGCATTTTGGTGAACCGCACGAAAACGGTAATTGGCCGCCACACCTGCATTTTCAGCTAATTGAAGACGTAGAGCTGAAGGAGGGCGACTATCCGGGTGTTTGCACGGCTTCTGAAAAAACAAAATACCTGGCAAACTGCCCCGATCCCGACCTGGTAGCTCAAATGATAAAATATATTTAAATGCCCGGCTTTCATCCGCCGGAGTTTTTATTATTTTGCAGTTGTCATTCATTATTTGCTTAAAACCAAACGTCATGTCAACAAACGTACAGGACCCACATGCTTCGCACGAAACAAGGAAAACAAGCTGGCTTACACCGGGTATTACCGCCACGGTGTTATTCGTTTTGCTATTGTATATTTTTGTAAGCTTCGGAGTTTTTGATCATAATGATCACGGTGCCGGGCATCATACGGAAGCCAAAGGACAGCATGCGACTCCTGCAGCAGCCCACGAAGCAGAGCATGCCGTTCCTGTTCGTGAATCGTTAAAGGTAAAGCTGCCCGATGGTACAGAGCTGGATGCTTATAAAGGCGGTATTGAAGACAAACTGGTGGCGTATCTGAATTCAAACGAACCCATTAGTAAAGAAAAATGGTTTGATTTTGACGATCTGAATTTTGAAACCGGCAGCGCGGTTATTTCGGCTGCCTCTGCCAAACAGGTACAGAATATAGCGGCTATTTTAAAAGCGTACCCTAAAGTAAAGATCAAAATTGGCGGTTATACCGATAATACCGGCGATTCGCTTTCAAATGTAAAATTATCGCAATCGCGTGCCGATGCTGTTACTGCTAAGCTCAAAGAAACCGCTGCTACCCAGTTGGAAGCTGCAGAAGGATATGGCCCCGCACATTTTGTAGCGCCCAACGATACAGAAGAGAACAAGAAGAAGAACAGGCGTATATCCATTAATGTAAGGGAGAAGTAAAGCTAAGGCAAAACAGCAGGTCAGAACTGGCTAAAACAGTACTATAATAGTTTAATAAAAGAGGGGAATTAGATACATTCGGGTTTATTTATCAAGTTTAACTCCATGTATAGGGCAATAATTCCAATTTCCCTGCATTTTTTCATTATCTGTAGTGCAAAATTTTGGAGGAAGAACCGATGCAAGCGGCAACCTCCAGGTTAAGCTCGTTGTATTCCAGCTTAATGTAAAAGTATTTTTGGTTGCAACATTGATGGCAGGATGCCCATTTATATTTTTTGCTCTAAAAAGAAAGAGCTGCATTCCTCCTCCGAACTGTCCCAATAGCCGGGCAAATACAGGTTGTAAGTACTGGATCAATTGTTTTATGTCCGTAGAAATTTCACCTTCCTCTAAAGGCTTTAATGCAATTTTTGAAGTGTCTGTTAGCTTAATACTTTTTCGGATTTCGTCAGCAGATTTAAAACTTATGTTTGAACCATTGCTCGTATAATCAACAACACAAAACAACATATAATCTTTCATTTGTGAAACTAAATTATCTATATACTCAGCCGGGGTGTTGATTTGGTCACCTATAATTTCCCAAAAATTATAAGGAAGCCATATTGCCATTTGCTTATTCAACCCGCCATCATCGTAGTTTTTCGTACACTCCTGCACAAAGTCAGTTACACTTGCCACCTTTATGCTTTGTGCATTAACGGTTGCTAAAGAAAGGATTAAAAAAATCGTAAAAAGAATTTTCATCGTACTTATTTTGTATTAGTCAAAGGCTAAGTAAAATTTAATAGCAGAAGTTTTGGCTATCCTGCATGGTTAAAAGCTTTTTGAATGCACAATAATATAGTAAAATTATCTCATTTCGCTGTGTGAGGCGAATTTCTCCTGCTGCACAAGAGCTTCCAGGCGACCGGTTTATCTGCCGTAAGGCATGGCAGGTTCGCCTCGCAGGCTGTTTGTTATCGCCGGCATATTTATACGGGTAAGATCTAACCTGTGCTTCCGGGTGCTTTTTTTAGAAATATAGCTTTTTTGTTCACCTGTTGCCAATAACTGTGATATAAGGTTACACCTGATTATTTCAACTTAAAACTCAATTGTATGAGGTATTTATTATTGACTGTAGCTATTATATCATTCAGCTTTACTTTACAGGGCCAGGTAAGCTTTGGTCCAACCGTGGCCCTCAATATTTCAAAGCAACAAACAAAGGGCGTTCCTGACGAAGTGAAACTTAAGGCGCAAGCCGGCTTCCAGGCGGGTATTTTCGGCAACTTTAAGCTGGGTAAAAAATTCGGATTACATACTGAACTTGTCTACTCGGCAGAAGGCACAACAAGTGCCCTACTATGGAATGATTTTTCCGAAGACACCTATACTGTTTCTCAGAAATTTAATTACCTCCGACTGCCCATCCTGGTACAATACCGTATTACAGGGGAGCTGAATATTGAGGCAGGGCCGGGGTTAGCATACCTGTTGGGCGGTAAAACAAAATGGGACGACGGCGATGTGGAGAAATTTGAAAGCGGCGACTACCTGCCATTTGATGCAGGCCTGTCTTTGGGTGTAGGGTATGATTTGTCAAAATTTGCCCCGGGGCTTACTGCAGGGCTCCGCTATTATCATGGCTTTATCAATATTGCAAATGAAGATTCGGATGAGTACAGTCTTAAAAACCGCAATTTTTCCCTCCATGTAAGGTATGCTTTACCGTTTGGGAAAAAATAAACCTATCGCATAGTGAGCCTGTCTGCCATAGGCAAGGCAGCCAGGTTCACCTTTGCATTGTTGTTAGCTGTTCGTAAAGAACCCAAAAATGCGGTCTTGAAGTTTCAACTGTTAATGCAACAAGGCCGATGTTATTTCCTCCCACTCTTCCTGGAGCGATACAAAAGGGAATTTTTTGCCGGCGCGGTTATACCAGTAACGGGCGTTGCCATTATCGCCTTCTTTGCGGTGCAAATATGCGTGTATCCAGGCCGCAGTACTGTCTTCCACGTGCTGGATGATATCATGCGCTTTATCCCAATCCCCCTTACCATCGTACCACAATGCCTGCAGGTATAATGAAACAGGAGAAGGAGGGGAAGATTGCTCCAGGCTTAGTATAAAGCTGTTCAATTCCATAGGCAAATATAATTTTTATGAACGCGCAGGTAGAGCGTATACAGGTAAAAAATTTTTAAGCCATCCCGAATACACGTAGTTTTGCACGGTTTTAAAACCAGTCGCATCACCCAATAAAAAATCATCATGGCTTTAATAGTAGTAGGTTCCATGGCTTTCGACGCAATTGAAACACCTTTTGGTAAAAGCAATAAAATCGTGGGCGGAGCCGCTACCTATATAGCATGGAGCGCTTCCAATTTTACCCGTCCTGTTAAGCAGATATCCGTGGTAGGAGGCGACTTTCCGCAGGATGAGCTTGACATGCTGGCAGCGCGCGGCGTGCAGATGGAAGGCGTACAAATTAAAAAAGATAAAAAATCATTTTTCTGGAGCGGCAGGTATCACATGGATATGAATACCCGCGATACGCTTGAGACCCAGTTAAATGTACTGGGTGAGTTTGAGCCGGTAGTGCCCGAAAGTTACCAGGGTGCGGATATCCTGATGCTGGGCAATCTTTCGCCCGCCGTTCAGATGAGTGTGATAGAACAATTAGGAAAACGTCCTAAGCTTACGGTGCTGGATACGATGAATTTTTGGATGGAAACAGCCCTGCCCGACCTGGAGAAAGTATTAAAGCATGTGGATGTGCTGCTGGTAAATGACAGCGAAGCAAGGCAGCTCAGTGCCCAGTATTCTTTAGTAAGAGCCGCCAAAGAAATTATGAAGATGGGCCCGAAATACCTGGTGATCAAAAAAGGAGAGCATGGCGCCCTGCTTTTTCATGCCGATCATGTATTTTTTGCCCCCGCTCTCCCGCTGGAAGACGTGTTTGACCCAACCGGCGCCGGAGATACTTTTGCCGGAGGGTTTGCGGGTTACCTCGACAGTACCAAAGACTTCTCCTTTGAAGGAATGAAATCGGCGATCATTGTAGGTTCTGCCATTGCATCGTTTTGTGTTGAAAAATTCGGTACAACCCGCTTAAAGGAGCTGAAGCGGCAGGAAATTGATGAGCGCATTCAGCAATTTGTTGAATTGGTTAATTTCGATATTTCACTTGTAAACAAATAACCTTAAAACAGTGGCACTTATTTTACCGGTTAAAGGAGTGTTACCCACCTTTGGGGCCGGTTGTTACCTGGCGCCTAATGCAACCATAGTGGGTGATGTAACAGTGGGTGATGATTGTAGTGTGTGGTTTAATGCTGTGGTAAGGGGCGATGTAAATGCTATTCGTATAGGAAATAAAGTGAACATACAGGATGGCGCCGTAATTCATTGTACCTACCAGAAAACGCAAGCCATTATAGGTAACAATGTAAGTATAGGGCACAATGCCATTGTTCATGGATGTGTAATACACGATAATGTGTTGATTGGAATGGGCGCCATTGTAATGGATAACGCGGAAGTAGGAAGCAATTCCATTATAGCTGCCGGCGCTGTAGTGCTGGAAGGTACTAAAGTGGAGCCTGGCAGCATTTATGCCGGTGTGCCTGCTAAAAAAGTGAAGGATATTTCGCAGGAGCTGATCAGCGGGGAAATTAACCGTATTGCCAATAACTATCTTATGTATAGCGGCTGGTTCAAAGAGCAGCCTGAACCAAACATTGTGAAAAGAACAGAAATTTAATAATACATAACAGGTAATCTTTCAAAAAAATGAAGCAAACACCCTTTACGGCAAAACATATAGCGGCAGGAGCAAAAATGGTGGATTTTGCGGGATACAATATGCCGGTGAGCTATACCGGCATCAACGACGAACATGCGGCCGTTCGCAACAACGCGGGCGTATTTGATGTAAGCCATATGGGGGAGTTTATTATTAAAGGGGAACATGCGCTGGACCTTATCCAGCGGGTTACTACCAATGATGTTTCGAAGCTTACGGCCGGTAAAATTCAGTATAGCTGTATGACCAACGAGAACGGAGGTATTGTAGACGACCTGCTGGTATACTGCATTGAAGAATATACTGCATCATCCGGTAAAGGAGGTGTGTATATGCTGGTGGTGAATGCCTCCAATATTGAAAAAGACTGGGACTGGATAGAGCATCACAATACCAATGGCGCTGAAATGCATAATATTTCAGACAAAACCTGTTTGCTGGCAATACAGGGTCCCAATGCTGCCAGGATCCTGCAACCACTTACGGAGCTTGACATACTGAACCTCAAATATTACAGTTTTGTAAAGGGCAGGTTTGCAGGTATAGATAACGTATTGATCAGCGCTACCGGTTATACGGGCGCCGGCGGGGTGGAAATATATTTTGAGGATAAAGATGGCAATGCCGGTAAAATATGGGATGCTATTTTTGAAACAGGAGCGCCACAGGGGTTGAAGCCCATCGGGCTCGGCGCCCGGGATACCCTTAGACTGGAAATGGGCTATTGCCTGTACGGAAACGATATAGATGATTTTAGTACGCCCTTGGAAGCAGGATTGGGCTGGATCACCAAATTCACCAAAAACTTTACCGCCGGCGAATATTTGCAAAAGCAAAAAGCTGCCGGTCCCGATAAAAAGCTGGTTGGTTTTGAAATGGTTGACAGGGGCATTCCCCGGCACGATTATCGCATAAAAGACGCGGAAGGCAACCTGATAGGGCGGGTAACCTCCGGAACCCAGTCTCCCACATTGGGAAGGGCGATTGGTATGGGGTATGTAAGTATGGATTTTGCGCCTATTGACAGCGAAATTTATATTGAAGTGAGAGATAAAATGCTCAGGGCGAGAGTGGCAAAATTACCGTTCGTTCAACAACAATCCTGAGTAGTTTTTCGTTTATCAGCACGAGCCTGTTCGTTAAACCAGGGCAGGCAACCTTTTTTACAAAAAAACAAAATCTACAACATCCTATGTCACTCATCCATTTAACTACTTTTATTAAGGCTCCGGTAGAAAGAGTATTCGACCTTTGCCGCAATACCACCATTTACAAAAAAGCGCTTGAAGCAAGAAAAGAGCAACTGAATGCAAGCGCAACAGACGTTTTGGTAAAGGAAGGCGATACTGTAACGCTTTCTGCCAAACATTTGGGTAAAACCCGCGCGTTAACCGCAAGGGTCATCGAAATGGAGATAAACGAAAAGTTTGTGGAAGAACAGATCAAAGGCGATTTAAAAAGCTTCCGCCACGAGCATTATTTTAAACCGGTTGAAAACGGTACCATTGTAATTGACATGGTAGAAATGGAGGAGCCGCGTGATACTGTAGGAGGATTGCTTGGAAAGCTGTTCATGAAAAAATACTTTGAAACCCTGCTGAGCAAACGCAATGACCTGGTTAAGCAGTATGCCGAGTCCGACAAATGGCGTGCGATCATGGGTTGACCCTGCCCGGCTACCGTTTTTTTAATAATTACAATTTTTTTTTACACTAGGCGAGGTGCCCGCTGCTGTTTGCGGCGTCCTTCGCCGTGAATTTCTTTCCTGCCGCCTGCTGGCGGCATATACCCTTAAGTTTGCCGTTTTCTTCCCTGCAATATTCCCTACCTTTGCCATGTAACAAATTCATATTATCAGAATGAAATTCGGTGTTGTAGTTTTCCCCGGCTCCAATTGCGATGCGGATATGATCAATGCTTTACGTGATGATTTGGGGTATGAAGTAATAGAGCTTTGGCATAAAGATAAAGACCTGGGCATGTTCTCTACCAACGACTGCATTGTATTGCCGGGAGGATTTTCTTTTGGCGATTACCTGCGGTGTGGTGCTATTGCCCGTTTCAGTCCCATGATGCAAAGTGTTATTGATTTTGCCAATAGAGGCGGTAAGGTATTGGGTGTTTGCAATGGCTTCCAGGTTTTGTGCGAAGCCGGTTTGCTGCCGGGCGCACTGCTGCGTAACGAAAACATGAAATTTGTTTGTAAAAATCTCTATATCAAAGGGGCAGACGATGTGGTGCTGAAGATACCGATCGCGCATGGCGAAGGCCGTTTTTATGCCGATGAAAAAACACTTGCCCAATTGGAAGCCAACGGGCAGGTGATTTACAGGTATTGTGATGAAAATGGAAATGTTACGCCTGAAGCTAATCCTAATGGCAGTGTTAATAATATAGCCGGCATAACCAATGCAGGCAGGAACGTTTTTGGCATGATGCCACACCCCGAACGCGCGTGCAACGAAAAGCTGGGGAATACAGATGGGAAAAAAGTATTACGCGACCTTCTTTTATCTGTTAAGGAAGCGGTGGCTTAAAGGCTTTTTTGCAAATCTTTAAGTCTTTTTGTGTGATTTTTGAAGAGCCGCATTCGTTTTATTAAAGTCAATAGGAATTGCATGAAAAAGATATTTCTACTTGCCATATCAGTATTAAGCGTTCATTTTTTATGTGCCCAGTCTGGTTCTGCCAGGATGGTGAACTGGAGTTTTGAATCTAAAAAGCTGAATGACAATACGTACGAGTTAAAATTCACTGCCGGCATCGGCGGTAATTTTCATATATATGCTCAGAATGCGGGTGTAGACGGTCCGATTCCCACAACATTTACTTTTAGCGCCAACCCTATGTTAAGTTTGGATGGAAAGGTAAAAGAAGTGGGGAAAATGGTGAAGAAACATGAAGAGGTTTGGGGAGGAGATGTTAACTTTTATGAGAAAACGGTAGAGTTTGTGCAGGTTGTTAAATTGAAAAAGAAAATAAAAACGAGCGTAACCGGTAAGGTAGAATTTATGGTTTGTAATGATAAAGAGTGCCTGCCTCCTTCCGAAGTTCCTTTTAAGCTTACTGTTGGAGGTTGATAAAAATCAATTTGGGTTATAAGGGGATAAAAAAATGAGGCTGTATATTACAGCCTCATTTTACTTAGTAGGGTAAATGTTTTACAGTGCGATTTGTTTTTCCTGCATCATTTTACGCAGGTTGATTAAACCATAGCGCATACGACCCAGGGCAGTATTGATGCTGCAGTCGGTCATTGTCGCGATTTCTTTAAAACTTAATTCGGCATAATGCCTTAAAATGATCACTTCGCGCTGGTCTTCGGGAAGGCGATCCAGCATTTCGCGAACGCGATCATGGCTCTGACGCTGCATCATGCGGCGGTCAACACCATCTTCAGAAAAATTGATCACTTCAAAAATGTCGCGATCATCACCTGTTTTAATAGCAGGCGTACGTTTAACTTTACGGAAATGATCAACGCACAGGTTGTGTGCAATACGCATTGCCCATGGCAAAAACTTCCCTTCTTCAGTGTAACGGCCGCTGCGAACAGTGTCAATTACCCTGATAAAAACATCCTGGAAAATGTCTTCTGCCAGGTACTTGTCTTTAACAAGCAGGAAAATGGAAGTGTAAATTTTGTCTTTGTGACGGACGATTAGGGTTTCAAGTGCAGATGCGTCTCCACTCATAAATAAGTGGATCAATTGCTGATCAGGCAAATTGGTCAGGGGTTTCATAAACTTCTACGGTTTTTAATGGTTGGGATTTTGTATTTCCCAATATCACACAACTAAGAAGTAGAAGTCTAAATCAAATAGGCTTTAATGATTTAATTCTAGTTTCTTTCGTACGATATTGGGACTGCTAAAATATAGCTTTTTTTTATATAGCCAAATTTTTATTAAATAATTTTCGATTAACATTTGAAAATTTCAGATAAACGACAAAATATTAAATAAATGCTGCCGGATACAATAAATAAACAGCCCGATTCTTAAATAAATCTCTACCGGCATGTAGAATAATTCCTACACTTCTTCGTTGACTGTGCCCTGTGAAAAAAAACGTATCCGTCTACACTAACAATTTTGGATAAAACTAAACTATTTAGTATTACTTTTGTGACTCTTTATGACAGCTATATCCGGTAAAAAGAAATCCGCCTCCGTTCAGCAGCCAAATGGCATTTTAATAAAAGGCGCCAGGGTGCACAATCTCAAAAATGTTACGGTTGAAATTCCGCGCAACAGGTTTATTGTGGTAACAGGCGTGTCGGGCTCAGGAAAATCTTCCCTCACTATCGATACGCTTTTTGCAGAGGGGCAACGCCGTTACGCGGAAAGCCTGAGCGCTTATGCCAGGCAGTTTCTCAACCGGATGGACAAACCGGATGTGGATTTTATAAAAGGGCTGTGCCCGGCGATTGCTATAGAACAAAAAGTAGTTACCCGCACGCCCCGTTCTACCGTGGGCAGTATGACCGAGGTATATGAATACCTGCGCCTGCTGTATGCCAGGATCGGTAAAACCATTTCACCGGTAAGCGGCCAGGAAGTAAAGAAAGATGATGTAAAAGATGTAGTGGATGCCATCGCCAGACTCAATGCCGGCGACAAAGTGCTGATTCTTTCACAATTTTATATAAAGGGCAAGCGCAACATCAGGGAAGAGTTGAACATCCTTTTGCAAAAAGGATTTTCAAGATTGTATGTTGACAGCTCGGGCGCACCCGGTGAAATACTGCGGATTGAAGATGCGCTGGAAAGCAAGGACACCGATCTTAAAAAAATATTCTCCGGAAAAAACGCGGTGTTTATTCTCATTGACCGTATCGCGGTAAAAGACTTTGATGAAGACGATACACACCGCCTGGCAGATTCGGTTGGCATCGCTTTTTTTGAAGGAGAAGGGGAAGTAGTGATTGAAGTGAACGGCAGCAGGAAAATTCAATTCTCCAATAAATTTGAACTGGATGGAATAAAGTTTGAAGAACCTGTTCCCAATCTTTTTTCATTCAACAATCCCTATGGAGCCTGCCCTGTTTGTGAAGGGTTTTCGCAGGTATTGGGCATTGACGCCGACCTGGTGATCCCCAACCCACGGTTAAGTGTATACGAAGGAGCCGTAGCCCCCTGGAAAGGTGAAAAGCTAAGCGCCTGGAAAGACCAGTTTGTACGGGCGGCGAAACATTTTGGTTTCCCTATTCACAAGCCGGTCATTGATCTTACCAAACAACAGTACGATGAATTATGGAATGGCAATCAATACGCCCACGGGATCAACGATTTTTTTAAGGAAGTAGAGCAGAACTTATACAAAGTACAATACCGTGTACTGCTATCCCGCTACCGCGGCAGGACCATTTGCCCGGAATGTAAGGGATATCGTTTACGCAAAGAAGCTTTGTATGTAAAAGTGGGGCAGAAGCATATTGGCGAATTGTGCGAAATGCAGGTACGCGATTTGAAAGCATGGTTTGATGAGCTGAAGCTGAGCGAATACGACCGGCAGGTGGCCAAGCGCATATTAATAGAAATAAAGCAAAGGCTGCAGGTGTTGTTGGATGTAGGGTTAGGATATCTTACGCTCAGCCGGCTGGCAAACAGCCTGAGCGGCGGTGAAAGCCAGCGCATACAGCTTACACGCAGCTTAGGAAGCAATCTCACCAACTCATTGTATATACTCGATGAGCCATCCATCGGATTGCATTCCCGTGATACTGCCCGGCTAATAAAAGTGTTGAAAGAATTAAGAGACCTGAATAATACGGTTGTGGTGGTGGAACACGATGAAATGATGATGCGGGAAGCGGATCATATCATTGATATGGGGCCATTGGCAAGCCATTTGGGCGGGGAGGTAATTGCAGAAGGCGACTACGATGCGATCGTCAGCAATCCCCAAAGCCTCACCGGTAAATACCTGACAGGGGAATTAACAATCAATATTCCTCCTGCCACGCGTAAATGGAAACGTTCCGTAATAGTGGAAGACGCCCGGCAAAACAACCTCAAAGGGATTTCAGTGGAGTTTCCACTAAATGTGCTGTGTGTAATAAGCGGCGTAAGCGGCAGCGGCAAAACTACTTTGGTTAAACAGATCTTATATCCCGCGCTAAAAAAATTAAAGGGTGAGTTTGTGGACAAAGTAGGATTACATAAAAGCATTAAGGGAGATATAGATTATATTACACAGATAGAGCTGGTAGACCAGAACCCGATAGGGAAATCGTCAAGAAGCAATCCCGTTACTTACATTAAAGCATACGATGAGATAAGGGATTTATATGCGCGGCAACCGATGAGCAAGATCAACGGATTTCAGCCCAAACATTTTTCTTTTAATGTAGATGGGGGAAGATGCGATGCCTGCAAGGGGGAAGGAGAACAGATTGTGGAAATGCAGTTTTTGGCAGATGTACATCTTACCTGCGAGGTATGCGGCGGTAAACGATTCAAGGAAGAA
>JAHBTJ010000008.1 GCA_019638595.1 Chitinophagaceae bacterium
AATTACCCCTATTAAGATTGCGATCTTCAGAGTAGGAGTGAAAATAATATCCCACCAGGTGATTTTTTTTCCTTTCTTTTCTTTTTTCCGATAAAACTTATAGTTTATAAAAAAAGAAAAAATATATTTTAATAGATCCATCCTTTTATTTTAAGAAGCATACGCCTGTTGTGTATTAAAGTCTCTTATGTAGGCTGTAATCATTTTAAGCACGATAGATTTTTCATCATCAGGCAAAGCGGATATTTTTTAAACTGGTTGATCAGCTCAGCATCGCTCAAAAATGCCTGTACTTCACTGTCGGTATCTCCCATCACTAAAAAATCAATGGTAGTACCAAATACTTCAGCGAGGTTTTTTAAAACATCCGCCGGGGATAGATATTTTTATTTTCATAGCGTGCCATCTGTGTGTTTGAAATCTCAATTCTGGCAGCCAGTCCAGCCTGTGTTAAGCCTGCATTCTTTCTTAGTTGCTGTGTGCGTTCCCCCATTGTATCCAGTGGTGAAAAAGCCTTTTTAGCTGCCATAAATATATCTTTTTAGAAGAATTATCCACACAAAAATACCAGTAAATATGCTTAAAACTGTCTTATCAGGAGAAATATTTCTGCACGTGTTGGTGTTCCCGCAGCCCCGCTGTTGTTCGTTATGCAGGGTGGGTAAATGGGTGTAGCGTACCAACAACCATGGCGGGCGATAAGCTGGATATTTTCGGCAAGAGCTATTATTTTGAGAACAACACGGGTGGAACGGGAGCCAACAGCGCCATACCCATCATAGACATTTTAACAGGGCTGTTGGGCGGACCCACGGGCGGCACAGCTGCAACAGCGCATGGTGGTGTAACAGCCTCCCAGCTTAATGGCATCAGCACCCTGCTGGGCAACCAGACCACCGATGCTGCAGGAGCGCCCACTGTTCCGAAAGCTTACATCAACTACATATTTTTCGATAGCTTGTCTCGCTTTGCGCATAGGCGTCAACTTAAGCCTGATCACTTTATATGAAGGGTAGCCCGCCGCGGCGGGCAAATAAAGCGTCCTGCATTCTTTTTACAAACAGGTAGCCGCTATGCGGCATATTGCAGATACGTAACCAGGGGTGAATGAAATACTTGTAGTCAGTTACTCTACTGTATAAAATGCTGTTGGGCATATCGGATTTGCTGTGCCATCGGCACAACCCGTTTGCAGACAAAAAGGATAATTTTCAATAATGCGCCATAGGCGCTACCCTGGTTATATCAAAAAAATACCACACGGCACATATTGGGAGGTTCATATTTTTTAAGTTGACGCCTATGCGCTTTGCGGGAAGCAGTTTAAAACAGTGAGCAGCAACTTCAGCAAGGTGGGTAGCAACAGTGTTGTTAAATCTCACACCGATCTTACCAATATGCCTGTAACAAAAAGCGGATATGTGTATATTTACGTGAGCAATGAAAGCCCCGTAAATGTGTTCTTTGACAACTTACAAGTGATCCATACAAGGGGAGCTATACTTGAAGAGTCACATTATTATCCGTTCGGGTTAGTGATGAGCGGCATTAGTTCAAAAGCATTAAATGGTATTGCTGAGAATAAGTACAAATACAACGGTAAGGAAGAACAGCGGAAGGAGTTCTCCGATGGTTCAGGATTAGAATGGCTGGATTATGGTGCGAGGATGTATGATGCACAGATTGGAAGGTGGCATGTGGTGGATCCGTTGGCGGACCAGATGAGAAGGCATTCTCCTTACAACTATGCTTTTGATAATCCATTAAGATTTATAGACCCGGATGGAATGGCTACAGAAGATATCATTAGGGTAAATTCCCAAGGATTTATAACCTCAGTGGAAGCTGCTCCGGGTCGCGATCGAGTAGTAAATCAAAAGGGTGAAGATATCTCATTTAATGATCCATCTGACAATGTAGATTTAAAGCAACTAAGTCACCATATCCCAGAAGATAGGTATAACTATGACTATGCTGCAAATCCAATAAAATTATTCGAAGTAGTTACTGATAAAGAAATTGGAAGTATTATGCTTGAGGCAAAAGTGCATGAACATATGGCAACTCTATATGCTTTGCAGATGCACCCACCATCTCGGTTGGGATATGCATATACATTAGGAAATGGTGCTTTTGACTTTCTATCAGATATGACAAAAGTGTCAAAGGAAGCACAGAACTACAGTTCCCCAACTGATGCGAAAAAGGCTTTCAGAGCTGACATCGCAGAAAATACTGGAGGATTTATCATGTTTGAAAGCGGCAACACATTATATAATTTGCATGATGCCGGAAATTTCTTAACTGGCTTTGCCTATAATGCTGTCGGATTCTCGTCTGGTGAAGTACAAGTTGGTGCTCGAATAAACCAACCAACTAGCGAAAGTAAAGCCGATCAGAGAGCAATCAAAGCGGGGCATAAATATTTTGATAGCTATATGAAAAAGCCATAAACCTGTTAACTTAAATGTAGATGAATAACAGTGTTACAATTAATATTCGGCGTCCATCACTCACTTGCTTAGGGCTTTTTGTGCTAGCTCTTATCGTAGAAGTCTTAAAACTCACGCTCCCTTTAGATAGGGGCACAGCCTCCTACATTACTGTGTTAGTGTTTTGGCCGCTAATAGCACTATCTTTTTATTTTGCAATTGTTGTCATAAAAATTTTCTTTTCAGATAAAGAACAATTTAGAGGCAAGTGGCTTCTATGCATATTACCCATTTGGGGGTTTTTAATCTACCTTTTAATTTCGATAGTAAATCAACTGTAGTGATAAAATCCAAAAATCTCACCCTTTACATCAACGTCTGTCCATGCATGAAGTTAAAAATAAGTACTACCTGACAGGAATGTTGCGCGAATCATTTTATTTATTTCTCCACAGTTTTTATGTTTGAAGTAAGGAATAAAAGGGTAGTAAATTTAACTAAAATCTTAAGTTATGAAACCTATTTTGATAATATTGATTGTGGTGATATGACAAGGAGTGGTGATATAAAAGTAGATGATAAAAAACTTTCATGGAGGGTAAAAAAAGCGAAGACGGAAGGCGCTGATATGCTCATTAGTATACATTTAAATTCCGCAGCAAGAGAAGTTGTTAATCCCGAAACAGGAAAAAAAGAAATAGTTTACAATGAAGAAGTACGCGGGTTTGTAGTGTTGCATCAACCTGGCGATACAAAAGGACTTAAATTAGCTCAGGCAATAGCTAAGGAACAAAATGTGATTCCCTTGAAAGGACAAGGAACAGCATCTCAACGCTTACAGGTCTTAAATGAATTTAGAAAAACCGGAGGGGCAGGAGTACTCATAGAAGTTGGTTATATAACCAACTCACAAGATGTACAAGCTATAAAAGAACAGGCCTCTAAAATAGCATCGCAAATTTCAAGCGGAATCATAAACTATTATAATAATAAATAAAAGGGGGTTACATGAAAAGATACTTTCTGATTCTGTGGCTCATATTAAGGCTTACTAATTTTTCGTGTTCTCAAAAGGCAACAGAAAATATTTGTAATGCCCGAATAGATTCTTTATATAAGGTCTACCAAAGGCACTTAATTTTATTCTGCTACTACAACCCTACAATAAATGTACGTGCAGATACAGTTTATGATTATTTGCCGTATTATAGAACGTCAGATATTGATTCTGCCGATGTAATTGAAAAAAACAAGCAGGTTGTTAAAAATTTAGCAGAATTTGTTTGTACTGTGGACTCATCAAAAATAAATTATATTGAAAATTGGTGCATAGCATCCATTTCTATGGAAAATACTATAAAAGGAATAGAGTTTACTTTGGATGAGTACATGGAGTTTTTATCAAAAAATGAAAAAATGAAATTTTTGATAACCTCTTATTTGACAAACAGTAGGACAGTAAGCAGTTTGTCAACATCAGAAATGGAAAATATCTTTTTTACTTCTATAGAATCAATATCTCATATGCCTTACCCGGAGCAACAAAAGTTTTATAGAAATATTACTTTCTATTTTAACAACATCCACTCCGACGCAAGTCCGTAGCAAAGATATTGTGTGATGGCTGACCCCAGCCCTGGCGCAGGTGTGTAGGGCAGGTATTGTGTGATGGCACACCTGATGCCTAAACGTTACTTGTTTCGCAATAATAATAGGTATATTATTTATACGAAGCCTGTTTAAGAAATTAAGATAAGTAAAAGCAAGGCGAGCTGGGTGCCCAAGGCTTACATCAACTACATATTGTTCGATAGCTTGTCCCGCTTTGCGCGTAGGCGTCAACTTAAGCCTGATCACTTTATATGAAGGGTAGCCCGCCGCGGCGGGCAAATAAAACGTCCTGCATTCTTTTTACAAACAGGTAGCCGCTATGCGGCATATTGCAGATACGTAACCAGGGGTAAATGAAATACTTGTAGTCAGTTACTCTACTGTATAAAATGCTGTTGGGCATACCGGATTTGCTGTGCCATGGGCACAACCCGTTTGTAGACAAAAAGGATAATTTTCAATAATGCGCCATAGGCGCTACCCCTGGTTATATTAAAAAGATACCACACGGGCACATATCGGGAGGTTCATATTTTTTAAGTTGACGCCTATGCGCTTTGCGGGAGGCAGTTTAAAACAGTGAGCAGCAACTTCAGCAAGGTGGGCGGCAACAGTGTTGTTAAATCTCACACCGATCTTACCAATATACCTGTAACAAAAAGCGGATATGTGTATATTTACGTGAGCAATGAACGGCGGAGCCCTCACTGAGACAATAATATAAAATAAACACTACGAAGTAAAGTCCGGTGAACGTGTTCTTTGACAACCTCCAGAGCCTGCCCCGCTGCTAAGCGGGGGGATACATACAAGAGGGGCTATACTGGAGGAATCACATTATTATCCGTTCGGGTTAGTGATGAGCGGTATTAGTTCAAAAGCATTAAATGGTATTGCTGAGAATAAGTACAAATACAACAGTAAGGAAGAACAGCGAAAAGAGTTCTCCGATGGTTCAGGGTTAGAATGGCTGGATTATGGAGCGAGGATGTATGATGCGCAGATAGGGAGATGGCATGTGGTGGATCCGTTAGGTGAGAAGTATTACTGAGAAAGCCCTTATTCCTATGGAGCTAATAATCCCATCAGTTTTATAGATCCGGATGGAATGGCACCGATACCTGCTTGGCTAATAAGATCTATTGTAGTTAATGTAATTAAGTATAAAGCTAATGTCACTTTAGGTAGACAACTTAACAAACTTCAAAATCAAATCAATGACCACCAAAAAACAATAGATTCAAAGAGAAAAGAAATTTCAGACATCCTTAATCCCCCCGGTCCCGATATGGGGACTAAGCTTAACGGAGGAAGATTTAGCGGAGCTGGCGCAGGAGGTTCGTGGGGTGAGAAAATGACTGACAAGGAAATAGCAGAAGAAAGAAAAAAAGCTGATGAAAGATTTCAGGAACGGGATCCTGAAGGATTTAAGAAAGCTAAAGAACTTGAAAAGGAAATTGATAATCTGAATAGTAATATAGATCAACTTAAGGAAAAACAAAACAAAGTGATGAAAGCTCAGGATCTTTTAAAGCAAACAAATGCAGATCAGATTGCTGAAAATATTGCTGATGGCATCAGCACTGTTTTTGATGCAGTGAGGGAGGCAAATAAAAAGGTAAATGAGGATGTCGAAAAAAGACGTAAAGAGGAAGATGAGAAAAATAAATAAAGGTTTCTTTTTTTTGATGCTATTGGCAATATATAGTTGTAATAGCCAAGAAGAAAAACATAGGGAAGCATTTATTAGCCCTGCTTATATGCTAAATGATTATTCAGGGTTTTTAACGGCTAAGGAACAAGATTCTCTTTTAGTTCTTTTAAAAAGAATTACAGAAAAAAGGGGAATGTCTATAGTGATTTATTCAACCGATAATTTTGAACAGAGAAGTGTTGATAGTTTGAGTAAAATGGTTTTTGGGAATTACTTTCCGGATCATGACATTGCAGATAAAGCGTGTTTGTTTTTTTTGTCTAAGGCAACAAGGGAAGTAAGATTGGAACTAGGTAATGATATTGGAAAAATCATCTCAGATTCAATGGCAGCCGAAATATTGAACAGCAAAGTAATCCCATACTTTAAGGAGAATTTATTTTTAGCTGGAATAATATCTGGAGTATCAGAGATAGATAATATTTTACCGCCTAAGTAATACCATAAATTAATCAAGGCTTTATTATAAAAAGAATTATCAATCTTATAATAAATATCATTATTGTCCGACTAAAATAATAGCAAAGATGGTTTAAAAAAAGGGCAGTTCCGAAGAACCGCCCGAATTAGTTAAGTTTGAGTTACCACACAAAAACTATAACTAATGAGCGGCGAAAATAAAAGATTTTCCGGACAGCCGGTTTTAAGTCAGATTTTAGATGTTATACCCAGTTCTTTGATAAAGAGTGCCGGCAGAAAACATAATGCCAATCGTTATTATAAGAAACTGCCTTTGCGGGTGCATGTGGTAAGTCTTTTATACGGAGTATTCAGTTATTGCAATGGTCTGCGGGAAATATGTGAAGGTCTTTTGGCATGTGAAGGTAAGCTGCTGCATCTGGGCTTTGACAAGGCGCCAGCCCGTAGCACACCATCGGATGCAAACACTAAAAGAAGCTATTTGGTATTTGAGACCCTTTACTACGGTCTGCTAAAGCAGTATCATAGCTTTATCTCGGACAGCCGGTTAAAGGGGTTAAGTATCCGTAATTTGAAGATCATAGATAGCAGTACCATTCAGTTATTCAGCGAACTGTTGAGGGGGGTAGGCAGGAACTGTTTAGACGGTGGTCGCAAAAAAGGGGGCATAAAAGTGCATGCGATGATGGATGCTTTTAGTGGGGTAACCGAGTTTGTACGCATGACCGAAGCCAGGGAACATGACCGTAAATTCCTATACGGGCTTAAAGTGCCGGCAGATAGCTGGCTGGTATTTGACAAGGCTTATAATGTGTATCATCAATTCGCTAAATGGAGCAAACAAAAGGTTTGGTTTGTAACCCGGATGAAGGACAATGCTGACTTTCACGTCACTAAAGTATTAGTAGACAGAACCAGGAAGAAAAATGCAAAGGGCGTTTTAAAGGAACAATATATTACGGTAGCAGTAAAACAAAACGGTATGGCAACCGAACGCCTTAAGCTCAGGAGAATTACTTTTAAGACCGACGATGGAAATATATATATGTTCATCACCAACAATTTTACGCTTGAGACCGTGCAGATAGCAACGATTTATAAAAACAGGTGGATGATAGAGCTGCTCTTTAAGCAGATCAAGCAGAATTTTCCTTTGCGTTATTTTTGGGGTGAGAGCGCTAATGCAGTTAAAATGCAGATTTATTGCGTATTGATAGCTCAATTGCTAATGGTAGTTATCCGCAAGAAAGCAGCTACAAAAAAGTCCTTTGCCAACATGATAACCGTCATCAGGCTACACCTGATGAGTTATGTTGAATTGCTTGAGTTTGTAAAAGACACCTATAAAGCATGGCGCAAAACCAATAATGCCCCTTACGGGGCTTTGTTTGGCTTGCGGAGAGACAGGGATTCGAACCCTGGGTACAGTTGCCCGTACAACGGTTTTCGAGACCGTCCCATTCAACCACTCTGGCATCTCTCCATGCTGTTTCCCGGCTTTCAGGATGCAATGAGTTTTACGGGCGGCAAAGTAAATAAAAAGATGAGAATAATGCATAATTACTTTGCAAAGGGTCGCCTGCACAAAAACGTTCAACGGCTCTTTACCCAAAATTCGTCTTCATAATCATCTTCTTTTTCATTGGAGTGTATTTCCTGTATTTGCCTGCCAATAACATCCAATTGTTCCGCCGGCAGCGTTTTTTCGAGGTAAGGAAATAATTCTCTTTCTTCAAAACGTATATGATCATCGAGCTGCTGCGCGAATTGAAGAAACGCGTCAGGAGAAGCATTGGCGCTTAATGAAAGTACCGATGCTTCTAATTCCCGGTGTTCCCCGATCGCCTGTGCCGTCATATTGCTTTGCAGCGCACTAAATAAAAAATTTTCTTCCTCTTCAAAATGTTCTTTAAGATGATGGCTCCAGAAGTATTGTATGTAAGAATGTATTCTCTGCAACGAAATTTCATTCTTAATACCCTGTCTTATTTTCCAGCAACACAACAAACCAAAATGATGATCCCTGGAAAGAGGTACTATGCTTTCATGCCGTTTCATATTGCGCTTATATTTTTATTTATTCATTGCACTACGTGCTGTTTCCCGCCACAATACATAAAAAGAAGGCCGGGCAGGAATATAAGCCCCAAATAATAATATTTATTATGACTGGAGTCATAACAGCATCCATCCGGGCAAAACTACTTTTGCCCCGTACTAAATGTAATATACAATGAAAACAAGAATAGTAACTGCTCTGGTAATAGCTACTTCCCTGTTTTATATTGCCTGCGGTGGCGGCGGCGACAAAAATGCATCCTCCCAATCATCCACCCCTGAATCCGAAACAGGGAAAACCGCCGAGCCGTCCAATTACGACCCTAACCGGGGCGAAGGAAAGTTTGATGAAAGTAATGTGGCAATGGGTCCTTTAGACGCTGCAATGGCGAGCAAAGGTAAATCCATTTCTGAAACAAAATGCTTTTCATGCCACAAAACAAGTGAAGAAAAGCTGGTTGGCCCCGGTTGGAAAGGGGTAACCACCAGGCGTTCCGGTCACTGGATCATGAACTTCATTACCAACCCCGATCCTATGATAGACAAAGACCCTGAAGTACAGGCTCAACTGGAATTATGCCTTGTGCGTATGCCCAATCAAAACCTGGCCGAACAGGAAGCAAGAGATATACTGGAATTTATGCGCCAGAATGACGGTGCTAAATAAAAACATACAGAAACCTTGCCCATTCCCCCATTTGTTCAATCTCTAATTTGAAACTCATATTTTATGTTTAATAAAAAGATAATCACCGGCTTACTGGCAGTAGCCGCGTTATACAGCAGCGCCTGCAAGCCTAAAGGAGCCGATAATGCAGTTAGCGGCGACGCCGCATCTAAAACCTATGTTGCCCCCGGCAAATACGATGAGCTGTACAATTTCGTATCAGGAGGTTTCAGCGGACAACTAAGCGTATATGGTTTGCCCAGCGGGCGTTTGCTCCGGGTAATACCGGTATTTTCCGTAGATCCTGAAAAAGGATGGGGTTACAGCGAAGAAACCAAACCCATGCTCAACACCTCGCATGGATTTGTACCCTGGGATGATTTACACCACGTAGAAATGTCAATGAAAGACGGCGTTGCAGATGGTAAATGGGTATTTGTAAATGGTAACAATACTCCCCGCCTGGCCCGTATTGATCTAAAAACTTTCCGTACAGCGGAGATCATAGAATTACCTAACAGCGGAGGCAACCACAGCTCCCCGTTTGGCACCGAAAACTCGGAATACATTGTAGCCGGCACCCGCTTTAGCGTACCGGAAGATGGAAGCGCCGGAGATGTGCCCATTGATACTTACAAGGAAAATTTCAAAGGCCACATCAGCTTTGTAAGCATTGATAAAGAGAGCGGGGAAATGAACCTGGCCTTCCAGCTAAAAACACCCGGACTTAATTTTGACCTGGCACGTGCGGGCAAAGGAAAATCGCATGGCTGGTTTTTCTTTAGCTGCTACAACTCCGAGCAGGCAAATACTTTGCTGGAAGTAAACGCTTCGCAAAACGACAAGGATTTTATTATGGCGGTAAACTGGAAAAAGGCGGAGGAGTATGTAAAAGCCGGCAAAGGAAAGAAACAGGCAGTAAAATATGCACACAATAAATACAATGAGGAAACACATACCGGCACTTCGGAAATAAAAAATGAAGTAACCGTGCTGGATATAGCCGAATTCCCCGACATTGTATATTTCATTCCCTGCCCCAAATCGCCGCATGGCTGCGATGTGGATCCTACCGGCGAATATATTGTAGGAAGCGGTAAACTGGCAGCTTTATTACCTGTTTTCAGCTTCGACAAAATCCAAAAAGCCATTGCCGACCAGGCGTTTGAACAGGATAAATATTCCGGTATTCCCGTTATTAAGTATGAAGCCGCCTTATACGGCGAAGTGCAAAAACCAGGCTTAGGCCCGTTGCATACTGAATTTGACGCAGATGGAAATGCCTATACTTCATTCTTCGTTTCTTCAGAAGTGGTAAAATGGAATATCAAAGACCTGAAAGTATTAGACAGGCAGCCTACTTATTATTCCGTAGGACACCTGATGGTTCCGGGAGGTAATACCAAAAAACCTTTTGGAAAATACCTGGTAGCCTACAATAAAATTACCAAAGACCGCTACCTGCCTACAGGCCCCGAGCTTTCCCAAAGCGCTCAACTATACGATATCAGCGGCGAAAAAATGCAGCTTATCCTCGATTTCCCGACTATTGGCGAACCGCATTATGCCCAGGCTATACCGGCAGACCTGATCAAAGAAAAACAATTGAAGATCTATGACATCAATGCCAACAAGCACCCGTATGCTGCTAAAGGCGAAGGCGAAGCCAAAGTTGTGCGGGAAGGCAACAAGGTGCATGTATATCTTACCGCCATCCGTTCTCACTTTGCCCCCGATAATATTGAAGGCGTGCAATTGGGTGACGAGGTTTATTTTCATGTTACCAATCTTGAGCAGGACTGGGATGTGCCACATGGCTTTGGGGTAAAAGGCGCCAACAATGGCGAACTATTGATAATGCCGGGCGAAACGCTTACTTTAAAATGGGTTCCCGACCGTACAGGCATTTTCCCTATATACTGCACCGATTTCTGTTCGGCTTTGCACCAGGAAATGTCGGGATATGTAAGAGTATCTCCTAAAGGAAGTAATACACCCCTAAAATTTAGCTTGGGCAACAAAGCTGCTGCTAAATAAAGAAAGAATGACAGATTGATCCTGATCTATAATTCTTAACTTCATAAAAAGGGCAGCATGTTTTAAAACATATTGCCCTTTTTATTTACTATTTAATTTAAGCCGTTGCACACAACCAAACAAAAACACCACCCAACTCAATTGCCTGCCCTTTACCTTTCGAGGGAAAAATAATTGTTATGAATAAGAAGATATCTCCCTTTTCAAAAATACTCCTGATAGGAGCTGCTATAGCATTGGTCATTTCCCTTTTTGTTCCTATCTGGAGCATATATTTAGACGCTCCGCAATACCCCGAAGGGCTAAGCCTTCAAATATGGGCAAATGCCATAGCCGGAGATGTAGATATCATTAACGGGCTGAACCATTACATAGGCATGAAAACATTGCATACCAAAGACTTTATTGAATTTACCGTTCTGCCCTATCTTATCGCCGGCTATGCCCTGCTGTTTTTTATAGTAGCGCTTGCGGGCCGCAAAAAGTGGCTGTATATAACACTTGTTGCCTTTATAATATTTGGTATTGTTGCTATGGTGGATTTTTGGAAATGGGAATACGATTACGGTCATAACCTCGATCCCAATGCCGCTATCAAGGTACCGGGAATGGCCTATCAGCCCCCGTTAATAGGATTTAAGCAATTGCTCAACTT
Source organism: Chitinophagaceae bacterium (assembly GCA_019638595.1). Taxonomy (GTDB): domain Bacteria; phylum Bacteroidota; class Bacteroidia; order Chitinophagales; family Chitinophagaceae; genus Agriterribacter. Next base: position 11,595 of record JAHBTJ010000008.1, read on the forward strand.
TGGCGCTTATTCCATACCCGATACGGGTGGCTGGCTGTTTATAGGCGCCGGGGTACTGCTGCTGATAGCAGTTTTTAAAGAGGGTAAGTTTTTTCGCAAAAAACAAAACGCCGCAATGCTGGCCGGTTTAACAGCTACGTTATTTTTTACTTCGTGCAATAACAGCGGCCCTGAACCCATCAACTTACATAAAGACGCCTGCGAATATTGTAAAATGTCGGTTGCCGACGGGCGGTTTGCCACAGAAATCATTACTAAAAAAGGAAGGGTATATAAATTCGACGACCTGGGTTGTATGCTAAGCTATTCCGGCACACTGGGAGCGGAAAACATTGAAAAATATTATGTAGGCGATTATACAAAAGAAAACACTTTACTGGACGCCGCTACCGCCTGGTATGTTAGCAACGAGGCCTTTAAAAGCCCTATGAATGGCAACACAGCCGCCTTTGCAAACAGGGAAGCGGCAATGCAAACAGCGGAACAATATCAAACCACAGCGCTCAACTGGAGTGAGCTGATCAACAACAACAATAGCGGGGATGCGCATCAACATTAATTTAGCACGTAAACTCGTTTTTATTTATTGCCTGGTTTGTTTCGTACATCAACATTCCTTGTCAACCATCTTATATGTAGGCGAAAAAGAGCAGTTCTCCGGCATAAAAAAGGCCCTGGCGGCCAGCAACAACGGCGATACCATTATAATTACCAAAGGAATTTATAAAGAAGGCAATATTGTTATTGATAAATCTGTTTGCCTGCTGGGCAGGGATATGCCGGTGCTGGATGGCGAGCTGAAATACGAGATCCTGTCTATAAAGAAAGACTCTGTAACCATAAAAGGATTACGGCTACAAAATTCGGGAAGATCTGCCATGAATGACCCGGGGGCAATTAAAATATACAATGCAAGTTATATACTCATAGAGAACAATTACCTGCATAACAATTTTTTTGGCATCTTTCTGCAATATGCTACTCATTGCATTATAAAGAATAATACGCTAAAGGCCTCGCAAAAAGAAGAGTATCAGTCCGGCAACGGCATTCATTGCTGGAAAAGCGATAGCCTGCAGGTTATTGGTAACCGGATTTATGGTCATCGCGATGGTATTTATTTTGAATTTGTTACCCATTCCGTTATATGGCGCAATATCGCCCACTTTAACCTGCGCTATGGCTTACACTTCATGTTTTCGCACCAGAATGCCTACATAACAAACTACTTTAAAAGCAATGGTGCCGGTGTGGCGGTAATGTTCACCAAAAAGGTAATAATGATCAATAATACCTTTGAAGAAAACTGGGGCGATGCGGCATACGGGGTATTGTTTAAAGAATTGTCAGACTGTTATCTTTCGGGAAACAGGTTTTACCGCAATACCACAGGTATTTTCTTTGATGGATCGAACAGGATCACTGCAGAGCGAAACCTGTTCAAATCAAATGGGTGGGGTATGAGGATACAGGCAAATTGCATGGATAATAAAATTTCCAGGAATAATTTTATGGGAAATATTTTTGACGTAACTACCAATGGTACGCTCACGCTCAACGAATTCAGTGAAAACTACTGGGATAAATATGAAGGTTATGATCTGGACAAAGACAAGATCGGGGATGTGCCGTTCCATCCCTTAAGCTTATTTTCTGTTATAGTAGAACGAAATCCACCTGCGATGTTGTTGTTCCGGAGTTTCATGGTAAGTCTTATGGATAAATCTGAAAAAATAGTACCGAGCCTTACACCGGAAACGTTTGTAGACAATAAGCCTTGCATGGTACCCCATGATATATGATTACGATAAAAAATATAAGCAAACAATTTGGCAGGCTGCCGGCATTGAATAATTTGAACCTGGAGCTCAGGCAAGGCGAATGTATAGCGCTGATAGGGCCCAATGGCTGCGGTAAAACTACCCTTATAAAATCAATCCTGGGAATGGTTCTGCCCAACGAAGGAACTATTCTTTTTAATGAAAAAGACATCAGGAACGACAACGAATACAGGCGCAGCATTGGTTATATGCCGCAAATTGGCCGCTACCCCGAGAATATGACGGTGGGGCAGGTAATAGATATGATAAAAGGCATCCGCAACAGCGATGAGCAAACAGACGAAGAGTTATATGACCAGTTTGAGATCGGGAACATGCTGCATAAAAAAATGAGAACGCTCAGCGGGGGAACCACTCAAAAGGTAAGCGCCGTATTGGCCTTTTTGTTTTCTCCGAAGGTGTTAATACTGGATGAACCTACGGCAGGGCTTGATCCTATAGCGTCTGAAATTTTAAAAAACAAAATCATCAAAGCCAAAAGTAAAGGCTGCCTTATACTGATCACATCGCATTTATTGAGCGAACTGGAAGGTGTTGCCAGCCAGGTAATTTATATGCAGGATGGTAAATTAATATTTCACCAGGACGTAAAGGCGTTAAAGACAGCCACAGGGCAGGATACGATTGCCAAGTCTATTGTACAACTGCTAAAAAGAGACAGGGCATGAGAAGAATTTTAAAATACGTAATACTGGACATTATAAAAAATAAAACGATCATAGCATATACGATCATGCTTGCATTGTTTTCGTGGGGTACTTTCGCCCTGGAAGACAATGTATCGAAGAGCCTGCTCAGCCTGCTCAATATTATATTGCTGATAGTGCCGCTGATGTCGGTGCTGTTTGCCACCATTTACGTATACAACAGCAGTGAGTTTATTGAGCTGTTGGTAAGTCAGCCTGTTAAACGAAGTAAAATATGGAATGCTTTATTTACCGGGCTGTCCATCAGCCTGATCATTGCCTACCTAGTAGGTGCAGGCATTCCATTGCTGCTGTTTTCCGATACGGGAACAGCATTGATCATGATCGCGGCGGGATCTTTGCTATCTGCCATTTTTGTAGCTGTTGCTTTTTTAAGCAGCATCATTACAAGAGATAAAGCAAAGGGGATTGGTATTTCTATAATGCTGTGGCTGTACTTTTCTTTGCTGTTCGACGGGTTGGTCTTGTTCCTGTTTTTCCAGTTTTCAGACTATCCTATTGAAAAAATTGTAGTGCTGCTGAGCGCATTAAGTCCCGTAGACCTGTTTCGCATATTGGTTTTATTACAGCTCGATATATCTGATATGATGGGCTACGCGGGAGCTGTTTTTGAAAAATTCTTTGGCAATCAATGGGGACTCCTGATATCATTTACACTACTGGCACTGTGGATCATAATTCCATTTTACCTGTCGTTAAAAAAATTCAAAAAGAAAAACCTGTAACAATCAATGAAATGAGATCAGGGATGACCTGTTAGAGTAAAATAAAAAATCATGAAACCAGATATCGCAAGCAGAGCAGACATAGAGAAAGTGGTTCATCTTTTTTACGATAAGGTTAAGACGGACGAAGTCATCAGTTTCTTCTTCTTTAAGGTAATTCCTATAGATTGGGAACAACACATGTCCGTAATGTGCTCTTTTTGGGAAAATGTTCTTTTTTTCACCGGGCACTACGAAGGAAACCCGCTGGTAACCCACCGCAGGATCCATCAGCGCCACCCTACCCAGGCAGAACATTTTAACCGCTGGCTTGTGCTTTTTAATGAAACCGTAGACAGCTTATTCAGCGGCCCCAATACCGATAAGATGAAACAACACGCAAAATCAATAGCGGCAGTAATGCAGCAAAAGCTATAATACCGGCCTGCTTTTATATTTGGAAAGAACGACCCGCAAACAGCTCCGTTATTTCGCTTCATTCCAATAATAACTGTCGGGGTGTATTCTTTTTCCAAAGATGGCAGTACCTACACGTATAATGGTCGCGCCTTCTTCTATCGCAATTTCCAGGTCGCCGCTCATTCCCATGGAAAGTTCCTTCATTTCCACCCCCGGAATGTTCAAGCCGGAAATTTCATTCTTTACTTTACCCAGCAGCTTAAAGCAGTCCCGCACTTTGTTTTCTTCCGCGCTGAACAAGCCTATTGTCATCAATCCTTTTATCTTTAATGCGCCCAACCCGGCAATCTCCTTTACAAATGCAGCCGCATGTGCCGGCTCTATTCCAAACTTGCTTGTTTCGGCAGAAGTATTTACCTGTATCAACACTTCCATTGTTTTACCCTCCTGCTGCAACTGTTTGTGCAATTTCCGGGCAAGTTCCATCCTGTCCAGCGATTGTATACAATCAGCGTATTGAATAACTTTTTTTATTTTATTCGTTTGTAAATGACCTATAAAATGAGTTTGATGAGGTATGGTTTTCAACGAATCGTATTTATCCTCCAACTCCTGCACTTTATTTTCCCCGATAAGAGTTTCGCCATTACGCAATGCTATACAAATATTGTGTGCCGCTACCGTTTTTGTAGCCAGTAATAATTTAACCTCCGATGAAAGCCGGCCGGCTTTCCTGCAGGCTTCGTTTATTCTTGCATGTATGACAGCAAGATTAGAAATAATATCTGTCATCATACGGGTTGATGTTCTGCACAATCAATCCTTAACGCGGTATCGGCAAGCTTTGATTGCAGGAGTTTACAATAATGAACACCTTGTATATTTTGATAGTTGGCGCAGGTAAAGCACATTCTTTGCATAGTTATGATGCCGCTCTTATTCAATTCATAAATCAATTTCAGCAAGCCTTGCAGCAGCACTTTTTTCTGTTCTACCGGAAATAAGGCTACCGGTTTTTCAATAGCGCCTGCAAAACGGGATGCGTGTTCCGCTATTTTCTTTCCCTTTACGGTTAAAGAAATAGTATAGCTCCTGGTATCCGCTTCATCGTTATTTTTCCGGATATATTCTTTTTGCAGCAACAGCTTTACGCTGTCGCTAATGGTGGCTTTAGTCATATTAAATTCACCGGCCAAATAACTCACCTTACATTTTTCACGGGAGTGAAAGAGCAGGAAAATCAAAACCTGGATCTGTATGGGGCTTAGTCCATTCTCTTTACCTTCATTCCAAAGCAATACCCTGAACGCCTCTGAAATACGCTCGAGGGCAACCACTATTTTATGCTCCATCTTATTTTCCTGCTCTTCCAGGTTAAAGGATGACATATATTGAATACAAATGATTATTGCTTATAAAGTTAGCAATCCTAACTTTACACTTCAAAAAAATATCATCCTTTTACATCGGCCATAGAAGCCCCGAAATTAATGTGCAGCACATTCCCGTTAGGCGTAACCAGGGCCGGTACAGATTTCACCCCCTTTGCTTCCGCTTCAGCAACCCTGTTCTTTTCTTCCGCCAGGTGTACAATCTCTACATTGTCTTTTCCAATTAACGAAATGATATCGTGCTCGGCGCTTACGCATACAGGGCACCCTGCATGATAAAATACAGATTTGATCATAACAAAAAATTAAAATAGTTAAGGCGATATTGCCGTTGCAAATATAGTAAGGATTCCTAACTATTTGTAATAATCTACCATCTTTTTAATCTTTTTGCAGGATTAAACTCAACCCGCCTGTATGCGTTGTGCCGGTAGCAATGCCGGCTTACTCCTGAGTGCCGTTATTGTTTTTACTGAAAATAATGAGCGCTATGGCGCTGCATAATAGTAATAAAGCCGCTCCAAAAAGCATTTGATTGATATATGCAATAGGGGTATAAGTAAAAGCTCCAACACCCTGTATGCCTAAAAAAAGCTCGTTAAGCACCACTCCCGCCAAAAAAGCAAAAGCGGCAATTTTTGTTCCTTTAGTAGGCAGGATCAGTTTTTGAGACAATAAAAAACCGATTATGAATAAACTATATACACCTAACAGCACCAGGTGCAGGTAGGCTATTACAATAGGGCGGATACCAAACACCAACTGGCTTAATGACGGTATTACCGAAATGGTTTGCAGCAAAAACTTAACAGTAACGGAGAACAAAGCCGCGTAAAAAAATACATTTATCCATGCAGGATACATTCCCGCTTTTTTCTTTCCCCAAAAAGACCAGGTTTTTACCAGTAATGTTGTCCATGTAGCCAATTGCAGCACAGTAGCGGCTACCGTAATTATATACAGCCAGCCGGGCAGCTTTGCCCAAAGAATAGACAAAAAGAAAGTAGGGATAACGGTTGCGGCAAAAAGATAAAAATACTTTTGCAGCGAAGGAAAATTTACCGGCAGCCGTGCCGCTACCAACGCTATGCTACCAAAAAAGAACCAGCCACTGTACTGGAAATGAAGATAATAATATACCGATCCCAGGTATAGATCGAGCTGAATGCTTTTGGTTGCCATCATATAGGCTAATGAAAACGGGCCGGCTGAAGAAAGTACATTTAACAACAAACCCGTAACCGCCCATGGTGTTGAACGGTGCCCGGCAGGCAAGTGCTTTGAATCGGCTATAAAGCTCCACGCGAATAGTATAGCCACTACAATGGAAAGTGTAGAAAACGAAATAGAAACAGCCTTATATCCCTGCACAGTAAAGGCCACCAGCATACCAAATGCGTTAACCAGGTTGAAAAATATCAGCGCATTGTATTTTTTTCGCTTCCGGGCAGATATAAAAGGGAACAACAGTAATGCCAGCCCGGCATATAATACATGACTTATCCATCCGCTGAATGCAAAATGCGAGTGGGCATGCAATAAATTCCGCTGGTCAAAAAAAGGAAAATCAAAAGCTATCTTGTAGCGCATCATGGTACCGTACAATGCTACTATGGCAAGACTTATCAAAGCCCAACGAAACCATTTGCGGATATAGTATTCTTTCATACAGCTAGTAGTATAACTTGTGGTTAATAATTTTTACAATACCCTCATCCTTCATCCGCATCAGGGTGCGAATAACCGTTTCAACGCGAAGCCCGGTAAAATCGGCAATTTGCTGCCGGGTAAAGGGTACCGGCAGCATCTGGCTATCTGTGCAAACAGGTTTATTTTTTTTCAGAAAATGTACAATTTTATTTTCGGGTGTTTGCTGTACCCATATTTGAGCCGCTACTGCCTTATCATAAATCCTTTCGGCAAACGTGTACAGTAAATTATTGATGATGTCGGGGTAATCGTCGAGAATATTCTGAAAGAACTGTTTCCGGATCTTAACGATTGTGCAGTCGGCATTTGTTTGTGCGGTACTTGGATACGGCTTGTTCAGCAATAAAGGGGGTTCACCAAAACTTTGCCCTGCTTTAAATATTCCCTGCAACAGTTCTTTGCCTTCGTTATTGGTAGAAAATAATTTTACTTCCCCGGTTATAACCTGATAGTAAAAAAAAGGCATGGCGCCTTCATGAAAAATAACGGTACCCTTTTCAAATTTCCTCGCAATTCCACCGTAAGTTATCAGTATATCGTAATCTATCAGCATTGAGATCTATATGTTAATTCCGGTAGTTTATTAAGGGAGAATATATACAGCAGGATGCAATCCATTTTACTAACTGCTAAGAATAACCGATCAGATGGATTGATTCAATGATAACAAGTTAAAACAATTTTCAATATTTTTTTATAATAGTCATAATTCTTTTGTCTCCTCTTACAATAAGGGAGCTGACGAACTATTTCTGTAATATTCGATCTTGGAAAGGAACATGGCAGCCATTTTATTTCCCCGCCATTTCGCTTCGTCGGCTTTCTCACCTTCAAAAAATTCGTCAATCGTTTCGTTCCAAAGTTTGAGCCACCTGTCAAAATGCTTTTGCTCCACAGGTAGCTGGGCATGGGGTGGAAAGGGGCTGCCATAATAAGTATGCTCCTCCAATAATACTGTTTGCCAGAACCTGTACATCTTTTCAAGATGCTGCGGCCACCGGTCTTTTATTACCCCGTTAAATATGGAGCCCAACAACAAATCCACCCTGATCTTTCCGTAAAAAGTATTTACCAGTAATTGTATATCCTCTATGTTCTTCACATCCGTTTTACCATTCATAAACAAATACCTTTTTTTTCAAAAAAATTCCATTTTCCGGAGCCAGGAGCATGCTCAAATCCGGTAGTAATGACGCCGTTTATTTGAAATGCGAAGGTATGATATAATCATAAATAAAAGACGAAACAGTCCTTTATTTTAAGGCTAAAATGGCGCTTAAAATCTTACAAACTGCCAATCGCGACATTGCCGTTCCAGGCTTCAATGCGGTACTCAACAGGCGGTTACTCAATTATTTCGCTGCCAAATCTGCCCGAAGAAATATACAGGCTCACACCCACTCCACCCCCGCATCCACTACCGTCTTCCACACATGCACCTCAAAAGAGCTTCTCACCATTACACGGTACCTTAAGCGGAGCCATATGGCATACGATCACGGGCGCTTTGGCAATCAACCCCTGCGAAATACTGCCGGCAGGAAAACTTTTATCCATCAGGTCCTGCTCCCAAAGATGGGCAAGCACTTCGCGGGCATGGGGAGCTTCCAGTTCAATAGTGGTGCGCTGGCCGCTTACGTCCACTATGCTGATATCATATTGATCTGATTAAGCTTCGGAAAATATGACAGCAGGAACCCGATAACTCCTTGAAAATCTATGACTTAATATTTGTATCTTTTTTAAGCACATTAACATTAATTTTGTTAACATGCATTTTTTAGTTATTATTATAGATGAACTCGATGAAAATATACCTGGAGGAGTCTTTTGGAGTCTCAGAGCCATTTCATTCAGAGCAAGAAATGACTAAGCAACTACCTCTATATCTAAGAGGCAGCTACAATTTCTTTTCCAGTTACCTGAACGGCCAAAAAGTGCTATGGGCTGAATTGAAAAATCCAGATCAGGCCACACCGGAACAGCTGAAGAAACAAAGTCATGTTTTGCAGGAAGTTGCAGGCAAACTTCCAATCATTTACGTTTTTGAAAATCTGGAACCCTGGCAACGGAAAAGACTTATTGAAAAAAAAGTCGGGTTTGCAGAACCGTTCCGCCAGTTGTATGTGCCCTCACTCTTTATACAACTCAGAGATGGTCATGGACCAGAGAAAACTATTTCCCTGCCGGTTCATCAATTAAAGCCTCCGGCGCAACTTCTGTTGCTATATCACCTCCAGGTAAAAACGCTTGAGGGATTGCCGCTCCAGGAAATAGCAAAGATGCTTAACTATTCTGGCATGACGATTACCCGGGCAATCAGGGAACTAAATACAATTTCATTGTTGCGCGTTGAAGGAAAAAAAGAAAAAAGTATTTTTTTTAATTCACAGCGAAAAGATCTTTGGGAAAAAGCCTTGCCATACCTCGCCAGCCCGACCAGGGAAATATGGTACCAGGATCAAAGTATATCCAACGAATATACCAGGCTGGGTGGTGAAACAGCGTTGTCGCACTTCAGCATGCTTTCTCCGCCTGATGAAGAAACCACTGTAATTGGCAAAGACGCATTCCGGCTGATAAAAAACCAATTTAAACGACCTGATAGAAAATATGGGTTCTATCGTATTGAAGTGTGGCACTACGATCCTGTCCAATTGTCGAACCACGTTGAAGCAGATAAACTGTCGCTTTATCTAACACTTAAAAATCACGACGATGAACGAATCCGGGGCGCATTAAAGCATATGATAAATGAAATGATATGGTAACAGGTATGGAATTATTTCCGGCACATTTTAAAGAATATACAAAACAATATGTTTTGATAGGAGGCGGCGCCTGTGACCGGCAATGAATATGCGCTACTTGTTTTAAAAGCAAAAGCTTTCCTGAATAACCTTGCAAGAAGAAATGAAGGTCAAAAGGTGCAGGAAGATGATATTGATAAACATTGGAAAGATGTTATACGGCTTATTGTAGCTATTAATCCGGAAAAAACAATTGATGTCCAGGATACTATTTAGGAAGATCTCAAACTGTATATTGAGACGGTACGAAAAGAAAATCCGGACATCAAACAATTATTGAAGAATCCTGGTGCCGGCGACAGTGCACTGGAAACCATCTTTGAACAGTTGTCTAAAAGTTTTCAATTAAAATGAGAAAATATAAATTTTTTTTTCGGCATTAGTGTTCGTGAGTCGGTAGAGATACACGGAATCACCAACGACAAAACCCAAAAGAGAATCAAAATTTCTTCGGCAGAAAGACTGAAAAGATTCCTCCTCACACCCACTCCACCCCGGCATCCACTATCGCCTTCCATACATGTACCGCAAAAGAGCTTCGCACCATCACCCGGTAACGAAGCGGAGCCATATGGCAAGCGATCACCGGTGCTTTTGCAATAAGCCCCTGTGAAACACTGCCAACAGGAAAACTTTTTTCCCGCAGGTCCTGCTCCCAAAGGTGGGCGAGCACTTCGCGGGCATTGGGGCCTTCCAGTTCAATAGTGGTGCGCTGGCCGCTTACGTCCACTACACTACAATGATATTGATTATGTAAGGGCGCGAGTTTTTGTTCCGCATCTTTTAACCCCACCAGCAACCACCAGTCAGGCGCAAGACAAAGTATATGGGCTTCACTTCCGCCAGCCACTTGCACCGTCTGCATCTGACCTGTTTTTGCCGGCAGTGTTATACCCAATGCCTGTTCAACAGCCAGTTGGGCTACGCTCCCGGGCGCTACCCGGAGATCGAGCGTAAACAATCCCGGCAATTCGCGGATGGCCACCGTAGCGGCGGTTCCTGTATGTTTTCCCTGTAACGGGCTCTGCTTGGCAATCATAGCTTCTTAATTAATCTCTTTTGGTATTTTCTTTATCAATAAATACGCTGTCGCAGATAGTAGCTTGCAATACTTTCTTTCCTATAGGTATACTTACCACTTCACCCATGCGGTTCAGTCCATCCGCCACCAGCGCCAGCGCGAACGGGGCACCCAGCGTTTGTGAATAATAAGCGCTCGTTACAAAACCGGTGTGCTGTGTTTTGCCATGCCTGTCGGCAGGCGCGCCCTGGTCGTCTTGTGTTGCATTCAATACGGTAATATATGCTCCTTCGGGGATCAGTTCTTCACCGGGCTGCTGGATCAATCCCACCAGTTGCTGCCTGCCTGCTGCTTTCAGGTAAGGCAACTGAAAGGAGCGCTTGCCGATAAACTCTTTCTTTTTAGATACGATCCACCCCATGTTGAGGTCGTACGGCGTTTGCGTGCCATCGGTATCCTGCCCTATGATCACGTATCCTTTTTCCGCCCGCAGCACGTGCATGGTCTCTGTGCCGTAAGCCGTAAGATCATATGGACGACCGAGCTTCCATAGCTTTTCCCAGAGGTATCGTGCATGCCCCCAGTTTACATTGATCTCGAATGCCAGCTCCCCCGAAAAAGAGATGCGTGCAATGCGTACCGGTATGCCATCAATGGTTGCCTCACGGCTATGCATAAACGGGAATGCGGCTGCGGAAAGGTCAATGTCTTTCACCAGTTCCCCCAGCAGCGCCCTGCTTTTGGGACCCACCAGCGCAATAGTGGAAATATGTTCGGTAACCGACGTGCAATATACTTCCAGCTCGGGCCATTCGGTTTGCAGCCATTCTTCCAGCCATGCCAGCACACGGGCTGCACCGCCGGTAGTGGTGGTCATGAGGTAATGATTTTTACCGAGGCGCGTGGTAACGCCGTCATCAAACACAATGCCGTCTGCCTTGCACATCAGCCCATAACGGCACTGCCCTTCCGGCAGCGTGGAAAACATATTGGTATAAATGCGGTCGAGGAAAACCCCGGCGTCCGCACCACGGATATCAATTTTGCCGAGTGTGGAGGCGTCCATCACGGCCACACCTTCTCTTGCTGCGATACATTCACGCTTCACAGCATCTTCCATGCTTTCTCCCGGTTTGGGAAAATACCAGGGTCGTTTCCATTGCCCCACATCTTCGAACACCGCGCCGGCTTCCACATGCCATTGGTGCAGCGGCGTGATGCGGATAGGATCCGAGAGTTCCCCGCGTTCCCGGCCTGCAAGCGCCGCAAAGGGTATGGGCACATAGGGCGGACGAAAAGTCAAGGTGCCGATATCGGCAGGCGAACGCGCCGGTTCACCATTATTCACTTGGCAAAGCGCCCCAATGGTGAGCATACCGCTGGTTTTGCCCTGGTCGTGCGCCGTGCCGATGGTGGTATATCGTTTAATATGTTCAATGCTGTGCAGCCCTGCACCAACGCCGCGGCGCAGGTCGTGCAGGGTGCTGTCGCGTTGCAGGTCTATATAAGCAGTACGTGCTTGTTCTGCATCCAATACAGGACCAAAGAATACGGCCGGATCATCATCGCCCCCGAAATCACCAGCCAGCATACCCGCAGTGCGGAGCTTGTCAGTTGTATGGTTTACCAAAAAGGCGGCGTGTTGCCCGCTCCAGGTTGGTTTAATGCCGATATGCGTAGCGAGATCAACAATGGGTGTCCATCCGCCGGATACAGCGAGCAGGTCGGTGGCTGTTTGAACAATTTCTTTTGTATCGAGGTCTTGTATCGTTACCCCATTTAATATTCCTTCTGCATTGGAAGAAGTATCCAGCACTGTAGCACGAAAATGGATGGGAATGCCGGCTGCCTTCGCGGCATCTACACTGGCTCCGCTGGCTGTTGATCGTGCATCGTAAATGCCCAACACGTTCACGCCTGCGTTGTGCAATCGCAGCGCATCGCGGTATCCCTGGTTGTCAATCGTAACCACCACAGCCTGCTTAAATATTTTCACACCATGCACCGCCACATAGGTTGCTGCCGCATGAGAGAGCATTATGCCCGGCCTGTCGTTATTGGCAAAGATCAATGGGCGCTGAAAAGCACCGGACGCGAGTATCACGCGTTCTGCACGGATATGCCATACGCGGATACGGGCACGGTTAACCGGCGCTGCATTGCCCAAATGATCGCTGCGGCGCTCGATGGCTACTATATAGTTCTGGTCGTATAAGCCGGTAGCAGTACACCTGCTGATATAAGTAAGATTTTTATGCGAGAGCATATCACCCAACGCAGATGGTAGTTCCAATCCCAAGTGCCGGAGATGACCGCCGGGCGTTGGCTGATCGTCTATCAGCAATACTTCACGACCTGCACGCAGTTCTTCGGCTGCGGCTGTAAGTCCTGCAACACCTGCACCTACCACAAGCGTATCTACATAACGGTTGGTCTTATCATACCGCGCTTCTTCGGCATCTTCGGGCAGTGCGCCAATACCGGTTAAACTCCGCGCTGTCAATCCTTCTGCCACTTCAATCACAGTAGCCGGGCGCATGGATTCTTTGGTGCCCGATACCAGTTGCACGAGTGCATTGGGTTCTTCCACACCTAACCCTATCACGCCTCTTGGGCGACCATGATAGGTACTATTGGTGATGGATAATAATCCACCACGCAGCAACGCCGCCGCCATCGGCTCGCCAGGCTGTCCCTTGTATAATTGATCATCAAAATAAAAATGGATCTCACTCATTGTATGGAACCCTCCTTTCCGTCCCGGTGTGTTTCGGGAGCGGGTGCTTTTGGTTGTTTGGTAAAGGGAAGATACACCGGTCCTATTTCGTGGGTAACGGTATTGCGCCAGAGGTTGAACCACCGGCCGCAACCGGCAAAATGTACCCAGCGCTCCGCCAGCCACCCTTTGGGGTTGGCGCGGATGTGCAGGTATTTTGCCCATTCGCTATCGCTGAGCGTATTAGGGTCCGGGTATCCCACACCGGCCTCCGCTCCGTAATGAAACTCGTTTTCGTTGCGCAGTCCACAGTGGGGACAGGGAATGTAAAGCATATCAATATTTTTTATTGGTCATCTTTTTTTAAAGCGTATTGCCTGCCTTTAAAATACTCTTTGCCTTATGTTCTTTTTCTTGATAAAAAAGAACCAAAAAATCAAGGCTGCAGAAAAAAGGCTAAAATTTTCATGTTTGCGCTACAGCGAAAGAGTCTAAAGCCCAGCAGCAAACCTATACTCAGCGAAGACTCATTGAATGCTTTTGCAAAGAGCCGGGGCAGCTTTCGCTGCTTAACGCTGCAACATGAAAATTTCTTAACGTCCGCCCGGACAGTTCGGACGGGCCTTTTTTCTGAGGCCGCGCAAAACCTACCTGCGGCCTTCTGAATCTTCAAATAATTTTTAATGCGCAAACCTGTTAACTCACATTGCCTGCCTTTAAATAATCATTGTTCTATCAATCCGGTTTACTAAGCTTAAGAATCATCATAAACATTACATTTGTCAGCAACACAGAGATTTATCATCGCACTGTTACCAGTATCCGAATAAGCCACCTTTTTTTGCGTGAGTTTTGTACTACCGCTGATTAAAGGAATGGCTCAATAGTGATATAAAGCTGATAGAACTCCTCAAAGCAAAAAGCAGGGGTCCCGCCCGGGGCGGGAGATACGAAGTCCGCCCGACTGAACGTCGTTCGGGCGGGCCTGCCGGCTTGAGGCATTCAACAACTTAGCGCTTATGATCTTTCAAATAATTTTCAAATAACTTTTAATGGGCAACACCTGCCGCACCATGTTCATCAATCAAATGCCCTGTTGTAAAACGATCAAGGGCAAAGGGACGGTTCAGTTCATGCGGGGTTCCGGTTGCAATGGTATGCGCCATCACCCAACCCGAACCGGGCGTGGCTTTAAAGCCACCTGTTCCCCAGCCGCAGTTGATAAAAAGATTTTCCACCGGTGTAAGCCCGATGATAGGCGAAGCATCGGGAGCCACATCTACTATGCCTCCCCATGTGCGCAACACTTGTGCACGCGCAAATATGGGAAACAGTTCCAGTGCCGCAGCGAGTTGATGTTCTATCACATGAAAGCCCCCGCGCTGCGCATAGGAGTTAAAGGCATCGGTGCCTGCACCCATTACCAGTTCGCCTTTGTGCGCCTGGCTCACGTATACGTGTACTGCCCCGCTCATCACCACGGTATTGAGTACCTGCTCCAGCAAGGGACTCACCAGCGCCTGCAAGGGCCGGCTCTGTATGGGAATGTAGAAGCCGGCAAGATTGGCGAGTATGGACGAATGCCCTGCGCCAACAAGTCCTACTTTATTAGCAGCAATACTCCCCTGCGTGGTTTGTATGCCCAACACTTTATTATCGCGAATATCAAAACCGGTTACTTCGGTGCCCTGGATAATATCTACACCCAAATCGCTCGCCGCCTTTGCATACCCCCAGGCTACCCAGTCGTGTTTGGCAATGCCGCCACGGGGTTGGTAAGTGGCGCCAAGTACAGGGTAACGCACATCAGGACTGATATTGATGATGGGCACCAGTTTTTTTACTTCTTCCGGCGTGAGCCATTCACTATCGATGCCATTGAGCGCATTGGCATAAAAGTTCCGGCGCTTGGAGCGCACGTCACTCACCGAATGCGCGAGCGTGAGTACACCGCGCTGACTGAAAAACATTTCATAACCCAGGTCCTGCTCCAGCGTCTCCCATAATTTTAAAGAATGTTCATAAATACCCGCCGATTCATCCCAGAGATAGTTGGAGCGGATGATGGTAGTGTTACGCGCAGTGTTGCCACCTGCCAGCCAGCCCTTCTCCACCACTGCGATATTGGTCATGCCATGGTTCTTTGCAAGATAATAGGCAGTAGATAGTCCATGACCGCCACCGCCCACGATGACGGCATCGTATGCTTTTTTCGGCTTCACGGTTTTCCACAATTGTGGCGGCTGCTCCGGGAGCGCGGCAGCTTTTCGTCGTCCTATTGTACCTTGTGATAGCATTCCTGGTAATAACATTTCAAATATTTTTATTCGCCCTCTTTAACACTTAATTTGTAGCTGTTCAAACCTGCGTGGCCTTTAATTATGGCAAATTCGCCATAATTAAAATCGGGGTTGTAAACGCTTTCCCAAATGCCAAGATATTCAACCGTATTTCGATTGCGTAACCAATCCGAAATAGAAAAATCCCCGTTTTTTGCTTTCAACATATCCGTTAGTGAAATATATTCTTGTTCCTTGTCAAGAATAATGGTAATCTCTCTACCCTCAACTTCTATCTTTTTATTTTTTGCCATAGCTTTTATTAAACGGCCGGAAAATTATTTTCGTCATGATTTTAATCTTGTCATTTGCGGATCAAACTGCGGATCCTGTCCTACCCTTGCCGGGTAGTCCTTATCAAAATACCGGATGGTTAGCGCGGTACCTTGTACGCTCAATGCGGCAGGCACCCACGCGTATGCCAGTGGTTTGCCAATGGTATGCCCGAAATAGGCGCTGGTAATATACCCCACCACTTTGCCTTCGTGCAGTACGGGCTCCTTGCCCAGCACTACCTGCTGCGGGTTATCGAGCACCAGGCACACCAGTCGTTTGCTCAATGCATTGGGATCAACTTTACTCAACGCCTCAGCACCTGTATATCCGCCACCCTTGCGAACGGAAAAACCAAGCCCTGTTTCGTAGGGATTGTGCTCGCTCGTCATATCCGTTCCGTAACTGCGGTATCCCTTTTCCAACCGCATGGAGTTGAACGCGCCGCGACCGGCTGCTATCAATCCATATTTTTTTCCGGCCTGCCATAGCGTGTCCCAAAGTTTGAGCGCGAGGTCTGCGGTGGTATAAATTTCATATCCCAACTCACCCACATAAGACAACCTGGCGAGCATTACCGGTACATGACCGAGATAAGTATGTTTCAGTTTGAAGTAACCGAGCGCTTCATTGCTCAGATCATCCCTGGTCAGCGACTGCGCCAGTTCCCGCGACTTTGGCCCGAAAAGGCCCAATGCAACGGTACCTGCGGTGATGTCACGCACGTGCACCGTATCGGGTGCCAGTTGTTGCAGGTAATTAATGTCGATATTGCTGTTTACGCCAATAAAAAAATCAAACTCACCCCTACGCATAACCGTAATATCACTCATGATGCCGGCCTTTTCATTCAACAAAAGGCAATAGGTAATGGAGCCTGGCTTTTTGCGCAGGTTGCCGGTGGTTAATCGCTCCAAAAATTCCAGTGCGCCTTTGCCGGTCACTTCAATCCGTTTGAGCGTGGTGATATCAAACAATCCCACACCATCTCTCACCGCGCGGGCTTCAGCGCCGATAATCGGAGACCAGAAAGAAGCGCTCCATGCATCGCGGGGCGGAGAAGGATACTGTTTTACGAGATCTGCATTTGCCTCATACCATTGTGGCCGCTCATAGCCGGAAGCCTCGAGAAAGAAGCCGCCGAGTTCCTGCTGTCGCTGGTAGAAACCGGTGGTGCGGATCGGGCGTGGTGACTCCATCGGCTGCAACGGGTGCAGCAGGTCGTATACTTCAATATAGTTTTGTGATCCACGTTCTTCAATATGTTGCGGACCCAACTGGTGCGCCTCAAAACGGTTCACATCGCATTCATGTACCGCAAGCGCCGGATGTCCGTTCACGATCCATTCTGCCATGGCACGCGCCACCCCACAGCCGTGCGTGATCCATACGGCCTCGGCCACCCAAAAGCCTTTCAATCCCGACCATTCACCCATTAAAGGAAAATTGTCGACGGTGAACGAGAACAAACCATTCATGGTTTCCGTGATCTCCGCATTTTTCAATGCCGGGATCACTTCAACCGAACCTTCCATCGCACCTTTCCACTCTTCGGGCGTAAAAGGCATCTGGCTCGGCATAATTTCCGCCTGTTCGTTGGGTAATATATCTTCTGATTGTATGGGCAATGGACGATGCCCGTACCAGCCCACTGCCAGACTTTGGTTTCTTTGTTTGAAATACAGGTCAGAACCCTGGTGGCGAAGCACCGGCAGTTCCGCTTCGGTTTTGCACCCGTTCAATTCAGCCATGGGAGCGGTATAGCAGAGCTGGTGCGCCAAAGGTTGTATGGCTTTGCGCATGCCTGCCATCGCACCGATCTTCGGCCCCCATATACCGGCGCAGGAAACAATAATATCTGCCGGGAATGATCCCTGCGTGGTTTGCACACCGGTAACGCGACCGTCCTGCTGATTGATAGCCGTTACTTCACAGTTTTGAATGAATGTTGCTCCACGGCTGATGGCCCGTTCTCCCATCAATTGATCAGCAATTTTTGCCCGTGCAATACCATCATCCGGCACATACAATGCGCCCAATAATTTTTCTTCAGCCAGCATCGGGTGCAAACGCAATGCTTCTTCAGGAGAGATCACCTTTGCGTTAATGCCTGCAGCGATTGCCAGTCCTGCTCTTCGATGCAAATCTGCCAGCCGCTCCGGTGTGGTGGCCAGTTCGAGACTGCCCACCTTGAGAAAACAGGGTTCGCCATTATGTTGGAGGCTGTATAATTTTTCAACGGTCTGCTGCGCAAACTGGGCCATCGTACGCGACCCATTGGTTTGAAACACAACGCCGGGGGCATGTGATGTTGAGCCACCGGGTGCCCACAACGGACCTTTTTCTATTACCGTTACATCCGTATATCCGCGTTCGGTCAGTTCGTCGGCCAATGAGCATCCAACGATACCGGCTCCTATGATTACAATTTTTGGCATTAATGTACGGGGGTTTCAGTGAGTTGATCGGTATACCAGGAAAGGAACTGCTTAACGAGGTACTCCTCATCAGCGATGGGTCCCGGCAGGTAGCCGCCGGAACAAATGCCGCGGTAAGTACCTTCTGCCAGGCTTTGATCCTGCAGATTGGTTTGTGTCCATACTTTGGTGAGATCCTCGAGATTATAATCAACACCTTCCGCGGCATCTGCCGCTACCAGCCATTTGGTGCGCACCAGCGTTTTGTCTACCGAAAGCGGGAACACCGCGAAGGTGATGATATGATCGCTTAAAAAATGATTCCATGAATTGGGGTGCGTCCATAAAGAAAGACCGCTTCCTTCCGGTTTCCTGAAATTGCCGAGCAGTTTTTTGCAGGCATGTTCCGGTTTCAGGGTGTGAGAAAGACATTGATTGGCAAGTGGTAGTCTCACCGTGCGGAACCAGAGATCATCAGGGAACTCTATCAGTTCATACGGAAGACCAAGACCTTCCCATTCTCTTTCTTTTTCCTGCAGTGTATCCTGGAAGCGCTGTTCTGATGGCGCGATATGATCCTTATCGAGCCCCTTGCCAAAACCTGAGCTGTACAACGGTACCAGCAATTCAGGGTGATTGGTATCGCAATGCAGGCACTCCCTGTTATTTTCAATCACCAGTTTCCAGTTGCAGGCTTCGATGATATCCTTCTGGCAGGCTATTTTAGTTTTAGCCACCTGGTAGGGTGCGAGATACGGACTAAGCAGGTTGCTCACCGTTTCGATATCATCAGGTGCGGGCGAGTTGAGGCAAACATAGATCAGCCCGCCGATCACGGCCACATTAATAGGATTGAGTCCGTAATCCTGTTTTGGAAAGTCTGCGTCCATGCCGCGTGCCCTCAATAGCTTTCCGCTCAAATCGTAGGTCCAGTTGTGATAGGGACAGGAGATACCTTTGCGGTTGCCTCTTTCGCCCGACAATAGTTCATGGCCGCGATGCCGGCATACATTGTAAAACCCCCGCACTTCGCCGTTTTGCCCGCGCTGCAGAAAAAAAGACCGTGTTCCGAGTTTCAAGGTGATATAGTCTCCTGGTTTTGGAAGGTCTGCCTCACAAGCCACATAGATCCATTTACTGTAGAATATCTTTTCTAACTCCTCCTCGAAAATATCTTTGCTTGTATAAAATTGCGCCGGTAGCGTAAAATTTGTGTCAATTTCGGTAAGGGACATGGCGATTTTTTTTGTAATTTGGAGTCAGATACAAAAACTAAACTATATCATAAATATAAGTGGTTATTTAATATTTTACAGGCGTATCGTCTATAAAAATCAGTGTAAACCGGGGAAATGATATAACAATTGTACTTTTTTTATAGCTATATTCATTTAGCAAGACCAAAACCTGCAACTCAAGTATGAAAGATTCTCCGGGTACTGACAACAATGATTTGGCCAGTTTTGGCTATCGCCAGGAATTAAAGCGTTCGATGGGAAGCTTCTCCAGTTTTGCGGCAGGCTTTTCTTATATTTCTATTCTTACGGGTCTTTTCCAGATGTTTCATTTAGGATATGGAGTTGCGGGACCGGCATTTTTCTGGACCTGGCCGGCTGTGCTCGCAGGTCAATTGCTGGTAGCCCTTTGCTTCGCAGAACTGGCTTCCAGGTTTCCTTTATCTGGTGGCGTATATCAATGGGCAAAGTTTACCGGGAATCCTTTTCTCGGGTGGATGACAGGTTGGATTTATCTCGCCTGTCTTATTGTTACGCTTGCTGCGGTGGCTATGGCACTCCAGGTGAGCCTGCCCCAGATCTCCGCTTCCTTCCAGATCATCGGTAATTTACATGACCCGAAATCAATTGCCGTAAATGCCATTCTCCTGGGTTCTATCCTGATTGTAATAAGTACCATCATCAATGTGAAAGGCATCAAGCTGCTGGCGGTGATCAACAATATTGGCGTATTTACCGAATTGATCGGCATTATACTACTAATTGTTTTGCTGTTTTTAAGCAGCGTAAGATCCCCGGTTGAAGCGGTCGTTCACATTAAAGATACCGGATCGGCCTTCACGTCTTTTCCTGATCTGTCTGTTTTAATGGCAGCTACCGCTCTCACAGCCTCTTATGTACTGTATGGTTTCGATACTGCCGGAACACTGGCAGAAGAAACACATGATCCCCGTAAAAAGGCTCCGCGTGCTATTTTACAGGCGCTGCTTGCCGCCGGAGTGGGCGGATTACTGGTATTACTTTTTGCCCTGATGGCAGCGCCGGATTTAGGCTTACCGGAATTAGGAAATATAAGCGGGGGATTACCTATGCTGGTGAAATCGGTGCTGGGTGAAACTACAGGTATCCTTTTTCTTTGGATTGTGATTTTTGCCATCCTTGTGTGCACCTTTGCCGTGCATTCCGGGGCAGTACGATTGATGTTTGCCATGGGGCGGGATGGGTTGCTTCCCTTCAGTAAATCCTTATCAGAAGTTTCCCACAAAACCCAGGTTCCTGTTTTAGCTACATTGCTTTGCGGATTGGCAGCCATCATTATCCTGGTGGTGAATATGCAATTTCCAAAAGTATTTGAGCTCGTAACATCTATCGCTATACTTTGGGCTAATTTGGCGTACTGGATAGTGGTTGCGGTTCAACTGAGAAACAGGATTGTGTCGGCACGGAAAGGAGTAGATATGGATGCGAAATTCAGTTTGGGCAAATGGGGCTTCCCGGTTAATATTCTGGCGCTGACCTGGAGTACTTTTATGGTTGTAAATGTATCGTGGCCCCGCACTGCAACTTATGGTGTGGAATGGTATAATCAATATGCAGCGTGGATCTATACAGCAGCTTTGGTATTGATAGGGGCATTTATTTATTATTATAAATTGAATAAAAATAAAAAACTGTCAAAGGCCTCGCCTCAAACTTTTATTGACTGATGACTGATAAGTTGAAAAAGAAAAATACTAGCACTGAATTTGAAAATATTGTCTTACTTATTCAAGACGCAAGAGTTCGTGCATTCGCCAAGGTCAATGCTGAGTTGGTGCTGCTCTATTTCAAAGTTGGAAATATTATTTCGACCAAAGTTTCTGAAGGTTTTTGGGGCGATGGAACAGTTGATGAATTAGCCGTTTTTATTCAAAACAAAATACCCGGTTTGAGTGGTTTTAACCGCAGGGGCTTGTACCGCATGAAACAGTTTTATGAGATATACTCTCCTCTATCTGAATCTTTCATGCTTTGGCTTGAAGCTAAAAAAGTATCGCTGCCAGCGGCACATTTACCTCCTGAACAAATTGTGTCAGCACTGCCGACACAATTGCAAAATACAGATAATCAACATAATAGATTTGTGTCAGCAGTGCTGACACAAATACCTCAAGGCATTTTCAAAGACCCTTACATTTTTGAATTCCTTGATTTGCCTGAAACGCATTCCGAAAAAGATTTAGAGAAAGCTCTTATCAGGAACCTGCAAAAATTCATACTGGAAGTGGGCAAAGGGTTTACTTACATGGGCAATCAATATCGCCTGCAGGTAGGAAATAAAGATTACTACACCGACCTGCTTTTTTACCACCGCGATTTACAGTGCCTCGTTTTGTTTGAACTGAAAATACAGGAATTTGAACCCGAGTTTCTTGGCAAACTAAATTTTTACCTTGAGGCATTGGACAAAGATGTGAAACGGCCATTTGAAAAAAGCAGCATTGGTATTTTGCTTTGCAAAGGAAGGGACACTGAAGTAGTAGAATACGCTATGGCGAGAAACATATCACCAGCTTTGGTTGCTGACTACGAAACCAAGTTGATTCCAAAAAATGTGCTGGCAAATAAACTTCACCAATTGGTGGAACAACTTTCAAAAAAAGATATTGACTGATGGACAAACGAGTACTTCAGCAATACATGAATAATATGGCATACACTCAATTTATAGATGGCACATTAACGTCAAGTATCAACAGGGAGTCGTGGATCAATTACAACCCGGCTAATAATGACCCATTGGGTGAAGCATACCAGGCGAACGAAGATGATATTGAAGCGGCGGTAGCTTCATCCGAAAAGGCCTTCCGGGTGTGGCGCACCAAAACCGGCGCAGAAAGGGGTAGGGTTTTATTGAAGACAGCAGGTATTTTAAGATCAAGGCTGGAGCAGATTGCTTTGATAGAAACCCAGGATGTAGGCAAGCCCATTGCAGAATCTTTAGCAGTGGATATTACCTCGGCTGCGGATGCACTGGAATATTTTGGAGGAATGGCCGCAGGCATACACGGTGAGTATTTTGATTTGAAAAACGCTTTCGGTTATACGCGCCCGGAACCTTTAGGTGTTTGTGCAGGCATCGGTGCATGGAACTACCCGATCCAGATCGCTGCATGGAAGGCCGCTCCCGCACTGGCTTGCGGCAACGCCATGATCTTTAAGCCATCTGAACTAACACCGGCAACCGCACTTGAGTTGGCGAAGGCGTTTATGGAAGCCGGAGCGCCGGCCGGTTTGTTTAATGTGGTGCAGGGTGATGGCAGGGTTGGAAAAATGTTGGTAGATCATCCGGGGATAGCAAAAATTTCATTAACGGGTTCGGTGTCTACCGGTAAAAAGATCTTTGCCGGTGCTGCATCTCAACTCAGACGGGTGACGTTGGAATTAGGTGGAAAATCTCCCATCATTATTTTCGAAGATGCAGATCTTAATAACGCGGTCTCTGCAGCATTGCTGGCAAATTTTTATACACAGGGGGAAGTTTGTTCCAATGGTACAAGGGTATTTGTGCATCGAAAAATATATGACGCCTTTTTACAACAGTTGAAAGAGCGCACGGAAAAGATAAGGATAGGAGATCCGGCAGATCCGGATACACAGTTGGGCGCATTGATCAGCAAAGCGCATATGGAAAAAGTGATGGGGTTTATCAATTCAGGTAAAGCAGCAGGAGCAACATTATTGACCGGAGGTTTTCAACCTGAAAAAGATTTTAAGGGGCGCGATATCCGCTCCGGCAATTTCATCACTCCCGCCATTTTTACCAATTGCGACGATAGCATGGAAATTTGCAAAGAAGAAATTTTTGGACCGGTGCTCTCCATTCTTATTTTTGATTCTGAGGAAGAAGTAATTGAAAGAGCGAATAATACCGCCTATGGACTGGCGGCAGGGGTATTTACGAATGACATTAAACGTGGTCACCGGGTCATTCATCAATTACAGGCAGGTACCTGCTGGATCAATAATTATAATATTACCCCAATCGAAATTCCTTTTGGCGGGTATAAACAATCCGGACTGGGCCGGGAGAACAGCCTTGCGGCTATTCAGCAGTATACCCAGTTGAAAACGGTATATGTAGAATTAGGAAACGTAGAATCCCCTTTTTAAAATGGAAAAAATTTTTGACACGATCATTATTGGTGGCGGCTCTGCCGGCTGTGTACTGGCAAACCGGCTGAGTGAAAATCCGGACCATAAAGTGTTGGTGCTTGAAGCAGGAAGAAGAGATGCTTGGTGGGATATTTTCATCCATATGCCTGCTGCGCTTACGTACCCCATTGGCAGTAAATATTATGACTGGCAATACCAGTCGGAGCCGGAACCCTTCATGAATAACCGGAGCGTGTATCATGCCCGTGGAAAAGTGTTGGGTGGTTCCAGTTCTATCAATGGGATGATTTTTATCCGGGGGAATCCGATGGACTATGAAAAATGGGCAAAGGATCCGGGAATGGAAACCTGGGATTATGCACATTGCCTTCCTTATTTTAAAAAGTCGGAGAACAGAACTGCCGGAACAAACGCCTGGCGTGGTGGTGGCGGTCCGTTGCACCTGGAAACAGGTCCGGCAACCAACCCTTTGTTTAAAGCGTTTTTTGATTCAGCCAAACAGGCGGGTTATCCGCTTACAGACGATGTGAATGGATTCCAGCAGGAAGGATTTGGGATGTTCGACCGCAATATTAAAAACGGGAGGCGCTGGTCTGCATCGGATGCCTACCTGCATCCTGTTTGGGGAAAACGAAAAAACCTGGAAGTGATCTGTGGTGCGCTCACCACCAAAATTCTTTTCACCGGTAAGCGTGCAGTGGGTGTAGAGTTTTTGAAAGGAAATAATTTGCAAAAAGTTACGGCAGGCGAAGTGATCTGCTGTGGCGGCGCCATTAATTCTCCACAGGTGCTCCAACTTTCAGGTATCGGAAACCCTGAAACATTGAAATCGGCAGGAGTGGAAGTCCTGCACGACCTCCAAGGCGTGGGGCAGAATTTACAGGATCATCTCGAAGTATATATTCAATATGCCTGCAAAAAACCGGTGAGTGTGTGGCCGGCCTTGAAATGGTATAACAAACCCTGGGTGGGTTTACAGTGGGCGCTCTTTCATAAAGGACCTGCATCCACCAATCACTTTGAAGGTGGGGGATTTATCAGGAGCAATGAAACGGTTGCTTACCCTAACCTCCAGTTTCATTTTTTACCGGTGGCTATACGGTATGATGGCAGTTCGCCATCCGGCGGGCATGGCTACCAGGTGCATGTGGGTCCCATGAATTCTGATGCACGTGGATCGGTACAGATCAAGTCAGCAGATCCCAAAGAAAAACCGGCTATCCTGTTCAATTATCTTTCTACGGAGCAGGACAGGAGGGAGTGGGTGGAAGCCATTCGCTGTGCCCGGAAAATCCTGAATCAGCCGGCGATGGCTGAATTTAATGGTGGCGAAATCTCACCCGGACCTGCGGTTGATACTGATGAGCAAATACTGGATTGGGTAAAGCGTGATTCAGAAACCGCCCTGCATCCGTCCTGCACCTGCCGCATGGGCACGGATAATATGTCTGTGGTAGATCCGCTCACGTTGCGGGTGCATGGCATTGATGGTTTAAGAGTAGTGGATGGCAGTATTATGCCTTATGTAACTAACGGAAACCTGTATGCGCCGATTATGATGATCGCGGAAAAGGCGGCGGATATTATTGTGGGAAAGCAACCGCTTGCGCCTGAAAGAGTGGATTTTTACAGGAAACCGGGCTAAACCGATGCATGACTCCTCATGTGAATTGGCCACGCACCTTTCCGGCAGATATATTGCCATTCATATACACAGCCTGAGCTACAATTCACCAAATCGACAACACATTCTGCGATACAGGATATTATAATTCCACCCAAAGCTAAACGCAATGGGATAAATTTCCCGTTCTATCACACCATTCTGCCGTATGTTATTATATTCTTTAAAAGATGAGGTGTTTCATTATAATCTGAGTGTAGAGGTTTTAAAAATTGCTTTTTAAAAATTGAACAGCGCAACTATTCCTAACGCCGACATCTTATCTTCCCGAAGCGATCTCATATACGAGAACTTTGCCTCGATGTTTTTCTGATGTCTTCCGACTGCGAAACGAAGCCCGATATTACCTGCAGGGCCTACAGATGTTTCTTTCACTTTGGGATATTCGTTGGTAACTCCATTATATTCATCCAACACATACCGGCCGTATTGATAAGCAACGCCACCGCCAACAAAGAACCCAACCCTTTTTTCTGTTTGTTTAGAAGAACCCGCACCTATGTTCAGATTTACCATTGCAGGAATGTTTATAACATAAGTTGTTGTATTTTCTACATCCAATCCATTCGATGAATAATAGTTGGTATAATAAGTTGTGCCAAAACCGATGCTGAAAGGAACCCCAATAGACACGGATAGCGCGCTCGTTTCAAGAAAATTAACACGAGGTGAATAAGTAAGTACAGTTGGTATAGCCGGCTTAATAAAAGGGCTTAGATTAACAAATACCCCGGTACCAGCTCCATGCATAAAGGTTTGTGAAAAAGATGTTTGCGCAAATATGCAGAGAGTAAGAGATAACGCAAATCTGTAGATCATAAATATAAGTATATTGTATTTGAAATATTGGAAAGCCGCACAAAATAATTCATTATTCTGTGCGGCTTAGTAAAGTTTTGCTATTTTATTTTAAGTACTTTTTTGTTTATTGTAACTCCTTCCGCTGTATTGATAATTACAAAATAAGTCCCTCCGGGCTGATTGGATAAGTCAAACTCAAGGCGTGTTCCACGGCCTTTTACTCTTTGTATCACTTTCCCGTTTACGTCTGCCACCTGGATAACAGCATTGTCTACTGCCATACTAAAGGTGATATAAAATCTCCCCGTTGTAGGGTTGGGATACAATGCATCCACCGTTTCAAAATCAGCGCTGGCAGCTTCCTGCTGTTTTGCCAGCTCCGGGGCAGATATTCGGTTACTGCCATTATTGCAAAAATATTCCCGCTTGATGCGGTTGCCTGCGGCATCGTAAGTCATTATCAAGCCACAACTGCCGGAGGGGATTTCCTGAGAGAAAGATTGGAGCGAAGCCAATACCAGAATAGGAATAAATATTTTGTAGATCATATTTTTATTATTTTATGGGTATGTAATTTTCCAATCAAGAGCGTTGAGTTGGTCAATCGTTAGATCATATCTTTTTAGCACATCGTAATCAGCCTGAATTTGCACCCAGGGTTTATTAATAACTTTATCCAGGTCAAATACAAATACCATAACTGTATTTAAAGAGTTTTTCTCTCGAATTACTCCATCCCAATCTATACTGTTCCACATACTTTTTGAACTATTCGAATCAACTTGCAGGTGAGTGTATGCCAGATTCGACCATGACTCGTCGTTTATAGATGTATCCGGATAGTTATATTGTAGTATTACATAAATGTTTTTATTTGAATTGTTGACAATAGTTAGACGATCATCACCATGTCCTTTTTTGCACGTCACTGAAGATGTGATTGTTTGCAGAAGTAAAACACTTAAAATTATTTTCCATGATTTCATACTTAACTCATTTTAATCAACGAAATAAATTCAGAAGGCCGGTAAATATACTTCCACCTAAATATCCATTATGCAGAAAACTGAGGTGCTCTACGAAAAGCGTATTTACTGGTCGGTAATTTGCCGGATAAGATGTGAAAGCCGGCGCTGCTCCAAACTCGTTTCTGAAGTATTGATCAGATCTGAACTCTGCATCTACTTCAGTCCAATCCGCACCACCGGCACTTGGAATGCCATATTTCCCCAAATATGACCATCCATTTCTTTGGCTCTGAAGATAGTGCCCATATTCATGATGCAATAGTCTTGCTCCTGCTGTCAATCTTCCTGCCGCATCAACCTCGAATGGATTTGCAGCGATGCCCTCGCCCATAATAAAAGATCCAAATGTTACCCCATCTGCCTGATCATTATCAAAAGGAATATCAGTGACATTCATTATAGTAGAGCCTCTGAAATAATTAACATCAGTAACCCGTCCCATAATATTTGCAAGGTTACCATATTCATATCCTATTAACGTTTGAGGTAACTCCTTTGTCCATCTGCTTGCGATTTGCCCGATGTTTCCCTCGAATAGAGTTCCATTCATTATGCGTACAGCATTATTTGTTCTGGAGCCTGTTCTTCCAGGGTCAAATTCTCTCCAGGCAGTTCTAAAATTCTGACTCCTCCAATTCCAAAACTCAAATCCACCTCTCGTAAATCCTGTTCTCATAAAGTCTACAAATGAAGTGAGCATAACCTTCCCGAGAAGTTTACTCAGGAATATTTCCAGCATATTACCGGATGGATCATTGTATTTCATCGGATTGTTCAAAACGTAGGTATATCTGTTGAAGTGCATTGGATTAATTGGATCCTGCACATAATTATCCGGGCTCAGCATTCTTCCCACTATAGCATCATATAACCTCGCATTCATGTTTATGAGGTTAAACTCTTTTGTATGCTCGTGCCCGGTGTATCCGCGGTTCAATAATAAAGCCGGGTCGGAGCCGAAAGCATATAATGCAAGATTTGCCGGGTTGCGCATCCTGCCCCAGGCATCGTAGCTGTATTCTGCCTGCAAAACTTTACTCGCATTGGTAATATGGGTAATGCTGCCTATGTTATCACGATTGATATAGAGTAAACGTGTAGTACCATTATTGTTTTCCAACGCTACCGTAGCGGTATATGGTGAACCGTCAAGGTAGAATATGGTTCTGAGAGCAGTATTGTTCACATCGGTAAGCTTGTTGAGATAACCGTAAGTGTTATACAAATAGTTGATGGTATAGGCCATTGGAGAATGTACGGTTTTAGTAAGCCTGCCGTTGGTATAGGTATAATCAACCTGGTAGGTTTCGCTGCCAACCGTTTCAATTGTTTTGGTAACCCTTCCCAGGGCATCATAGGTTCGCTCCTCAGACGATGTGGTATTACTGTTATAAGAGCTGATTTTTGTAAGCGGCATATATTGCGCATTAAAAGTATATACATCCTTGAGTGTAAATAAAAAAGGGTGCATAGAAATGCTCCCCGTTTTAAAATAACGGTTACCCTAACGTATACAAACCTGGTTTTACTTTGGTTTTCTGGTGTCTTCAAAAAGAAGTTTAAACCAAAGCTTTGCTCTAACATAATTCAACATTTTAAAGGTTAATATTGGAATTGCAGGTTTTATCAGCTTTTGAAAGATTTGCTATGTGATTTGCAAGGCTTTGAGGCAGAGAGAGGGATTACTTCGTGATCCCTTGCGCCTGCGGCGGGCGGGCTTAAGCCAAACAAAGCCGGTGCTGCGCACCGCTCATTTTTATTTTCATACGCTTTGCAAAGCAAGCTTTGCACGCTCCTGAAAACAAAAATGCCCCTCCCGGGGCTTTGTTTGGCTTGCGGAGAGAGAGGGATTCGAACCCCCGGACCTGTGACAGTCAACGGTTTTCAAGACCGCCGCATTCGACCGCTCTGCCATCTCTCCGGCGCAAAAGTAGGGTGGCAGAACTAATTCTCAAAAAATCTTGTAAAAAATAAAATAGAATTACAACCACTACCCTGGCGTAATATATACCTGGCTAACAATTCAGCCGGAAGGGATTTCCTTAGTAAAAAGGATATTGCGAAGCTGTAGCGGTATTACCCCAGGTCAATTTGTGTATTGTCGCCGATATTCAGCGAACGGGTTTCGCCTTTTATTTCGGTATCGCTGCCAATCAGTGAATCGTGCAGCACCACATCGTATAAATTGGCAAAGTCGCCTATAATGGAGTCTCTCACAATTGAGTAGGTAATTCTTGCCTCCTCGCCTATTGCAACATTAGGACCGATAATGGAATTGTTGATTTCGCAACCGCGCCCTATGCTAACCGGCGGCACAATAATCACATTTTCAAATACATGCTCCTGCGAAATTTTACCGCCAAACTTCTTCATCAGGGTAGCATTGCTTTCCAGCAGGCTGTTGATGCGTCCGCAATCGAACCAGTTCTGTACCTTAAAAGGACGGAAAACCACGCCTTTTTTGATCATACATTCCAGCGCATCGGTTAAACTATATTCATTCCTGTTCTTTTGTTCTCCGTTTATCATCTCCTCCAAACAGGCAAAAAGGAATGTAGCATCTTTAATTTTATACAACCCTACCAAAGCCTGGTTCGATTTAGGTATCTGTGGTTTTTCCACCACCTTGCTTATCAGTCCATCTTCTCCAATTTCGGCTACCCCAAAATTCCGCGGATCATCCACTTTTTTTACGCCCAGCATCGAATCCCGGCTGTACAGCATTTCAGGAACATTGTATTCGCAAATGGTATCTCCCAGCACAATAAAAATTTCATCGTTGCCCACTATGTCTTTTGTAAGATAAATGGCGTGTCCTAATCCATGCCTTTCATTCTGCAACACAAAATAACATTGCAAATGAGGGTAATGCTGCTTTACATAATCCTGTATTTTATCGCCCAGGTAACCTATAATAAAAACAAACTCCTTTATTCCGGCATCGGCCAATTGATCCACAATAATACTGAGCAGGGTTTTGCCCGCCAGCGGAATGAGCGCCTTGGGTTGAGTGTATGTATGAGGGCGAAGCTTGGTACCTGCACCCGCTACGGGTATTATTGCTTTCATGAATGCAATGCATTGAAACTTTGAAAACGTGAAAGTAATAAAATTAGGGTTTACCACTTGGCTAAGTGTGTAATTAGGGGGAAAATTAAATGAATATATTCCCGATAGGGCGGTATACGGCTTACCAGGTTCAAAAACTGTGCATAGTGAAAATTTGAAATCCTCTGCCGTTATCCTATTTTTGCGCCATGCAAAAAGACACACAACTATTTGATCTTATACATAAAGAGCTGGAGCGTCAACGAAATGGCATTGAGCTGATCGCTTCCGAAAATTTTACGTCGCTGCAGGTAATGCAGGCTATGGGCTCTGTACCTACCAACAAATATGCAGAAGGTTATCCCGGCAAACGTTTTTATGGCGGCTGCGAAGTGATAGACGAAATTGAAACACTGGCAATTGAAAGGCTCAAAAAAATATTCAATGCCAGTTGGGCGAATGTTCAGCCGCATAGCGGCGCCCAGGCAAATACCGCCGTGTTTCTTGCCTGCCTAAAGGCCGGCGACAAAATACTGGGGCTCGATTTAAGCATGGGCGGCCATCTTACCCACGGCAGCCCGGCTAACTTTAGCGGCAAAAATTACCAGGCGCTTTTTTACGGTGTAAAAAAAGATACCGGCACTATAGATTATGACCAGATGGAAGCGACTGCCAAAGCCGAAAAGCCTAAAATGATCATTTGCGGCGCCTCTGCTTACAGCCGCGACTGGGATTATCAACGCATTCGCTCCATAGCCGACCAGGTAGGTGCGCTTGTATTAGCAGATATTGCGCATCCTGCGGGGATGATCGCCAAAGGCTTATTGAACGATCCGTTTGAACATTCCCATATCGTAACATCCACCACGCATAAAACATTGAGAGGACCGCGCGGGGGTATTATTATGATGCGCCACGATTTCGACAACCCGTTCGGGGTCAAAGATCCCAAGGGAAATATCCGTCCTATGAGCGCATTGCTCGATCTGGCAGTTTTCCCGGGTATGCAGGGCGGTCCGCTGGAACACGTAATTGCGGCTAAAGCGGTTTCGTTTGGCGAAATACTTACAGACGATTATACAGCATATGCAAAACAGATCATCAGGAATGCGCAGGCTATGTCTGCCGCTTTTGTGAAACGTGGTTACCACCTCATCAGTAATGGTACAGACAATCATTTAATGCTGATAGACCTCCGGAATAAAAATCTTACCGGCAAAAAAGCACAGGAAACTTTAGACAAGGCGCACATTACCTTAAACAAAAACGCTGTTCCGTTCGACGATAAAAGCCCTTTCATTACTTCAGGTATACGTGTAGGCGTGCCCGCTATTACTACCCGTGGTTTACTTGAGGCAGATATGGAACCGATCGTTGAAATGATTGATACCGTATTATCGGATACCGCGAATGAAGGCAGGATCGCTGAAGTAAAAAGCAGGGTGCATTCGTTCATGAGTAAGTTCCCTTTGTATCCTGAACTGGGCTGACCAGGACTTATTACACAATAAAATCAATAAGTATGCTGCAACGTATGCAAACCGTATGGCTGTTACTCGCGGGAGTATTCGCTTTCCTTACGATCCGTTTTGTGGTTTATACAGGTACCACACAGGTAGACAACGGCAGCGAATATACCGTGCTCACCGGTGCAAGTAATTTCTTCCTGCTCATCGTTTCTATCGGTACCGGGCTGGTAGCGTTGATCACCATTTTTTTATATAAAAACAGGAGCCTGCAGATAAAGCTGGGCTTTGTGGCATTACTGCTGTATATACTTTCGGCGTTTTTATACTACCTGCAGATCAAAAATTTTTCGGATGGAGCGTTCAGCCTTACTTCCGTTTTCTTTTTCCTGGTTCCTGTTTGCCTGATCTTAGCGATCAGGGGTATATATAAAGACCAAAAGCTGGTTAAAAGCATTGACCGCCTGCGTTGATGTTTGTTAATTAAAACAGCCGGAACAGTATTTAATAACTATTTGAGCTACATTAGCCCGGATTTTGCAGGTACTACTATCCGTGATTGCACGGGCAAAGCACACTCCCCTTGTTTTTCCAATACTCATGAACTTACACAGGCTGTCCAATTGATCATACGCAAAGTTTACGTTGCCGGTTACATTGCTTTAACCGTAAAACCTACCTTCCATTTAAGGTACAGTTGCATTGAATTTATATTTATTGAAATAGCAGATAATATTCCTTTCCAATTACAACTACTAACTGCCGGAATTATCCGGCAGTTGTTTTTTTGATTACTCCTTCCCGCGAGTTAGGTTGCATCCATAAAAAAGCCGCAACCCGAAGTTGATACCTCCAAAGGGTTGCGGCATAAAGCCCTGCAATGCTGTAAACTATTTTAAGTGATTGCTTACAATTTTGGCAAGATCAAACATTGAAATTTGCGACTTACCTCCAAAGAGCGTTTTCAGCTTATCGTCTGCATTGATCATTCTTCTATTGGTGCTATCCTGCAATTTGTTCTTGCGGATATATTCCCATATTTTTTTGATCACCTCTGTTCTTGGTAAAGGTTTGCTTCCGATAACATCTCCCAATGCAGCACTTGGCGTTAATGGCGCCATAAAGGCTGCGTTAGGTTTGCGGGCCGATTTTTTTGCGGCTTTCTTAGCTGCTTTTGCAGGAGCTTTTTTAGCGGCCTTTTTAGGCGCTGCTTTTTTTACTGCTTTTTTAGCCACTTTTGCAGGGGCTTTTTTAGCGGCTTTTTTGGGCGCCGCTTTTTTGGTTTTTGCTGCCATAATTGTTGATTGGAGATGAGTAAATTTTATGATTGATGCATGAAAGCTAGTGAAATAAGTTCAAGTACGTATACATATTTTTCCACCAGTAAAAGAAATGGGGATATCACGTGAGTTACGTTATAAACCCACCGTTATAAGTTAGGCTTTCCGGTACAAAAAAAAGGTACTTTTCCAGGAGAAAAATACCTTGTTCAAACCGGTTTTTGCTATCTACGGATGCTCCTTCAGCAGCACATCCGGCGAATAGAAATCCTTTTTCGCCTTCACGGCTTCCCGTATTTCCTTCACCTTACCGGGGCTGACAGACGGAGCCTGGTTGCCAAACGAATTTCTCACGAAAGTAAGCACAGCAGCCACTTCTTCGTCATTTAACAAACCCTCAAAGGGAGTCATCGGCACCTGCCCGGGGTACTTTACGCCATTCAGCTCAAGCGGTCCCTGCAAGCCTTTCAGGGTTACTTTAATCAGCCTGTCTTCATTGCCGGTTACCCATTTTGAATTGGCCAGCGGCGGAAAGCCTGATGCTACCAGCCCTTTACCATTGGGCTGGTGACAGGTAGCGCAATACCCCTCCCTGGAATAAATTTCCTTTCCTTTGGTAAACAGTTCCAGGTCTTTTCCCTTCAGCGATGAAATGATCACTTCCTCCTTATGCTCCCTTACTAATTTTCCGTTCAAATGCGCTATGGCGGCTTCATGCGCGTGTATCATCCATTCGTCCAGGGGTTTTTTAGCCGCCTCCGCCAATATCGGCAGCCCTTTTTCTTTGCCTATCCACGAAGCGGCCACTATAGCTTCCAGGCGCACCCTGCCGTTGTCATCCTTTGCGGCTTCCATTAACAGATCCGCCTGGTTGGGCAACTGGCGCCCTGTATAACGAACCACCATTACCGCCGCGGCACGGGCCCGGTAATCTTTTGCCTTCAGCACCTGCTGCAGCAGCTCCTGGTCTACTTTATCCATACCCCAGCTCACCCACAAAGCTTCCAGCAGGTGATGCTCATAACGTGGATCATTTTTATCAAGAGCTGAAACCCAGGTTTTAAGTTTAGACAACACTTCATTCACATCCCTGCCTCTCAATTCACGACGTGTGCGGTACCGGGTACGGTATTCAGGCAGCTTCAGGTTGTCCAGCAATTGTTCTACCGTTGCCCCGTCTATTTTGGCCGGCGTTACCAGCGGCCGCGAGGGATAGGTGATCCGGTATACCCTTCCGTGAGAGTGATCGCGCAACGGGTCGCGGGCATTGTGCTGCATATGCCCTATAAGTATATTATGCCAGTCTATTACATACAGGGAGCCATCCGGTGCAAATTCCATATCTACCGGTCTGAAATTCCTGTCTTCGCTCACCACCAGGTCTACCCTGTGATGGCTCGCGTAACCGGTACCGCTGTCCTGTATCACATGTTCTTTGGTACCTAAAAAGCCAATGGTATTATTAATGAGCAGGTCGCCCTGCACCTCGTCGGGGAAATGGCGGCTGGATACAAATTCAAGCCCCGATGTGGGTCTTACTTTATGCGCTTCCTCTATAAGGTTAAAAGATTTATGAGTAGCTTCTCCATAATGAGGCAATACCGTTCCTGGTAACATCCAGCGTACATCAGGCCCCGAAGTTTCAGCAAAAAAGGGCTGCCCCCATTCGTCGAACGCAATGCCCCAGGGATTGGGAATAGAAAGTTGTGCGGTACGTTCCAGCTTACGGAGCTGCGGAGCATAGCGGTAAAACCCTCCGTTGGTGCCGCGTACCGGCCCGTAAGAGGTTTCTACATTGGTATGAAGAAATACTCCCTCACCCATATAAATAGCCCCCGAAGGATCGGCTGTAAAGGCGTGAATGTTATGATGTGTATCGTGATCATCAAACCCGCTCAGCAAGATCTCCACTTTGTCTGCCTTGTCATCTCCATCCGTGTCTGTATACAATTTAAAGTTTGTTCCCTGCGATACATATACCCCTTCGGGCGCTATTTCAAAGCCAACGGGAAGATGAAGATGATCGGCAAAAACCGTATGTTTATCAGCCTTTCCATCACCATCGGTATCTTCCAGTATGATGATCTTATCGTTGGGTTTGGAATCGCCCGGCTTGTAATGCGGGTAGCTGGGCATGGTAGCTATCCACAAACGTCCCTTATTGTCAAACGACATTTGCATTGGCTTTGCCAGGTCGGGAAATTCTTCTTCGGAAGCGAACAACTCAATTTTATATCCCGGCGGCACTTTCAGCTTTTTAACTGCTTCTTCGCCATACAGGTAAGTAAGGCTTCCGTTTTGCTGCGGATTGTAATTGGTTTTTACCGGCTGTAGCTGCAGGGTATGTTTATCGGCTTCCGCCAGATCCAGCTTTTCTCCCCTGGAAGCAGCCAGCCATATAGCGGAGTCGCGGATGGCAGTCATTTGCCGTATCTTTTCAATTTCGGCGGGGTAATTATCAGGACCAAAAGGATTGTACCTGCGCCCGTTCACATGCACACCATTGGGAATTTTATAATCACTGTGCCACATCCAGTTCTTTTCCGCTACCGCATCATACACCTGCTTTGGATCGGCTTTTGAAGTAACGGGATGTTTACCAAAAATTTCATCGGACAAAAAAATACCGAACTTTTTATATCCTTCCCGGTTCAGTTGAGATCCGTCTATTGTGAGCTGCTCTTTTGCTGAATCGAACCATTTTTTTGTAGGAGCAAACGCGTTTACAAAAGCCACCTTGTTATTATCCGCCACTTCCTTCATGGCATTGGAATACAACAAAAGGTTCTCATTTTCTTTTTTGCCGTCGGGCAGGTCATATTTGCCTGACAGATTTTCAAATGCTATGGGAGATACTATTACCAGTTGGGCGATAGAGGAATCTCCTTTATAATGCTGGCTGAGGGTATGTTTAATAAAGGCGTCCAGCTCCGCTTTATAATTGTCAAGCCCGGCCGGTCCCTGGAACGACTCGTTGTAGCCAAAAAAAGCAATGATAACATCGGGCTTGTGCCTGGTAAGCCACTGATCGGGCGACTCGTAAAACCCTTCGCTGCCAGAAGGCGTAGCCAGTTCTGTTTGAAATTTTTCTGCACCCGGAAAAGCCCACGGATCATTACGGGAAGCATGAGGACGAAACCCGGGGGTATTGCCTCCATCGCACATGTTACGGAAATATAATAAACTATCGGGATAGCGTAGCTGCATTTCTGTTTCAAAATAATCGTAGTTGAGCATCCTGGAACCCAGGTTATTGCCCACCAGGATAATATGGGCGCCTTTCCGCACTTCAGCTTTTCCAGGGGTATCGGAGGTACAGGAAGTGAATAAAGCAATCGTTGATATCCAGCCAAACAAAAGGATACCAATTCTTTTTGAGCAGGAATTAATCATTACCATTTTAAGTTTAGGAGACTAAAAATATACATTAAGACGCTAAATACGACAATAATTACCACTAAATATGGTTAACCGGTCATTAACATTACAATGATGTATGTGTTACTTTAACAATCCGCCCGCCCATTCGGCTCCTCTCTTTAATAACATTCTGAATGCTGCGGATTGATAAGATTGATGATTGTGCCCGAGCAGCGTTTGAAATACTCTTCCTTTACCATATTGGTACGTCCACGCCAGCGGCTCTTCTTTGCCGGTGTTTTTAGAAAGGGCGGTAAGGAGGGGAATGATAGGTTCGTCTCCTTTTTGGTTGTAATACAATTCATCTGTTGTTACAAAGTTTTTTATTCCTTTGGTGATGGGATGTTTGTGGGATGTAACCTTTACGGTAAACGCTCCAAACGCGTCGTGAGCGCTATTGGAAGTATGATCCCATACGCGCCTGCATATTTTTCGATACTCAGGCCAATCCGTACCGGGCGCCTGGGGAAGCGAATAGTGAAACGCCCCGTTTGAAAAATGAATGATCATCAATCCGCCGCCTTTATCAAGATATTGAACAAATGCTTTTTTTGATGCATCGCTGAGCGGGTCGGGGCGGTTCCAGTTGCAATAGTTCAACAGCAGCAAATCATAATCTTCAAGGCTGTATTGCGAAAGATCTTCAATATTTACAGATACATCCACCTGTATTTCGGGACTTTCCTCCAGCGCCGCTTTTAATAACGGGGTGGTTACACTCCATTCATGCGCTTCAATATTATCGCCCGTAAGTAGCAACGCCTTCAGCTTCCTATTATACAGCAGTTGTGTTACTTCCTTATCTGTATAATATTTTGCCTCCACACCACCGGCAGGGAGCTTAATTCCCGCCGCCCAAACAATTCCGTTCAATATGGCTTTCCGGAAACCGGCTACCTGCCAGTTACTATAAAAATGCCCCATGGTGGTTGCAAAACCTCTTGAGCCGTTCTTTCTTTCCACCGCCCAGGCTACGGTTTTACCATTTTTGTAGGCACTATCAAGCATGGGTACCCGCAAAACAGCGCTCCATCCCGGGTCATCTTCCCGGAAGCGCATGTTATAATAAAATTCTTCTTTCAGCAAAAAGGGCTTTACACCATTTAACACAGTATGTACGGACGCGGGTTGCACTTCCGCTTCCAGGGTTTTAATAGACGAGTACCAGCTACGCTTGCCGGTTTCGTCCTGCCAGTCAAAATAGCCGCCGGTCCAGTCAAGCACCTGGTCGGCGTATTGATCAGGAGCAAAGTTGGCGAAATGAAAAGTGATCAGTCCGCATCCACGTTTCATCTGTTTTTCTATTACAGGTATCCGTTCAGGCAAAAGATGAGGGGCTTCAGTAAACAAATCTCCGTCTCTCCCATCGGATATTACCATAATAGCGGCGGCGCTGTCAAGCGAGCTTTCGTTTTCAGGCCAATCATTGTACAAATCAACCTGAAGCTGATTGATGTTGGAATGTTCCAGCATTACCTTTATCAGCCTCGCCGATTTTAGATATTCATGATCTCCGGGTCCATGACTTTTAGCGCCCGTAAGTATGGCGATCCTTTTCTTACCCGGAATATCTTTTGCGTATGCGTGACCGCAAACGAAAAAAAAGATCGTTGCAAACAATTTTATTAAAGCCTGCCGGTATGTAAGCATTGTACTACTGATTGATATATGAAAAGATATCCGCCTGCCGGTACGATCAACGCAGCAGCTTTCTAAAATTTTTGATACGGTGGAAGGTCAGGAAATTGGCATCGTGATTGTTATGTGCGCCGCCTGCGCCGTCATCGTAAGCCGTGCGGCACACAAAAAGAATATCCTTTTTATGAAAGAGCCAGTCTACATATTGAAAGCCATGGTTAACAATGTCCGGGTGATGCAGCAATACCTTGCGCAATTGCCAGTTGATAAGATCGGGAGAACTGAACAACGCCTGCGTATTTCTTACCGAAGCGGGATTTTTTCCTGTATATTTTTGCCGGATAGTGTCAGGTATATAATTGCTCAACGTCCAGTATAAATGAGAAGCGGAATCGTAGCGGATCGTGAATTTTTTACTGCCCCCGGGAAAGGGATAAAAACCGGTAGCACTGTCGAAAGAAGCGGTAACGCCATCTCCGCTTATTTTAATAACAGCCGCCTTTTCCTGCATGGTTGATCTATCGTCTACCCGCAAGATATTTACGATATTTCCATCGGGAGCAATTACCGCGTTGCCCTCGATCCATCCGCCAAAATTACCTGAAAGCAGTGTAGAATCATACCGCAGCACATTGGTTGTTTTCCAGTTTTTAGCCTGCATCAAATCGGCGTCGGCATCAATGCTCATCATAATGCTTCCGTATCTCTTTCCCCATTGTTTTACCGGGCCCATTGCATCTTCCATAGCGCGCCACAATTTTCCTTTATACTCAACAACGGGCATTGGCGCGCAATGATATTCGCCTGCCAGCAGCAGGCCGTGCTCCGCATCGGCCGGCTCTGTCCAGGTATCGCCCTTATTGGCCGAGGTACGGATGATAGTGTTGCCATGATGCTTATCGGTCCCCATAAAATACAACCTTCCCCGGTGTACAAAAAGTTTCGACCAGAACTGGCCTTTGATCTCCGCTACCTGCTTCCACGAGCGGCCGTTGTTGGAGGAACGGAAAATGCGGGACACCGGTTGCACAAATTCATTGGAGGATGGTCCAAAAAGATCGTGCGAAGCCAGCAGATCGCCACCAGGTAATATACATATGCTTGGCGAACCAATGTATAGCCCCGAAGCGGCGGGACTATAAGAAATAACAGTGCCGGGCACTGCATTCGATTGCTGGGCAAACAGGCTGGTTTTATATACGCCATACAAACAAATAAGAAGCAACAAGTATTTCATATGCAAGACTACTAAACTTTAATGTACATTTTTACCGTTTTGGGGTGATAGGAGCTGTTACGCCGGTACGGCATTTTGGTACAAGGGAAGCTCTACATAAAAAGTAGTGCCCCTATCTTCTTCGGTGTCAAACCATATGCTTCCACGCGATTGCTCCACAATGCCTTTGCAAATAGCCAGCCCCAATCCCGTTCCCGACGTTTTGGTTGTGAAATTAGGCGTAAAAATGCTGCTGCGTACCGACCTTGGTATTCCCGATCCATTGTCGTGAATACTTATTATAAAGCTGTGAGCGTTTCTTTCCTCTTTTATACTAACAATACCATGCTGTTCTTCAGGAATAGCTTCAATGGCGTTTTGAAGCAGGTTGGTAAACAACCGGTTGATCTGTGTTTT
The DNA here is from genome assembly GCA_019638595.1 of Chitinophagaceae bacterium. Lineage (GTDB taxonomy): Bacteria > Bacteroidota > Bacteroidia > Chitinophagales > Chitinophagaceae > Agriterribacter. The sequence continues at coordinate 51,332 of JAHBTJ010000008.1, forward strand.
GTCGGCAAATATCATCAGGGGTTCTTCACCGGACTTCCATTCAAGGCTTACCCGCTCCTGTACATCATGCAGCGAAACCAACGAGCTCATCATGGTATTCAGATCAAATACTTCATTCCGCGCATTGCCAATATTGGCAAATTGAGAAAACTCCGCTGCAATTCTCGACAAATGATCTATTTGCTCAACCAGTGTTTGGGCTACGTTGGAAGAAAGCTCCTTTACATTGGGAGCATTGTTATAAATGGCTTTTTGCAAATATTGAATGCTCAGCTTCATAGGCGTAAGCGGGTTCTTTATTTCGTGAGCCACCTGCCTGGCCATTTCACGCCAGGCGCCTTCTCTTTCCGTTTTGGCCAATGCCGCGGCACTTTCTTCCAGCTTCTGCACCATTTTGTTGTATTCTTTTACCAGCACTCCTATTTCATCTTTTTTCTTCCATACTATTTCCGCGTTATGCTTACCCAGGTTCACCTCCTTCATCATGGCACTGATCAACGTAAACGACCCTGTGATCCTGTTGGTAAGAAACAAGGCGATAATGCCCGACAATAAAAAGATGAATGCGTTCAGGTTAATGATGGTTACCAGGAAACTTGATATTTCCTGCTTAAGCCTGCTCTGCGAATTAAAATAAGGAATATTAAGGTATCCCACCGTCTTCCTGTCTCCCGCCAATACCGGCACGTATATGCTCAGGTAATTCATTTTGCCGTACTTTTCCTCCTGCACATATTGTATTTTTTTCTGGTGACTTAAATTATAAAAGGCAAGCGGGTCCATCATACGGCTCAGCACTCCTTTATTATACACAAATGGCTGAGAGGATATTTGTAACGATCCGTCGGAGTTGTACAGGTTTACATCCGCGTTATGAAGCTGTGCCATATCGGATATTTGCTGGCGCAACCCCTTTCCGTACGAAGTATCATACACGTACCTTACGTCGTCGGCTACACGATGGTCGCTCACCCTGTTTTTAAGCCCGTTCGAAATGTCCTGTATGGACCGGCTGAGCTTATCGCGGTTATTTTTATTATAGGAAGCCGTAAAGAAAATAATGGTGGCGGCGCCTACAACAATAAATGAAAAAATGCTCACGAATATAACGGTACCGTATATCTGCGACCGGATGTTAAACTCCGATATTTCCCGCAGGGCGCTCCACCTGAAGCCGGACAGTATAATGATGCTTGCTACCTGGAAGGTCACCATCAGCAAAAGAAAAGAGCAGAACAGGTAAGCGAATAAGGTTATTGCTTCCATTATAAAGTTGCTGCGCCTGGTAATAACAATTACTTTCGACCCGTTCTTATACCATAGCTCACTATAACCGTTTACTTTTTTTTCTTCAAATTCCTGCCGGGGAATATTCGCGGTAGTAAGAGCAGTGGGAAAGCTGTAATCATTTACATATACCAGCAAAACGCCATTATCGTAAATGGCGTAGGCATAGTCCGGTGCATATTCAAATGAATAGTCTTCGGCCTGCTTAAATAATTCGGGGTACAATGCCTCGCTGCGGTACCGCTTGGGGTTGGCAAGCATAAAAAAATAAGCCCTGGTATTATTCGAGCTGTCCTTGATCTCCTTTTGATAAACATAGCTGAACTTATCAAATGCTGTTTCGTAATATCTCAGCCCCGGGATTTTGGTAACCTTGCCCTGTACGGAATAAATAGTGTTGATCTCATCGTAGGTCAGTCTTTGCTCCGAGCCGATAGGATCTTCTGCACTGTTATAGAAAAACAGCTCCGTATCATATTTATTAATATAGGGCGCAAAATTGGCATTGATAATACTGTCCTTAAACCGCATAGCCTCCAGCGGCTTATACAACCTGGGAAGATTGCTGAGGAAAAAATTATTGGTAAATCCCTGGATGGCTATATTGAGCAATCTTTCACTTGAGGGATCTGCCTGCAGCACTAATTTTTCCGCCGTTCTTTTTCGAAGCTCCAACTCCCTGGTCCTGTTTTGAAAAAAAATAACGGAAGCAATAGACGCGGAAAAAACAAACAGCCAAAACAAGGCATTGCCCACCAGGAAGTTGCCCCTGCGAAGGCTTAGCTCAACGCGGTTCATCAGGTATACATATACCAGTAACCATATCAGCATGGATAGTTCAAACAAAATATACGGGCTGTTTATCCGTACACTAAGCCCCAGCAATCCCAGAAAAGCTATGATAACACCCTGGTAAAACTGGGCGCGAACCAGCAGGATACCCATTATTTTCAATATGGTTTGCGAAAAAATAAAGTATCCCAGCGATACACAGCACAGTACAATGAACCCAAAAGCACTGTAAATAGTGAGACTGAAAAAATTGGTCACATCAAAAGATATCTGCGAATCGGCAACAAGGCTTCTTATGGTATGGCCACCAGCCAAGGTAGCAAGGATAAGGGCAAACGATAACAGCGCTACAATTGCCCGGCGCCAAAAACTACTTTTAATGTATATATGCAAATTCCTTCTTGAAAACTGTACACGTGCAAACAATACCAGCCAGAAAAAAAGCAGGCTGTTGATCAGCAGATCGCCCAACGAACGGGAAATAACACTGGCTCCATATATCCTGGGGTCGAAAAGTTCAAATTGCCTGAAATTAGCAGGAATAGGGAAAGAATAACTTAACACACGCAGCCCCACCAGCAATGCGGTCATAAATGCCACGCCCCATAAGGGGCCTTTTGTTTTAGATATGGCAACCGCAACATTGTGAAGAAAAAAGAGCGTTAATACGGAACCCAGTATCCGCAGCACAACCGTTATCCAGTCGTTGCTATGAATGTTGGCAATGGATTTGGGTTGAAGGTAAAAAAGCGTGCTGTTGTTGATGCTGTTTACCGGAAAAGCGGTGGGAGTAAACACCATGGAATAGTTTCGCTCAATATTGGCATGATTTACAAAACCATTCCGCAGGTATTCGCTTTCGAGCACATACTGCCTGCGTACAGGCAACAGGTAAATTGCAATGATGGTTTTATCCTGGAAGCTGATCTTCTTCCGTATTACCTCGTACTGCCCGTTCGACAAGGAAGCGATATGCCTGGTAATTTCATTTTTTACCAGTTGCTCATCGGGCATCACGGCCTGGGTATTCCAGAATAAAAGACGATGATCATCCTTCAGCTCTTCATATAAAAAAACCTTGTAGTCTTTTTGGGTGATCTGCTTTACTTCCTGCTCCGATTCTTCCTTATTGATAAGCCGGCCCAGCAACGCAGTGTCGCGTAAAAAAAGGTCAAAAGCCTGCTCGTTACCCTGTATATACTTTTCAAGTGTTTTTCTTACCCCTCCCGGCGAAGAAGTGTAAGACCAGTAATTGCTGAATATGAACGACAAAGTAAAAAGCCAGGCGGCTCCTATAAGAAGGTACCCGTTATTGTAAAAAATATCTGACCAGAACTTCTTCAAGATACGCGGTTTTGACGTTTAACCTGGTTCCATAAATCATCCATTTCCTGCAAGGTCATATCCTGCAGGCTTTTACCACCCGCCGCTGCCTGTTCTTCCATTTGTGTAAACCGTTTAATAAATTTCCTGTTGGTTCTTTCCAGGGCTGACTCGGCATCAACATGCAAAAACCGTGCATAGTTAACGAGTGAGAATATAAGATCGCCATACTCGTCCTCTATAGCCTGCTGATCATTTTGCCTGACGGCTTCCTGCAGCTCCTCCATTTCTTCCTGCACTTTATTCCAAACCTGGCCGGTTTCATCCCATTCAAAGCCTACCTGCTTTGCTTTTTCCTGCAGGCGTATAGCCTTTACCGTAGCAGGTAAAGAAACCGGCACTCCGCCCAATACGGATCTTTTCCCTTCTTTCAGCTTTAGCTTTTCCCAATTTCGTTTTACATCTTCTTCATCATTCACCTTTACATCGCCATATATGTGGGGATGCCTTGCTATTAGCTTTTCACACACGCCGTTCAATACATCCGCCAAAGAAAAGGCTCCCTGTTCCTGTCCTATCTTAGCATAAAATACCATGTGCAGCATTACGTCTCCCAACTCTTCCTTAATACCTTTCCAGTCGTTTTCGGTAATAGCATCTGCCAGCTCATAGGTTTCTTCAATAGTAAGCGTTCTGAGCGTATGAATGGTCTGCTTCCTGTCCCAGGGGCATTTCTCGCGCAGGTCATCCATTATTTTAACCAGTCGTAAAAAAGCATTTGCGGTAGTATCCATCCGTTATTTTAGTTTTTAGCGGCGCTTATAATAAAAAATATAACGATCAGGATCGTCATAATGATCAAGGTCATCCACGCCAGGAAAATATATTTCAATATAGTTTTAAATCTTCCCTGGGCATAATAATTTTTCATAGCCTTGTAGATGTAATATATCATGTACAAAACAACGCTTGTTTTCACTATGCCCAATCCCCACCCATTCCATTTGTTATCCAGTCCATCTGCCAGGTAATACAATAACATAAGTATGAACATGGCACAATAAGAATGTATAGCAAAAATACCATGATCCGCGTAGTAAAACTTTCTTCTGCGTATATATAACAATTTTAACAGAAAAGCAAAAATGGGCAACGACACAAACAAAATGGCAGGAAATGAATGTTCAAATTTTTCAAGCAAGGTATGAAACGATTTCGGGTCGCTCTCTTCCTGCTGGTTGTGCCAACGCAACAACCGCTGCTTAAGGGCAGCTTCCACCACCCCGTCCCTTCTTTCGGGAGGTAACTCCTTTTGAATTGCCCTATAGACAGCCTCATCTTCATAAAATTCAATATCCGGGGTTTGACCTGAATCAAGCGCCTGCTCAAAAGAGGGAGCATGTAAGTTAATATTGTTCCGGGTAATGCTATCAATAGCCTGAGGTTCATCCAACCTCTCATTCTTTTGCGCTTTGCTTTGCTTTTCAACCCTTACCGAAATATCCGCAATTTCTTTTTTATGGTTTATAATATTTACCCGGATGGCCTTCTGCATTACGGAATCGGATGTACGCCCGGCCATATGTTGAAACTTCTCCAGCTCATCCTTCTTCTTCGTTAGTTCTTTTTTTAATCCATCCATACTGGTTTTATCCTCTTCATGCTTTGTGACAAAGCTGAAAAAAAGAAAAAAGAAAAATGCCGATGTAAATATATACATCCGTATAGGGTGCAGGTAACTTAGCCTCCTGCCCCTTGTATATTCAGCCGTAAGAAAGCCGGGGCGTAATAACAGGTATTTAACAGTACTTAAAAACTTCCCGTCATAATGAGTTATATCGTTAAAAAAATGAACAACCAGGTGCCAGAAAGATTCTTTGGGCTCTACATTTTCCTGTCCGCAAACCTGGCAATAACGCCCGGCAACCTCCGCTCCGCAGTTAAGGCAATTCTTTTCCTTCCTTTCTTTAAAATGAGACACTTAAAAAAATTTTAATAAAAATAATACTTTTGTTACCTATGAATTTTCTGACAACGCCTTTCTTACGGAAAGCCCATGCCAACTGTGCCGTATTTATTCATCAGCAGCAAAGGAAACATCCGCATCCGGGATCAACCGGCGCAACCGTTTGTAAACGATTGGCACTGTTAAATATAGCAGTATTATGGCTGCTTACAGGCAATGCTCAGTTTTATTATACAGACATACTCTTAACCGGTCGCAATGCGGAGCAGTGGAAACGGTACAAGGCTAACAGGGTAAAACATATCAGGCTCTTTAGCTACGAGGCATCGGGCGAGCCCTCGGAGCAGTTTACAGGCGAAGTAACGGTGAGTGCCGGCTTCAGTAAAATAACTACGGTTACCGGTTCTCCTTCTGCAGGCGCTTCGTGGCTAACAGCATTTTACCTTCCTGACGGAAAGCTGTCAAAGTCGGTAGACAGCTCTTTGGAAACGGTCAGTACCTCTACATACACGTATAATGCCGGGGGAATGCTGGCGGAAGCCAGGAGCGTATCGGCAACCGTAAAAGGAAAGGATCAACAGGCGGAGTCGCATATATGGATCTATAACGGTGACCATCAGCCGCAAAAAATGCTTTGGATCAAAAATGGCACAGATACCAGTATTGTACAATTTAAAACAGATGAACGCGGCAACGTGATTGAAGAACAAACTTTTTCTAAAGGCATACCTAAAAATATTGTTTACTATTATTACGACGACGAAAACCGGCTTACAGATATTGTAAGATACAACGACCGGCTAAAAAAATTAATGCCGGATAATATATTTGAGTATAATGGAACAGGGCAGGTTTCGCAAATGCTTTCAATACAAAACGGCAACGATTATTTAATATGGAGATACGAATACGATAACAGGGAGCTTAAAATACGCGAGCTTTGTTATAATAAGCAAAAGCGATTGCTTGGAAAAATTGAATACCAATATGAGCTTAACAATTAGCGGCCCCGCCGGTTGCAATATATACACGTAACAACTTAATGCCTTTTCAATAATACCCGCTATGTCTGCATCTGTAAGATATCCGTATCCACATTCGTTTATAACTGCTTTCTTTCGCTATACATTTGTTCCGGTTGCCGTTGTATTAATATTTGTATCGTGCGGGCAAACAAAAAGTACGTATACTTTTAGTACCGACACCGCGCTGGTTAGTTCAGGGAAAGCGCTGTTTGAAAAAAACTGTGCCTCCTGTCATCACTTTAATGTAAACGGCATCGGTCCCAGCCTTTCCGGCGTTACACAAAAAGTACCGGCAGAATGGCTGATCGGTTTTATTAAAAACCCGCCTGCATTTATTACTTCGAAAGATAAACGGGCAGATTCCCTGTTTCATCAATTCAAATCAATTATGCCTCCGTTCCCTCAATTGCAGGACAATGAAATGACTGCTTTACTGGCATTCCTCCACACCCAAAAAGCTATGCCCGGGAAACAACCTAAACCAAGGAAAGGCGTTCTTGATCCTTATCCTGATAAAATAAAAAATACCGGCTTAACCATTACACTTGTTCCTGTTACACAATTTCCACCCACAGGCGAAAAAGGCGAGATGCCTGCTACAAGAATAACCAAGCTGGATTACATGCCCGGCAGCCATACTATTTTTGTGAACGATTTACGGGGCACGTTGTACAAACTAAAAAACCAGCAGCCTGTTGCATACCTGAACATGGCAAAATATTTCCCGGCATTTATGAACACCCCGGGGCTGGCAACCGGTTTTGGAAGCTTCGCTTTTCATCCTTCTTTTGCAAAAAACGGGTTGCTGTATACTACGCATACCGAAGCGGCAGGAAATAGCAAAGCCGATTTTTTTTATAATGATTCCATTGCAATTAAACTGCAATGGGTGTTAACTGAATGGAAGATACAGAACCGCAACGCGGATACCCTTACCGGCCCGCACCGGGAACTGATGCGCATAGACATGGTAAGCCAGTTACACGGCGTACAGGAAATTTGCTTTAACCCGGTTGCCCGCCCCGGCGATAAGGACTATGGCATGCTGTATATCGGCATCGGCGATGGGGGCTGTGTGGAATTCGGGCATCCGCAATTATCTGCCGATAAAGATAAAATATGGTCATCCGTTATCAGGATAAACCCGCTAGGCAACAACAGCGCTAACGGTAAATATGGCATCCCCACCGACAATCCTTTTGTAAAAACAACCCATTCCAACATATTGCCCGAAGTATATGCTGCCGGGTTCCGGAACCCGCACAGGATCACCTGGACAACATCAGGAATGATGCTGGTATCAAATATTGGGCAAACTAATATTGAATCCGTTAATCTGGTAAAACCAGGGCTTGATTTTGGCTGGCCTGTACGCGAAGGCAGCTTTGTTCTAGATCCCGATACCAACCTGGATGATATCTTCCCGCTGCCGGCCAATGACAGTATAAATAACATCACTTATCCCATAGCGGCTTACGATCACGATGAAGGAAACGCCATAACAGGAGGATATGAATACCAGGGCGCTTCGATACAGGCTTTAAAAGGTAAATTTTTATTTGGAGACATTACCTCCGGCAGGCTTTTTTACATCAACATCTCCGACATACGGCAGGGCTTCCTCGCTCCTGTTTACGAATGGCAGGCCAGTATTAACGGCAACGTACAAACGCTCAGGGAAGCCTGCGGCAGCGACCGGGTAGACTTACGATTTGGAAGAGACGCGAAAGGCGAACTGTATGTAATAACCAAAGCGGATGGCATGCTGTATAAAATGGTAAGCGCATCGTTAAAATAGAATAAATTGCCGTGAAAGCTTGTCAGGAGCTTACAATTAACTATTATTATATACACAATGATTGCCGACAACTACGCCATCAACAAACAGCATTTCAGGCAGGCACCTGACAGCTTTTCCGGGCGCCTGCGCTTTTTAGGGCCGGGCTTTATTCTTTCCGCTTCTATTGTAGGCTCAGGCGAGCTGATAGCTACTACCATACTTGGTGCAAAGGCGGGGTTTGTAATGTTCTGGATCATACTTGTGAGCTGTTTTGTAAAAGTGGCCATACAACTGCAGTTTGGCAAACAGGCTATCATAACAGGCGAAACCGTTATGCACTCTTTCAATAAGCTGCCGGGTATCCGTTTAAAAAAATTACACTGGTCGGTATGGACGGTATTGCTGCTCACCCTCTTAAAAATAGTACAGGTAGGCGGTATGCTGGGCGGATCAGCATTGGTAATGCATATGCTGCTGCCGCAGGCTCCTGTTCCTGTATGGACGATCATTCTTGCCGTTATCGTATCGCTGCTGGTGTATAAAAACTACTACCCGCTGCTGGAAAAGGCATCGCTTTTTATGCTGGTCATCTTTACCGTTATTACCATCACATCGCTGGTAATGGTTCAGTTTACACAGTTCGCTTTCAGCATGAACGACCTGGCAGGCGGCTTAACTTTTGAACTGCCTGCCGCCATGGTAATGCTTGCCATCGGCGCTTTTGGCATAACCGGGGTAGGCAGCGATGAGATCATTTCCTACAACTACTGGTGCCTGGAAAAAGGATATGCTTCGCATACCGGGCTGCAGGACGGCAGCGAAGCGTGGAAGCAAAGAGCGGAAGGCTGGATCAGGGTAATGTATCTTGACGCAACGGTAGCCATGATTGTATATACTGCTGTTACCGCTGCATTTTACCTGCTTGGGGCCAGCATATTGCATGGAAGAGAGCATGTTCCGGAAGGCAACGAACTAATAAATGTGCTGGCCAATATTTATACACAAACATTAGGAGAAGGTTTCAGGATCATATTCCTGGTGGGTGCCTTTTTTGTTTTATTCTCCAGCGTATTCGCCACGCTCGCTTACTGGTCAAGACTGTTTTCAGACATTGCTGGTCAAAAAGGATGGATAGACTTTACGAATACGCAACAACGCCGGAAGCTGATCACTGTTTTATCATTTTCAATTCCGGCCCTGTGGGCAGCAGCCTACCTGTTCATTGAATTGCCTGTACTGATGATCATTTCGGGAGGCATAGTAGGCTCTGTATTATTGCTTATTATCGTGTACGCTGCCATTTGCTTCAGGTATAAAACACCTGCCTACATCCGGAGCAGCAAGGCATTCGATGTGCTTTTGTGGATAAGCATCCTGAGCATTTTGCTCGTGGCAATATACGGAATTGTACAGCTCCTGCAAAACCTGTAATTGCATTTATCAATAAATCCTTCGCCGTGCGTGGCGTTATCGCCTCGCACAGATTGACTGCCGCCTCCGGCGACATACAATACACAGCGTTCTCCCCCCAACTTACCCTGGTTGCTCTATTTACTGTACATTAGCAGGTACAACACAAAAACTTTGTTATGCGGATCGCTACATACAATGTGAACGGAGTGAACGGGAGGTTGCCGGTGCTGCTCCGCTGGCTGAATGAAACACAACCGGATGTTGCCTGCCTGCAGGAATTAAAAGCGCCTGATGAAAAATTCCCGGAACAGGCTATACTGGATGCCGGCTACCAGGCTATATGGCATGGGCAAAAAAGCTGGAACGGTGTTGCCATACTTTCCCGGCACGGTAAACCCCATGAAATTTGCAGGGCATTACCCGGCGATCCGGAGGATATACATAGCCGTTATATTGAAGCAAAGATTGACGGTATAGTAGTAGGCTGCCTCTACCTGCCTAACGGCAATCCTGCCCCCGGCCCAAAATTTGATTACAAGCTCGCATGGTTTAAGCGCCTTACGGATCATGCAAAAGAATTACTGGCTAAAGACATACCCGTGATTTTAACCGGCGACTACAACGTAATGCCCACAGAACTGGATGTATACAAACCTGAAAAATGGGCAGATGACGCCTTGTTCAGACCAGAAGTTCGTACCGCTTTTAAAGAATTGGTTGCCCTGGGCTGGACAGACGCAATACGGAAATTACACCCTGATGAAAAGATTTACACCTTCTGGGATTATTTCCGCAATGCATATGAACGGAATGCAGGCTTACGCATTGATCATTTTCTATTAAGTACGCATATTGGCAAACGGCTGAAATCGTGCGGTGTTGACCGGCATGTGCGTGGCTGGGAAAAAACAAGCGATCACGCCCCGGTATGGATTGAGCTTACGGATTAAGTTGCAGGGATTTATTGTTTGTGGTTTATGGTTGAGCTGTGAGCTATCGGTGCCCTGCTGATACCTAATAGCCCACAGCTGATAGCTCCTATACGGCTGACTGCATAACGAGAAATACACCTGTGTGGAAAAGCAAGACGGGCTGTTTATTTGAAGTTTACGAAATTTGCGGGATGTCTACATTTTCTCATTTACACGTACATACACAATATTCCCTGCTGGATGGCGCCGCGCCTATCAGCAGCCTGTACCAAAAAGCTATAAAAGACGGAATGCCCGCACTGGCAATTACCGATCATGGTAATATGTTTGGTGTATTTTCTTTTGTAGCAGAAGCGTATAAGCACAAGGTAAATCCCGACGATAAAAAAAGCGCGTTAAAAGTAAAACCTGTAGTGGGCTGCGAATTTTATATTACAGAAAGCAGGCACCGAAAAGTATTTTCGAAAGAAGAGCGTGATCCGAGGCATCACCAGGTATTGCTGGCAAAGAACGAAACGGGCTACCGCAACCTTATCAAGCTTACTTCTCTCGGCTTTATTGAAGGAATGTACAGCAAGTATCCGCGCATTGATAAAGAACTCATTCATAAGCATCACGAAGGATTGATCGCCACTACCTGCTGCTTAGGCGCCTTGGTACCGCAAACCATTTTGAAAAAGGGTGAAGAGGAAGGGGAAAATGAATTCAAATGGTGGCTGAATATTTTCCAGGAAGATTACTATGTAGAGCTGCAGCGACATGGCATACCTGAGCAGGAAAAGGTGAATGACGTATTGCTGAAATTTGCTAAAAAGTACAATGTTAAAGTAATCGCTTCCAACGATTCGCACTACGTGGATCAAACAGACTTTAACGCACATGATATTTTGCTTTGCATCAACACCGGCGAAAAAATAACAACCCCGGCCATGCGCGAATTTTCTGACGATGACGTGTCGGTAAAAAACAAACGTTTTGCGTTCCCCAACGACCAGTTCTTTTTTAAAACGACCACGGAAATGAAGCAGGTATTTCACGACCTGCCGGAAGCCATAGACAATACCAATGAAATAGTTGGCAAAATAGACCTGCTGGACCTGAAGCGGGATATCCTCCTGCCCAATTTCCCTATTCCCAGGGAGTTCCAGGTGCATGCAGACAGTAACCTGAATCAATGGGAATACCTGCGCCATCTTACACTGGAGGGTGCGCATAAACGGTATGACCCGCTTACACCCGAAATAGAAGAACGGCTCAACTTTGAACTGTTCACCATTAAATCAATGGGATTTGCCGGCTACTTTTTAATTGTGAGCGACTTCATCAAAGCCGGCAGGGATATAGGTGTTTTTGTTGGTCCCGGCCGCGGTTCCGCCGCTGGCTCTGTAGTAGCATACTGCATTGGCATCACCAATATTGACCCTATAAAATACAACCTGCTGTTCGAAAGGTTCCTGAACCCCGACCGCAAAAGCATGCCGGATATTGATACCGACTTTGACGATGAAGGAAGACAGAAAGTAATTGACTATGTAGTAGAAAAATATGGCAAAAACCAGGTAGCGCAGATCATTACTTACGGTACCATGGCTGCCAAGATGAGCATTAAAGATGTAGCGCGTGTAATGGATCTTCCATTATCGGAATCCAATATGCTGGCGAAGCTGGTACCTGAAAAGCCCGGTATTTCGCTGAAGCGGGTGTTAATGGCTCCACTCACATCAAAAGACGGTGAAAAATCGCTGGAAGAAAAAGAAGGACTGGCGCCCGATGACCTGGAAAACGTAAAAAAGCTACGCCAGTTCTATAATGGGACTGACATGCCTGCAAAAGTGCTGAAAGAGGCTGTGATACTGGAAGGATCAGTACGAAATACGGGCATCCATGCGGCAGGTATCATCATCGCTCCTAAAGATCTTACAGAACTTTTACCGGTTGCAACAGCCAAGGATTCGGACCTGTGGGTTACACAAATAGAAGGAAGCGTAATTGAAGAAGCAGGTGTTATTAAAATGGACTTCCTGGGTTTAAAAACGCTCAGCATTTTAAAAACAGCGTTGCAGCTCATTAAGCAAAACCACGATAAGGATATAGACCTGGACAATATTGCGCTGGACGACGAAAAAACTTACCAGCTATACCAACGCGGCGATACCAACGGCACTTTCCAGTTTGAAAGTGTGGGAATGCAGAAATACCTGCGTGAGTTAAAGCCGGACAAATTTGACGACCTGATAGCGATGAACGCCCTGTACCGTCCGGGTCCTTTGGCTTATATCCCCAACTTTATTGGCCGTAAACACGGGCGTGAGCCTATTACCTACGATTTACCTGAAATGGAAGAAATGCTGGCGGATACCTACGGCATTACAGTATACCAGGAACAGGTGATGCTGCTGTCGCAAAAGCTGGCAGGGTTCAGCAAAGGCGACGCGGATGTTTTGCGTAAAGCGATGGGTAAAAAGCAAAAAGCGGTGCTGGATAAAATGAAAACGCAGTTCATTACCGGCGCTTCCGCAAAAGGGCACGATCCTAAAGTGCTGGAAAAAATATGGACAGACTGGGAAGCGTTCGCTCAATACGCGTTCAACAAATCACATTCTACCTGTTACGCATTCGTTGCCTACCAAACCGCTTATTTAAAAGCACATTACCCATCCGAGTATATGGCAGCGGTACTGAACCACGCGGGCGCTATCGAAAAGATCACCTTCTTTATGGAAGAATGTAAACGTATGGGATTGAATGTTCTGGGGCCCGACATCAACGAATCACAAAAAGGGTTCGCGGTAAATAAAAAAGGTGAAATACGTTTTGGACTGGGCGGGCTGAAAGGTGTGGGTGAAGCGGCGATAGAAGGCATTATTGAAGAAAGGAAAAAAGGACCTTATACCTCTATCTTCGACCTGGTAAAACGTGCCAATCAGCGGGTGGTCAATAAAAAATCGCTGGAATGCCTTGCTTACTCAGGCGCCTTCGACTGCTTTGAAAACATACACAGGGCGCAATACTTTTTCATTCCTCCCAATGATACTTCTACCGGACTGGAAAAAGTGGTGCGTTTCGGGAATATTTACCAAAGCCAGGCTGCCAACGCTACCAATACCCTGTTTGGCGATCTGCAAATGCCGGATGTTACCCCTCCCAAATTACCTGAATGCCCGCCATGGACTTTAACGGAACTGCTGGATCACGAAAAGAGCATCACAGGCATCTTTTTAAGTGGTCATCCGCTTGACCATTTCAGGTTTGAGATGAAGCACTACGGTATTACGATCATATCGGAATTTAATGAGTTCAAAGATTCCATCACAACGCACTCCAACCCTTTCAGGCAGTTCAGGCTGGCGGGATTGGTGGTAGACGCGCAACATCGCGTTACACGTAACGGTAAACAATTTGGAGTATTTGCGCTGGAAGATTATTCAGGCAAAATGGAAATAGCCCTGTTCGGTGAGGATTATGTTAAATTCAAGGATCATTTCAGTCTTGCCAATGTACTGTTCGTTACGGGCGGCTTTAAATCGCGCTGGAACAGCAGCACCGATTTTGAATTTAAGATCAGCAGTGTAATGTTGCTGGAAACTGTTAAACGGATTTTAACACGCCAGGTTCAAATTGATCTTCATCCTGAGCAGGTTACGGATAAAATGATCGGTTTTATAGACAATAACATCCGAACCTTCCCGGGTAAGGCATCTATCAAATTCACTCTTTCCGAACCCCTCAGCCAGTGCCGGGTAAGTATGTACACACTTGAAAGGGGATTTGAAATGAATGACGAAATGGCTGCTTTCCTGGAAGCCAACCCGGATATGGAGGTGAATGTTACCTCTTTATAAAATCGGCGAAAGGTCAAAATGTCTAATGCACAATTGTGGATAATGCCATAACATCTTATTTAGAGTAATGGACTTAAATTTGCAGTTCCAGGTTGGTATTGGTAGCGTAAGAAAGCCTATTACCGTAATATCATATTTAAACAATAAATAAAATTTGATCGCTATGGCACTTGAATTTACAGACACAAATTTCCAGGAAAAAGTTTTGGATTCGGATAAACTCTCAGTTATTGACTTTTGGGCTGAATGGTGTGGACCCTGCCGCGCAATTGGCCCCGTTATTGAAGAGCTGAGCAAAGAATATACAGGAAAAGTAAACGTAGGAAAGGTGAACGTTGACCATAATCCCCAATTGTCAATTAATTACGGTGTTACTTCCATACCCGCTATTCTTTTTGTAAAAGATGGCAAGGTTGTGGACAAATTAATAGGCGCACAACCTAAAGCTAATTTTGTTAAGAAAATAGAGCAGCATATTTAAAAATCACTTTTTAGTTGTGTGTGTTTCAAAAGCAGGCTTCAACGGCCTGCTTTTTTGTAAGCAATCGGCTATCAGCAATGGGCTATCAGCCATCAGTGATCAGCTATTAGCAATGAGCGATGAGCTATCGGCAATCAGCTATCAGCAATTTATTGTTTTTTGTTTATGGTTGAGA
Organism: Chitinophagaceae bacterium; assembly: GCA_019638595.1. Taxonomy (GTDB): domain Bacteria; phylum Bacteroidota; class Bacteroidia; order Chitinophagales; family Chitinophagaceae; genus Agriterribacter. The sequence goes on from JAHBTJ010000008.1 coordinate 66,348, forward strand.
GCTCAAACAAGAAACTTCAAACTACAAACCACAAACTATACCCAGAACCTGCAACCTGTAACCACAAACTCCAAACCGATTCCCTGATCGCAATGTTGTATATTGCTGAATAAACGCATGAGATACAATCTGGCCACTGTATGACATTACACCTCGAAAATATTAGCAGGGGAGCATTGGGAATGACATTCCTTATCCTGGTTTGCTACCTGCTCAGCAACAATAAAAAAGCCATTAACTGGAAACTGGTAGGAATAGGCATTTTTGCACAGCTAATGTTTGCAATGGGCGTGCTCAATACCAAAATTGCCGGGCAACCCGTATTCTGGATATTTACAGGCATCCTGCTGCTGTATAACAGCTTCCGTAAAATAAAATATTACGCCGGTAATAATACCAGGCCTGTTTTTAACACGCTTGCCATTGCGGCAGTGGTTGCCTGGCAGCTTGTTTTCTTTTTCGGAATGATAAGAAGCTACTCCTTCAGCAATCCCGGCATTGCTATTTTACTCAGCATTATCATTATCGGCTTCCTCATTAAATACCTTTCGCCCCGAAACACAGAACTGGTAAAATGGGGCATTCGGCTTACCGGAATAATACTATGTATTTCTGTTTATGCAAAGATCTGTAGTCCCGATATTTTTAAAATGCTGCTTGAGGGCGTTTCCTCCGCATTTGTATCGCTTATCAACCTTAGCCATAAAGGAACAGAATTCCTGTTTGAGAATCTTGCCAATGCAGACGGATCGTGGGGCTTTGTATTTGCCATACAGGTATTGCCCAATATTATTTTCTTCGCAGCGCTTTCCTCCATACTTTATTACCTGGGCATACTGCAAAAAATAGTATACGTTTTTGCCTACCTGCTCAACAAAATGAATATTTCCGGGGCTGAAAGCTTATCAACCGCCGCCAATATTTTTTTAGGACAAACCGAAGCGCCTTTGATGATACGCCCTTACCTGGAAAAAATGACCCGTAGTGAAATTTTGTGCATTATGGTAGGCGGCATGGCCAATACTGCCGGCAGTGTGCTGGCAGCCTATGTGGGATTTTTGGGAGGATCGGATCCCGCCCAGCAAAATTATTTCGCGCTTCATATGCTCAGTCAATCCATTATGAGCGCACCGGCGGCTATTGTTTGCTCCAAGATCCTTTTCCCTCAAACCGATCATCATCTTATTTCAAAAGACCTTACGATCCCTAAAGAAAAGCTGGGAGATAATTTTTTAGACGCGCTTTCGCTGGGCACTACAGACGGGCTGAAGCTGGCAGTGAACGTGGGCGCCATGCTCATTGTTTTTACAGCTATGATGTGGGTAGTGAACGCATTGCTGGGATGGGTGGGCGATATTACGCACCTCAACCAGCAAATACAACTGGCAACCAGCGGAAGATATGAATCCCTGTCGCTGAATATGATCCTTGGATATATTTTTTCACCCATAGCATGGCTGATAGGAGTAGCTAAAGCCGATATGGTATCCATAGGGCAGTTGCTGGGCGAAAAAACGATCCTTAATGAGTTCGTAGCCTATATTTCGCTGGGTAATATGAAAGCCAATAACGTTATAACCGATCCCAAATCGCTGTTGATTGCCACCTATGCCCTGTGCGGGTTTGCCAATTTCGCCTCTATAGGCATTCAAATAGGCGGCATAAGCCAGTTAGCGCCCAACCAGCGAAAGAACCTGACCGAACTGGGTATTAAGGCGCTTATCGGCGGAACGATCGCCTGCCTTATGTGTGGTTGTATAGCAGGTATGCTGGTACAGCAATAAAATGAAGGAGTATGTATATTTCCGGTATGAATTAACGGTACCTGTCAAACCTGTTTTTCCCCGCAGCCGTATACGCTTACGCAATACCGGTTCGTTTGGAGAATATAGTTTAAAACGGTTTACCATTGAAAAAAGCATTTTTTTTAGCAGCAATACATGCTATACATTTGATGCGCAGATCATCAAACCTTTTCGTTTTGAAGACAATAACAAGTCTTTTTTTAATAGCCGCATTTATTGCGGTTTCCCTACCCACATATGCGCAGCGCGGTTGCGCCACCGGCAGGGTAATGGAAGCATACCTGCTCAAATACCCCGAACGGAAAGCCGAATACCAGAAACGACAGGCCGATTTTCAGCAAAAGTACGAGGCTGTAAGACGGCAGAAAGCGCAGATGCGTGTACAACAACGTTTAAGCGCTACAGTTACCATTCCTGTGGTAGTGCATATTGTAATGGACGATCCCTCACTGGTAACAGATGAACAGGTGCAGAGCCAGTTGGATGTACTGAACGCCGATTATGCCGGGCTCAACGCTGATTCTTCTAAAATACCGGCTGCCTTTAAGCCTTTCTTTGCAAAAGGCAATATTCGTTTTTGCCTGGCGCAGCGAACTCCCGCTAACGAACCAACCAACGGTATCGTACGGGTTACCTCATTTACCACTTCAAAGCCCGGCGATCACGACCCTGTTAAGTACGCCAACATGGGAGGTTCCAATGCCTGGAACATTTCAAAATACCTGAACATATGGGTTTGCAGGATGAGTGAGGCGAATGATCTTGGCTATTCCTTTATGCCCCAGTTGCCCGGGCTTGCCGACAGCGATGTGGGCTTTGTGACCGCTTACCACGCATTTGGCACTATAGGAACGGCCGAAGCTCCTTTCAACAAAGGACGTACCGCCACTCATGAGATAGGTCATTACTTTAATCTTGCTCACGTTTGGGGTAGTAATGAATGCGTTGAATCCTGCTCTGATTCGGATGAGGTAGATGACACACCCAATCAGAATACCTGTACCTACGGAACGCCTTCTTTCCCCAAAACAGATAACTGTACATCCGTAGCGCCCGGCATTATGTTCATGAATTATATGGATTATGTGGATGATGCCGCGATGTGCATGTTTACCGAAGGGCAGGCAGACAGGATGGAAACCGCCCTGGAATCCTTCCCTGACCGGAGCCCTTTACTCAGTTCGGATGGATGCGTACCACCTGTTCTGTTCAATAATGATGTAAAAGCGCTGTCGGTCAACTACCCCAATAATGCCATTGTTTATTGCGGGCAAAGCTTTACGCCCTCCATACGTATTCAAAACCAGGGAGCATTACCGCTAACCAGTGTTACCCTTCATGTTTCTGTAGATGGCGCAACTCCCGTGTCCACAAATATTACGCTGAACCTAGCCTCCCTCGGGGAAACTATTATCCAGGCTAACGCGATAACCGCCGGCGTTGGTTCGCACACTATAAAGATCTATACTACCAACCCCAATGGCAGCGCCGATCAATATACTGTTAACGATACCGTAAGTACAAAATTTACAGTAACGGGCAATTCAACCGATCCGGTAGCGGAGGGCTTTGAAGGTTCAGGGTTTCCCACCGCGGGTTGGGGTATTACCAATACAAGCGACCTGCCGGAATTTAATCCCGTACATGTAAATACGGCTTTCCGGAGCGGCAGCCGTTCTGTAAAATTCAACACCCATAACTTCCAGCTATTTGGCAAATCTTCCGTTATATCCACTCCTGAAATAACAATACCTCTCAGCGCAGACTCAGTAAAAGTAACCTTCTGGCGGGCTGCGGCGCAAAGCAACAGCCTTAACAGCGATACGCTTGAAATATTATTTTCCACCGATTGCGGTCAAACATTTACATCTGCGTATAAAAAAGGAGGATCAGCGCTTCGTACCCGTAATAATTTTACCAACTCAGAATTCATTCCGTTTGAAGATGAATGGGTGGCAGATACATTAGACCTTTCGCCGTACCTGGCCGGGCAGCATAGCAGCTTTACCGTTCAGTTCCGGGGTATTAACGGGTACGGAAATAATATTTATCTTGATGATATCAATATATACAGCCGTGAGCTACCCCCAGCCCTTAAATCAAACGGTTTTATTATAGCGCCTAACCCCACTACCGGCCTGCTGACCATACAGCATTACCCGTCCGCCTCCCGGCTAAAGGGAATCGCCATATTCAGCAGTACAGGACAACTGTATCATAAAGCAAGCTATAGCACCGCCAACGCTGTTAATTATATTCCTGTAGATATGCGCAGTGCCGCCGCCGGGGTGTATTTCATAAAACTCATTTATACCGATAAAACGGTAACCAAAAAAATTATTAAAGTAAACTGATAAAAGCTGTTAGTTGAAGGTTGCAGGCACAACAGCTAACCATAAAACTTTACATTGCCTGATGCCCGAAATCAAAAATCGGGTTTCATCAATCACAATCCCTTAATATCTTCGCGGCATGACGATACAAGCGCTTACACAGTCCATCAGGCAAAAGAAATCCTACTTATGTGTGGGGCTGGATTCAGATATCACTAAAATTCCCAAACACCTGCTTTCCTCTGCCGATCCTGTTTTTGAATTCAACAAGCAGGTCATTGATGCAACGCTTGATTTTTGTGTAAGCTATAAGATCAATACAGCATTTTACGAAAGCAGGGGATTGAAAGGGTGGGAAAGTCTTGAAAAAACGATCCGCTATATACCCGCTACGCATTTTACTATTGCCGATGCCAAACGGGGAGATATTGGCAATACCTCTTCGCAATATGCAAAAGCCTTTTTCGAGGAGCTGAACTTTGATGCCGTAACCGTAGCTCCCTACATGGGCGCCGATAGTATACAACCATTTTTGGAATACGGGAACAAATGCACCATTGTTCTGGGGCTTACTTCCAACCCGGGAGCAAAGGATTTTGAATTATTGCCTGCGGGAAATGAACGGTTATATGAAAAGGTATTACGAACCGTTTCCAACTGGGGCACTCCAGACAATCTTATGTTTGTGATCGGCGCAACCCGGGCGGAAGAATTTACCAATATACGACGCATCCTGCCCGACCATTATTTCCTGGTGCCGGGCGTGGGCTTCCAGGGCGGAAGCTTAAAAGACATTTCCGAAAAGGCGATGAACAGCAATGTTGGCATACTCGTGAATGTATCACGCGCCATCATTTTTGCAGGGGAGAAAGAAGACTTTGCCGCAGAAGCCGCGACAATCGCGTCACAATATCATCAGGAAATGAGCAACTACCTGTAAAAGGCAGCCGGGTGCGTTTCAATAAATGTTATATGTTACCAGGCAGGTCGGATTATTTCAACAACTTGAGATCGAGCTGTTGTATCAATGCAGGATTTTCGGGCGATAAGGTAAAGTATACTTCTACCAATGCGTTTTCACATTCAATTACAAAAGTTCCCCTGAGCTGGTTTTCGGGTACCAGCTCTTTCACCGAACGGATCTTTCCTGCCTGCGCAAATATTGCCTGTGTACGCTTTTTGCGCGATTCCAGCGACTCATCAGGGAAAAAATTCACCGCGAAAATACCGGAACTTTCCGCGTGGCTCCAGTCGGGCAGCAAAGTCACCAGCGCTGCTTTCCGTTGCTGCAGGATAGGCGAAACCGGCAGTTCCCGTGCTGTAAGCTTTGCCGTTTTAATTAAGGTATCCATCACTGCAAAATTAATGCTGTTCATCCCCGCATAGGTAAGATTACCAAAAGCCACAACGCCTATGCCATAGTCGGGCAATATCCACCACTGGCTACCAAAACCGGGCAATCCTCCGGTATGTCCCACATATTTTCGTCCTTCGCAATCCACGCCGATCCTCAATCCATAGCCATAGCTGCTCACCAGCGGGCATATTCTTCCATCGGGGTATTTATATTGCGGGGCAAGATTATTAAACGACCAGGATTGCTGCATTTCTCTTACCGAACTTCTTTTGATCACACCCGTTTCCGCATCATTGCGTGCGGGCCATGCAGAGAGGTGGAACAGCATGTATTTACTGAAATCCTCTATGGAGGTGATCAATCCGCCCATTGCGCCATATACCCCATCGTGCAGCATTGGCTCATCGTTAATGATGTTATCATTCACCCTGTATCCGTGTGCCAGCAGCTCAGGGGGAGCCTGGTTGTATTCCCAAAAGGTATGGGTCATTCCCAGGGGTTTTAATATCTGCCCGTTTATATACTCCTGGTAAGATTTTCCCGAAACCACACGGATGATTTCGCCCAGCATGGCAAAGCCCATATTGCTGTATTCATAGGTTGTGCCGGGCACATTAGAAAAGGATATTTTATTTTTCAGCATTGCCTGGAAAACCTGGTCGGTAATATCCAGTTGCCTGTCGCCCCAGGGATTATCTTCGGGAAAGCCTGCGGTATGGGTCATCAGGTTCCGGATGGTAATAGCAGGCGCGTCTTTTGTTAGCAATGGAATACTTTTTAATACCGGTATGTATTTAGAAGCCGGCTCATCCAGTTGCAACTTACCTTCGTCGCGCAGCTTCAGTATCGCCATAGCAGTAAAGCTCTTTGACATAGAAGCGATCCTGAACAATGATTTGGATGAAACCTTTGTTTGCTGCAAAAAATGAGTATACCCGAAATTACCCGCATACAGCAACTGCCCGTCCACCACCACCCCAAAAGCCAGCCCGGGAAACTTATTCCTGATCGCATAGCTTTTGTACATCTTTTCAACCAAAGGCATCAGTTCCTTTACCTTACGAACACGGTCGGTATCCTTAAAAGCAGGTGGCCGGTAAGTAGTTAAATCGGATCCGGGCGTTCTACCTGCTTGTTGCGCAGTAACATCCTGCAACAAAAAAAAGCAACAGAAGGCATTCATGACGAATGCGCAGATGTAAGACTTACTCATACACTAAAATAACAAATATCCTGTGATAGCAGTTACATGGGGATTTGAGATTTGAAATTTGAGATTTGATGGCTGTTGCAGGTTCCAGGTTTCGGGTATAGTTTGTGGTTTGTAGTTTGAAGTTTCTTGTTTGAGCTCTCAACAATAAACAAAAAACCATAAACTATAAATTGCTGAAAGCCGATGGCTCACACCCGATCGCTCATAGCCCATTGCCCATCGCTGATCGCTGACAGCTTAAATCAAAAATCCCAGTATCTTTGTGCCCGATTTTTTAGTATGAAAATATTAATGGTATGCCTCGGTAATATTTGCCGGAGCCCGCTGGCAGAGGGCATTATGCAGGATAAAATAGACAACCGGGAACTGAACTGGCAGGTGGACAGCGCCGGCACGAACGGGTATCATGTGGGGGAAGCGCCGCACCGGCTTTCACAAAAGGTAGCAACCGCTCGCGGAATTGATATCAGCCGGCAACGGGCACGCAATTTCCGCCCCGACGATTTTGACAAGTTCGACCGGATATATGCCATGGCCGGAGATGTGATCAGCGATATAAAATGGATAGCCGGTAAAAAGTTCAATCCTGCCAAAGTATTCCTGCTCATGGATGAAGTGTATCCCGGGCAGGATATAGAGGTTCCCGATCCATGGTATGGACCTGAACCAGGCTATCACGAAGTATATGATATGATTGATATGGCCTGCAACCGGATCGTTGAAAAATACGCTGTAGATAAAGTACTGGGAAATAAGGAATAAAACCACGGTAAGCTGTTTTCATTTTTAAACTATTGTTTCAGATCGTATGAGTAAGCCCTCATTGCCGCAAGGCACCAGAGATTTTGGACCGGAAGTAGTTCGCAAAAGAAATTATATCATCTCCACTATTAAAACCGTATTTGAACTGTACGGCTTTGAGCCGCTGGAAACGCCCGCCATGGAAAACCTGGATACCCTGATGGGCAAGTATGGCGAAGAAGGTGATAAGCTGATATTTAAGATACTCAACAATGGGTTAAACGATTCCAGGAATATTGAAAAAGCTACACTGGCATTTGAAAATGTACTGAAAGGAAAGAATGACAAGAATCTTACAGAACGGGCATTAAAGTACGACCTCACCATTCCCTTTGCCCGGTATGTTGCTATGAATTACGGGCAACTAACGTTTCCCTTCAAACGCTACCAGGTACAGCCCGTATGGCGTGCCGACCGCCCGCAGAAAGGACGCTACCGCGAATTTTACCAGTGCGATGCGGATGTAGTAGGGAGCAATTCCTTATTGAATGAAGTGGAGCTGGCCAATATTTATACAACCGTTTTTAAAAAATTGGGTATCGCCGTTGAAATAAAGCTCAACAACAGGAAAATACTGGCAGCACTTGCTGAAATATGCGGCGGTGCTGATAAACTAACCGACATTACCGTTGCTATAGACAAGCTGGATAAAATCGGCATGGAAAAAGTAGAAGCAGAACTGGCGGAAAGAGGACTGGATGCGGAACAAATCCGAACGATAAGAGTATATCTTGAAATCAATGGCAACAATGAAACAAAGCTTGCCGCTGTTAAATCGCTTTTTGCCGATAGCGCCATTGGAGCAAAGGGCATAGAAGAACTTGAGCTTATTCTTCAATATCAGCAGTCGCTGGATACGGATCATTGGCTGAGTATTGACCTTACGCTTGCCCGTGGGCTGAATTATTATACCGGGACTATTTTTGAAGTAAAGGCAAAAAATGTGCAGATGGGCAGCATTGGCGGGGGCGGCAGGTACGATGATCTTACAGGATTATTCGGCGTACCGGGCATACCGGGCGTAGGTATTTCATTTGGAGTAGACAGGATATATGATGTGCTGGAAGAGCTGAAATTATTTCCGAAAGAAGTGCAAAAAGGAGCCCGGGTTTTATTCTTTAATCTCGGGCAGTTGGAAAGCAATAAAGCATTTGAGCTGATGCAGCGACTGCGCGGTAATGGAATTGCCTGCGAGCTGTATCACGAACAGGCAAAATTTGACAAACAATTCAAATACGCGGAACGGAAAGGCATAGCTTTCGCCGTTATGATCGGCAGCCGCGAACTCGAAACCGGCACCTGTAATGTGAAGAACCTGGCAACAGGAGCGCAGCAATCCGTACCATTTGACCAATTGGAAGCAATAGTGATGCAGGATTTGAGATTTAAGATCCGCCACGACAAACAGGCTTGAGATTTGAATATTAGTGGCAGGTTTCAGGTTTTGGGTTTATCGTTTGAAGTTTGTAGTTATGGTTTTGCAGACTATAAACTAAAAACTATAAATCGCTGACGGCCGATGGCTCACAGCCCATAGCTCACGGCTGACACCCCCAATTGTCATCCAACTGTAAGTTTACCTTTTGCGTAAACCGGATTTCCCGAATTCGGAATATCCTTCATTTTCCAACTTTTATTTTTGTATCCTGATTTCGGACATCTATTCCGGTAGTTCTTTAGAAGTGGAAAAATCCTTAAAAATCGAAATTATTGGGGCCATTCCGGTTTTTCTGTTGTAACCGGCAGCAGTTTTACGGATTGTGCCCGGCCATCCTGCCTCCCCTACCTGTTTAACCATATAACCATACCATCATCTTTACAAAGCTGTTGATCGCCGCTTTGCCTTTTACGCCTTTATTCCCTGCTTTTTACGCACACTTCGTAATTTGCGTTCCTTCATGCAGTTACAGCAATCAAAGGGATACCGGGTTATAGCGGAGTGGCTTACCAAAAAAGACTTCCGCCCGTTTGCCTTCCAGGAAGAAACCTGGCAGCATATAGCCGAAGGCAAAAGCGGGCTGGTAAATGCCCCTACCGGCTTTGGCAAAACTTTCTCTGTGTTTTTAGGAGCTGTTATTGATTTTATAAACCATAACCCCAACAACTATACGAAACGCGGCAAAAACGGGCTGCAGCTATTATGGATCACTCCTTTACGCGCATTGGCAAAAGATATCGGCAGGGCGATGGAGGAAGTAATAGAAGGATTGGGCATGCAATGGAATATTGGTATCCGCAACGGCGATACGCCTGTAAACGAGCGCCAGAAGCAAAAAAAATCACCTCCCGAAGTAATGATCATTACGCCGGAAAGCCTGCATTTGTTGCTTGCCCAAAAAAATTATGCAGATTTCTTTTCGTCCTTAAAAATAATAGCCGTTGATGAATGGCACGAATTACTGGGTAGCAAAAGAGGGGTGCAGGTAGAACTTGCTATTAACAGGATCGTAGCTGTGAGCAGTCAGCAATCAGCTATCGGCTTTCAGCCATCAGCAGTCAGCCATCAGCGATCAAAAATCAGCGATCAGAAATCAGAAATCAGAAATAACTTCCCCCTCATCTGGGGTATTTCCGCTACTATTGGCAATCTTGAACAGGCGGCTGAAGTATTACATGCATCGTTACCGTTGGGTACGGAAACTGTTACCGTAAAAGCCCGGCTCAAAAAAAATATAGAAGTAGAATCTATTTTCCCTGATGAAATTGAAAAGTTTCCATGGGCGGGGCATCTTGGCTTAAAGCTGATCCACAAAGTAATTCCCATCATACAGCAAAGCCGCACCACGCTTATTTTCATCAATACCCGTGGCATGAGCGAAACCTGGTACCAGGGCTTGCTGAATACAGCGCCCGATTTAGCCGGCGCGCTGGCATTGCACCACGGCAGCATTGAGCCGAAGCTGAGGATGTGGGTGGAGGACGCCTTGCACACAGGTATATTGAAAGCGGTAGTTTGCACCGCCAGTCTTGACCTGGGGGTGGATTTTCGCCCGGTTGAAACAGTGATACAGGTGGGCTCGCCCAAAGGGGTGGCCCGTTTCTTACAACGTGCAGGCAGAAGCGGGCATCAGCCGGACGCGGTAAGTAAAATTTATTTTCTTCCTACTCATTCGCTGGAGCTGGTTGAAGCAGCGGCATTAAAAGACGCCATCAAAGAGCATATAATAGAAAGCAGGGAACCGATGGTATTATGTTATGATGTATTGATACAATACCTGTGCACGCTGGCCATATCGGATGGATTTGACGCCGATACAACTTTTAATGAAGTTACCCATACCTATTGCTATCAACACATGACAAAAGATGAATGGGAAAAAATACTTCAATTCATTACAGCAGGCGGTGTAGCGCTGCAGCAGTATGACGATTTTAAAAAAGTGGAAGTCATGAACGGGCTGCACCGCATTACCAGCAGGAAGATCGCTATGCGGCATCGCATGCATATTGGTACCATTGTAAGCGAGGCAATGCTGAAAGTAAAATTTGTATCAGGAGGATATGTGGGCGTGATTGAAGAATGGTTTATTTCGCGGCTGGACCCCGGCGCGGTATTTACACTGGCAGGGAGGAACCTTGAGCTGGTTGGCATCAAAGACATGACGGTACTGGTACGTAAATCGAATGCTAAAAAATCAATTGTTCCAAGCTGGCAGGGAGGAAGAATGCCACTATCGGCGAACCTGGGTAAAAAATTAAGAGAAGAGCTTGATAAGGCCAATCGCAGGAACGATGCCATAAAAGATCCTGAAATGTACGTGCTGAAGCCCCTGTTCAGGCTTCAGTCGCAATTATCAAAAACACCTTTGCACAACCAACTGCTGATTGAACATATTGAAACACAGGATGGCTATCACCTTTTTGTATACCCGTTTGAAGGAAGGCTGGTGCATGAAGCTATGGCGGCTATACTTGCCTGGCGTATCAGCAGTATTACTCCTATTACTTTTTCATTTGCCATGAATGATTATGGCTTTGAACTGCTCAGCGACCAGCCCATACCGGTAGACGATAGCAATGTATATGAGCTTTTTTCTCCGGATAACTTACTGAACGATATACAGCGAAGCGTGAATGCAACGGAAATGGCTATGCGCAAATTCAGAGACGTCGCAGTAATAGGAGGTTTGATCTTCCAGGGGTTTCCGGGTGAGCAGAAAAAAGCAAGGCACCTGCAATCATCCGCCTCCCTGCTTTTTAAAGTATTTATGGAATACGATCCGGGCAATGTTCTGGTACAGCAATCCTTCCGGGAAGTATTGGATCAGCAGATGGAAGAAGTAAGGCTCAGGAACATGCTGGAGCGCATTCAGCAATCAGATATCGTTATTACCTTTCCCCAACAGCTTACGCCGTTTTGCTTTCCTATTAAAGTAGACAGCATGCGGGAAAGCCTTACTTCCGAAAAGCTGGAAGACAGGGTAAGAAAAATGCAGCAACAATTAGAATGAATTTTTGGAAAGCGGTGCAGGCACATCCTATTTATTCCGCTGCTCCCCTTGCTGCATTTGCTCCGCCACTACCGGCGTAACATACTTTTCGCCCGACAAAACCTTTTTTACAGCCGTAACCAGGTCTTCGGGAGCGGCGTCTTTATTAAGATAACCAGCCGCGCCGGCAAGCATTACACGCAGCGCGTATTGGTCTTCGGGATAAATGCTGAGTATAAGGATCAATTGTTCCGGAAGCTTTTCTTTAATAATGCCCAGCGCTTCCAATCCACCTCCGCCCGGCATAGAAATATCAGAAATAATAAGGTCCCAGGATTGTATAAAAGCCTGTTTTAACAACGCCTGGGTATCCTCTGCTTCTTCAATATGTATAGGCGTAAACTCGTCCTTAAGTATTTGTATTAACCCCTTGCGTATAAACGCATGATCATCTGCTATTAAAATCCTTAACATAAAAGAGTACTAAACAAGGAAATTATACAAGAATGCACGCCAAACTTGTAGGATGAAAAGCAGAAAATTTGTAGACAAAATACTACACTACTGCAGCCGGGTTAAATCAGGTTATTATTCAGTGCATAACGGGTAAGATCAGCGTTCGACTTCATATGCATTTTATCGAGGATCCTGGCCCTGTAGGTGCTTACGGTAGTTACACTTAATGATAATTGCTCCGCTATATCACTAACGGCTTTTCCTACGGCCAGTAATTTAAACACGTCGAACTCCCTGTCGGAAAGCTTTTCGTGCGAAAATTCTTCCTGGTCTTCTTCGAACGCCTGGGCAAGCCTTTCCGCAACCGAAGGAGTAATGAATTTTTTTCCTAGCATTACCGTACGTACGGCTTTTATAATATCATCGTGAATATTCTCTTTGCTCAGATACCCCGATGCCCCGGCTTTTAAAACCCTTAACGCATATTGATCTTCGGGATACATGCTCATAATCAGTACAGGTATAGAAGGATAGGCCTGTTTAATTTGGCGCAGAGCGTCCAGCCCGCTTCTTCCCGGCATGCTGAGGTCGCATATTACAATATCCCAGTTATCTTCTGTTATTTTCGACATGAGACTCTCCGCATCACTCACCTCGGCAAGATTTGCAGAAGGGTATTCGTCAAGAATTAATTGTTTCAACCCCTTCCTGACTATTGCATGATCATCAGCTATAAGAATCCTTATCATAACATACTACTTGCGGTATTCAAAGATAACTAACTGCTTTTTAATTATCTATTAATAGCTGTCTAATATACTTAATTTTTTCTGTTATATCCGCACGCGTTCCATAGTTCCCTGCCCGAGGGGGATTACCACGGTAACGGCCGTGCCTTTTCCCCGGCTGCTCTCAATTTTATAGCGTCCGCCCATCATTAAGCTGCGTTCTTTCATTCCCAGTATGCCCAGTGTTTTTTTTTGTCCCACTGTTTCAGTATCAAATCCTTTTCCATCGTCTGTTATATGCAATACAATAGCGTCACCTTCCAGCTTCAGATATACATCCACGTTATTTGCCTGCGCATGACGGGCAGTGTTAGTAAGCGACTCCTGGTAAATTCGGAACAGCCCGGTTTTTAAATCGGGCGGGTAACTGGTATCCGTTTCCGGCATATGCAGCTTAATAGCCAGCCCCGTGTTTTTTTCGAAGGTCCGGGCATGCCACTCCATCGCGGCTGTCAGCCCCAGGTCATCCAACACCGTAGGGCGCAGCTCAGAACATATCCTCCGCACTGCTTTAATAGTAGCATCCGTCATATCCAGCACATCCTTTAAACGTTTTATAATTTCCTGTTCTTTATTGCCTAACTTTCTTATCACCCAGGCTATATCCATCTTAAGCACCGTAAGCTGCTGCCCCAGCTCATCGTGTATTTCGCGCGCTATGCTTTTCCGCTCTTCCTCCCTTACTTCCTGCAAATGGCCGCTCAGCATACGGATTTCTTCGAGCGACTGCCGTAACTGCTGCTCGGCTTTAATTTTTTCAGTAACATCGTTGGATAGTACAAGAAGCAAAGGCTTGCCATTCAGTTCCATTTCGCAGGTAAACAATTCTGCAAAAACCAGCTCGCCGTTCTTTTTACGATGCTTCCATATACCGGCATTCTGAAAACCGGATTCCAGCACCTGGATCCTTTTTTCAAACCCCGCAATATCTTCCTGCAACTGAAGGTCGCGCGCGTTCATCTGCAAAAAAGCTCTGCGGGAGTACCCATATTGCTGTACCGCTGCATCATTCACATCCGTAATATTCAGATCAGGAAGCGTGATCATCCACATAGGTAGCGGGTTATTGTCAAACAACAGCTTATACTTTTTCTCGGAACCTACAAGCCGTTCAATAATATTCTTTATTTCCGCAGTGCGGTCTTCTACCTGTTTACCCAACTCCAGGTTGAACTTTTTCAATCCTTCTTCCACTTCTTTCCTGGCGCTTATATCTTTCGCGATCATTACCGCTCCCGCCATTTTTCCGGAATCTTTACCGATCATGGACCCCGACAGCAACAGCGTTACAGGCATTCCGTTCCTTTTGTGCAGGATCACTTCACCCTCCCAGGCGCCCTTTTGTAAAAATTTTTTTAACATACTGCTTCTCGATCCCTCATAGAAAACGGGGTTCAACGTTTCCGCCACTGTTTTTCCCCTAATGTCGTTCAGGGTCCAGCCAAAGATCTCTTCTGCCTTCCTGTTCCAGCTTATTACCCTGAAATCTTTATCGGTAGAAACCACCGCATCCTGGATGTGCCCCAGCAGCAACGCGTTATATTTTGTTACCGAATCAACATTTTTATCTGCAGCTACATCCAGTCTTCGCTTTTGCACCAGCATAATCATGAGTATGATCAATAATCCTAACACCACATACAAAACCGATTTAAAGGATGCGATGGCGCTAATATTCTCCCGCTGCTGCTGCTGCAACAACCGTTGTTCTTCTTTTTCAATACCACTGATCAACCGGCTTACATTGATGATATTTTCCCGGATATGGGTACGATTTGCCAATTGCATCACCCCGTTCCTGTCAGCAGCTTTACCTAATACTACAATACTATCCGTAACAGCAGCAGCCTTCTCAACAAAAAGCGAAAGCGAATCTACCCGGGCCTGTTGCTTTATATTGCCGGCTGTAAAGCTTTTTAATTGCTGGTACGCATCACCGATCGTTTCTTTGAGCTGCCCGAGTGAATCCAGGTATACAACATCCCCCGACAGTACGTACCCCTGTATTAAAGAATGGTTTTCTTTTGTAGCCGACAATAGCTTTTCAGCGCTGTATAAAACATCATGCGTATGCCCGATGGAAGCAAATGTTTGGTTTATTTTATTGGACTGGTTGATGGAAATATACACGCTTACCGCTACCATTAAAACGGTCAGAAATAACGTTAGAAGCAATATTTTCCCGGCAGACCAATTCATTGATGGTGTTGGTAAAATGATGTTGACTGTACATTACACATCCACATAAGCGCTAACCAGAGATAAGTTACATAAAAAAGTGAATATCCCGAAAACATAGCTGTAAATAACAGCCTGTGCATCCTTTTATGTAAGTGCTAAACACAAAACACTAAGTATAAACTATTATTGACATTAACAAACCCTGCCTGGTACCTTTTTCCAACGGTATGGCTATGTAAACAGTTGATACGCGTTTTTAACATTTCCCGAGCAGGTGTTAGCACATTGTTAATGACCGCCTTACGTGTAAACCCCGGACTTCCCTGGCAGTCAAACAGCAGAAAAAAAAGACAAAACAATGAAAACGCTTCTCAACCATTTGGCAGCGCCGGTTATAGCCGCTTCTGCGCTTTTAAGCAGTTGTGCAAAAGATCCTGTTAAAAACCTTACGGATGAGGAAAGCAGGATATATATAACCAATTACGATAGTACGGCTTCGTTCGGCAGCTTTAAAACATACAGCATTTCCGATTCAGTAGCGGTAGTAAGCGATGGTGCGCTTAAAAAGAAAAGCCTGAATGAAACATACGCGGTATTTATCCAGGCTGTTAAAGACAATATGCAGCAAAGAGGCTACCAGCTTGTAGACAAAAGCGCACAACCCGATATAGGGATCAACATCAGCGAAGTAGTGAACAGCTACACCGGCGTGATCAGCTATCCCTCCTACTGGGGATATTATGACGCTTACTGGGACCCTTATTACTGGGGATACGGTGGCTACAATTATTATTTTCCATATGCCTCGTACGCGGTGTACAGCATAAGGGAAGGAGCACTTTCGATAGACATGGTTGACCTGAAAGATGCCGGAACGGACAAGCAAATCAAAGGTATATGGAATGGTCTTATACGCGGCTCCGGCATATTCGATTCAAAAACCGCGGCTTCGCAGGTAAACGCTTTATTTGAGCAATCTCCTTATATAAAGGCTTCAGCTAACTAAAACAATCATCCAAAAAACAACAACGACCATGAAATCCTTTAAAATAATATTGCCCGTTACGGTGACTTTTGTTTTCCTGGTAACCGCCGATTATGCGCAACAGGGAAGAATGTACATGAATATTAATTATGGACTGAATATGCCCACCGGCAGCTTTCAATCGGATGTGGTGAGCAAAGCCTCTTACCTGAACTGGAATGCGAATATTTTATACGGGCTTTCCGGCAGGTTTTCGGCAGGGCTGCAAACCGGCTATAACAGCTTCAAAGAAAAATTTCCACGTGCGCTGTATAATACCAAAGAAGGCACTGTATCGGCTGTGCTTACCAACGCGGTACAGGCCATTCCGGTTCTTGCAAAAGTAAGATACAACCTCAGCACTTCCGGCATTATACAACCGTACGTAGGCGCAGGTGTGGGAGGTAACCTGGTATCTTTTAATCAATACCTGGGCGAATTCTCCAGCGGGAAAACGGGGCTGTATTTTGCCGCATCGCCCGAGGCCGGATTATTTGTTCCATTTGGAAAACAAAGCGCATCGGGCATAACCATTGGCGCCCATTACAATTACATGCCTTTTAAATATGGTGATATCAATAACCTCAATAACTGGGGTGTATATGCAGGACTAAAGTTCCCCCTGCGCTGATAACAGCATTGGACATGTGCGTGGTTTACGTCCCCCAGGTAATGGCCGGGGGACTTTCTTTGATTGGGCTACATTTTTTCGATCTTACGGATCAATGCACTATACCTCTGATTCAGGACTATAACCAATCTATTCACCCTACTTTAGCTACCGTTTTACTTGTACTTCCGCCTTTTGCCACTTTTCCCATCATCATTCTTTCGCTTTTCCGCGGAGCAGCTTTTCCTTTGGTTGATTTAGGAGACTTCGTTTTTGTTTTCATACATTGATTGTTTTTGTTTAACGATAGATTTTCTAAAATAATATATTATTGCCAAAACTGCAGCTATTAGCAGCCCTATTACAATAAAGATCAGCCATCGTGTTTCATTTACCTCTTTGGCTCCTGCAAGGTCAACAGGTTCGGACCTGCCTATCAACACCATATTCGCCCAGTAATAGGGAAGCAGTCCTTCTTTGTTTCCCTGCTTAATAAAATCAAGTTTTGCTTTTTGCAATGCCTCATCTTTCCACAATCCTTTTGCCAGGTACTCATGAAACCTGTTTGAAATAAAATAAACCACATCTTCATCTGCTTTCCATAAAGTAGCCGATACAGAAGGAATTCCGGAAAATGCAAACCCTCTTGCAAGGCTGTATATCCCTTCGCCGGTTTCATTTCTGCCTACATTGGTTTGACATGCACTCAGCACCACAAGCTGCGTAGATGGCTCCCGGATCAATTGCAGCTCCTGGAGCCTGATCAGTGAATCCTGCATATATAAAAGCGGGGCAGTGCTTCCGGTATCTGCTATAGCATGTGAAAAAACGTTTACAATCCGGTATCTTCCCATTTTGTGTATAAAATTATTACGGCTTGCATTCTTATTTTCAAGCAGCAAAATATTGTCATAATGCATTCCTGCTGTTTTCATGGCTTTGCCGGCCATTGTAAGATCAGGCACACCCAGATAGGGTTCAAATGACACTGGCGCAAATCCTATAAAATCTCCTGATGCTGGGTTAATAGTAAACAATTGAAGCAGGTACGATGCTGAATATACATAGCTGAACATGTATTTTTTTACAAGAAAGCCGGCGCCCGCTTTATCAGAACATAGCGTTTCAAATGGCAATAACATATTATCCTGACAAACAATTATGCGATTTTCGGTTATATGCAGAGGCTCAAATATAGTGCGATACAATTTGTATGACAGTTCTGCGAACTCGTTATAATGATTATTCAACCATTGTTTATCCGAGCACCGGTTTACATAAATGGCCATTTGATTTTTGTCAAGCTCCTTGTTTGTAAGACGCAACATTTTCACATCACCGGGCGAAATTTTCAAAAAAAAAGTCACTGAATCACCCACAAAACAATGCACAAAACTAGCAGTAGCACCGGTAATTTTTTGCCTGAATGTTTGTAAAGAAGGTACTATACCTGAGTATTTATATTGATAATATGCCGGATAATTATTCTCCAGCGTTCTTACATACCGTTCAAAATTTTCCTTTTCCCGGAGATATTTTATTTCCTGTTCTTTAAAAGCAGTTTCATCTACAGCCAACCTACTCAGTTTTTCTCTTTCATTAATTACCCGTAATTGCAGCAACCGTTCTTCTTTTGCCGCCTCAAAAGGAAGGTATATACCCGCTCCCAGCTCATTCAATTTGTCGCTTAACAAAACTGCCCTGCTTTTCTCCATAAAGAAAAAAGCCATTTCCATATTTCCTGTTATATAACACGCTTCAAGCATGTTCTCAAAAAAGCTTCGTGTACTGTTACGCCAATACAGTTTGCTTGTTTCTCCTGTTTGCTCATGCCGCGCCTGCGTAATAGCAGAATCCATCAACATACCAGTTGCTATACAGGCCCGGATATACTCTTTTTTTTGAGTAGTACGATACATGTCAAGCAGCAGTTCGGTTTTATTAGCCAGTATTACTACCAGCAGATCTGTATTACCAACAACAGATAAGCTGCGTAAAGTTGAATTTTGTAGAATGGATGGCTCCTGTATGTTATACACCTGCAACGCCATTTTATAATATTGCAGGCAGGCGGAATAATTGTTTTGTTGTTTTTGACGGAAGCATACTTCGGCCAGGTTGATATACCCCTTTGAAAGCTTTTCGGGATTGTTTGCCTTTTTTGCAAACTGAATAGTTTTCAAATAACAATTTTCTGCCTGCTTATAGCGGCGTTGTCGAATATAAAAATTGCCCATATCTGTGTAGTCGTCAGATATCTGAGCCGCATCCTGTGCAAGCATTCTTTCGTTTATGGCCTGCCTGAACAATGCTTCTGCGTGTTCGTAACGATGATATTCACCCGCTATCAGCGCTTTTGTTTTAATGGCTGTAGCCAGCTCAAAGCTGCTGTTAATACGCTTTGCGCAACTTTCCGCTATGTCTGCATCGGCAGAAGCATTTGCTAACTGCTGCATATACAAATATGCCTGCGCACGCTGATTGCTCAGTGCCAACAAAAGCTCTGCATTGTTTTCCTGTCTGGCTTCCTCTATACCCTTACTGCAATCCTCAATACATTTTTGATAGTCACCCAGCCTAAATCCAATGATAGCTTTATTGGAGTAACATAAGGGCGCCAAAGGATTAAACAACTGCTTCGTTCGGTTATACAATATTGCACTATCGTAATATAAATACGCTTTCCGGAAAAAACCGGTACTTTCAAAATACCCTCCCAGGTTTAAATAACTGTTTACTACAAAATAAGGGCTCGTGTTTTTTTTCCCGGAGCTGTTTATTTGTACGGCAAGCATTGTGTAATCTATACATTCCTGTGTGGCGATTTCATTATTAAGCAGGTATTTTAAAACGGCAATACGATGTAACAGCCTCGCGTATACGGAATCATGTTCAAATCTCTCCTCATCCATAAGCCTTTTCAGCGAATCGGCTTTCTGCAATTTTTCGGTTTCTGAAAATGAAGCGTTCCCTTCAAGCTGAATAATACTATTCCATATTTGCTTTGGAGTAACCTGTGCATTGCTTTCAACGCTGATGCATAGGGCCATGCTTAAACAATATACTATCCATCCCGTAAAAAGAGATTTTACACGACAACCAATATTTTTTTGTGCTAAAAACATTACCATTCTATTTGCGGACCCGAAGCTCTTTTTCCAGCAATACCTTCCGCAATGGTGCGCGTTCTTTGCCAATTGATGGAACAGCTCCACGCAGTATTACCTTTCCTCCGGCTATTTTATTAGTAAGGGAAGAATCAATAACCAGGAATGCGGGGGATGAAGCTGCTCTTATAATAGTAAAGATACTGTCGCGCATAGCATTCGTTATCGTTGCAGGCTGCTGAAGCAACGATTTATAGCTGTCAAAATAAGCTGCCAGCTTGCCGGTGACGACAGGCGCCGCAAAGGAGGAACCAACAACTATTTCCCCGGCAGATGGATCAAGTGGATTCACAAAACCGAAGTGGTCACCCTCAATAACATCTGCGTCAACACCCAATTGTACAACAGAAGGTGAAAAATTTTGTGCAGGACTGACAACCCTTACTTTTTTTTCACCAATCCCTACCGTCGTAACAGGAATAATATTCGCAAGTACGGGAGAAAGCGATGCCGGGTAAAAGTTTATCTTATCAAGATCACGTATATCTGGTACATCGTCGGTACTGTTGCCCGCAGCGCAGAGCAACAGCTTGTTTTTTTGCGTGAGGTAAGAATAGATAAAATTTTTGAGAAGCGCTGAAGAAGTGGTATCGCCGGATAGTTCACCTTTCCTGAACTTGTACTTTGACTCATAAAAACCAAAGCTCGCGTTCACAATGTCTGCTTTGCTTTTTCCTGCAAATGCGAAACCGCATAACAATGTATACAGATCTGTTGTACCTGTTGAATCGAATACTTTCAGCGGTAGAATTTTTGCTTTTGTTTTCCGGTATCTTTCAACTTCATTCAAAATAAACTTCGATACAAGAGTTCCGTGCAACCCCTGGTGATCATCTTTCCAGTTGGCCGACCAGCCTGGAAAGTTCCAGCCTTTACCTGCTTCCTTAATACATAATAAAGTATCGGGATCACTAAACAGGTATCCCTCAAAAAAACCAGGCTCCAGTCCCGTGTCAAATACGGCAATTGTTACAGAATCTGTATACGAAATATTAGCTAACGGAGCTGCTGTTGTTCTGGTAAGCTGCGACAAATCGAACCCGATCAGCTTATTGCTTGAAAAATAGAAAACCCCATTCTCACCCGAAACGGTCGCTTTTGTTTTGGTCGTGCTTCCCCCTTTTGCCACTTCTCCGCTAATAAAAGCATCTACACCACTGCCCTGCAACAACAATACTGTTGAATCACAGCTTTCGCAAACAGGAAGGATGGTTAATGGATATTTTTTATCTGAAATAAACGCGGAATCAACAAACCTGTTAAACTCATTTCTGTCGGTACCTGGTTTTATAAAAACAATCAATTGCCTGTCAACATCTTCTTTAACTATACCCGGCTTATCCTTTGAAAGATATTCTGTCCAGTCGGGAAACGTGGTTTTTCTCTTACCACATTCACATCCTGCAAACATCAATACTAACAGAAATAAAAGGACCTGCAGATTGCAGGCTGAGCGTGATAAAAAGTAGGGAACTTTTTTCATACACTATATTTTAGCCGGTACAATTATATTGCGCAATAAAAATTCCTGCTGTCACAGCAGGAACCCAACCATTTAAGAGGAATACTAACTTACCACTCCTTCAACCACAACGCTGCCTCTTTTGCTCCTTCAGCTTTTTCCTCTATTACTTTTTCCAGAAGCTGTTTAGCCTGTTCTTTATCACCTTGCTGATTACGCTGTAATAAAGTTACTGACTTTAGAAATAAACCATTGTTACTGAATAGCTCCTTCTTTGCCGCCAGCTCATCAAAGTATTCGATTGCTTTATTGTATTGCTTTGTAACCAGGTAGGCTGTTCCTGCATACCGCAGGGCATCGCTGTTATCGGGATGCGCTTTGTAAACCGCTTCAAACAATTCGATCGCTTTGGTATACTCTTTTTTATTGTAAGCGGCAATGCCCTGCTGTAAGCTGTCTTTCGCGCCATCCATGGTTTGGCTTAAATGGCTTAACTCTTCATTTACATACCTGCCGGCAAGCTTTGTAGCATCACCGTTATTTATAAACATTAAATATGCCGAAAAAATAAGCAATACCCCCGCCGCTACCGAAAGCGCAATCTTCAGGTAACTACGCGATTTGTGTATAGCCACTACAGGAGCAACCGATCCGGCGGAAGAAAAGTAAGCTGTATTCAGCCCTTCCAGTGTTTTTCTTAACGCATTTTCCTGCTCACTGTATTTCTGGGCATGCTGCATTTCCGTATTTATGGCGTCATATATTTCAAATAATGTACGCAATTCGGCATTTGATAACAGCTCGGCTTCAAAGCGCTGCTTTTCCTCTTCCGTCATATCTCCTCCAAGATAATTTTCAATGTCAAGGGTGCTGTAGGCATTCATAAGATTACCATTTCAATGAATTAAATTTTGGAGATTGTTTCACAAGGCTGATAAGCCTGGCCATACATTCCGATTTCTTTTTGCGGGCGTACGCGTACGTTACATTCAGCTTCTTCGCTACCTCATCCATAGATATACCGCTCCAGCTCAATTTCAGCAACTGTTTGCAGCTTTCACCCATTTCCGCCAGCTTTTCTGCCAGTAAATTGCTCCTTTCCTGCTGTAATACACAATCTTCCGCCAGCTTAAAATTGTCTTCTCCAATGTAATTAAATCCATCTGTATCGGTATTTGTTACCTTTTGTGTTTTCTTTTTATTCAACACATTGAGCCACTTGTTTTTACAAACCAGGTACAGAAAAGCTTCCAAGGGGCAGGTAAGCGTAAAATCGCCTGTTTTCGCTTTATTATATATTGAAAGCAGCGCATCCTGGAAGATATCGGCCGCCTCGGTTTCGGAGCCGTTATTCTGTAAAACCATCCATTTTATCTTTCCCGAAAACTTCCGGTAAAGCTCATCTAACAAAACCACGTCATTTTCTACCAACGCCGTTATATACTTTTGATCAGGGTGTTGCATTTTTGAATTGTAGAGAATTAATGTAGCAAAAATTTCTTCAAAGGAGGGGGTATCAATTTAAATAGAATAAGATATATAACCGTAAACCGCTTGAAATTATGAAACAAATCGGGCAAAATAGTTAATTGTAACATTTTTTTCTGCCCATTAAAATACAGGGACGGTCAAAAACAACCCCTGGTCATGCAATGAATCGGGTGCATTGGATCGGATCGGGGTTTTGAAAAGCCGCAGCATATGCGGCTTTTATCTTTTTATACAATCAAAAAAGCCCCGCGTTACGGAGCTTAAAAAAAAGCGGAAAACCCTTTGGTCATTTATTTGATAGAAAGCTCAAACAGGCTTTCATCTTCAATAAATCCTTCCAGTTCATCACCCACCACACATTCTCCTACCCCGGCAGGCGTACCGGTAAAGATCACATCCCCGATATTTAATGAAAAATAGTTGGATATATAAGACACGATTTTATCAAAATTAAATATCATTTGTTCTGAATTACCCTGTTGCACCAGCTCCTTATTCTTATATAAACAAAAATTTATATCATTTTTCTTTAAATCAGGAGTAATATCAAGCCATTTGCCGATAACGGTTGAATTATCCCAGGCTTTGGCTTTTTCCCATGGTAATCCCTGAGATTTCAGCTCATCCTGTATATCGCGGGCGGTAAAATCAATACCAACCGTTATGCCATTGTAATATTTAGAGGCATACTTTTCCTGGATATATTTCCCGTTTTTGCTTATACGCAGCACCAGTTCGGCCTCCGCATGCAGCTCATTGGTAAATTCAGGGTAATAAAAGGGCGTATGCGACTGTAATAAAGCACTTTTGGGCTTCATAAAAATTACCGGTTCAGATGGTACTTCATTCCCCAGTTCTTTTGCATGATCAACATAATTACGTCCAATGCAGAATATCTTCATATACTATTTATTCAAGCAATTTTTATCAATATTTTAGCCGGTATAAATCACTTTATTAAAAAAAATCAGCATGGCTGTTCAAGGAAGATGGATAGCAGGACAATAATAGCAACAGTAAGATGCTAATTTAAGGCAAACAAATTGAATCTTATACTGTTCAGATAATTTTTTAGCGAATGTTACTACGTAAAAGTCCGCTTTATTTTTTGAATTCTATCGTATTTACCCAGTTCATTGTCCTATCCAATCCTGTAACAGAAACATTCTCAATAACTTCAACGCTCTTTTCTATTTTTTGTTTTACTATTTCCATTTCTTCGGGAAACCATTTACCTAATACAAACTCTACCTGCATTCCTTTGGGGTAATGATTGCCTATACCAAAACGAAGTTTGGGATATTTATCGGTTTCCAGGGTTAGCTGTATATCCGCAAGACCATTATGCCCTGCATGGCTTCCCCCTGCACGCAGCCGAAGCTTACTGAGCGGTAATGCCAGATCGTCAACTATTGTAAGCGTGTTTTCCAATGGTATTTTTTCTTTATCCATCCAGTACCGGAACGCCTTTCCGCTCAGGTTCATATAAGTGGTAGGTTTTATACATATAAATATCCTGCCTTTCCATTTTACTTCGGCTACTTCGGCCAGGCGGTCTGTTCTAAAGCCGCCATTATTTTTAGCCACAAAAGCATCCACCACATCAAACCCGATATTATGACGGGTGTGCCTGTATTCTGCCCCGGGGTTTCCAAGTCCTATAATTAAAAATTTAGACATACTATCTGCAATGCCATTAGTACAATAAAAAACCCAATCCTTCATAGAGGATTGGGTATGAATTATTAAAAAGGTTTATCCGGCTATTTTTTTGCCGCCGGAGCTTTTGCCGGAGCCGCGGCTCCTCCTTTAGCTGCCGGGGCAGCCGCCGCAGATTCTTCCTGCTTCAACTGGCGGGTCATTACTACCGACGCGATAGGAATACGGGGAGAATTTAATATTTCATAATTCTCTTCTATTACATCTTCTACTCTTACGTTACCGTTTACTTCGAGGTTGGTAAGATCCACTTCAATATTCTCTTTTAAATATTTAGGATAGGTCTTCACCTTTAAAGATTTCATTTTAGTAACCAGCTTACCGCCTGCCTTTACACCGGCGGGAGCGCCTGTATACTTAAGAGGAATGTTGGCTATTACTTTCTTATCCTCTACCAACTGCAAAAAATCCAGGTGGTTCAGCTCGTCACTTACCTTATCAAGCTGAATGTCTTTAAGAATGCAATTGTACGATTGGCCGTTCACATTAATTTTTGCCAATTGGAAATCGGACGTGTATACCAGGTTTTTAAAAGCCAGTACCGGAGCCTGAAAATTCACTTCTGCGGTACCACCATAAATTACACCAGGCACCAGCCCCTGAGAGCGGAGTTCACGGGTGGCCTTTTTCCCGATTCCGGTCCTCAGTTGTCCTTCGATTGTAATTGTTTTCATTGTTTATGTTGTTTTAAATATTAACTACTTATTCCTCATCTGGCTGTGGATAAACAAACTGGTAATGCTTTGGTTTTCATATGCATTACGAATAGCTGCCGCAAAAAGTTCCGCCACACTCAGCACTTTTATCTTTTCCACATGCTCTCTTAACGGGAGCGTATCGCATACCACCATTTCTTCCAGCACGCTGTTTTGAATATTCACATACGCGTTACCGCTTAATACGGGGTGGGTACATAAAGCCCTCACACTCCTGGCGCCTTTTTCGAGCAATAAGCCCGCTGCCTTTGCCAGGGTACCGCCGGTATCGCATATATCATCAATAAGAACTACATTCCTGTCGGTTACGTCGCCTATCACCACCATGCTTGCTATTTCATTAGCACGCTTCCTGTGCTTGTCGCATATTACCATTTCACCATTAAAATAACTGGCTATTTCACGTATACGGTTGGCGCTTCCCACGTCGGGGGCGGCAAAGGTAAGGTTTTCGAGGTTAAGATTCTCAATATAAGGGATGAAAATTGCCGAGCTATCCAGGTGATCCACGGGAATATCAAAATACCCCTGTATCTGCGGGGCATGCAGGTCCATAGTTATTACCCTGTCGGCGCCTGCGGCGGTTAAAAGGTTGGCAACCAGCTTACTGCCTATAGCCACCCGGGGCTTGTCCTTCCGGTCCTGCCGGGCATAGCCATAATAGGGCAATACCGCAATAATTTTGTAGGCCGATGCCCTGCGCGCCGCATCTATCATCAGCAACAGTTCCATTATATTATCGCCCGGCGAAAAGGTGCTCTGTATCAAAAAAACATAATCGCCCCTGATGCTTTCCAGGAAAGTGGGTTGAATTTCGCCATCGCTGAAACGCTGTATGCTTATTTTTCCTAATGGCTGTCCAAATTGCTGTGCTATTTTCTCCGCCAGGTAGCGGGAACCAGTACCAGAAAATAATTTCGCCTTTGGCTGCATAAATTGGTGGATAAGCGGCGAAGATAAAAATAAGGGGGCAACTTACGTAGCATCGCCCAAAAAAATGCTGCCAGCCTTGAGTAAGTTGTTCATAAAATACCTCAATATGTGTAAACCTGTTTACCGGCTGTAATGATGATCTGCCGGCTGATCGGGAGAACCCAGGGATGCGGTAGTAGCAACTTCCGGGGCAGATTGTTTTTTACCGCCCTTAAGCGTATGGTATACCGAAGAACAAACAAATACCGAAAACATAAGAATTACACAGTACATTCCTATGCAAAAAAGAAGAGGTTGAAGCGAGCCAAGCAGCAACTGGCGATTTGTTAGTTTCATAAGATTACAGATTTTGAGGTTTATTAAAAAGGAATTGGATAAATTACAACCCTGTTAACGATTGAAAAGCTTTAAAATTATGCAACCTGAAAAAACATCTATCAAAAACTGGGCTGAGGATGACAGGCCCAGGGAAAAGCTCCGCAATAAGGGACCCGAAAATTTAAGTCATTCTGAACTGATAGCCATTCTTTTACAAAATGGAACACGGCAAAAATCCGCCCTCGATCTTGCCAAAGAAATACTGCAACTGGGCAAAAACAACCTGAACGAGCTGGGTAAGCTTTCTATCAAAGATTTGATGAAGATCAAAGGCATTGGTGAAGCAAAAGCAATAACACTTACCGCGGCCCTGGAACTTGGGCGGCGCCGGCAGGCAGGCGAAAACCTGGAAAGGCCGGTAGTTACCAACAGCTCAGGCATTGCCCGTTACCTGCAGGCACTCTTAAAGGATAACAAGCAGGAAGTATTTGTGGTAGTATTTTTAAACAGGTCCAATAAAATAAAACATACCGAAATTATAAGCAAAGGTGGTATTACCGGTACGGTTGCCGACCCGCGCATCATATTAAAAAAGGCATTGGAAGAAGAAGCGGTGAGCATTATCTTATGCCACAATCACCCGTCGGGCAGCTTAAGGCCCAGCAGGGCAGACGAAGCTCTTACAGCCAAAATAAAAGAAGCGGCGCTTTTTTTCGACATACGGGTAGCGGATCATATTATTGTAAGTGAAGAAGGATATTTCAGCTTCGCAGATGAAGGCCTGCTGTAAAACCCGGGCTGAACCGGGTGCATTTCAGCAAAAAATTAACTATGGACTTTTGTACCTTCACTCCGTACACCTGCATGGCAGGATACAACACAGGCAAATTTCCTTACGCGGTTCCCGTACCACAACATCCATGAAAGTGTTAACGTTGTACAGCAGCTTATGCAATACCTGTTATCATTCATTCTTACAATTTTGCTCGGCGTTTCCTACGGGCAGGATTTTACCTATCCTTTAATCAAATCAAAAGCACAAAGCATTCACGATTTTGTGCCTCCTGGCTGGGCAATCCTCGACAGCGCCTTTGGAGACCTGAACAAAGACCATATTAAGGATGCCGTGATCATCCTCCAGCACAAAGACAGTATTTCGCTGCTGAACAGTATGGACGATACCGTGTTAACACAACCCAGGATATTGCTGATACTTTTTAAAGAACCGGCTGATGCCGGTTTTACGGTGGCGGAACAAAACAACACTTTTATTTTGAAGCACGACAACCCCGCTATGGACGACCCCTACCAGGAAGTGGCGATCAACAAAGGAATACTGGAAATAAGGTTTCAGCTTTTTTACAACGCAGGCAGTTGGTATGTAACCAATACGGCTTACAAATTTCGCTATCGGCAAAAGCAGTTTGCATTGATCGGTGCGGATAAATATTCTTTTCACAGGGCAACGCATGATTATGAAAACTACAGCTACAACTTTTTAACAAAAAGAAGGCTGTTAACAAAAGGCAACGATGATACAGGAACTAAAAAAACCTCCCGGAAATCTTTGACCTTCCGGGAATTGAAGGCGCTAAAGACATTCAGCGAACCATTTACCTGGGAAGTTGAAAATGATATTTTCCTGTAATTCTATTTGTCAATAGTTTCCTTCTTAATAATTATCTTTCCGGAAATAAACAGCTCATGTTGCGGTACCTTGCTTTTTTATCAGCAGCGCTTATCCTGGTGTATGCTGCACCGGCACAAAACAAACCCATGGAACTCGATTTATACCCCGCCAATCAAATACCCAACAATATTCCTGGTGCAAACCAGGAAAAATCCGACACTTCAGGAGGCATTTTACGGATCAGCAATATCAGCCGGCCAACGCTCACTGTTTTTTTGCCTGATGCATCCAAAGCCAACGGAACCGCTGTTGTAATTTGCCCTGGTGGCGGGTATGCTATTGTAGCGGCGGGACATGAAGGCTATGACGTGGCGAAAAAATTCAACGAAATGGGGGTAGCCGCTTTTGTTTTAAAATACCGGCTGCCCAACGCAAAAAACCAACCCGATCCTTCCATAGCCCCGCTGCAGGATGCGCAGCAGGCGCTGCTTACAGTGAGGCAACATGCAAAGAAGTGGCATATCAACCCGGACCGGGTAGGCATTATGGGATTTTCCGCAGGAGGGCATTTAGCTTCTACCGGAGGAACGCACTACGATAAAGCATTGGTGAGCAATCCTGCTAACATCAGTGTTCGTCCTAACTTTATGGTATTGATCTACCCGGTTATCAGCTCCGGCACAACTATCGGCCATGCCGGGTCATTTAAAAATTTGCTGGGTGAAAATGCCAGCGCCGGGCAGCTAAATAACTACTCCAACGAATTACAGGTAAATGAAACCACACCTCCGGCCTTCCTGGTACACGCGTCAGACGATGGCGCCGTACCCCCCGATAACAGTATTGTATTTTACCATGCATTGATAAAAAATAAAGTGCCCGCTGAAATGCACATTTATCAAAGCGGCGGACATGGGTTCGGCATGCACAACCCCACTACAAAAGACGCCTGGATGAACAGGCTTAAAAACTGGATGGACCGGAACGGCTGGTTAAAAAAGTAACAGGAAAGCGGTTCCTTCGCCTTCTTTGCTTTGTACCTGCACATTTCCTTTATGCAACAGCATTATTTGCTTACACAGGCTTAAGCCAATACCGCTCCCGCTTTTTTTAGTGCTGAAGAAAGGAATAAAAATTTTATCAAGCACATCGGCAGGTATACCCGTGCCGTTATCGGCCACTTTAATAACTACTCTTTGGTTGGGCGCTTTGTAAGCAGATAATATTATATGCGGCTCTTCCTTATCCTTAACCGCTTCAATAGCATTTACCAACAGGTTGATAAGCACCTGCTCCACCAGGTTCGTATCTGCTTCTACCATCAGCTCCGTATCCTTTAATATTACATCAATATCAATTTTTTTCTGCTCCAGCGTAGGCTCCATTAACTGGTACAGATTTTCAAACAGGTTGCGTACATATACTTTGGTACGACTAAGGGTTGTGATCTTATTCAGGTTGCGGTAGGTTTCCGCGAATTTCAATAATCCTTCGCTTCGCCTTTTAATCGTTATAATACCCAATTCAAGATCTTCCACTGTTCCTTCCTTATCCTCCATATGCCTGGAAGCAAGCTGCAGCCGGTTTTTTAAAGTGTCGGCCAACGATGAAATAGGCGCCACGGAATTCATGATCTCATGGGTCATTACACTTAACAGCTTTTGCCATGCCTGGGCTTCATTTTCATCCAACGCTTCATCCACATTCTGAAAAGCAATAAGCTTATAAATAATATTATCGGTTTGAAAAGCCGTGGCGGAAAGCAATACCTTCATTATTTTATTATCTCTGTTTATCTGCACTACTTTGCCATCGCCGGGCCGTAACAATATTATTTCCTGGTATAATTTCGGGTCACGTTTCTCCAGCGAATGAATGGTTTTGAGATAAGGTATGCCCAGCATTTTTTTGAGCGATTCATTCATCCAGCCCGTTTCCCCGTTTTCATGATTATAGGAAAGTATGCCGGTGTCTACCAGCTCAAGTATTTTTTGAAGATACTGGTACTGAGTTTCCCGTTCTTTACTGATAACTTTAAATGTGGTATTGATATCATTAAACCCCCTTCGCAGGGGCTGAAGTTCCAGGGGAGCCTGCTTCACATCAAAATGTCTCGAAAAATCCCTGTAATGAACGGATTCCACGAACTGCGAAACTTCGTCCTGCGCCTTTTTATGGAAGCGGTAAAAATCAATCAGTTGATATGCTATTACCGGCAGCGTTAACGCCAGGTATATATACCAGCCGGCGCCTTTAACCAGGAGGAAAGCCGTTACACTCAACGTTGCAAACAACAACAGTACCCTTACCAGTATGCGCCATTCGTATTTTTTAAACATAGTTTTTTAAGGTGTGGGGTGGAAGCTGTGGGGCGGAAGGTCTATACCTTATGCCCTACGCCTTACACCTTTATTCAGATATCGTATTTGCTCAGCCTGCGGTATAAGGCAGTTCGTGTCAGCCCCAGCTCTCTTGCCGCTTTGGTGATATTGCCATTGTGCTTTTCGATCACTTTTAATATAGCGTTCTTTTCAATAATGCTAAGATTGAGCTCATCGGGCTCATCGGCAGCGGCAGGGGTAGATTCTATAGGTGAAAAAATAAGATCCGCAGCGCTTAACTTCTCCGAATCCGACATTATAACAGCGCGTTCAATAGTATACTGCAGCTCCCTTACATTTCCAGGATAATGATATTGTTTTAACTTTTCGGTTGCCGAAGCGTCGAGCGTTAACATTGGCTTTAAATATTTGGTAGCATACTGCTGCACAAAATGTTTAGCCAGCAGCACAATGTCCTCCTGCCGTTTGCGTAAAGGAGGCACCGTTATTTCAACAGTGTTGATACGGTATATCAGGTCTTTCCGAAAGCGGTTTTCATTGGCCAGCTCCCCAAGCGGAACATTGGTAGCGCAAACCAAACGGATATCAACAGGTGTAGCCTGGTTAGCGCCTAACCGCGTTACCATCCGGCTCTGTAAAACCGTAAGCAGCTTTGCCTGCTGGTGCAGGGATATATTTCCTATTTCATCCAGGAACAGGGTTCCGCCATTTGCAGACTCAAACCTTCCCGCCCTGTCTTCCCTGGCATCGGTAAACGCGCCCTTTCTGTGCCCGAACAATTCACTTTCAAACAACGATTCAGTAAGCGCGCCCACATCTACTTTCACAAAAGCTTTGTCTTTACGTAATGATTGCTGGTGAATAGCCCGCGCTATCAGATCCTTACCTGTGCCGTTTTCTCCCAATATCAGGATATTAGCATCGGTAGGCGCTATTTTATTGATCTTATGAAAAATGTCCTGCATTGGTTCAGAGCTGCCAAGCAGTTCGGTCCCGATAATGGTATCGGAAGCATCGGACATTTCCTTTTGTTGCGTATTTCCTTTTTGCTTTAATGTTTCCTTTATGGAAGCGATCAGCCTTTCATTGTGCCAGGGCTTTACCATAAAGTCGGCCGCTCCTTCCTTCAGGGAACGCACCGCCAGGTCAATATCTCCATATGCGGTAATCATGATCACCGCCGCGTTCGCCCCAAGCTCTTTAATTTTTCGCAGCCAGTACAACCCCTCGTTGCCGGTATTGATAGAGCTGTTAAAGTTCATATCCAGCATAATCAAATCGAAGGATTGCTTTGACAGCAACCAGCGTATATTTTCCGGGTTCTTTTCTGTAACCACCGAACCGGCCTCTGTTTTTAACAGGAGCCTGACCGCCGTAAGAACGTCCTGGTCATCATCTATCACCAATACGGAAGCATTTTTCAAATTCATTGAATACTCTTTTATATCCCGGTATTAATCGCACTAAATTAAGATGAAAATGGGGAATGTGGTTGATTGATTGGGTGTATTGTGAAATTTCAATTTCATGCAAACAAGATGGATGGATCAATACGCCGCTTTAAATATGCGAAGCGTATCAACCCATCCATTTTAATGTGTCTTTCGTTTTATTTGCGTTCCAGCAAAGCCTGTTCAATAGCTGCTAATGCTGTTTTACTGTTCTCGTCAGTATTTTTTTGAAGTGTTTGTTTTGCTTTTTGAAGAACGTCTACCGCGCTCTTATCGCTTATAGCACCAATACGCTGAATGGTATATACCAACAAATCAGGCAACTTCGCGCTTATTGCCAGTTCTACCGCACGTCCGGGGTCTGCTTCCACCAGGGGCTCCAATCCATACCATACCAGCAGCGGAATATTTGCATCCTTAATATCTTCGCCCCTCGTACACAGATTTTTTACTATTTCCCATCTTTGAGACAGCTCCATCCTTTGAAGCGCTGAAGCTACATATAAACGAACCACAGCAGAAGCGTCTTTGGCAGCCAGGGTTTCAAAACGTTTTTGCGCAGCGGCCGATACTTTTTTATTTTCTGCCAGTAATTGCACAGCCCACGACCGCACATACTCATTGTCATTATCCAATAAGCCGGTCAGTTGTTCTTCGCTTACGCCGCCGGTAGCATGTAGTGCCCACAGGGCACGCAACTTACGCGTAGCATCCGGGTTTTCATTTAATATTTTCCAAAGCGCCTGGTGAACATCCGCTCCTGCTTTTCTTTCCTGCAATAAACGGCGGGCATGCTGTACATAAAATTCATTTTCGTGAAGCTGTAACGCCACCAGTTCCGCATCGGTTTTTTTAGAAAGATCAACAGGCTCCCAGGTATCATCTTTATGAGATATCCTGAATATACGGCCAAGCGTTTTATTGTGAACATCGGGGTTGGGATTGTGGCATTGATTCTGATCATACCAGTCAATTACATATACCGATCCATTGGGAGCGATCTGGAAATTCAGCCACAACGACCAGGAATCATTCCTCAAAATAAAATCTCCGCCATGCTTTGCAGTATACCCCGAACCTGATTTTGAAATAACATCCGAGATCATCCTGTGTCCATGCAGGTTGTTCATATAGAGGGCATTCCTGTCCAGTCCCCACTTTTTGTTACCCAGGTAAAACATAGCGCCCGCATGCGCATGTCCGCCACCGGCAGAACCGGACCGGAAATTACCCGCGTGCGGCCCGGCATTACCTACCCAGTGAACGTGATCCGCAATAGTGGTTATGTCGCTGTAAGTATAGGGATTAAAATGTTTTCCACCCTGGCGGAAATACCGTCCTCCCTGTATCATATTATACATGTGCGGAATTACACAGGCAGTTACAAAAGCATGCCCGTAATCATTAAAGTCGAGCCCCCATGGATTGCTGGTACCATGAGCAAATACTTCAAATTCATGCTTAACCGGGTGGTATCTCCATACACCTGCGTTTATACGTACCCGTTCTGCGTCCGGTGCGCCGGGTTTTCCTACATTGGAATGGGTGAACACACCATGCGTACCGTATAACCATCCGTCAGGTCCCCAGCGGAAAGTATTCAATGTTTCATGCGTATCTTCATATCCCCATCCGTCCAGCAATATCTGTGGTTTGCCGGCCGGCTTGTCGCCCGACGCATCAATAGGAATAAACATCAGGTAAGGAGCGGCGCCTATCCACACACCTCCGTGTCCCCACTCGATACCGCTTACAAGGTTTAGTCCTTCGGTGAAAACCTTTTTGCTATCGAGCGTTCCGTTTCCATCCGTATCTTCAAAAATCAGGATGCGGTCTCTTCCTTTTCCTTCCTCAGCCCTTACAGGATAGGTTTGAGACTCTACCACCCACAGCCTTCCCCTGTCATCGAGCGCGAACGCTATAGGTTTCACTATTTCAGGCTCGGAAGCAGCTAGCTGCACGGAAAAACCTTCCGGAACCGTCATTGCTTTTACCGCGTCTGCCCCTGAAAGACCCGCGTGTGGCACTACATCTCTTGCAGGCAATATCACTATATCCTCCGGCTTCAATGCATTTAAAAACCTGGGTTCCTCTTTGTGAAACCGGAAATTATCAAAAGCTATATGCGACCAAACATTATCGCCTATATAGTGAATTTCCGGCACCTTTCCGTTTTCCTCATCAACCAAACGTATATACATTTTTTTACCCAGGTAAGGCCGCAGGTCTACCACTACCGGGCGAAAAACAGCCTGGCGTGTACCCCTTATATACCCCGCGGTTACCGGGCCCGATATTTTAAAAAATGGCTTTACCGAATCTTCGAGCATCAGCTCAACCCTCGTTCCTTCCAGCGCGCCACCCGAAACTTTGAATGTGGCCCAGGGATGAGTGATCTCGAAAGTTTCTGAAGTAAGTGTTCCTTTTAACTGGTAACCGGTAATGCCGCCACTACTAACATAATAATCGCCATCCTGGTTCAGTTGTATCGAGTCGGGGTATAAAGGAGCGGCATCAAATGCAACAGACTTTGCCCCAAATGCATCTCCACTGGCTTTCCAGTCCTGTAAACTTCCTCTTTCAAAGCCCAGGTTTAAAGGTCTTCCATTTTTGCGGGGCGATACTCCTTCATCCGGCGCTGCTGTTTCAAAGCTTTCAACAATCTCAAAACGACCGTTCATGATCTGCCTGTGCCCGGGAATACTGCAAAAGTAAATATCGTCTTCTTTTGCTTCCACCACCACACTTGTAGTATCTCCCTTTTGAACGATCGGGATACTTCTTACACCCGATTTTTCAAATACGATGTCATGCGACATCAGCTCACCGTTGATCAGTTGAACCCGTACCCGTTCCCCTTTTTTAGCACGTAACACCGGGTTTCTTATTCCATCAATATCTCCGCCAACACCGGTATAGCCGGTCATTTTTGAGTCCAGCACATATTCCCTGTCTATTTTTATCGCTTCTTCTTTAACAGCAGGAGCATTGCAACCGGCAGCTAAATACACGACAAACAGTAAGAGCAAAAGGTTTGAAAGACGAAACGGCTTCATACGAAAACGATACTTTAAAATTTATAATTTGAACAGGTTCCAGGATCACGCTATCCTGTGCTATTAAAAAAAATACTTACCAATATATGTTCTTTCCTGCACATATTCCCCGGCGGTCAGTACCCCACATTTTGCTTATACACACCAAACGAATAGTTTACCTGGGGCTGTGGAATAGGCATATATTCATCGCGCCCGGCAGTAAAATGTCCATCTTTCATCCAGGGGCGGCCTCTCGGGAACTCTTTTGCAAAATAAGCGTTCAGCACCGGTTCTGCTATACCCCAGCGTACAAGGTCGTACCAGCGTATTCCTTCCATCGCAAACTCAAGCCGGTTTTCAAACATCAGGGCTTTCCATGCGAACTCTTTCGTCCAGTTGCAATTCACCCCGTTCTGGTATGTGCTGATATGATACGATAAAGTAGGCGTTCCGTTAGCGAACTTTAACCGGCCGGTACTTTCCGATGCCCGTTGGCGAACTTCATTTATAATAGGTAAAGCCTCATTTTCACGCCCCAACTGGATCAATATTTCAGCCTTCTGAAGCAATATCCTGCTGTAACGTATAGCGATCTCATTTTTTGAATTATGCATCCAGAACAGGTTTACCAGACAGGCGCAATCAGATTCCACATTTTCTTTAAGGGAATTAAAATAGCCATAGTTAGCCGGATCTCTTGATCCGCTGCTGTCGAACAACAGGTTAGACTGGTACTTCCAGGGAAGTCCGGGAACAGCTACAGTATGGCTGATCCTGGGATCCCAGGTATTGCTGGCAAAGTAGGTATTTTTATTAACAATTTCCGCGTCATTGTATGTATCAAACAGTGGAAGACCATTGGCATCTACTCTAAAAGCATTGACAAGATTTACTGAAGCCTTGTGAAAGTCGCAACATGCAAACTGGGGTGGCCACCAGGGAGCGTTCAACGGAGTGCCAAAATTTAAATTACCATTAGGGGTTCCGTCTCCATGCGAATACTGCCATTCAAAAATAGATTCGGGCGATTGGTTATCGTAACTGTATAAAAAGTTGATGGCAAAATCCGGCGCAAGGCTGTATTTACCGCCGGAAATAATTTGATTTGCCACACTCAATGCCTCAGTCAGCTTTTCCTGGTTAACGTTAATTAGCTGGTGCCGGTCATCCTGCTCATAAGCCATCCACATTAATATTTCCAGCATTTGTGCAAGAGCGGCATATTTGGTTGGGCGCCCTGCATCGGCCTGTGTTTCCGGCAGATCTGCAGCGGCTGCAGCAAAATCGTCATAAATATTTTGCCATAAATTAAGATCATTAGCTGCACCATCGGGCCTGTTGGGAATTTTTACGATAGAATCATTCGCTACTGTTTCATCAAAATAAGGTATCCACCTGTACCACTTTTTCAGATCAAGAAATATATACCCGCGCAAGAAACGAACCTCAGCTATTCTCTGTTTTTTTTCAGGGTATGATGCTTCGTCTATAGCTCTCAAGGCTCTTAAGGCAGTATTACATCTTGATACACCCTGGTACTGACCGTACCAGATACCATCATTATTGCCGGTGCTGGGATTATTCAGGGAAAAAACTTCCCACTGGTACCAGGGTATCTGGTCGCCTATTCCACCGCCTCCCTTATAAGAATCGTCAGATTTAATATCCGCCAGCCATGTTGCCTGCTTTTGGTTAATAACCCCTGCATGAGGTATCCAGGCATAAGCAGCCACTACCAACCCATTAATATTTTCGAGATTACTTACGTTTTCCTCGGTCACCACTCTTTGTGGAGTGACTTCTAAAAACTTTTTGCAACTGATAGCTAATATGCATACCGCTGATATCAAAATATATTTAGATAATGTTTTCATGTGAATTCATTTACAGTGATATGTTGTGATTAGAATGACACCTCAATTCCTGCTTTCAAAATTTGGGGTCTTACATAAGGATT
Source organism: Chitinophagaceae bacterium (assembly GCA_019638595.1). Classification (GTDB taxonomy): domain Bacteria; phylum Bacteroidota; class Bacteroidia; order Chitinophagales; family Chitinophagaceae; genus Agriterribacter. The sequence goes on from JAHBTJ010000008.1 coordinate 103,570, forward strand.
AGAGTAAGCAGCGCCATCAGGTGTTTCCGGATCCAGACTGGTAAACTTTTTACTCTTGAATCCAATTATATTTTCAGCCATTACAAAAAAGTAAAGCTTTTCCATCCCTAATCTTGAACGTAGTGACTGCGGGAAGTTATACCCCAATTGAACATTTCTCATCTTCAGGTAATTACCAGGCTCTATAAGGTAGGTCGACATTCTTATTTCATCATTTACATTATTGGTTGACAACGCCGGAATATCTGAACCAGGATTCTCAGGAGACCAGGCTCCCAATATGCGGGAAGGATGATTGAAACCATTCTGTATCCATACATTCCAGAAATCACTGTAGGTTTTCCAACCATTATAAATCATTATGCCGCCAATGCCCTGCCAGAACATAGAGAAGTCGAAGTTTTTATATGCCAGGTTTACCCCAAAACCATATTCCCATTTTGGAATTGGGCCATTCCCTATCCATGTTCTATCATAATCATAATCTATTACTCCATCAGGTTTGCCATCAGGCCCGGAAATATCTTTGAAACGGATCCTTCCCAATCCCTTACCCGTTTGTTCCGCAGAGTTGTCCAATTCTTCCTGGGTTTTAAAAAGACCATCTGCAATAAACCCGTAATAAGCACCCCAGGGATGTCCTGCAATACCATCACCTTTCAAAGCACTGCCTCCCCAGCTATATCTAACCGAAGCAGGTAAATCGTTTATAATATTCTTATTGTAAGTAACATTTCCCTTAACCTGGTAACTGAAACTTTTGCCTGTATTACCCTGATAGGCCAGTGTTAATTCCACACCTTTATTGGTCATATTAGCCGCATTATAATAGGTATAAGCGCCTTCACCCAAGGTACCCAGGTAAGGAGGCTGGATCAACATGCCATCGGTATATTTTTTATAGAAGTCAATAGAGCCCGAAATTTTCTGGCTCAGGAATCCAAAGTCTACACCGATATTGGTTTGCGTAGTAGTTTCCCATCGTAAATCACTATTGCCTGTACGCTCTCTGTTAAAGCCCGATGGAAGATTGGATGAAATATTCCCGGTAATAGCATAGGATGTATAATTATAGTTGGAGGCAAAATAGGTTTTAGCAGCCAACGAAGTCATATTCGCAAGGCTTCCGTTCCTGCCCCAGCTTGCACGTATTTTCAGGTCGGAGATAAACTGGTTATCGGCCATAAACGCTTCATTATTGATACGCCAACCCGCCGCAAAAGCGGGAAACAACGCAAACCGGTTGTTTGCGCCAAACTTAGAAGACCCGTCGTACCTTAACGAACCTGACAAAAGATACCTGGAATCAAAAGAGTAATTGAACTTTCCAAAATACGAAAGCAGATTATACTTATCTCCATTTCCCGACATGGACATATTTCCGGTAGCAGTGCTCAGGTAAGCATAATCATAATTCTGGAACGCAAGTGTTTGACGTGCGACATCCATCGTTTCACTTGTAAATTTGTTTGCCTGCATACCGGCCAGCGCATCCAGGTTGTGTTTCCCGATACTGAATTTGTAGTTGAGCGTATTGGTAAGGTCCAATATGGCTTCCCGCCAATACCACTGGTTAACATTGCTGATCGGGTCGAACTTTCCGCCGCCTTCTTCAAAACTAAAGCGGATATTCCTGTGATACCCATCGGTATACACAAGCCCTAATTGAGAACGAAGTGTAAGATTCTTTACCAATACCAGGTTCGCATGTACATCCCCGAATATCTTATTATACTTATTGCCGTTCTTTCGATTAAGCGTAAGCGTTCTTACCGGGTTCCAGTAATCGTCCATACCTAAGGACACCGCAGAACCACCCCAGCCACCATCTGTAGTATAAACCGGGATAATAGCCGGCATCACCATGGCATCATGCATTACATTTTGATTATTATCTATGATATGGGCCACTTCTATGTTCTCTCCTATAGACAACCGGTCATTGATCACCTTATACTCCGTATTCAGCCTTACCGAAAACCTTTTAAACCCGGTGTGGATCATGATCCCCTGATTTTGCATAAAGTTCAGCGATAACAATGATGTTGATTTTTCGTTGCCCCCGGATACCGTAAGCTGGTGATTATGCTGTACCCCCAGTTGAGAAATGGCATCCAGCCAGTTGGTATTAGCCGCTAACATGGTTTTATTTGCATTGAGGTATTGCACAGGCGTTACCTTATCCAGCACCGGGTTGCCTGAAGCGTCTGTATGCCATTCATAATCGTATATCTTTGTATAACCATTAGGATCTTGTCCGTCATTAACCGCAGCACGCCACAAAGCTTCTCCATACTGTTGGGTATTAAGCATGGGTACCTTATTCCAAAAAGCAGAATATCCAACGGAACCGCTGTAAGAAATTTTCGCCTTACCAGCCTGCCCTTTTTTGGTTTGAATAAGTATAACACCCGCGCCACCCTGCGTACCGTAGATACTGGCAGAATAGGCGTCTTTCAACACCTGCATTGACGCGATATTCTCCGGGTTAATATCCCTTAAGTTCATGTAGCTGGGCACACCGTCAATTACAATTAACGGAGCTCCACCGTTCATTGAGGTTAACCCTCTTACCTGGATCCCAACATTGCCCGCAGGATTACCGTCTGTGGTAACACGCATACCGGGTACGACCCCTTGCAGGGATTGCATTACATTGGTGCCTCCATGGCTCTTTGTAAGTTCCTTAGGGGTAACTACCGCCACAGCCCCTGTCAGATCCGCTTTTTTCTGTGTCATATACCCTGTTACCACTACCTCATCCAGATCAGAGGAAGCCTTCGACCTTAGCACCACTTCAATATTAGTGGCGTTTCCTATAGTTACCCTTTGTTCAATCATTCCTACATATGATATCTCAAGGGTTTGCCCTTTTGATGCGCTGATAGAAAAGATACCGTCCACATCGGTTGTTGCCACCGTGGAGGTACCCTGAACCCTGACCGTTACTCCTCCGAGAGGATTCGAATTTTCATCTGTTATTTTTCCCGAAATAATGTTTTGCTGCGAAAAGACCGGCGAGAAAAAAAGCAGCAGCAGTGCAGCTAATAGTTGCGTTCTGAAGCCAGACAAGGCTTTCAGACATGTTGCAATCGTTTGGTGCAAATGTAAACACATGGCTTTTGTTTTTAGTGATCCATGAATAAATTACAATCTACTCTCAAAGACTAAAAGGTTGAGAATACAGGCAGCATTCAATTGGGTAGGTTCGTACATCAATCAATGTGATAATCATCCGGATTCCTTAATAGCGGATATGCGAGCTTAAACAGAACAAGATTTACAACAGGAAAGCATGGCAGGCAGTTTATTTGATTAATAAAAATTTAACAGTTCTAAGGTAGAAGAAATAATAAACCGAGGAATAGCGTATTATGCCCAATGTTGACTGTATTTTATCCTGCCTGATACACAAAACGGCTTTAACCAGATACTTAAACCTTATAAAAGCAAAAGGTGACCGTATATACGGTCACCTTAAGAATTATTCATCAGTGATTATGCATTAATCGTGCAAATCAAAACGATCCAGGTTCATTACCTTATCCCAGACTGCTACAAAATCTGTTACAAATTTCTCAGCGGCATCTGCACAACCATATACTTCGGCCAACGCTCTAAGTTCTGAGTTTGAACCAAAAACAAGATCTGCGCGGGTGGCAGTCCACTTTGGATTGCCGGTGGCACGGTCGTATCCTTCAAATAACTGCCTGTCGTCAGAAACAGGCTTCCACGCCGTACGCATATCAAGCAGGTTTACAAAGAAATCGTTGGTCAGGGTTTCAGGACGTTCTGTAAAAATGCCGTGCTTAGAACCATCATAGTTGGTATTCAGCACACGCATACCGCCAATAAGCACTGTTAATTCAGGCACTGTTAGTGTAAGCAATTGCGCTTTATCAATCAGCAGTTCTTCGGTAGAAACAGTATATTTTCTTTTTTGATAATTACGGAAGCCATCGGCTGCAGGTTCCAGCAATTCAAATGATTCTATATCGGTTTGTTCCTGAGACGAGTCCATTCTGCCAGGTGTAAAAGGTACATTAATATCAAGGCCGGCATCGCGGGCCGCTTTCTCCACACCTGCACAACCTGCCAGTACGATCAGGTCGGCAAGCGAAATTTTTTTCCCGCCGGATTGAGCGTTATTGAAGGATTGCTGAATGGCTTCCAGTGTTTGCAGCACTTTTGACAATTGTGCAGGATTGTTTACTTCCCAGTCTTTTTGAGGGGCCAGCCGGATGCGTGCACCATTAGCGCCCCCCCGTTTGTCGGATCCGCGAAATGTAGACGCAGATGCCCATGCCGTAGATACTAACTGCGATACCGTTAATCCTGAACCTACTATTTCAGCCTTGAGTGACGCGATATCTTTTTCATCCACTAATATATGATCAACTGCCGGGACAGGGTCCTGCCAAACCAGCTCTTCTTCAGGAACATCAGTACCCAGGTAACGAGAACGTGGTCCCATATCGCGATGTGTAAGCTTGAACCAGGCGCGTGCAAAAGCGTCGGCAAACTCATCGGGATTTTCATAAAACCGCCTTGAAATTGCCTCATAAACAGGATCCTCTTTCAAGGCAATATCAGAAGTAAGCATTCGCGGCTCCTGGCGTTTGGATTTATCATGAGCAAGCGGAACGCTGTTGGCGCCGGCTCCATGCTTAGGCCTCCACTGGTGCGCCCCGGCCGGACTTTTCATCAACTCCCAATCATAGCCGAACAGGTTCCAGAAAAAGTTATTGCTCCATTTTGTAGGAGTAGAGGTCCAGGTAACTTCCAAACCGCTGGTAATAGTGTCTGCGCCTATACCCGTACCAAAACTGTTGCGCCAGCCAAGTCCCATTTCTTCTATCTGTGCAGCTTCCGGCTCAGGACCTACATGTGTAGCAGGTCCGGCGCCATGCGTTTTACCAAAAGTATGTCCGCCGGCAATGAGCGCTACCGTTTCTTCATCATTCATGGCCATGCGTTTGAAAGTTTCCCGGATATCGCGGGCCGAAGCCAGGGGGTCGGGGTTTCCATCGGGTCCTTCAGGATTTACATATATCAAACCCATCTGCACAGCGGCTAAGGGGTTTTCCAGGTCGCGGGAATGAATTTTGCCATCCGCGTCATCATCCGAAACAAGTACGCCTCCACTTTTTTCCACGCCTTCGGACCCATGCCCATAGCGGATATCTCCACCCAGCCAGGTTGTTTCAGAACCCCAGTATACATCCTGCTCAGGCTCCCACACGTCTTTGCGTCCGCCGCCAAACCCAAAGGTTTTAAAACCCATTGATTCCAGGGCAACATTGCCTGCAAGGATCAGCAGATCGGCCCAGGATAACTTACGCCCGTATTTTTGCTTAACCGGCCAAAGCAACCTGCGTGCCTTATCGAGGCTCACATTATCGGGCCAACTGTTAAGTGGTGCAAACCTTTGCTGGCCGGCGCCTGCGCCACCCCTGCCATCGGAGGTACGGTAAGTGCCTGCGGCATGCCATGCCATGCGCACGAACAACGGTCCGTAGTGCCCGAAATCTGCAGGCCACCAATCCTGCGAATCGGTCATCAGCGCACGAAGATCTTTCTTCACGGCTTCCAGGTCCAGGCTCTTAAATTCTTCAGCATAATTAAAATCCCCGCCCATAGGATCAGAAAGAGAGGAATGCTGACGAAGAATATTTAATTTCAACTGGTTGGGCCACCAATCACGGTTTTGTGTTCCCCTGCCGCCCACATTGTGTTTTGAACTTCCATTGTGGAACGGGCACTTGCTGATGTCGTTCGAGTTTTTTTCCATGTTTAATAATTTTTACTAACGTTAAAATCTTTTCATTTTAAACCAGAACACAAGCTGTAAGCCCCGTTCATTTTTATGCAAGCATAAAACGGCAGGTTAAATACGAGTGGAATGTATCCTGATCAAAAACATCTTTTGTTTCGGATCACAAATTTGTAAGAATCAAACCAATAAATCAAATTGATATAATTGATCATACTATAGTTTAAATCTATGATCATGATTTTGCCCCTGTTTTTCTCCTCCTTTTATAATATGCCTTATACGTTTACTACCAATATGGGGATCTTAAGATCGTGCCGTACGGAGTTCACTGTTTGCCCATGCACAAAATCTTCCAATCCTTTATGTCCGTGCGCCCCTATCACCAGCAGGTCGGCCTGTTGTTCCTTCACTATCCGCACAATTTCTCCCGCACGTTTATAAAACCCTAACCCAATTACAGCCTTATATCCTTTTTCCATCAGGGCATCCCTGTACATTAATAACCTTTTCTCGTCTTCCTTGGTTTCAAAGTCGTCGCTCTCCCTGCCCAGCATACGTGCCGATACACTTTCCACTACATGTATCAGCAGGTAAGTAGCTTTCGTTTTGCCCTGTGCAATAGCATGCGACAGAAGCTTTTTATCATTTTCGCTGAACTCCAGCGCTATTGCCACTTTTTGAAATTCGGGAACCTGCAGGTCGAGCGCTCCTGCCGGCTCAGGATGTATAGTGAGCGAAGGGGTTTTACGCAGTTTAAATAGTACGGGGTGCAAGCTGATATATAACAGCAGCAGGAAAAAAAATATTCCCGATGCCACTATCAGTATTTTGGCAGGCAAATAGCCTTCCATTAAAAACACATCTGTAATTTCCTCCCACACCATCCTGATATTAAGATACACCAGCACTATAGCAATACTCCAGGCCAGTATTTTTATTATTGGTTTAATAGCAAAAGCGCCCATCGTTTTTTTATCGCTCACAAAATGAATAAGCGGTATTACCGCAAAGCCCAGTTGCAAACTTAATATCACCTGGCTTAATATCAGCAGGGCATCCAGCTCCTGGTCGCCGTATATGCCAATTACAACCAACGCGGGAACAATAGCTATAAGGCGGGTGATCAAACGCCTCAGCAATGGGTTGATGCGTATGCGCAAATATCCTTCCATTACAATTTGCCCGGCAAGGGTGCCGGTAATAGTAGAGCTTTGCCCGGCAGCAATAAGCGCTACCGCAAAAAGGGTAGAAGCCAAATTACTTCCCAGCAAGGGCGACAATAGCTGGTGAGCTTCTTCCAGCTGCGCCACCCCGGTTCGCCCGGTTTTAAAAAAGGTAGCTGCGGCCAATACCAGGATCGCCGCGTTTACCAGGAAGGCGAGATTAAGGGCAACGGTACTATCCAGCACGCTCATTTTTAAAGCAAAGCGTATGCTTTTATCATCCCGCTTTATTTTACGGGTTTGCACCAGCGATGAATGCAGGTATAAGTTGTGCGGCATTACAGTGGCGCCAATAATGCCTATGGCTATATACAGCGCTTCGTTATTGGGCAAGCTTGGAATTAAACCTACAGCCACCTCGGGCAGGTGCGGTTTGGCAAGAATAATTTCAATAAGAAAAGAGATACTGATAACCCCTATCAGCGTAATAATAAAAGCCTCCATAACCCTCATGCCCATGCGCTGTAAAAAAAGCAGCAAAAAAGTATCAAGCGCTGTAATGGCTACCCCCCACATCAGCGGCAGGCCTGTAAGCAAGTGCAGCCCTATAGCCATGCCCAATACTTCAGCCAGGTCGGTAGCGGCTATGGCTATTTCGGCCAGCAGGTATAAAATAAAGTTTATGGCCTTGGGGTAGGTTTCCCTGTTAGCCTGTGCCAGGTCGCGCCCGCGAACAATACCCAGCCTGGCAGAAAGGCTTTGCAGCAGCAACGCCATAATATTACTCATCAGCAACACCCATATAAGCGTATACCCGAATTTACTTCCTCCTGCCAGGTCGGTTGCCCAGTTACCGGGATCCATATATCCTACACCTACCAGGTATGCCGGCCCCAGAAAAGCCGCTACTCTTTTCCATTTGGGCTTTCCGTGCCCGGCTGTTGTGTCAATACTGGAATGTACTTCGCTCAGCGAAGCATCTGTATTTGTTTTAAGACTCATATTGTACAAAAATATTTTGGGCCAATTGCTCTGTTATAATAAAAACAGGTGTGTCTTTTATTTTTATTTCCATAGAGTGGTCAAACCCGAATTTCTTTTTCACCTCAAGCACGGTTCCTATAGCTATATTCCGGCGCCGGAGCAATTCCAGCATTTCAGGCGACTGATCGCTTACACCGTTCACAACAGCCGGCGTATCCAATGGCAGCTCGGTAAGCGGTAAATGATCGGTTGCCTGCATGCGTCCCAAATGATCAGGAATAGGATCTCCGTGAGGATCAAATTTTGGATACCCGAGATATTCGTCCAGCTTTTCTATCAGCTTTTTGCTGCTGATATGTTCCAGTTGTTCGGCTACTTCATGCACTTCGTTCCAACTGAAATTTAATTTTTCGGCAAGAAAATATTCCCACAGCCGGTGACGGCGTACGATGCCCAGGGCTATTTTACGCCCCTCTGTATTCAGCATCACCCCCTTATAAGGCTGGTAATGTATCAGCTTTTTTGCAGCAAGCTTTTTAAGCATATCGGTAACCGAGGCGGGCCTGGTATGCAGCTCTGCCGCCAGATCATTGGTAGCCACGGACAGCTTATCGCCTTTAAGGTGGTAAATGGCTTTTATATAATCTTCTTCACTAATAGAAAAATTCACCTTGTCTAATTAATATTTTAGACAAACCTAAAAAAAGTTTTTCATAAATAAAAATCACCCGTTCACCTTTTTCAATACCTACAGGTGGCCACCCGGGCACGTCCAAACATTAATTGAATATCTAACTCTATAAAATTGTATATTTTACAGCCTGAAATGCATTTTTATGCGAAAAATAATTACCATTTGTACCATGCTGGCAGTATTGGCTGCCTGTAAAAGCAAAAAGAAAAACTTATCCGGAGAAGAGCCTGTTGATATCAACGATTTCATCGGGTTTTTCCAGGATGTAACCCTGCCTTACAGCATTGCGGATACCCAGATCAATAAAAAGCTGCCCGACTCTTTGCTTATAGGCAATACTGTGTTTACGCAATTTGTGCCGGACAGCGTTTATACCAAAGACTATGGAAAAAACGTGAAACCCAAGCTATACGCACTTGGCAAAATTGAAGATCCCGGTAAGGAAACCTACCTGCTGATAAAGGCCGCTACGCAGGAAAAGCAGGTGGGCTATATTGCATGCTTTGATAAGAACAAAGCTTTTAAAACAGCGATGCCCCTCGTAAGAAATAACCCTGATAAAGGCAAATCGCTCAGGGGGAACATTGATAAGCGTTTCACCATTACCACATCCGAGACCCGTAAGGCTGCCGATGGACAACGTTATTACAAGCTGAATGCCTATGCTTACAACAATGCAGGAGCATTTACCCTTATTAAGATAGAGTCGAACGAACCTGTGGTGCCCAAAGAAGTATACAATCCGATTGATACTTTTTCCCGTAAGCATAAACTGGCGGGAGATTACGTGCTGAATAAAAAAAATTTTGTATCGGTAAGAGATGGTAAGGATGAAAAGCACCTGTTGTTTTTTGTTCACTTCGACAGCGGGAAAGATGAATGTTACGGAGAGCTGAAAGGAGAAGCCAGGCTGGCAAAGCCGAATGTGGCATATTACCGGCAGGTGGGCGATGCCTGTGTGCTTGAATTAAGCTTCAGCAATAATAAGGTAACCTTGCGCGAAGAACAGGGCTGCGGCAATTACAGGGGTATTAAATGTGTATTTACAGGATCGTACCCGCGAAAGAAAAAAGGCAAATAGTTATTGCATTATTTTTTATTACCTGAATTTGATCATAGAGCTTAACGGATACCTGAGGTTGCGGTATCCCATCATATCCACTTTAATATTGCCCACTACAATCGGGCTTTCTATACGCAAAGGAAGCCTGTTACCATCGTCGCTCACCCACACCGTCATTTTTTCCCCGCCTTCGAAAATGGTACCTTTAATGAGAAGCGGCTTGAATTTAATAGCCCTGAATTTTCCGTAGCGTGTTTTAACAGTTTCTTTACCCATGTAGCGTACATACATTTCATGTATTTCATCATCCAGGAACAGGCTAAGATATATTTTTTCGCCGGGCTTGTATTTGTCAAAATCAATATTACGGGCATAGTATACCGCGCTGATCACATCCTGAACACAGGGTTTGGTTTTATATACGCCTTTGGTAGTTATTACTGTTTGCGCCTCGTGGTTAAAGCTGGCATTTTCATACTTCTTATATCCCCCTTCATCTATATTGCGGATAAACCTGTAGGGCTTCAGCGTATTGGTGTCAATATAACTTTCGTACCGGTCGCGCACTTTAAATATCCAATCGTAAGATGAATTGGTCCAGCCCTCGCCTACAGCGTGATATACCGGCTTTCCATTGTAGCTGTCGAGTGATGCCGTAAAAGTAGCGGTTCCGGCATCTACATAAATACCCACCACGTTATAAAACACTTTCAGTGTAATTCTCTCACCCGATGAAAAGCTGCTGTTCCTTATACCGCAAAATTCATCATCGGCGGTAAGGTGCACACTAAAAACTACCAGCAAAAGCGTACTGAAAATTTTCCGCCTCATTTCTTTGTATTAAAAATTTTAAGCCCGGCCGCCAGCATACTTCCTGCCAGCGCCGGTACTATTAAATTGACCAGCCATATACCTGTAGATGCCGCATAGATGCCTACAGTATTTGCACTGAACACTTCAAATAACATAATTCCCGCTTTTCCTCTTACGCCCAGCTCCAGTAAAGCCACTGTAGGAATCAATGCTAAAATAAGATATAATACAGTTATTAACCAGAAAGCCTGCCATATTGAAATGTCCACATGCATCAATTGCAGCATCAATATATACTGACAGACGAATACAAGATACCTGCCAAAAGAAAGATACAATACTCTTAACAAAATTGTAACATTCAAATCTGCCGCTACCTGCATATGCCGGAACCATTTTTCGGGTAATTTCATTTTTTTACAGCACTTCAGCAGCCATCCAAGCCTGAAATAAGAAACAATACAAGCAATGCACGCACCTGTAACGGATGCCTGCAGCAAGATCACCCAACCCTTACCCACATTTTCATATATGGATACAACAGCGGGCGGAGCTTTTATAATCAGTAGCCCTGCCACGCCCATTACCAGCGTAACAATTAGCTGGCTGATGCTTCCTACTATCGTAAGAGAAACAGATCGCAAACGCTTACCTTCTTCCACATATAACATACGCCCTCCATACTCGCCAATGCGGTTGGGAGTATTTAAGGCAAAGGCAACGCCTGCTAATATGGCCTTGAATGAATGCCCTAACGAAATACGCTGAAGCGGCAACATCAGCACCTGCCATTTCCTGGCTTCGGCAAGCCAGTTTATGATCATCAGCACTATTATCATCCAAAATTTCCATGCCTGTGGTCCATACAATGCTTCACTGATATATTGCAACGATCGTTTTAAATCGGGCTGCCGTATTATTTGCTGGTAAATAGACCAGGTAAGCCATATAAATACAACAGGACCCAGAATGCGGTTGATAAATATTTTGATACTTTTGTTCAACACTGTCGTCCGGTCAAAAATCAATTGGATTTGCATACAAAATCTCAGATCATTTTAGGAATAGATCCAGGTACCCTGGTAATGGGCTATGGCGTTATTGCGGTTAACGAACGTAGCATAAAATTATTGGAAATGGATGCAATAAAATTATCGTCGGAAAAAGATCATTACGAACGCCTGCATATCATTCACCAGAGAGTGCTGTCGCTCATTCACACATTTAAGCCCAACCACTTTGCCATTGAAGCGCCTTTTTTCGGAAAAAACGTGCAAAGCATGCTTAAGCTGGGCAGGGCGCAGGGCGTTGCCATAGCAGTAGCTATGCAGGCAGGCATACCTGTTACTGAATATTCTCCAAGAAAAATAAAACAATCCATTACAGGGAACGGCAATGCCGATAAGGAGCAGGTGTGGAAAATGCTGCAGCATATTGCCAATCTTTCGCAGGTAATACAATCTTTTGACGCTTCCGATGCGCTGGCAGTAGCCGTTTGCCATCAACTGCAGCTTAGTTCGGTTATAAAAGACAAAAAAATAAAACCGGTTAAGCGGAGCAAAAGTTCATGGCAGGAGTTTATAGCCGGTAACCCCCATCGAATTGTGACTAAATAGAAATAAGGAGATATCAGATTTTCGATTATTCCAAATGCTTCAGCAGCTTTTTAGCTGCCGATCGTACCTGTACCCAATCTTTTTCCACTTCCTGCGGCGGTAGCAGATCAAAGCAGGTAAAAACCGGGCGTTCTATTCTTTCCAATCCGCGAAAAGGCTGCCCGGCTTTCCAGGTTACATTGGCAAAACGCTGGAACAACGTTTTCTCTTTTGCATCCAGGCTATCGCTAACAATGGCATGCAGTATTTCAGAGGGTAACCTGTGCTGCGCTGCTGCAAAATAGCTTACCCCGCACTCAAGGGCATAAAATCCCGCTATATTAACAGCAATTTTCTCATCTTTCACCCCTGTAAGCTTTGTAGCGCTTTCATCGCCTGGCTCTAAAAAGGAGGGTACCGGCTGGTGCAAGGCGGTATAATATGCCGTCGCTATATGCGCTGCCATGTCTTCGGTAAACAACCTGTCTTTTAACAGGGCGCCGAGCCCTTGCAACTGTACCTGGCGGGGAGCATCTTTAACCTGCTGCATGGCAGGCAACAGCTTTGTTGCAGCCGCATACAACTGGTCATAATCTTTCTGAACCTCCTCTTCCGACAAAAACGAGGAAGATACAAACACCGCTCTTGTTACCCGCTCCAGCCCCCGGAAAGGCTGTCCCGCCTTCCAGGCAGCATTGGCAAACCGGTTGAGCAATAATATTTTGCCGGAATCCAGCTTTTTATCCAGCAGCGCCTTTATCCATTCCGCAGGTGTGCCTCCGCTCTGCTCCATAATGGCCCCTATCCCACACTCCAGCGCATAAAAGGGAGCAATGCTGATAGCTATTTTTTCTTCTTTTACCGACCGGGTTATTACAGACGCATCCGAACCTTCGGGCAAAAACACGGGTGCAGCCTCATTACCGGAAGAGTAGTAGGCTGCTTCCTGGCCGGCAGCCATTTCCAACGCAAAAGAGGTATCGCGCAACAGGGCTGTAATCTTCAACAGCTCATTCTGTATCTGTTTTTCATCAGGCATAGTATGTTTATTGGTATGATGCATTGTACATGAATATGAAAATAGGTACAACAATACCCAACCGGTACAAAAAGCGGATATTTTCATTGTAACAGGTTTGATATACCTGTTAAATTACTTCAAACACAACAGAAAGCTGTATCTAACCAAGATTAGAAACGATTTTTTCCTGGATTTCTTTTAATTGTCCGGGAGAAAGATTGAGCTTACCCCTGGTGAAATTAAGATCGTCAATAGCATTTATGGGAATGAGATGAATATGAGCATGCGGAACTTCGAGTCCTACCACGCTCATTCCGCAGCGGTTACAATCGAACGATTTTTCTATGGCTTTGGCAACAGGTTGGGCGAACTGTATCAATTCTGCAAGATAGTCCGGGGGCAGATCAAACAGGTTATCCACTTCTATTTTAGGAATTACCAGTGTATGCCCCTTTACCAGGGGGAAGATATCCAAAAAGGCGAAGCACTTCTCGTTTTCCCCTATTTTATAGGAGGGAATTTCGCCGGCAATAATTTTAGAAAAAATCGTCATTGCGCAAAAATTAATTATTGTAAAAAAGTTATTTGTGCAGGTCAATACCTGCATATCCTTCCACTGCCCGCTGAGGCGCCCTGTCAATGTAAAACTGCCTGTCCTGCGGCGCCCAGGTACCTAACCCGTCTACATACCGGTTAAACATACAGAATGCCGCCGCTATCAGCACGGTATCGTGAATTTCCCTGTCGGTAGCCTCCTGCGCCCTGGCTGCTTCAATAAGCGCGGCAGTTACCTGTTTGCCGCCTTTTTGCACAGCGCCGGCTATGGCAAGCAACGATTTGAGTTTGGGGGATACAGGGGCGGCTGAAAAATCTTTTTTGATCGCATCAATATCTTCCACCCGGCAATGCATGTAATGCTGTGCTAACGCGCCATGCACATTCTGGCAAAAAAAACAATCATTAAGATAAGATACATAGGCGCCTATCAGTTCCCTGTCGCCCCTGCTCAAAGTATTATCATCACTGCGAAGGAGCGCTTCCGCCAGTTGATTCAATGGTTTTTCTGTTTCAGGACGATATGCCATTAATCCCCGAATGCCGGGCAGCCCGTTTCCAAGATCAATATGCGCCATATATAATGATTTAAGTGAATGAAGCTTTACAGTAAGCGATGCAAACTTATCAATATTATTTTTTACCGGCTATCCTGTTCAAAAAACCTTCTACTTTCCTGCGGATCATCCAGGCAGGCTGCATCTGATTATTTACCAGCACCGAAAAGATCAAAGGTTTCCCGGATGAGGTATACAGGTAACCGCTCAAACAAACCACCCCCGACAAAGTACCTGTTTTAGCGTATACATAGGCTGTATCTGCCTTATAATAATTAAGCAAAGTTCCTTTGCCTCCCGACGGGAATATTTTTTTTAATCTTTCCAGCCCATACTCGTCTTTCATTTTATGAAGGATCCATACGAAATCGTACGGCGTAAACAGGTTATAGCGGCTCAATCCGCTACCATCACACCAGCGGGGCGTTTGCGGGAAGCCTTTCATTTCGTTTTTCAGCGCATATGCTATCAACGCCTTTTCATCAAGCGTATCCAGCCTGGTGGCAGCGGCCATCAGCAATACCTGTTCGGCGAAGAAATTATCGCTTCTGTACATCATGATCCTGTACAGGGAATCTGCAGGTTGCGAATACAATACCTTACCCGCACGAGCAGGGGTGGAAGTAACAGCAATAGCTTTCCCCAACGAATCTTCCAGCAAGCTCAGCCCCGATGATAGCTCATTGGTAATAAAAGGTATTTGCCTTTCGGCATTCTTCTCCCTGCCCTGGGTTACAAAAAAAACATTTTCAGTGAACGCCCGTTTTACAGAAAAGGTACTTGCAGATGTATCTCCGCTGAAGCTTACTTTCCAGTCAATATCGGGTTCAGAATAAATAAAGGCATCCTGCCTTGCCAGGGCTTCAATACTCCCGGAATCGCGTACCTGCACCCATTTAATTACATTGCCATATACAGGAAAGGGGCTGCGCTCGACCATATACCCGTCATTATAATCATCCCACATCCAGCCTTCGCCCAATGCTTCGGTACGCCAGTTACCATTATTGATCGCCAGCGGCTTCCGGCAGTTCTTCAAAAAATCAAATACCGGCTGTTTTGCAAAATCGGGATGCAGGAATGTAGGATCACCCATTGGCTGTATATATACGGTATCGCCGGCCTCGTTATACCTGAAAGCAGGCAGGCTGTCTCCCAGGTATTTTAACCCTGCATACAGGCTTATGATCTTAGTATTGCTGGCAGGTGTAAAATATTTATCGGCCTGGTAGCTATATACAAATTTCCGGGCCGAAGGATCATATACCGCTATCCCGGTATGTGCGTCTGCCAGCACAGAATCATTAAATAATTCTTTGTCTGCTATTTTTTGAATATACCGGTATGAAGAACAGGAAGAAAAGCCTGCGGCAGCCAGGAACAAAAAAAGAATAAAATTGGTAGTAGCATTGAACATACGCTATAGTTGGAAGGAAGAAGATTGAGGTTTATAGTTTATGATTCCCATCTCATACCCCTTCCCCTGCACAACCTGCCACCTGAAACTTGCACCCTGCAACCCTTACTCGGTTTCATTTTACAGATAACAGGTCCTTTACAGCGGGCTGTATAGAAGGAAAAAGAAACTGGAAACCTTCTCTCCGTATCTTACCGGAGCTAACAGTCAGGCTTTTCAGCAATTCAACGCTTACTTCCCCCAGCAGCCACTTCAGCAAAAACGAAGGCAGGTGTATAGTAATAAAAAAAGAACCTTTCAACTGTTTCGCTATTTCCAGCGTAAGGGTTTTATGATCTACAGGAACAGGAGCTACTCCATTGTATACACCGCTCATTTTTTCATTTTCCATGCAGTAAATGAACATCCTGCATATATCATCTATATGAACCCAGCTCTGCATTTGGCTGCCGCTTCCTAAAATGACGGCAAAGCCCGCACGAACCGGCTTAATAAATTCTTTTAACGCGCCGCCCTCCCTGCCTAATACCAATCCTGTCCTGATGATCACCAATCGCCTGCCCATTTCCGTTATGGGAGCAACGCTCGCTTCCCATGCCGCACAGGTTTTTCCAAAAAAACCGGTATCAGCAGGCATCTCTTCCGTAAAAGCGGCTTCATTATTCAGCCTGCTGTCATCTCCATACCACCCGATAGCGGAGGCATTGATAACAGCTTTTACGTGATTGCTGTTTTCGCGCAATGCTTTTACGATCAGTTGCCCGCTTTTTACCCTGCTGCCGAGGATTATCTTTTTACGTTTGGCTGTCCAGCGCTTATCGGCAACGCCGGCTCCCGCCAGGTTGATAATATAATCCGCGCGGGTTACAGCATTTACATCTATTGCTCCGGTTTGCGGATCCCATAACGCAAACGCATAGTTGCTGTTACCGGCGCTTTTAACGTTTCGGGTAAGAATGACTACCTCATGCCCCTTTTCGGCAAGCAATTGAGAAAGCCGCCGGCCTATCAGTCCTGTACCTCCTGTTATGAGCACAACAGCCATGATCAATCCGGGTTTTTACCATCCAGGAATGTATTGATGGTGCTGATCTGCCCCTGGTTCTTATCGTCGGACTTAACAGTATAATTGCTGTAGAATTTTTCAACAGATGCAAGCGCATCCTTTAAATGAAAATTGCGGCGGACATATGCCGGCACTGTTTCAAACTCATTATTAGGATCGGCAGTGTTTGAGTTAAAAGACAAGTTGCGCAACTTGTTTAAACGCTCAGCCGCCTTCCTTTTTTGATCTTCGGCCTCGTCCTGCGTCGCAGGTTCCTCGACCGAATAGCTTTCGCTTTGAGTTGTTCGCGCCACGGGCTCGTCCGCCGCAGTGGGATCTTTAATCACCATCTGCATTTCATTCACCTTCCCGTCGGAGGGTGGAGTACTCTGCACCGGTGATGGTTCTTCAAAAGAACTTGTAGTGGATTGTAATTGATTGGTCTCCTCAGCATAGATGTTGGATGGTTTTGACAAATAACCACCTGACGTCGGGGTGGTGCTAGCTTCTTTATAAATGTTGTGATTGCTATCCGGAACCGGGGTTATTTCTTCAGAGGCGGACAATGCAATATTCCTTTCGTGTTGTTCAACGGATGCTGTACCGGATGAAGGTAAAGAAGATATTTCTAAAGTCAATATTTCTTTTTCCTCTGTTTCGGGCGCAGCAGGAGGCGCTGAAGCTACAATATCCAGAATACTTTTATTTTCAGGCACTTCTACAATTTGCGGCGCCATCGGATCTTTTTTCTCTACTATTTCCTCAACAGGCGCTTTTTTTTCAGGCGTCTCTTCGCCTAACGTAAGGATTATTTTTTCTTCCCTCGGCTCTTCTTTTTTAGTTACCGGCTCCTCAAAAGGACTTTTATGCTCAAACCCTGTGGCAATCAGTGTAATACCAATTTTATCGCCCAGTGAGTTGTCATAACCAAGCCCCATAATAACATTGGTATGTTCCCCCGCCTGGCTGATCAGGTAGTTTTGAATAATATCCACTTCATCCATTGTAAATTCGGTATCGCCTTCCGCAGAATTGATATTGATAAGTATCCATTTTGCCCCGCGGATATCGTTATCATTCAGCAACGGCGAATTAATAGCATCCTGTATAGCCTTTTGCGCACGATTTTCACCATCGGCGGTAGCGCTTCCCAATATGGCAACCCCGCCATCGCGCATTACAGTGCAAACATCCGCGAAGTCAACATTTATCTGCCCGGTTGAATTGATAACATCGGTAATACATTTAGCGGCAGTAGCCAGTACGTTGTCGGCCTTGGCAAATGCCGCCCGCATGGTAAGGTTACCATACTGATGACGCATTTTGTCGTTGCTGATCACCAGCAATGTATCTACATAATCTTTCAGCTTATTGATACCTTCTTCCGCCTGGGCAAAACGTTTTTTGCCTTCGTACGCAAAAGGAGTGGTTACAATACCTACCGTTAATATGCCAAGATCTTTACAGATTTTGGCAAGTATGGGAGCGCCACCGGTTCCTGTACCACCGCCCATACCCGCGGTAATGAATGCCATTTTGGTATTCACTTCCAGTATGCTGCGGATCTCCTCCAGGCTTTCTTCCGTTGCCTGCCTGCCAATATCGGGATTAGCGCCGGCGCCCAAACCTTGTGTAAGCATGGGACCGAGCTGTACTTTATTTGGTATCTTACTCTGCGCAAGCGCCTGGGCGTCTGTATTACATATAATAAAATTCACGCCTTCTATGTTCTGGCCGAACATGTAATTAACCGCGTTACTGCCGCCGCCACCAACGCCTATTACTTTAATGATGGAGGACTTTTCTTTGGGCAAATCAAAGTGTATCATAATCTTCAGGTTAATTTTTCTCATCAGTAGCTATGCACTGAATAAGATTTTTAAAAATAATGGTTATAGTAAGTGCTTTTTAATACTGTTTTATCATTGATTAGTCAATATATTATGTGCTTATCATCTTTTACTTAAGCTGCTCATCACCTTCTTCTTTAAACAATTCTATCAATCCACCCTTGATCGAATCCATGAACTCCTTCAGGCTCTTGGCGCGTTTTTTTGTTTTTTCAACGCCAATACCTTTCTCTTTTGATTTTGACTTTACCTCTTCCGGCTTCTCTTCCTTCTCTTCTTTTTGAGTATAGGAATGATATTTAAATTTTTCCTGGGAATTTTCGTATACATTATACCCCTTCAAAATCAAACCAATACAGGTGGCATACATGGGCTTGGTCAATTCTTCTATATGCCCCGATGCCAGGTGTTCGTTGGGCAGCCCTATGCGCGCATCCAGCCCTGTTACATATTCTGTAAGCTGAATAAGATGCTTAAGCTGCGAACCGCCGCCGGTAAGAATGATACCTCCATTCAACATTTTATTTTCGAGCCCTACCTGTTTCAGGTGATAGGTTACAAAATCAAGTATCTCACTCATGCGCGCCTGTATAATACCTGCAAGATTTTTAACGCTGATCTCTTTAGGCGTCATACCCCTTAAGCCGGGTATGGTGATATACGCATTGCTTTTAGCCTCTTCCGCCAGCGCGCTGCCAAACTGCACTTTCATTTGTTCGGCCTGTGTTTTTAAAACACCCAGCCCGGTTTTAATATCATTGGTAATGTTTTCGCCACCAAACGGAATAACCGCTGTATGTTTCAGTATACCTTCGTAAAACACGGCCAAATCCGTAGTGCCGCCGCCTATATCAACAATTACAACGCCAGCTTCCAGGTCCTGCTCGCACATAACCGCGGCAGCCGAAGCCAGCGGCTGCAACACCAGGTCTTTTACTTTAAGCGCCGATTTTTCAACACTCCTGTTGATGTTGCGAATAGCATTCCTGTCGCCGGTTATGATATGAAAGTTAGCCCCTACCTTTACACCGCTGTAGCCGATAGGGTTGGTAATATTCTGGAAGTTGTCTACCGTAAACTCCTGGGGTATCACATCAATGATCTGGTCGCCGGCCGGTATATATGTTTTATACTGGTTGGCAATGAGCTGATCTATTTCCGCCTGCGAAATTTCATCTTCATTGTTATGACGAACAATATCTCCCCTTGTTTGCAGGCTTTTAATATGATGTCCCGCAATACCTACATATACTTCATTGATCTCCAGGTTAGGATTAGACGCGTAACAGTTTTCGAGCGCCGACTGTATCGCTTTTATTGTTTGATCTATATTCAGCACCATACCATGCTGAACGCCGTTGCTGTTGGCACGGCCAAAACCTAGTATTTCCAATTTTCCGTATTCGTTCTTACGTCCTGCTATGGCTGCTATCTTGGTGGTTCCAATATCAAGACCTACAATAATGGGCTGTTCAGTGTTCATGATGGTTGATTTATTGCGTTGTATCGCTGGTATTTTGAATTTGCTTATAAAAAATATTTTTAACCGTACTGTCTTTACGCGTTGCTACTATTTGTCCTTTATACCGGATATCAATGGTGGAATACAGGTTCCACCCTGCTTTTACCAATACTTCTTTATAAAAAACATACAGCTTTTTAAACCTCGCTTCCAGGCTGCCGGAATCGCCCAGCACAATTACATGGTTGCCGATAGTAGGTATCAGCTCAAACTGTTTTTTTTCGTTATAGTTAACCTGTGCTACCTGCGCCATCCAAAACTCATCCGCAGCTATAAAGGCGCTGATGGCTTTTACCTGCTGCAGCAATGTACTGTCCGCACTATTCCATTTTGTTTTATCAAGCTGGCAGCCTGTAAAAACAGGTACACGCGCGGAAAACTTAGTGCTGAGCGGCAGGCGAACAAAATCTTTGTCGATATAATAGCTTTTGCCACCCTGAGTAAATATTCTGGCCAGCGGTTCTCTTTCCCACACCCTTACGCGTAATATCTCGTTATTGTCAAAAAACAGCTCTGCGTCTTTCACCCAAATATTACCCTCCAGTGTTTTTTCCATTTGCCGGAGGTCGAATGCAGCCAGGGCTGTGCCTTTTATTTCAGGCATCATATGCGTAAGCATACCACGTATGTCATTTTTATCGGCAAAAAGGTTGTTTTTAACATCCATTATTTCAATATCCAAACCTTTGCAGGTTTTATCATCACGCTTACGCATAGCCGCAATCAGGAAAATAATCAAGGCAATAGCAGCCCCTATCCACAAAGTGGCGGCGATAAACCCTGTTATTTTTTTCCTGCTTACTCGCATGAGCTATTTAATATTTGAGATTTGAGATTCGAGATTTGAGATTTAATTCCCCTGCTTCCACATTCTACATTCTCCACATTTTCAAATTTTCGAATTAACAATCATTTTCCTCACCGGTTCTACCAGTTTATCTATATCGCCGGCGCCGGCTGTTATCAATAAACCATTCTCCTCCTGCAGAAAAACGCTCCCGATCCAGCCCAGCATATCTTCCCTGCTTACTACTTTCTTCTGCGCTTTTTTCATTTTGGATGATATGCTTTCGCTTGTTACACCGGGTATCGGTAATTCCCTTGCCGGGTAAATGGGCAACAAAAACACTTCATCCGCCAGGTCCAGGCTTTCCGCAAACTCCCGGGCGAAATCATTGGTCCGGCTGAACAAATGCGGCTGGAATATCACCGTACATTTCCTGCCCGGGAACAAATCCCTGGCCCCCGTTATCAAAGCCTCCAGCTCGGCAGGATGGTGCGCATAATCATCTATGTATACCACCCTTTTCCTTTCAGTTACAGGAACAATGTATTCAAACCTCCGTTTCACTCCTTTAAAGTCAGCCACGGCCGCTTTTATCTTTTCATCTTCTATCTGCAGGTAACGGGCAACCGCAATGGCCGCTACCGAGTTTTCAACATTGTGTAAACCACCCATATTCAATACCACATCATCCAGCTTCCAGCTACCCCAGCTTACATTGTACACATAGCCTCCTTCCCTGTTGCGGATATTATCTGCATATACATCCGCATCCTTACCGGTACGGCTATACGTAAAATGTTTTCCTGTTTTTAATTCCTTTGTTTTTTCCAATCCCCGCTTGCTGAACAATGCGCCGCCGTTTTTTACATTTCCCGAAAACTCAATAAAAGCTTCCTCCATCGCTTCGGCTGTTCCGTATATATCCAAATGGTCGGCATCCATAGCGCTGATCACCGCTATATCGGGGCTCAGCTTCAAAAAGCTCCTGTCATATTCATCAGCCTCCACCACGCAAACATTTCTTTCATTACTCCAGAAATTACTGTTATAGTTAGCTGCTATTCCCCCCAAAAAAGCGTTGCAGCCATAGCCGGTATGCCTCAGTATATGCGCCACCATGGTGGTGATAGTGGTTTTTCCATGTGTTCCCGCCACGCATATATTAAAAGAACTTCGTGTAATCGCGCCCAGCACATCACTCCGTTTCAAAATTTCAAAACCATTCTCCCTGTAATATGCCAGCTCTGTATGCTCTTTTGGTACCGCGGGCGTATATACCACTATATCCGGGTGTTTGGGCGCCAGCGCTATATTGTCTTCATAGTGTATAGCTATCCCTTCCGCTGCCAATTGCTGTGTGAGCCCGGTTTCCGTTTTATCGTAGCCGCTTACTTTTTTCCCCAGCGAATTAAAATACCTGGCCAACGCGCTCATACCTATTCCGCCAATGCCTATAAAATATACTTCCTGTATGTCGTTCAGTTCCTTCATTGTGCTATTACCTGCTTTCTACAACTTTTAATACTTCACGCGCCACTACTTCATCAGCATCTGTTACGGCCAGCTTACTGATATTATTTTTCAACCACTCTCTTTCGTTTTCATTCAATGCCAGCCCAATGGCTGCTTTTACCAGCTCATTTTTTGCTTCACTATCCGTGATCATCAGCGCCGCGTTTTTTTCTGTCAGCTTTTTGGCATTTACGGTTTGATGATCTTCTGCCGCAAAAGGATAAGGCACAAAAACCACCGCTTGCTTCACTACGCATAATTCAGCTACAGACATAGCCCCCGCCCTTGAAATAACCACATCAGCCGCGGCAAAAGCATATTCCATTTTCGTGATAAAATCATTTGTCCATATTCCCTGTTTCCCTTCCGCAATTTTTTTTGCCTGTGCTGCAAATGGCTTGCCTGTTTGCCAGATCAGTTGCACATTATTTTTTTCAAAAGCATCTATTCCTGCAGCTATCGCTTCATTGATTGATTTAGCGCCAAGACTTCCACCTGTAACCAGTATTGTTTTCTTATCTGCGCTTAATCCAAAAAAACTTAACCCTTCTGCTTTGCTTACTTTATTTTCAATAATGGTTTTGCGAACAGGATTACCGGTAACTACAATTTTTTCTGCAGGAAAAAACTGCTCCATACCATCACCGCCTGTAAACACCCGGATCGCTCTTTTACTCAACTGAATATTGGCCTTACCGCCAAAAGAATTCGCTTCGTGAATAAATGTTGGTATGCCCTTTTGCTGCGCATACCGCAAAGCAGGAAAGCTGGAATAGCCTCCCACACCTATTACCGCGTCTGGTTTAAAATCATTAATAATCCGTCGCACCTGCAAAAAGCTTTTAATGATCTTAAATGGCAAACTGATATTTTTTATCAAAGAGCTCCTGTTAAACCCCGCAATATCCAATCCCACAATTTTATAACCGGCCTGCGGTACTTTTTCCATTTCCATTTTCCCCTTAGCTCCCACAAACAGAATTTCAATCCCCGCGTCCAGCCTTTTTAAAGCATTGGCGATCGCGATAGCCGGGAAGATATGCCCGCCGGTTCCACCACCTGCTATTATGATCTTTTTTGCCATTTTATCCATTGGTTCTAACCGGTTCCGCAACTTTTCCTTCCATCTTTTCCGCGTTTCTTGCCACACTTAATAAAATACCTATTGCCAGGCAGGTAAATAAAAAGCTGCTTCCCCCCATACTTACCAATGGCAGCGGCACACCGGTAACAGGAAACAGGTTTACATTTACTGCCATATTCACCAGTGCCTGTATCACCAGTGTAAAGCTCAACGCCAGTGCCAGGAATGCTCCAAATGCAAAGGGACATTTTTTGAATATCCTTATGCTCCGGAAAAGAAAAAGCAGGTATATAAATACAATTACAATTCCTCCAATCAACCCGTATTCTTCAATAATGATAGAATAAATGGAATCGCTGTAAGGATGCGGCACAAAATTGCGTTGCTCGCTGTTGCCCGGTCCCAGTCCGAACCATCCGCCTTTGGCAATCGCTATTTTCATTTGCTGAACCTGGTATGCAGATTCGAGCTTATCGGCATAGGCAAAATCCTGGATGCGTTTAATCCAGGTAGGTATACGTCCTATCTGCAAAACAGCAGGCAGCTCTTTGCTTTGACTTTCTTCCTTATTATAATAACTTGTTGCAATGGTTATCAACATGAACAGCGGGATTAACGCTATGCCGATAACCAGCGCGATATGCTTAACGCTCACCCTGCCAATAAACATCAGCATTAAGCTTGTTGCCCCAATCAGTAACGCGGTAGAAAGATTTGCCGGCGCAATAAGGGCGCAGGTAATACCCACCGGGATGATCAACGGTAAAAATCCTTTTTTAAAATCTTTGATGTCGTTTTGTGAGCGGCTCAACTGCCTCGACAAATACATGAACAAGGCCAGCTTCGCAAGGTCGGACGTTTGAAAAGTAAGATTAATGATCGGCAGCTTGATCCACCTTGTACCTTCATTGATCTCCGCTCCAAAAAAAAATGTATATATTAATAAGGGTATAGAAATCAAAAAAAGGATCAATGCCACACGCGAATACAATGAGTAATTGATCCGGTGCGCAAAATAAATGATGATAAGCCCTACTGCTGTAAACGTGAACTGCTTGAACAGGTACGATTCCGCTGTTTTCGACAACCTGTACGCAAGCGTACCCGTGCTGCTGTATACCACCAGCATGCTCACCAGCGTAAGCAGTACCACTGCCGCCCATATTACTTTGTCGCCCCGCGTTTTATTTAATAATGTTTGCATTTTTTTGCTTTGAGCTGTGAGCTGTCGGCTATGAGCTTTGAGCTATCAGTGTACCTTATATTCTTACAATCTTACCACTATACCTTATCCCTTCCATCCCCCACACCTCCTCTTACAACTTGTAACCTGAAACTTGTAACCTGCAACCTACAGTTCCCTCACCGCCTCTTTGAACTGTCTTCCCCTGTCTTCATAATTTTTAAAAAGATCGAAGCTTGAACAGGCAGGGCTTAATAACACTACATCTCCTTTATTTGCCAGGTGAAAAGCCGCCTGCACAGCTTCTTTCGCGCTGCCGGTATTCACCATTACTTCTACATGTTTGCCAAATGCTTCATGAATTTTACGGTTATCCACTCCCATACAAACAATTGCTTTTACTTTTTCTTTTACAAGGTCCAGCATGGTAGAATAATCGTTGCCTTTATCAACACCTCCCAAAATGAGGATTGTGGGCTTTGTCATGCTTTCCAGCGCATACCAGGTGCTGTTTACATTGGTGGCTTTACTGTCGTTAATAAAATCAACTCCTTTTACGGTAAGTACTTTTTCCATCCTGTGCTCCAGGCTTTCAAAATTTTCAACCGCCTCCCTGATCTTTTCCTTACGTATTCCTACCGAGGTGCCCGCCAATCCTGCTGCCATGGTATTATACTGGTTGTGCCTGCCCTTTATGGCAAAGTCAAATACGCTCATAGACGTTTTTTCTGAATCAATTTCTATTGTCATCATATTATCTCTTATATAAGCTCCTTTTGGTAGTTCGTACTGCATAGTAAAAGGCAATGAGTTAGGAAGTAATGTTATTTTTTCCAGGTACTGCTTTATTACGGGATCGTCTTCACAATAAATGAATACGTCATCCCGAGTTTGGTTTTTAATGATATTGAATTTGGATTGGATATAATTTTCAAACCTGTAATCGTACCTGTCCAGGTGATCTTCCGTAATGTTCAGCAGTATTGCTATATCCGGCCTGAATGTTTCTATATCATCCAACTGGAAGCTGCTGATCTCCGCCACATACAATGGCTTAGGTTCCAACGCTACCTGCCGGGCAAACGAAAAACCGATATTACCTACCATCACGCAATCCACTCCTCCTGTTTTACAAATAAACCATGTAAGAGAAGTAGTGGTGCTTTTTCCATTGCTTCCTGTTATCGCTATTACTTTACTATTACCTTTATGCCTGTATGCCAGCTCTATTTCACTGATCACCTTTATTCCTTTAGCCCTTATCTTTTTAATGAGCTCATTTTTTTCAGGAATACCGGGGCTTTTTACTACTTCATCCGCATCCAGTATTTTTTCTTCCGAATGTTTTCCTTCTTCAAACGCAATATCAAACCGCAGCAAATCGTTTTTATAGCGATCCGCTATATTACCGGCATCAGACACGAACACATCATACCCCTCCTTACGGGCAAGGATAGCCGCTCCAACGCCGCTTTCGGCCGCACCCAATATCACCAGTCTTTTTGCCATGCTCCTTTTTATTAAAAAAGGTTTTTCAACCAACATTTTATCAATCACATGCCTTATCTCATTTTCAGGGTTGCAATAGCAAACAGCACGCACAAAATCGTCACTATCCAAAACCGTACTGCTATTTTGCTTTCGTGATACCCCAGCTTCTGGTAATGGTGATGGAGCGGACTCATCAAGAAGATCCTTCGTCCCTCACCATACTTTCGTTTGGTATATTTAAAGTAGCTTACCTGCAGTATCACGCTGAGGTTCTCTATCAAAAACACACCACAGAATATGGGGATCAATAATTCTTTTCTTACAATGATCGCCAGCGAGGCTATGATACCACCCAATGCAAGGCTCCCGGTATCGCCCATAAAAACCTGGGCCGGGTAGGCATTGTACCATAAGAACCCAATACAGCCTCCTACAAACGCCCCTACAAAAACCGATAGCTCTCCCAGGTTAGGTATATACATTATATTAAGATACTCGGCAAAGCGCGTACTCCCGCTTACATACACAAATACACCCAGGCACGCGCCTATTAACGCGCTTACTCCCGCCGCAAGCCCGTCTAACCCGTCGGTAAGGTTTGCACCGTTAGAAACGGCTGTGATGATCAGCGTTACCGCAATGATATAGATCACCCAACTGAACTTTTCCGCGCCTTCCCCTATCCAGCTAACCAGCCGGGTGTAATTGAACTCGTGGCTTTTTACAAACGGAATGGTAGTAATAGGCGTTTTTACAATGGCATAACGGTGCTCCTTACCCTCCATCGTAACAATGGTATCGCCAATTTTCTTTTCGCCACGCTTTAAAAAGCTATCCGCCTGCGCAGCCTGGGGCTCATAATATTCACGCCATACCACTACTTTATCATTAAAATACAAGGTGGCGCCTATTATAATACCCAGCCCAACCTGTCCAACTATCTTTGATATGCCTGCCAAACCATCACTGTCTTTCTTCTTGTATTTTTCACCTTTGGCCTGCGCGGCTTTCCTTGCCTTTAGCTTCAGGTAATCATCCATAAACCCAATAAAGCCCAGCCACACCGTACACAGCAGCATCAGGCGGATATACACTTTGTCGAGGTCGGCAAAAAGTAAAGTGGGAATTAAAATAGCCAACAGTATAATAATGCCTCCCATTGTAGGCGTACCCTTTTTTTGTTGCTCGCCGGCAAGCCCCAGATCGCGTACGCTTTCGCCGATCTGCTTTTTCTTCAGCAGGTTGATCAGCCTTTTTCCATACACGGTTGAAATAATCAGCGAAAGCAATACGGCCAATAGCACCCTGAAGGTGATGAACTGGAATAACCCGCTGCCGGGAAATTTTATTCCTTCAGATTTTAGCCACTCAAAAAAATAGTACAGCATCCGCTTTTTTATTTATAATCAAAAACAATTATTTGCCCAGTAATTCGAACATATCCTTCAATACCTGCTTATCATCAAAAGGATATTTTACTCCTTTGATCTCCTGGTATTTTTCATGCCCTTTACCCGCTATCAACAGGATGTCTTCTTTATTCGCAAGGCTCACCGCTGTTTTTATCGCTTCTTTACGATCTGTGATCAATATGTATTTCCGGCGCATAGAAGGCTGTAATCCTGCTTCCATATCGCTCAAAATAGCTTCCGGCGATTCGCTGCGTGGATTATCGGATGTAAAAACAACCTTATCGCTGTGCTCACACGCAACTTCCGCCATTATGGGCCGCTTGGTTTTATCGCGGTCGCCGCCACAGCCCACTACCGTTATGATCCGCTCATTACCCTGCCTCAGCTTTTTTACCGTGGACAATACATTCAGCAACGCGTCCGGCGTATGCGCGTAATCTACAATCCCGATTATCTTTTCATGCAGCGAAACCGTGTAATCAAACCTGCCTTCCGCACCGGTAAGATCACTCAATACCTGCAACACTTTCTGCTTATCTTCTCCCAGGCACACAGCCGCGCCATACACCGCCAGTAAATTGTAGGCGTTAAACTCACCGATCAGCCTGAAATGTACTTCCAGGTCGTTGATGTTCATCTGCAAACCGGTAAGGCCGTTCTCCAGAATTTTCCCTTTGAACTCAGCCAACGTTTTTAAGCTATATAAATGCCTGGACGCGTTTGTATTTTGCAGCATCACAATCCCTCTTTTATCATCCGCATTGCTAATAGCAAAAGCTTCGGAAGGAAGAGCATCAAAAAATGATTTTTTAACCCGTATATATTCGTCGAAGGTTTTGTGATAGTCAAGATGATCGTGTGTAATGTTACTGAATACCGCTCCCGTAAAATATAAACCGGTGATCCTGTACTGGTGAATGGCATGACTGCTGCATTCCATGAACACATGACTGCATCCCCTGTCCAGCATATCCTTCATCAACGCATTGATGCTGATAGCATCAGGTGTTGTATGGGTAGCAGGTAAAATTTCATCTCCCACCTGGTTTTGTACGGTGGAGAATAAGCCGCATTTGTAACCCAGCCCGGAAAACAAACGGAACAACAATGTGGCGATCGTTGTTTTGCCATTGGTGCCGGTTACTCCTACCACTTTCATTTTACGCGAAGGGGAGCCGTAAAAATTATCGGCCATAAATCCCGCCGCCGCCGCACTGTTCTCTACCTGCACATAGGTTATGTTGATATTTTTTATTCCAGGCAACACTTCCGCTATAATGCAAACAGCACCTTTTTCAATGGCAGACTGTATGTACCCGTGCCCATCCTGGCTATTTCCCTTTACGGCAATAAAGCAGGTTCCCGCAGATACCTTTCGTGAGTCGGTCTGCAGGTCCTTAATATCAAGCCCGAGGTTTCCAACCACCGACCTGATATTCACCCTGTACAATATGTCCTGTAATATTGCCATTTGTTTCTTAGCTATCGGCTGTCAGCCAGGAGCTATCAGCCTTTTGTAACTTGTAACCTGTAATCCTAATTCAATTCCAGTAACATCGTTTGTCCTTTACCGATAGCCGAGCCAGCCGCTA
Source organism: Chitinophagaceae bacterium (assembly GCA_019638595.1). Taxonomy (GTDB): domain Bacteria; phylum Bacteroidota; class Bacteroidia; order Chitinophagales; family Chitinophagaceae; genus Agriterribacter. The sequence goes on from JAHBTJ010000008.1 coordinate 132,686, forward strand.
TTGATTGCCCGGTTACTTTTCCTTTACCCTTTATTTCTACTTTCACATTCATGTTTTCCAGCAGGTACAAGGCATCTTTCAACCCCATTCCCCGTACATCAGGTACTGTCTGCTTTGCCACGGTCACCGCTTTTATTACCGGCCGGGCGTTATTGCCGGCTACATATCCCCATTTTTCGGTAAACAGCGAATCGGCATATTTCAGGTCAAGCTTATCCAACACTTTTTTTACATCGCTACCGTAACCGCTCCACCTGTAATGGGCGCTATCGGCCATTGATGGTGCGATGTACAGCTTTTGTTCTTCAACGCTCAGCGCATACAGCTTATCCGCAATTTCCCTGAACACCGGCGCCGCTACAGCTCCTCCAAAATATTTTGCGGCATGCTGCTTGTTTTTAATTACCACTATACAGGAATATTTCGGTTTATCTGCGGGAAAGTATCCCGCAAACGACGACTGGTATACCCCATCGTTGTATTTAAACTTACCGTCATTTACTTTAGCCGTACCCGTTTTTCCTGCTGCCCGGTATACCGCGTCTTTAAAAATATTCTTCGCGGTTCCTTCGGTGCAAACCGCGGCCAAACAATCCTGCAACTGCCGCAGGGTTTTATCGGAGCATATCCTGTCGCCCAGGATATGCGGCTCAAACTCATGCAGCGTTACTCCGTCCTTTTCAATTTTGTTCACCAGGTAAGGTTTCATTAACCGCCCGTTGTTTGCCACGGCATTATATACCATTAACAATTGCAAAGGGCTCAACATTACTTCATACCCAAACCCCATAGAAGGCAACGTTTGCATATGCCAATCTTTTCTTTTGGGATTTTTTACCATTGGCCGGAACTCTTCCTTCAGGTCAACTCCTGTACGATCTGTAAGATGAAGCGTTTCGTAATGCTTTATAAACGAAGCAGGATTTTTGGAATAATTGAAATATGCCAGCTTCGCCATTGCCACATTACTGCTATGCTCAAATGATTCTTTGATCGTCATTAAGCTTTTGGGCGATTTTTCAGCATCCCGTATATGTCTTCCGTTCAGCATCCACGAGCCCTGGTTGATCTCTATCATATCAGACGTGGTAACATAGTTGTCTTCCAAAGCAGCCATCAACGTGATCAGCTTGATAGTGGAACCCGGCTCAGACGTTCTGAGAGCGTAATTATCCTGCTCAAAATAGGAGCCATCGGGCATACGACCCAGGTTTGCCATTGCCTTGATTTTACCGGTAGCTGCTTCCATTACGATCGCACAACCTTCCAACGCCTCGTTTGATATCATCATTCGCATTAAAGCCGTTTGGGTGATATCCTGTATGTTCACATCCAGCGTGGTAACAATATCTTTCCCGTTCTCGGGTTCAATTTCAGAACCTTCAACCGGCACAAAAGCTCCACCCGAAATGCGCCGTACCAACCGCTTCCCGGAAACTCCTTTTAATAAGCTGTCGTATGTTTTTTCAAGCCCCACGTTTTGCGTAATTATATTGCGGTTACCATCGGTATACGACCGTGACAAACCAATGGTTCTGTTTGCCAGCAACCCAAAAGGCGTCAATCTTTTTTCCGTATCCTCCATTATAAAGCCGCTTTTGTTCCTGCCCAGCTTTATTAACGGGAACCGGCGTAAAGCCTGGTATTGCTGAAAGTTTACTTTCTTTTTCAGCAGGTAATAACGGTCCTTCCTGTTATACCCTGCCTGCAATTGCTTTTTGTAAGCGGCGGCATTCTGATCTTTAAATAACCCGGCCAATTCAATTGACAGCGAGTCCAGGTTTTCTTTAAACCGCCTGCCATCTTTTTCACGCAGTCCGTCTGCTAAAAAATCAATATGAATGTCAAAGAACGGAATAGAGGTACTGAGCATGCTCCCGTCTTCACTATAAATAGTACCCCTGTCGGCATCAAGCGTCCTGTATTCAAGGTGCAGGCTGTCGCTTAACCCTTTCCAGTAATCACCCTGCACCTGTTGTATATAAAAAGCCTTACCAATTATAAACACACTTAATAATACTATACCCAGGAAACTCAGGTACACCCGCCACAATATGTCTTTTTTTACTTCCAAGGTTATTATTGTATTATAACAACAGAGACATTATGTGAAAAGTGAAAGGATAAAAATGACTGAATTTTATCCTTTCACTATTTCTGTATTTACCGTCTCATAATCTTATTTTTTTGCCTCAATCTTCAGGGGAGGCTCTTTCAATTCTTTTAACCCCAGCCCTTCCACCGCCTTGGCCAGCTCACTTTGTTTGCTCCGCATCATTAGCTCTCCTTTCACCGTTTTGTATTCGTATTGCAATTCCTTTAACTCCCTGGCGCCGCGGTTTATATCCTTTATAGTGTTTTCAGCATAATGTCCATTATATATATATATCACAGCCAACGCTGCCAGGAACAGGAAGTAGTAAATATTCTTTGTAACCCATCCGTAGCTCAGCAAGCGCTTTAGCCCTGCTATTTTCGTGATGTCCTCTTTTTTTATTTCGTCTTTTATATTTTGCTGATCTTCCATGTTCGGGAAATGTTATTTTTTTTCCGCCACACGAAGCTTGGCGCTCCTGCTGCGCGGGTTATCCAGTATTTCTTTCTCCGAAGGCGTTACCGGTTTTTTAGTAAGGATATTGAATGGACTTCCGGGTTTTGTGCCGTACAACGAATCGGCTTCCACCTCTTCAAAACTGCCGTTGCGGAAAAAATTCTTTACCAGCCTGTCTTCAATGCTATGAAAAGTAATAATGGCGGCACGACCACCTTTCTTCAAAAGAGCGGGAAGTTGTTGCAACATTTCCTGCAGAGCCCCCATTTCATCATTTACTTCAATGCGCAACGCCTGGAATACCTGGGCAAAGTATTTATTGGGATTACCTTTTACCACCGAAGCTACAGCATGCTTAAAGCTGCTGATTGTATTGAACGCAACCGTTTGCCGTTGCTGCACTATTATTTTGGCAAGCGTGCGTGCGTTGGTTACTTCGCCATACTTTTCAAACAAGCTGTGCAGTTGCTGCTCCGTATAATGCCGGAGGATGTTTGCCGCTGTAAGCTCCTGGCGCTGGTCCATACGCATATCCAGGGGGGCGTCTTCAAACCGGGTGGAAAATCCACGTTCCGCCTCATCGAACTGGTGACTGGAAACGCCAAGATCCGCCAAAATGCCGTCTGCTTCGCCTGATTTGTGCAAACGTAAAAACTTGCCCAGGTAACGGAAATTATGGGGAATGAACAACACGCGGGCATCATCGGGCAGGTTACGCCTGGCATCCTCGTCCTGGTCAAACACATATAGCTTGCCTGCAGGGCCTAATTGCGCAAGCATAGCCCTGCTGTGCCCGCCCCCTCCAAAGGTGCAGTCTACATACACCCCCTCCTTTTGTATATTCAGCGCAGCGATGGCTTCATGAAGCAAAACCGGTATATGATAAGCCTGTTGTTCCATAATTCTTTACAGCAAAAAAACCGGCATCAATAAATCCCGCAGCGCCATTGACCTCTCTCTGCCATAAAGCCATTCCGCTTTATACGTTGTTTTCTTTTGCCATAACCTCCTGAGCCAGTTTGCTGAATGCTTCGGGTGAAAAAGTGTCAAAGAACTGATGGTACTTACTTTTATCCCAGATTTCAATTTTATCGTATGCCGAAACCAGCAGGATATCCTTTTCCAGCCCGGCATAATCCATTAAATTTTTGGGGAGCAACAATCTTCCCGCACTGTCCAGCTCCAGGGTAGCTCCGTTCAGGTAGTAGCGGCGGAATTCTCTTACCTTCGGGTCAAAATCACTTTTTCTGCCAATCTCTTCAAAAATGGGTTCCCAATTTTTCATCGGGTACAGGGTAAGACAACTCTCGAATCCCCTGTTAATAAAGAAGCTACCGGTTTCTCCTTCCGGGATTTGCCTTTTAATCCCTGTTGGAAGGAGAAACCGACCTTTTGCGTCCAGAGTAGCTTCATATTCCCCTAAAAACCGTATCATTTATAAAGAGTTACACTATTTTCCCATTAATTCACACAAAATAACACATTTTCCCACCTTTAACGAGTCTTTTGAAGCAAATATTTTATCCACAGCAAAAAAAATTTTGAAACCCTTACTGACAAAGGATCATAAAGGATTTTGATATGTATTTTGGGGAAAGGAACTGTACAGAATGTGGATATGTGTGAATATCCTGTGAATATGTAAAAAAAGGCTCCAATGCTTTAAAAACAACTGCAGGAATTGTGTCTGCAATGGCAGCCATGGGGAACAGTTTGCTTTTTGTTTACTGCCTGCTGGGTTATAGATGCAGCCTCTGTCAGGATGATACCTTATTTATTAATCCATTTTCATAATATCTTGCAAACCGGAACAGCAGTTAGCTGTAACAACTATGCACCCAAAGGATATTTCAATACAAGACTTCACTTACGCACTCCCCGGCAACCGTATTGCCTGGCATCCGCTGGAAAAAAGAGACGAATCAAAGCTGCTGATATACCGCAAAGGACATATCACCGAAGACAAATACGCGCGTATCAGCGACTACCTGTCCGAAAACTCGTTGCTGGTGTTCAATAATACCCGGGTGGTGGAAGCCCGTATTATTTTCCGGAAGCCAACCGGCGGATTGATAGAAGTATTTTGCCTGGAGCCGCATTCGCAGTATAATGATATTACGTCTGCCATGCTGCAAAAAGGAAAGGTTTGGTGGAATTGCCTGGTAGGAGGCGCAGGCAAATGGAAGCATGGCAATATTCTTGAAAAGAATATCAGCACACCGGCCGGCGACCTGGCGCTGAAGGCAACTATCGTGGAACGGCAGGCCGACTCCTTTGCCATCGAATTTAACTGGCAGCCGGGATCGCTCAGCTTTGCAGAAGTATTACACCATGCCGGTTTGATCCCGTTACCGCCCTATATAAAAAGAAAAGCGGAAGAAGCAGATAAGGAAAGATATCAAACGATCTATGCGCAAAATGAAGGCTCGGTAGCCGCCCCTACCGCCGGGCTGCATTTCACGGAAAATGTATTTCAGTCGCTGCAGGATAAACACATCGCAACAGGTTTTGTAACCCTGCATGTGGGCGCAGGTACTTTTAAGCCGGTAAAGGCGGAGCGGATGGAAGACCACCTGATGCATACAGAGTTCATAGATGTATCGCAGGCATTGATGGAGCAATTGCTTGAACATACCGGCAATATTTTTTGCGTAGGTACTACCTCCATGCGCACCCTGGAAAGCGTATACTGGATGGGGGTTAAAATACTACAGGATCCCCAACTGGAAGCAGATCAATTATCCATCGCGCAATGGGAAGCATACGATAGCCTTCCGCAGGATATAAGCGTTACTACCGCGCTGAAAGCCTTATTACAATGGATGAAAACAAAACAACTGCAAAGACTGGTTTCCCAAACACAGATATTGATCGCTCCGGGTTACCGTACCAGGGTGATATCAGGACTGATCACCAACTTTCACCAGCCGCAGTCAACCTTACTACTGCTGGTAGCTGCACTCATTGGCAACGACTGGAAAAAAGTGTATACGTACGCGTTAGAAAATGATTTCAGGTTTTTAAGCTATGGAGATGGGTGTTTGTTGTTTAAATAGCGATCGGCTATGGGCGGTGAGCAATGGGCTATGGGTGCTCAGCGTACATCTTTAAAGTTGTTAGCGGCAATGGCAGGGCGACCTCACAAACCTAACTGACCGAGAACGGGACTGTTTTCATTTACCTATTTTCCAGCAATTTCATTTCTAAAATGAATGCCCCATTTCAGAAACTTATTTAAAAGTTTATCCGTTGACTTGCCAAGTGGAGTTAAAGAATATTCAACCGTTACAGGCATACTATCATCATTGAAAGTGCGACTGATGATTTTATTTTCCTCTAACGCCTTTAGTTCCTGTGACAACATTTTAGGAGAAATGCCAATTTCTCTTTGCATTGCCCCAAAACGCTTATCCCCATCAGTAAGAGAAATAATAGTTGGAATCCACCATTTGCCTTGAAGCACTTCCACTCATACCATTGACATTTTTGGTAGTTTCTTACATTTATTTTTATGCCAAAATAATAAGTACAACCAACTAATCATCCAGGGATTTCGCTTTTAAAATATTGTATGCTCAAAAGACAATATCATTTGGTTACGCAATAAAAGAAGGTTTCATAATAAAAGGCATCCGCTACTTTTTTAGCACTGGTTGTAAAACACAAACACTCCCGAACTGCGAACCCGCCCGCAGGTTGCATGGAATTAAAGGTATATTGCGGCGGGTGAAGCAGTTTGAAAGATGCATACACACGAGGATTGCTTCCCGCCCCGGCGGACAAGCTCCCGCCGTAACATTGCTCCAACGTAGGTTTTGATGCTGGCGGGATGCCAATGACGGCGGGTGGTTGAGTGAATGTATGCCTTACTTTAATGCTGATAGCAAAAACAATAAGCCCTCTTTGTGGATCCTGTATATACGGGGTATACCCGAAAGTTGAGATAGCTTCTTCCATTATTTTTTTCTAAAAGCGAAATCCCCGACTAATCATCTCTTATTTATAGCCGCTTTTTGTATCTTTGAAAGGTGGCAAAACAGACCAAATATCATTTAGGAATTGAGATTGACAAGCTAACAAACAGCATAGTCAATACCATTTCAGGCGACAGTTTCCCGACTGATGTTCATCCCATAGCCAAGACAGACTTAAAAAATGCTATTAAGAAAAATGGCTGGCTTTTCAATTGGGCAAGTGAGTTCAAGCTAACAGACAGACAAATTTTCAAACTGACAATTAGAAACAATCCTGATATTGTTCAAGGGCTTTTAAGCATCAGCGATTACAACGACCATTATTATTTACATCTTATTGAAAGTGCACCATTCAATTTAGGGAAGAATAAACTTTATGAAGGCGTTCCTGGTAACCTATTTGCTTTCACTTGCAAATCTTCGTGGGACAAAGGGTATCAAGGGTTCGTTTCTTTTACTTCTAAGACAAGACTAATTGAACATTATGAAAAAACTTTAGGAGCAACACATATTGGTGAACATAAAATGATAATATTCCCACAAGAAGCGCTTAAACTAATTAAAAAATATTTTCTAACTTAAATTATAAGACAATGGGATATATAAAAGAACCAGCAGGTATTGATTTTGTAGTTGACCCAACACCGTTGACAGCAGCAGATAGAAAAAAAATAAGCGAGATAATTGCTTATTACAAATCAACAGGTAAAAAAATACCGTTGCAAAAACCAGCGACAAAAACCCGTTTGACAAATACAAAGAGGAAAAAGGCATTGGCGTAATCTGACTTGCAAATACTCTGACAACAAACCACATACTGCTAACAAAAGTATTGCCAAAATGAAGGCTGCCGGAAGTTGTATTTCAACTGTTGTAATTCTATTGGTTTGTATACTCAGCTCGACCTTACTTATTTAGCTATGTGAAAATCATCATCTTTTATATATTTACTCAGCATCAATTATCCGGACGGACGGAATACTATTCCCTGCACTTCGTCAATACCTGTTCGTATTAACGCTACTACAATATGAAATATATAACACTAAATACATGGTTTTCAACACGGGGAAAAGAAAATTTAATCGAACCATTGCACGCATTAAATAAAAAGTCAATTAGCAGGATATTACGGCAGACAGGAAACGAAACGATAGAAACACATGAGACATGGTCGCAGAAGACGATTGTTTGGCAACTCGACTCTGTCCATATCAAACAATTTATGCTGATTCAAGGGAAACCATCAAGAACCATGGTTTTGATAAGTTGGGAGACTATCTAACCAACAAAGGGTGCTGTGACGAAAAGCGACAGCTAACCTGTGTTTTCTGCTATGCTGGCTGAAGAATAAAACATCAATAGAAAGTCGCTAATCAGCTTTTGTTCCGGACCAACGTTCAATTTTCAGCTTTAGTACATATCTTCATCATCAGTAATTCTATTCGGCTTCAGTTGTCGGCCGAACATTTTTCAAATGCCCGACCGACCGCCAAGCTGTACCATCATGTGCCATTTTATTAGACCGCTTCTGTTTGGACAATGAAAATTATTAAATCGACACTTCCTGACAAATCGTTACTTAACCAGACCTATAAAAAATATGATTATGTTGACAGCTTTCAAGGTTTGATTATTGACAAAGAAAACAAACTAAGGTCAACAGACATCGGAAAAGCATTTTTTTCATCAGCACCAAAGTGGATTGACACATTGATGAATTTAAGGAATAAAACAGTTTCTGTTTTTGGACTGAAAACACCGGGAAACATAGTTGACAGACAAATGATTTTGAAGAATTTTAGGTGTGAAAAAGGAGAGCAAGTTGGACTATTCAGAATTTTCGACAAGACAGAAAATGAAATTATTTTAGGCGAGGACGATAAACATTTGGATTTTAGAGTTTCACTATACTTAGACAAACCAAACATTGAACAAGTGGAAAAGAGACTGACAATCTCAACATCGGTAAATTTCAATAATTGGTTTGGCAGACTTTACTTTTTGCCTATCCGACCTTTTCACAGTTTGATTGTTCCGACAATGTTGAAAACAATAATCAAACAATTGAAAAAACAGAGCTTGTAATTTAAAGAGTGCTCTTGACAAAAACGGCAGGCAACAAACGGTTTGGCTATAATATCGACAGGACACAATCATTATAATAATTTCAAAGAATTTGAAGTGACAGAGCGCATTAGTAAAGCCGAACAGGAAAGACAATTCGCTTATGCTTACAATCTTGCTTTTAAAACAAAAGGAAAAAAGAAAAATTGGAATAACATATTTGCATCTTGGCACTTTGCAGCATTAAATGGACATACCCGTTCACAGTTTTATGTTGGAGTATGTTTTGACAATAGTTATGGCGTTAATAAAGATATAAAGAAAGCTTACGCATGGTATTTAAAAGCTGCCAAAAGTGGACATATGGAAAGTCAGTATAACATTGGCTTTTTTTATAAAGAGGGTGAAGTTGTAAAAAAGGATTATAAAAAAGCAGTGTATTGGTACAAAAAAGCTGCACTCAAAAATGATGACAAAGCGTTATACAATCTCGGACTTTGTTACAAACATGGTGACGGAGTAAAACAATCTAATCGCTGGGCAAAATATTATTTTACAAAAGCAGCAGCGTTAGGACATAAATCAGCAAAAAAGGAATTGAAAGCCTTTAGATGACAAATCCACAGTAGCGCGAGGCGGGCGGAACACAGAATACCGGCACATCGCCGCGATGATTCAACATTGCCTGTAATTGTATTTCAAAGCTTTCAGCACTTCTAACAAATAAAATGCAACGTTGGAGTGTTTTCTACTGCCATCGTTTTATGAGCCACACTTTGGCTATCATTTTGCTGCTTTTTTCAGAAGAATGTCTTTGTAATACAACCGCTACAGGCAATAAACTTTTGGCAGCAGGCGGAGCTATCAGCAATCAGCGAAGGTTGTCCGTTACACCTCATATCTTACGCCTTTAAAGGAAATAGGGTTCCGAACCTTTTAAAAGGTTCGGAACCCTGAATAACAAACAAAATATTTCAGGTAACTTTAAGGATGATCAAACATTTTCTCCTGTTATCGCTCTTTCTCACATGCCTGGCAGCAGGAGTATATGCTCAAACCGGAACTGAGCATCAAAACATAGTGATAACATCTCTAAAGAAAAAAAACGGGATACGCATAAATAAAACGGGGCAGCTACAGGTAAATGTATCACCCAAAGATGCTCAAAAATTCAACACCAGGGGATGGGTGCGCTATAGTGATTTCGGTGCGCGGGGCAACGGCAAAACCGACGATATCAATGCCATCGCCGCAACACATGCATTTGCCAATCTGCATAGCCTTTTAGTGAACGCAGATGAAGGAGCTACTTATTATATTGGAGGCAAAGAGCGCACGGCAGTAATACAGACCAACACCGATTTCGGCACCGCAAATTTTATTATTGATGATACGGAAGTGCAAAACCGGAATACGCCTGTTTTTGAAGTGAGTTCCGGGCTGGCGCCGTTTACACCGGAGGGAATAACATCGCTGCAGCGCAGCCAGGCAAAGCTTAATATCTCCCTGCCCGCAACCAGCCTGATCACCGTAACCAATACCGGGGTAAAACACTATATCCGGTTTGGTCCGAACCAGGATAACGGATCTGCTCAGACAGATATTTTTATTGCTGATAAAAACGGCAATGTGGATATGAATGCTCCCATCATCTGGGATTTTAGCAATATTACGAATGTCACCGCTCTTCCCATTGACAAGGATACGCTGAGCATTACCGGCGGACGCTTCACCAGCATTGCCAATAAAGCGGAATCAAAGTACACCTATTACGCCCGCAATATTGTCATCCGGCGTTCAAATGTAGTAGTAGATGGGCTTGAACACCGCATTACCGGCGAAGGAGATCATGGCGCTCCCTATGGCGGCTTCATCAATATCAGCAACTGCGCTTATGTAACGGTTAAGAACAGCATCCTCACCGGGCACAAAACATACCGCACCATTGGTTCGGCCGGCGAGCCTGTCTCTATGGGCACTTACGATATTTCTGTTAACCGTGCGCTTAATATATCGTTCGTGAACTGCCGCCAAACGAACAGCATTAACGACAGCAGGTATTGGGGCATCATGGGCTCCAACTACTGTAAGAACCTCTTATACGACGCCTGTACCTTTTCCCGCTTTGATGCTCATAAGGGCGTTGCCAATGCTACCATCCGCAACTCCGTGTTGGGGCACATGGGCATCAATGCCATTGGCAGCGGCACGTTAACCGTTGAAAACACTACCATCCATGGAAGAAGCATCGTTAACCTGCGCTCCGATTACGGCAGCACCTGGCAGGGAACTTTCATTATACGCAACTGCATTTTAATACCGCCGGCAGTTCAGCCAACCGTCGCCCTCATCAACGGAGCGTATTCCGGCCTCCATGATTTTGGATACACCTGTTATATGCCCGAACGCATCACTATTGAAAACCTTACCATTGACGATTCCGCCCATCCGGCAGGTTATGAAGGTCCGGTTATTTTCGCCAACTTCAATCCCCAAAATACAGATAGCTCTTACCAGGAAAAATTTCCTTATGTAATAACCAGGGAAGTTATCATCAGGAATGTTACCACATCCGGCAGTAAGGCGCTAAGGCTCAGCAGTAACCCTTTTATGTTCAGGAATGTAAAAGTAAGCAGGTGAAAAGGACGCGTTTACTTTCGGTGAGAGGAGCAGTTCTATAACAATATGGGAATATAATATTGTGGATTTTTTAGCCACAGGCAGGCATAAAGCATATACCGTTATATCAAAGCAACAAGATACCGCTTACCGCAACAAAGGGAAATCGAGTGTAAAAACAGACCCACGCCCAACGGCGCTTTCTGCTTTTATTTTTCCCTTATGTGCATCTACCATCGCTTTTACATAGCTCAATCCAAGGCCAAAGCCTTTAACATTGTGTATATTGCCCGTATGGGCGCGGTAAAATTTTTCAAATATACGGTTCACCGTTTCCCGGTTCATGCCTATGCCATTATCTTCAATGCGTATTCTTATATGATTGCCTACGTTCACGGTAGAAATATGTATCTGGAGCCCGCTGTCTTTCGAATATTTGATAGCGTTATCAACCAGGTTACTCAGCAAATTAGTAAAATGAACTTCATCGGCTTCTATTACATCGTTCTGCGCGTTCAGCAACACAGTAGCTTTTCCCTGCTTATCTTCCAGTTGCAATTGAAAGTTGTCCATAACGCCGTTTATTACGTCATGCACATGGTGCGCCTTAAAATTCAGCTGCACATCCTGTTTATCAAGCAAAGCGGCCTGTAAAATGGTTTCTACCTGCTTATTCATCCGCTTGTTCTCATCCTTTATAATGCCGCTGAAGTATGCCATCTTTTCTTTATTCTGCAATACCTTTTCATTTTTCAGCGCGTCTACCGCCAGTGAAATAGTAGCTAACGGGGTTTTGAACTCATGCGTCATGTTATTGATAAAATCACTCTTTATCTCACTTAATTTTTTCTGCCGCAGCATCGTGCTCACCGTTACAAAAAATGCGGTAGAGATGATCAATGTAAACAAAACAGATCCCGCGATCATCCAGCTTAAAGAAGGAAGCAGGATGGTTTTAACATTTGGTACCAGCACCCACAATTCTTCATCGGCAACCAACCCTTCCGCAAAGCTGCCGCCCGGCGCTGACAGCGGGAACCAGAAAGCGCGGTTACGCACGGTATCGGCCAACAACCTGGTAAAGTTAACCGTTTGCATTTCGTAATTGTTGCCAACATTACGGCGATTGAGTATGGCAAATTCAAACTGGGTATTTTTAAGCCCGTATTTCTGGAACGATTTTTTAAGCTTTTCGTAGATCTGGGTGGGATTATACCGTTGCGCAACGGTTGGTGGCTTCAATAGCTGGAGCAACTGATCGGAAGGCCATTCAGGATATAATTTAGGAGAGCCCATAGCGGGAAACTTGCCCTTTTGTTCCGCTATTTCTCCTCCTACTTCCACAATAGCGAACTGGATGTTTTGCTCAATATCTTCCGTTTTCAGCTTAATAGCATTCTTGATCAGCATCACCTGTACGATGACAATGCCGATAAGCGAAAGAGAAATAAGAATAATGATCAGTACGTAGATTTTCTTCATCCGTAATCAAAATTACTTTTATATAACCGCTGATGCCCCGGGCACAGGGTATTTAACGAAGTTTTATACATAGGAAGATATACATAAGGAGAAGGTTTAGCGTAGGCAATTATACAAAAAACCGCAGATATTAATTGCCGTTCAGGATTTTCTATATTAACTTAGGATCATGCATAAGCTGTCAGCCGGAACATTATTAATTGCAGAACCGTTCCTGAAAGATCCTCATTTTATGAGAACCGTGGTATTGTTGTGCGAGCACCAGGACGAAGGCAGCCTGGGCTTTGTGCTGAACAAAGGCTTAAAACACACGGTAGATGAGCTGCTTCCTGAATTAGAAGGCATTAAAATTCCTGTGTTTGTGGGCGGGCCTGTTCAGGCAGATACCCTGCATTTCCTGCATACCTGCCCGGAACAGATACCGGGCGGAGTGGAGGTAATTGACGGTATTTACTGGGGTGGAGATTTTGAACTGGCAAAATCATTGCTGCAAAAGAACCTGCTTGATCACAAAAAGATCAGGTTTTATATCGGCTATTCGGGCTGGGGAAGCCGGCAACTGGATGATGAAATGAAAGGAAAAAGCTGGATAACCGCGCAGGCTAAAAAAAGCATTGTTTTTCATCGCAGTCCCAACGATATATGGAAAGACTCGCTGAAGCTATTGGGAGACGACTATGCTATGATGAGCAACTTCCCTACCGATCCGCAGTTGAACTAACGCCCAAACTACTTGTAACAAAGCACAGGCAGGCAGCCCGCCTTAGGTCATATTGAATCAAATGCATGTTGCATTAAACTATACCCGAAATGACGGAATCCGCAACCGTTATTTCGAACCTTCCCACAGGTTGTATTGGATTAAAAGCATGTCGCGACCAGTGAGAAATCTGTTGGGCAGAGCTAAGAAAACCGATAAGGTTTGCCGGGGTAGCATTGCAGCGCTGCAAGCCTTATCGGTTTATCCGCCACAGATGCCAAACAGATTTACCTTCGGTGAGAATAGTTCTCCCTCGCAAAAGTTGCATATTAATCCAGTATTCCCGCCAGTTCCAGGCTCTTCTTTTTCAATTTCCTGATCTCAATATCTTCAATAATAGCATCGGGAGAAAGGATCAGCGAAACATTGTTTTCCTTCCACCAGGCGCTGTTTTTCAATTGCTCAAAATGCAAAACCCCCACAAGGTATTTACGTTCGCCGGCGTGCCACTCCTCTATCCATTCAAATTTATCGCGGGGCACATGTTTCCAATCGTCGAAGCTAACATAGGTACGAACGTAAAAGTCGTTGGTAAGCTCCTGTGGTTTATGATAATACAGCTTTTTATACTCGTAACGATATTGATATCGCAGTGCCGAAATATCGCTCAATACTGCGGAAGCGGTAGGAAAGCTTCCGGCCCCTTTTCCATAAAAGAATTGTTTATCGGCAAAGCTGCTTTCAATGACTACTCCGTTGAACTCGTTTTTCACAAAAGCCAGCGGATCTTCGTGCGGCACAAACTGCGGCAATACGAACGCGGCAACTTTACCGTTATGCAGCTTTTTAGCCTGCGCTACCAGCTTTATCTCATGATTTTTCTCTTTCGCTACCGAGGCATCGCTGAGCTTAATGTTCTGAATACCGTTAAATACAATATTTTCCGGCTTTTCAACAATGCCATATGCGTGAGTCAATAAAAACGTCCATTTGTTCAAAGCATCCCAGCCATCCACATCCAGGGAAGGATCGGCCTCCGCAAAGCCCAGTTGCTGGGCCAGGATCAATGCCTGTTTAAAGTCGAGCTTGTCTTCAAACATTTTGGTAAGGATGAAATTGGTAGAGCCGTTTACAATGGCCCTGATGGAATGCAACAGGTCATTGTCGTAATATTCCTCCAGGTTGCGTATTACCGGGATAGAAGCGCATGCGGCTGATTCGCACAAAAAAGGCTGGCCATACTTTTTTTGCAGCTCCAGTATTTCGGTTAAATGTTCGGCGATCATTTTTTTACTGGCGCTTACTACCGCTTTTCCATTTTTTAGAGCGGTAGAGGCTATTTCAAAAGCCGCTTCCGATTCATTGATCACTTCTACAATTACATTGATATCCGGATCATTGAGCAAAGTATAGCGGTCGGTTGTGAATAACGATGCCGGCGCATTCCTTTTTTTGGTAGGGTCTTTTATACAAACCTTTACAATATTTGCCTGTAGCGAAGGGGTTTGTTCCAATACCTTGTATAAACCTTCTCCTACTACTCCAAACCCAAATAAGCCTATATTCAACTGCTTGTGTGCATCCATATTATTTACTGGTTTACTAATTTTAAATAACTGATATTATCTGCTTTCACAAAATCCTTAAGCAGGCGCTCTATCTTTTCATATTCCAGCAAAAAGCCATCGTGCCCGTAAAGCGAGTCTATCAAATGATATTCCGCGCCATTGATATGAGCGGCTATTTTTTCCTGCTCCACGGGTGGAAAAAGCAGGTCGTTGGTAATACCAACGATCAGTGCTTTTGAACGGATGCGCCCCAGGGCATGTTCAATGGAATGCCGGTCGCGTCCCACATCGTGCGCGTCCATAGCCTGGCTTAGCCTGAAGTAGCTAAAAGCATTAAACCGCTTGGCAAGCTTTTCGCCCTGGTAACGCTGGTAACTTTCCGCTGCCTCTCCTCCAAAAGGGTGCAGCACCGGCCAGGCAGTTTTTTTATCACGCGGCTGCGTAATATTATATGTATGGTAGTTACGGTAGCTAAGCAAAGCTATGCTTCTCGCAGCCATCAACCCTTTAAGGCCGGCCTCAGGCATCCGTTTATTCCAGGTACTGTCTGTTTCAATACACATGCGCTGAGAAGCGTTAAAGGCAACTCCCCAGGGCGAATGCTGCGCATTGGTAGCCAGTGCTATAATATGATCGAACAAGCCGGGTTCTTCAATAGCCCATTCAAGCAACTGCTGGCCTCCCATAGATCCGCCAATACCAACATGGATTTTTTCGATCCCCAAATGTTCTTTCAGCGGTATATAGGCACGTATCATATCGCGGGTAGTAAACAAGGGAAAATCGTGATACCACCTTTCTTTGGTTTCAGGATTTACTTCCAGCGGCCCAATGCTGCCGTAACAACTGCCAGGTATGTTTACACATATAATAAAATGCTTTGCGGGGTCAAAGAACTTCCCTTCGCCCACCAAACCCGGCCACCAGTCTGCCGGGTTACTATTGGCAGTAAGCGCGTGAAAAACCCACACCACGTTGTCCTTACGGGTATTCAGCTTTCCTAAGGTTGTATAGGCAAGATGGTAAGCGGGAACAGTGGCGCCACTTTCCAGTGTAAATGTCTTATTATGTGTATAAACCTGGGTGGACATTGATAACAACATTTCCGGTGAAATACAGGCATCAAAAAAGAGACGCAAAATTAAGCTTTCGCGTCTCTTTCAGTTGCTATTGCTTTTTAGAAAAAACCTTGTCAAAAGCCTGCTCAAAATCAGCTTTAATATCGTCTATATGTTCAATACCAACACTGATCCTTATAAGGTTGGGCTCAACACCGGCAGCTTTTTGTTCGGCATCGCTGAGCTGCTCGTGCGTGGTAGAAGCAGGATGGATAGCCAGGGTTTTGGCATCGCCTACATTTGCCAGGTGGCTTACCAGCTTCAGTGAATCAATGAACTTGCGCCCGTTTTCTTTACCGCCTTTAATACCGAAGTTCAGCACGCCACCGGCCCCTTTGGGAAGATACTTTTGAGCCAGCTTATAATAGGGACTGCTTTCCAAACCGGGGTACCATACAAATTCAACATCCGGACGGGTCTCGAGCCATTTAGCCAGCGCCAGCGTGTTAGACACATGTCTTTCCATTCTGAGAGACAACGTTTCAACTCCCTGCAGGTTTAAAAAAGAATTGAAAGGACTTTGGCAGGCGCCTAAATCGCGCAGTCCTTCTACCCGTGCACGAATGGCAAAAGCGATATTGGGCAATCCCAGCGGGTTTCCTTCTCCAAAAACCTGCCAGAAGTTTAATCCGTGGTACCCCTCACTTGGCTCACTGAACTGCGGGAACTTACCATTGCCCCAGTTATAATTTCCACCATCTACAATAATACCGCCAATAGAAGTACCGTGCCCGCCAATCCATTTAGTGGTTGCCTGCACTACCACATTAGCGCCAAGCTTTATTGGCTGAACAAGGTAACCTCCTGCACCAAAAGTATTGTCCACGATCAGCGGAAGGTCATGCTTTTTGGCCAGGGCTGATATCTTTTCAAAATCAGGCACGCTCAGCCGTGGATTACCAATGGATTCAACATATATAGCTTTGGTTTTAGCGTCAATATTTTTTTCAAAGCTTTCAATATTATCAACATCCACAAATCTCGCTTCAATACCCAAACGCTTAAATGCAACTTTAAACTGGTTGTAGGTGCCCCCGTATAAATGAGAAGATGTTATAAAATTTTCGCCCGCCTGTAAAAGATTGTGAAAGGCAAGCAACTGCGCCGCCTGCCCGGATGAAGTGGCAACCGCAGCCACCCCGCCTTCCAGCGCCGCTATTCTTTTTTCAAACACATCGGTGGTGGGGTTCATGATACGGGTATAAATATTACCAAATGCTTTCAACCCAAATAAATTAGCTGCATGTTCCGTATTGTCAAACTGGTAAGAGGTAGTTTGGTAAATGGGTACAGCCCGTGATTTGGTAGTAGGGTCAATTTCTTGTCCGGCATGCAATTGCAATGTTTCAAAATGAAGATTACTGCTCATACTGTTTTTTTTAAAGATTAAATGCTGATATGATCGCTAAAGAAAAAATATTTAAAAGCATTCTGCAAAAATTTTATTCGTTATTTCTTGTCTCCCCCGTTTCACTATTCTTTACAGTTCAAAAGACGATAACAAATCTACTCATTGTCTTTACCGGTTACCGCTCAATTTATCATACGGCTTGGCTGTATGAGTAAACCGGCTTTTTTTTCATTTAACTTACATTTTCAGCTATATATGTTTTTCTACGATCCTGGTTTTGGGCAGCAAGTGAAGAACCGCTTTTTTGCAGATACCCTGGTACAGGGGCATAAAAAAACTCTTCCGACAGGTCATCGGAAGAGCTTAGTACTTTATTTTATTTTTTACTTATTCCAGCTTTTCTTCTGACTTATCTGTCACGCTTGCTGCGTGATGGAATTGGCACCTTGCTTTACAATGCAAACGTTTGTAAAACAGGTTGCCAAGGCTTCATCGGGCCATTCCCTCTGCCTTTCTTGATAAGTATGTATTAAAGAACTGGCGCAAAGGTAATAGTAAAATCTGTTAATAATCAAAAAAAATCAAAATTGTTCAGGCAAACTTTCGGAAGATTGAAAATTAGATACTATCTTTGTCCACCATTTTAATAGAGTAATAAAATTGCTTTGATGGTGAAAATAGATATATACCGCCGCTGTTGTTGTTGTTGATACACCCTGCTTTAAAGCAGGATGCCTGACAAGAAACTCAAACTTCCCATCAATTTCAACGGATTATGACTCAAACAACTCTCACCGGAGATATTCAGGAAATTTCCCGGCTCATCAGCGAAGCCGGTATCGCTCAAAGTTTACAAAACATTGCCGGCACCTACCCGGGGCAGGTGGTTTTTTCTACCAGCTTCAGTTGGGAAGACCAGGCGATCTCTCATATCATATTCAGTGAAAACCTGGACATACAGGTTTTTACCCTGGATACCGGGCGCATGTTCCCGGAAACCTATTCTACCTGGAGCCGGACACTGGAGAAATACAATTATCCCATTACTGCGTTTTATCCCGATAGCCTTAGTCTCCAGCAATTTATTGAACAAAAAGGTCCCAACAGTTTTTATGAATCGGTTGAAAACCGTAAACAGTGCTGCCATATACGCAAGGTGGAACCCCTGCAGCGTGCATTGAAAGGAAAGAAAGTATGGATCACCGGCATACGCTCCGAACATTCACCCAACAGGCAGGATATGCAACAACTGGAATGGGACGGATCGAACAATATAGTAAAATACCATCCAATACTGCATTGGACTACCGATGAAACGATCGCTTTCATTAATAAAAACGAAATACCTTATAATCCTTTACACGATAAAGGTTTTGTAAGTATTGGATGCGCCCCCTGCACAAGAGCCATCCGCCCGGGAGAAGATTTCCGCGCCGGGCGCTGGTGGTGGGAAGACGCATCGAAGAAAGAATGCGGATTGCATGTACATGAAGAAGTGAAGAATTAAAAATTTCAAATTTGAAATTTCAAATCAAAAAAATAAATGAGCGCACATCACCTTGATTATTTAGACGAGTTGGAATCGGAGTCCATTCACATTTTTCGTGAGGTGGCAGGACAATTCGAAAAGCCTGCATTGCTGTTCAGCGGAGGTAAGGATTCTATTGTATTGGTTCACCTGGCATTAAAGGCGTTCCGCCCGGGGAAATTTCCTTTTCCCCTGGTACATATTGATACCGGGCACAACTTCCCGGAAGCGTTACACTTTCGCGATCAACTGGCAGACAAAATAGAAGAAAAGCTGGTGGTAAGACTGGTGGAGGATACAATAAAAGCAAAAAAGCTGACCGAGCAAAAGGGAAAATTTGCCAGCCGTAACCAATTGCAAACCTATACCCTGCTCGACACTATAGAAGAGTTTGGCTTTGATGCCTGCATTGGCGGGGCAAGAAGGGATGAAGAAAAAGCAAGAGCCAAAGAACGTATTTTTTCCGTTAGGGATGAATTCGGGCAATGGGATCCTAAAAGGCAACGCCCTGAATTGTGGAATACTTATAATGGCAAGATCAACAAAGGGGAGAATGTAAGAGTATTTCCCATCAGTAACTGGACAGAGCTGGATGTATGGAATTACATACGCCGCGAAAATATCACTTTACCTTCTATCTATTTTGCACACGAAAGAGAAGTGCTGGAATATGAAGGACAGTATGTAGCCGTGTCTGAACATATACGTATAGACGAAACAGATGTAATTGTGCATAAAAGGGTACGTTACCGCACCGTAGGCGATATGACCTGTACCGCGGCGGTAGCTTCCAATGCTAACACGCTTGATGACATCATCAACGAGATCATAGCTACTAAAACAAGCGAAAGAGGCGAAACAAGAATTGATGATAAAGTATCGGAAGCAGCCATGGAAGACAGGAAGAAGAACGGATATTTCTGATTTATGATTTATGATTTGAGATTTTATTGCTGATAGCTGAATGCTGACAGCCGATAGTTAAAAAAATATTTAATGGACATTTTAAGATTTATTACCGCCGGAAGTGTTGATGATGGGAAAAGTACGCTCATTGGTCGTTTGCTGTACGACAGCAAAAGCATTATGATAGACCAGTTGGAAGCGATTGAAAAACAAACTAAAAATCGTGAAGAAGGTGAGATTGATCTTGCACTTTTAACCGATGGTTTAAGAGCAGAACGCGAGCAGGGCATTACCATTGATGTGGCATACAAATATTTCGCCACTCCCAAACGAAAATTTATTATAGCCGACGCACCTGGGCATATTCAGTATACCCGCAACATGGTTACCGGCGCTTCTAACTCCGATCTTATTATTATACTGATAGATGCCCGCAATGGCGTTGCCGAACAAACCCGCCGGCATTCTATCATCGCGTCATTGCTCAATATGCCTAAGGTAATTGTTGCGATCAATAAAATGGACCTGGTAGATTTTTCGCAGGATGTATACAATAACATTGTAATTGAATATGCCAACCTGGCAAAAGCATTGGGGCTGGAAGATGTAACCTATATTCCTATAAGCGCGCTGAACGGCGATAACATAGTAGAAAAATCAGCGACGCTTTCGTGGTACGAAGGCGAATCGCTGCTGCATTTGCTGGAAACGGTAGAGCTGGAAAAAGCGATCAACCTCAACAAAGCCCGTTTCCCCGTTCAGTATGTCATTCGTCCTCAAACGGAAGAGTTGCATGATTACAGGGGATACGCCGGTAAGGTGATCAGCGGCATCTACAAAAAAGGCGATGCTGTTACCGTATTGCCTTCGGGCGCTACCAGCACCATTTCGGCAATAGAAACAGATGGCGGTAAGCTGGCGGATGAAATATTCGCGCCGCAGGCGGCCGTACTACACCTGCAGGATGATATTGACATCAGTCGCGGAGATGTGATCGTATTGAACAACGATCTTCCAAAAACAGAAAAAGAAATAGAAGTACTGTTGTGCTGGATGGATAGTAAACCGCTGATCCCCGGCAATAAATATTTGCTGCAGATCAACAGCACCCGTGTAAGAAGCATTGTGAAAGATATTGAATACAGGCTGGACGTAAACTCGCTGGAAAAAAAATACGGACCTGAGCAGGCAGGGTTGAATGATATTGTAAAAGCCGTTATTAAAACAGCCCAGCCGATAGTATACGACAGTTATAAGAATTTAAGAGCCAATGGCGGCGCCATATTAATTGACGAAACCAGTAATGTAACAGTGGGGGCGTGTATGATACAGTAGAAGGGATAAGGGATAGGATATAGGAAAGTTTCCCTACATCTTACACCCCACACCTCATACCTTACACCTCACACCATATACCATAACTAGTGTCGCAAAAAAAATTCATACAGCAACTGGCGGAAAGAAAAAGTAAAACTTTCCTGGCTTTCCCCGACAGGGAGTTGGCCAGGTTATTTATTGAAGAGCTGTTCAACCTGTTGTTTCTTCCGGCTACCCTGCGACAGCAAAACCAGTACGAGTTGGAGAAAGCCTTTGAGTCTTTAAAAAGTCATCTTTCCACACTGGTATACGAGGTAGTGCGCGATGGAAAGAAAGCGCAATCTGCAGCGGATGAATTTTTCGCCGCAATACCCGGTATCTACAACGCTTTGCTGAAGGATGCAGAAGCTATTCTTCAATACGATCCCGCGGCGGAGTCGGTAGAAGAAGTGATCGTTGCCTACCCCGGCTTTTACGCGATTGCGGTATACCGCCTGTCGAACCAGTTGTGGAAACAGCAGGTAAAGATCCTGCCCCGCCTGCTTACAGAATTCGCCCATAGCAAAACGGGCATAGACATTCATCCCGGCGCTACCATTGGCGAATCATTTTTTATTGATCATGGTACGGGCATCGTAATTGGAGAAACTACCGTTATTGGCAACAACGTAAAAATATACCAGGGAGTAACCATTGGCGCATTAAGCGTGTCGAGAGAAAAAGCAGTTGGCAAGCGTCATCCCAGCATTGAAGACAATGTGATCATTTATTCGGGCGCCACTATTTTGGGAGGTGAAACGGTAATAGGTGAAGGCACCACTATAGGCGGGAACGTGTGGCTGACCAAAAGCGTTCCAAAGCATACTCTTATTGAACAAAACAGCACTATAAAATAACAATGATATTGTTTTGATACATACATGAGCAACACGAACAATATACAGGGCAAAGTAATACTGGCGGCAGCAGGTCCGGGAGATCCTGAATTAATAACCATGAAAGCCGCGCGCTACCTGCAGAGCGCCGACGTTGTATTAACGGATCGCCTGGTAAGTCATGAAATTTTAACGCAGTATGTTAACCCGGCCGCCGAAGTGATATATGTGGGCAAGCAGTGCCGCCGCGGTAACTCTACTCCCCAGGAAACGATCAATGAGCTGATGCGGCAGTTCGCGCAACAGGGAAAGCTGGTAGTACGGTTAAAAGGCGGCGATGTTTCTATCTTCTCCAATATACTCGACGAGCTGCAGGTGCTGGTTCAGCATACTATACCCTACGAAATTGTTCCGGGAGTAACCGCCGCGCTTGGCGCTGCCGCGTATGCCGGCATACCGCTTACGGCAAGAGGTTATTCTACGGCAGTACGCCTGCTTACCTACTATAAATCTGATATAGTACCCGATCAATATTGGGAAGAGTTGGCCAAAACCAGCGATACCCTTGTGTTTTATATGTCTGCAGAAACGGTAGACGGCATTGTATCGAAACTGATCCGTTACGGTATTGGAAAAGACAGGCATATAGCCGTAATAGAACAGGGTACTACCACAGCACAGCAGGTGTACAGCTCCGGTATATATGATTTTACCGGCAGGTTTGAAGGATACAGCTTTATTTCTCCATCGCTGGTAATTGTAGGTAGGGTGGTAACGCTGCATGAACAATTCGCATGGCTCGCTAATGCGTCAGTACGCGAGCAGTATTTCAAACCTATGGCATTATTACAAAACAATATCAATCATAATAAGAAAGCACATGTTAGCAGAGCATAGATTGAAAGCATTCCAGGATCTTGTTACCCAATCCTCACACGAGGAGTTGATATGGATGAACGGGTTTCTTGCCGGGCTTGTTTCGGCATCAAAAAATACCCCGCCGGTTAGCGCCGTTGCCCCGGCCGCTCCTAAAGTGAACAAGATCTCCATATTGTTTGGTACGGAAACAGGCAATTCAAAAAAAGTAGCTACCGAGTTTGCCGGCCAGGCAAAAAAGAACGGGGTGAACGTAAAGCTGGTCTCGCTCGATCAGTATCGCGTCAACGATCTTCCGAAAGAAGAATATCTCTTCCTGGTAATAAGCACACAGGGCGATGGCGAACCTCCTGCTACCGCTAAAAAATTCTATGATCACATTCACCAGCAGCAGGTCAATCTTGATAAAGTAAAATTCAGCGTGCTGGCCTTAGGCGATACTTCTTATCCCCTGTTTTGTAAAGCGGGAGAAGATGTGGATACACAGCTTGTAAAACTGGGCGCTAAACGCATTGTGCCTTTGCAGAAATGCGATACGGACTACGCGGAAGATGCGGCCGCATGGTTCGCCCAGGTAATGAAATCGTTGAGCGACGGGGGCAGTGGAAGCGCTTTGCCTGCTCCTGCTAAAAAAGCCAAAGGCAAAAAAAATTATACAGGTACAATTCTTACCAATATCAATCTTAACGACAGGGATTCCAACAAGCAAACCTATCACCTGGAGATCGCGTCGGAAGAAGAAGTGGCATATGAGCCCGGCGACTCTCTTGGCATCATTCCCCATAACAAAAAGGAAACGGTTGAAAACATTATAGCGCTTACCGGCGCCGATAGCGAAACCGCCATTGAGTTCAGGAGCGAACGGTATACGATAGCCGAAGCGCTTACAAAAAAGCTGAACATTGTTCACCTGCCTGAAAGGGTAGTAAAGCAATATGCTTCCATCGTTCAGCAGGAGATACCCGACACCCGCATTGACCTGCTGGATCTTTTACGGATCTATCCTGTAAAAGATGCCGCCCAGTTTGAGCAGGTGATCAACATACTGGAGCCTGTAGCTCCAAGATTGTATTCTATTTCTTCATCACCCGAAGCGCATAGCGGGGAAGTGCATATAACGGTTGCGCTCGATAGGTTTTGCATCAATAACGAAACCAAATTCGGCTTGTGCTCCGATTACCTTTCGCAATTAAAAATAGATTCAACCATCGACTTTTATATACACAAAAATTCGCAGTTCAAATTACCGGCTGCCGATAAAGATGTGATAATGATCGGCCCCGGAACGGGGATAGCGCCTTTCCGTTCTTTTATAGCGGAAAGAGATGCCACCGGCGCTACCGGGCGCAACTGGCTGTTTTTTGGCGATCAGAAGTTTACTTCCGACTTCCTTTATCAAACAGAAATCCAGAACTGGGCCGATACAGGTGTGTTAAGCAAAGTAAACCTTGCTTTTTCCAGGGATCAGAAATCAAAAATATACGTGCAGCACCGTATGCTGGAACATTCGGAAGAGTTGTGGCAATGGATAGAGAACGGGGCATATATTTATGTATGCGGCGCTAAATACCCTATGAGCAACGATGTTGAAAATACCTTATTGCAGATCATAGAACGCCAGGGTGGCAGATCCATCAGCGATGCAATAGCATTTATTGAAAAAATGAAAGAAGAAGGAAAGTATTTGCTGGATGTATATTAGGTTTCGGGTTTGTGGTTTATGGTTTATGGTCAACTATAAACGACAAACTAATCTCAAATTTCAAATGTCAAATTTTTAATATTGTTATGTCTGAAAAAAATAACCTGTCGTCTACGGAGCATATTAAAATGAAGAGCGACGGATTGAGGGGTACCTTAAAAGAAAGCTTAAAAGATGAAATTACCGGGGCGATACGCGAAGATGACCGTGCCCTGGTGAAATTTCATGGTATGTACCAGCAGGATGACCGCGACAGAAGGGAAGAGAGAAGCGCCAAAAAGCTGGAATGGTTATATTCATTCATGATCCGCCTGCGCATACCGGGTGGTTTCATCACCGCTGAACAATGGGAAGCGCTGCACCATATAGCCGGCGCGCACACTACCGGCGTAATTAAAATTACCACACGCCAAACCGTGCAGTTGCATGGCATCTTAAAATCGCATGTAAAACCCACCATCCAGGCATTTAATACGGCCGGGCTGGATTCTATTTCCGCGTGCGGAGATGTGAACAGGAATGTAATATGCGCGGCACATCCCAAATTTTCTCTGCTACACGAAGAAATATTTGCATACTCTCATAAGCTAAGTCAGTTGGCAAAGCCTAAAACAAAAGCTTATTACGAAGTATGGTTAGATGAAAAACCGCTTACAGATAAACAGGAGGAGGAAGATCCCTTATACCAGAACAGGTACCTGCCCCGTAAATTCAAAATAGGCATCGCTATTCCTCCAACGAACGATGTGGATGTTTTTGCCAATGATTGCGGGCTGATAGCGATCGAAGAAAAGGGCAAGCTGGCCGGCTTTAACATTCTTGCAGGCGGTGGTATGGGCGCCACACATGGCAACGCTGCTACCTACCCGCGCCTGGGAACAGTATTGGGCTTTGTACCTGCGGGCGAAAAAGTGTACAAGGCTGTTTATGAAATGATCACTGTACAGCGCGATTTTGGTAATCGCAGCGACAGAAAATTATCGAGGCTGAAGTATACGCTTGATAATATGGGGGTAGAAGCTTTTAAAGCAGAGCTGGAAAAACGTTGCGGATTTAAACTGGAGCCTGAACGTCCTTACAAATTTACCGGCAGAACTGATTTTTACGGGTGGCATAAAAATCATGAAGGGAAATGGTACTATACCGCGTTTATTGAAAATGGGCGCGTGCATGATAATGAAGAGTTGCCGTTAAAAACCGCTTTTCTTGAAATAGCGCTATTGCGGAAATGTAATTTCAGGTTTACCTGCAACCAGAACCTCATTGTTGCAGACGTAAGCGAAAAAGACAAGGCGGAGATACATGCCCTGCTGGATAAGTACGGCATT
The DNA here is from genome assembly GCA_019638595.1 of Chitinophagaceae bacterium. Taxonomy (GTDB): domain Bacteria; phylum Bacteroidota; class Bacteroidia; order Chitinophagales; family Chitinophagaceae; genus Agriterribacter. The sequence continues at coordinate 158,648 of JAHBTJ010000008.1, forward strand.
ATTAAAGAAACGGAACAGGCTACCCCGCTGCGTAAGGAGGCTATCTCCTGCGTGGCATTCAATACCTGCCCGCTGGCCCTGGCAGAAGCACAACGCTACCTGCCGGAATTGCTCAGTAAGATGGAACCCATCATGCATAAATACGGGCTCGACGATGATAACATCAGCGTGCGGATGACAGGATGCCCGAACGGTTGTGCAAGACCTTATGCGGCTGAAATCGCTTTTATAGGTACTTCTTACGGACATTATAACCTGCAAATAGGTGGCGACAGGGAAGGCATGCGGCTAAACAAGCTGTATAAGGAAAGCCTGGGCGAAGAAGCGATTCTTAAAGAGCTTGACGAACTGCTGAAAACATATAGCGATAACCGCAACCCTGAAGAAACATTTGGTGATTTTGCAATGAGAGCAGGGCTGGTATAATTTCTGATAGCTGGCGGCTCATTGCTGATGGCTCAATGCTGAAAATTCATGAATGATACAACAACCATAAAAGAAACAAATTCCCTCTTCCCGGTTTTTTTAAAACTGGAGCAATTGCAACTGCTGATTGTTGGAGCAGGAAACGTAGGCCTTGAAAAGCTGAACGCGGTGTTGTTAAATTCTCCCGCAACAAGCATAACCATTGTTGCCGCCAGCGTGCACGAAACCATACGCGCTATTGCCGGGCGTCATGAAAATATTATTATTAAGGAAGAAGCCTATTCAGAAGATCATTTAACCGGCATAGACATTATTATTGTTGCGGTAAACGATAAATTACTCGGGCGACAGATCAAAATAGACGCCCGGAAACGCGGTTTGCTGGTAAACGTGGCCGATACACCCGAGCTCTGTGATTTTTACCTGGGCTCGATCGTAAAAAAGGGGAATTTAAAAGTAGCGGTTTCTACCAACGGTAAATCTCCTACCATTGCCAAACGAATTAAAGAAACACTGAACGAAGTATTGCCGGATGAGTTGGATGACGTATTGCTGAATATGGAAAAGATCCGCGGCAAAATGAATGGCAGCTTTGCCAGCAAGGTGCACGAGCTCAACCATATCACCAAAGCACTTTCCCTCAAGGAAACACCCGGTACCAAAAATGCCGGCGAAAGAAAATGGAAACGCATCGCCACCTGGTCTTTATTCGCGTTCTTTTTTATGTTTACCGGCCATTTACTATTACTGTATGCGCCTTTCGGCGATTTACTCGCCTCCATAGGTGAGGGCATTAAAAATTTAGACAGCAGGTTTTACTGGATGATAGCCGCCGGCTTTTTAGCCCAATTGGTAGACGGAGCATTGGGTATGGGATATGGAGTGGTATCCACTACCGTATTAATGTCATTAGGTGTTAACCTATCCGCTATCAGCGGCAGCATCCATACCGCCGAAATGTTTTCCAGCGGGGTTTCAGGCTATAGCCACTACAAATTCGGCAACGTAAATAAAAAGCTTTTTAAAGCTTTACTGATACCTGGTATTGTAGGCGCCATACTGGGAGCCTACCTGTTATCCAGCTTCGGTGAACAATATGCAGAATATGTACGTCCTTTGATCGCCACCTATACCATGCTGCTCGGTATCCGCATCCTGATCATCGCTTTACGTAAAGTACAGCGCAAGCCTCAAAAGGTAAAGCGGGTTGGCTGGCTGGCCGGCGCGGGTGGCTTTCTCGATTCATTTGGCGGAGGCGGATGGGGTCCACTGGTTACCAGTACCCTTATTTCCAAAGGCCGCAGCCCAAGATTTGTAATTGGTTCGGTAAGCATTACCGAATTTTTTGTTACCCTGGCAAGCGCGCTCACCTTTTTCGCCATGATAGGTGTAAGTCACTGGCAGGTAATACTGGGGCTGATCGTTGGCGGGCTGATCGCGGCGCCTATCGCGGCACGCCTGGTAGGCAAGCTGCCTATGAAAACCATGTTCATAGCAGTAGGGGTAATGGTGGTGATATGGAGCCTGCGCATCTTGTTAAAAGCAGCCGGATTATTTTAACACATCCCTGAGCGCTCTCTATCCATTACTTCCCCAATTTTTCTTCCCAACGTCCTACATTTGTAATGTGTGGTAAAAGCTTAGCTTTGCCGCTGTTGATTTTACATTAACCCATACCGGTAAAATAAAATTACTAAGGAATGCATCTGGAAAACAGGAATGTCGCACTGCTGGTGCATAGTTGCGACAGATACGAATTTCTCTACAAAGGATTTGAATTTTTCTTTAATAAATACTGGAATTTTAATGCGGAATGCAATTACTATTTCGCTACCGAAATAAAACACGCCGTTGTTAATAATTTCAACAATATACAATCCGGCAAAGGCGAATGGGCCGACAGGCTCACGCTCCTTTTAAAAGAAAAGATCACCGAGAAATATGTCCTCTATTTCCAGGAAGATATGTGGATCAATAAAGCAACCAATCCCCGTTTCTTTAACCAGCTTTTTGAGCTGGCAGAAAAAAACAACTGGCAACAGGTAAAGCTACACAGCTCAGATGTATATAAAACAATCAAAACTGATCTGTTTATTGATGGCTTTAATATTGCCCTGGTTGATAACGCCCGGTCTGACTTTTTAATGTCTCACCAGGTTACATTGTGGAATAAGGAGTTCCTTTTGGAACAGCTTCATAAAAAAGAACATCCCTGGAGGAACGAAAGGCGCGGCACCAAACGGTTGAAAAAATTAAATCCGCCGATTTTTCATATAGATTATTTTTCTGAAAACGGGGCGGTTGAAAATAACGAGAATAAAAACCCGGTTTTAAGGAGTGAATATCAAACCATTTCTTTGAACGGAATTTTAAATGACAATATAACGCCTTATATAACCGGGCTAATGAACGAAGGTTCCGCTTACCGCGACTACGGGCTAAAGCTCCAATATAATTATACGCATAAATTAACGCACGACGGGCTTTCAAAACCCAGGAAGGTAGACGTATTTAAAAGAATAAAGAACTGGGTACAGGGAAAGGAATAGTGGCAGCCCTCTTGTAATATACGCCCATGCGTACCCGATTTTGCAGGAGCTTTTAAAATGATCATTCAGCAAACAGGATCTTATTTCAAACTACCTGCAAGCGTTGTATGATCTTATTTACCAACAGCGGAACCGGCTTCCCCAATGCTTTATATACACCTGCTTCGGTAGCAATAAATTGTACAAGCTCGAACCAACGGTGCTTATTGTTGCGTTTTTTCGCTTTATAATATTTCTTCACTACACTTACGCTAAATTTCCAGCCTGGCATTTTCTCCTTTTTCACCTCGTTTTTCTTTTCGGGGAAGACCTGTATCAAACAGGTTTTGTAGGCAACAAATGTTCCATAAACCAACCGGAGCAAATACCTTGTGTTTGCACGTGAGCCCGGTATGATATGAATTATTTTAAGTTCCGGCGCTACTCCGGCAGCATACCCTTTTTTAATGCATAGCAACACCATCTGCGTATCTGCCCCACTGCTCAAACGGTTGCCTTTTCGACCGGGCGGCGTAAAATCGCCCCTTTTTGCCAGCATTACATATTCTTTCAATAACACCCCCAGGGTACATAGCCCGGTACCAAACGGATAATAAGATTGCCATTCCCGCTCCTGTCCAAACCTTACCTCCTTTTCGTGCCTTTCCTGAAAAGCGCCCGGTGCATACTCTTCAATTCCGGCTTCTACCCCATCTATAAAATCAACCCAAACATTCCCCGGCCCCCATGCAGCCACTTCCGGGAATTGCGTATTCAATTTTTGTAGCTGCTGCAGGTAGTCGGGATAAGCTTCGTTGTCTGAGTCAAAATAAACAATATACCTGCCGGTGCTTTGCTCAATAGCGGCCATACGGGCAAACTTTTCACCCTGTTCTTTTTCTAATAAAATTTTTACGGCAGGAATTTTGCGAAGATATTCCTTTACATAAGGCAGCTCTGCCACAGGAAAAGAGCTGTTGTTATCCACTATTATTACTTCTGTTGAAATACCCGTAAGATCGAGCCTGTAGATGGACTCAAGACAACGTTTTAAAATTCCTTCTTCGGGATTATAGGTACACACTACTATTGAATAATCAATCGCCATTATTTTTATTTCGTTACTACCGCTTTTTAAAAAAATGTTTGAGCCAGCGTTTAAACCTGCGGCGCGGCTGATTATCTTTCCGCACTTTCTCCCATCTTTGTTCAAGATGAAAATCCTTTTTCAAAAAGAAATAATCCGCCTGCTTCTCAGGAACAAAGTATACCGGATGTTGAACAGGCTTGCTTAGTGTACCCGTTGGCAGGTTTGCATGAAAAGTATGCCCTTCAAAAGTATGCGTGGCATCTTCCCTAAATCCCAGGTTCATGATTAGATTCACATTGGGTGTAACACACAATCCATTTTCAAAAAAAGTCACAAAATTGAACTGATAATCCCATGAGTCAATTTTGCCAGCTTTCAACCGTTTAAAAATATCTACCCACCCTTCTACCAGGAAGGGGTCGGAAAAGATATTGCTTAGCAATACCCCGGCATCTTCCAAGCTATATCTTTTCAACTCAACATCGTACAACTTCCATGCTCTACGCCAACTGGCCCATCCCCAAATATGGCTGTACTGAGAAAAATAATAATCCGCGTTACCCCACCTTTTTCCCATCTGTAGGTTAGTTCCCGTAATATTCATTATGCGGGTATCATGCCGGTATCGTTCCAGCATCTCATCACAGAAATAAAAAAAATCCATACACGGCAAACAGTCATCTTCAAGAATAATGCCTTTTTCCTCGTTATCAAAAAACCACGATACCGCATCCGCAACGGCTATTTTACAGCCTTTATTCTCATCCCGGAACAACCGGTGAACTTCACATTCCCAATCTACGTTGTCATATATCCTACGGGTTTGCTCACATAATATTTCATCTTTTTTATTGCCATTACGTGGCCCGTCAACCGCTATATACAACCGGGAAGGTTTAACCGTTTTTACCATAGTAAATACTCTGGAAGCTGTATCGGGCCGGTTAAATGCAAGTAGAAGAACAGGGGACTGCACAGTATAATGAATCATTTCCACTGTTTATTGTAATCAATAAGTGATTAGTTTGCAACAAATTTACCATTTTGCAGCATGGAAAATGAAATAAATACTCCAAGCGATCCTATTCCTGTAAGCATCATTATCGCCACTTACAATTCGGGTAAGCACCTGGAAGGTTGCCTGCAATCAATAGCCGATCAAAAGCTTAAAAATATAGAGGTAGTAATTGTTGATGGTGGCAGCACAGATAATACAATAGCGATAATACAATCATTCGGACAACTGAATATATCATGGAAGAGCGAATCCGACAACGGTATTTACGATGCCCTTAACAAGGGAATAAAAAGAGCGAAGGGAAAATGGCTTCATTTTCTTGGATCGGACGATCGTTTGTTACCTGGCTTCAGCGACCTGGCAGAAAAATTAACAGACGAAAAAACAATATACTACGGCAACAGTATTCCTCATTTTAATGAAGGTCAAAAAATATTTGAACTGCTATCGGGCGGATTCAGCAATTACCGCCTGGCTAAATATTGTATAAATCACCAGACTATTTTCTATCCCGCAGCTGTTTTTAAGAAATACAGCTACAACCTTCGGTATAAAGTGTTTGCCGATTATGACCTGAACATCAAAGCATGGGGCGATAAGGAATTCTTGAAAAAACACTACCCGATAACGGTAACACTCTATAATATGAGTGGCTTTTCAACGGTAGCAAACGATGATTTGTTTAAAAAAGAAAAGCCCGCCCTGGTACGGAAAAGCTTTGGATGGATCATTTACCTGAAATACATGCTTAAAAAATTAAAAAAAACAATAAGAAACGAAGACAATTTTTTTTAATCTCTATTGGAATGCACCCTATGGATATGATCGTCCCAGAAATCCATGAATTTAGCCCACGCGTGGCAACCTAACGGTAATTGCCGGCCAGTCAATTCGTACAAGCTGCGGGCATTTACTTCAAAGCTAAATGAGCAGGCGCTGCGAAAATCGGCTATCCTGAAAAAAGGAAATAAAACAGGTATCAGCTCCGACCAGAAAATATCTTCGTGAAAATACTGCTCCTTCATATATGCCACCCAATGATCATGTTCAAACACAGGCAGTTTTTTCCATTTCAACAACAATAATATTTTACGCGTTACAGAAAAGTTCGACTTAAAAAACTTAAATAGCTTCCACTGCCGTTTGATGATATGAATATTATTCATTACATACATGCAGCTTTGAATATTGCGCATGGAAAAACCTGAATTCAAACAGCCCAGGAACCGGGCATCATGACCGGCGGCTATAAATCCCTCAAATATTGGCGCTCCAATAAAGTCAAATTCAAAAGCCCGGTGGTTTTCGAGATCCGGGCTGAATATATAAGCATCCAATTCGTAAGTAAGCATAAATCTATAGTTACTGAACAGGCGATAAAAATCAATACCTACTTTCATCCTGTTATAACAGTCTACAGACGATAACCAGGCAGCCGGAACAGGCTTCGCTATAACCCCCGGATGAATGCGCAGGTATTGAGCAATGTCCATTTGCTGTGGATATACTAAAAAACAATCATGATTTTTCAAATGCCTGCAGCAGGCATTAAGAGACACTTTTTCGTAATAAGTCATTTCCGGTTTGTGAACCGGTATTACCACACATACTTTTTTAGTAGTACCCATACTTTTTTAACATTTCAAAACAGCGGATCCTGGTCATTATACAGTCAATCCTTCAATCTATTAATTTTGGTAAGCGTTATATTTGCCCTTCATGCACAATCGTTCTATAGACATTGTAATTCCTACCTGCCGGCTGAATGAAAAAGCTTTGCTTGGTATCATCCATCTTCCCCCGCCTCCTGGCTTTAAAGTGAATATTTACATTATTTCCGATAACCCCGGGGCTATTGTACCCGGCAGCATCAGCCACCTGCACGATACAGGTAAGATAACATTACAGGTAAACAGTAAAAATCTTGGTGCGTCTGCTGCACGCAATGCCGGCATCCGGGCAGGTAATAGTAAATGGATATTACTTCTTGATGATGATGTGCATCCTGAACAAAACCTGCTTTTGGTGTATGCAAAAGCAATACAACAAAATGAAAACGCTCCGGGATTTGCCGGTGTTACATTTTTTCCTGAGCCATTTAACGCAGTAACAAAAGCGCTACACATACATGGCGTCACATCCAGCTTCTTATTACCGCTCAACAATGCATCCGTTATATGGTCGCCTACTGCCAATATTATGCTGAACCGGGAAAAGATAGACAATGCCCTGTTTGATGAATCTCTCGCCACTGCTGAGGATATTGATTTTCTTGTAAGGAACAGCCTCCGCCTCAACGAGCGCTATATTTCTCTGCCGGAAGCGGTTGTTCATCACTCCTGGTGGAACAACGGCAAAATCCAAACGAAAAGAATGTTCGACTATGGAGCCGGAGCAGGCAGGCTTGCAAACAAAGAGCTTATCAGAAAGTATACTTATATTGATTTCACTAATACACCTGAAACAATATTATTGCTGTTACTGCTTTATCCCCTGGCATTGATGGCAGGCGTTGGCTATATAATAACAGGCTTACTTATAATTATTCCATTATCAGAATATATTACCAACTGGCTGCGGGCAATCATCAAAGGAAAAACCTACAGCGCCCGTATTGCTTTTCATTTATTATGGATAAAAAATTGTTATGAATCTGGCTTTCTGTATTCAACGATCAGGGATCTGTCTTTAAGAGGATTTGCCAGGAGAATTGAAATGGGTTTTAATAAGCCCCATCCCGGATCGTTCCGGCTGAACCGCTGGAAAATAATTAAGCTCGCGGTAATCAGTATCTTAAGTTTGTTAATCCTTTGGCGCAGAACATAATGCCTTTCCTGGCTGTTTCCTGGTAGATATTATAATTAACACTTTCCCTGAAGCGGCTTTGTAGCGGGTGATGCAAATGATAGCAAACCGCCATCATCTTAACCTTTTTCTGGCTCAGTCCCGAATTGATAAACCGCGACGCAAGCTCAATATCTTCATGTCCCCAACCATTTAATTCGCAATTGTAACCATTTACTTTCACAAAATCAGCACGCCAATACGCACAATTGCACCCTATAACATTGTTGGAACGTTTGCTCTTTTTTATAAAGAACCGTGAAAGTAATAAACTGCGCAGCGCATTGATACGGTTACTGATACCCGGCATGTAAGCAGGCATATTACCGTCATACCCCCGGCGTATCAATCCCTTACTGGCAATATCGCTTACCTGCACCCTGCTGCCTCTTATGTAATGCCCTTTTTCCGCTACCCGCCTGTGATCTTCAATAAAATGTGTATTAAGTACGATATCACCGTCTACCTGCACAATATATTCACAATCTGTAGATGCAATCGCCTGGTTCATGATCAGTGTTTTCCGGAAGCCATTATCTTCCTGCCAAAAATGCCTCAGGGGAATGTTAAATTTATCGCGGTAAGCATCTATCAATAACTTCGTAGCATAGCCAGATCCATCATCTGCAATTAATATTTCATCGGGCATAACGGTTTGTACAAGTACGCTTTCAAGAACTAATTTTAAAGCCTCGGGCCAATTATAAGTAGCTATTACCAATGCTAAAGATGACTGTTTCACGTCTGTCGTGCTCATTGTTCGATGTATTGATTAATTCCGGTTTTACAAAACTTAATGTTGGATGCAACAGATTGCCTGAGCAGTTGTTCGTTGTTATGCAGGTTCGATCTTGAATTTTCCCTGTGGTATATATGGAAAGCAATGCCTCCCAACTTCAGAAAACGCTTCTTTATTCCAGCATTCAATAATCTTGCCACAAACTCTTTGTCTTCTGGTCCCCAACCGCTGAACTCCTCATTATAACCATTTACCAACAATGCATCTTCTTTCCAAAAGGCCATATTGCATCCATGTATTTCAAATCGCTCATCGCCCTTATTCTTATAGGAAGTTTCAAATAACTTCCACAAAAACGGCATGCGCAACGCACTTGTTTTATTAATAACTCCTTTGCTCCACACATTTACCAGCGTTTTACCTGACCTTATAAAATCAGCAGACGTTGCTTCATCTAAATAAATTCTGCTTGCTCTTACAAAAGTTTTTTTACGGGCAAAGTCGAGATGGTCTGTTATGAAATAAGGATGCATGATTATATCTCCGTCTACCTGGATAATATAATCGCCTTTTGCTTTGGCTATTGCTTTATTCCGGATGGCCGCCAGGCGGAAGCCTCGGTCTTCGTGCCAGATATGTTGAATGGGAACAGGCGAGCGTTGCCGGAAAAAAGCTATCAGTTCCCGGGTTTCTTCGCCGGAACCATCATCCGCAATAAGAATTTCACCGGGCAGCTTTTTTTGTGCCAGTGCGCTTTTAATGCACAGCTCTAATGCCTGATGCCAGTTATAAGTGGAAATAACCAATGATGATGACAGATACATAATAAATGATTCATGGCAGCAAGCGTATCTTCATCAATTAATTATGAACTGAAGGTCTGCATTTCTATCAGCCTTCTGTATAAACCGTCTTTATTAATCAATTCCTGATGTGTCCCTTCTTCCACCACTCTTCCTGTTTCCAGCACTATTATATGATCTACGTTTTGTATAGTACTTAAACGATGTGCTATAATCAACGACGTCCGGTTTTTCATCAATTTGTTCAACGCATCCTGCACCATTTTCTCTGACTCCGTATCAAGCGCCGACGTTGCTTCATCCAGCAACATTATCGGAGGATTTTTTAAAACAGCCCTGGCAATACATAAGCGTTGCTTCTGCCCGCCGGATAATTTAGAACCTTTGTCGCCAATATTGGTTTGGTAGCCGTGCCCGGTAGCCATAATAAATTCGTGGGCATTGGCTATTGTAGCTGCCGCTTCTACTTCCTCCTGCGTAGCGTTTGCGTTACCAAACGCTATATTATTAAAAATAGTATCGTTAAATAAAATAGACTCCTGGTTCACAATACCCATCAGCGACCGGAGCGATTCAGTGGTTAAGGAACGGATGTCTTTTCCATCTATCGTTATAACGCCGGACTGCTGTTCAATAAATCTTGGTATAAGGTCCATCAGGGTTGATTTACCTCCCCCCGAAGGACCCACCAACGCTACGGATTTACCCTTGGGAATAGTGATGTTAATATTCTGCAAAACCTGTTTCTCATTATAGGCAAAGCTTACATCTTCAAATTTCAACACTTCCGAAAAAGTGTTAAGCGGTTGCGCATCCGCAGCGTCAACAATAGCCGGTTTCTCATCAATCAATGCCAGCACACGTTCTCCGGCAGCTATTCCCGAATGAATATTACCAAACGAAGACGAAATAGCCTTAGCGGGCCTGAGGATTTGCGAAAACAATGCTATATAGGCAATGAAGTTAGCCGCATTCAAATCGCTGTTTTTTGAAAGCACCAGCGATCCGCCATACAGCACAATACCAGCTACCATTAACACACCCAACGACTCCGATACCGGCGGAGCCAATTGTTGACGTTTAGCCATTGACCGGATGATATTGGAATAACGTATATTTTCTTTTTCAAACCTGCCGGTAATAAACTTCACAGCATTAAAAGCTTTCACAATTCTCATACCATTTAACGCTTCGTCAATGTAACTGATCATCATTCCGTATGATATGTGCGATGCCGTAGCCTGTTGCTTTAATTTTTTAACAATTTTTGAAATTACAAAAGCCGAAAAAGGAATAATGAGTATGGAAACAAGCGTGAGCTTATAGGAAATAATAAACAACATTACCAGGTATGTGACCAATGTTAATGGTTCCTTAAATATAACCTGCAATGTGCCGGTTACCGAATACTGAACAACCTGAACATCTGACGCGATCTTTGAAATAATGTCTCCTTTCCTTTCATTGCTGAAATAACCGAGATGAAGGTTCATTACATTATTAAATACGCTCCGCCGCAGGTTAAGCAAGGTATGAATACGTAAATTCTCCATGGTTCTATCGGCAAAGTACCTGAAAAGGTTGCCCATAATTACGGAAATTACTATTACCAGGCACACAATCTGCAGCGTAGGATAGATGCCATATTTATTATTGGCAACCGCAGAATAGTAGTTAAACATTTTAAATACATCGAAAAAGCTGTCGGGCTTTACAGGTATAGGCTGATCGGCGTTTGCATTAAAGAGTGTTGTTAGTAGTGGCGCCAGCAGCGCCAGGTTCAATGTGCTGAATATGATAGACAAAACCGCGAAGGTGATATATGGCACAGCGTACTTTCCAATGGGCCTTGCAAAAGAAAGAAGCCGGAAATATGTTTTCATGCTAATGTATAAAGCCTGCAAAATTAATCATTGTAAAGATTCTTTTTCGCTTAATTGCAGCAGCACCCAAAAGCAATGAACTTTTTTAACAATCTACAAACGCTCCGTATCTTGTACCCCGTTTATATTATGAGCTTATTACAGGTATCCGGCATCAGCGTTAAAGACGAAAGAGATTTTGAGCTAAAGCACATTAGCTTTACCCAGCAGCGTTTACAAAAGATAGCTGTAGCCGGCGAAACCGGGTCGGGAAAAAGCACCCTTTTAAAAATCATAGCGGGACTGGTTCAGCCCGATACAGGTGAGGTATGGTTTGAAGGCGAAAAAGTAAAAGGTCCTTATGAACAACTGATCGCAGGGCATCCCGGGATCGCCTACCTGTCGCAATACTTTGAGCTAAGGAACAACTACCGCGTAGAAGAAATACTGGAATACGCCAACAGGCTGTACGAAGCCGATGAGTTGTACACCATATGCGATATTACTCACCTGCTGAAAAGAAAAACCAATGAACTGTCGGGGGGCGAGCGGCAAAGAGTTGCGCTGGCAAGATTATTGAGCACCGCTCCTTCGCTGCTATTGCTTGATGAGCCTTTTTCCAATCTTGACCTCATCCACAAAAACATACTCAAAAATGTGATCAATAACATTGGCGAAGCATTAAAAATCACCTGCATGCTTGTTTCTCACGATCCGCAGGATATACTGCCGTGGGCCGATGATATCCTGGTGCTGCGCGACGGGTTGCTCATTGAAAGAGGAACACCCTCTGCCATTTACAACCAGCCTGCCTGCCTGTACACCGCGGGGCTTTTCGGGAAATACAATGTGCTGAGCTCCGCACTGGCAAATGCATTGATCAAAACCCGTTTGCCGGAAAACGGGAAACAGGTTTTAGTGCGCCCCGAGCACCTGCTGATCTCCACAAATACCGGAACAGGGATACAGGGCATTATTGAAAACATATTATATCTCGGCAATGCAATGGAAGCGGAAATATTGATCGGCAACGAAAAGCTCTGGTGCCGCAGCGGGGTAACCCGGCTTACAAAAGGGATGCGTGTGTTTGTTTCACTGAAAGAAGACAAGTTCTGGCAGGTATGAATTTGGAACCATCCCCCAAAAACAAAAGCCACAATAATGTGGCTCTTAAATAATGTATCAGAACAGGAACCGGGAACTTACAGGTGATGAGGCAGCACGGGACCATAATGCGTTTTACCTCCTCCTATGGGATTGGAATGGGGAAAAAGTACCTCATGTGCTGTTTCATATCCTTCTGCAGCCACCTGCTTCAGCATACGGTTCGAGCGATACCTGCGATAGGCATATACCAGCAAGCCCGCTATAGCACCGGCCGCAGCTACCATAACTATTTTATCTGTTTTACTCATACTATAAATTTTGCAATATAAAAAAGCAAACCATATGCCATAAACCCTATTCGTAATGCATTGCTCATTCAATGCCAGTCGTTTCACTGCCCTGCACTCCCAATATTAACAAGCTATTACAATTCTGTATCTATGGCTTCAATTCTTATCGTAATTTTGCGCAGCCTAAATCCGGCAATACCGAACTTATAGCAGGATGACAACGAAACTGGAACAACTTTCTACCCAACTGGACGGCGAACTTTTTTTTGACACTACTACCAGAACCCTGTATGCTACCGACGCATCGGCTTACCGGGAAATACCTTCCGCGGTGGCTGTTCCCAGGTCGGTTGAAGATATTAAAAAGCTGATCGCTTTTGCCAACTCCGAAAAAACATCTCTTATTCCCAGAACTGCAGGCACTTCACTTGCAGGACAGGTAGTGGGCAACGGTATTGTGGTAGACGTTTCAAAATATTTTACAAAAATACTGGAGCTGAATAAGGAAGAGAACTGGGTTCGGGTACAGCCGGGCGTTATACGCGATGAGCTGAACCTTTTCCTGAAACCGCATGGATTGCTGTTCGGTCCCGAAACATCTACCGCCAACCGCGCTATGATAGGCGGCATGGTTGGTAATAATTCCTGTGGGTCCAATTCCGTAGTATACCGCAGCACCCGCGAGCACCTGCTTGAAGTAAAAGCATTACTGAGCGACGGGTCGGAAGCTGTTTTTTCCGCGCTGAGTCTTGATGAGTTTCATAACAAATGCGAACAGCCTACGCTTGAGGGTGCAGTATATAAGAACATCCGCAGCATGCTGAGCCTCTACGAAAACCAGGAAGAAATACGAAAGGAATTTCCTAAAAAAACAGTAGAAAGAAGAAACACCGGTTACGCGGTTGACATGTTGCTGGACAGCGCCCCGTTTAACGCTGGCGGCGAGGATTTTAATTTTTGTAAACTGATAGCAGGCTCCGAAGGTACCCTTGCCTTTATTACAGAGATCAGGCTGAACGTAGTGCCGCTGCCGCCCAAAGAATCGGGACTGCTGTGCGTACATTTTCATTCTATTGACGAATCGCTGCAGGCAAATCTTATCGGTCTCAAATACAATGCAACAGCCAGCGAACTGATTGACCATTATATACTGGAATGCACCAGGGATAATATTGAGCAGCGCAAAAACCGTTTTTTTGTTTCCGGCAACCCCGGCGCTATACTTGTAATAGAATACCAGGCCGAAACACGGGAAGAAATACAGGCGAAAGCCGCGCTAGTTGAGGCTGAAATGAGGGCCGCGGGACTGGGCTATCATTTTCCGTTGCTGTTTGGCGATGATACCAAAAAAATATGGGCGTTGCGCAAGGCGGGGTTGGGATTGCTAAGCAATTTGCCCGGCGATGAAAAAGCCGTACCTGTAATTGAAGACACCGCGGTAGATGTAAACGATCTGCCCGGCTTTATCCGTGATTTCAACGACATCCTGAAAAAACATAATTTATATTCCGTACACTATGCACATGCGGGAAGCGGTGAGATACACCTTCGTCCCATCATTAATTTAAAAACAGTAGAGGGGAATCACTTATTCAGGGTGATTGCTGAAGAAATTGCAACGCTTGTAAAAAAATATAAAGGTTCGTTAAGCGGCGAACACGGCGACGGGAGACTGAGAGGAGAATTTATACGCCAGATGGTGGGTGAAAAAAACTACCGGCTGCTGAAGGAGATAAAGAAAACATGGGATCCCAACAATATTTTCAACCCCGGGAAAATCGTGGATACTCCTTCCATGAATTCGATGCTGCGTTACGAGCCGGGGCAGCAAACCCCAACATTCAAAACTATCTTCAGGTATCATAACCAGGATGTATTGCAACATGCGGAGCAGTGCAATGGCTCCGGCGATTGCCGCAAAACGCATTTGTCAGGCGGTACCATGTGCCCATCGTACATGGCAACCAAAAATGAAAAGGATACCACCCGTGCAAGAGCTAATATATTGCGTGAATTCCTTACGCATTCCAGTAAGATCAACCGCTTTGATCACAAGGAGATTTACGAGGTGATGGATCTGTGCCTGAGCTGCAAAGGATGCAAATCAGAATGCCCCTCCAATGTAGATGTTGCCAAGCTGAAAGCGGAATTTTTGCAGCACTACTATGATGATAACGGCGTACCCTTCCGCAGCAGGCTGATCGCGAATTTCAGCAAGCTCTCAAAGCTGGGCTCACTCGTTCCGGGCTTATACAATTTTGCCGTTACCAGTAAATTTATAGGCGGCACTATCAAAAAAATATCGGGATTCGCCGCAGACCGCTCTATGCCTACCCTGTACCGTACCACCTTAAAAAGCTGGCATGCCAGGCACAGGCAACAATCTAACAATAAACCTGCAGGCAAAAAGATATACCTTTTCTGCGATGAATTCACCAATTATAACGATACCGAAATCGGCATTACCGCGATACTATTACTTGAAAAGCTGGGCTACGAGGTGATCATACCACAACACATTGAAAGCGGAAGGTCGTGGCTATCCAAAGGTTTACTGCGGAAAGCAAAGGAAATTGCCAACCGGAATATCCGGCTGCTGCATGAAGTAATAACAGAAGATACCCCCATGATTGGTATTGAACCTTCCGCCATCCTTACCTTCCGCGACGAATACATTGACCTTGCTGACGATGACCTGCTGGATGCGGCGAGGCAGCTTTCGAAAAATGTATTTACAATAGAAGAATTTTTAGCGAAAGAAACCGAAAAGGGAAATATCAGCGCCGCGATGTTTACAGGCGATAGCAAAAAAATTGTCCTGCACGGGCATTGTCAGCAGAAAGCGCTTTCATCCGTAACCCCTTCCGTAAAGATCTTATCTCTTCCTCAAAACTACTCCGTACAAATCATTCCTTCGGGCTGTTGCGGTATGGCAGGCTCGTTCGGTTATGAAAAAGAACATTATGATATCTCTATGAAAATCGGGGAACTGGTATTATTGCCAACCGTACGAAAACAGGACAATGACACACTGATCGCGGCTGCCGGCACGAGCTGCCGCCACCAGATCAAAGACGGAGCACAACGCAAAGCCCTGCACCCGGTAGAGATTTTATATAAGGCGTTGGTGTAAGTAGCTGATAGCGGTCAGCGATGGGCTGTGGGCGATGAGCGATGGGCGATTAAGAAAAAGATGCAAAAGCATGTAATGACCGACTAACATATCTCTTCAATATTATACAGTATGTTATTCACTATAATACTGTCGCCTACACAAGCTCCCATTAGTTTCATACCTAATGGCGACTGAGGCGAAAGAGCTATAACAGTTTTTTCATCCACTATTGCTTTTCCTGCGGCGGTGCTCAAAAGCAGGTATCCTTTATTGGTACACACCAGGCTTCCGTTGATCACCTTTTCTGACCTCAAAGAAAAATCAATCCTGCTGAATATCGCTAACTGTTCCTGCGCAGCTTTCAACTGGTTCCGCTTGTTTTCCTGCTCAATCTGCAACATGGCAAGCGCCGTTTCATGCTTGTCGCCGGCAGTGCTTTTGGTTTCATTTTTTCCGCTCTCTCTTAAATCGTCCAGTACTTTTTGCAGCATATTTATTTTATCGTGTATGCTTTGCAAATAGCGGGCACATACCTTTTGTTTCAGCTCCGTCATTGTCCAATAAATATTTTCCGGTTAGCAAGCAGTATACCTGCAAATACCAATATCATGCTTACCACGTGTATCCACGAAAATGTTTCATCCAGCAAAAAAGAAGCTTCGATACTGGCAAACACCGGTATCAGGTTACCGAACAAGGCCGTACGCCCCGCTCCTAAGCTCAGCACCGCATTGTTCCAGCATAAATACGCTATTACCGAAGTTCCCAATCCAAGAAAAAGAATGATCAGCACCAGGTTCATATTCCATTGTACCGGCGGTTTATACAAACACTCCCATATATAAAAAGGCAGCAGCAGCAGCGATCCCAGCAAAAAAATAACGAACAGGAAATTAAGCGAAGAGAACCCACGAGGCTTTTTGCGCACCAGTATATTGTATACCGCAAAGCAAAAAGCGCCCAACAAAACCCATTGATCGCCTTTTGTAAAACGAAAACCCACCAGGTTATGCCAGTCTCCTTTTGCCAGCAGGAACAGCACACCGGTAATACACAGCAACACACCGGCCGATTTAAAGATATCTATTCTTTCTTTTAAGAAAATCGCAGCCATTATGATGATCATGACCGGCGAAGAAGTGGTTCCTATCAATGAAAGATTAATTGCGGTAGTATAATGACCGGCAACATATACAAATGTATTGAACAGGGCAATACCGAAGAAAGATACCCAAAACAGGTAAGAGAAATGTTTTTTGGTTAATGGCCATTCCTGTTTGAAAGCCGGCATGGCAAAGGGAGCTATCATTACCGAAGCTGAGCCCCACCGGTAAAAAGCAAGTGTAACAGGCGACACCTGATGGATCACTCCCCGCGCTATGATAAAATTTCCCGACCATATAATTACAGCCATTATGGCCAACAAAACACCCGAGTATTTATTGCCGGAATTTGTATGCATTATGATAAGTAAGCTGCAATATATAGATTGTTTGTATTTACCGGGTTAAAAAGATATACTCCATTTAGATATGTTTATTCCGTATCCATCCCAGGCATAACATCATTATATTTGCGCCAAATCATTCAGTCTGCCGCCAGTGAGTCGTTTGCTAAAAAAGGTATACCAATATTTTTCGCACCTGTTGCGGGTAAGGCTCAGCAGGGTGCAATATATGATGGTTGTATCCGTGATAGTAGGGCTTGCGTCGGGACTGATAGCCATTGTACTGAAGACACTGGTACATTACGTACAAAACTGGATAGAAAGCATTCCTGTTTCCAGGTTTTCTTACTTATTGTTCCCTTCCCTGGGTTTGCTGATAACCGTACTGGTGGTTCGGTTCTTTTTTAAAGGTACGCTCGAAAGAGGTATAGCGATGGTATTGAAAGCTATTGCCAGGAAATCTTCGTTCATACCACTGCGGCATACATACGCGCATATAGCCACCAGTTCATTTACCGTTGGGCTAGGTGGTTCAGTGGGGCTGGAGGCGCCGATCGTTGCCACAGGATCAGCCGTTGGATCGAACATAGCGCGCATACACGACCTGAATTATCGCGAAAGAACATTACTGATAGCCTGTGGCGCTTCGGCCGGTATTGCAGCGGTATTCAACGCCCCTATAGCAGGAGTAATTTTTGCTATTGAAGTATTATTGACCGAAACAGTGGTGGTAAGCTATTTCATTCCTTTAATGACGGCATCTGTAACAGGTGTTTTATGTTCCCGCATTATTTTGAATGATTCTATTCTTTTCAACTTTTCACTCAAACAAAGCTTTAATTATCACAATACTCCCTTTTATATTTTACTGGGTGTATTATGCGGCTTCGTTTCGTTGTACTACGCAAGAATTTATAAAAGAACAGAACATGCTATCCATCATAGAAGGATGAGCTTTTACATGAAGCCATTATACGCGGGTATATTACTGCTGGGACTGTACTTTTTGTTTCCGCCGTTATTTGGCGAGGGTTATGAAAGTGTAAAGCAGATCGCCAACGACAACTTTCACGAAGTAAGCGATAACACAACCATACTTTCTTATCTGTCTGCAGAATGGTCAATGATCATTTTTACAGGACTCATCGTTTTATTAAAACCTGTTGCGGCAGGTATTACTATTGGCGGAGGTGGTAATGGCGGCAATTTTGCCCCGTCATTGTTCGCAGGCTCCTACCTGGGTTTCTTCTTTTCTAAATTGTGCAATGCCAGCGGCCTGCTCAAACTGCCCGAAGGTAATTTTGCGCTGGTAGGTATGGCAGGGGTATTAAGCGGTGTAATGTATTGCCCGCTTACAGGTATATTCCTGATCGCTGAAATAACAAATGGTTACGAACTGTTCATCCCTTTGATGATCGTTTCCTCAATAGCCTATTTTATTGTGAAACAGTACGAGCCGTTCTCAATGGAAACAAAACAACTGGCTAAAGAAGGGCAGATTTTTACACACCAGAAAGAAAAAAACATCCTCACTTCCATGAGCCTGCAACAAATGCTGCAGGACAGTTATGATACTATTTCCATGGATAAAACAATGACTGAGCTGGTAGAGCTCATTAAACGCAGTGAAAAAAATATTTTTGCGGTTACCGGCCCGCATCAAAAGTTTGCCGGAATAGTGGAGCTGAATGATATTAAACAAAAGCTGTTTAAGCCCGAAATTTTTGCCAGTACGTCTGTTAAATCTATCATGAAAAAGCCACCTGATGTTGTATACAAAGATGAAAACATGCTGAGTGTGATGGAAAAATTTGACATCAGTCAAAGCTGGTATTTGCCGGTGCTGGATAATGATAAGAAATTCCTCGGCTTTATTTCCAAATCAAAAATGTTCAACAAATACCGGGAAATACTATCAGGCCAGGGTGATTTGTATGAATAATGGCTGATACCGGTACTCAGCATATTTTCGTTCCCCTGTATAAAAAACAGCCTGCCTCAAGCTGTGTGTGACCGGCCAGACAGGTACTAGACAGGTACTTTACGGCTTCCTGATATTCAGGATAAACCCAACGCCATATACATTATTGATGCTGACCGTTTTAGAAACGGAAAGATGCTTTCGTAATCTCGAAATAAAAACATCCAGGCTTCTTCCTAAAAAATAATCGTTTTCTCCCCAAAGCTGCGTTAATATATCTTCACGTTTCAATACCTTGTTAGCTCGCGACAAAAGGTATTCAAGCAGTTCTGCTTCACGGCGTGTAAGCGAAACTGTATCCTTTCCATCAATGTGCAGTTGCAGGGCATCTTTGCTATAAGATACATCTCCGATCGTAATAGTATTGATAATACTGTGGGCGGCGCCTGTTCTCTTTCTTCTAACAATGTTCCTTATCCGCAAAACAAGCTCATCAATATCAAAGGGCTTTGTAATATAATCATCGGCGCCTATCTTCAAACCATGTAGCCTGTCTGGCTTTTCATTTCTTGCCGTCAGGAAAAGGAATGACACTTCAGGTGAAATCTTTAAAATATTTTCTGCCAGCTCAAATCCATCCATTCCTGGCAGCCCAATATCCAAAACAACAATTTCATACAGGAAGGAATGATCTCTAAACTTTTCAAGCGCCACCCTTCCGTTTTTACACCAGTCTACTTCAAAATCCATCACTTCCAGGTACTGTTTTACCACATTACCCAAATCGGCTTCATCTTCAACAAATAATACGCGATCTTTCATACCAAATTTTACACTTTATTGCACAGGAATAGTAATGATAAATGTGGTGCCTTCGCCCGGGGTGCTATCTACAAACAAGCTCCAGCCATGAGCATCGGCGCTTTGCTTTACATAATAAAGTCCCAGCCCCAGCCCCGTAGCCTGTTCCTGTTCATTCTCTTTATTTCTATAAAATTTTTTAAAAATGTTTTCTTTTGTTTCTTCCGTCATTCCATTTCCATTATCCTGTATGCTGATCTGTATATTCTTTTTGTTATTGGATGTTGATACCGTAATCTCCTTTATTTTCCGGTTATTGTATTTTATGCCATTATCTATAATATTAAGCAGCATAGTGGTAAAATAAAACCGGTCCAGGAACACAGTATCATTATTTGCTTCTTTATGCAGGCTGAGCTTAACCTCTTTATCAGACAGGTTCAGGTGGTAATCGAGCAATATTTCATCAAGCAAGCTGTTAATGGAGTATGCCTCTTTTTGCAAAGTAAGCTCATTCAGTCTTGTCAGCTCAAGCACCTGCCCAAATAATTTCTGCAATCTCGAAGTCTGTCTTTGTATTACTCCCGAAAGGGAATGAATATTTTCTTTCCTGTCAATGATCTTATCATTTTGTAAGCTCCGGTTAGCCACGGCGATGGTTGCAATAGGAGTATTAAATTCATGAGTAATACTATTGATAAAATCCGTTTTCATTTCTGAAAGCTTCTTTTGCCTGAGCCAGTTCCTGAATGTTATATAAAACAAGCCTACATTAACAAGCAATGACATAAGGGATAACGTTAACACCGGCATCATTTTACTAATAACCTCCTGTACACGGTTATGTGTATCAACATATAAAGAGAAAACGATTTTATATGTTCCTGGTATCGGTATGCTTATGGACAAACCTGTAGTTCTGTTTTGCTTATTGGTATTTTTCAAATACCCACCTACCCGCATACCTTCCGGCAGTTGATATTCTGCCCTGACCAAAGAATACTTTTGCTTTTTATTATACAGAGAAATATAATTATCCTCCTCCAGTAAAAGGTCTAACGACTCTATTGCTAATGCATAGTCAAGCGAATCTTTGATATTCTTTTGTTGCTTATAATCAGAAAGTATGGTTCCTACCGTTTCATGTTTTCGGAGCTCGGTAAAAACGCTGTCACAAACTTTCTGCTTTTCAATTTCAAATGCGGGCCTGTCATTTTTATACAATTCACCGAGTCGCGGAATATTCCGGTTAAGTATAGTATCAATTATATATTGCCCACCTGGAAATAATTTATCGTTGGTAATTATTTTAGAATAATATTCATTAAGGGATGATTTTTCAGCAAAACGATATCTTTCATTTTCCAGCTCATAGGTATTGAAAACAAGAAACACCTGTACAACGGAAAGGATGCTGAAACTTATAATGGCAATCACCTGGTACGTTAGTATGGAATACTTCATTTCAAGTTGGATACGACATTGAATATACGTGTATTAAGAATTAAATTTCCTGTTATTTAATTTTCGTTAACATTTAATTTGATTTTTATTGACAACTTTCGACCGTAAGCCGCCTTTAACTTTATTATAACAAATAGCCAAAACGATTTTCATTATCAAAACTAAAGCTGTATGAATCAATGTTGCTATCCGCGTTTGCAGAAGCTAAACTCATGCGTTTTATCTTTCCTTTTGCACGTTTTCTCTTCTTTCCCGAACATCTGCAGGAAACTACTGCGTAACACTTTACAAGCACTAACTTTAGTGTTATTTTTTTTATCATGCTGTTTATGCAGCTTTTCTCAAACAAAAAAAATAAGTGGTGTAGTAAAAGATGCCGCCAATGGAAGTGCTTTGTCGGGGGCAACCATTACTGTAAAGGGAAAAGAAATATCCACGCAGACAAATACCAATGGTGAATTTTCTATTGATGCAAATGTAGGAGACTCTCTTATTTTCACTTTTGTTGGCAAACAACCGGTTGCCCAGGCAGTAACTCAAAAAAACATCCTGGAGATATCTATGTCAGACGATGACAGCCAGTTGGGAGAAGTAACTGTAGTGGCTTTTGGCAAGCAAAAAAAATCAAGCCTTGTCAGCGCTATCCAATCAGTTAAAGTTTCTGATCTAAAAACGCCTGTCACCAACCTTACCAGTTCCTTTGCAGGAAGGATTCCTGGTGTTATATCGTATACGCCTACAGGTGAGCCTGGCGCAGACAACGCATTGTTCTTCATCAGGGGAGTTACCACATTTGGATATAAAACCTCTCCGTTAATACTTATTGACGGGTTTGAGTCAACTACCGATAACCTTGCCAGGATACACCCTAATGACATTGAAAGTTTTTCAATATTAAAAGATGCATCTGCTACGGTATTATATGGTGCCAGAGGCGCCAACGGCATCATCATGGTCAATACAAAATCGGGTAAGGAAGGCCCTGTTGGCGTTAATGCCCAGGTAGATGTGAACGTTTCAACACCCACAAGAAAAATTGAAATGTTGGACGGGGTTGACTATATGCGTTTATATAACAGCGCCCGTATTTCCCGCGATCCTGTATTAGGGGCATATTACAGCGAACAAAAAATTCAGGCTACTGAAAAAGGGGAAAACCCGATGATATACCCAAATACCAATTGGTATAATACCCTGTTCAGAAATTCCGTAACCAATACAAAAACCAATCTGAACCTGTCCGGCGGCGGCCAGGTGGCTACTTATTATGTATCTGTTGGGTACGATAAGGAATCTGGATTATTAAAAGTAGACAACCGCAACAATTTTAATAACAATATTGATATCAACCGTTTTTCCATACGGTCTAACGTTATTATGAAATTAACCAAAACAACAACGCTTGATACCCGTATACAGGGGCGTTTTGAACGATATAACGGCCCTTACCGCAGCGCATCAGACATTTTTGGAATGGTGATGAACAGCAACCCTGTTGATTTTCCCGCAGTGTATTTGCCGGATTCTGCAAACCAGTACACACAAAATATTTTATTTGGAAATACATATGTAAGTGGTGCATTAAAATACAATCCTTATGCTGAGATGGTGAAAGGTTACGAAGACAGGAATGAAAACACCATTACTGCGCAGGCCACGCTGATGCAGGATTTGAAATTCATCACACAAGGTTTGAAATTCCAGGGAAGAGTATCAGCTACTACATGGAGCAAATACTCCAGCAGGCGCACCTATAATCCGTTTTATTACGACCTGGAATCATATAATCAAATAACAGGAGAATACAAATTATTTCCGCTAAACCAAACTACTGCTACTGCTTACCTGGGCAATGTTGAACCTGGTCGTGATGCCAACGCAGATTTTTACACGGAAGCGAGATTAAATTGGGACAGAAGATTTGACAGGCATAATGTAGGTATTATGGCAGTGGGAATGATGCAGGAAAAGCTACTCACCGCAGGTAACAGCTTATCTATATATGAGACACTGCCCGAAAAAAATATGGGTGTTTCCGGAAGGGTAACCTACGATTATGATAACCGCTACTTTTTTGAACATGCATTTGGCTATAATGGCTCAGAAAAATTTTCCGGCAACAGCAGGTATGGCTACTTTCCATCTCTCGGCATTGGCTGGATGATATCCAATGAACCATACTGGAAAATGTCGCCTAATATCATAAGCTCTTTAAAATTAAGAGCTACGTGGGGGTTAGTAGGTAATGATGCCATAGCTGAGCGTAAAGACAGGTTTTTTTACCTCTCTGACATAAGCGGCGGGGGCAGGCCATACCGCTGGGGCGCCACTTTCATGAATGCTTATAGTGGTTATACCATCAACCGCTATGCAAATGAAGATATTACCTGGGAAATTTCAGAAAAATGGAACCTGGGTACCGATATAAACTTATTCAACGATGCGCTGAAACTCCAGGCAGATATTTATACTGATACCCGGTCAAACATTTATATGGTTCGCCAAAATTTTCCGGCAACTGCCGGGTTGGAAGCTGCCATTAGCGGAAATGTGGGTAAGGTTACATCTAAAGGCTTTGAAGCTTCAGCAGACTATCAGCACAGCTTCAGCAAGGATTTATGGCTCAGCGGCAGGGTAAACTTTACATACGCCACTAATAAATATGTAGAGCTGGATGAAAAAGATTATCCCGATGCTTATTTAAAAAGGCAGGGGCATAATATCAACCAGTGGTGGGGATTGGTTGCAGAACGATTATTTGTTGATCAGAAAGAGATTGAAAACTCTCCTGCCCAGGATTTTGGGATATATATGGCTGGAGATATTAAATATAAAGACATCAATGGAGACGGAGTTGTAAATGCCAATGATATGGTACCTATGGGTTATCCTACAGTTCCGGAAATACAGTATGGTTTTGGATTATCTGCAGGGTATAAAG
The DNA here is from genome assembly GCA_019638595.1 of Chitinophagaceae bacterium. Lineage (GTDB taxonomy): Bacteria > Bacteroidota > Bacteroidia > Chitinophagales > Chitinophagaceae > Agriterribacter. Next base: position 183,044 of record JAHBTJ010000008.1, read on the forward strand.
ATTTTGATCTTTCATTTTTCTTTCAGGGCAATGCAAGGGTATCCTTTTTCATTAACCCGGGTATCGGTGGCGGAAGTGAAAATAATGAAGGTATCGCGCCTTTTGCTTTCAGAAGAAACGCACTTGCTATAATTGCCAACGACTACTGGAGCGAAACAAATCCTAATGTACATGCATTTTGGCCAAGATTGTCAACAGACCCATTGGTAAATAATACAATACAATCTTCATGGTGGTTGCGCGATGGTTCGTTTCTGAGGCTTAAAAGCCTGGAAGCAGGCTATAGCCCCAAATGGGCAAAAAATATGGGATTAAAACAAGGTACCAGAATATATGTCAGCACAATAAACCTGTTTGTACTAAGCTCATTTAAATTATGGGATCCTGAAATGGGGCGTGTAGGTTTGGGGTATCCTCCAAACAAACGATATAATATAGGTATCCAGATAGCCCTTTAATTGAATATTATTAACACTAGCTATAAAGAGAACTGAAATGACATACAAAAAAATATTGATCATCATTATTGGTTTTGCAGCAATATTTTCCTCCTGTAAAAAATACCTTGATGTAGTACCGGATAATACATTGAAGCTCGAAAATGTTTTTGATCTGAAAAGAGATGCATGGCAGGCATTGGCAACAGCTTACTCATACATTCCGCAGGATGACCAGACACATCTTACTACCTGGTCATTGGGGGATGAATGGATCGGGAGGTTGGATTTAGCTGATTATACAGACAATCTCAGAGCCATCCGCATTATGCGCGGTCTTCAATCCGTAACATTTCCCCAGTTGGGATTGTGGTCTGGCACACAAGGAGGCAAAGCCTTATACCAGGGCATAAGGCAGACTGATATTTTCTTAGATAATATTGATAAAGTAAGAGACATGTCTGAACAGGAAAAAACCGACTGGAAGGCCCAGGTAAAATTCCTGAAAGCGTATTATGCCTTCTTACTTATACGTCAATACGGACCAATTGTTCTTCCTACTATAGTAGCAACTCCCGAGTCAGGAAAAGATGAACTGTTTCAACCACGTTCTAAAGTAGAAGACTGCTTCAATTTTGTGATCAACCTTATGAATGAAGCCATACCGGATCTGAAAGAGCGGGCAGGTGAGAATGATTTGGGTCAGATAGATCAGATAGCAGCCAAAGCCATTAAAGCCCGTGTATTGCTTTATCGCGCCAGCCCGTTTTTTAATGGCAACCAGGAGTATTTTGGTGATTTCTACGACTCAGACGGCGAACCATTTTTCCCCTTACAGTACAACAAAGAAAAATGGAAAGAAGCGATTGATGCCATTGATGAATCGCTTGCCCTGTGTGCGGCAAATGGTATAAAGCTGTATAGCTTTGATAAAGAGCCATATTTATACGACAGGGCAGATTACCAGGCAAACACCGCTAATATGAAGAAATTATATGATTTACGTATGCTGATTTGTGATCCCTGGAACTCTGAGGTAGTGTGGGGGTATTCTAACCTTAACTATTATGATCAGGGTGAATTAGCACATTCTTCCAATATCAGGCTTCCGCAGGGATATGGCGATGGCGTTGTTAATACAGCCTCTTTTTCGTGGCAATGGATGGCAGCTACCTATGCTATGGCAGAGCGCTATTATTCCAGGAACGGGCTGCCTATTGATGAAGATTTAACCTACAATTATGCCGGAAGATTAAACATTGTAACCACGCCTGGCGCCGCAGAACCTGCATACCAGAGCATGAGGGGGTACATGCAGCCGGGTGCTGAAACCGTAAACCTTTACCTGAACAGGGAGCCGCGCTTTTATGCCAACCTGGGTATTACAGGCGGATACTGGAGAGGGCATGCCGTTCGTATCAATACGATGATGTTTGCAGGCAAAGATGGTGGCTATAACTCTTCCCAACACTCTACCGACTTTTTATGCACGGGTATAGGTGTTCAAAAATTTGTACATCCTGAATCACAGTCAGGCGCCTGGCAAAGAACGATCAAATATCCTTATCCGCTCATTCGTATTGCCGACTTATACTTAATGAAGGCTGAGGCCCTGAATGAATATAATGATGCACCCAATGCAGAAGTATATAATGCTATTAACATGGTTCGCCAAAGAGCAGGCATACCTAATGTAGAAAATGTATGGTCTGATGCTTCGTTAGCCAAAACCATAAACAAGCATCGCTCAAAAGAAGGCATGAGAGATATTATATTACGGGAAAGAAGCGTGGAACTGGCATTTGAGGGAAGCCATTTCTGGGATATGCTGAGATATAAAAAGGCACCATCATCATTTTCTTCACCGGTGTGGGGATGGACACATACCGGCACTACGGCACAATCCTTCTTTAACCTTGAAGTAAAACAATCGCGCAGGTTTACCATTACGGATTGTTTGTGGCCAATTGACCTGAACGAAATGAACACGAATGGTAAATTAATTCAAAATCCAGGCTGGTAATAAATTATTCATTGTAATACATCAACCAATATGAATACAAAAAAATATTTTTACTTATTAGCTGCTATAGTGCTTTTAATAGCGGCATGTAAGGAAAAAGAGAGGTTTTCGCCCAATAGTGATGACAAAACACCCCCGGGCCAGGTAACTAAAATAACGTACATGCCCCTGTATGGCGGTGCAAGATTATATTTTTCCGCACCGGGCGATGAAGACCTGCTTAGCATTGAAGCCGTATATACTAACTCCAAAGGGAAACCTTTCACGTTCGCGGTATCTTATTTTTCCGATTCGCTTGATGTGTATGGACTGGCTGATACAACAGGCGCCGCTATCCAGGTATATGCGGTTGACAGGGTGGGAAACCGCTCTGTTCCAACAGAGGTGAATGTTAAACCGCTTCAGCCCGCATTTACACGGGTGGCAGAGTCTATTATTGTAAAGCCCGGCTTTAGTTCGTTCATTTTAGACTGGACAAATGAACTGGAACAAAACATCAATGTATATGTTGATTTCAGCTATACTCAAAATGGCGAAGCAAAGTCCTTTAGTACAGTATTCTCCTCCAACCTTGCAACAGATCGAAGATTCATTAACGACTTATATCTCAGTCCGAGCGAACCGGTTAGTGTGAAGGTGAGGGTTGAAGATACTTATGGTAATGTTACGCCTGATATTGATAAGGGAAAGATAAATTTATACGAGGATTCTAAAATATCTAAAGCGAACTGGATATTACCCAACCCCAATGATAGTATTGCAGGCGTACCGATGTGCTTTGGTGATGGACTGGAAGGAAGGAACAGGTATGTTATAGACGACATTATTGACAGGGGAGATAACCTGAACTTTATGCATACCAACAGCCGCGGTCGCACAGGTAAAAACGCAGATGGTAATATGCCCTGGAATTTTATAATTGACCTGGGCGATTATTACGACCTGAGCCGGATTGTAACGATTCAGCGACACTCCGGAGGCATTGCCAACATTTCAAGAGGTCAATATTACCGTTCCGAAAATGTGGGTATCTATAGAATTTATATTTTAAATGAAGCCACGAATGAATGGGAACAGATCACTGAACACAAAATTGAGGTTCCTGTTGGTTTAAGTGAACTGGAATTTGTGAAATACGGCGAAGCGGGGGATATGGCTTATATGTACCCCGATGATCCGAAGTACACCAAAAAAACCCGTTGGTTCAGGTTTGAAGCTATAAAAGGATTTTCAGGCAACTATACTCTTGATGATGCTAACTGCTTATCTGAAATCACGTTGTATGGTAAAAAAAGTAATCCTTAAACAAGAATTTAAAGCGCAATTTCAATATGCAAAATAAATTAATTCCCCTCTTTGCTTTTATCGCACTTGCCATAAGCTCCTGCAGCAAAATGTACGATAATATACAGCAATATGCAGACGAGCAGGTTTACCCGGCTAAATATGATACCATTATTGGGTTTATTGGCTATGAGCGTGTAGAAATTGAACTGATGAAAGCCGGCCGCATTTCATCTTCCCAAATAAAACTCGGTAAAGCAAAAAAAACAATTATTGAATATGATGATCAGAAGATAATCATTGACTCACTGGTATCATGGGTAAATATTACAGGGCTTACCCAGCCAAAGTTGTACCGGATCCAGATATATACTATTGATGAGTTTGATAATAAGTCGGTGCCCCAGGAAATAGCCCTGATACCTTATACGCAAACAGATTTTCAGTCACTGGCTGTTTCTTCTCCTAAAATTATGGCATCTCCCACTGCCGCGGTTATTGAATGGCCGAACGGACTATCTTCCACATTACTTGACTATACGGGCCTTTCTTATGAGTATACTGATAAGGATAATGAAGTAAGGAAAGGAACAAGGGAGGAGAGCCCCCGGTTTGTGATCGCGAATCTTACTCCATCACAGGAAGTTACTGTAAACGTAACTTATAAAGTAATTCCCAAAATCAATAGCAGTCCTATAATTGATACGCTTGATCTAACAGTTCCGATTACGCTTGTGATGCCTACGGAAACAACGCCCTTCTCTCCTGCAGAACGGGCAATATTAGAGGCGAATGGTGTAACCGAATTTACATCAGCGGGCGTATCAGGTATTACAAAGCTTACATATCCCGTACATGCAAACTCACTTCAGGATATATTTTATTTTGCCAATCTTAAGGAACTTGATTTAACCGGCGGCACACTCTTTACCTTACCCACATTAACTTACGACAGAAACGGAGCACAGAGTACTGTTGGTGGAGGCAGCTATGCTCCCTATCTGGCAAAAGTGAGTGATATAGCGTCATCCGACATGCAGGCGCTGAAAGATCTGCTTGAGCTTGGCTTATTAGATAAGGTAAAATATACACCCAACTCTATGGGATTGGATGAAATACTTGCACCTTACGTGCAGAACGGGGTGGTAGAACTGGTGGAAACACCTGATGAAGCGCTTATAGACCCGGTTAGGTTTTCGGTGAACGGGCTTGTGCAGGACGGGCAATGGAAAACAGATATTACCTATCCCGCCGCGGATGCTCCTTCTTCGTCCGGGCTTCAAAACATAATAAAAGCAGTAGTTGCAGCCAAAAATGCCACTATGGTATTTGCGTTACCTAAAGAATACAGGTTTAACGTAAAGGAATATAAATATGTAAAATTTAAGGTGTACGCCCCGGCCAAATCAACTTTTACCAGTCCTTACGAGCCTTACCAGCGCTTATGGCCAAGAATCATGAACTACATGTGGTCTTTTAGCGGCAACTCAGATTTCGGTCAGGAATACTGGGATTACAGTGCAGATAACTTTAAAATAGCCGATGCTGATCTGCAAAAGTGGACTGATGTTACTATTGACTTATCACCCGCAGATGGTAAACATAACAGGGTAATTTTATTAAACATCGGTGGTGAGCCAAATATTACTTTCGATGCAGGCTCAAATATTACATACTATTTTTCAGATTTCAGATTCTCCAAAGAATAGGAGAAAAGCGAATAACCTATAAAAAGCACCTGTTTCCTGCAGATAGCCGATGAAAAAGCCAGGGCATTTTGTCCTGGCTTTTATTATTTTGGTTTGTACGATGTCAGCTTCTTTCAACCACGGTTTTATCTATTTCCGCTTCTCTTGCTGTTTGTTCCTGGAGGCGTTTCAGTTTTTTGCCATATGCTACCCGGGTGATCAACGCAAATAATACCGGCACCACAAATATGGCTAAAGTAGTAGCAGCCACCATACCTCCGAATACCGTCCAGCCAATGGTTTTACGGCTTTCCGCCGCGGCGCCTTCGGCAAATGCCAGAGGCAGCACTCCCAGTATGAACGCCAGTGAGGTCATAACGATGGGGCGTAAGCGCAAACGCACCGCCTGCAGGGTGGCATGTGTAATATCTATACCCAGGTCTACCCTTTCCTTGGCAAATTCCACGATCAGGATAGCATTTTTGGCGGCCAGCCCTATCAGTGTTATTAATCCAATCTGCGCATAAATATTATTAGACAACGCAGGCAGGAATGTAAGTGTAAGAATGGAACCGAATGCGCCGATAGGCACCGCGAACAATACGGAGAACGGTATGGACCAGCTTTCGTACAAGGCTGCCAAAAACAAGAACACAAATACAATTGAAATAGCGAAGATGACGGACTGCTGATTGCCCGCTGCGATCTCCTCGCGGCTCATGCCGGAAAATTCATACCCATATCCTGCAGGTAATGTTTGCGCTACTTCACGCAAAGCCTGTATCGCCTGCCCGCTGCTGTAGCCCGGCGCCGGTGAGCCGTTTACTTCAATAGAGCGATAGATATTATAATGTGGTATTACAGCAGGTGCTTCTATTACCTTAGTTGTGATCAGCGAACCCAGCGGCACCATATTACCCTGGCTGTTGCGCACATAAAACTTTTCAATGCCATTTAATGAGCTCCTGTAACTGCTGTCTGCCTGCGACATTACGCGGAAGTTCCTCCCGTACAGGTTAAAATCATTTACATAGCTACTACCTAAAAAAGTAGAGAGCGTTGTATATACTTCTGATACGGATACGCCTAATTTTTTAGCCTGCTCTTTGTCCACATCTACCTGGTAGCTGGGCGAACGGGAGCTAAAGAAGGTATAGGCCGCTCCAATTTCGGGGCGCTGATTTACTTTACCAATAAATGCCTGCGCTACTTTTTCAAACTGCTTTATATCATCGGTGCTGCCGGTTTGCTGCAGCTCAAAGGTAAATCCTGCCGTGGCGCCCAGTCCGGGGATGGCCGGGGGTGCTATAACCAGTATGCGCGCTTCCTTAATATCGGCCAAAGCTCCCCGTATTTTGTTCATCACATCCTGCGCATGCTGCCCTTTCGCTTTCCGGTCGTCCCACGATTGCAGGTTCACGAACACAGTGCCCGAGTTGGAACGGTTAGATCCGCTCACGATGTTCAGTCCCGACAAACCGCCTACCACCCGTACTTCAGGAATTTTGCCTACGCGATCAATCATGTCTTTCAGCAATGCCAGGTTCCTGGAAGTAGAGCTTGCTTCCGGCATTTCATAGGTAACCAGGGCTCTTCCTTCATCTTCGGTAGGTATAAAACCGGAGGGCTTGTTCTTGAAAAGAAAAAACAAACCTACAAACAGTACTACCATCATTACCAGCACGTACGGCGTTGCCCTGATCCATTTTGCCACGCCCCTGGTATAGCCATTGGTTAACCTGCCAAACCAATGATTAAAGCCCGCGAAGAATTTTTCCAATACATTCTTCTTCGCGTTCTCATCTTTGGAAGGCTTCAACATAATGGTGCACAAGGCGGGCGTGAGAGACAAAGCCACGAAAGCCGAGATCAAAACCGACACCGCGATAGTAATTGCGAACTGCTGGTATAACCTGCCCACAATACCTGGTATAAAACCTACCGGAACAAATACGGCAGCCAGGATCAGCGCGATAGCGATTACCGGTCCCGATATATCTTTCATCGCCTTTCGCGTAGCTTCCTTCGGCGACATTTTTTCATGATCTATATTATGCTGTACCGCTTCCACCACCACAATGGCATCATCTACCACTATACCAATAGCCAGCACAAACGCAAATAAGGTAAGCGTATTAATAGTAAAGCCCAGCGGACCAAAAAGAATAAACGTACCAATCAACGATACGGGAATTGCCAGTACCGGGATCAGCGTTGCCCTCCAGTTCTGTAAAAACAGGAACACCACCAACACCACCAACGCTAATGCCTCCAGCAGCGTATGGATTACCTCATTGATCGAGGCATTAACTACCGATACTGTTTCCAGCGGTATCATGAAGTCAATGTCTTTCGGAAAGGTTTTCCGTAGCTCATCCATTGCCTTCATCACACCTTTATATGTTTCAAGCGCATTGGCGCCGGGAGTTTGATAAATAAGCAGGAAGGAAGCCGGTCTGCCGCCGTTCACGAACGCATTGATGCCGTAGTCAAATCTACCCAGTTCTACTCTTGCCACATCTTTCAGGTATACAATATTTCCATCCGCAGGACGGGTGCGCACCACTATGTTTTCAAAATCTTCCTGGCGGTTGATACGGCTGTTGGTCAATACGCTGTATTCAAATACCTGCTGACCCGGTTGGGGATTACCCCCTACCGTACCCGCTGCTATCTGGAGGTTCTGCTCCTGCAGAGCCGCGTTCACTTCTGCCGGTGTTATAGAAAGCGCCGCCATTTTCTCAGGATTCAGCCACACGCGCATACTAAAATCATCGGAACGCGACAATACATCACCCACTCCTTTTACGCGAAGAATGGCATCTTTCACATACATGTTCACATAGTTACCTATAAACAATGCATCGTGTGTGCCATTGGGCGAATAAAAGCCAAATACCGCCATTACGCTGGGATTACGCTTACGAACGGTTAAGCCTAAACGCTTTACAGCATCCGGCAGGGTAGGTTCAGCCACACTTACGCGGTTCTGCACATCCAGTGTTGCTATATTGATGTCGGTGCCTACCTCAAAGTTTATGGTAATATTACTCTGCCCGCTGCTGGCGCTGTTGCTGCTCATATAGGTCATGCCGGGCGTACCGTTTACCTGTGTTTCAATGGCAGTAGTAGTGGTTTGTTCCACTGTTTGGGCATCAGCGCCGGTAAAGTTTCCGGAAATGTTTACTGTAGGCGGGGAAATTTCGGGGTATTGCGCTACCGGCAAGGTGATCAACGAAATAATACCTACCAATACGATTACAATTGATATAACAATTGCCGTTACCGGTCTTTTTATAAAAGTTTCTGCTATCATAATGTGTGAAATAGTGAGTGGTGAATGGTGAATACGATTCACTCATAGCATCACACGCGATGTTTGTTATTTTTTAGAAGCGCCTGCGGCGGCCGGTTGCGGCTGACCGGTAGTTATTACAGCGCCTTCCCTTAAATTTTGTACTCCTTCCACTACAATGGTTTCTTTTGCCTGCAAACCTTCCTTCACAATTATACCCGGTCCAATCTGCCGCGCCGGTTGTATCTTTCTTTGTGTAACCTTACTGCTATCGCCCACCACATACACAAAAAACTCTCCTAACTGCTCGGTAACGGCTTTGTACGGAATAATCACCGATTGAGTGCCGGCGGTATTCAATACCCTTACCGTGGTGCTCATCCCCGCCTTTAATAAATGCTTATCGTTGGGAAAATTCAGCCTTGCTTTAATAGTACCAGTCTGCGGGTCAACGGCCCGGTCAATTACGCTTAATGTACCTGCATAGGGATATACATCTTTTCCAAACGCTATGCTGAAAGTAGAATCCTTAGAATCTTTTTTTGCCTGTTGCAACTGCGAGAATCTGTAAATTTCTTTTTGATCTACCGTAAAATCTACCGCTATGGGGTTATCGGTTGATACAATATTGAGGATGGTTTGACCTGCCACAACAGAAGTACCCATCCTTACCTGTGAAATACCTATTGTACCATCGAAGGGCGCTATTATAGAAGCAAATTTTACATTGGAACGTACCGCGTTCACATTTGCCCTTGCCGCTTCTACCTGCTTTTTAGCCGCTTCCAGCGTGGCATCCGCATAATCTACCTGCTGCTTTGCAATAGCATCCTGCCTGTCCAGCTCATGATAGCGGTCGGCGTCTTTCTGAGCCTTCAGCAAATTGGTTTCCTGCACCTGCAGGTTAGCGATGGCTTGTTGCTCGTTGGCGCTGTATACCTGTTGGTCTATAGCATACAACCGTTGCCCTTTACGCACCTTATCGCCATCTTTAAAATAAATACCGGTAATATAACCTGTAACCTGCGGCCTCAGCTCTACCTGGTTAATAGCAGTCAGCGTACCCGGATATTCATCATAATAAACAGCATCCGTCAACGACACTTCCTGAACGGTTACGGATATCGCCGGCGGAGGCCCCTGCTGCTGTTGCTGCTGCTTCGCGCCACAGGCGGCCAGCATCAATACCGATCCGTACAGCAAAAGCGTTTTGATTGTTGTATGTAGCATATATAGTTATTGATATTTTTTGTTTAGCTGTGAGCTATCGGCTATGGGCAATGAGCCTTGAGCTATCAGCCATTTATGGTTTTTTGTTTGTAGCTGATAACCACAAACTATACACTCAAAATCACAAACCTGTAACCCTGCTCTTACCACTTTATTTCCCCCAGCGAACGCTGCACATCTATTTTGCTGGAAAGCAGGGCATACAACGCATCGTAATAATTGATCTGGGCAGTGCGCAAATCTGTTTCAGATGTTATTACTTCAAGATAGGTTTTTACACCCGACCGGTACTGCAATTGTATCACATCATACACCTCCTTAGCCAGTACCAGGTTTTCTTTAAGCGCCAGGAACTCTGCCAGGTTGCTTTTGTATGCCGCCAGCGACGCATTGTATTCTGCATTCACCGCGTTTTTCAGGTTAGCAATATCGAGATTTGTTCTGCGCAATTGCCACCGGGCCTGATCAATAAGGTATTTACGTTTCCCCCCCTGGAAAATAGGCAATGCCAGTGTTACGCCGGCATACGATGCAGGATACGACTGGTTGTATAATTTGCTGAATTGGTTATTCAGGTAATTGAGGTTATAAGCGCCGTTGGCGGATAGCGAGGGCAGGAAGCTCCATTTATTATAACTCACGTTCGCCTCCAGCAGCCGCATTTGTGTTTGCAACAACTGGTATTCTATCCTGCGGCTATAATCCGCCACCTGCAAGGTATCCAGTATAATTTCGTTCTCCATAGAGGAGGTATCATATACAATATCGAGCTCCGCGTTTACAGGATAATTCATTTTGGCTTTCAGGCTTTCTATCCGCGCCTTCAGCAATACCTCAAAGCTTTTTTTAGACGCTTTGGTATTATTTAAAGCAATCGCCGCCCTTTTATAGTCCGTTTTATCGGTAATGCCAGCCTGGTATTGGTTGTAGGCATCTTTATAGCTGCGCTCAAGACGTAGTATGTTTTCTTCCGATACGCGTATTTGCTGCTCGGTGGCCAATACATCATAAAATGCTTTCGACACTTCTGCCGCTACATCTATTTTACTGCTTTCCGTGCTTTGCTTTGCCTGTTTGCGGATATCGGTACGTGTACGGCTGGCCAACAGCACATCCCTGTTGAATATGGTTTGGCTGGCAGAAAATAAAAGCCCGGAAGTATTATCCACACCCAGCTTTACCGGGTTCCCTCCTATTATATTGGTTTGCACCTGAAAGTTATGCTGGAAAGTATAATTGAAATTCACCTGCGGAAACCACTCCGCCAGTTTACTCTTAATGGTTGTTTCCGCTATTTCTTCGTCAATTTGCGATTGCTGCACAATAGGTTGCCTGTTGATGGCATATTGTATACAGTTTTGTAAAGTAGCAGATTGCAAAACAGAATCATTCACCTGCTGAGCATTTACATAAGAAGTTGCTATGAGTAGTATCACTCCAAAAAACAATAAATGCTTTTTCATAAAGTGTGTATGTGTACGCTGCCTGCATATGCCGCCTCCTTAACCTATAGACGGGTTATTACACAGGTAAAACAGTCATCTTTTTTATTGAACAATCCAGGCTGGAATCGGGGAGGCAAAGGTATTGATTCTGAATGTAATAAATCAAACGTTTGTTTAATTTTTTTGTTAACGAATTATTAATGCGACTATACTCTAATTTAGTCCTTACATACAAGTATATATTTATTACTCATAGTAAATAAAGAGCCATGCGTAAGCTTCTTCCCAGCTTTTTTATCCTGGCATCGTTGTCTGCCTATAGCCAGCACTCTTTGCCCATCATTCCCGCGCCCGTAAAAGCCCAGGTACGAACCGGCTACTTTACCATTAGCCCGCAAACGGTTATAGTAGACCGTAACGGAGGGGAAAAAGCAACGGTTGAATTTTTTAACGCCTATCTCGAAAAATATTACGGGTTTACATTACCGGTACAAAAAAAGGCCGATAAAAATTATATCAGCTTTTCTACCAAAACTTTTGTCAAAGCTCCCGGTAACCGCGAACGTTATACGCTTACTGTAACTCCGGCCAACATACATATTACGGGCGATGGTCATGCCGGCACTTTTTACGGGCTACAAACATTACTCCAGTTGCTTCCTGTTCAAAAAACAACTTCTCCCGATATTCCGGCTGTTGCCATTGATGATTATCCAAGGTTTGCCTACCGCGGCGCCATGCTGGATGTGAGCAGGCATTTTTTTGACGCGGCATATGTAAAAAAATTCATTGACCTGCTGGCGCTGCATAAGATCAATACCTTTCACTGGCATCTTACCGACGACCAGGGCTGGCGCATAGAAATAAAAAAATATCCCGGGCTAACGGAGGTGGGTAGCTGCAGGAATGGCAGCATTACCGGAAGATATCCCGGCACCGGTAACGATGGGCAGGAGCATTGCGGCTATTATACGCAGGAACAGGTAAAGGAAATAGTGCAATATGCAAGCGACCGCTTTATCACTGTTATTCCCGAAATTGAATTACCGGGGCATTCCTCAGCCGCTATAGCTGCCTATCCGCAACTGAGCTGCTTTCCGGATGAACCGACACGCCCGGCCCCGGGAACAGCCTGGCATGGCGATACCACCCGTAAAAATGTACAGCAGGCCTGGGGAGTGTTTGAAGATGTATACTGCCCCAGCGAATACACTTTTAATTTTTTACAGGATGTGCTGGATGAAGTGATCACTTTGTTCCCATCGAAATATATACATATCGGCGGAGATGAATGTCCTAAAGATGCCTGGAAGAGATCGGCTTTTTGTCAAAAGCTCATCAAAGAAAACAACCTGAAAGATGAGCATGAGTTGCAGAGCTATTTTATACAGCGCATTGAAAAGTACCTGAACGGCAAAGGCAGGGCCATTATAGGTTGGGATGAGATACTGGAAGGGGGGCTGGCAGCTAACGCAACGGTAATGAGCTGGCGTGGAGAAAAGGGCGGCATTGAAGCCGCCAAGCAGAAGCACGATGTAATAATGGCTCCTAATTCCTATGTTTACCTCGACTATTCGCAACGCAAAAACGACGACTCCGTTACCATAGGCGGTTATCTTCCCCTGCAGAAAGTATATAGCTTTAATCCTATACCTAAAGAGCTGAGCGCTGATGAACAGCATTACATATTGGGAGCGCAGGCCAATCTTTGGTCGGAGTATATACTCTATCCCTCCAAGGTTGAATACATGATCTTTCCACGGCTGACAGCTTTGAGCGAAGTATTCTGGAGCCCGTTGAAGCATAAGAACTGGGAAAGCTTCAAAAAACGTATCCCGGTTCAGTTTAAAAGATATGAGCTATGGGGTGTGCATTATTATCCGGGATTGAATGAACCAATGAAGTAGCAAGTGGCTATGAGCTATCAGCCGTCAGTCTATATGAGCCACAAACCTGAAACTTGTAACCTGTAACAGGTTCCGGCTATCCGGGTATCAGCTGTCACGATGAGTATTTTTGCTTCGGGCAACGGTCTATTTCGCTTCAGGCAGTGCAAACGCCATATACGTATCGCCTGACTTTGTACCCAGTTTACCGCCACCACAGGCAATCACAATAAACTGCCTGCCATCCGCTTCGTATACCGCCGGCGATGCAAACCCCGGAAAAGGCAAAGTGGTTTCCCACAATAATTTTCCTGATGCTTTATTAAATACCCTGAACTTACTGTCGCGCGTAGCCGCAATAAACAATAACCCGTTTTTTGTAACTACGGGACCACCATAATTCTCAGTTCCTGTTGGCGGAATGCCTTTTTCCGTCAGTTCCGGGAATTCACCCAATGCGGTTTTCCATAAAAGCTTACCACTGTTCAGGTCAATGGCGTTCAATGTGCCCCAGGGCGGCTTTACCGCAGGATACCCCTCTTTTGTAAGGAACTTATGGTAACCGGTAGAGTTATAAGGCAGCATAATATTAGAATCAACTTTTACGGCAGGCATTGCCGTTATTTTAGTTTGCTGAAGCTTTTTGTCTTCCAGTACAAAAGCGGTCAGCACCGTTACCTGCTCCTGTGATAATTGTTTGAAAGAAGGCATCATTCTGCGGCCCGTAGATAATAACCGGGCAAACTGCTGTGCGGTATACTTTTGTTTGGCATTAACAATAGAAGGAAAATTACCACTCCCCTTCCTGTCGGTACCATGACAGCTCATGCAGTGCTGCTGGTAGAGCTGTGTACCCGCCTGCAGATAAGTTTCGCCTGCGGCGGCGGAATGATCAATCTCAACCATCGTCAATATCCAGGGCATTTCGTTGGCATTTACATACAGTATGCCCGTTTCAGGATCAGCCGCGGGTCCGCCCCACTCCGCTGCGCCATCAAAACCCGGGAAAATAAGCGTTCCCTGCTTCGACGGTGGATTGTACATATTTCCTGTACGATACGATAAAAATCTCTTTTTGATATCCTGGTAAGACGAATCGGGAACCAGGTCGTTAAGATCATCTACCGTAAAATCTTTGAACGCCTGCCGGGCAAACGGTTCGGGCAGTTCAGGAGCCGGCTGCGTAGGCCAGGGTTTTTCGCCCCGCAGGTCGCTGTCTGCAGGAACCGGTATTTCCTTAACAGGGAACAAGGGTGTACCTGTTTCACGGTCCAGCACATACACATAGCCTGCTTTGGTTGGTTGTGCTACGGCATCCACTTTTTTTCCGTTACGCGTTACCGTTACCAGCGCAGGCGGAGTAGGCAGGTCCCTGTCCCACAAGTCGTGATGAATGGTTTGAAAGTGCCAGATATACTTTCCTGTGGCGGCATCCAGCGCCAGCAGGCAATTGGCATACAGGTTAGCGCCTTTGCGGTTTCCGCCATAAAAATCAAACGATGCGGAGCCCAGCGGGGCATATACAATACCTCTCTGCTGGTCGAGCGAAAAGCCGGCCCAGCAGTTAACACCACCGATAAACTTATACGCTTCGGGATCTTCCCAGGTTTCGTAGCCAGGCTCGCCCGGGTGGGGAATGGTGTGGAACATCCAGCGCTGTTTGCCGGTACGCACATCAAAAGCCCTGATATGCCCCGGCGCGGCAGGTAATCCTTCCGACAGCCGCGCGCCCATGATCAGCAAATCTTTATAAATAATACCGGGCGAGTTGGCAGATAACTCATAATTCGCCACATCCCTGCCCAACCCTTCACGCAGGTTCACCACACCATGAGCGCCAAAGGAAGCAATAAGCTTACCGTTGGTGGCATCTACACAAAACAACCAGGAGCCGGCTGTATAAAAAATTCTTTGATCCGTTCCCTCCTGCCAGTGCACAACGCCCCGGTTCAACGCGCCACTGAACGGCGTGCTCACTTTATTATTGGAGGAATCTTTCGGGTCGAATATCCATTTTTCTTTCCCCGTAGCGGCATCCAGGGCAAATAATTTCAATGCCGGGGAAGTAGCGTACAATATGCCATTCACCATTATGGGATTACACTGTATCTGCGAACGGTTGCCGGTGTCGGCATCGCCGGTGCTATACGTCCATGCCACCTGCAGTTGCTGCACATTGGTACTGTCTATTTGCGACAGGGAAGTATACTTATTGGAGCTGGTATTGCCGTTTACCATGCGCCACTCCTTCCAGGCATCGGGTTCGGTACTGTTACATGAAAAAATGAGCAAACAAAGGGCGTAAAACGCGTTGGCAAGTTTATTGACCATACAAAATACAGTGCTGTAATTAAAAGAAAGGGAAATTACAGGTAATCTACGAGAAATACCGCCCGGCGATTTTAAGAATTATGTTTTTTTAAAAAGGAAAATAAGGCTAAATTTGCCACCCCATTGCCCGATCGTATAGTGGTAGTACATCAGATTCTGGCTCTGATAGCCTTGGTTCGAATCCAGGTCGGGTAACCAATTTTTTTATATTTTATTGATTTATAAAGCCGTTTTTACGGCTTTTATTTTTTGCGGTCGGTTTCACGGTCGTCTAGCACATTTTTATATTCTCGTTCTTGTTTTTTAACTATGCTGTGTAAAGCGCAACGTCTTTCAATTCTTTCGCTATCTGTTTTATAGCTGCTGTTATCTTCAACGCTTGTTGTGCAGAAGGATGTTTAACCCCACCGCTGTATTGTCTCATTAAACCGGAGTTAATGCTGGCTTACTTTTTTTAAGGATTGCATATATTTTTAGGCTTAAACCAGGTCTATCTTATTTCTGCTAATCTTAATATTTTGTTATCTGTGCCGGTCGGCACTTCTTTAGTACCATGCTTTTCAATTGGTATTTTTCCAGGTTTGATCGGATGCACGTAGATATGGCCCCGTTGTTCGTTCAATGCTATGAAAATTTTTATCTGATTGTACGCCGTTGTTGGGTGTTCGTGGGCGAGCACTGTGTGCAGGCATCACCAACAACAAGGGAGATAGTTCAGCACAACCATTGTTGGTGAAGCCGGCACACAGATCTGCGAACAACATCAACAAACCGTAATTAATAACTAAAATTACCATAATTATATTAAATGTATCCCGGGCGCCGATAAGGCAACATGAAATACCTTGAGAGCCTTTGCAAAGTTGCAATGCATAAGAGTAATATTCAGGAATGAAGCCTCGGAAATTCACTTACGGGTAATGAAGGCATTTGAGTTCAATACTAAGAAGTGAAAGGTGCTTTACCTTTCACTTCCCACATCCACGCTATCTATCCACAAATCTTTATACTCCGGCTTATAAGGACGTTTCCATCTGCGATGGCTCCAGAGCCAGTTTTCAGGCTGCTTTTGTATATTTTGTTCAAGAAACCTGGCGTACATACGCGTTAGCTCACCTTCAGCCAATTGCACAGGGCATTCTGAAGCAATGTGCAGATGGGCATGGTAATATCCCCTTCGTATTTTATTAACAGAGGCAAAAAGCACCGGTATATCCAAACGGCGTGCCCCACGTTCGGGTCCGGGTATAAATCCGGTGGGTTGATTAAGAAAGTTCAGCCAGAATGCCTGGTGCGGTTTGCCCGGGCTTTGATCTGCAACAAGCCCTAAAAGGTATTGTGTCTGGCTGTAGCCGTCTATAGCGGCCTTCATGTTTGATGCAGGTATAAACCGGCTGCCAAACCGTGTCCGTATCTTTAACAGCAGTCTTTCAAAGATCTTACTGCTTAAAGGTCCGTATACAACCAGCACCTGGAAACCTGTATTCATCTGTAACACATGATGCCCCCATTCCCAGTTAAAAGTATGCCCTAAATGAAGCTGGCATTTTTTGCCACTTTGCTGCAACCGCTCAAGTACATGCCAGTTGGCAGTAACCCTGCGCTGCAAAAAGCGTGGAGAGGCGCTCAATAATTTAAATGTTTCTACAAATGCATCTATCATGTTGTGGAAAAACTGCTTCTCAATGGCAAGGCGTTCCGCAGGTGTTTTTTCAGGGAAGGCGCACTGCAGGTTAGCTGCCACCACTTTCCGGCGGTAACCTATGAGCCGATATACGATCACAAACATAATATCGGAAAAAAAATACAGCAGCCGAAGAGGCAGTAAAGACACGAGGTAAAATACAGCATACAGCAGGTAGTACATTAGGGAATTTTAAGGTTGATAATAACATAAGGAGCCGCGGTCTGTCGCCGCTTATCTTATAAAGGCTTTCGCCCCAGCGTTCTTATAAAGCGAAAATGAGAATTAACGGCCGACATGAATGTGGGAAGGCTGTTATAGGGAAGCTGGAAGGCAATGCATTGCTCCTGCACTATCCTGCTTAAAGCAGGGTAGTGAATATGACTGATGCGCGGAAAGAGATGATGCTCTATCTGGTAATTTAGTCCTCCGGCAAACCACGAAACCAGTTTGCTTCCGGGAGAAAAATTGGAAGTGGTTTTAACCTGATGCACTGCCCATTCATTTTCTATTTGTTTGTCGTCATTACCAATATACGTGAACTCCGTTTCTTCCACCACATGCGCCAACTGGAACACAATAGATAAGGTTAAACCCAACCCCATATGCATGCATACAAAATAGAGAAGCGCCAGTGGCCAGCCAAGCAATGTTACAGGGATAACAATATAAAACAGCAGGTACAGCATCTTGCTCATCCAAAAAATAAAATGATCAGCCGCCGACATTTTACTAAGTGGCGTATCCACTATTTTTCTTCTGAAATATTTTTCAAAATCCTGGAACAATATCCATATCATGGAGCTGAAAGCATACAACACCGGTGTATACAAATGCTGTACCCTATGGGCGGGCACCCAGCGTTGCGTACTGCACATGCGTATAAAAGGGCTTTTGGCAATATCATCATCCATGCCGTCAATATTGGTATAGGTATGATGGATAATATTATGCTTTTGTTTCCATATAAAGCTGTTTCCTCCCAGTGCATTTAATGTAAGCCCCAGGGTTTTATTAACCCATTTGCGGGAGGAATAACTGCCGTGATTGGCATCGTGCATCACATTAAAGCCAATGCATGCCAGTACAAACCCCAACAGGATGCTGCTGAAAATACCTGCAATAACCGGCATTTGAGCAAACAGCAACATTGTATACAGGCATACCGCCGCGGCAATAAAAACTACCGATTTGGCGTACAAATGGATATTACCTGTTTTTCTTTTTTTGTGCCGGGCAAAATAGGTATCCACGGATTTTTTGAGCGAGATAAAAAATACGGCATTCTTGTTATTGTAGGTAATCTTTTTCATTGTAGACCAGACCTTTGGTTTAGGGATATTTTTTAACAAACCGGGAGCTATTCATTCCAGGCATTCTTCAGCCAGTAGCATACAGACTTTTCGCTAAGCAACCCCGAAGGCAGCTTTTCAGAAAGTAATATCTCCAGCTTAACAATATCTTTTCTTTGAAACATAGGATGCTCAGCGGCATACCAGTTAGCCACCCATAAAATGTGAGTGCCGTTGTTCCTGTTAAAGGTATTACGGGTAGGATTTATATCCTGCCGGTCATCTGCCCCCTGATCGTACCAGGTATAATGATTAAATACCAGGTCTTCTTTTTTTATCTTCATAACAGCAATATCTGTTTTAAGTGAAAGATATAGGGTAAGAGACGAGAGCTGTAGCCGGGCTGTGTTTTTGAAATATTACAACGGTATATCCTTTGGCTCCTTTTTGATCAAAATTTTCTATCTGTCAGCAATGCAAGGAAGCGTCATTGAATATTCCAGCTATATTAATTATCATGGGCTGCCAACCAGTTTTGCACCTGCAACATATGCACTATGCGCCGGAAACTTTTTGATTTCAGATCTCCATAATCCTTTTACACAAATAAAAAGACCGGTCACTGGTGACCGGCCTTTAAAATGAGTGTCAATAACGGTATTGTTATGAATGCCGGGTTTTATAAAACTTTCTACCTTTTCTTTATTCATGATCAGCATATAAAGCAGCGTAAAATAATTAAATCTAAAACCAGGCAACACATCCATTACCAACGCTTATTAAAGCTATTGCTGCGACTGCGATTTTCTTCCCTTGGCCTTGCTTCCGACACTTTCACAGAACGTCCGTCAATCATTTTACCGTCGAGTTCCCTGATAGCGGTTTCTGCGGCCTGCTTATCGGGCATTTCCACAAAAGCAAAACCTTTGCTCCTGTTGGTAAACTTGTCGGTAATTACCTTTGCGGAAGAAACATCGCCATATTCTCCGAAAAGCTGGCTCAAATCATTATCCTGGAAACTGTAGCCCAGGTTCGATACATAAATGTTCATAAAAAATACAATAATTCAATAAAAAATATCTGAGAAAGACAGCAGATGTAAAAAATGCAGAGAGAAAGAATTGTTTACAAGAGCGATATCACTCAAATTGTCTTTACGAAGATAAGTAAATATTGCCATAGACGGGCGTTTATTTTTCGGGTTTAACAATAACCCGTAACAGGCTCTATAGGTATGGCAAAACAGCATTGCGATTAAATAATCGCCTTATACGCGGCTGACAAACATTGACCGCGATGCCCGCTATATACCTATAAGGAAAGATGATTTGCATTATAAAATAGATTACATTTAATTTTCTTCAATTAAGAGTTGATTGTTTCCCGTCAAATTAAAAAACATGTTTCGATCCCTCATCTCAGGCACTGGTTCCTATATCCCGACCCATATACAAAGTAACCTTGATTTTTTGCAGCAGGCTTTTTATGCTAACGGGCAACTATTGTCATCTTCGCCAAAGGAGATCATAGATAAGTTCAGGCAAATAACAGGCATTGAAGAACGAAGATATGTATCCGGCGGGCTCACCGCTGCCGACATTGGCAGCATAGCCGCCCGGCATGCGCTGGAAGACAGTGGTGTGGATCCTGAAGACATAGACCAGTTGATCGTTGGTCATAACTTTGGAATTGTTTTGCCTGGTACTATTCAATCAATTGCAGTTCCTTCCCTTGCCAGCCTGATCAAACATCAGTTAGGTATCCGCAACCCCGCCTGTATAGCGTATGATCTCGTGTTCGGATGCCCCGGATGGCTGCAGGGCATTATTCAGGCAGATGCTTTTTTTAAAGCGGGTATCGCTCAAAAAGCGCTGGTGATCGGTACGGAAACGCTCTCACGAGTTGTTGATCCATACGACCGGGATAGTATGATCTTTAGCGACGGCGCAGGTGCGATGCTGCTTGAATACAGGGATGCATCTGTTAACGGCCGGGGTATATTATCCGCCAGTATGCAAACCCATGCGCTGGAAGAGGTTAATTACATAGGCATGGAACCATCAGGACATCCCAACAGCGATCCACAGGTACGGTATATGAAAATGAAAGGCCGCAAAGTATATGAATTTGCTTTATCCCATGTACCTGCCGCCATGAAAGAGTGCCTGGATAAAAGTGGCGTACCGGTCGGCGAGCTGAAAAAAATATTCCTGCACCAGGCGAATGAAAAGATGGATGATGCCATTGTGAAACGTTTCTACGAACTATATGATCTTCAGGCGCCGGAAAATGTGATGCCCATGAGCATTCAATGGTTGGGCAACAGTTCCGTAGCCACTATTCCTACCCTGTTCGACCTGGTAAGAAAAAATCAATTACCGCCTCATAACATACAGCCGGGCGATGTAGTGATGTTCGCTTCGGTAGGAGCCGGCATGAACATTAATGCTGTTTGCTACCGGTGTTAGGGCTTGCAATTGATCGTCTGCTCTTCAGGATAACTGAACCTGTTTTTCACCACTATTCTTTTCCTGCTGCTGGCTGGGCCGGTTTAATTTTTTTGTGGATCGCCGGGAATACGGGCCACAGTAATAGTTCTTTTGATCAGCTTTTGTATCTCGGCCAATAAAGGTTTTTCTTCGTGGCTGCAAATAGATATAGCTGTGCCTGCTGAACCTGCCCTGCCTGTTCTGCCAATCCGGTGAACATAGGTTTCTGCTGTCTGGGGCAGATCATAATTGATCACATGGCCGAGTTTGTCAACATCAATGCCACGGGCCGCAATATCGGTTGCTACCAATACACGCGTTCTCCGGCGCTTGAACCGCTCCAGCGCTGTTTGTCTTTGCAACTGTGATTTATTTCCGTGAATGGCGTCTGCGCTAATACCCTCCTTATTTAAAAACCGGCTTATCTTATCGGCCATATGTTTCATTTTAGTGAATACGATCACCGTTTCGAATGCCTCGTTACCAAGCAGGTTGAGCAGCAACGAAGCCTTTTGTTGCTTTTCAGAGAAATATACGTATTGCGTTACCTGTTCAGCAGCAGTGGCAACAGGTGTAACTTCTACCTTAACCGGGTTACGCAGCAATGTATGTGTCAGCTTCAGTATCTCCGGCGGCATAGTGGCGGAGAAGAAAAGGGTTTGCCGGTCAGCCGGTATATACCGGATGATCTGCTTAATGTCCTGGATAAATCCCATATCCAGCATACGGTCTGCTTCATCAAGCACCAGGTATTTTACCTGTTTTAAAGAAACCAGGCCCTGGTTCATCAGGTCTTTTAACCTGCCCGGTGTGGCAATGAGTATATCCACTCCCGCCCTCAGCTTATTGACCTGCGGCTGTTGGGAAACTCCACCAAACAGCACGGCATGTTTGATAGTTGTATGTGCGCTCAATGCTTGTGCGTTTTCCGCTATTTGCAAAGCCAGCTCCCTGGTGGGCGCCAGTACCAGCGCTTTTATATAGGGATGACGTTGCACGCTTCCTTCCTCCAGCAGCATTTGCAATATAGGTACTAAAAATGCAGCCGTTTTGCCGGTGCCGGTTTGCGCGCAACCCAGCACATCTCTTTTTGCCAGAACAACAGGTATAGCCTGTTGCTGAATAGGTGTAGCTTTTGAATAACCCTGTTCTGTTAATGCTTTGGATACAGAAGGGTGTAATGCGATATTTATAAATGACATGAAATTGTTTTGTAAGTTAAATAGCAGCAGGCTGTGCTACTGCTTAATGATGGAATTAATACTAAGTTGTGAAAAAAAACTTTGGGAGAAAACCCCTGTCATGCTAAAAAATTAAATGATTAAAAAAGTGGCAAAAGGACTACAGCAAGCGTAAAGAGGAGGAGAAATTGTTACCACCCGAAGTGTAAGAATTAAAACTGATCAAGACTAAATGATGAAGAACTCATGTTCACAATGCAAAGATAGGCAATTAATACCAGGTTTCAGAATAAATTATAACAACGACCGCAATCCCGTGCTGTACTGCCATGCATAGCTATTGTATTCCACGTGATTATGTTGACAAACCTATCAACCCATAAGCAGCAGGGTTTATTGCATTTTCTATCATTTTTCAACAAACCCTGCCGGTGGCAGTACCACAACCATTTTCTTAAAAATTCCCGATTGCGGCTATTTTTTCCCGATTGGGTAAATCATCCCTGCAAGCGACGGATAATTTCGCAAAAAATTTAAACCCTGTATGTTCGTCAAACAAATTCTACCCTTGTTGCTGTATTTTTTTGTTCCTGCATTGCTCCATGCACAATCAGGACTGGTAAAAGGTAACATTACCACGGCAGACGGAGCACCTGCGCAGAATATTACCATTACTCTTGAAGGATCAAGATATGCCGCCGTTAGTAATGCAGAAGGATATTATGAAATAAAGAATGTTAAAGCGGGTACCTGGAACCTAATAGTATCATCTGTTAATACCGAAACACAAAAGCAGGAGATCACAATAACCGGCGGAGAAACGCTTACGCTGGATTTTATTATTTCCGAAACCGCCAAAGAACTGGCTGAAGTGCTCATCAATTCTAAAAAAAGTACGGAGCACGCTTCGGTAAGCCTGCGCTTAAAAACACCGCTACTGGAAGTTCCGCAGAATATACAGGTGGTTGATGACAATGCGCTGAAAGCGCAGCAGGTTATCAGTATGAGCGATGGGCTTATACGCAATGTAAGTGGCGCTACCAGGCTGGAGCATTGGGGCGACCTCTATACCAATATTACTGCACGTGGTTCACAAATACAGGCTTTCCGTAACGGATTCAATGTAGTGGCTTCTTACTGGGGGCCGTTAACTGAAGATATGAGCTTTGTAGACAGGATCGAATTTGTAAAAGGCCCTGCCGGTTTCATGTTATCGAACGGAGACCCGAGCGGTTTGTATAATGTTGTTACCAAAAAGCCTACCGGTGTTACCAAAGGCGAAGTAGGCATTACACTTGGCAGCTTTGGCTTGTATCGCGGCAATATTGATCTTGACGGATCGCTCACCAAAAACAAACGTTTATTATACCGCCTGAATGTAGCTGCTCAAAACAGGGGCTCGCACCGCGATTATGAATATAACAACCGCTATGTGGTTGCTCCCGTACTGTCGTACCAGTTGGATGACAAAAGCAAAATAACATTAGAGTATAATGGACAGTTCGCCAGCATGACTGAGGTAGGGTCTTATTATATTTTTTCAAATTCCGGGTATGCCACTTATCCGCGCAATCTTACGCTCACCAATCCCGGGCTGCCACCCACCAAAATAAACGATAACAGCGCTTACCTCACCTTTGAGCATTCCTTCAACCCGGACTGGAAGCTTACCGCACAGGTATCTCATTTCAATTACAAACAAATAGGCATGAGTTCATGGCCATCTGCCGTGGACCCTGCAACCGGTCATATAGTAAGAAATGTAGGCATTTGGGATGCTAAAAGTACTATGACGCTGGGGCAGGCTTTTTTGAACGGTGAGTTTTATACCGGTACACTCAGGCACCGTGTGCTTGCAGGAGTAGATGCTGCCAACAAACAATATTATGCCGACTGGGGACAATCGCACGACCTGGATACGGAAGACGAAATGTTCGACCCTGAAAATCCAACATACGGAATACCTGCGAATGGCTTCCCTGTGTTTGACCGCAGCACTCCTATAGAAGAAAGAGCCGCCATCGGCTGGGGCGTAATAACACAACGTTATTCCAGCTTATATGTGCAGGATGAGATCGCATTTTTTGACGATAGATTAAAGCTTACGCTGGCAGGAAGATATACAGATGTGAAACAGGTATATGGCGTGGATGTGCCTTACGAAACAGCCAAACACGTAACACCCAGAGCCGGCTTGAGCTATTCTGTAGATAAAACATTATCCGTATACGGCTTATACGACCAGGCTTTCATTCCCCAAACCGGTGTTTTAACCGGCGGCGGTAAGATCAAACCTATTACCGGAAGTAATCTTGAATTCGGTATTAAGAAAAACTGGTTCAATAGTAAATGGTATACTACCTTATCGGTTTACCGCATACTGAAACAAAATGAATTGACTGCCGACCCGGCTTCCAACCCCAATGCACCTACCAGTATTGTGTTGGGTGAAAAAAGAGCACAGGGAATTGAGCTGGATGTAAGGGGAACTGTTGTTCCCGGCTTTACCGTAATGGCCAACTACGCGTTAACGGAATCAAAAATTACAGAGGTTGCCCATGGCGTAACAGCTTACAGCAATGGTGATATTGTGCCGGGATATGCCAAGCATACCTCCAATGCATGGCTTTCGTACGAGCTGCAGGATGGCGCCTTAAAAGGATTGGGTATTTCCGGTGGCTTTACCTGGCTTAAAGACAGGTATACCGCCTGGGACATGACGGGGCAGCCAATGTCTGATTATTTTAAAATGGATGGTGGCATTTTTTATGCAAAAGATAAATACCGGGTAACGTTGAATGTGTTCAATATACTCGATGAATATTTATACAGTGGTTCGTATTACGAGATGCCGTCAACACCAGGCGATTGGGATTCTGTAAAACCTGCCTACTACTATCAAACCGAGCCGCCACGTAATGTAAGACTGAGTATCAGCTACAGGTTTTAAAAATCCTGTATTGATCATTACCAGATAATAAACAACCATTTTTAATACTTATTGACAGAGGCTGTTTGTCCTTCCGTCAATAAGTATTTTTTATACATAATTACCTGCTATCCTGTAATAGTTTATTAAGACTATTCGTGTGTTTGTTTGTGGCAATCTTGTACCAGTTTTTCTCACCATAGCAAATTAGCGGGGCGTTGTTTTTGTTAACCCCGCAAAACCTACAATAGCCAGCACAATAAGAAATAACAACCGTACAAGGCTTAAAGCCTCCCACAATTTTGCCCGCTTTGCCAAAAAAACATCAATTTTTTGCGAAAAGGCTGTGCCCGTGACAGCGATCAACTCCGGAACAAA
This sequence comes from Chitinophagaceae bacterium, assembly GCA_019638595.1. Classification (GTDB taxonomy): domain Bacteria; phylum Bacteroidota; class Bacteroidia; order Chitinophagales; family Chitinophagaceae; genus Agriterribacter. The sequence continues at coordinate 208,616 of JAHBTJ010000008.1, forward strand.
GAATGCAAAGGTGATGATCAATACCACTACATAACCAATAGAGGTGATCAGTAAATATGGTCTGCTGCCGGTTTTCCAAAATAGTATCATAGTGGCTGTCAATAGCAGCAGGGTTACAGGATGTATGGCTTTCCAGAATGGGGTAGGATTCAATCCATATTTTCCCTGGAACATGCTCAGTGAAGCAGGCGGAGCCGAGCTCCATCGGGGAACTACAGCAACGTGTTCATAAACGGCGCCGCCAATAACAATAGCAAAAGAAAGGCAAGCGAATGCGTATACAATGTTTTTGAAATCCATAATAAAAAATGCTTGATTGTTTTAATAATAGTTTAGAAGTATTTGGCTGGTGGCTGTTGAACCCTTATTTTTTTTCAATTACAAACGGGTCGTATTGTTTATAATAGCTTTTGTATCCCGGGAGGCGCGACAATGGAGCAATTACAACCCCCAGGGCGTATTGTAAGGTTTGTGCGGTATGCCTTTGGGGATATGTAAAACCTCTCCGGGAACCAGCTTTCTAATTTCGCCATTCACCCACACTGTTAGTTCACCATTTTCTACCTGGAAGGTTTCGTCAAAATCTGTATGGATATGTTTGGCGGACCAGCGGCGTAAGGCTCTATTTTTTTGAAAGCTTTTATTAACATAAGAAATGCCTGTGTTGATGTGACTGAATGATTTCGGGTGCAAATTAGGCTGGGCGATGCCGGAGCGCAATAACAGATGCAATGAAACGTAGAAATGGCAGTGCGAAATTTAGATTGTTGCGGATGATGCATATTTTATATCAGCCAGATGACGTACATCACATAAAACAGGTATTCCCGGGAATATACTTTGTGTTATCATAAAAGAAAACCATGCACAATCAAAAACGATTTTATAGCCACTTCTGCATCATTGCCCCGGCCCAGGAATCATTATTATAATTATAAAGTGCCCGCTATAGTTGCTTCATACACCATCTTCTCCGTTTGGTAACAACTGCTATTCTTTTTGCTTTCGGGCGTTTTCATATTTGCAACCGAAAAGCAAAAGAACATGAACAAGAAAATTTTTATACTCCTGTTAACAGCCTGCCCGGTAATGGTAAATGCCCAGGCAGATGGCTGGCTGAATACACTCAACTATAAGATCAAAAACAAAGCAACCGCCCGGGCCGAAAGTAGAGTTGACCAGGCCATCAACAACACAGCCGATATAGCCGAAGGAAAAAATAAACCTGTGCAAAACGGATCTGCTCAGGAAAAAGCAGATACTTCGGTTACCGGTAAAAAACTGTATGCGAAGTATGATTTTATTCCCGGTGAGCAGGTCATTTACAGCAATGATTTTGCAACAGACAACATGGGCGAGCTACCCACCGGCTGGAACAGCAATGGCAATGCCGCGGTAGTTACATTGGATGTATTAAAAGGCAACTGGGTACAGCTTTATCAAAATACCACCTGTCTTACCGACAACGATTCATCATTCTCTGAAAACTTTACCGTTGAGTTTGACCTGGTGTTGCGCCGCACAAATGAAAAGGCGCCATTCCCGGAGTTTGTATGGGGTGTATTATCGTCGGGAAACTTAACATCAACGCATAATAACCTGCTGAAAGATCATACAGCGCATTTTGCCACCGAGATGAGCATACAGCCGTCTGATCACATCAGGTCGTCCATGCAGGTGCAAACTTTCGCCGGCAGGGCAAGCTATTTTAAAACTGATATTCAAAAGCCCGGTGCATTGCTGCAACAGTTCAATAAAGTGATACATGTGGCTATGCAGGTGCAAAAAGAAAGACTGCGCATTTGGTTTAATGAAGAAAAATTGTACGACCTGCCTAAAGCCATATCACCGGCAGTTACCATCAACCAGCTCTATTTTATAGTGAAAAGATATGGAGGACCTGAACAGGAAGTAGGGTATGCTGTCGGCAATATAAAAATCGCGAAAGGCTTACCCGACACCAGGCATAAGCTTTTAAACGAAGGCAGGCTTTCTACAACAGGAATACTATTTAACATCAACTCGCATACCCTGTTGCCACAGAGCAATGCTGTATTGAACGAAATAGCCGGCGTTCTTGCAAAGCACTCCGAGCTGAGCATCAGGATCATCGGGCATACCGATAGTGATGGCGACGAAGCTGCCAACCAGGAGTTGTCGGAGAAGAGAGCGGCTTCGGTAAAGCAATTTTTGGTAAGACACTTTAATATAGACGCTTCAAGAATAGAAAGCGAGGGCGCCGGCGAATCTCAACCTATCGGCGATAATCATACAAGAGAAGGCAAAGCCAATAATCGTCGCGTTGAATTCGTAAGGCGTTGACAGGCTCAACACATAACTCATCTATGCAGCAGAAAGAATGAAAAAAAATTTATGCTGTTCGCACCCCCGGTGGTGTTTTTTACGGCAGTTGTGTGGCTGTGATGAATCTTTTCAAATAAACACCAATAAACATTTTACAATCATTTTAAAACAATTCTTTTATGAAACAAAGAGCACAACGACCGGTTTCTTTCATTAAAATTTTTACCACAGTAATACCAGCCGGTTTTCTCTCCCTGGCACTGGTTTCATTCACCATTCATAAAAAAATGGCAGATGATTTCCTGAAGCAATTAGGTATTAGCAAAGTAGATGCAGATAGCAAAATTAGCCGCAGCCTGATTGAAGGATACCTGGATGGATATGGTGTAAAAAACATAAAAAATATTGCTGTGGGGAATAGAACAACCATTACAAAAAACCTGCTGGCATATACAAAGCAATATGTGGGCAGCACCGCATTCATTAAAGAGTATAATACCCTCCGGGAGCAAAAAAAACCGGCAATGTACGTTGTAAAAACTCCCGAAGAAATGCAGCAGGAAATTATTGAAAGTGCCAGAAAGAGTATTGCAGACCTGGAACAAAAGCTGAAGAAAGCCGATGCCTCAACAAAAGCGATATTTGAGAAAACACTGGAATCAGTCCGCCAGCAATTACAGCAGGCAGAAGACCCTAATAACAAATCCATTGCCGGTTACAGGAAAGGTTACCCGGTATTGATAAAAAACAGGGATGATACTTATGCAAAAGAAATGGCCGCCTGGGAAGCAAAATATCCCGCGCAGCAGCAGCAGTTTATAAAGCAGCGCTTGTTGCAGTTCATGGATGAGACGAAAGATATTGATTTCGGCGCTGAGCTGTATGAAAAAAAGGGTATAAAATATTTCACCGACAAAAATCATGAAGGCAAAAGCATCTACTGGAAAATGGCTTTCCGCGCCGGCAAAGAGGTGGCGGAGCCGGCAAGGGCCTTTGTTCAGGAATGGATACGGTCCATACAATAATGGAACCGGGTCCATACAGCCATTTCTGCGTTTCATGTCAGGATTAAGCAGCTTAATACCCGTGACCATCCGTAAAAGTATATTTTCTGCGATATTTGGATCATGCAACCCGATTCTCAAAACAAAACAGCCTTATTGCTGATGGCAGTTTTACTTCCGCCAACCCTGGTGGTAACTACTTATTTCATTTTGGGGGAGGTCTATTTTGCCAGCCTGAGAAGCTTTGGCACAGCTTCCGTCGTTGCATTTCTTATACTGTTTGGTACCTGGATCTTGCAGGGCAGGCTGGGATGGAAACTGGTGGCGGTTTATCCCTCACACCGGGATACATTAAAAAGGGTACTGCTTTTCTCCCTGCTTAACCAGGTGATCGTAGCGATGGCTGTTACATTGATATGCCTGGCATTTGACCGGCTCCATATACTGAATTATCAGTTCACCGCTAAAAGCTGCTTAGGCGGCATTATAGCAGGAGTTATCTGCACCATTATTAACCAGGCCGTATATGAAACTGATGCTTCTTACCGGCGGATCAAAATTTCGCAACTGGAGGCTGAGCGGCTGAAAAAAGAGCAGTTGCAAACCCAGTTTAATTCGCTGAAAGAGCAGGTGAACCCGCATTTTTTGTTCAACAGCTTAAATTCATTATCCTCCCTGATTGCAACCAATCCTGATAAGGCAGAAGCGTTCGTGGAAGAAATGAGCAGGGTATACCGTTACCTGCTGCGCAGCAATGAAGAGCAGTTAACAATCCTTCAAAAAGAAATAGATTTTATCGAATCTTACAACATGCTGCTGAAAACCCGCTTCGGCAGCGGCTTTCAGCCGGTAATACATATAGAGGAAAAGATGAAAGAATGGCTGCTGCCGCCCATGACATTGCAATTGCTGATAGAAAATGCAGTAAAGCATAATATTGTTGACCCTGACACCCCGCTGGTAGTGCAGCTATATACACAGCATGAGAAACTTGTGGTGAGCAATAACCTGCAAAAGAAAAATAAAACGGTAGCTTCAAACAAAGTAGGATTGAGCAATATTATATCAAAATATAAATTGCTGAACTACCCGGATGTGGAAATTAAGGAAACCAACGATGAGTTTATAGTAGTATTGCCATTGATTAAAAACATACAATAATGTTATGAAGATATTAATCATTGAAGATGAGCAATTAGGCGCTGAAAAACTTAGCCGCCTGCTTGCTTCTATTGACAGCTCCATTGAAATTGCAGGTAATACCCGCAGCATTAAATCTTCGGTAGAATGGCTGTTGCAGCATAAGCACCCCGATATTATTTTAATGGATATTGAACTGACAGACGGGCAGAGCTTTGAAATATTTAATCATGTTGCCATAAAAAGCATGGTCATCTTTACCACTTCTTATGATGAATATGCCTTGCAGGCTTTTAAGGTAAACAGCGTTGATTACCTCTTAAAACCCATTAAAAGGGAAGAGCTAAAAAACGCGCTTGATAAATACCAGCAGTGGCAGCAAAAGTTCTCCGCTTCTACCCTGAATGTTGAGCAGCTCATTCATGAATTGAAACAGCAGCCTAAAACATGGCGTTCCCGTTTTTTAGTAAAGCAGGGGCAAAAGCTGCTTTCTGTTGAAACCCGCGACATAGCTTATTTTTATGCTGACGGGCGGTTGAGTTATTTTATAACCTGGAACAAACAGAAGCATATCGTAGATTATACCATTGAAGACTTAGAGCAGATGCTGGATCCTCAACAATTTTACCGTGTCAACCGAGCCTTCCTCATACATATAAAAGCAGTTGCTCAAATACACAGTTATTTTAATAGCAAACTTAAACTGGAGCTTACGCCTGCTATTGATAAAGAAGTTTTGATCAGTCGTGAAAAAGCATCGGAGTTTAAAGAATGGATGGGAAAGTAAATGAAACGCCTGTTACTTCCATCATTACAGCACTTTCATTAAGCTATACAAGTTTCATCTACCGCAATTTCATCAGCAGGTAAGCGTATCGCATGGCGTTTTCCTGCGCCCGCTGTTCGTTGGTGGAAGCTCCGGCATGTCCTCCTTCCGTGTTTTCATAATACAATACCGGGTATCCCATATCCGTCATCTTAGCGGCCATTTTCCGTGCATGCCCGGGATGAACGCGATCGTCCCTGGTAGATGTATAAAAGAACACCTCCGGGTAACGAACATCTTTTCTGAGATTGTGATAGGGCGAATATTTTTGGATGTAAGCCCAATCGGCTGGTATATCCGGGTCACCGTATTCACCCATCCAACTGGCGCCGGCAAGCAGCTTATTGTAACGCTGCATATCCAGCAGGGGTACGGCGCAAACAACTGCATTATATAAATCAGGGCGTTGGGTAAACGCAACACCTACCAGCAGCCCTCCATTACTGCCGCCAAATATTCCCAGGTGTTTGGGTGATGTTATCTTCTTTTCAATCAGCGCACCGGCAACCGTATGAAAATCGTCGTAAACATGCTGTCTTTTTTCTTTCAATCCCTGCTGATGCCACAGCGGACCAAACTCACCACCACCCCTGATATTCGCCAGCACAAATACTCCGCCATTATTTAACCAGGCATTTCCTGTTATACCAGAGTAATAAGGTTGTTCCGGCACACCAAATCCGCCATAGGCGGTTAACAAAGTTGGATTTTTACCATTGTATTGAAACTCCTTTGAGCTTACCACAAAATAAGGTACCATCACGCCATCTTTAGACCTGGCTTTGTATTGCTCCACTTTGTATTTAGCAGCATCAAAATAAGCAGGCAATGATTGCAGCGATCGCGTAGTGGCATTTAGCGCATTGCCGCTGAATAAGGTGGTGGGTGACAGGAAATTTTCAAAGCTGAAAAAATAGTCATCAGAAGAAAAGTTTGCAAATTCAAGTGTGATCGTCCCAAAATCCGGCGCGTTTATTTTCTGTTTCTCCCATTTGCCACCCTGCAAAGAAAAAGCATACAGCCCGCTTTTTACATTCGACAGCACATTTACCAGCAGCCTGCTTTGCGTAGTAGCTATTCCTGAAATGCTTGTAAAAGCATCCGGCTGTAAAATAAGGCTTACTTCTTTCTTTCCTTTTATCAGCTCCTGTAAATTCAAGCTCACAAGCGAGCCTTGTTTGTACGTTTTTTCGTTTACCGTCCAGTCCGATTCCAGCCTGATGATCAACTGGTTGTTAAGCAGGGATAAATCAATATTTATGAGCGTCCTGTCATCCGGAATATCCAGCTTTATGAGCTGGTTGTTCAGCCATACAAATGTGTTGGAAGTAGTTGTGGTAAGGGCGCGTGTAACAAAAAGGTATTGGTTGTTTCGCTCCCGCAACACTTCACAAAAACCCGTAAGATCAGTTGAATCTGATTCGTATATAAGCTTTGCCTGTGAAACAGGTGTGCCCCGTTCCCATAGCCTTACCTGCCGGGGATAGCCCGAAGTAGTCATTGAATTTGGGCCAAAGTCTGAACCAACAACTACTGTATGCTCATCAACATAAGCAATATCCGATTTTGCTTCATCCAGGATAAAGCCATCCTTCTTAAAGCTTTTGCTGCTCACATCAAATTCTCTCACCACAACGGCATCTCCACCCCCTTTTGAGAGTGAAACCAGGAATAGGTTATACTGCGGATATAAGCCAACAGCATTTTTAAACACCCATTTCACATTGTCTTCCGCAGACATTTTGTCTAAGTCAATCAATGTTTCCCAGGCAGGTTTTCCCATCATGTAATTTTGCTTTGATGAGCGGCGCCAGATGCCGCGTACATGCGCCTTATCCTGCCAGAAATTATATACAAATTCACCCCAAACTTTCGGATAAGCTATTTTATCGGTAGAATTATTGATCTCAAGACTCTTATTATATATAGCCTCATACTCTTTTACCTGTTGAAGCTTTTGAAGGGTGGTTTTATTGTGAGCGTTTACAAACTCCAAAGATCTTTTACCTTCAATTTCTTCGAGCCACTGGTAAGGATCGTCCTGCGCCTGCAGTGTAAAACAATACATACAAACAGTTAGTAAAGGCAAGATGTGCTTTTTCATTTTTATTGATATTTAGTTATACAGAATACGGTTGCACATTTTTAAATTGACCCCTTGCAAGTGTTACCGAACTTACGTTATTTTTAAGATATTGAAAATACCTCAATGTGGGGCTCCTGTTCTTATTCTCCGGGAGTTCGCTCTTTCATTTTTTAAAAAGGTTTACATTTATACAAAAAGGATTGCTATGCACAGAAAGGATTTTATCAAATCGGCAGTAATGGGCGCGGCCGCTTTTACTATTGTACCCCGCCATGTGCTGGGAGGAAATAATTACCTGGCGCCCAGCGACAGGATCAACCTGGGATTTATCGGTAATGGCAAAATGGGGCTGGGGCTTCTTGGCTCACTTTCCAAACTCAACGAAACCATAGTAGTGGCTACTTCGGATGTTGATAAAAAAAAGCTGGACAGGTTTATTGAAAAAGCCAATGAAGCCAACAGTAAAAAAGTAAACACCAATGTGGCCGGTTACGGCCATTACCGTGAGCTGCTGGAAAGAAAAGATATTGACGCGGTTGTAGTAGCCACTCCCGACCACTGGCACGCACAAATAGCAATAGACGCGGCTAAAGCAGGAAAAGATATTTATTGCGAAAAGCCACTGGCTTTAACCATTGCGGAAGGCAGGGCCATGGTGAGCGCCGTTAGAAAATATAAGCGTGTACTGCAAACCGGTAGTATGCAGCGATCATCTTACAACTTCAGGCAGGCCGCAGAACTGGTGTTGAACGGGTATATAGGAGACATTAAAGAAATAAACGTATCAGTTGGCGAACCGGTGAGAGAATGCGATTTACCGGCACTGCCTGCTCCCGATTACCTGGATTGGGATATGTGGATCGGTCCATCGCTATACAGGGGATATAATCCAACTTTATCGCCCCCTATTGAAGACAATTCGTGGGCATGGTGGCGCGGCTATAAAGGTTTTGGCGGAGGATTGATAACCGACTGGGGCGCTCACATGTTTGATATTGTACAATGGGCTTTAGACATGGACAAATCCGGCCCGGTAAGCTTTACGCCGCCCGACCAGCCGGGCGCACAAAGCGGGCTGTTCTACACGTATAAAAATGGTATTACCGTACATCATAAAAAATGGGGAGAAGACAATGCCATCCAGTTCATCGGTACCGAAGGCACTATTGAAGTATCAAGGTCATTTATCCGCTCTAATCCCGCCCCTATAGCCACACTGAAAATCAAACCCACCGATAAACGGGTATATTTCAGCGACAACCATCAACAGGACTGGATAGACGCCATTAAAAAAAGATCGAAGCCTATCGCGGACGTAGAGACAGGTCATCGTACCGCTACCATATGTAATGCCGTTAACATCGCTTACGAATTGCGTCGCCCGCTTAAATGGAATCCGCATAAGGAAAAGTTCGATAATGAATTTGCCAATATGATGATATCCCGTCCGTACAGGGCGCCGTGGAATTTTATGGATTTTTAATTGAGCTATACAGGAAGGTTATGTGCAGGCATTTGTTTGTGCATGACCTTTCGTATTGTATTTTGTCCATCAGTTAGTCCCGGTCATTCAGTTGCCCCGGTCAATAATTCTATCGCCACGCACGGTATCAGCTCATCGTATCCAGCAATTCACCCAAAACCTTTAACACGCCGTCATCATCGTTAGACGCTGTAACAAAGCGCGCGGTTTCTTTAATTTCAGGATGCGCGTTCTCCATTGCGTAGCTGAAATATCCCTCCTTCATCATTTCAAGATCATTCAGGTAATCGCCAAAAACCATTGTTTCATTATAGTTGATATTAAACTCCTGCTGCAACACCTTTATAGCCCTTCCCTTATTAGCCAACCGGTGCGAAAGGTCGAGCCACAGCGTGCCCGACACTTTTACCTGCAATTCGTTTTCGAGATGTTTAAACCAGGTATAGCTGTTTTGTTCCGATCCCCTGAAGTCGCATATTGCAATTTTCAGGAACTGGTCATGTTCTACTTCCAGCAAATCGCTTACAACCTTTTGCCTGTCGTAATACATATTTACATGTTCCATAAAACGGGCATCGGTCTTTTCAATATAGGCTTGCTGCTTACCGCATAAAATTATATAGGTGTCAGGAATATTACGGGCTATATGAACCAGGCTGTGAACAACTTCTTTATCTAAAGCCTGCACCAGCAGATCCTTATTTTTATATACTATATAGCTTCCGTTCTCCGCAATAAATATCACATCGTTTTTAACGGCACTCAATTCATTTTGCAGGTTATAGAACTGCCGCCCGCTGGCCGCCGCGAACAAAACACGCTTTGCTTTGAGCTTATCAAATATGTTAAAGAAAACGGGATTCAATTCTTTTTTTGAATTCAGCAGGGTACCGTCCATATCGGTCGCTATCAACTTAACATCTGCCAGGTTCATGTATACTCAAATTTCCGGCGAAAGTAATTCTTTTGAACAAGCTATGAGCGGTCAGCAGTCAGCTATGGGCTATCAGCGATCAGCCGTCAGCAATTTATAGTTTTTTGTTTATAGTTAAGAAACCACAAATAGTGTGCGTGCCCAAATCCGAAACTTCAAACCATAAACTATAAACAAATTGCACCGACTATCCCGTTCCGTCCTGCTGCATGCTAAAGAAAGATGGCATGGTTACGGCTGAAGAAAAAAGCAATATATCGCTTTACCACTTTCTCCTGGATCATCCAAATCCTTTACCATAAAGCATTACACCTGTTTTAACCAGCATTCTTCCTGTAGCAGTCAGCACCGGCAAAGGTTAATGATTGTTAAGAAAAAAAGGTTGCTGAAAAATAGTAGCGGCAGCGTTAAAATAATCCCGCTATCAAACTGATACTATAATTTTTATATAGTATTTTACCGCCTAAATCGGTTTATACGTAACAACAGGTGTTGAATAATAAGCTGATTACAGGTACAAAGGATGATAAGATTGCCATGCCATTTCGATCATGTGGATTCTCCGGTACCGGTTTAATGTAGAAAATTGTTTTTTGTAATATTAATTTTCCACTATGTATCGAAACTTCCCTTCTGTAAAGTTGGTTTTAGCCCTCTTTATGCTTGGCTGTATTGCCATTTCGTGTAACAATGAAGAAAAGCAGGATGAAAAATCTGCCGGGCCTGTTGATCCAAAAGTTGAAAAGCTGAAGCTGCCCTCCGGCTTTAAAGCAGACAGGTTGTACGGACCTTCGGAAAACAAAGAAGGCTCATGGGTGTCGATGGCTTTTGACGATAAGGGCCGGCTGATCGCGTCGGACCAGTATGGTGCACTTTACAGGCTTGCACTTCCCTCCATTGGCGACACCAGCACAAAAACAAGTATTGAAAAGCTGAATATTACTACCGACCAGGTGGTAGCTGCAGATACCAGCGGTAAAAAAGTAAGCATCGGTTATGCGCACGGCCTGTTGTATGCTTTCAATAGCCTGTATGTAATTGTAAGCCATACCAGCGATGACCGTATGAATAAAAGCAGCGGCTTATACCGCCTGCAGGATACAGACGGAGATGACCAGTTTGATAAAGTAACCCTGCTGAAATCACTAAAGGGCGAAGGAGAGCATGGCCCGCACAGCGTAGTGCTGGCTCCCGATGGAAAATCAATATATGTAGTGGCAGGTAACCATACCGATATACCGGAAATGAACGCTTATCGCCTGCCTTCCAACTGGCAGCAAGACAATCTTTTTCCTTTATTTACCGACCCTAACGGTCATGCGGTTGACCGCAGGGCTCCCGGCGGGTGGATTGCCCATATTGACTCAACCGGCAGTAATTGGGAATTGGTAAGCGCAGGTTACCGTAACGAATTTGATATAGCTTTTAATGACCTGGGCGATATGTTTACCTATGATTCAGATATGGAATGGGACTTCGGTACACCCTGGTATCGCCCTACCCGTATTTGCCATGCCACAAGCGGCAGCGAATTTGGCTGGCGTACGGGTAACAGCAAATGGTCGCCCACCTATCCCGATAACCTGCCCGCTATAGCGAACGTAGGCCAGGGATCTCCTACCAACGTTGTGTATGGAGGAAAAGCTAAGTTCCCTGAAAAATACCGTAAGGCAATATTCGCTTTCGACTGGAGCTTTGGCATTATTTACGCCATACTGATAGAACCCGACGGAGCTTCTTATAAAGCAACCGGCGAAGAATTTGTATCAGGTTCTCCTTTGCCCTTAACGGATGGGGTGATAGGTCCCGATGGTGCTATGTATTTCCTTACAGGCGGGCGCAGGCTCGAGTCTGATCTGTATCGTGTGTATTATACCGGGAAGCTGGATGAAAAAGACCAGAAAACCACAGAAGAAACACCTGAAAGAAAAATACGTATTCAGCTAGAGGCTTATCATGGTGCGCCTAAAGCGGGCGCTGTAGATTTTGCATGGCCTTATCTTAAGCACAGCGACAGGTTTATACGTTATGCAGCCAGGATAGCGGTTGAACACCAACCCGTGGCAGAATGGAAAGATAAAGTACTGGCAGAAAAAGACCCGGTTACTTTAATGCAGTCAGGATTGTCTCTTGCAAGACAGGGAGACGCTTCACTGAAAGGACAATTGTTGCATACACTGGCAGGTATTGATTTCAGCAAGCTTTCCGAATCGCAGCAAATAGACCTTGCACGTACGTTTGAGGTAGTTATTGCCAGGATGGGCGTGCCCGACGCCGCAGGTAAAGCGGAAGTGATCAATTACCTCAATGCACAGTTCCCGGCAAAAAACAATGAAATCAACAGGATATTAGCCAAAACACTGTTATATCTTGATGCGCCTGAAGCGGTCAATAAAACCATGGCGCTTTTGGCAAACGCTAAAGACGACAATTCATCGGGCCAGAAAACACTGATGGAATCGTCCGATCTTATTATGCGTAACCCTCAGTACGGTATGGACATCGCAAGCATGCTTTCCAGTGTTCCGCCAGCCCAGCAAACATACTATGCGGTTGCGCTCAGTAAAGCAAAAAATGGCTGGACTCCTGAGCTGCGTGAACAATACTTCAAATGGTTTTACAAAGCTTTCAGCTATAAAGGAGGTCACAGCTTCAGGGGCTTTATCAACAACGCAAGAAAAGCGGCGTTGGAAAATGTACCAAAAGCCGAGTTCGCGCTGTACAATACCATGTCCGGCGATTCTATTGTAAACCGCCCCAGCAACGCCTGGGCAGACAATGCGCCGCAGCCTAAAGGCCCCGGCAGGAACTGGAAAATGGAAGAAGCTAGTTCTATTGTTATAGACAGCCTTACACTTACTCCCAGGAACTTTGAGAACGGTAAAGCCATGTTCGCGGCATCTTTATGCATTTCCTGCCACAATATGAAGGGCGAAGGCGGCACTTCCGGCCCCGACCTTACACAACTGGGTACGCGCTTTTCTGCCAAAGACATACTGGAGGCAATTATTGATCCAAGCAAAACCATTTCCGACCAATATGGCGCAACGGTTTTTTACCTGAAGGACGGAGGATCGGTTGTAGGCAGGATCGTAAGCCAGGATGACCAGAAATACTCTATCTCCCAAAACCCGTTCGCTCCGCAAATATTAAGAGACGTTCCCAAGAAAGATGTAACCAGGACAAGAGTCTCGGAAATTTCGCCTATGTTGCCGGGCATGGTAAACAGGTTAAATCCCGAAGAGCTGAGAGATCTTACCGCTTACCTGATATCCGGCGGTAATAAGGATCATGAAATATACAAAGGCAAAAAGTAAGTAATAACCTGTTTAAGTACTTCAAAAACTCCACCGTTAGCTGTGGAGTTTTTTTTATGCCTTAAAGGCTAACAGGAACGTGCTTGTCGAAAAATTTACCGTTCTTACTATATATATTATTTTTTTAAAATTTATTTTATACTTTTACCCGTTGGTGGTACAGCCCTTTATCATTGCAGGAGTAGTATTACGAACATCCACACCACAGAAAACTAATTTATCCGATGCTGTTCAACTCGATCGAATTTGCACTATTCCTGCCGATAGTATTTGCATTATATTGGTTTGCTACTAACAAATCTCTTAAGCTTCAGAACATACTCCTTTTAATAGCCAGTTATTTCTTTTATGCCTGCTGGGACTGGAGGTTTTTATTTCTCCTCATGTTTTCTACTTTACTGGATTATTTCACCGGTTTAAAACTAGACCAGGTAACCAATCGCAGGAACAAAAAAATATGGCTCTGGATCAGTATTACCATTAACCTTGGGTTTTTGGTTTTTTTTAAATACTACAATTTCTTTATAGACTCTTTCGCGCAAATGTTCTCTGCCGCAGGGCTGCATTTCAGTCCCATTACCCTAAACATCATCCTGCCGGTTGGCATTTCGTTTTATACATTTCACGGGCTGTCGTATGTAATTGACATATACAACGGGAAAATAAAGTCGGAAAAAAGCTTTGTTGACTATGCCGTTTTTGTAAGCTTCTTTCCTTTGCTGGTAGCGGGTCCTATTGAAAGAGCTTCTCATTTATTGCCACAGATAAAAAAGGAAAGAACGTTTGACTACGGCCGTGCCGTGGATGGGCTGCGACAGATATTATGGGGACTTTTCAAAAAAATAGTAATTGCAGACCAATGCGCCACCTATGCCAACCTCATATTCAATAGTCCCGAAGATTTTACCGGAAGTACCCTGATAATAGGGGCTTTGTTTTTTACTTTCCAGATTTACGGAGACTTTTCGGGTTATTCGGATATTGCGCTGGGTACAGCCCGCCTGTTCGGGATAGAATTACTGCGCAATTTTGCCTTCCCCTATTTTTCGCGCGATATAGCGGAGTTCTGGAGACGATGGCATATCTCCCTTTCCAGTTGGTTCAGAGACTATTTGTATATACCGCTGGGCGGAAGCAAGGGTGGCACATGGATGAAGGTGAGAAACATATTTATCATTTTTCTGGTAAGCGGGTTCTGGCATGGAGCTAACTGGACCTTTATTCTTTGGGGGGCATTGAATGCCCTGTATTTTTTACCATTGCTGCTTAGCAACCGGAACAGGGTAAATCTTGAAATTGTAGCCGCCGGAAAAACATTTCCAACGTTCAGGGAAGCATTCAATATAGCCATAACCTTTACGCTTACTGTTTTTGCATGGATATTTTTCAGGGCTGAAGATATAGGGCACGCGTTCGGTTATATATCGCGGATATTCACCGCGCCATTTTTTCCTGTAACGGTTTTTGAAGGCATTTACCAGGCATTGGGCGCCGCCGTTGTTATTGTATTTTTCATGTTAATTGAATGGAAAGGAAGAGAACAGCAATACGCAATCGCAAAACTGGGCTTTACATGGAGCAGACCCTGGAGATGGGCATTCTATTCCTTTATTATATTCCTGATCGGTATGTTTATGGAAACCAATGAAATGCCGTTTATTTATTTCCAATTTTAAAAACATAAGTGATGCCTGAAGTTCGCAAGTTCATAAAATCGGTTGGTATATTCCTGCTGTTCACGACAATAATGTATTTCGCCTATCTTTTTATGTGGGCCGATTTTATGCCCAGGTTCCTGCAAAAGAATATATTTTACCGTATCGGCTCTACGGGGTATACGTTTACCAGGCTGCAGGAAGTAAAAACAACCCAAAATGTAGATGTCCTTTTTCTTGGCTCCTCACACACTTACCGGGGCTTTGATCCACGCATATTTGCAAAGCATGGCATGAAGTCTTTTAACCTGGGATCAAGCTTTCAATGCCCCACTCAAACAGAAATTTTATTAAAAAGATACCTGCACACACTTAATCCCAAAACAATCGTTTACGAAGTTTATTATCCAACCCTGGCCAGCGATGGCATAGAATCATCCGTGGATATCATTTCAAATGATAAAAACGATATGGAGTCTTTGAAAATGGCATGGAAGCTTAAGCACATTGGCACGGCAAATACGCTCCTATATGCCTATTGCAATGAGCTGATAGGAGCAACGGACGGGTTTAAGGAAAAGCTGGTTAAGGAAAGCGATGCATACATACCCGGAGGCTACGTAGAAAAAAAAGCGGAAGCCCCCAAGAGCGCGGTGCTCAAGCAGTCGCCCTGGCGATACGATTTAAATCCCCTGCAGGTGCAGGCTTTCGAAAATATCATCGCCTCAATTAAAAAAAACAATATAAGACTTATATTGCTGCAGGCTCCCATTACTAAAAAGCTGTATCAGTCTTTTAATAAAAAAGAAGAGTTTGATAAAAAAATGCGCGGTTACGGCGAATACTACAATTTTAATGAAATACTCAACCTGGATGATTCGCTCCATTTTTATGACTCGGACCATTTAAGCCAGGCAGGAGTGGAGGTATTTAACAAGAAGCTCATTGAGCTGGCGTTCAAAAAATAACCGGTAGCCATTGGGGCGTATTCACTCAGGTTAAGCCAGGCGCCCATGTTCCCAACTGAACACAATAAAGACTGTTTCGTATCAGGCGCCGTCCGTCCCGGAGGGATGGAAGGTCTGTAGCCAGATATACAGCAAAAATGTGTATGCGTCCTGTAGGAACGCCAGGTGATCACCGGGAAATGCAAGATGAATGTATAGTTGCATGAATAAGGGATTTCGAACCTTACAGAACAGGTTGCACAATATGTACGCCGGTGCACCAGGTTCGCCCCCTTTGCTATAAGGTAGATTTTTGAAAAGGAACCATGTTTTACAACACCAGGCATCCCGATGAGATGCATTGCTGCGGCCAGCCAAACGGATTTACCTTCGGTGAGAAAGTGACCTCTCGCAAAAAGTGATTTAACTATGTGTATATAGGGTTCCGAACTTTTGGAAGGTTCGGAACCCTGCTTTGAACTTGTTTTAATGCTGATTGCAAAACCAAATACATCATTGGCATGGCACTGCAGGTTATTTGAATGAACGAGCTGTTGCATGCCTGAGTTAATTTGAAATACATCCTAGACGCTATTTATCGTTCCTGCCATTAATTTTGTGCTGTTCATCATAAAACTCCAGGAATGCGTTGTATAATAGTTATATGCTTATGCGTTTTGCTTTCTATTTCCCTCAAAGCACAGCTTGCCGATTCTGTAAAGATTGAAGGTCATTACAGAACATTTCATTTTAATCAGCCGGAAGTACAGCCCAATGCCGCGCTTGTATTTGTACTGCATGGATCGGGCGGCGATGGAAAAGGCATAATGCGAACAACCTCAAAGCTGGAAGCAATAGCCAAACGGGAAAATATAGTGATCGTTTATCCCGATGGGTATAAACGCTTCTGGAACGAATGCCGTAAAATGGCGGATACTCCTCCCAACAGGGAAAATATTAATGAAGAAGCTTTTTTCAGCGCAATGATTGATTATTTCACAACGAAATACAAAACAGACCGCAGGAAAGTTTTTGTGGCAGGTACTTCGGGCGGCGGGCATATGGCATACAAGCTTGCCATGAACATCCCCCTCAAAATAAGGGCTATTACTGCTATTATTGCCAACCTGCCGGATAACGCTAACATGGATTGCGCTCCTTCCGGGAAACCGGTTCCTGTAATGATCGTGAACGGAACAGATGACACTGTAAATCCTTATGCAGGCGGGCTGATCCGGTCGGCCGGCATGAGCCTCGGCACCGTTCGCTCTACCGAACAAACTTTCGCGTATTGGTCGGGCATTGCAGGTTACAAAGGAGAGCCCGTAAAAAAAGCATACCCCGATACAAACCCTGCCGATGGAAAAATTATTGAAGGATATACCTATAAAAAGCCGGGTAAACCGGAAGTGACCTTATTGAAGGTTATTGGCGGCAGGCACGATTATCCCGGCGATATAGATGTTTACCTGGAAGCATGGGACTTTTTTAAACGGCAATTAAGCGCCCGTTAGTTACCGCTTGTTTGTTCAGATTTTGTTTTTGATATTTACTTTTTGATTTTATATTCCCATGTTCATTATCGGCAAGCTGTTTATCATATTGTTAAATCCTGTATTATGGATCGTGCTGATATTTTTATGGGGACTGCTCACCAAAAAAGAAAGAAGAAAGAAGCTTTGTTTTGTTGCCGGCATTGTGATGCTTCTATTTTTCAGCAATCCTTTTATTATACAACAATTAACCCTGGCATACCAGGCAAAAAAATATTCTTTACATAAAGAGGAAGCATACAGCGCCGGCATTTTGCTGGGCGGGTTTGCAGGAATGAACGATAGCGACCGGCAGGTATACTATGGAGAAGCCGCCGACAGGTTTATACAAACGGCGGAACTATACAAAACAGGGCATATCCATAAAATCATCATTGCTGCCGGCAGCGGATCCGTATTTGAGAAGCAATCTTTCCGGGAAGCAGATTTTGCAAAAGAGCAGTTGATCAATCTTTGTATTCCGGCAGACGATGTGTTTGCAGACCGCGATTCAAAAAACACGGCTGAAAATGCCATCAATGCGAAAAGGATCATTGATTCCCTTGAGCTAAAGCCACCTTACCTGCTTATTACTTCCGCCATGCATATGCCCCGTGCAGTACGTACTTTTACAAAAGCAGGGGTAGCTGTTAAACCCTTTCCGGCCGCTTTTACAGTATTTCCCCGCAGTGGCTTTAACCTGGAAGATTATATTATTCCCTCATCCACGGCTTTTAAAAACTGGAACGTTTTCCTGAAAGAAATTGTTGGTACAATAGCATATAAAATTACAGGCAGAGGATAGCCCGGTATTCAGGCTAACAACCGTTTTCACCAAGTTCCTTACATTTGCCCGCGTTATGAACACAACTACCAGGATACTAATTGCAATGGTTAGCTTTACTGCGGCTGTAAGGGCCAGCGCCCAGGAAATAGAATTAGACCCCGTTACGGTTACCGCATCCCTGAGCCAGAAAAGAGCTTCCGAAACCGGCCGGAATATTACCATTATAAAAGGAGAACGCTTTAAAAACCTGCCTGTTCATTCGGTAGATGAATTACTACGGTATGTACCGGGCGTAGAGATACAGGCCCGCGGACCCATGGGCTCGCAAAGTGACATTGTACTACGGGGCGGAACTTTTCAGCAGGTGCTGGTAATACTGGACGGCATGCGGCTGAACGATCCCAATACCGGGCATTTCAACAGCTACATTCCCATTGCTCCTTCAGAAATTGAACGCATTGAAGTGTTGAAAGGGGCTTCTTCGGCCATACATGGCGCCGATGCAGTAGGCGGAGTGGTTTATATTATCACCAAAGCGTTTGCGGCCAAACAAAACGATGATGTAGCCCGGGTAAATGCGGGTATAAGCGCAGGTGAGTATGGCTTTTTAAATGCTGATGCCGGCTTTTTGTACAGTAAGAAAAATATCAGTGTAGGTGGTGGTGTGCTTACCAATAATGCAGATGGTGTACAGCAAAGAGGCGCCAAAG
Source organism: Chitinophagaceae bacterium (assembly GCA_019638595.1). Lineage (GTDB taxonomy): Bacteria > Bacteroidota > Bacteroidia > Chitinophagales > Chitinophagaceae > Agriterribacter. The sequence continues at coordinate 227,341 of JAHBTJ010000008.1, forward strand.
GTTTTTTTCATAATACTACCGCGTCTGTTTCCGCTAATTATCACCTGAGCAGCAAATGGAATATAGCCTACCGGTACGCGTACGACACGAGAGATTTTGCAGCGCAGAATTTTTACACCACGTTCCTTTCCGATACGGCAAGTGAAACAGTTATTTCCCGCTGGCACCAGGTAAGGGCAGCCTACCATGCTGAGAAGCAGTCTTTTTCAATAGACGCAGGAATTAAAAATGTAAGTGACCGGTATAGTTATAATACAATATCGGCCCCTAACAGCAGCTCCTCAAAATTGTTACAGGCTTTACTGGTTTACCAAAAACAGCTCAGTCAGTCAACCGTATTGGTAAGCGGGTTCAATTACCAGCAAAAAAACATTGAATCGAACGACCGGGGAGAACATACATTATTCCTCGCCTCTCCTTTTATCAATATATCGCAGCAAATAGGAAAACATTTTACCATCCGCCCTTCCGCGCAATGGGTATTCTTTAAAAATATCTCTTCCGAATTTGTACCGCAACTGGATCTTTCGTTTAAAACCAACGGTATACAGTTACGCGGAAGTGTGGGAAAAACCATTCGCGACGCTGATTTTACAGAGCGTTATAACAACTATAATAAAACGTTGGTTACAAGCGGCAGGATAGGAAACCCTATGTTAAAAGCTGAGAGGTCGTTAAGCTATGAAGCAGGTGCAGACTGGTTCCTGCAAAACAAATTAAAAGTGTCGGCTACTTTTTTTCAACGCTTTCATGAACGTTTAATTGACTACAGCAACACAGATTATGCCGATATGCCCAGGAAAGATAACCTTTCGCCTACCGGTACCTACGCACTGGCTAAAAACATTGCCGAGGTAAATACCAAAGGCTTTGAAACAGATATTCAATATACACATGAACTGCAGAACCAGCAGTTTGTTACCGCGAGCATTGGATTGGTATGGCTGAGCAGTAACAGCAGCGATGCGGCTCCATCGTTCTATATCTCTTCGCATGCAAAGTTTCTCAGTAATTTTTCTATTATTTACCAATGCCACAATCTTACATTAAGCGTAAACGGCTTGTACAAAAAAAGGCAGGAACAAGCTGCCGATATCATCAATGCAAAAATTACACCCGACTATTTTATACTGAACGCCAAAGCGGAATATGGTTTTTTGAAGAAATCGCTCTCTATATTTGTACAAACAGACAATATATTTAATAAACAATACAGCGACCTGCTGGGATCGGTTATGCCGGGCAGATGGATGATGGGCGGCATAAAATACCAGTTTGTAAAGAAAGGGAAGCAGTAGCTATCAGAACAGTCCGTATAACTGGCTGTCTATTTTACTGATGATCTCCCCTAAATGTTCTTCGTTTTCCGCGAATTTGTTTTTATCTATGTTAATAACAAGCAGGGCGCCCTCTTTATAGCTGTCAATCCATTTATTGTAATATTCATTCAAACGCTTCAGGTAGTCGAGCCGGATGTTCTCTTCATATTCCCTTCCCCGTTTTTGTATCTGCCCTACCAGTGTGGGCACCGACCCCTGCAGGTAGATCAGCAGATCGGGAGGGTTTACCATTTGCTTGAGCGTTTCAAAAAAACGGAAGTAATTATCAAAATCACGCTTGCTCATTAAACCCATTTCGTGCAGGTTGGGAGCAAAAATATGGGCGTCTTCGTAAATGGTCCTGTCCTGGATAACAGTTTCAGCACCCTTCTGTATTTCTAATAAGTGGTTAAGCCTGTTGTTTAAAAAATATATCTGCAGGTTAAAGCTCCAACGGGGCATATCTTCATAAAAATCATACAGGTAAGGGTTATGTTCCACATCTTCAAACTGCGGTATCCAGCGATAGTGTTTGCTTAGCATTTCAGTGAGGGTAGTTTTACCTGCTCCTATATTCCCGGCAATAGCAATATGCTTGGGTTTTTTAGTTTTCGCCATTACAAATGAAGGTTCAAGATTTTTTAAAAGACAGATGCCCGGTAAAGACGACTATCAAGATAAAGCATTTTAGCTGCTTTATACGGTTACATTACAATTTTATTAAAAATATTTTATTCCTATAGACTGTCTTACAAGCTGCATGGTTGCTTCGGCGCTCCGACGTGCTTTAAAAGCTCCTTTTTCAAGCACTTCCGCCAGGTATTTTTCGTCGTTGCGAATAGCTTCAGCTTTTTCACGGATCGGCGCCATGAACCGGATCATCTCTTCGGCTAATTGCTTTTTCATATCACCATAACGGATATTACAATTGGAATAATCAGCTTCAAACTTATTATATACATCTTCAGCGCCCGTAAGCCTTACCAGTTGAAAAAGGTTTTCAATATAATCCGGCTTGGGAGTACCGGGCGCTTTAGGGCCTTCATCTGTTTTAGCCTTCATGATCTTTTTGCGGATCAGCTCATCACTGTCGGAAAGATATAAAGTGGCATTCTGATTTTCACTTTTGCTCATTTTACCGGTACCATCCAGGCTGGGTACTTTTACCAGCTCCTGTCCAAAATTAAAAGCCACCGGCTCGGGGAATACTTCAGCATACCTGTGGTTGAACCGGGCCGCAAAATTCCTGGCCATTTCAAGGTGCTGCTCCTGGTCTTTACCTACCGGCACATACAGCGCGCGATGCAATAAAATATCCGCCGTCATCAACACCGGGTAAGTAAGCAACGCCGCGTTGATATTTTGCGGTTGCAGCCTTGCCTTGTCTTTAAAAGTAGTTGTTTTTTCAAGCTCGCCTTTATAGGCCAGTGTATTAAGATAGAAATAAAGCTCTGAGGTTTGATAAATGCTGCTCTGGCAGTATAAAGCCACTTTTTCCGGATCAAGGCCGCATGCAAGATATTCAGATATTACATGCAGCACATTCTTTCTCAACTCGTTTGTATCGGGATGTGTAGTGAGCGAATGCAGGTCGGCGATCATAAAATAGCACTCATATTCATCCTGCATGCGCAAATAGTTTTTGAGCGCTCCAAAATAATTGCCCAGGTGTAAAATACCCGTGGGGCGAATACCGCTCATTACAATCTGTTTACCACTTTTTTCCATAGGGCGCGAAGATACATTAATTACCGTAGTGCCGGAATGAGGTTTCATCCATTTTATATCATTATACTCCTTATGTATGGTATGGCATTCGTTTTGCGATCAATTTGTAATCATTGGCATACCTCACTTACTCCCTGCGCCGCAGGCGCGGCCCTGTACACCTTGTACCCTGCAACCTGAACCTTGTAACCTGAGTGTGTCCTATCGTCTCAAAACCATTATAAATAGGGTATTTTTGCAATTAAAACGTACACTGTATAATATAACTATTCATTGTAAACTTATTGCAACATGGCATCGTTTAAAGATCTTACCAAAGAAGAAGTGAACAGTATTATAGAAAGATCATGGAAGGCTTTTGAAGCATACCGGAAATACCCGTTACAAAAAAGAGCGGCATTCATGAGGGCTATAGCCGCTGAATTAGAAAAAGGAGCCAAAGAAGTACTGCCCGTTGCCATGAAGGAAACGCATTTGCCGGAGCCCAGGTTACAAACAGAATTTACCCGCACATTGTTCCAGCTAAACAGCTATGCAGAGGCATGTGAACAAGGCTCCTGGCTGGAAGCGAGGATAGATACGGCTATGCCTGACCGTAATCCATCCAAACCAGACATCAGGAAAACAATGATACCATTAGGCCCCGTGGCTGTGTTCGGTGCAAGTAATTTTCCCTTTGCTTATTCCACAGCAGGCGGCGATACGGCCTGCGCGCTGGCTGCAGGTTGCCCGGTAGTTGTAAAAGCGCATCCTGCCCACGCAGAAACATCTGAATGGGTTGCTAATACAGTGTGGAAAGCTGCTAAACAACTGGATATACCGGAGGGGATTTTCGGGCATATACATGGAGCCGGCTTTGAAACAGGCAAAGCGCTGGTAACACATCCACACATAAAAGCGGTGGGTTTTACAGGTTCGTATGCTGGAGGAAAAGCGCTGTTTGACTGGGCCAACCAACGTAAAGACCCCATACCCGTATTTGCCGAAATGGGCAGCATCAATCCCGTATACCTGCTTCCGCAAAAGCTACGGGAAGCGGCAGCCGAAACCGCGAAAATGTATGCAGCTTCCATAACATTGAGCATGGGCCAGTTCTGTACCAACCCCGGATTGATCATTGGTATTGAAAGCGCTGAGCTTGATCGGTTTATTTCTGTATTGGGTGATGAAATAAAACAAGTGGCGCCGGCTCACATGCTTCATACGGGCATTGCCAAAGCTTTTGCCGCCAACAGGGCAAAGGCTTTAATGCAGGAACAGGTAACTACGGTAGCCGTTTCCGTTACCCCGGCAAAAGAGGAACAGGGCATTCCTACTATCGCTTCTGCTTCTGCTAAAACCTTCCTGAACAACCCGGTGCTGCACCAGGAAGTATTCGGGCCATATTCATTGGTAATACAATGTAAAAATATGGAAGAGATGCTACAGGTGGCAATGGACATGGAAGGACAAATTACCTCTACCTTAATGGCTACCGTAAACGATATGCTCCGTTACGAAGCGCTGGTTGATATTGTTAAGCAAAGCTGCGGAAGAATGATCGTGAACGGTGTGCCTACGGGAGTGGAAGTTTGCCTGGGCATGCAGCATGGCGGACCTTTCCCTGCAACTACCGATGCCAGGTTTACTTCGGTAGGCGCCGATGGCATTAAACGATTCGCCCGGCCCATCAGCCTTCAAAACTGGCCGGATGAGCTTTTGCCCGATGAGCTGAAAAATAATAATCCGCTGATGATATGGAGAACAGTCAACAATAAGCTTACACAGGAACCTTTGTAGTTGTAACCGCTATTATTTTTTATATTTGAAATCTTTTTAAAAATACCAGGTAATATTTTCCAAACCATAAAATCATCATCATGAAACCAGCCTTAATTTGCATAGCGCTTTTCAGCTTTGTTCTTGTATTCAGCACCGCTCAATCGCAGGAGCGCAAACTGGTAAAACAATGGGAGACCGATACTATTTTAAAAGTTCCTGAATCGGTTTTATTTGACGGAAAAAACAAAGTGTTGTATGTAGCTAACATTGACGGGGGCCCGTGGGAAAAAGACGGGAAAGGCTCTATTGGAAAAGTGGGTTTGGACGGGAAGATAATAGCTACGGAATGGGTTACCGGCTTAAACGCGCCTAAGGGGATGGGCATACATGCCGGCAAGCTATACGTTGCAGATGTGGATGCCATTGCGGTAATTGACATAGCGCAGGGAAAGATAGCAGACAGGATTGTTATAGACGGGGCAAAGGGCTTGAACGACATCAGCATTGATGCGAAGGGTGTGGTATACGTTTCTGACTCTCACAACAAAACGATATTAAAAGTGGAGAACGGCAAAGTTTCTACCGTGCTGGAAAACCTGAAAGGCCCCAACGGTGTGCTGGTGGTAGGAAAGGACTTATACATTACGGACGCGGGTACGCTTAACAAAGTAGAAGCGAATGGTTCATTAAAGCAACTGGCAGATGGCATGGAAGGTGGCACCGACGGTATTGAACATGCAGGCAAAGGCGACTTCATCGTATCATGCTGGGCCGGTTCTGTTTGGTATATACACGCCAACGGTAAAAAAGATCACCTGCTGGATACAAGAGAGCAAAAAATCAATTCAGCCGATATTGGGTTCGATCCTGTAAAAAAGATACTGTATGTACCCACTTTTTTTAAGAACAGCGTAGTGGCATATGCCGTTCAATAGTCAAATATTTTAATCGTACAATTATTGCCGAAAAACGAATAAAAGCAACCTGTTGTCGAATAAAGTTTAAATGTACCGGCTTAATCAGCATCTTTACACCGACAACAACAGTAGTCAAAAACAGATAGGAATTTAAATCCGGTATCCGAACAGGAACCAGGGCTGTGTATCCTTCCGGCCAATTGTTTTAAAAAGAAAATTAAACCGATCCAAATAATACTGAAGGATAAGCCGGGCTATAACAACCCGGTTTTTTTATTTCAGTTTGTAAACATTTTCTTTTCTGTTCTCGCGTCATGCCCATAAATATCATCCCTGAAATTCAGGTCGCCTTTAGCATCTACCCAGGCGGTAAAATAACCAATATATACCGGTATGGCATCGCGAAGCGTAACATACTTTTCTTTACCGCTGTTCATTGCCTTATCTATAGCTGCCGATGTCCAGGTGCTGTCGTTGCGTAAAAGAAATTCCGCCAGTTTTTTAGGTTCGCCCAGGCGTATGCAACCATGACTGAAAGCCCGCCTGCTTTCTCCGAACAAGCTTTTTGCAGGTGTATCGTGCATATAAATACTATAGTTGTTAGGGAACAGGAATTTTACCTTGCCCAGCGAATTATTGGAACCGGGCTTTTGCCGTATATTAGGTAAATCACCGGTATACCCGGTAATTTCCATATTGTGCTTAGCCAGGTAGTTCTTATCTTTTTTCATTCCCGGCAACACTTCATTTTTTAAAATCCCCGATGGCACATTCCAGTAAGGACTAAAAACAATGTATTTAAGATCGCCATAAAAAATCACCGTATTGTTCTGGTTGGTGCCCACTACCACATTCATGGCATAAACGGGTTGACTGTTTTCAAAAATATGCAGCTTAAAATCCGGGATGTTTACCAGCAGGTAATCTCCCTCCACTTTAGCCGGCACCCAGCGCATTCTTTCGAGGTTGATAAGCATTTGCCGTATGCGCTTTTCTATCGGCGTATTTAGCTCCCGCAGCATTGCCGGACCAATAATACCATCTTCTTTTACCCCATACCTGTGCTGGAACCTTTGCACGGCGGCGGCCAGCGAATCGGTAAACAAAGCGGAGCTGTCCGTTAAATCAAAATCCCCGGTAAGCCTCAGCCTGTTTTTTATTGCCGTAATTACTTCGCCGGTATCGCCCTGCTGTAATTTTTTTTGCCCCGTAATTACCGGCTTCCACCCACCGGCTTTCTCTATTTCGTAATAGCGCAGCAAGCTTTGCTTTAATCGCTGGTAATAAATATTAAGAGGCTCATAAGCTACCGGCTTTTCGCCTTTATGCGCGATCAGCGAATCCAGGGTAGCTACCAGGTCTATTTTCTTGCGGGGAATAAACCATTTAAGATCCGTACTGTTCAACCGGCTGTTTCCCTGGTACGCGTTTTCCGCGTAATGAAAGAACTGGCGGGTAAGCAACAACTCGGCCTTTAACCGGTTGCTGTCATTGACCGGCACTACCTGTCCGCCACTTTCAAGCTTATCGAATATCTGCCTCAGCACAGGATTGTTAAGACTTGTATCGCCACTGTATTTCATATATTCCGCCTGCTGGTTAAGAAAGTTAAATGCCTGCTCAGCAAGGCCATCCTTAAAAAACCAGGCATACTGGTAATTACGGGCATTGTAAAAATCACGGAACTGTTTGGCTTCCACCTCGTCCGGCACCTGCGTGGTTATATAGCTTTCCAGTGTAGTGCTGTCAAAGAAAAGCTCTGTAAAAGCATTTTGAACGGTAATGCTGGTATCCCTCTCCTCCGCCGGCAAAACAGCATCCAGGTTCTTTTTTTTATGTGTGCAGGCATATATGCCACACAGTAATACGGCTACTGAAAATAAATATCGCATGAAACTCACATTAAAGGTAAAGGTTGATAATCAATGTAATTTAACTTATATACCTTAAACGATAGCGCCTGCCCGGCCGTATTTCAGCCGGTCCTTTTTTTTAGAATACGCGCAACCGGGAGTTTTTTTCCCCGATGTGATTGTGAGTATAAAACAGACATTCCTGTCTTATATATATTTGTAGTATATAACTACTATCCCCCGGTCCCCCTAAATCGTCCGGATCCATGAAAAAATCACCTGCCCATCCTGAAAGAAAGATATAATACTAAGATCACACCTGTTAAACCCTGTATTGAGAAAGAGAGAAATCTGTATCAGCAGCTTATTTGCAAAAGCAATCATTAAGCACATAGGATTACCGCCTCTGAACGATTTCGCATGTAAGCCGGGTTCACCCGGGAACCTGGCTTTACATTATCTTTTCCGTTCAAAGAGTGCTTCCTCCGAAGCCACCTTCACCCAGTACTTTCCACTATCTGTTACAGGATCCTGCACCTGTGCCCCTCCCACTATTGCTTTGTAAATATTATTATCGGAGCCTTTTACATAATCGTTGAGGATGTAAGTGCCCGAAGCGCTCCAGCTTCCCGAATGAAGCGCTCCGCCCTGCTTACAAATCATTCCATGGCGGCTTCCGGAGCCTGATACATGTACCATATCTCCTATATGCCATATTCCCCACTGCGGCATTTTATCCGCCCAAAGCATGTTTTCGCCTTCCTTTGCCCCGGGGAACGATTTGGCCCCCACGGCATTCACTATAATGGGCTTGCCCGACCGGGTAATATTTTGCCTGCCGGCCATATAGGAAACATTTAAAGCTTTCACAGGCTTATCGGCATCCGAAACGGTATTGCTGTCTATAACATACATTCCCTCTCCATACCTGGCCGGTATGGTAGAATACACATATATGCCTGAAAGCTTTTTATCGGCAAGCGTTATTGTATTACCGACCGCCCGGCCATTTCCCGCATTGGTAAACTCAATGGCGTTAACGCCCGATTGAATGGTATTGTTAACAACGCTTACACCGCCTACCTGGGTTACTTTAACCGCTAATTTGCCATCTCCGTCCTTAATATCATTGTCGCTTATATAAATATCTTTCATGTTCCTGAAGCCTTTTCTTTTACCCACCGATGTTATAAATACGCCCCGGTTCAATACATTGTTTTTTATAGTTCCCGGCCCGGTGGGCGATACCTGTAGCCTGCCGTTCAAAACGGTGCGGGTAATATAAAAATCGCTTACATTGTTGCATTTGTTATCAACGGCGGAAGTAGTGGTAACGCTGTCTATCAACAAGCCCTGGATGCCGGAAGCAGAAAAATCGCTGATGCGGCAATGGCGGTAACTGATATTTTTTACGGTAGCCGCAGGTTCGGTATGGATAGAAGTACCACCTTTTATCACGCCGCTTTCAAAGGGCAGGTCGTATATATGCTTTACGGTAATGCTGTCAACCCCGCCGCTGCCGCCAATGCTGATCCCCTGCCGCAGGTAATCGCGCTGGTATATTCTTTCTATCGTAATATTTTTACTGTTTTTGGATATGCCTATAATATCGCCGCTTACATCGTGAATAAATAAATCATGAAAATAGGCGTTGCGCACCACGTTGGATCCGCTATAGCAGAATATGCCCGCCGATTGCGCATCTTTTCCGAAAGAAGGGGGTGGAGGATACGTTTTAAAAGGATTGCTCATATCTATACCCAGGTGAGAAATTTCAACATTCGTAACATCGGCGGAGCTGTCTCCCAGCGCAAACACCCGCCTGAAATTTCCCATATCGCCTGGCGACAATTTTACCGAGCTTACATACATCCCCTCTCCTGTTACCCTGGTGTTGGAGTATACGGATATGATCCTGTAAGGAGGATCTTTCTGCCTGCTGACCATATAGGTACCTTTGGGAAAGAGAATATTTCCCCCTTTTTTCTGGCGCACCATTTCAAATGTTGCCCTCAAAGATTCTGTATCATCCGTAACAGCATCTCCTTTTGCACCATACCATTTTACGCTAAACTGCGAGCTGGTATCATCCAATAATACGGTTAGCCGCTTATCAAATATCCATGCGTGCTTATCAGCCTGCACGCTGCCGCCCTTTATAAGGCCGGCGCCCACTATACGCGCGTTATTTTCAAAACGGATCATTTTTCCCTGCGGAATATTCACTACCCCGTTTACTACTATTTTTTCACCCGGCTTGCTGAAAACAAGTTCATTTACCCCCGGCTGTGCAAATACCCGGCTGAGCTTCCCCGACATGTCTTCTCCATTACCTGATATACCCCAGGCTGCAGCGTTATATACTCCGGCAGCAGGGATATTTGCTTCTGCGGCATTTTCACTTCCCAAAAAGAAATGCAAAAAGCTTATAAAACTTACATATAATAAGAACATTTTAATTCCGGTTATGGAGAACAAGTTCTATTTTTTAATTCCCGCGGGCAAACATCCCGCTCTTAATTAACCAATTCTTATGAATCGTTTAATCTGCAATGTCAGGCCTTCTTTCTTCGGTGCGTTTTACCGACATCTCGTGCCTCCAGTCGGCTATTTTTTTAGGATCGCCGCTTAACAGCACATCCGGTACTTTCCAGCCCCTGTATTCGGCAGGTCTTGTGTATACGGGCGGCGCCAGTAAATTATCCTGGAAGGAATCGAACAGCGCGGAAGTTTCATCATTCAGCACTCCGGGTAATATACGTCCCACCGCATCTACCAGTATAGCCGCCGGCAATTCACCGCCGCTTAATACATAATCGCCAATAGATATTTCCCTGGTAACAAAATGTTCCCGCACTCTTTCATCTATTCCTTTGTAATGACCGCATATCAGCAACAGGTTTTCTTTCAGCGACAGATAATTCGCTGTTTTTTGGTTGAATGTTTCGCCATCGGGTGTAAGATAAATGATCTCATCATAGCTGCGTTTGGCCGACAGCTCTTCTATAGCGTTCACCAAAGGTTCACACATCATAACCATTCCTGCCCCGCCTCCGTATTGATAATCATCTACCTGCCCATATGCATTTACCGCCCATTTACGCAAATGATGTACTTCTACGCTTAATATTCCTTTTTCCCTAGCACGTTTCATAATAGAATGCGCGAAAGGGCTTTCAAGCAGCTCCGGCAAAACGCTTACAATATCTATATGCATAACCGCAAAGATAATCAGCGTATTTACAAGATGTTGCCCGGATATGGCTTTGAGTGAAAACAAGAAATGCAACAGGCCAACACAATAGTGCACAACGCCAGGGATCCGGGACGGGTTATGCGCCGTGCGTTTAAAGGTTGGCCTGTATGCAAAGGCTGAGACTGTAATAAACAGGGATTAAAAAGCGGGGCAGGGCTTTCATAAAAACGGTTAGCCTCCTCATAATGCGTCATTCAATCTCATTAAACACTATTAAGGACGATAGAAGAAATAGAAAAGATGTACGGGCAACTAAAAAAATGAAAATTAGCGGCTATTCTTCTCCCAGAAAATCATCCATATCCCGGCGCTCTTTTTTGGTAGGCCTGCCTATCTTACTCAGGCGTTTGCCGGTATGAAAGCTGGCTGCCTGGTATTGCAGCCTTTCCATTTCATCTGCAGGCGTTATATCTACATAATACTTAACGGCTTCTGTATATTGTACCCGGTTATGCAAAAGCCCCGCTACTTTTATACGCCAGCGGCGGGCTTCGGTTTTAATTTCGTATTCATCGCCCACATGCACGTTTTTAGACGCTTTTGCCTGGTCGCCGTTATATTTCACTTTCCCCTTGTCGCAGGCTTCTGCCGCCAGTGAGCGCGTTTTAAAGATCCGGATAGCCCATAAATATTTGTCCAGCCGGAGCTTTTCTTTTACATCCGCCATACCCTTACTAATTAATTTGTATGCAATTTACTTACACCCTGCAAAAAAACAGTGTAATTCCCTTCCTGCAACCATTTATCAAAACCTTCTGTTATGTAACGGTTTGTCATTTAAATTTACCTCCAAAACACTTTACATGCCAGTTATTTACTTCCGGCGCCGCATGGCCCTGCTACTTTTTCTCGCTATCTATGCTATGAACGCCGCAGGGCAGTTCAAGCCCCGTGAAATTACCTGGACCAGCGATGGTACCGGCTTTTACCAGGTTGATAATAACAGCCTCTTAAAGATCAGCCCCCTTGCTCCCCAACCGGTTGAAACGGTGGCCACAGCCAAACAGCTTACCCCCCACAACAATGATCAGCCATTAGAGATAGCTGATTTTGAATTGAGCGCTAATAATAACCTGCTCCTGCTGTTTACCAATACAAGCCGTGTTTGGCGCTATAATACCAGGGGAGATTACTGGTTGCTGAACCGTGCCACCGGTCAGCTCAGGCAGGTAGGAAAAGATCGTACCGCCCAGTCGCTGATGTATGCGAAGCTCTCGCCCGATGGTCAAAAAGTTGCTTATGTAAGCAACAGGAATCTTTTTGTGGAAGATATAGCTACCGGCAAAGCCACCCCGCTCACTACCGATGGCAACAGGCAGTTGATCAACGGCACTTTCGACTGGGTATATGAAGAAGAATTTGGATGCAGGGACGGATTTAGATGGAGCGCCGACAGCAAACACATTGCTTACTGGCAGGTGGATGCAGGAAAAACACGCGATTACCTGATGCTGAACACAACCGACTCCATCTACTCTTTCGTAATACCTGTTGAATATCCAAAAGTAGGTGAACCTCCTTCTGCCGTGCGTATAGGCGTAGTAAAAGCCACGGGGGGCAAAACCACCTGGATGAATATTCCCGGCGATGCGCAACAGCGCTACCTGCCACGGATGGAATGGGCATTGGATAATACTACACTGCTTGTGCAGCAACTGAACAGGAAACAGAATGAAAGCAACATTTACAGTTGCAACATAACTAACGGTAACGCACATACTATATATACCGAAACCGACAAAGCATGGATTGATATAAAATCGAGGTGGAACGATGACGACCCTAAAGGCTGGGATTGGATAAACAATGGCAATGCCTTTTTATGGGTGAGCGAAAAAGATGGCTGGCGACATATTTACAGCATTACAAAAGACGGCAAAAAAGAAACCTTACTTACCAAAGGTGATTATGATATTGAAAAGATAAGCGCTGTGGACGAAAAGAATAATTATATTTATTTCATAGCCTCGCCCGAAAGCCCGGTACAGCGGTATTTATACCGGGCCAGGCTGGATGGAAGCGGCAAAGCGGAATTGGTATCTCCTGCCAGCCTGAAAGGTACACATGGGTATGAAATATCTCCCGGCGCCCAACTTGCGCTACACACATTTACCAACCGTACTACGCCTGCGGCATACGAATTTCTGCGGCTGCCGGAACATGCTCCTTTAAAACCCGAAGAAAGTATAGCCCGTTCCATCAAATCCAACCCTTCCAGGAATATTGAGTTCTTCCAGGTTACCACCGAAGATGGAATAACCATGGATGGCTGGATCACAAAGCCCGAAAATTTTGATGCCACAAAAAAATACCCGGTATTATTGTACGTGTATGGCGAACCTGCCACCACAACCGTTGAAGACAGCTATTATACGGGGCAAAACCGTTTGTTCAACGGTGATATGGCGCAAAGCGGATACTTTTACGTTTCATTCAATAACAGGGGAACGCCTACACTTAAGGGAGCCGCATGGAGAAAATCAATTTACAGGAATATAGGCGTTATTAATATACGCGACCAGGCAATGGGTATGAAGCAACTATTGCAGGAGCGGCCTTATCTTGATACTTCCCGCGTTGCTTGCTGGGGATGGAGCGGCGGCGGATCTTCCACCCTGAACCTGTTGTTTCAGTACCCGGATATTTTTAAAACGGGTATAGCGGTAGCCGCAGTGGGCAACCAGCTTACTTACGATAATATTTACCAGGAAAGATATATGGGATTGCCCCGGGAAAATAAAGAAGACTTTATAAAAGGTTCGCCGGTTACCCACGCTAAAAACCTGCGCGGAAATTTATTGTATATACACGGTACAGGCGATGATAATGTACACTATCAAAACGCGGAAATGCTGCTGAACGAATTAATCAGGTACAATAAACAATTCCGGTTTATGGCATATCCCAATCGTACGCACGGCATACACGAAGGAGAAGGCACAACACAACATTTAAAAACATTGTATACTAATTTCCTGCTGGAACATTGCCCGCCCGGAGCAAGATAGAACGCAGTGCATCTGAACACCGGCATACCCTAAAAAGATGAAATAAGAAAAGGGCTCCATTACGGAACCCTTTTCTTATTTGGCTTGGGAGTAATAAATTTATTGTTTAATAAAACGAATGGCTTTTTGAATTTTGCCATTCATTTCAACCTGTAAAATATATGCGCCCGCAGGCAAGCCGGCAGCAGGTATTGTTATAACCGGGTGGGCTGCCGGTTGTTTTACAAAGCTGCTATGCTTTACCAGCCTGCCCTGCAGATCGTACACTTTTATTAAACCGCTACCTGTCGCGTTGCCTTCTATGTAAATACGTACCGCTGTTATTACAGGATTAGGCCATACCGATAACTGAATATCATTACCATTTACGCTTGTTGCAGGAATAGCAGCAACCATGTTATTTTCATTATCCGCGGGCGCTACTCTTGCAGAAGGTTTCGTGTCTACAACAGTTATGATAACTGTATCTTTAGACCGGTTCCGTTTTTCATCGCCTATTGTAAGCTGGTATACATACACACCGGCAACTTTTGTGGCAGTACCTGTAACCAGGTTGGTAGAAGGGTACATTACCGCTGCATGGGCGCCGGGACCTGAAATCCTGGACCAGCCGCAGGACATACGCGCGCCGGCCGGTGCTGTAGAATTGCTTCCGTCTAATATCATGGATTTAGCCTGTGCAATGGTGAGCACGGTATCCCTGCCCGCGTTTGCCCGCAAACTCCCTGCTTTATAATGCACGGTAACATTCACAGTATCCTGCATGGTTTTACCATTATTATCAGTAATGGTAAGCTGGTATGCATACTCGCCGGGAATTAAACTGAGCAACGGCGTTATAGCGTTGGCCGGTTTGCTTACATTGCCGCTATTCTTCGGGCCCGATAATCTTGTCCACAAATAAGAAGCAATGCTTTGCCCGGTGCCTGCAAAGGACCCCGTGGCATTGAGCGATACATTATCGGCCGGCATAGTTAGCACCTGGTCTGCGCCCGCGCTGGCGGTAAGCGGCACAGGAGCAGGTTTCACCGTAATGGTTACACTGCCTGAAGCGCTGTTACCATTTGAATCGGTTGCTTTTAATGTGAACACATATGTGCCTTGCAGCAGCTTTTTTACAGCAGTGCTTTTTTGAGAAGAACTTACAATAACCGGAGCCGCAGGCCCGCTCGTATACAGCCATTCATAGGTTTTAATGCCGGCGCCATTGGTAGCGGAAGCATTTCCCTGCAGCACAACACTATCCTCCGGAAGAGTAATTATCTTGTTTCCTCCCGCATCTACCACCGGTGGAACCGCCACCACAACAGGAGCCGGTGTACCTGTTCTTTTATTGGTATACGTTAACATCCATTCATAAACATTCATTCCGTTTTCCTTAAAACCGGTACTATATGTTTTGGACCATGCATCGTGCCCTGTTTTATTGAAGATGGTGATCTTTGCCCTGGGGGCAGGATTGTTGGCATTGATCATATCCACCGTTTTAATGGCATTGGCGATCTTAGCAAGATTATCCTGGTCGTTATTGGTAAGCCATACCGGCAGATTTGAAGAAGCGATATTGCCGGCACGTCCTTCGATGGAATTCGCATTGGGGCAAACAAATAAAGCGGCGGCGATCTTATCTGCTGCGGCCTTTTTTGAACCTACATAATTGTAGCTCATCAATCCCCCAAGACTCAATCCTGTTATATAGATCCTTTCTTCATCAACACGGTACGTTTTTAAGCAGTGACTGATCAAAGCAGCTATAGCAGCATTGCTACCTGAAGAGCCGGTTACCTGCGGCGCAACCACTATAAATGAAAACTCTTTTCCACCCACCTTAAATTTATCAGGGAACTTTCTCTCATTGATCAACTTAAACGGGCCGTTTCTTAAAAGTTTCGACAGGTCTGCCGGGGAGCCGTCTCCTCTTTCACCGGAGCCATGCAAAAAAATAAGCAACGGGTATCTTTTTGTCGGATTCTTCTCATAGTCCACAGGCAACGACTCCTGGTAGCCGCCAAGAGTGGTATACAATCGCTGATAGACCGGCCTGGAGGATTGTGTTTGTGCAAAGCCGGGAAAAGAAGATAGTGTTAATAAAAATACAGCCAGCAGTATAACAAGGGCAATACGTGGCAAGGGTACAATGTTTTTCATGCAATTGGAATTATTGGATTTTGAATTATTAATTACCGTGCAAAGGAAATACAGGGATAGAAAAAAAGAAATAGTACTTGCAATGATAAATGGGACGAACAATCTTATCTAACATGTAGACATGCATCTACCCGTTGTAGTAATTACAATACAAAGCGAAGCATTACTAAAAGAAAACAGTAAACGACAAATAGGTATAACTGCTTAAAAAAGGAAAGCAACCGGTGATAAAACATCCGCGGTAACGCCGTTGATATATGATAATAAAAACAGGGTACAGGGCATTTACATGCTGCTGAAGAAGGTGCTGAAAAAAAACGTATAACTACCCTTTACAAAAGGGAATAAAGATCATGCTGCATAAAAATGGACTGATCTTTTCCAGACCAGTCCATGAAGTTTCTTTAACAAAGCGCTCCTATTTGCCATTTGCATCAGGCAGCGCATATCCTTTCTCTACCATTCTCTTCCCCATTTCCTTATATGCTTCCGGATCGGTAGGTGTTAAGGTAGCCAATCCATCTACGTAACGGTTAAACATACAAAACGCAGCGGCTATCAGCACGGTATCATGTATTTCGCGATCTGTAGCGCCAAGCCTTTTTACCTCCTCCATATCCTGCGCCGTTACCGATTTACCGCTTATCTGCACTTTACCCGCAACTACAAGCAAGGCTTTCAGCTTTTCGCTTATACCCGAGCGTTGCATGTCTGTCAGCACATCATCTACTATGGCAGACTCATCGCCGTATAAGCATCTTGCCGCCGCTGCATGACTGCTCATGCAAAACATGCAATTGTTCCTATGCGATACATAGGCTGCAATAAGTTCACGCTCAGCGGAAGACAGCGGAGAGTCATCCCTTAACAATACATGCGCCAACTGGTACAAATGCTTTCCCGTTTCAGGGCGATACATTACCAGGCTCCGTATGCCCGGTACAGCTTCAGGTACTTTTATATGTGCCATGGTTTTATTTTAAGAACGTTGAACAATTTCTTTCCGCTCAACATTTTTTATTAAAAAAATAATTATCAGTCCAATAATAAATACCAGTGAAAATATATAAATGGCATTGCCGTACCCGCCCAGGGAGGTTACAAGCATACCTACAAACAAAACCGCCGTGCCGGTAAACAGCCGGCCTATATTAAAGCAAAAGCCGGTTGCCGACGCACGTATACCGGTTGAGAACAATTGCGGAATATAAGAGGAAAGCACCCCCTGGCTAATACCAAAAAAGAAGGCCAATATGCCTATTTCAACATAAATGAGCGGGCTGAATACGCCGTTGGTTTTAAATAGTATGAACGACAGAACCGAACACACCGCAAAACACAGCAGCATGGACCTGCGTAAACCGATCGCGTTGAGCAGCCACCCTGAAAAAAAGCCGCCCGCCAGTCCTCCCATACCCAGCAGCATCATACTCAGTCCACGCTCTTTTTGTCCGTCGGTGGTAGTAATTAAACTTTGCACCCAGGTAGGCAGCCATGAAAAAATAGCCCACAAGCCTATTAACATGGAACCGAAAATTAAAGATCCCTTTAATAGCTCCCTGCCCTGGCCGGCAGAAAACAACGATTCCCGCTTTTGAAATCCCTGCCGGAAAGTATCGCGGTTGCTTAGCCATGTTTCTGACTCCCGCACCTGCCATACACCTGCAAAGGATATAGCCAGCGGCACCAGGCCCACTGCCACAAATGCCTGTCGCCAGCCCGGTACAGTATATGTAATAAGCCCGGCGGAAAATATGCCTACAGGGAAAGCGATAGACAGTATACCGATAAAGATAGCCCGGCTCCGTTGCGGCCACACTTCACTAATGAGTGTAAGCCCGCTTACCAGCACGCCCCCTACTCCAAAACCGCTGAAAAAGCGGCATGCTACTATTCCCCACCACAACTGCATGAGCCCGGTAAGCACCGTAAATATTCCATAGCAGGCAACAGAAAGCAATACAGCTTTTTTACGGCCGATACGGTCGCCTACAACGCCCCAGCTAAAGCCTCCCAGCGCCCACCCGAAAATGAACACAGCATTGATATAAGCGCTGATACTGGAATGCAGCGCGGGATCTGCGGCAACCTGCATGTCTTTTATAACTACAGGAAGATATACAGACATGAGCGTTGACACGGTTCCGCCTAACGCTCCGCTTACAAAACAAATAAAAAACAACAGCCAAAAATATCCCGGCAGGTTCTTTTTTTCAGCTTGTGCCAATGTTATACTCATAGCTTTTATTATTTTAGTAATCCGTCAAACACAAACGATACATAATACAAAGCCCCGATGTATGGCGAACCAAACGACTGGTATACCCTGTTATTGAACACATTGCTGCCGCCGAGTTTGATAGTGGAATGAACAGCAGGCAGTTTTTTGTTGATCTGCAAATCCACCAGGGAATAAGCGCCTACACGCCCCGGGCGGTTGCCATTAAAGGTTCCGTACCAGTCGAACGCGTCCTGCCATCTCCACGCAACATTAAACCCGAAGTTTTTATATACATTGCTGTTACCAAACGTGAGGTTGGTAGTATACTTTGGAGTATTGAACGCCGGAATGTTGTTAGGGTTAGCATCCAGCAAATTAAATTCGGCCCAGGTAGCATTCCCCGATACGGTATATCCTTTGGATAGCATGTAAGTTAGCCCCAATGAAATTCCCTGTGCTGATACCTTATCGGCGGCATTGGTATATAGCTGAAATGCCTGCACGTTACCATTCGGTATATCCATGGCAGCCTGGGAGTTGATCGTTCCATCGCCGGCCAATACAGCATGTTCCGGGCGGATCACCACCGTATTGATGATGAAATTATTATACGAGCTGTAATAATAATTAAGATCTATCAAAAGCTGGTTCCGGATCAACCCTTTATATCCTACTTCAAACGCTTTTTGCTTTTCGGGTTTGATATACGATACATTTGATTTTTGCAGCAATCCTTTATTATCTTCTATTGCCTGCGGGAAAGGAGTGCCGTTTGCCATAGCAGCGCCAAAGGCGGCGCCAAACGCACCTACAGAAGAGGCGGTGAATGAATTTTCGTACACATTCATTCCTTTGCTGTTACCAGGCGCGCCGCCAAGTATGGTAATAGGTCCTACATTCAGGTGAATGTACAGGTCTACCGGCGTAGGATTTCTGAAACCTGTTTGGTAAGAGGCCCTGAAATTATGGTTCCTGGCTACAGTATATACGCCTGAAAAGCGGGGCGTAAAGCTCCCTGAAAAATTATTGTTCTTATCGTACCTCACAGACGCGGTAAGCTTTAGCCTGTCATCGAGCAATTTTTTGGCTACCTGCGCGAACGCCCCGTATTCTTTGATAGTTATTTTCTGGTCTTTATCGTCGAACAATGAGCCATTGGTGAACATATCGTAATAGCGGAAGCTGCCGCCGGCGAGCAGCTCGAATATTTTTATGCTGCTCGAAAAATCATATTGCCCCTCCGCATGATAAAACTTGCTGTTGCTGAATACACCGGCTCCGCTCAATCCGTAATTATGAATAAGATTGTCTTTTGCCTGTTCGTAAGCCGCGCTTCCGGGCAACAGTCTTCCTTCATCGGCAAAAGCGCGGGCCGCCGAATGATTAGCAGCGTTCACGCCATTGATATCTCCATTATATGCCGCGGTATACCTGTTAAACCACATATCATCGGCATCGCCGGGAGATACCGTATTACCGTTCAAATCCTTTACCCACTCCCGGTTCAGGAACTGCGCCAGCGATCTTGTATTGTACGAGTCGTGCGAGTTTTCAATTACAGTATACCCGCGCAAAAAATAATTGCTGCCTTTTAGCTCTGCACGATGCTGCTGCAGTACAAAATTGTTCAAATCAAAACGGCTGCTGCCCGTATAGCTGGCCGTACCCTTACCATAATTGTATTGATACGACAGTTCCATATTATCAGATATCCGGTAATGCAATGCCCCGCTTAATTTCAGGCTGTATACATTATAGTTCATTAAATTTTTTTCTTCATATCCCGTACGCGAGATACGACCAATTCCTTCAATGGTTTTTACCACTTCATCACCATAAATATTTACAGCGTCACGGCCGGGATTGTTAGGCCCACGAAGGTTTTCAGGCGTTTGAGCGTCTATATCGGTGTAATTATCCCCGTACCAGTCCAGGCCTGTTAAATACGAGGCATTGATCTTAAACGCAAACTTGTTATTAAAGGCTTTGGCATACCGCAGGGCAAAATCATACAGACCATGCGGTTTTACATCATTTTCACCAATATGATTAATGCCGGCTTTAGCCTGTACCGTAAGCCCCTGGTACTGGAAAGGATCTTTTGTGTGCATCATTAATACCCCGTTGAACGCGATAGGCCCGTATAATGCCGACGCAGCCCCCGGGATAAGCTCCACACTTTCAATATCAATATCTGATGTGCCGAATTGATTGCCCACCGAAAAATTTAAGCCCGGCGTTTGGTTATCAACGCCATCTACCAATTGTAAAAATCTTTGATTTCCCGTACTGTTGAACCCTCGTGTATTGATTTGCTTATACGTCAGGCTGCTTGTAACAGCCTCTACTCCTTTCATATTAGCCAGTCCATCATAAAAGGAAAGTGAAGGATTTTCACGGATTGACTTTTGATTCATTTTTTCGATGCTCACCGGCGAACGCAAAATGCTTTCGTTTACCCGCGAGGCAGCGAATACCACTTCATTCAGTACTCCCTGTTTTTGTTTCAGTTGCACGCTTATGCTTTGCTGCGCGCCTGAAACAACGATCTCTTCATTGCCGAAGCCTGTTCCCGACACAATAATGGTTACAGGCAGCTTTATCCTGTTAAGCGGCAGGCTGAAATTCCCTTTGGCATCGGTAATGGTTCCGGTTAGCTTATCCTTTACCGTTATGCTCGCTCCGGCAATAGGTTCTCCGGTAACCGCATCGGTTACATTACCGCTGATTTTCGTTTCCTGCGCGTACAGCGCCATGGAAAAAAATAAAAAAAATATACAAGAAAATAATTGTTTCATTACAGTAGAATTGGTTTATTGAACAGGGTTATTTTTTAGATGATCGTAACCGCCGGGCAACCTTGTATAGCCATGGTGCACAATACGATCGGCAAGTGTTTTATAATATTCCGGGTCGCCGGGAGTAAAAGCGTTCAGCCCATCTACATACCGGTTATACAGGCAAAAAAGCGCCGCGATCAATACGGTATCATGTATTTCAAGATCAGTAGCGCCCGCGTTTTTAGCTGTTTGTACCGCTTCTTCCGTTACCTGCTTCCCGCTTTTTTGAACCAGCGAAGCTATGTGCAGCAATGCCTTCATCTTTTCAGATACCGGCGCGGTATTAATATCGTTCAGCACACTTGCAGTAGTGGTAGTTTCTCCTAACAAAAGATTGGCCGCAGCAGTATGAGCGGTTGTACAAAACCTGCATTCATTACCATAGCAAACAATACTGGCTATCAGCTCCCTTTCACCTTCTGTTAATGAAGACGGACCTCGTAATAATATTTGAGTGAGCTCCCGGATAGGCGCCGCGCTATCTTTACGATATTCAAGCAAACCTGTAATACCCGGCAGGTGAGATTCAATCTCTATATGAGGCATACAATAATAATTATTAATGAAACGAATAAATGTTGCTGCACACTTTGTTATATGGTTGCATGCAGCATCGTACGCACAAGTTCCCCGGATCATCTATTGATAACAGGAACTGTCCGTTGATTTTATCCTTGGTGAGGAAATTATATCGCAGCAGTGTCCGGAGGTTGAATAATGCAGTCTGAAAAGGTATGTATAAGAGAAGTTGAGACGTCGTAATATTTACTGCGGGCTGTTATTTCCGGCTCCTGCAGGTTATACATATCGCGCGACTGGATATAATCAGTGGAAGAAACCGTTATTTTTACAACGATTTCCTTTCCTTTTTGTGATGAGGAGGAAAGATCATTCATTTTGCCGGCATAGCGGTTATGCGCGTTGGTAAGGCGCGTACGCTCTATATCCGGCAGGCAAAGCAGGTAAAGTGTATCATTCAAAACTTTACGCTTTACATAATTATAATGTACGCCTCCCCATTCAATCTCCCCATCATACCGTTCATATTCATTCCAGTTGGTAGCATACGGTAATAATACCGGAACTTTTACCAGTATCAGCTCATCATCAGTATAATACCCTTTTTCAATTATTTGTAACGTTCGCCTGGAGTTTTGCTGGTGCAGATAACGAAACATAACAGTATACCCAACCAAATTAAAGAGGTGTACAGAAAATAACAATATGGCGAAAACCTGTTTCAAGCAGCAGTTATAGTTTCGCAATATAAATATTTAATGAAAAAAAATACAATATTATTTCCGGCTGCCCGGTGATACGATCCAAACAGGTAATAATGAAAAGGGGCGTCATTGCTGCGCCCCTTTATAAATGCTTTTAGCTTTGCCGTTAAATGGCAATGTCCTCAATTTTAAATTTCAAAAGCCCTACAGGCGCTTTCACTTCCGCTACTTCGCCTACCTGCTTTCCTAATATTCCCTGGCCTATGGGAGACGTTACAGATATTTTGCCCGATTTCAGATCTGCCTCTTTTTCAGAAACAACCTGGTACGTCACCTTCTTTTTAGTATTTAAATTGGTAAGGGTTACCTTGGTAAGGATGCTTACCTTGCTGGTATCTATACTATCTGTTTCAATAATACGTGCGATCGCTATATCGCTTTCCAGCTTTGCTATCCTGGCCTCCAGGAGGCCCTGAGCCTCTTTGGCGGCATCATATTCGGCATTTTCTTTCAGGTCCCCTTTTTCCCTCGCTTCGGCTATCGCTCTGGAAGCAGCGGGCCTTTCTACACCTCTCATCTTTTGTAGCTCGGCTTTCATTTGTTCCATCGTTTCGTGCGTAACGTAAATCACATCACTCATGGCTGACTTCGTTTTAGGTTATAAAAAAGAAAAAAATAACAACGCCTCAGGAAGTAAACCCGAAGCGTTGCACTATGTATACTCACAAATATATATAAAAAAGCCGGTTTTACCAATAACGGCTTAAGTGTTCATTAAAATATTTTTGTTGCTCATAATATATACTTGTAATAGTTATATGCCCAGCTTATCCAGCACTACTTTAGCCATTTTTAAAAAAGCTTCATGGCTGTAGCCCGCTATATGCGGAGTAATAATAACATTGGGTTGGGCACATAACCAGTTCAGTTGTTCCTTCTCTGCCTCTGAATACGTATCAAGCTTTTCATTTTCCAGGACATCCAATCCGGCTCCGGCTATTTTATTCGCTTTCAGCGCGTTAATTACCGCCTGTGTATCGTGTACTTTTCCACGCGATGCGTTCAGGAACCAGGGCTGCTTTTGCAGGGCGTTAAAAAAAGCATCATCAGCCATGTGAAAAGTTTCATCAGTAAGCGGCAGATGCAGGCTTATTACATCCGCATACCTGGCAATTTGTTCCGGGGCGGCTTCGTGTATACGTCCACGTGCAAAACCAAACCTGTACTTATCATAGGCCAGTATTTCCACATCGAACGAAGACAATACTTTCGCGAAAGCTCCACCGGCATTACCAAAACCAATAATGCCTACCGTTTTGCCGGTTAGCTCCGTTCCCCTGTTCGCATCTCTTATCCATTTACCCTCCGCCACTTCCTGCCGGCTGGTATGTATTTTATTCATCAGGCTCAGCAATACGCCAAGTGTATGCTCCCCCACCGCATTGCGGTTTCCTTCGGGGCTGCTTTCACACTGTATTCCCTTAGTTTGCGCATAGGGCACATCAATCAGCTCCATTCCGCTTCCCAGCCGTCCAATCCATTTTAACCGTGGGGCCTTATCTATCAGGTTCTTGTCCACTTTAATGCGTGTGGTAATGATCAATCCATCGGCGTCTTTTATCGCTTCCTCCAGTTCCCGGTAAGTAATTTGGGGCAGGTAGGATACTGTATATTCTTTTTGCTGTAAACGGTCGAGGAGATACGGGTGTACTTTAGCGGTAACAATTACCTTTCTCATAATAAAATTATTGTTTCCTTTTACTTACAAATTATTAATGTCCAGTCTTTTTATTTGTCTAACCGAGCAACCTGTTCAACTCTGCAAAATCAGCTACGCTCAACTGTTCCGCACGCTTATCGAACACCGGCATTGCCAGTTTTTCCGCGCTAAACAGCTGTCTTACCGCATTACGCAGGGTTTTCCGCCGCTGGTTGAAAGCTGTTTTCACTAACACAAAAAATTGCTTCTCATTATGTATATGTACAGGCTGCCTGCATGGTAAAAGCCTTATAACCGCGCTTTTTACTTTTGGCGGAGGTGTAAAACATTGCTCATGCACTTCAAACAAATATTCCACATCAAAAAACGCCTGTACCAGCACGCTTAATATGCCATAGGTTTTACTGCCTGGCCGGGCGGCAATCCGCAGCGCTACTTCCTTCTGAAACATGCCTGTCATGCCTTCCACATCCTCTTTCCATTGCAGTATTTTAAAAAGGATCTGAGAAGAAATATTGTAGGGAAAATTGCCTACTATCGTAAAAGGCACATCAAACGGCTTGCTTATTTCCAGTATACTATCATGTATGATCCTGCCTTTAATAGCAGGGTAAGTATGCTCCAGGTAAGCTACCTTTTCATCATCCAGCTCAACAGCCTTAAAGCTGATACCGGGTATTTGCAAAAGATGCTTTGTAAGCGCGCCGCCACCGGGGCCTACCTCCAGCAAACAATTAAAAGGATGTTCCTGCAACGATGATATGATCCTGCGTACCACGTTCTCATCCCGCAGGAAATGCTGACCCAACGATTTCTTTAAAGTATACATTGAAGCCCTAAAAGTACGAAAAGCAGTTACAAACCTGTAAATTCGCGAATTAACGGAAAGATTATGTCAAATCAGCATCATAAACCTGTAATTGGTATTTCCTGCGGTGATATTAACGGCATTGGCACTGAGCTTATCATTAAAACCTTTGCCGACAACAGGATACTGGATATGTGCACACCGGTAATTTTCGCTTCGAACAAACTGATCAACTTTTATAAGAAAACGGTTACCGATGTAAATCTTAATTTTCAAAACCTGAAAGATATAAACCGCCCTTATCCCAAGCAAGTCAATATTTTTAACTGTTGGGAAGAAGAAGTGAATATTACCCCGGGGCAGTTTACCGATACAGGCGGAAAATATGCTGTAAAATCATTACAGGCTGCCGTGGAAGCTTTAAAAGCCGGGCAGGTGCAGGGTTTGATAACAGGCCCCATTCATAAGAAAAACGTACAATCGCAGGAATTTAATTTTAGCGGGCATACGCCTTTTTTAAAGCAGTTTTTTGGAGTGAACGAAGTGCTGATGCTGATGTGCGCCGAAAACATGAGGGTAGGATTGCTTACAGAGCATGTGCCGGTAAAAGACATTGCACCTTTTGTAACCCGGCAGAACATCCTGAGAAAGCTGCTGATATTAAAAGACAGCCTGCAAAAAGATTTTGGAATAGACAAACCCAGGATAGCCGTACTGGGTCTGAACCCGCATGCCGGCGATGAAGGGCTGATAGGAAAAGAAGAGGAGGAGCAGATAAAGCCTGCCATAAAAGAAGCCAAACAAAACAACATACTTGCCTTTGGTCCCTACAGCGCCGACGCCTTTTTTGCGAGGGGCAGTCATGAAAAATTTGATGCCGTGCTGGCTATGTACCACGACCAGGGATTGATCCCTTTTAAATCGTTAGCCAAAGGCGAAGGAATTAATTTTACTGCCGGTTTACCGGTGGTGCGCACCTCACCCGATCACGGAACGGCATTTGATATTGCCGGTAAAAACAAAGCGGATGAAGCCTCCTTCCGCCAATCTGTATTTTCCACCATTGGTATCCTGTCTCAAAGAATTGAATATGCCGAGAACCGCGCCAACCCCATGAAACGTATGTCCGGGGCAGTACTGACCAATGCAGAAGATGAAAAAATTGAAGAGACCGGCGCATAAAAAGCCTGAACTATGATTTCTTACAAAAAGCTATCGCTTTCGCGGTAAGCTTTTATCAGCGCCAATTCGCCTTCCTTACCCGGCTTTGCATTTCCATGCTCCATCCCCATCACGCCTTTGTATCCTTTTTCGTAAATATATTTGAACACATTTTTGTAATTGATCTCGCCGGTAGTAGGTTCTTTTCTGCCAGGGTTATCACCAATCTGGAAATAAGCGATCTCACTCCAGGTAAGCTCAATATTCCTGATCAAATGCCCTTCATTTTTCTGCATATGGTAGATATCATACAGTATTTTACACGACGGGCTGTTTACCGCCCTGCATATTTCGTATGTCTGGTCGGACGTGCGGAGGAAAAGATTGGGCGTATCGCTCAGCGGCTCCAGCACCATGGTAATACCGTGGGGTTCCAGTATCTCCGCACCCCTGCGAAGCGCGTCTATAACATGCCCGGTTTGCACCCCAACAGGGAGATTCCTTTCAAAATCTCCAGGTACAACGGTTGCCCATTTAGCATTCACTCTTTTGGCTATTTCAACCGACTGGCGGCAGCCGTTTAAAAATATATCTACATACTCTTTTTTACCGGCTGCCAGGGAGTTTTCGGAATTACCGCCTTTCGGCACCACAAAAACACCCATGGTCATTCCCAGCTTTGCCAGTGTTTCCCCAATCTTTTTCTGCTGCTCTACCGGCCTGCCAGACATACCATTGTCTTCGATGGCACGAAATCCCTGGTCGTACATATATTTGATCTGGTCAATAAAGTCGTTGCCGCCAAGATTCCTGAACATACCATCGTGGGGCGCGTAATTCAGGTTGAATGTTTTTTCTGCCGAATCCAAAGCCGGCGTTTCATTGCGTTCTCCTGCTACAGTACCCGATCCCACTAACGCCGACGCTCCTGCAAGCAAACCTGTTTGTAAAAAATTTCTACGTTGCATAATTGAATTGAGTTTGAGAAAATAAAAATAGAACAAACCACAGCAAGATATTAAAACAATTTTTTAAATCCATCCTTCAGAAGAATTTACAGGCGGTTTTCAATACTTTTCTTATCTTTCCCCTCCATAAATTTAAAAGTTTACAAAAGGTGAGAAAGCCCGGATTGACAGTTGCATTGGTTATTGTTACACTTATCGCCAACGCTCAAAATAACGACTCCCCGCAGGACTTTAAGGCATACGATCAAGAGGTACCCGGCAGCCAGTTTAAGATCGCAATGGTTCCTATACCGGCAGGCTCGTTTACAATGGGTGGCAACGCATCCGATAAAGCCAGGAAACCGGATGAAGGCCCCGCTAAAAAAGTGAATATAGAAGCTTTTTGGATGGGCGCCTACGAAATAACACACGATATTTTCGATATCTTCTTCCGCGACGAAGCCACTTCGGTGGGATCTGCCGTAGACGCGGTAACGAGGCCAACCCCGCAGTATATTGATTTGAGCTGGGGAATGGGTAAAACAGGCGGCTTTCCTGTAAACAGTATGAGCCAGGACGCGGCGATGATGTTTTGCAAATGGCTGTATCAAAAAACAGGGATTTTTTACCGGCTGCCCAGTGAAGCGGAATGGGAATATGCCTGCCGTGCGGGAAGCACCACTATCTATCCCTTTGGGGATGATGTAAAAGAGCTGGGGAAATATGCCTGGTATAAAAGCAACAGTAAAAACAAATATCAAAAAGTAGGGCAAAAATTACCGAACGCCTGGGGTTTGTATGATATACTGGGAAATGTAGCTGAATGGACGCTTGACCAATATGATGAACAATACTTTGACAAGATAGGCGAGAACGCTTCAGAGCCTGTATTATCCCCCACCAAACGTTATCCAAGGAGTATCCGGGGCGGCAGTTACCTGGATGGAGCAGAATTGCTGAGAAGCTCCGGCAGGCAACATTCTGAACCATCGTGGAATAAAAGAGATCCGCAGATACCCAGAAGCCGCTGGTGGCTTACCGATGCCATGTTTGTGGGATTCAGGATCATACGCCCGGTTAAACAACCCGGCGCCGAAGAAGCGGAAACATTTTACAATACATATCTAAAAAATTGATTGCTCATTTCATAAAATCAAAATAGCATGAATAATAATAATGACTCAGGGAACAATACTTCCCGCCGTGAATTTGTAAAGAACTCATCGCTGCTGGCCGGCGGACTGATCGCATCCCCGTTTTTAGGCAGGGCCAACTTTTTTTCCGGAGCCGATGATACTATTAAAATTGCCCTGGTAGGTTGCGGTGGCCGGGGCACCGGGGCCGCTACCCAGGCATTGTTAACCAAACAAAATGTAAAGCTGGTAGCTATGGCCGATGCCTTCCAGGACAGGCTTGACAGCGCTTATAAATCAATAGGCGAGGAAATTGATGCGAAAAGGATAGATGTTCCGGCTGAAAGAAAATTTGTAGGCTTTGACGCGTACAAAAAAGCCATCCCGCTGGCGGATGTGGTAATACTGGCAACACCTCCCGGTTTCCGCCCTATTCATTTTGAAGAAGCTGTTAAGCTGGGCAAGCATATCTTCATGGAAAAACCGGTAGCTACCGACCCTGCGGGCGTTCAAAAAGTACTGGCAGCCGCAGCAATAGCCAAACAAAAAAAGCTAAATGTTGTGGTGGGCTTACAACGCCACTATCAAAACTCGTATCGCGAGCTATTTAAACGTAAAGACCTTATAGGAGATATTACCGCAGCCCAGGCCTGGTGGGACGGCGACGGTGTTTGGGTTCATCCAAGAAAAGAAGGGCAAACTGAAATGGAATACCAGATGCGTAACTGGTATTATTTCAACTGGCTTTGCGGCGATCATATTACCGAGCAACATATCCATAATATTGATGTGATCAACTGGTTTAAAAGCGCATATCCCGTTAAAGCCCAGGGCATGGGAGGAAGAGAAGTGCGTACCGGTAAAGAATACGGTGAAATTTTCGATCATCACTATGTTGAATTTCACTATGCCGATGGCTCTATCCTCAACAGCCAGTGCCGCCATCAGCCTAAAACCATGAGTAAGGTAGATGAGCTGCTGATCGGTACAAAAGGAAAAATATTTGCGGGCGAAGCAAATATTAAAGACCACAAAGGCAAAGTGATCTACCAGTTTGATAAGAAAACAGAGAACAATCCCTATCAAACAGAACACGATGAACTGTTTGAAGCGGTGGCAAAAGGACAATACAAGTTCGCAGATGCTGAAAACGGGGCCAGGAGCAGCATGACCTCCATCATGGGGCGCATGGCTACCTACAGCGGACAGGTAATTGAGTGGGACAAAGCCCTGAATTCAGGAATTGACCTTCAACCCAAAACATACGACTGGGCGGCATCTCCATCGGTGCTTCCCAATGCAGATGGCTTTTACCCCGTTGCCATACCTGGCACTACCCGGTACGTTTAACAATGCATCGTCATTACTATTTTATAAAAAAGGCGTCTTACCGGCGCCTTTTTCATTATATAACAGTACCGGCTATGCGTAAATTATTGAATTAAAAAGAAGTAGAAAGGGCTTCATGCGCAACGCATATTAATTGATATTAATCAACAAAAAACACACAATAAATCCTGATTTTTAAAACATCACTCTCTACATTTGTCAAACAAATCCACTGCGGCGGCAACGCTGCCGCTACTCCAAATAACTCCTCTGTACAAAGCCGCTCATCCTCATTCCTGAACAACCTAATGTAAGAACCAAGGGCCTTGCCTGTTATTCTTTACTGTTTCCATCCATCCAAAAAACCAATGAAGCTACCGGCCAACACTTTTCAATATCAGAGAAAAATCTTTCGGTTTAACAGCATCGGGAACCTCTAAATTGAAAAAAATGAAAAAGTTGATCGTGATCATTTACATAGCAGCCGCTACAATTCTTTTTGGATACGCCCAGGCAGATGGTTCGCCTGCAACCGATAATCAGCCCGTTGCCACAGCAACCATAACCGATCCGCAGGCGCCTGTTCAAATTGAGGAGTTGCACGCAAGATTCGTAAAGAATTTCGTAGAAATAAACTGGAGCATTGCAACAGAAGCCGGTAATAAGCAATTTGAAATTCAGAGAAAAGCCGATGGCGAAGATTTTAAAACAATAGGAATTGTGTTTACGCTTGACGACAGCCATGCTTCCAAAAGCTATAGATTCAAAGACGATTTAAAAGGTGTAAAGAAAAGGAAAGTATCGTACAGGATCAAGCAAGTTGACATTAATGAACAATGCAGCTTCAGCAATATAGTGCTGGCAGAAGCGAAACATTCTTAAAAATTTTTATCAAGAGTTTATATAGAGGTTGTGAATTCCTAATCGGAAAAAGGCCCCTTGTCCAGGGGGCCTTTCATTAAAAAATCACTTCCTCCGTTTTCCATCCAATGAAATATTACTATTTTTAAGTTACAACCTCCCTTAATGTATTTCATTATTTGATCTCCTTTGAGTAAACCGGTAATTTAATTCGTAAGCATCATTGTCCGTACCCTTATTATTATTCAACTAAACACGAGGCAATGAAACACATTATCGGTACCTTTAAAACGATGGCACTCGGCGGTGCTTTCGCAATGCTCCCCTTTTGCATAATGGCAAATGAAGAAGGCATTGACAAAAAGAAAAAAAATCAGCCGGAAGCAGTTGAAAACGCTCCCGAGGTAGAGGTTGTATCTTTTACCGGCAGGCTGCAGAACAACAAAGTGGATCTGCAGTGCAAAGTAAAAAGCAATTGCTGCTATAGCATTACGGTGGAACGCAGCAGGAACGGAAAACGTTTTTCCGGGATTGGAAATTTTTCCGACAATAAACAGCTTGCGGAGTATACATTTTTGGACGACAGCCCTTTAAAAAATACGAACTACTATCGTTTAAGAGTAACCGATAACAAAGGGAATGTATCGTACTCCAGGCTAATGGTTGTGCAGCTATACAATACAGAGGCTTTATCTATGGTAAGCGTTACGCCCAATACCGCTTTGCAGGACATACACATTAATGTGCAATTGAAAAACAGGGCATTTGTGGTAATGAAAATTACTGATGAGAAAGGACGGGAAGTAATACAAAAAAGACTGGCAGGAAAGGAAGGATTGAATACATACGAACTGGAAGGCACACATACAATGATTCCCGGTAATTACTCGCTGGAAGTGCGTGTTAACAATACGGATCAGTTGTTACTGCCTTTGATCAAAGAGTGATGAAAGATTGTAAAAGGCAAACCCCGTTTTCTCAGGTATCCTACAGGCGCAGAATTTTTCTGCGCTATTTTTTTATTTTCCCTTTCCCCACATAATCCTGTAAATTTTTTACATACTCTTCAAAAGCATTGACGCCTTTTGGAGTGAGCTTACATAGTGTTTGAGGATAATTGTCTTTAAATTTCTTCTCTACATCAATATAGCCGGCTTCCTTTAATTTTTGTATCTGCACACTAAGGTTGCCGGCTGTAGCATTGGTTTTTTCGCGTAAAAAAGTAAATTCAGCTTCTTTCACGCCTATCAGCAACGATACCACAGCCAGCCTGAGTTGTGAGTGCAATATGGGGTCAAGGTCTTTAAACATTTATTTCGTTTCGTTGATCGCTAAAAGATGGCAGATGCGGATGTTTGGAGTTTATAGTTAAGAAACCACAAATAGCTTTCAGCCGTCAGCAATGAGCCATCAGCTTTCAGCTATTAGCCGTTAGGTAGCAGCTACCCAATCTCAAATTCCCAACATCTCCAAACCATAAACCTTACTTACACTGTGCCAACATTTCTTCTGTTTGCTGCTTACCCCAATTGGGATACAAGGGTGCAGGCTTTTCGGCATTGAACAAAGAAAGCGCCTTTTCCAACATGGGTTTGGCTTTTGCTTTACCGCCACCAAACTGTTCCGGAGTATTGAATATACCCGCAGCCTGCAGGTAATGCAACCTCGGGTTGGCGGGATCAAGCTGTAAGCCTTTTTTCATGGCAGCTTCGCCTTCGGCCCCATACGTGCTCCAGCGCGACTGAGGGTCCACCAGCATTTGCTGGGTAGCCGCCATATTGCGAATGGCATACAATTCGGCATTATCCTCTATGGCAGCAGCTTTATCACATAATTCTTTTACCCTGGCCGCGTTCGCGTCCTTATCTAATAAAGCATCCGTCCATCCCGGGGTTATTAAGCAAAGTGCCGCGTAATAGTAGGGAAGCCATTGCGTTTTTTCGGCATCGCCTATTCTTTGAAAAGCATCAGACAGGCTTTTCCATCCGGATGTTGATTTTACCGTATCCATTGCAGCCAGTCTTGCTTCCATCGCCTTTACATATTTGTCGCTTTGCGCGGCAACATTCAGCATGGCTATACTCAAAACAGTAACTATTAATGTCTTTTTCATATTTGTTTGATTTCTGAATTATTGTATTATCGCGAATAAAAAATTTTACAGGTTATTGTTAATAGCATCTTCGGTCCTGTCAATACCAAGACTCATAAAAACTCCCAGGAATACGAATATGCGCGATGGCGGCACTATGGCTGACTTGCGATATC
Organism: Chitinophagaceae bacterium; assembly: GCA_019638595.1. GTDB lineage: Bacteria > Bacteroidota > Bacteroidia > Chitinophagales > Chitinophagaceae > Agriterribacter. The sequence goes on from JAHBTJ010000008.1 coordinate 259,842, forward strand.
CGTTGTAAGAATAATTATATCCATATACCTGGTTAATACCAAAAATATTGTTTACCGACAGTACCAGTACCGTAAATCGCTTGCTGTCTTTTTTAAACAAATCAGGCAGGTAATTCAGGCTGAAGCTCACATTGTGATAATCCCTGGTTTCTCCTTTATCCGAAAATTCATATTCCGTACCGTCAAAAATAATATTATAATAAGGGCGACCGCTGGCATAGGTATACGACATGTTAAACCCTGTTTTCCATTCTGTCACAAACTTCTTCATTACCAGCGAAGCGGTATGCTTTGATGCAAAATTGGGCTGAATGGCAAAGGGAAAATTCGTAAAATCTCTTTTGGTATCGAGGTACGAATACGAAACCCAATAGTCGAGATTTTTAAAAGTTTTTTTATCGCGCCAGAACAACTCAAATCCTTGGGCATCGCCAAAGCCATTATTATTTACAGCTACCTGCTGGTTGGTGACGCTGCTGAAACCGGTTTTTATAAGATCATTGTATTTTTTGTAAAATGCTTCCAACCGGAAGGTGATCTTACCGGTTACTTTTTGATACTGTGCTATATAATGCGTGGCTTTTGAAAATGTAAGCACATGGGGCGTAGGTAAGTATTTATTTTCAGGATTCTGGTAAAAAATACCATACGCCAGGGACGCCTGGCTGCTTTTACCTGTTTTGTACGCAAGTGAGATCCTGGGCGCAATATTGTTTTTGTTCAGCAACGAAGAATGCTCAAACCTGCCTCCTATTTTTGCAGCCAGGTCGTTGGTAAGATAAATATCTGTTTCCGCAAACAAGGCGTTCATATTTTCCACAATGCTATTGCTGAACTGATCGCCCGTGTACAATGTATACCGGGTTTTATCGTGACTGTAATTATACTCCGTTCCGAACCTGATTACTGAAATGCCCCGAAGCCTTTTATCAAACAGCAATTTGGCATTAAAATATTTACCGGGCATCACAACATTAAAATTTTTATACTCAAGCCCCTGTAATGTTTGCTCTTTATTTTGATCATCCAGCAGATTGCCTTCAATATTATCCCTGTTGGTAGTATAAGACAGCCCCGCATTCAGCTTCCAGCCATTGCCCAGCAGTTCCCGGTACGACAGGTTATGATACATATTGAAGTTCTTGATGGAAAACGCGTCCTTATAGCCAACTGTATCCAGGCTGGGGTTCCTGATGCCTACTTTATTTCCACTGAAATAACCATAATATTTTATAATGCCCGTGGAAGATGTTTTGATACGGAAATTAGCATCGGCAGTATGAAAATCAGGTATTCTTGTATATTCGGGGCGTTGCCTGATTGCTTTGAACGCCAGCCAAAGGTTGGCGTAGCTGTAACTGAAGCCCCACGATGACCTTTTATTTTTTGCAAGATGCTGGTGCCCTGCGTTCATGCTTAATACCGATATACCAAAATCACTTGAGCTTTGTTCGGGCAGATCTATAGACTCCAGTATCAAAGCAGAAGAAAGCGCCTGGCCATACAATGCCGAATAACCGCCGGTGCTAAAAATCGTTCCCTTAAATAAAAAAGGAGAAAATCTGCCGCGTTGCGCTATATTAGGTACACTGCTATAGAAAAAATTATTGACGAGTGTGCCATCAATAAAGGTTTTGGTTTCAGCAGCGGTACCGCCTCTTACAAATAAACCTTCGCTCTCGCCCACCTGCTGCGCACCCGGTAATGTTTTTAAAGCGCCTGTTACATCGGCATTGGCGCCTGCCGTTGTAGCAACATCAATAGAGCTTAATACCGTCACCCGCTTCCGGTCTCCCGCTTCAAAGCTGCCTGCCGTGATCAGCACGGCTTTTAATTCGCTGATCTCTTCTTTCATGTCTATATCCATCGCAACAGGTGTGTCAGCAATTTCTATATTATTTTCTACCGGTTTGTATCCCAGGGCTGTTATTACCAATACAAACTTTCCTTTTTCACCGGTTGTAAAATGATAGCCGCCGGTTGAATCGGAGGTGGCTCCGTCATAGGTATCCTTTAACGTTATGCTCGCCCCCGCAACAGGCTTGCCTTTTCTATCCCTTACATGCCCTGAAATTTCCGTTTGGGCGTTAACAGCCACTACCCACATCATACTTACGGCTAATACTAATACTTTTACCATCCTTACAAATTACTTCTCAAATGTAAAGTAGTTTATGTTATAAACCAAATATTATTTAAGATTCAAAGTTTACGGTTTCGGGGTTGAAGTTTATAGTTTCAGGAGCCGGGGGGTACTTACAACAATTAATGGTTTCGGGCCTATAGTGTATGGTTGCAGGTTACAAGTTGCAGGTTTCGGGTTTATAGTTTTGAGGTTGTGGTTTGCTTAGCTCAAAGCTGGCCCCGGGGTAACGCTTCCTTAAATGAGTGATCACCCCTTCAGCCCTGGCTCCCATACGGTGATTACCTAAGGTCATACCTTCATAAACAGCTGCTACCTGCCAGTCTTTTTTGTGAACATCAATTCCTACATAAATTACGCTTCCTGCATAACGTTGTTGCTTACCTTTGTTGTCGGTTTCGGGTGCGGCAGAAGTTTGTTGTTTCATTGTAAAATGATTTTAGTTTCTACAAATTTCTTCTTTGCAGCGTAAAGAGCAATCTTTTCGACTGATGCTGTTCCGAAACCTTTTTCATATAGACTGATAGCCAATGCCCCCCTCACGCCTCATACACATGCGCGTTAAATGACATCAGGTATTCACTGGGGGTCATTTCCTTTACCGCCCTGAAAACCCTGTTGAAGTTGGTGATGCTGTTAAACCCGCAATTATATGCGATGGTCGATATCCCTTCATTAGAATTGCTGGTTAGCTTACTGCAGGCTTCATTGATCCGCACTTCATTCAAAAAACTGATAAAAGTTTTTCCTGTACGTTTTCTGAAATACCTGCAAAATGACTGGGTTGTCATATAGGCGATCGCCGCAACATCTTCCAGCGAAATATCGTTATTAAAATTATCCATGATATACTTGTATATCTTGCTGATCCTGCTGCCATCCTCTTCGCTGTAATGTTTTGTTTCATTGCCGGAAGATAGGGCGCCGGTAGCCGGAAGAGCGGATAAGAATTTCATCAGGTCAATAAAGTATATGATTCTTTCAATGCTCCCGTCTTTCAGTTCACTGATATATTGCATCCTGGTGCAAATATCATGGGCATATGGCTGTGGAATGCAAAAGCCTGATTGATTCTGCTGTATAAAATTTTTAAGCTGTCTCATTTCAGGCAAGCCGAAAAAAGAGGAAAGCATGCCATTTGGATTAAAAAAAATGGTGAGCGCCTGGATGCTTTTTGAGCTGCCCGGCATAAAATAAGTAGAATCATTTTTAAATACATGCGGCTGGTTGGCTCCCAGGAAAAAAATATCATTGGATTGGAATGCATGCATATTATTACCGGCAACCAGGGTACCTTCTCCCTTAATGACCCAGGTAAGCTGCACTTCTTTATGACGGTGAAAATGAGGAAAAAAATAAGGAAGCGATTCGGGAAGAACAATAATTGATTTGTTCTCGGGCACAGGAATGGTAAACTGAAGGACTCTCATGTTGTCTAAGATTAATAAGCAGTTAAAAATACGTAACGGTGAAAATCAAAATAATGGCAACGTATTAAGCATAGGCATGAAAATCCAATCGAATATTTAAAATGATGCAGAAAGGATTTTAAAGTCATGACTAAACTATAAAAATATATTCACTTTTTCCAGCAATATTTTGTTTAAATAGGGTAATATATTACCATATCCGGCATATCCCGGTATCGTTTAACCAGGATACAATTCTGACCTGCACCTGTTCACTTTCAGCACCGCTTTCCTTCCCGGTATTCTGAGGGTGTCATCGAAAATTTTGACCGGAACACGGTGGAGAAATATGCTTGCGATGAAAACCCCACTTTACAGGCTACTTCAAAAATGGAAATGGATTCATTGGACAGCAGGAATTTTGCTTTCTGCATTCTTGCAGTAAGTATATAGTCATTGATATTGTACCCAAGCAGCGCTTTTACCTTCCGGTATAACTGCACACGGGATATCCCGATCTCCCTGCATATTTCATCAATGGAAAAACCCTCATTCGACAAGTTGCTTTCTACTATGGCTGTAAACTCGTTAATGAATTTGCGGTCAATTTTCTTTGAATGACCGGGCCGGGCTTCATAAGGTAGTTCGCTGCTGTAATGCTCGCGTAGCTGCAGGCGACTTTTCAGCAGGTTCCTGATCGTTTCACACAGGTATTCCATATTAAATGGCTTTACAATGAATGCATCTGCCTGCATCCGTATGCCCTGTATCTGCTCCTCTATGCTGTTCTTGGCCGTGAGCAGGATCAAAGGGATATGCGATGTGCGGATATCCTGCTTGATCATTTCTGTGATATGCAGTCCGTTTTTGCCTGGTAATATGATATCTGAAATAATGAGATCCGGAACGATCTCACGGGCAAGTGCCAGTCCGCTTATGCCGTTGTCTGCTTCATGTAGTTCATAATGCCTGCCTAAGCGGTTTTTTAAAAAGCTTCGCATATCCAGATCGTCTTCTATGATCAATACGGAATGTTCCCTGGGGTTGTTATTATCCGGATAATATTCAGGCTGGTGGCTGGGCTGCTCTAATTCCTGCATGAATATTTTTATATCTTCATAGCTGGTATTCCCTGAAGAAGCGTCAGGCTGTTTAAAGTCGCAGGCGTCAAAATGATCTTTTCCCAGGGGCAGGTATACTTCAAAGCATGCACCTTTCCATTTTTCACTTTTCAGCGTTATTTTCCCGTGATGCAGCTTTACCAGCTCTTCCGATAAAGACAGTCCCAGGCCGGTTCCCTTTGAAGAGGACGAATTTCCCTGGTAGAATATATCAAAAGCATGTTTGATTTCTTCATGTGTCATCCCTATCCCCGAATCCTCCACTCTTATTACTGCCATTGTTTCCTCCGCACTTTTTCCGATAGTGATGCTGATCAACCCGTCATCCGGAGTGAACTTGAAAGCATTGGAAAGCAGGTTGAATAAAACTTTGTCAAGCATGTTTACGTCAAACCATACATGCAACTGTTTGTACCTGCTGTCTACAAAAAAACCGGTAGACTTTTTACGGGCGATTACTTCGAAGGAATCTGCAATTTCCCGGACGAACGCAATGAGATCGTTTTCAGAAACCTGCAACTTCATCTTCCGCTCTTCTATCTTCCTGAAATCCATCAATTGGTTAACCAGGCGCAGCAGCCGGAGCGTATTTTTATGAACGAGATGCAAACTGTTTTTGATAGTATAGCTTAATTTCTCTGTAGACAATACTTCTTCAAGCGGGCCTAATATCAGCGTGAGCGGTGTTCTGAATTCATGGGATATATTGGTGAAGAAATTGAATTTGGCATCCGTTGCCTGTTTTGCATAGGCTGTCATTTCAATCAACTGGTTACGCTGGGTCAGTATTTCCTGGTTCTGGGCAGAAAGTCTTTTATTGATCCTCCTGTTGTTTCTTAACGCCACCACTGCAATACCGCCAAGAATTAATACCAGTATCAAAGCCCCGATGAAAATATAAATAATGACCGCCTGGCTTTCCTGTATACGTTGTTGCTTAAGGAGTACATCCTGCTGGTTGCCGATATCCCTTTGCTGCGCGTTGATCTTTTCCGTCTGCAATTTCATGATACGCACATTGGTGGAATCTATAACAACCGTGGACAAAGTGTTTTCTTTACTAAAGGTCTCTTTGTTAAGAATTTTAAAAGCGATCTGGACAGCTTCTTCTCCGCCGGTAGGATTGAGCAGGGTAGCTTTCAGTTTCTTATCCGCTACTAAGTCTATACCCCCGTTTGGCCCGGCCAGCCCATCCACACCAATGAATGTTGCCTGTTTTTCAAAGCCCAGCTTTTTGTATACTTCATACGCACCAAGCGCCATAGGATCATTCTGGGCAAAAATGATATCATCCGGTGATAACAGGTCCCTGATCTTCCATAATTCTTCCGACGCTTTTTCCTTAAGCCAGTTACCGTAAATGCTGGCTTTTATCTTTATTTCCGGATTCGACTGTATAGCCGCTTCAAATCCTTTTTTTCTTTCAACCGAAGAGGTTGAACCCTTTAGTCCGATGATCTCGATAATATTGGAATGGGGTTTATATATATTAGACAGGTAGTTGCCCGCCATATTACCTATTTCATAATTATTGGCACCCACGAACGCCGTATACTGATCAGATAAGATCCTCCTGTCAATTACTACAACAGGTATTCCCTTGTTATACACTTCCTCAACGATGGCTGTCAGCGGTTCTGCCTCGTTCGGAGAAACGAGCAATATATCAATTCCCTCCCTGATCAGTTCCCTGATCTGCCTGATCTGCAGGGTGCTGTTATCATCGGCATTCTTATACAATAATTCTGATCCGGGATGGAAAGTAAACTCCCGGTTAACACCGTCGAGGGTGGCATTACGCCATTTGATATCACCGGTACATTGAGAAAAACCTATCTTATACTTTTTAGGAGGGATCTCGACATTTGTATTGCAGGCACCCGCCATCAGCAGAAATGCAATAACGATATAAACAGCACTTTTTGACTTTACTACAGGCAAACTGATCATAACACAAATTTGCAAGATTTACAAAATATCATTTCAGGAATTATTTCATTGTTTTTCAATTTTGATCTTTTATGTTTTTAGCAATGAAGCTTGTGTAATAAAATTGAAAAAGGAACGTATCTTTTTTAAAAATTATTTAAACTTATAATACTTTTTATGCTGAATATTAATATTATGAGCAGATAACAAAATTGATCTTCCTTTTAAAAAGATTGCATCTAAACTGAAAAGCGTGTCGGGGGTGCTGATATTAAATTGCCTGCCAGTAACAATTGCTTATATGGAAAATTCAGGCAACAAATCTCTTCAGGCCGCTTGTTTCGGGGAAAGTTTTTGGTATGCTTCAGGCAACGGTTTTTATCCGATCGGGTTCCCGGTAATACTATCCTTTTATCTTCATCAGCTTGGAGTAGATCCTATGCTGATTACCCGCGTGGGATTGGATGAACAGGGCAAGAAGGTCATCCGGTTTGTAGAAGAAAAAGGGCTCTGCACAGATTATTTTCAAATTGATTATGACTATCCCACAGGTGAATGGACAAATAATGGAACAAAAGCATCTATGCACGCATCCCCGCAGGCATGGAACAATATCATAGCAGAGCCCGCTTACATCAGTAAATTTCAGCACGCAGACATTTGGGTACACAGCTCCATCCCGGCGTATTATCCCGGCACTCCCTGCCTGCAAACCCTTCTTTCAATCATTGAATTGAATGTCAGGAGGGTTTTTTACCTGAGCTTACCAGCTTCTATCATCTCCAAAGCGCTTCTGGAGCAATGTTTAAAGGGAACTTTTATGCTGTATACCGGTGTGGAGGAACTGGAACTGATCACCGGCTGGTTCAGTAACATACAGTCTTTGACCGACAGGGTGAACCTGTTGCATCAAAAATTCATGATACCCTACATTATTATATCAACGGGAAAGGGCGGCTATTTTATCAGTGCAGAGGACAAGAGCTATCAATACGAAAACCAGGATGGTAAAAAATCATTAAATCCCTTTGCAGATCACATTTTTCTGGCAGGACTTATCCCGGCAATATTGAATGGTCATGATATATGCAGAGCAGTAGCAACCGGCGCACAGTTAACAGAACTTGTATCCTCTTCAGGGGAGCTCTACCCGGTGAATCCTGTCTCTCTCCCTGATCAATACAGGGGCGGATAAACCGGTTAATAACAAAACGACGCTAATAGTATCCGGGCAACAGGATCATGTAAACCATACAACAGACAATACAACCCCATCATTTTATGAACAATAAGCATGTAACCGTTTTTATTTGGTCCATCATTCTGGCTTTGGGAGGGTTTCTTTTTGGATTTGATACCGCTGTTATTTCGGGAGTGGAGAAAAAAGTGCAGGCATTATTTGATCTTTCCCCGTTCTGGCATGGCTTTACTATTGCCTCCGCGTTGATCGGCACGGTTGCCGGCGCGCTCTTCGCCGGAAAGCCTACAGACCGGTACGGCAGGAAACCTGTGTTGTTTGTAGTAGCCTTATTGTTCTTCATTTCGGCTATTGGCAGTGCAATCGCCTTTAACGTAGAAATTTTTATTCTGTTCCGTTTCCTGGGCGGCATTGCTGTTGGCGCGTCATCGGTAGTAGCGCCGATGTACATATCGGAAGTATCGCCGGCTTTCATGCGGGGCAGGATGACAGCCCTGTTCCAGTTCAATGTAATATTCGGAATACTGATCGCTTATGTATCCAACTATGCGCTCCGCGATATGGGAGATGATGCGTGGCGCTGGATGCTGGGAGTAGGCGGGTTACCCGCCGTAGCTTATTTCTTTTTATTGTTCATAGTTCCCGAAAGCCCGAGATTTCTTATCAAGAAGAACAAAACCGACGCGGCGCTGGCAGTGCTCCGCAAAATTGAAACAGGAAATACAGAAGCCGAAATGGAAGAAATCAGGCAAAGCATGAGTGGAACCAGGGATAAGCTGTTCTCAGGCAAATACGCCAGACCCATTCTGATAGCCTTCCTGGTAGCCATGTTCAACCAGTTATCCGGCATCAATGCCATTCTTTATTATGCGCCCCGCATTTTTGAATTGACCGGGTTGTCCACTGCAGATGCTATGCTGCAACCTGTACTGATTGGTATTACTAACGGCATATTTACGATGCTGGGACTCATTGTTATTGATAAAGTAGGGCGCAAAAAATTGTTGATCGCAGGCTCTGTTGGTATGGCTGTCTGCCTGGGACTTACTGCCAAAGCTTTCCATGATCAAAGCTTTCATGGTTACAGCCTGCTGGTATTTCTTACAGGCTATATTATATTCTTTGCCTTCTCTACGGGAGCAGTGATCTGGGTGCTGATCTCGGAAGTTTTCCCCAATGCCGTACGTGGCCAGGGACAATCGCTGGGCAGCTTTACCCACTGGCTTTTTGCGGCCATCATCACATTTATCTTCCCGGTAATGGTAGAAAAAGGAGAAAATGGTGCAGCCTATACATTTATGCTGTTTTCTGTTGCCATGGTATTACAAGCCATTGTAGTCTGGAGATATTTCCCTGAAACAAAAGGGAAGACGCTTGAACAACTGGGAGATGAGCTTTCTGTAAAAAATATTGATCAATTCAAAAAAATGGAGGCATGAAAAGACCCAAATTGTACCTGGCTCCATCTGCAAGAGACGGGTGAGGGACTATACTGAAACGAAAAAATAAGTATGTAAACGGCATTCATTGCGATTGCTATTATTAAGCCAAAATATCTATGTTATGAACTTAACTGCTCATTACAAAATGCATCAAAGCCTCAACAGCAGGCTTACGAAGATAGGAGCACTGTTGCTTTTTATCTTTCTTTCAACAACTGCTGCGGGTGCACCCGCCGAAAAAGACAATCCCCTCCGATGGATGCTACCGGAGAAAAGTGCCGCCCCCATTACCGGCAAAATAACAGACAGTGATGGGAATCCTCTTGAAGGCGCTACCATAACGGTAGCGGGTACTTCAGTTTCAACAAAATCAGACAGAAACGGAAACTTTTCTATTGCCGCCAATACCGGCGATATCCTCGAAGTAAGCTTTGTAGGATTTGGTAAAGCCGTGATCAATATCGGTAATCAAACAGATGTTGCCATTCAGTTGGAGCCTGCATATGCGGCGGCACAGGAAGTTGTGGTAGTAGGGTATGGAACACAAAAGAAAGCCAGCTTAACGGGCGCCGTATCCGTGGTAAAAATGACCGACATCAAAGAACAGGCTCTTGCTACCGGGAATGTGGTAAAAGCCATGGACAACAGGGTGCCGGGCATTACAACTTCTTTTAACGGAAATCCCAATGGCGGAGCATCTATACTTATCAGGGGAAGAGGCTCCTTAAACAGCAGCACTGCACCTTTGATCATAATTGACGGGGTACCTACCAACAGGGGTTTGAATGAGCTCCCTGTTAACGAGATCGAATCTATACAGGTGCTGAAAGATGCTTCTGCTGCTACAATATATGGATCGAGGGCGGCGAATGGTGTATACATCATCACCACCAAATCAGCCAAAAAAGGCACAAAGGTAGAAGTGAACTCTTCTTTAACGGTTGGATTCCTGCCCGGGAACCCAATTCCATTGTTAAACACAGAACAGTACGGCAGAGCACAATGGATGGCAGCCAGGAATGACAATGTGGATCCTAACTATGGTGTGTACAGTTTTGAGGATCACCAGGATGCCAATGGTAACTGGGTGCTCGACAGGATCATTTTACCGGAATACCTGGATGCTGCTCAAACAATGAAACCTGCGAACACGAACTGGCAAAAAGAAATATCCCGCAATGCGATATCATATAATAATAATGTGAGCCTTTCGCATGCAGGAGACAACGGAGGTGCTTTGCTGGCAGTAGATTACCTGAAAAGTGCAGGAACAACTAAGTATAACGAATGGGACAGGTTCAGCGTACGATTGAATTCAAACTATAAATTGTTCAGCGAAAGAGTTAAAGTAGGGGAGAATTTTTCAGTTACTAAAATGAAATATACGGGCGGAAGTTGGTTAGGGAATACAGTAAATATACAATCTATTGTTCCCGTAAGAACAGTTGATGGTGTTGGCTGGGGCGGCCCGGTCATGGGCATGAGCGACCGCAATAACCCATTGCTTGATATCATGAGAAACAGGCAGAATTTCACTACCGACATCCGGTTACTGGGTTCTGCATACCTGGATATTGAGATCATAAAAAATCTTCATTTCAGATCTACTATTGGCATTGACTATGTAGGCTACTGGAATAACAACTCCGTATTAAAATATCAGGCAGGTTTTATGTCGGAAACTGTCAGCAGGTTGCAAACCAATGCCAACTATGGAGGCAGCTGGACATGGAATAATGTGGCGGATTATGGCTTTCATATCGGAGAAGGTAATAATTTCCAGGTAATGGTGGGGCAGGAAGCAACCAAGGCCCGTGGAGCAAATCTCTGGGGTGCCAGGGACGGGTTTGCAAGCGAGGATGTAGACTACATGTATCTTGATGTGGGAGACGGTAATGTAAGGAACGGCGGGCTTGCCTGGGGAAATTCGCAAAATTCCTATTTTGGAAGGCTGAACTATGATTATAAGGGAAGATACCTGCTTACCGGTATTATGAGGAGAGATGGTTCTTCACGCTTTGGGGCAAGCAACAGGTATGCATTCTTCCCTTCTGTTTCCGGTGGCTGGGTAATAAGTGAAGAAGCATTCATGAAGAATGTGAGCTGGATATCAAACCTCAAGCTGAGATATGGATGGGGCAAAACCGGTAACCAGGCTATTGACAATTATGCATCTTATGCACAATACCAGGCGCTGTATGGCGACAATGCATGGCCGGTATATAACAGTGCTGCCTATGATATTTACGGAGCCGACCAGGGCAATCTTCCCTCGGGTTATATCAGGCTCCAATTGGGAAATCCCAATCTGAAGTGGGAAGCAACGACACAGAGCAACTTCGGCCTTGATTTTTCTTTATTACAGAATAAATTAAGCGGATCTTTCGACTATTATATAAAGAATACTACAGACATCCTGGTGAAGCCACCCACCCTCACCGTTACAGGTTATGGGGCAGGAATGTGGATCAATGGCGCCACTATGAAGAACTGGGGATGGGAAGCGATACTGTCTTATTCGGATAAAGCAGGCAATGTTGAGTATAGCGCTACCGCAAATTTCTACAGGAATACGAACAGGTTTATGTATATCGTTCCGGAAGCTGTTGGCGCTTATCCGGGCAACGGGCGGGACCAGATCATTCTCGGCAGGCCGCTCAACTCCCTCTATGGCTATGTAGTGGAAGGTATTTTCCAGGATCAGCAGGAAGTAGATAATGCTGCTGCACAACCCGGAAAGGGCGTTGGCAGGCTGAAATACAGGGACGTCAGTGGTCCACAGGGAAAGCCTGACGGAAAGATTGACGCAGATGACAGAACCTGGATCGGTGTTAATGAACCCAGGCTCGCATGGGGACTAAACCTGCAGGGTAAATGGAAAAATTTTGATGCGGCAGTATTTTTTAATGCTGAAATCGGCAGGCAGATCCCAAGTCCTACCAAGGGATATACTGATTTCTTCGGGTTCTTTGGAGGGCAAAATTATGGTACCAGGGTGCTGGACAGTTGGTCGCCTACCAATACATCCTCCACGATACCCGCTATCACAAAAGCAGACCTTAACTCTGAAAATCGCTTTTCTACCTATTTCGTAGAAAAAACTTCCTATGTGAAGCTTCAGTCCGTGAGTCTCGGCTACAGCCTGAAGCCGTCTGCATCAAAGGCTTTTGTAAAAGGAGCAAGATTTTTCCTGCAGGGAGAAAATTTACACGTATTTAAGTTGCCCGGTAATACTTTCACCGGCTTTGACCCCAAAAGCTGGGATGTCAACTTTCCCTTACCTACTTCCGTTACTGCAGGTATTAACATCAACCTCTAATCATAAAATGAATTGCAATATGAAAAAGATAAAGAATATAGCTGCAGCAGGTGTGATACTGTTGTTATGTGCGTGTAACAATAAATTTCTTGAAGATGCCCCCAAAGGGATCATTACCGAGGGGCTGCTCGCCTCGCGGGAAAATGCAGAGAAAATGGTAATAGCCGCTTATGCAGCGCAGGGGAATGAACGATATTATTTGCGACCGCTCACTCCTTGGCCATATGGTGATCTGAGAGGTGGGGATGCTTACAAAGGAGGAGCAGGCATCGGCGACCTGCCTGAATGGAATGTATCTGAGACCTTTGTAAATATGACCACAGATGAAGGCGGTGTGGCGGGGAAATGGGAGATTGAATACCAGTGTATCTCCCGTACCAACCAGGCTTTGAAAATTTTGAGCATGGTGGATTTCCCGGAGAAGACAACAAGGGTTGCAGAAATGCGCTTTCTCAGGGCTAACAATTATTTCTGGCTGAAGCTCAACTTCCGGTATGTTCCATTTATTGATGAGACACTGGAGGTAGCTGATTATAAAAGCGTGGGCAATGATCTCACCGATGAAGAGCTTTGGGGAAAGATTATTGATGATCTTCAGTTCGCCATCGATAATTTACCTGAGGTACCTACAGACGGTGCAGTAGGGCGCCCCACCAAATTTGCAGCGAAAGCCTATATGGCCAAAGTATTGCTATATGCATCCTATGAGCAGGACGAGAAAAACCAGGTGGTAAATATAAACACGGACAGGCTGCAACAGGTAGTGAATCTGACGACCGATGTAATTCAAAATTCCGGCAAGCAACTGTTTGCAGACTTTGCTGATAATTTTCAATGCGAGACACAAAACGGTATGGAATCCATTTGGGCGATACAATTTTCGCATAACGATGGCACACCAACCGGCCGTATCAATGGAACAAACCAGGTGGTATACCCCATGGTAAAAGAATATGGCTGCTGCGGTTATCATACCCCTTCTCAAAACCTGGTGAATGCATTCAGAACAGTTAACGGATTACCGGATTTTGATCATTATAACAGTATAAATATTGTGAATGCTGCCAGCGTAAAAACGCATACCATCGATCCCCGTTTGCTGCATACTGTAGCAATGGATGGGCTGCCTTATAAATATAAGGCGGATTTTATTTTTGATGGCGACACCTGGCCGCGCCAGCCGGAGAGCTACGGTAGCTTTATGTCAATGAAAGAAACAGTACCTTATGACTCTCCGTGCTATCAACCGGTTAATCCCTGGAAAAGTGATTCCAAGAACAGGGATGTGATCCGCCTGGATGATGTGATACTATGGAAAGCAGAAGCGCTGATCCAGTTGAACAGGCACGCGGAAGCCTTACCGCTGATCAATCAATTGAGGAACAGGGCTGCTCAAAGCACCACTTTACTGGTTGACTTACACGGGGATCCTACCGGTAATTTTGATATAAAGCCGTATTTGGATGGCGTAAATTGTACCTGGACGAAAGAGTTTGCATGGAAAGCGTTGAAATGGGAACGCCGACTGGAAATGGCATGTGAAGGATTCAGAGCGTATGATCTTCTGCGTTGGGGTGTTTTTGCAGAAGAAATGAATACCTATTTCAGCGTGGAAAGAACCAGGAGATCACACCTGGCAAATGCTAAATTTACAAAGGAAAGAGATGAATATCTCCCGATACCTAAAGGACAGATAGATTTGAGCCAGAATCTTTACAGGCAGAACTATGGCTATTGATGTCTGGCCGGGCAGAAGTCATGCAAATGAATGGTATGGCTTCCGCTTTTTTTGGATTTTACACTCTTACAAATGAATTGAGACCATGAATAAAAAGAAAATCTGCATTGTAATCATTGCCGCTACGCTTTGCAGCGACTTGTGGGCACAGCTCAAAGAAGACCAGCCACTGGTCAATGAAGAAAAAGATATTCCGGCTAATGTGATCAGCGCTACAGCGGCATTCCGCGAAAGACTGTTAAGTGATCCTTACCGCCCGGGGTATCATTTTAGCTTTCCTGAAGGTGATGGACGCCCGGGAGATCCCAATGGGGCATTTTATCATAACGGGCTTTATCACCTGATGTTTTTGTATAAGCGTACAGACGGTAAGTTTGCCTGGGGACACGCTTCCAGCAAGGACCTCCTCCACTGGAGATACCACCCCGATGCGATAGGGCCGGGCGATGGCGATGAAGGCTGTTTCAGCGGTGGCGCGTTTGTAGATGATGACGGCACTGCTGTATTGTCTTACTGGATGCTGTGGGGTGCAAAGGGGATCGGCCTTGCCAGCAGCAAAGACCCGGATTTTTCACATTGGCAAAAATCCGGCGCTAATCCCGTGATACAGTCAACAGAGTGGGGCATTACTGCCCTGAAAAATAAAGAGGGAAAACCTTATTACGTTGGTTCGGCCGACCCTTCCAATATCTGGAAAAAGAATGGGAAATACTATATGGCTACCGGCAACCTGCTGGTACTGCGTAAGTTTGGCTCGCGTGGCGCCGGGCTGCCGGCTAATTTCACTGAAGGAAGCTTACCGGAAGATTCACTTAACTACCAGGGAGACCGGCTGTATTTATTTGAATCGGATAACCTGAAGGACTGGACGTACAAACATGAATTCTATCAGTCCAACCGGAAGTGGACACAAAAGACGGAGGATAATATGTGTCCCAGTTTCTTACCGCTGCCATCATCACCCTACGGAGGCAAAAGCGATAAGCATCTCCTGCTGTTCATCAGTCATAACCTGGGTTGCCAGTATTATATCGGCAGCTACCGGGATGATCAATTTTTTCCTGATAAGCACGGGAGGATGACCTGGACTGACAACGCTTATTTTGCACCTGAAGCGTTGGTGGATAACAAAGGGCGGCAAATTATGTGGGCCTGGATTTTTGACGACCGGCCCGATAGCCTGAAAAATTATTACGGCTGGAATGGCATATATGGATTACCCCGGTCGCTTTGGGTGAACAGGGATGGCGAATTGGGGATGCGCCCGGTGGAAGAATTGAAAAACCTTCGCATGAATGAAAGGGAAAGGAAAAATATCAGTCTTACTACAGGCAACCCGTTGACATTGCATCGGCAAAGCAGCCGGTACACAGAAATGGATATCACCCTACAGCCCGGCACTGCGGCACAGGCAGGCATTGTAGTAGCCCGTTCG
Organism: Chitinophagaceae bacterium; assembly: GCA_019638595.1. GTDB lineage: Bacteria > Bacteroidota > Bacteroidia > Chitinophagales > Chitinophagaceae > Agriterribacter. Next base: position 275,576 of record JAHBTJ010000008.1, read on the forward strand.
GAAGATGGAAGAGAAGAAACGGTCATTTACTACGATGCCCAAGAAAAGAAGCTGAAGCTGGATGCGTCAAAGTCAAGCTTGAGTTACGGGAGAAGAAATGTAGAGAGCGCCCCGTTCGAATTGAAAAAGGGAGAGCCGCTTAACCTGCGGGTATTTATTGATAATGGAATTATAGAAGTTTTTGCAAACGACAGGCAGGCCATCGCAAGAACAGTATATCCCACATTAGGAGGCTCAGCCGTACAGCTTTTTTCCAAAGGTGGTAACGCGGTAGTGGTGTCTGTTAAAACATGGGATATAGCTCCTTCCAATCCATATTAAATCAACATGGTCAATCATCTAAAATGAACAACATTATGCGCAAAAGTATGTTTTGGGTGCTGGGCATCCTCTTTTCCCAGGTTTGTTACGCTCAGTACGACAAGAAAGACGATGCCGATCTGATGAATGCCAGCCGCAAGCTCAGGCAGTTGATCCAGCGTGATCCTCACCGGCCGATCTTTCATTTTGCAAATCCTGAAGGCATTGCCATGCCTTTCGATCCCAACGGTGGCATTTACTGGAACGGGAAATACCACCTGGGCTTTATTTACCAGAGCCTGCAAAATGGAAAGCGGGAACATTTTTGGGGTCATGCTGTCACCCGCGACCTCTTCCACTGGACGCTTTACCCCGATATGCTGGACGTAAAGCCGGGTGATGTTGAGCTGGGCATATTCAGCGGGGGCACCTTCCTTTCAAGGGAAGGAATTCCCCATATTATTTATCATGGGGCGGGAGCTGATGTTAACCTTGTTGCCTACTCGAAGGACAGGGATCTGAGAAAGTGGATAAAGTTTGAAGGCAACCCCGTACTGGCTACGCCGGCTAAAGGCAGCGCCCTTGAAGGAGAGTACCGGGCCTGGGATCCCGAATGCTGGTTCGACAAAAAGACAGATCATTATTACCAGATCGCCGGAGGAGAGATAGCCGGGTTGTTTAAATCAAAAGACATGTATAAATGGAACTATATCGGTGATTTTATAGACAGGAAAAACAACCGGCTTTTTAATTATGAAGACATTTCCTGCCCTGATTTTTTCAGGATCGGTGACAAAGATATTTTGTTGTTTATCAGCCATCAGTTAGGTACGCAATACTATATTGGAAAATTTGAGAATGATAAATACACCATAGAAAAGCACGGTCGCATGAATTGGCCCGGCGGTACCTTTTTTGCCCCGGAGCAGTTGGTGGATGATAAGGGCAGGAATATCATATGGGGATGGGTGCTGGAAAGAAAGCCTGCTCATCTTCCCAATTATGGCTGGTCGGGCATCATGAGCCTGCCAAGAGTATTGACACTTTCTAAAAGCGGCGAAATGCAGGTTAACCCGCCGGAAGAAATCAGGAATATAAGATTACCTGGTGGACTGAAGGAAAAGCCGGGAACCATTGCCGCCAATACGGAAAGGGTAGTTTCCATGGAAGGTACATCGCTGGAAATAAAAGCAGACTTTAAAGGTTCAGACAAATCGGCTTATGGTGTTAAAGTGTTTTGTTCTCCGGATGGCAGGGAAGAAACGGTTATCCAATACGACCCGGTAGCGAAAGAGATCATTATTGATTTTATCAAGTCATCCTTTCATAACCCTGTAGAGATGGTAACCCATGTTATTTCAAAGCCTGAAAAAATAGAAGGTTTTGGGAGCACCACATCCCGGCAAAGAGCGCCGTTTGAGTTGAAAAAGGGAGAGCAGTTGCAACTGGATATTTTTATTGACCGGTCCATTATCGAGGTTTTTGCAAATGGCAGGCAATGTGTTACCCAGGTAGTATACCCCGAATTAAAAACCAGCACGCAGATAAAATTATTCGCAACTGACGAACCTGTAATTGCCGGGAACTTGGAAGTATATGAAATGTCGGAAACGAATAATTATTGAGGAACCGGGCGGCAGCAGCCACCCGCAGTGTTGCGCAAAAACATCATTACAAAATTTTATGCCGCTGAAAAAGCAATTGGGTAGCTAAAAGATGTTCCCAACTATAATAAATAAACAATAAACAACAAACTATAAATCACAAACAAACAACCCGCTCCCTATTTCCATTTCAACGTATTTACCAGGTGCAGCATGTCTTTTTCGAGGAAGTTATAAACAATATTCAAAGAATCTTCGTTAGGGGTGCTGTTAAAATAAAGCGCGCCGCGTAAAAAATGCTTTATCGAATCGGTAGCGTAAAACTGCTTGCCTGTGGCCGCGTTGCCGCCTATTGAAAAAAATACTCCTTCCAGGCCGGTGGGTGTTCTGAAAGCAGAATCCTGGATGGAAGACGCACGCGAAGTATGTTTATACGTAATCTTGTAAGCTTCTTCGCGCAGGTTTTCAAACGTATTGACAACCGATGAGTCTTTGTATCCTTTCTCTGTTTTTACTTTATATACCGAGCGCCCGCCAATCGTTTTATAGCTGAGATACATACGCGCATTGAACGCAGGGAAGTCAACGTTGATCCAGTAAGGACTATCGGGATTGTCATCAAATAAACTGCTGTCTTTAACGATGTGGCTGTATACAGGGTATTCGAAGTTGTAAGGATAGTTGTCTTTTTCAAATGTTTGATACCGGTGCTCGGGAAAATCAATTGAAAAATATCCCCTGGGGCGGGGGGTATAATCACTATTGCACGATAACAAAAGTAGTATCCAGGCAACCAATAAAATTACGCCGGTTTGTTTCATAGTATTACGATTTTATAACCGGTTATTGATCAGTCAACACCCTTATGGTTACTTTTACCTTTTTAATTCTGTTTTTTTCTATTTCCATTACTGTAAATTCAAAATCTCCGATGGGTATCACCTGGTTTTCTTTGGGAATCTCTCCCGCCAGTTCAAGCACCAGCCCTGCAATCGATTCGCTGTCTCCTCTTACCTGGTCAAAAGTGTCTTCCGGTAAGCCCATTGCCTTGCAGGCGTCGGTTATCATGATGCGCCCTTCGAATATATAATTGTGGTCATCAATTTTTTTATTAACGCTTTCTTCATCATCAAACTCATCCCGTATATCGCCGATGATCTCCTCCATGATATCTTCCATTGTTACAATCCCCTCTGTTCCTCCAAACTCATCTACTACTACTGCAAAGTGAACACCCTTGCGCTGCAGATCTTTCAGTAAATCTTTAATCAGGTTTTGTTCCGGCACAAAATAAGGTGGGCGTATCAGTTGCCGCCAGTCGTAATCGTCTTTTTCCCCAACATAGGATAATACATCTTTAGTGTGAATAATTCCTACTACGTCATCAAGGCTGCCCTTGTATACCGGCAGACGGGAATAATGCAGCTCTTCTATTTTTTTTATAAGATCGGGAAAGCTCATGGAATAATGAATGGCACTTACGTCGAGCCGTGTACGCATGATCTGTTTTACGGTAACCTGTCCAAACCTGGCTATGCCGCGCAGTATATTCTTTTCTTCTTCCGTAGTCTGTTCATTGGTATTCATTTCAATGGCCTGGTCTATGTCTTCGGGGTTGTATACATGATGTTCTTTAATACCCCCGAAACTTCTTTCTATGCCATCGGAGAATTTTGTAAAGGACCTGCTCATGCTGCCAAAAAATGCATCCAGTATTTCAACCAGCAGTGAAGCGCTGTAAGCTACCCGCAGATTATTTTGGGTTGCCCATACTCTGGGCAGGATTTCCCCAAAAAACACCAGCAGGAATACGATAACAAAGAGCTTTATAAAGAAATTAAGTCCGGTGTTTGCTTCCGTAAGAAATTCATCCATCAGCACATTGGCGACAATAATGATGCATATGTTCACGAATATGCCGGATATCTGCAGTGTGGTAAGCAGCTTTTTGGGTTGCTCCAGCAGGGAGGTGATCCTTCTTGCAGCAGGATGCTGTTTGGTTTTAAGCATATTAATATCGCGGTAGCCAAGAGAGAAAAATGCAACCTGCGCGCCGGAAAGAAAAAAGGCGATAATTAACAGTACAATGAGCAGTATAAGCAGTATGGTAACACTTTGCGAATTGACAGCCAGTAAAAAAGGCTTTAAAGCAGTAAAGCTTAGATGTGCCGCAGATGGATAATCCAAAATATTGGTTTTAGATGAATAAGTATTGAATCATAAAGGCAGGTCAACCGGCCTGCCTGGTAC
>JAHBTJ010000009.1 GCA_019638595.1 Chitinophagaceae bacterium
CACGCCTGGAAAGTGTGTATACGGGAAACTGTATCGCGAGTTCGAATCTCGCCGTCTCCGCCAAATTTGCTGCCTATGCCTGCCACCCCGGAAATATTTTATGTATACATCCTTCAAAGTATGAAGGATTTTTCTTTTTACGTGGGGCAATGTGCTGACCTTGATACGCGTATGTCCAAACATTTTGATGGAATGAGTAAATACACCGCTTCCAAAAGACCGTGGAGGTTGGTTTACTTCGAACTTTTCACATCACGAAGTGCAGCATTAAAAAGAGAGCGGCATATTAAAATGCAAAAAAGCAGCAAGTATATCAATATGCTGATAGAAAACCGGTACTATTTTGAGAAATAAGCTAAAAATCATAGTTTTCATTGCTTCTTTCGAAAAAAGAATGCATTCAAAATACAATGGCCAATTATTTTCTCTATCTTCCGGCAATAACCTATCAGCTACATGCGCCTGGTAAAACAAACGATTCTTTTTTTTAAGGAAGGCAACTCCGATAAAACGTATGAAATAGATCTATGCGATACAGGAGGCGATCAATATGTCGTTAACTTCCGTTATGGCAGGCGCGGAACTTCATTGAAAGAAGGTTCTAAAACGCCGGTGCCGGTTTCACTGGCAGAAGCCGAAAAAATATTTGACGCTGTTGAAACTGAAAAGCTGGAAAAAGGGTATACCACCAGCGCTGATGGCGTTTCTTCCATTCCTGCAAAAGCGGCCTTTATATTAGAGAACATTCCTGCATTTTCTACAGCCTGGCAATCGTTGCCACAGGGTAGGAATAAAGCCATATTGCAAAGGTTGCATAATGCGGCAACCGGGCAGAAAGATACTGTACAGGCTAAATGGAAATTATCGCGTGTTATATGGAAGTCCGGCGAATATAAAATTGCTGAGGCGGTTCCCTATATTATCCACCTGTTCAACCGGGCAGATGCCATACAGCAATATGCCTGCTGCCGGGCGCTGGCACGGTCCGCAGATAAGGCAGCTATTCCCGCGTTGCAGGCAATTTACCGGTCTCATTCCTCCCCGTTGCTTTCCCGATTGGCTGGCGCCGGGTTATTAAACCTGCTTGAAAGGCTGGAAAAAGAACAGCATATCCTCCACTATATACATTCGTTGCCGGAAGATTTAAAGACGCTGGTGAATGGCCGGCAACCTGCCGCTTTACAGCGCCTGGCTGCTGAGCGGATTGCGCAAATCCAACAATCTTATACATGGCTGGAGCATCTGTATCTTATATCTACAGATACAAAATGGTTGCGCCCTGTTGTAAAGCAACTGCTGTTGTCTGTTGCATTAAGACCTGGATATTTTAAACATATCCGGGCTATTTATAAGTGGAGTGAGCTGCTCGATGATTTTGAAATACTGGGATTGCTTTCCTGCCGTATGGAACGCGACCCGGAATTATTCACGCATTACCTGTCTGCAGTTGACCGCCAATCTGTAAAAACCTATGTGCCTGAAGTGGAGGAATATATAAAGCTTTCCACCGAGCTGGCTAAAGCAAACAGCCGGATCGCTTATTCCAATAAAACCCGTTGGTATTTACACAGGCGAACGATGCATCGGTTGCATATGCTGGGCAATACCGAAAATACCGATTATGTAAAGCTGGCTACAGCATTGCTGATATCATACAACAGGTCTTCTGATGAAAAAGCGTTTTACAGCGAATTCTCTTACAAATGGCGGAACAACCGGTATGAACGGATTGAAACGAGATTTCCTGCAAGCGCGCAGGCCGTTTACCTGCACCAGGTATTAAGTGGTGATAATGCAAAGCTGAGGCTGGCATCGGGTAACCGGTGGCAAATTGTAAACGAACCTGTTGCTACTGCAAAAAAGAAGCAAAACAATCCTCAAAAAGAAGGCGGATTATTTAAGCTGTTAGCAGGGCTTTTCGGTAAAAAGAAGGCAGTCCCTGAACCTGTGCAAACCCCTCCTGAACCTGAAGCTGTTGTCAATGAAACAGGCACGCCCTTTCTACATTTATGGAACCGGCTGCCGCATGCGTATGTACAATTGTTGATGGATGCGCAAATGGATGAGATCCATGAATTTGCCATCAACTATCTTACAAAAAATCCTTCGTACAATAATATAGTGCAGAAGCTTGATCTGCAGGCTTGTGTACGCTTATTGAGCTCACCGTATAAAATTCCTGCTGAATTTGGATTTGCAGTGGCAGAAAAGAATTTTAGTGAGGGTGCAAAAGATACCGTGCTGGTGATTGGTATGCTCAACAGCATTCATGAGCCGGCAAGAGAAAAAGCGAAACGATGGGTAGAAGCCGCTCCGTCTTCGTTTTGGGAAGACAGCCATTTTATTGTAAACATACTGTTTGCTAAATATGAGGACGTGCGTACCTGGGGCAGCAACACGTTGAAGGATACAATGCTTTTTGATTCACTGCAAAAGGCGGTTACCGGCAAAGCGATAGCGCTTTTAGCAGGACAGGATGCCCCGCCGGCCAATGTTATAAAAGACGGTACAGACGCCTTGCTGGCATTGTGCGCGAACGAACTTGAAAACCTGGGTGCTCCGGTAGTATCAGATCTGTTACGGCATCCTGTACCCGAAGTATTGTTGTTTGGCTTACGGGTATTGAATCTTCAGAAAGCGAGGATCTGTGTACAGGATCTGCCGGATGAGTTTATCGCGTTCCTGCTTAACCATAGCTACGAAGCTGTAAGAGCGGAGGGTATTGCTTTTATGCATGTAATGCTGCCGGCCGATCTGCAAAAGAGGCAGGATCTTGTTTTAAATAGTTGTATTTCCGGCTATAGAGATGTTCGGAAAAAGATAGTTCCGGTAGTAGAAAAATCAGTAAGGGCAGACGCGTCTTTCGGCAGCAGGGCCGCTACGGAACTGATGCCATATTTATTGCGCAAAGAAACGAATGAAGGACTGCATGAAGATGTGAGCCAACTGCTCTGTACTGAGTTAAGCGGTTACCTGCAGAATGCCAATAAAGAAACCGCGCTGAACCTGCTGTATTCTAATTATGCAGCCGCGCAAAATGTAGGCGTTATTATCCTGGAAAAATACACCCGGTCCTCACAGCTCACCATACCACAGGTAATTGCATTGGGCGCGCATGAAAATCTGAATGTACGGGAATGGTGCTGGAAGTTTTATGAAAATGAAATACCCAGGATAAAATATGAGAAAGAAGCGGCCGTTCGCCTGCTGGAAAGCAAGTGGGAGGATACGCGTCTTTTCGCCCAAAGCTATTTCCGTGAAAAATTTGAGGAAAAAGACTGGGATAGCGATACCCTGGTTGCGTTGGCTGATTCTGTAAAACCCGATACGGAAGCGTTTGCCCGTGAGCTGATCACCAAATACTTTCAATCGGATAACGGGGAAGTATACCTGCAAAAACTAAGTCAGCACCCGCGTGAAAAAATGCAGTTGTTCGTTACCAATTACCTGGAAAGGTATGCGGCCGATGACGTAAATAAAATTAAGGCGCTGGAGTTTTATTTCCGGTCCGTACTTAGCCGGGTAAACAAAGGCAGGATTGCAAAAAACAGGGTGTTCGGTTTCCTGCTGGAAGAAGGAAAAAAGTCTGAAGCGGCCGCGCATGTGGTAAGCAGCATTATATCTGATGTATCTGCCACGGCAGCAATTGAAGACAAAGCACGTTGTATTGAGATTTTGTTGATCCTGAAAAGTATATATGATATTGAAACGCCACTCGAAATATTACCTGTAGCTGAAAAAGCGCTGTAATGTTTCAGGCAAGGCTCAAATAATCCGGTATGTTATTTAATTATCGTTTCGCAGGATCTTCTACCGTAAGCAGCACCGCGCATATGACGGGGCTGTCTTTTGCGCCTGATACTTTGAGGGAAAGCGCCTGGTTTGTAGGAAGCCTGCATAAAAAGATCGCGTTCCGGGAAGCAATTTCCGCCTTGCATGATGTAGTAATAAGCGACCTGCGGTTTAAACCTAAAGACAAAACAGCCTACAAGGAATGGGTAGCGCAGAATGAGGCTTTGTTTCTTGCAGAATTTATGAATGGCTATGATGTTGACGCGGCAAATACGAAAATAGAAACCATTAAAAAAGAGCTTGAAGAGATCCGTACCCAAAAAGACCGGATAATGTCTCCTTTTTATAAGGCCAGGCAAAAATATTTTGAGTATCTGTATAACAAAGACAGGGAAGCCTGGTTTGTATTGGATCCTGTAATTACCATTCACCCCGATGAATTGTTTTTTGAATGCTTCAGCGAGGATGAATCTACCTATGGAAAGCTGGGATGTAATTACAATGTATTTACGCAGCTCGATGATTTTAAATGCGGAACCACCAATATTGATTATTCCGCCGGCTTGTATGAAGAGTTTCAAAAAATAAGGGAATATAAAGACACGGAATTAAAGATTGATCCTTCGGGATTTGCCCTAAAAACTACCGGTGAAGAAGCCTTTAAAGAAGTAAAAATTGATTTGCCTGATAGCTGGGTACGTGGATTTTTGCAGGTTAGCAGCGCCATGACCATGCCCGCCATCCGCTTTGATCTGCACCCGATGGATATATACAGCATTTGCTTATGGCTGAGAAGATTTAAAGAAAAGAAAGGGCCTCGTTCTTTGCGGTATGTTTTAACGCCGGGTGATCCCGTAAAAGTTGTACTGGAACCCTGGGGCAAAGAAATTGTATGCGCGCGCAGCATATATACCGGCAACAAACGCGAAGAGATACGTACCTGGGGAAGAAGAAGGCTGCTTATTCTGGAAAGGTTGATACCGGTAGCAAAAAAATTCACTGTTCATTTAATGGGTACGGGGTTGCCGGCTTTTTATGTGGCTGATTTGTATGATATGAGCTTTACCCTTGGCTTAAGCGGCTGGACGAATAATGACTGGAGCCATGCGGGTAATTTTGATCTGCTGGCCCCGCGTTTGGAAGTAGCGGATGATATAAAGCAACAGGTATTTAAAACTTTAAAGCAGGAATGGTTAGGCACATCGCAGCAGGTAGCCGATAAGCTGGGCATTGACAGGGCCAAAGCAGCGGGAGCTTTGAGCGCGTATACGCAGGCCGGCAGGGTGATGTACGACCTGGACAAAAATGTTTACCGCGTTCGTGAGCTGAGCCGGGAGCCATTGCCTTTTGATAAGCTTCGTTTTAATAATCCGCGCGAAGAGCAGGCTGCCACAATAGTTAAAACGCAGGAAATAAAAGTTGAAGCGGCTGATCTGCCGGGCAACCTGCTTCAGCTAACCGGCAGTGTAAAAGCAAAAAAGAGAACCTATAATACAAAGCTGGTGATTGATGCGGATGAAAAGTTACAATCTGCCCATTGCGATTGCAGTTTTTACATTGAAAACAAATTATATAAAGGACCTTGCGAACATATGCTGGCAGTAAGGCAGGTATATAACGGCAAAAGGGTAAGCGTTAAAGAGCTGGTATAGCTGTAACCATATTTTTTTTGATTTATATAAAGTAGAAAATTATTTTTGTTAACCCTGTAGTATGTTCTTTGACAGAGAGATGGCGTTGCACCTTGCTTCCGAAAGGAAAGAACGATGTTTCGTCGTTCATACAGCATGACTAATACATGCATCACCAAATGTAATCTTTACTATGGCCTACACGTACCAGTGTACCATTTTCGGTACCGGCACTGTGTGCCATAATAGTACACTGGTACGTGTAGGCCTTGCGTTGATTAATCTGGTCAGGGCAGGCACGAAGGGCGGCGCCTCTCTCTGTTTTTTTTCATACAACAATTTCTCCGGCACTATAATGGCAGATAACAGATTGACCCGCCAGCAGATTTACGACCGCATCAGGGAAAGTTCCAAAGAGGAATATATTCTTGAGGATATGAAAAGGCTTGGTTTCTGGCAAAGAAATGAAGAAGGCCCCTCTGTGCCCGAATTGCTCATAAAAAGAGAGTCTACCCTCAATAAAGAATTGAACAGCCTGCTGGCAGAAAAAAGGAAATACCAGAACAAAGAAGCTGTGCTTAAAGAAATGCGCATGAAGCGCATGGCGGAAGCAAAACAGAAACGTGAAGAAAACAAAAAGAAAAGAGAACAGCAGCGCTATGAAAAAGCGCAGGCATGGCGGGCAAAAAGAGAAACTGAAATATTTTTTTTGGGTGAAGGGGTTTCTGCAGGGTTGCATTATACGGAAAGTAATCTTGAAGAATTGCAAAAGAAAGCATTGCCTGTGTTTGAAAATGAAATGCAGTTGGCTAATGCGATGGGGATTGCATTAAAGGAGCTATCCTTTCTCTCTTATTCACGACGGGTATCTGCCGTATCGCATTACCAAAAATTTTACCTTCCTAAAAAATCGAGTGGCAAAAGACTGATCTCCGCGCCTATGCCCCGGTTAAAAAAAGCGCAGCATTGGATATTGCAGCATATTTTGTACAAAGTGCCGGTTCACGCGCAGGCAAATGGATTTGTTCCCGGCAAAAGTATAGTGAGCAACGCTACGCCGCACATTGGTAAAAACGTGGTAGTGAATGCAGATGTGAAAGATTTTTTTCCTTCCATTACGTTTAAGCGCGTAAAAGCATTGTTCGGGAAGTTGGGCTATGCGGATAAAATAGCCACCATACTATCGCTCCTGTGTACAGAGTCGGTTACGGAAGAGGTAATGCTTGACGGTAAAAAATATTTTGTACAAAAAGGAGAAAGGGTTTTACCACAGGGAGCGCCCACCAGTCCGGCCGTTACCAATATACTTTGTTTCAGGTTAGACAAAAGATTAAGCGGTGTGGCGAAAAAGTTCGGTTGCGGCTATACCCGCTATGCGGATGATATTACATTCAGTGGTACCCTTAATAACAGCGATGCTTCAAAAATAGTATGGCATATTAAAAAAATACTATCAGAGGAAGGCCTTACTATTCATCCTGATAAGATACGGGTAATGCAAAAAAGTGAGCGCCAGGAAGTAACGGGCGTTGTAGTAAACAGGCAGTTGTCGGTAAGCAGGGAAAAGCTGCGCAATTTCAGAGCGCTATTGCATCAATTGAAAAAGAACGGGCATGAAAACGCGAAATGGAGCGAAGGTTCATTGTCCAACGCCATAGCCGGTTATGCCAGTTTTATTAGAATGGTGAATCCTGCCAAAGCGGAAAAGTTTATAAAAGAGATCAGTGATATCAGGCAAAGCCAGACCTGGCAGCATTTACTGCTGTCAGAGGCGGCGGCGATAGCAAAAAAGCTGAATCAGCAAACCCTGCCGTCAACACCTGCTCCTCCTCCTGCAAACAATAACAGGAAAGAAGATGGTGAATGGTATAATGTAGTGTGATAAATATGTCCCGTAGCCGGATATTATCTTTCCTCAGCGTTATTTTTTGAGCGGAGGACTTTCTGCTACCTCATTCTTCACAAATCTTATCATCGCGCTGCTGCCTTCGGTACTTACCAGTCTTGCTTCATAGCGTTTACCACCAACATTGGCTACCATAAACGAAGTATTGGGAGGAATAGAACCGAGATTCTCCGCTACCATTACCAGCTCGTTGACTGGCTGAAGATCACTTACCGGGATCTTTACCGTAAATGCTTTGTCTGTAAGATAGATATGTTGAAAGATGAGCTTTTCATTTAAAAATAAAGTGATGGAGTCGCCATCAATTTCTGCGTTATCATAAAAGTTCAACTCAATAGAATCGCCTGATACCGGGATTTCGAGCACAGGGATTTTTTGGCGCAAGGCAAACTTTTCTTCAATAGAAAGAGGTTTCAAAGGAGAAACCGGCTTCTTTTCATCCACAATTGCTGTTGGTTCAGGTGTTGGGCGTTCAACGGCGGCCGGTATAGTAACAGGTTCTCTTGCCATTACAGGCACCGGATGACGGGCTATTAAGTCAACGCTGTCTATAATAAATGGCTCGTTGGCGCCAACCGTATAATTTTCAATTACAAAATCCCATTCATCGTTAAAGGAAGGATTGTTTGTTTTGTTAAGATGTACTTCACCCCTGGCTATATCTTCATTATCTCTTAAAGAGGTATTGCCATCCAGCTTCATTATCCCTGCTTCGGGGCAATTAAAATCCGCACGTGATAACAGCTCGTTTTTGCCGGGCGAACCAATAGTGATTCGTCCTGTTCTTTCTTCCAGCAACTGATCATCCCACCATACAGCCTCATTATTGGTATCGTCAAAATATCCCTTAATGCTATAGCGGCGGTAGTTGCCGGCCGATTGGTAATAATAAGAAGTACCCGTTAAGCTATCTCCTTTCTGCACAATTTTTATTTCCACTTTTTGCCGGTTGATCTTACCGTGCCATACGCCCGTGATCATTTGCGCGGAAGCTTGTTGTGTGAAGACACATAAAATGCTGATAAAGATGAGTATATAGCGCAAGTGTGGGAACTGTTTCAAAACTCGGATTTTGGAACTAACGTTTTGCTCCTGCTATTATTTTGCCATATTACCAGGTTGATGATGTTTTAACGAATTATTGATCAATGGACGAAAAGAAACGTCAGGGAAGACGTGATCCTTTATTTCGAAGCTTCCTGAAGAAAAATTAACTGCCAGACAACTTAAGATTACCTCTTATCTTTGCAGCGCCTTACCATAACCTGTGGAGTGAACCGCAGGCAGGATTTGATACAAGATGAATTTGAATGTGTTGCTGGATGAGTATTTGAAAGATCCCCGCATTTTTCAGATTGCGGACAGGCTCGTATTGTCTGCACCTCAACGGGTTTACCTGAAGGATCTGCACGGCAGCGCTTCTCAATTTGTTTTTACCGGCATCTTTAAGCACGACCTGGCATCGCAGTTAAATTACTTAGTGATATTGAATGACGCGGAAGACGCGGCTTATTTTCACAATTCGCTCGAAAATCTTACCAGCGCGCTGAATGTATTTTATTTCCCCTCCTCTTTCAAAAACAGGAAAAATTACCGGCAGCTCAACGCGTCGCACGTAATGCTGCGTACAGAAACGCTTACCCGGTTTTCTACCGCTACCGGCAACAGGGTGGGCGCTATCATTACCTACCCCGAAGCGCTGTTTGAAAAAGTAGTATTGCCAAAAACATTGTCCGGTAATCTTATCCGGATAAAGGCGGGCGATACCATTAACGTAACAGAAGTGTTGTCGCAGTTTGTAGACTATGGTTTTGAACGTACCGATTTTGTGTATGAGCCTGGTCAATTCGCCTTACGCGGCGGTATCCTGGATATCTATTCGTTCGGCAATGAAAAACCCTATCGTATTGAGCTGTTTGGTAATGATGTAGATTCCATCCGCATTTTTGACCCCGAAACCCAGTTAAGCGAAAGAAAGCTGCTGCAGGTAACCATTATCCCCAACGTAGAAACTCAATTTGAAACAGGCGAAAAAGTTTCATTGCTGGATTTTCTTCCGGAAAATACCGCTATATGGATACAGGATTGGGACGTTGTAAAAGAAAAGCTGCATGTGCAGGAAGAAGACCTGGAAATATTTTTCAGGGTGCAGGATACCGGTAAAGCAAAGCCCGGGGAGGATGAAGAAGATAATTTTGAAAAGAAAGAGGTGAGCACAGACGATTTTGTGCAGGCCGCTGTAATTGAAGAACAGTTAGGCAGCCGGCATATAGTGGAATTTGGGCATACGGCGCATTTTGGAGGTATTGAAATTGCGTTCAATACAAAAGAGCAGCCTTCTTTTAACAGGCAGTTCGATATGCTGATCAGGGATCTGAAAAGCTGGGAAGCAAAAAAGTATAATATTTTCCTGTTTGCGGAAAATCCGCGACAGCTAGAAAGATTACACAGCATATTCACTGATCTGAAAGCGGAAATACCCTTTACTCCCGTGCCGGTATCTGTCAACGCCGGGTTTATTGAACACGATCTGAAACTGGTTTGTTATACCGACCACCAGATATTTCAACGCTATCACAAATACAAAGTAAAGCAGGCGTATAATAAAAACAAAGCGCTTACTTTACGTGCCTTGCGCGAACTGCAGCCGGGAGACTATGTTACCCATATTGACCATGGTGTTGGTATATACAGCGGGTTGCAGAAAATTGAAGTGAACGGTAAGCTGCAGGAGGCAGTAAGGATTATTTACAAAGACACGGATATACTGTATGTAAATATTAATTCTCTTCATAAAATAGCCAAGTATACCGGCAAGGAGGGAACAACACCAAAGGTAAACAAACTTGGCAGCGATGTATGGCAAAAGCTGAAAGAAAAAACGAAGGCGAAAGTCAAGGAAATAGCTTTCGATCTTATAAAGCTGTATGCGCAGCGGAAAGCGCAGGAAGGGTTTGCCCACAGCCCGGACAACTATATGCAAACAGAGCTGGAGGCCTCCTTTATTTATGAAGATACGCCCGACCAGAGCAAGGCTTCGGCTGATGTAAAAAAGGATATGCAAACGCCAAGCCCTATGGACAGGCTGGTATGCGGCGATGTGGGCTTTGGTAAAACAGAGATAGCGGTGCGCGCCGCCTTTAAAGCCTGTTGCGATAATAAGCAGGCTGCCATACTGGTACCAACCACCATCCTGGCTTTCCAGCATTACAAAACCTTCCGGGAGCGGTTGAAAGATTTCCCGGTAACGGTTGATTATATCAACAGGTTCAAATCATCCAAAGAAAAAAAGGAAACGCTGAAGCAACTGCAGGAAGGCAAAATAGATATTATTGTTGGCACGCATGCGCTGGTAGGAAAGGAAGTGAAGTTTAAGGATCTTGGCTTATTGATCATAGATGAAGAACAGAAGTTCGGCGTAGGGCATAAGGAAAAGATCAAAACGCTTAAAACAAATGTGGATTGCCTTACACTAACGGCAACGCCTATACCCAGAACGCTGCAGTTTAGCCTGATGGGTGCGCGGGATCTGAGCATTATCAATACGCCTCCGCCTAACAGGCAGCCTATACAAACGGAAGTGCAGGTGTTTAATGAAGATTTTATCCGCGATGCCATTTATTATGAAACAGAACGGGGCGGACAGGTTTTCTTTATACACAACCGGGTTATAGGGTTGAATGAAATGGCGGTGATCATACAAGGCTTATGCCCCGATTTAAGTATAGGTGTGGCACATGGTCAGTTGGAAGGGCATATACTGGAAGAGCGTATATTGGATTTTATTGACCGGAAATACGATGTATTGATCTGCACCAATATTGTAGAAAGCGGCGTGGATATTCCGAATGTGAATACGATCATTGTTAATAATGCCCACCAGTTTGGGTTAAGCGACCTGCACCAGTTACGCGGACGAGTGGGCAGGAGCAATAAAAAAGCCTTTTGTTATTTGCTGGCGCCTCCTATGAGTACATTGCCCAATGATTCGCGTAAACGGTTGCAAACGCTGGAACAGCACAGTGAGCTTGGAAGCGGTTTCCAGATAGCCATGCGCGACCTTGACATACGCGGGGCGGGAAATTTGCTGGGTGGTGAGCAAAGCGGGTTTATGGCTGAGATAGGCTTTGAAATGTACCAGAAAATTTTGGATGAAGCCATCCGTGAATTGAAGCGCACCTCTTTCCGCGAGGTGTTTAAAGAAGAAATTCAGCAGCAGGAAGATTATGTGCAGGATTGTACCATAGATACCGACCTGGAAATACTGATCCCCGATTCGTATGTGGAAAGTATCAATGAACGGTTGTCGTTATATACCCGGCTCGATAACGCGGACAATGAAGAGGAACTGCAGTTATTCCATGTGGAGATGGCGGACCGGTTTGGACCTGTACCGCCACAGGTAGAAGACCTGTTTACAACGGTTCGCTGCCGCAAAATGGCAGTGGAGCTGGGTTTTGAAAAGATGGTATTAAAAGAAAATACCCTTCGTTGCTATTTTGTGAACAATCCCGATTCGCCCTATTTTGAATCGGAGCTGTTCAATAAAATGCTGAAGTACCTGCAAACACTTACCAATAAGGCGCGGCTGAAGCAAACCGGCAGGAACTTTTTACTGGTACATGAAGATATTGACGGTATGGAGCAACTGTATACTTTCCTGCACAGGCTCCATCAGTATGTAAACGAACAGGTGGAACTTGCATAATTTTTCCGGGTTCATTATAGGAAATGCTGATGAATTGATTTATATTTCGGTACTAAATTCAATTTATGGAACAAAGCTCTTTACTCGGAACAGAAGAACAACCCATTGTACCGCCTACCAGCGATGAAAAAACAATGGCGATCCTTTCCCATATTCTTACACTTATAGGAGGGTTTATTCCCCCTTTGATCATTTATTTGATCAAAAAAGATGAGTCAAAGTTTATAAGCGATCACGCGAAAGAGTCATTGAATTTTCAGATCACGCTTTTGATCGCTTATATCGTATTGGCAATTACAATTATTGGTATTATTTTGATATGGGTAGTGTGGATACTGGCTGTAGTATTTGCTATAATAGCCACTATCAGGGCCAGTGAAGGAAAAAAGTACAGGTACCCGTTAACCATTCGGCTGATAAAATAACACGCTGAAAAAAGCCTGCCAATAGCCTGCGGTACAATACCTGCAGGCTTTTTTTTGCCGGTATTATCGTATCAGCGTAACCATTCCCTTTCTGTTTACTATATTGCCCATATAATCTTTAGCTCCTATCATCCAAACATAGGTATCGTTCGCCTGGGGTTGGCCATTCCATGTGCCATCCCAGCCTTTTTCCGGATCGGTTGAATTGTATACAAGCTGCCCATAGCGGTTGTATATTTTGAAGTAGTAAATGTCCGTCATACCCGCGGCAGTAAACCTGAATACATCATTTATGCGGTCGCCGTTAGGCGTAAATGCCGTGGGAACATACAGCTCGGGTCCTTTGTATACCTTAATGAATATAGTATCGGTTGTAGGGCAACCCGCGTTGGAAGTAGCGGTTACCGTATACAATCCATCCTGCTGTAATGTTGCTACAGGGTTGGCAATATCCGGCTGGGTTAGTCCTGCCGATGGAGCCCATTCAAAATAATCGCCACCGGTGGCCTGCAATTGTAAAGGTTGCCCGGCGGCAATAACCGTATCGTTACCGGCCCGGGCATTCGTGGCAAAAATGCTTACCTGCTGTTCAAGCGTATCAGACAAGCAGCCGTTTTCCGCCATTGCGTATACCTGCACGTTATAATCGCCGCCGAGCTTGTACGTATGTTCTGTTGATGCCGAACCCCCGGTAGTATGATCGCCAAAGTTCCAGAACCATTGCTGAATGGCTATATTCGGTTTTATATTTGCCGATTCAAACAGAACCGGCTCGTCCCTGCAGGCATCCATTGCTTCTGCCATTGATATTTCAGGATGTTCAGATATGGCGATTGTTTTTGTAACAGGGCTTGATATACATCCTTCTTTTGTTGAAACCGATAAGCTTACAGTGTGGTTACCGGCAGTTAACTGCTGAAAAAAGCCCGGTCCGGTTAAGGAACTGTTGTTTCCATCTACCAACCACAGCCATTGATTGATCGTGCCAAATGCTACGGACGAAAGGTCGTGGAAAGGAATGAGCTTATCGTCGCAATACGGCGGCTGCCTGAAATCAAAATCGGCAAAAGGTTCGGAGCCTGCTACTATACGTTGCCGGAAGGTATCGGACAGGCAGCCGTTATTCCCCAGAATGTTCAAAGTAACATCATAATTGCCGGGCCGCGGGTACAAATGGGGCGCCGGAGCTTTAACCGTATCGGTAGTGCCATCACCAAAATCCCAGAACCATTTTACAATAGTGCCGAAAGATGTAGAGCTGTCCTGTAAAAGGATGGGTTCGGGGTAACACGTGCTGATGTTTTCACCCAGGCTGAAAGACGCGTTGAGCGAAGTGCAGAAACGCTGGTGATTGGACAGGCTGCCGGTAGAGCCCGTAAATCCCCAGAATACCATTGGGTCGTTATTAAATATATTTTGAACCAGGTCGGTAGTCACCTTTAACCGTTCAATATTATCCATATATACTGTGAGATAGGTAGTTACCGGATCCCATGAAATTCTCAATACATGCCAGGCACAATCTTCAATATTATCGCTGTTTGCCAAAGCGGTTACCGGGGGGCCGATATTATTAGAAGAATTGTGAGAAAGGTCTCCATTCAGGTGTATTGAAAGATGATCGTACGTGGGATCGCCCAGGTTAGTGTTCTGGTAAGTATCAACAGCTATCGCAACCGAAGGAGCCACGCCCTGTATACCCAATCCCTCTCCCGCCACACCAATGCTGGTACTGATGGGCTGTAATACAAAGGCAATACCATCCGCCCCGTTGTCGTTTTTACACCCCATGTATATGTTGAAATGATAATCAAAAGGCTGGGTTAAATTGATCTTATTGATATTCCATACTGAGCCGGATTGGTTAATGACATCGGTTGTAAGGGTATAGCAGTTGCAATTTTCCTGCGAGGCGTTACCATTGATATGATAAGGATTATCAGTTTGCGCCCCAACATAACCGCTGAACAGAATGCATGCTGACATGTGTACAGCAATAATAAACCTGGCTCTTATTTTTAACAGGGTACTCACGAATAATGCAGCTCTATTTACAGATCATCCGGCGTGTAATTTAAGCTTTTGAAAGCTTAAAACCGGCTTTACTCCCTAACATTCTTCCGGGGAGGACTTACGCAGAACATGTTCTTTTATTTCAGCTCACGTTTAAGGAACTCATTGATCCGGGTATACAGGCTCATTCTCAGGATGTTAGGCGTACCATCGCTGAGGTTGTGCGTTTTATCGGGGTAGAAATGCTGTTCAAAGTTTGTTTTACGGGCATTGGTTAATTGTTTGCTTAGCTCAAGGCTGTTTTGCAGGTGTACATTATCATCGGCGGTACCGTGCACCAAAAAAAGCCCCCTTTGGTAATTATCCGCAAAGCTTATGGGCGAAGCGTTCTTATATCCTTCCGCGTTTTCGCTGGGTAAAGAAAGCAGTCGTTCCGCGTATATGTTTTCATAAAAACGCCAGTTGGTTACCGGTGCAATGGCTATAGCGGCTTTAAACTCTTTCGCGTATTTGGTTTGCGCCAGTGCTGCAAGATAACCTCCATAGCTCCAACCCATAACGGAAGCATTTTGGGGATCTATCCTGTAATTCCTGGCCAGGTAGTCTTTTACCTTCACAAGATCTTCAATTTCTATGTCGCCCGGTTTTTTATAGTTTATTTTTCTGAAAGCTTCGCCTTTGCCGGGGGTACCGCGCGGGTCAATGCAGGCCACCACGTATCCCTGGTTGGCAAGCCAGCGCATGGTTAATGCAAACTTATCGCCCCACCTGTCCAGTACTTCCTGGCGGGTTGATCCACCGTATACATACAATATTAAAGGCAGCTTGGCCCGAGGCGTCCCAAAGGGCCGTATCAGCCAGCCGTTCAATGTTGTTGAATCATTTGCCTTTACGGTAAAGAAATCCGCATCCTGTATCTTGTAGTCTTTCATACGGTCGCGCAGCTCTTTATTTTCAATAAGCTTTCGTTGTTCCTTACCCGTAGCAGGAGATACCTGGTATAAAGCCGGTTTGTTGAGCGTGGATAGCTCGTCGAAAAAATATTTTTTATCGCTGCTTATGCCGATATTATGATAACCGCTGCCTTTGGTAAGCCGCACTTTGTTTTTCCCGTTGTAACCGATCTTGTACAACTGTTTCTGGTGCGATACAATTTCGTTTGAGGTATAAAATATCTCGCCCCGGGTATCATCTATGGCTTCTACGTTAATAACTTCCCATTTACCGCTGGTAACAGGCCGGGCAGAAGTTGAATCAGGGTTTATTTCGTACAGGTGAGAATAGCCGTCTTTTTCACTTAACCACAAAAATGATTTGCCATTGTTGATGAACCAGATATTTTCGTCATAAATACGAACATAATTGTCCTTTTTTTCTTCGGTATAAATAACGGTGGTTTTGCCGGTAACCACATCTGCCTTCAGGATCTCCAGGCGTTTCTGGTCTCGGCTAAGTCTTTGCACCAACAGTGTTTTACTGTCGGGGCTCCAGCGGGTACCTGTAATATACTGATCGGGGTTTACACCAATATCAACCGGTATAAAAAGTTTGTTGGCAACATCATATACAAAAACTTTTACTTCGGGCACCATTTCTCCAGCCAGGGGATAGCGTTGATTCCTTACTTCGGCATAGGCTCTTTCATAACTTGTAACAGGATAGTTCTTTACCGAATTTTCATTAAAGCGTAATAGGGAAATATACCTGCTATCGGGGCTCCAGTCAAAAGCTTTGGTGAGGCCAAAGCCGTTTTCATACAAGGCGTCATTCATGCCGTATAAAAACTGCCCTTCAAATCCATCTATCGTAACAGGCGTGGTAGTATTCTTTTCAAGATCCATCAGGTATAAGTTGGCCTCCAGTATATAGGACAGCCATTTGCTGTTGGGCGAAAAAGTGGGGTACACCTGTTTGCCGCTCGCGGAAACAACCCGCAATGTTTTTTTGCTGATGTCCCAAACATAGTTGAATGACTTTTCTGAAATAACGAACTGGGGCTCAATTTGGGTTTGAATGAGTATCTTGTTATCGTCTGGCGAAAAGCGGAAATCCTGGAAATAGGTAAATGTAGTGGGTATAGAATCTGAACCACTTTTGATCTGGTTGCTGAACAGGGTATCTACAATCCTGGTGGTATTGAAATCCAATGCCAGGATCACCTGCGGTCCTGATCCGGTATCTGTTTGTATCCACGCAAACCTGGGCGATTGGTTCAGCATGTGCACAACATATTTGCGCTCATCAAAGTAACCGCTCCAGATCTTTTCAAGGTCAAGGTTCATTTTTTCCTGGCGTTGTTGGGCCAGGGCGGCAAAAAAGGAGCAAATAATACAAACCGATAAAATCAGCTTCTTCATCAGTAGCTATGATTGGTGAAAAATCAGGTAACAGCATCTGTGCAACAGCGGGTATTTATCAAAGGCAGAGCGGTGTAAAAATAAAGTATTCAATTAAATTGCATCAATAAATATAATTGCATTACTAATCGTTTTACTATGTATAGCTATGTTTTGAAGAATATTAACCTTGTAAATGAAAATACAACTTCCGTAAAAGACGTGTTGATAAAGAACGGCAGGATTGAAAAGATAGCGGGAACCATTACCACTACAGCTAATGAGCGGGAAATTAACGGGGAGGGTAAATATCTTTTGCCCGGAGTAATAGACGACCAGGTACATTTTCGCGAACCCGGGCTTACGCATAAGGCAACCATCTATACAGAATCGAAAGCTGCGGTGGCGGGCGGCGTTACTTCTTTTATGGAAATGCCCAACACCATACCGAATGCTTTAACCATTGACCTGCTGGAGCAGAAGTATGCCCTTGCCGCCCAAACATCGCTGGCTAATTACTCCTTTTTTATGGGCACTTCCAATACCAACGCCGATGAAGTGTTGAAAGTAAATAAGCTGAAAGATAAAATATGCGGTATTAAGATCTTTATGGGATCGAGTACCGGTAATATGCTGGTAGATAACTACCTGACGCTCGATAAGATTTTTGGAGAAGCGGAAGTACTTATAGCCACACATTGTGAAGATGAAAAGATCATTAAATCCAATTATGAGCGCATCAAAAGTTCAAAGCCCCTGCTAACAGCCGCCGATCATCCTTTGATCAGGGATGAAGACGCCTGCTTTGAATCGTCGTTTACTGCCATACAATTTGCCAAAAAGCATAACAGCCGGTTACATATACTACATATATCCACGGCGAAAGAGCTGCAGTTATTTACCAACCTGTTGCCATTAAAGGAAAAAAGGATCACCTGCGAGGTTTGCGTACATCACCTGCATTTTTCGGCAAACGATTACGAAAGGCTCGGGTATCTTATAAAGTGTAATCCTGCCATAAAAGCCCCGCACCACAGGGAGGCGTTATGGCAGGCGCTGCTCGACGACCGCATTGATATTATAGCCACCGACCATGCACCTCACACATTGGAAGAAAAGGGATATGTAAGAAATGAACAGGGCGTATTGAAATCAGCCGATGGCATTACTTACGAACACGCACATGCGGGCTTACCGCTGGTACAACATCCATTACTGCTGATGCTGCATTATTATAAGCAGGGTACAATAAGCCTCGAAAAAATTGTGCAGAAAATGAGCCATGCCGTAGCGGATTGTTACCAGCTGCAAAACAGGGGGTATATACGCGAAGGATATTGGGCAGACCTGGTGCTGGTAGACATGAACAGGCCTTACACGATAGCTCCCGGCAACATATTATATAAATGCGGCTGGAGTCCCCTGGAAGGCTTCGGGTTTCCTGCTGCTGTTACCCATACTTTTGTAAATGGCAATTTGGTATATGAAAATTATGGAAAAGAGTTATGGAATGAATCTAAGCAGGGTGAACGCCTTATGTTTGAGCGTTCGGTGTAATACCTGTTATGCATTAACCGTACCATCTACATTATGCAAATAGACAAAACCACATACAACGACCTGTCCGTTTTCAGCGCGGAAGAAGAATTTTCTGTATTTCATAAAATTAATTTTACAAGTACCAATGGCGGTAAAGAGTGGTTACGGTGGATGATGACAGAGCCCGCATCCGACCTTGATAAAATACTTGCCACGCAGAAGATATTAAAGATCATTATTGCCAACCTGGATAAATGGCCAAAATCCATTACCAACGGAACCATGATGGTGATAGACCGGTTTTACGAAACCGCCATAGATCCTATCCCATCCTCGGCTGACTTTATAAGCACCCGCATATATAAAATATTGCACACCGTTGACTATAGCCTTGTAAGATATTCGGTTACACATTTCCGTGATTTTATACTGGGTATGCACCGGCTGGCTGTGCTGGCAAACGAAAGCGACGCACCGGCAAGGCTGCAATTGTTTGCTTCACGTATCCGCTCGCTTTTGCAGCACCAGCAACTGCAGGAATTGCTGAATAAGCCTGCGAGTGAAAAATTTTCTATCAGGGAGAACCTGTATTACGGGCATTTTTTCCGGTCGGGATTCCGCTCCCGGTTGGATGAGCTGGCAGATATATTTTACCAGATGGATGCCTGGTATTCTATGGCGCGGGCGGTAACGGAGTATAAGCTCCAGTTCCCCGAATTTGTTATTTCCGCCGATCCCTTTATTAAAGCAGATAAAATATACCATATCCTGCTGGCAAAGCCTGTAGCGTATGATATTGTTTTATCGCCCAGCAGTAATTTTCTTTTTCTTACGGGGGCCAATATGGCCGGCAAAAGCACTTTTATTAAATCGCTGGGAGTGGCGGTATACCTCGCGCACCTGGGTATGGGCGTACCGGCGCAACGATTGCAGCTAACCATGTTCGATGGTGTGTTGAGCAATATTAATGTGGCGGATAATATTGTAAAAGGAGAAAGCTATTTTTTTAATGAAGTGCAACGTATAAAAAATACCATCCTCACTATTAACAATGGTAAAAAATGGCTGGTTTTGATGGATGAGCTGTTTAAAGGAACCAATGTGCAGGATGCGATGCGCTGTTCGTTGGCGGTCATTAACGGGCTTACTAAAATCAAAGGGTCGCTTTTTGTACTCTCTACCCACCTGTACGAAATAAGTGAAGAGATAAAGAATAAAGGGAATATCTCTTTCAAATATTTTGAAACCAATGTAAATAATGACAAGCTGGAGTTCAGCTACCAGTTGAAAGACGGCGTAAGCAACGACAGGCTGGGCTATTTTATTCTTAAAAGCGAAAAGGTGGTAGAGATGCTGGAGAATTTATAAGATAGCTGATAGCGATCAGCCTGCAGCCATAAGAATAATTATAAAAACTTATCGCCTTTGGCTATTTTTATCTGCGACACATATTCTTTTATCTCCTGCTCTTTACTGCGGTCGCAGATCAGCAGCACATCTCCCGTGTCTATTACAATGTGGCTATCCAGTCCCTGGAGCACTACCAGCTTGTCTTTTTGTACATGTATGATGTTCCTGGTGGCGTCGAAAAGCATGATATGGTTGGCAGATACCGCGTTTTCAGCTTTATCTTTTTCCATATTATCGTAGGCGGAGTTCCAGGTGCCCAAATCGCTCCAGCCAAAGCTGGAAGGAATAAGATACACATTGTCCGCTTTTTCCATGATGCCATAGTCTATGGAAATATTGGTGCATTGCGGGTATATTCTTTCAACCGCTTCCTTTTCGCCGGGCGTATTGAATGCGTTTTCTTCGGCCGCGAACAGTTCATTGATTTCGGGCAGGTATTTCTCAAACGCCTGTACTATGTTTTTTGTTTTCCATACAAAAATGCCCGCGTTCCATAAAAAGTCGCCGCTGGCAAGAAAAGTTTTAGCTATATCCAGGTTGGGCTTTTCGGTAAAGGTTTTTACTTTGTACACATTATCGCTCACCTCGTACTGTTCTATCTGTATGTAGCCATAACCTGTATTAGGGTTTGCAGGCTTAATGCCTAATGTAACCAGTGCGTTGTGAACTCTCACAAAACTCAAAGCCTCAATACAAACTTTTTTAAAAGCTGTTTTTTCTGTAATAAGATGATCTGCCGGGGCGCAGATCAGGCAACCTTCGGGGTTCAGCTTATTGAGTTTGTGCGAAATATAAGCAATGCAGGGTGCGGTGTTTTTGCGGGATGGCTCGCCCAGTATATTTTCTGCCAAAGCCTCCGGTAACTGCTTTTTTACAATAGAAATATACTCCTCGGAAGTAATAATGTAAATATTTCCTTTTGGAATAAAGTCTGCGAAACGGTCGAAAGTTTCCTGTATCAGGGTTTTACCTGTATCCAGTATGTCAAGGAATTGCTTGGGATATGAAGTTCGGCTCATGGGCCAAAAACGACTGCCGATGCCTCCGGCCATGATTGCTACATAATGATTTTTATTCATGTTTTTTCGCGGATAAACTCAAAATTAAGGGCAATAGCTGATAAAATCAGGCAGATACAGTTATTTGAATATTTAAATGATGAATCTATGGAAACATTTAAAAATAAATATATTATATATGCTGTTTGTGTTTCTAAATAATCCCTTCCCGCAACAGGTCGTGCATATGGAGTATGCCGGCATAAACGCCGTTGCTTGTTACCAGCAGCTGACTTACACTATTCCTGCGCATCATATCCAGCGCGTTTACCGCAAGCTCTCCTTCTTCAATGCATTTTGGATGTTGGCTCATAATATTTTCTGCGGTTACACCTGCCAGGTCTTCCCGTTGCTGCAGCATCCTGCGGATGTCTCCATCGGTAATGATCCCGGCAATAAAACCATCTTTTATTACAGCCGTGGCCCCCATCCTGTTTTGAGTAATAGCTACGATCACCTCTTTTAAACTGGTTTGCGGTGCAACCTGCGGCCGGGTGCCTTTCATATACAGGTCATTCACCTTCAGGTATAAGCGTTTGCCCAGCATACCCCCGGGATGAAATTTGGCAAAATCATCCCCCGTAAACCCGTTCTTCTCAATGAGGCAAACAGCCAGTGCATCGCCCATAACCAGTTGAGCGGTTGTGCTGGTAGTAGGCGCCAGGTTATTAGGACAGGCTTCCTGCGCTACGGTAGTATTTAATATATAGCTGGCGTTAACAGCCAGGTACGATCCGGTATTGCCGGTTACTGCTATAACAGGGTTCCCAAAATTCCTGATAAGGGGTATCAACACTTTTATTTCCTGGCTTTCGCCGCTTTTGCTGATCAGCATGATCACATCGCCCGGCTGTACCAGTCCAAGGTCGCCGTGTATGGCATCGGCGGCATGCAAAAAGGCTGCCGGCGTGCCTGTTGAATTAAAGGTGGCAACGATTTTTTGGGCTATTAAAGCGCTTTTACCAATACCGCTGATCACCACTTTGCCGGGGCAATTGGCTATAACATTCACCACTTCTTCAAACTGATGGTTGATATAGGAGGCCAGTTGCTTTACCGCTTCCGCTTCCATCAGGATGGTCCTTTTGGCAATTGTTTGAATATCAAT
The DNA here is from genome assembly GCA_019638595.1 of Chitinophagaceae bacterium. Taxonomy (GTDB): domain Bacteria; phylum Bacteroidota; class Bacteroidia; order Chitinophagales; family Chitinophagaceae; genus Agriterribacter. The sequence continues at coordinate 21,927 of JAHBTJ010000009.1, forward strand.
TGATGCCATCATATAAAGCGCAAACCTAAATGAAAAATACTGGTTCGCAAAACACTAGCATTTCTCTGCATATAACGGGTTGAGACACCACCTATATAAAATTTCTTTACCATATCAACTATTTTTCATACCTTTTAAAGGTTTGAGAACAAATAATGGATATCCTTCTTTAAAGCGATATTAACTTCCGAAAAACCTCATATTGTAGTACCTTCGATCACTTTTTTAAAAATCATGATGCCCTCATGTAAAGTGTGAAGGAAAACAGACAGACATGGCAACAGCAACAAAAAAAACTGCATCGAAAGCGAAAGCCCCTGCAAAAAATAACAGTCCTAAAGTAAAATCGTTAAAAAAAACACACAATCTGCATGTAGCCCTGCAAGAGTACTTTGGATTTGATAAATTCAAAGGCAACCAGGAGGCCGTAATTGAAAGCCTGCTGGCGGGTAATGATACGTTTGTGATAAAACCTACCGGGGGAGGGAAAAGCCTGTGCTACCAGTTGCCCGCCCTTATCAGTCCGGGTTGCGCGGTGATCGTTTCGCCGCTCATTGCGTTAATGAAAAACCAGGTAGACCTGGTGCGCGGATACAGCAGTAATGACAATGTGGCCCATTTTTTAAATTCCACGTTAAGCAAAAAAGAGATCCGGGAAGTGCAGGATGATCTTACCGCCGGGCATACCAAGTTATTATATGTAGCTCCCGAAACATTGACCAAGCAGGAAAATCTTGATTTTTTCAGAAATCTTGAATTGTCATTTTTCGCGGTAGATGAGGCTCACTGTATTTCCGAATGGGGGCATGATTTCCGGCCCGAGTATCGCCGTTTGCGTGAAATGATGACGGAAATTAACCCGGATATTCCTGTAATAGCATTAACGGCAACCGCTACCCCTAAAGTGCAAAGTGATATCATTAAAAACCTTGACCTGCGCGATCCGAAAATATTTATATCATCGTTTAACCGCAGCAACCTTTATTATGAAATTCAGCCCAAGATCAAAAAAGAGCAAACGATCAAAGGCATAGTGAAGTTCATTGTTGGGATGAAAGGCAAAAGCGGTATTATTTATACGTTGAACCGCAAAACCACAGAAGAGCTGGCCGACATACTGGTAGCGAATGGTATAAAGGCGGTTCCCTACCACGCGGGTTTTGACGGTAAGCTGAGGGCGGAACGCCAGGACCTGTTTTTGAGTGAAGAAATGCAGGTTATTGTGGCTACTATCGCCTTTGGAATGGGTATAGACAAGCCCGACATCCGGTTTGTAATACACTATAATATCCCGAAATCAATAGAAAATTATTACCAGGAAACGGGACGTGCCGGAAGGGACGGATTGGAAGGAAAATGTATTTTATATTATTCACATAAAGATGTTGCCAAGCTGGAGCACCTGATGCGCGATAAGCCGTTAAGCGAACGGGAAGTAGGAGCCCAGCTTATTAGTGAAACGGTGGCATTTGCCGAAGCCGGGGTGTGCCGCCGCAAGATATTAATGAGTTATTTTGGCGAAGAATATACCGCCGATAATTGCGGGCAGTGCGATAATTGCCTTCACCCCAAAGAAAGAGTAGAAGCGAAGGATGATGTGATGAAGGTGATGAAGGTAATTAAGAAGCTGGACGAGCGTTTTGCTACCGATTACGTGGTAAATATGATCATAGGAAGGCTTACTCCGCAGATCAACATGTACAGGCATGGCGGCTTGCCCGAGTTCGCCACAGGCAATGACCAACCCGATCATTACTGGAATTCGCTGATACGGCAGATGCTGCTGGAAGGGCTGCTGCAAAAAGATATTGAAGAGTACGGGGTGTTGAAAATAAGCCCAAAAGGGGATAAGTTTTTCAAGAAACCTGTTTCGTTTAAAATAGTACTGAATAACCTGTTTGAAGATGCCAATGAAGACGATGAGGAAGGCGGGGCGGAAGCCAATACGGGAGGCGGAACCGATGAAAGGCTGTTTGAAATGCTGAAGGAGCTTCGCCAGAAAGAAGCAAAGAAAAAAGGGCTGCCGCCTTTTGTGATCTTCCTCGAAACTTCGTTACAGGATATGTCTACCCTGTATCCCACTACCATTACCGAGCTGGAAAAATGCCAGGGTGTGAGCAAGGGGAAGGCATTGCGGTATGGCAAACCCTTTGTTGAGCTGATAGCGCGGTATGTAGAGGAAAACAATATTGAGCGCCCTGATGATTTTGTGATGAAGAGCGTAGTGAACAAGAGCGGTTTAAAAGTATACATCATTCAGCAAACGGATAAGAAGATCCCGCTCGAGTCTATCGCTAAAAACAAAGATATTCGCCTGGATGCCCTGCTGGAGGAAATGGAAACCATTGCTGCCAGCGGAACCAAGCTTAACCTTGATTATGCTATTGACGAAATGGTGGATGAGTACGACCAGGACGATATACTGGATTATTTTAAAAGCTGCGAAACCTCCTCATTGCAGGTAGCGCAGCAGGAGCTGAGCGATGGCAACTATACCTGGGAGCAGTTGAAGATCATGCGGATCAAATTTTTGAATGAATACGGAATGTAGGAAGGTGTAGGGTATAGGGTGTAAGGTAGATGGGTTACACCTTCTCCCTTTTAGAAAAACATAACTTTTAGGGTTTATTTTTCGCTGTTATACCGGAAACCCCTATTTTTGCTGCCCGTTTTGAATGTCAGGATTCTTGACTTTTTCAAAAATAACTGGTGCGGTAGCTCAGTCGGTAGAGCAAAGGACTGAAAATCCTTGTGTCGGCGGTTCGATCCCGCCCCACACCACAAGCCAGATAAGGCTTTCAGGAGGAATTACTGGAAGCCTTTTTCTTTTGGTACAACATAGGTATATTAAATTGCTTTCTTTAAAATATAGTGATCTCTGAAATCACCTGTGCCAGTTTTGAGGCGGTTTACAGGCAGAATTAAATTTTCTTTAAGATATAATAATCAAGTCTCATTTCGGCGGCACTATTAAATTCTCGCCCCTCTGTCTGTAACTCAATATTAAAAGTTAAGCCATAGTCTTTAGCAAACCCATTTTTATATTAAAGATTGGCACTATCCCACCCTTTTCACTTGTAACTAAAATTTTAGGAAAGCCAGTTCCAGAATAATTTTCAACACTAATATCTATACTGTCAGGCGATTTAGTATTCACTCCATTTCATTAGTGTCCGGTTAAATTAGATTGATTTTCAATTGAGTATAATTTTGTTCTTTGACATCTTGGGATAAAGTGTTTTCAAAAAGTTGCCTTAAAGGCGTTTTATCTAAAAGAGATACATTCATCACCTGTAAGATTTCATAGGTTGATTGCTTCAACCTCAACTTGCTTTTGATAATTGCTACCATCGTGTAGGTAATGATAGCAATGTAGACTTGTATTTTCACTGCGTTAGCAGAAGTGCCCCAAAAGGATTTTATTTTGAGGTGTTGCTTGATCCATTTGAAAAACAGTTCTATTCTCCATCTATACTTATACAACATAGCGATTTCGATAGCAGGAAGTGTAAGGTTATTGGACAGAAAGACAAACGTTCTGTTTTGCTCAGCATCATAAAATTTTATCCTCCGAAATTGCTTCGGATAGGATTTGTAAGAGTAATGACCCGTAAGTATTACCCGCTGATCACACATTACACCTTTCAATTTGTCTGGCTTTGAAGATGATATTCGTTTCAACTTAGTATTACTTTTGGCCCTGGTGACAAAAAAGGCTTCATGCTGGTCAATAATGTAAAGTCTTTCAAAGTCAACGTAGCCACGGTCCATGATGTAATATCCACCAGTTTCGTAAACAAGCTTATCCAATCCATTTACATCGTGCACACTTGCAGCAGTAATATGTATGAAAACAGGAATGGAGGTCTTTACATCAAACAACGTGTGCAGTTTGATAGCGGCTTTAGCTTTTCGAAAAGTAGCCCACCAGAATACATTTAAGCATAAATCTATCACAGTGCTATCAAAAGCATATACGCTTCCCTGGACAGACAAATTAAAATCGCTATCAGGTATGCAGCATTTTCGGGCTTCGGCAATCATTTCATAAGCAAACATCTCAAAGATCCGATAGTCTCTTTTCTCATTCGCTTCAGCAAGATTAGACCGGGATATACGTTTTCCTAATCCTAAATGATAATGCTTTGGCTGATGTGCATTTATGCAAACAAGTAAGTCTCTGAGACTATCGCGGTTAGTTAATTGTCCAAACATCATACACAACAGTTGATTCCAGCACGTAAAATGTTTTACCCACTTATCGCCTTGATATTTACGTACACAACGATCAAATATTCTGGCAGGAAGAAAGGTAATTGCTTGTGCAAAGACATATTTGCCTTGATTCATAACCATGCTGATTTTCAGCAAGTTATAAAATGACTCATTTTAAATCGTCACCAAACTAAATTTTGATCAAACCTTTATCCAATAAGACTTTCAAAGAACTAATGTTATTTTTTACCGGACACTAATGACTCCATTTAAAAGATCAATTCCAAAATATTGCTTATTAATAGGAGGATTAATATTATTGTACTCTCTGGCAAAGACAGTCATTTGACCTAAATTTTTCAATGTACCTGTAGCCGTATTGCGGCTTAATTTTAGATCAATGTTTATACTTTTAGTTATATCTGTTATTTCCTTTACTGTAGGGTGATAGTTGGGAGATATGCTACCAACGTCTATCTTAAATCCCTCTTCAAACATCACTTCAAAGCGACCATTGTTATCTGTTACAGTGTCAACCTTGTCATATGTTTCTTCTTCTCTTACTTTTCGCCAGCACAATATAGTGACACGAGCATTACTAATCGGAACACCTGTATTATCGTCAAAAACAGTTCCTTTAACTTCAACACCTTTTATTTCTTCGCTATTGACACAAGAATACATTGAACCAATCAAGATAAATAATATACAATATTGTCTCATTTTTATTCTTTTTCACGTAGGATTTCATCAATTGATTTGCCTGATAGTATGTTTTCTATCATTTGAGTAATGTAAGGCTGTGCTCTTTCAGGGATATTGCCATGAGTAATATTTTTAGTAACTACCCGATAATTGCGTACATCTGGATATGTATCTTCCTTCACCTCATCAGTCAGCACTACCCGTACATTACCCAGGTGGTCTTTTACAAAATAATCATCCACAAATTCTTTGATCACGTTGGGGTCTGCGGCTTCAAATACTATACGCAGCCTGCCCTCCGGCTGGCTGATGAACAATAGGCGATCGGGATAGTCCGGTCTGCCGGGGTCGGCAGGACTGATGGTGCGGCTTTCGAACACCGCGCCATTGATGTATTTGGTGGTGGCTTATCTGTAATGAATAGCCTCATTTATCCGCCTGCCGCAGAGTTCTGCTAACGCACTTGGCCGGGAGGAGAAACGCTGCGGAGAACTAAATGGATAATTCTATTAATTATTTTATTACATATATTTTCCCGTCATAAGCTAGTTCGTTGTTTTTTACCTTCTCCAGCAAAAACGAATTAACTTCTTCTTCTGTAATATGAAACTTTTCACTTTCCACAAATCGATAAAAGCCCCATTCAGTAAATCCAATATTGTCGTTGTTAAATTCTATGTCAACGTTTAAATTTTTGAAAATAAATTGGCATCCCGAACCGTGAAAAACGTATCCTTTAATATTAGAGTCTTTAATAGAAAGATTTCTTTCAGGAATCAACCTTTTATTTTTTTTTATTAAGATACTCTTTGTTCCAAAATTTTTTACAATGAAAACCAATATAGACTGGAATCTTTTTATAAAATCTGAATATATATTTTCTAAACTATTCATACAACTACTTGAGTAAAGTTTTTAACAACCTACCATCAACCTTGAATGAGCTTTGCGCCGCTTTTGCAGCAGCATTTTGCAGCTCAAAAACATTCGAATAATTGCCTGGTGATGAAACATAATTGACGGGAACATTTATTCCTAAACGGGAAGCCGCATGTGCCCTGTGATGCCCATTCACAATATAGGATTTTCCATTGTTGAGAAATACATCGATTGGTCTTGTAATACCAATATCTTTTGCAGAATTCATAATAGACGCAACATTTTGTGTGCTTTTTGTCCAGGTAATTCCATTTTCGGTTGCTATTAGTGTGCTGGGGTTCACCATATTTAAAGTCTCTACCGCTTCCGCTCCAGCGACTGCATTTTTCACCATCCCCGCTCCCTTACTCAACAACACTGCCTCTCCAACTTTTTCAGCCCCATATCCAACTGCATGCCCCAATTCATCACTGCTCATGTTGGGTATACTCTGAACACCTTCAACGATCTTTGCGCCAAACTGTGCTTTCTGCATAAGGGCTTCTGGTGATGAACCATTTACCATATTAACCGTTGCTGCAACTCCAGTTGCCAAGTTTTTCCAACCCTCCAATGTTCCTAAACTACCTATGAACTTTTTGGTTTCTATTCCTCCATCTTTAATTCCCTCCCATAAGTTTCTGAGAAATCCGGCTCCTGGTATTGTAGAATCTCCCAGCGGATCACTATACCTTATCGGGTTATTCATCATAGCAGCATAAGGAGATAGTGCTTCAAAGCTTTCTATTTTCGGGTCTACCTGCCAGAATCTTCCTATTTGCGGATCAAGATTTCGGTAACGCGCATCATACACGTTTAAATCAAAATCATTATTCTGCTCGATGCCATTATATTTGTACTTATTTTCAGGCTCTCCGAACGCTAATGCCTTAGAACTTATCCCGGCCATAGTCAGTCCGAACGGATAATAATGCGTCTCCTCCAAGAGTTTTATAGGAAAGAACTGAGCTTATGGATAGTCAAATCCAAATTTGATTTTAACGACTGTATCTTCCTTCAAATTAAACTCCATAAAATAACCAGGTAAATTGTATTTTTTTAAAAATTGCGAAGAATTATAGTCGCTTATTCTATATGTTAATATTTCAAAGCCACCTTCTTCACTCATAGTATAACTATTTCCCTTTATTTTTAATACTTCGTATTTTCTGATTCCTAATTTTAAGTTACTCTCTGTTATGAAATTATTATCAGAAATAGCTTTTATTTTTTTTGCATCAGTATTATATTCAATCATAAACTGGTAAATATCATTGTAACCAGAACCTGGGAAGGATATTAAGGTAAGCTTGATTTTCTTGTTTTTATTAGCCAAAGCAAGATGAGGTAATCCTTCTTCTTCAATCATTAAATCCTTTAAATCACCAATATGCTTCAAAATTGACTCGGGATTAGCTAATTCCAAATCATTAACCTTAACATCTGGAATAACCATATAATCTCTGGTTTCTATGGCAAGTGAATCTCTATCAGTTATACGATCGTAGTTTGGTTTTAAATTATTCTTATTTTTCAGATCGTTGCTATTTGTGCTGCTAGGGTTTTTACAACTGATTGTAAAAATTAGTATAGTTAATAATAGAAGTTTCATTCTGCTAAATTTTATTCTCCTGAATTTCCCCTTCCATTTCTAGGTCTATTGTAATTGGGATTATTTGTAACATTTACATTTACGCTAATACTATTATTGGGATTATTAGCAAAATGATTTCTGACATACCCTCTGAACTTTTGTAACATGTCTGCATTTTCTGCTAAACCTATGCAGCCCGCAGTTCCTACAGAAGGCACTTGGTCGGGATGTATTCTTAGCTGTGTTCTGTTTAATTCTGTATTATCCGACAAATAAACTTTAAAACCTACTCCATCTCTAACCATCCCACTCTCGGTTGTATTTACTATACTTGAGCCGGTATACTCTCCATTCGGAGTAGGGCCGAAATCCCAAGGTCCACTAATTGCACTTAAGTTTTGTATTTCAGCTTCCACACCATTATTAAAGCCAACTTTCACAGATAGATTCCCTTCAGATGTATATCTATCCCTATTTTCTTTATCAGTCCCTCCGCTTGCAGTTGCAGTTCCAGTAAAAGACATTGACATTGTGCTTGGTTCTGAAAGTTTTGAAGACAGTAATGAATTAGCAGCCTGTGCTTCCTGGACATTTGTAGTTGATTGAATAAGCCTTGTTGTGGAACTGCTCATAATTCCGTTGTTGTCATTAATCATATAAACCTTATTAACGTCATTACTAACAACTCTATGAACTTCTTGACCTTTCCGATTAAAGTAAATTATATCCTCTGGCGTCATTCCATCCGGATCTATAAACCTTATTGGATTATCAAAAGCATATGTATATGGAGAAAACCTTCTCATCTTATCCGCCAACGGATCCACCACATGCCATCTACCAATCTGCGCATCATACATCCTCGCTCCATAATCCAGCCATTCTAATCCTGAACCATCGGAGAACTCCTTTCGCTGTTCTTCCTTACCGTTGTATTTGTACTTATTCTCAGCAATACCATTTAGAGCTTTTGAGCTTATCCCCGCCATTGTTAAACCGAATGGATAATAATGCGTCTCCTCCAGGATAGGGCCTCTGGTATGAGCTACTTGCAAATTATCAAAGAGCACGTCCACCGGACTTTCATTGCTTACATAAATATACACATATCCGTTCTTTGTAGCGGGCTTGTTCGCCAGGTCCGTATGGGTTTTAACATTTCCGGCAGTGCCCACCTTGCTGAACCCGCGGGAGACCACCCTGAACTGTTCATCGAAGAATATAAAGTTGATATATGCCTTGGGTATGGTGGGCGCTGAGGCGGCATTATTGGTCTGGCTGGTTAAAAGTGAGTTGAGACCGGCGGTGGCGGTTCCGGCCGTGTTGACCTGTGCAGCCGTAACGCCGCCATGCGCTGTAACGGCTATACTGCCGGAAGTACCGCCCAGCAGACCGGTAATGATATCCAGCACAGCGATGGCTTTGTTGGCAGCAACACCGCCGGTATTGTTTGAGGCGAAAAAGCTTTTACCAAAAATGCTCACCTTATCGCCTGCCATTACCTTAAGGGTAATACCCAGCCCGGTTTTGTTGGTATTGCCATTGAGCTTATACATTTTGGCGCTGTTGGCGGTGGTGACGCTGTTGGGATTGGGATTGACCGGGGCGCCGTTGTTATTGACATACGCCGTTACGGCTGCCGGCTTGTTTACAATATGAGCGCTGTTGATGGTATAGTAGTTCTTTTCTATGGCTACTGCATTTGGACTGCCTGTGCCATTGATATTGCCTTCCAGGGTGGCAGCGGGGTAAATATCCTGCTTCTGTTCTTCCGTAAGCACCATCCGTATATTGCCCAGGTGGTCTTTGAGAAAGTAGTCATAAGTAAGTCCGGTAAGGGTATTGGGTGATGTGGCATTTGCGAACAGGGGTCTTATTCTGCCTTCTTCATGTGCTGCCAGTTGCAGCTTGTTTGTATAGTTGGGATTGTTTGGGTCGGCAGGACTGATGGTTTTAGTTTCATACACAAACCCGCTAATATAGTTGGTGGTGGTGGTGATGGTTTTATTGCCATTGGCCGCGGTAGGGCTTTCCGCGGTTACTTTTCTGAGCTTGCCGCCGGCGGCATTGTAGGTATAGGTGATGGTGCCTTTGCCGGTTACGGTGATCACCTGTGGCAGGTTCAGGTGGTTATAGGTAATGGAGCTGATGTTTTTATTAAGATCCTTGCTGAGGTTGCCGTTTACATCGTAGGTATAGTCGTTACCCGTACCATTGCTGCCGTCATTAAAATCGCCCAATTTATTGTCGGCGCTGATGGCATCTTTTACTTTGAGCAGCCTGTTGCTGTTGCTGTTGTAGGTATAGGTCAAACTGTCTATTGTTGAGGAAGCTTCAAGCTTCAGCCCTTTTTGGGTCATGGTGAGTATATTGCTGTTGGCATCATAGGTCAGCCCGCTTACAGAAAAGTCTACCCCGGCGGAGGTATTAAAGGTGGCGCCGGAGGTGTTCTGGGCAAAAGTAGCGGCGGTGAGCCGGTTAGCAGCATCGTAGCTATATCTGAACCTTCTTGTTCTCTGGTCGCCTTCGCTTTTCCAGAGCACGCCGGCTATGTTGCCGCTGTACTGTGCGGTAAAGGTGCTCAGGCTGGGATTTTTGTCGTAGCCCAGCTCAAAGCCAAAATACCGGTCGTTGTTGGATGTTTCTGCTATATATTTTTTGTTAATACTCAGCAGCCATCCACGGATATTGTACTGATTTTCTGCTATGGATAATGGTGCAGCGGTAGGTTGTCCCAAAGCGTCGGGCTTGTGGCCCAGACCTTTCTTTTTGAGTTGTCCCAGGGCATCATATTCCAGCCTGCTGACGGTGGTGTAAGGGATGGAGCCGATGGCAGTGCCGATCTGGCTATGGTGCATTTTCTTGTCTGTTTTAACCAAACGCCCCAGGTTGTCGTAAGCGTATTTGGTTACCATGTAGCTGGTTTGAGCCACCGCGCCCCCCGAAGCGGGAACTACCTGCTTTTGCAGCGTTACCAGGGGCTGACCCGCCCAACTGTACTGGGTGGTTAATACATCGCTGCCGCTCAGGTGATTTTTGTTTTTTACCTGTATGAGCCGGGCCTTGGCATCGTAGATATTAACGGAATAGGTAGAAGTGGAGGTACCGATGATACGGGTCTCCGTCCAGGTGACCAGCCCCCGGGTCTGATCGGAAGGGGTGAGCTGCTGTGCATAATCAGGGGTGGTATTGTAGCTGGTAATAAAACCATAGGTGGTATTGATCTGAGCTGCATCCAGGTTGTTCGTAAGCGTGGAAGCCGAAGGTATACCGCTGTAGTTGTCATAGCCGGTTTTGGTCAGATAGGTATAAGTACCGCCGGTGGGATAGGTCAGTGAGGTACCGATATTATTACGGTGAGCCTGGGGCGATGAGGTATTTGTCCAGAGGCCTGTTTCTGTCGGTCGGTTTAGGTGATCATAGCGGGTAACCAGGTATTGGTTGGCAGCTTTCAATGTAGCGTCCTGCATCATCACCAGGCGGTCGCGCACATCATAGACCATATCTACCTGCCCGGCGCCGGGCACTTTTTTAACAATCATGCGCTGGCGTTGGTCGTATTCATAGCGGAAGCATTGCTCGGTCAAAACAGTGGCATTGGTCAACACCCAATTGCTTTTAATGATTTCCACACCCTGTGGTTGTACCACACAACGCAGGTTGCCAAAGTCATCGTAGAGATAATAGGTGCAGAGCCAGTTGTCATGGTTTCTGCCGGAGCCGGCGTCTGCACTGGCGGTGAGCTGTACTTTTTTGAGGATGATTTTGCCTTCCTTGTCTTTGAATTCAATGACCTGCTTGTTGCGCTCGTCTATGGTAATGGTTTTATGCAATCGCCCGGCAGGGTAAGCGCCAGGGCTGTTGTAGGTACTGAAACTGCCCGTTGCGCCAATCGTTATATTCCATATACGTACGGCATCGGTGGCGGTGTTTATATAGTATTTGGTTTTAACGGCCCGCCGGCTGGCTTCTGCGCTTTGGGTGTTGGTGCCTGCCCAGTTCTTACCGGGCGCATATTGTTCCTGCACCCGGTTGAGGGGGGATGCTTCAAATATAGTGTACCCGTAAAAATGCGTCTCTTCCTGTCCGGCGAGGGGATTCTTACTTTCATCGGTCAGGTTATAGAAAGCGGGTTGCTCTGTTAGCGCTGCTGCCCGGTAAGCGCCGGTGGTGGCGGTAGACACATAGGGCAGGTGTTGTTTGTCCTGTCTGCCAAAGGCATCGTATTCCACTGGTTGTACCAGGTCTGTTGCTGCTACCCCGGTTGCCATCGATCCTTGCTTTGTCACTGTCTGCAACGGTCTGCCCAACCCATCGAAATACTGCGTGGTCTGCTGCACTTCCCGCAAAGGACGGGTGATCAAAGTATTGCCGTTCTGCTGGGGCACCTTCGCATCCCAGGTGCGGATGTAGTTTACCTGGGCGGTAGATAAATGGCTGAAGAACAGGAAAGTGATCCCGGTAATGAGGAAGAATAACCAGCTAACACCTGATGCCGGTCTTCCCTGTTTATATGAAGTGTTTTGCATATAGCTGTAGGGTTATATTTATATTAATTTGTTGGGCATGCACTTGAACTAGATTGTGACATATCGGATGTTCGGGTTCCATCAGACCATTTGTAATAATATATACAAACCCATTGTGATCCATCATGGTAGCTACCAACATCAACTCTTGTACCAACAGCACATACGCCGTTAATACATTTTTTATTTACTCCGGAGCAGTTACTGCTATTGCAAGGAACTGTGCAGGCGCCATTTGTATTGGCATAAGCCTGCCCGTTAGCATTTACGTCATTCTGCGCCTTGGTGTCTGCGTCTGCCTGGCTTACTGTTGAGGTATATTTTCCGGCGGGTACTGTATAGGTGACACTGCTGCCGGTTGACCCGCTGCTACAATTATTACGGGTAAAGGTGCCACTTTTCGCAGCGCTGTTGTAGGTTGTAGTTCCACAATTTTCCTGCTCTCCGGCATAATTGTAACAGATTCTTTTTATGATATTTTTATCGTGGTCTCTGATCAATACCAATCGTTGAAAGCCGTCGTATTCGTAATAAGTTGTGCGATTATTGATATCTGTCTCACTGGTAATGCCTACTAAGGGTTCATAGGTATAGGTAGTTACTAACGTATTGGGTATAGTACGAAAGTTATTTACCAGGTTTCGAACATTAAGATCATTATTGGATATGGCGGTTGCTGCATTTATCTGAGATTGTGATACTTTTGAAATCGCGGTTGTATAGTCTGTACCAATAATTTTTGCTACAGGATATTGTCCATTATATCCCCATAAATAGATTTCTTTAACATCGTTAGCTTTTTGTCGTTCAAGGAGGTTACCGCTAGCATCGTAGCGATTAAAGTGAAATTTATCTTCTATAGGAGCACTTCCTGTACACGCCCTTACTTTGGATATTGCAATATTATCCTGATCAAAAATATGATATACACCTTTCTTTGTGGAAGTTAATTTGTTGTTTACAATTATCCTTTCCTCAATAGGCAAAGAAATTACGTTTCTCTCCACTAGTTCGTATAGTGCTGCTATTTCAGAACTAAAGCTGTCATAATAACTTTTGTTACATTTTTTGTGTTCCTGTCTACATGTGTTTATAGAAGCTACCAGGTTTAACACACCGTTTTCAAAAGTAGTCTGACAGGCTTGATAATCTGCTCTAGCCCGGTTAGATAAACCTTCATTACCGTATATTCCATAGTTATCTCTAAAAGCCTTAACGGCAGGTGTTTGGCATTGATATAAACTTACTTTCAAAGCCTTTAGCTTTGCCACAAAATTGGTTTCGCAATTATTTGCACAGTTTGCAACTGGCAGCTTATCAGCAGTATATTTGATATGCTGTGTGGTGGTTTCATTCTTACTGGTTTTGGTAATAATTTCGGTAGGTAATGGAACAACCTTGTTAGCATAATTGTATTTTGTTGTTGTAATCATAGAAGTTGCACCTGCATAATTTGTTACGATAACAGAGTCTTCAACATATTTATGGGATTGTAACGATTCTTCTGAAGTTTTAAACTCTGAATGGATACCTCCTGTTGCTGGAAAGCCAAGCCCCCAAAATCGATTAAATCCTGTAATATGGCTACTACTATCAAAAAGCGTCATGTTAGATAAAATAAATTTTACCTTGTTTTTTTCCGGATCAACAAGATTTTTATACACGAATCGGACTTCATTCAATAGCTTAAAGCTATTATTCTCATAAGAGTATACTTTTTTATTTAATAATAGGGATCGTAAATCACCATTATCAAATTTATAGAATGGTAAAAAAGGTGTCACCCAGTCAGTAGCCTTCCAATAGGTATATACAATTTTACCATTGTTGGTTGGGCTAGCTACATCTTTTTGTATTTCTTCTACTTGCTCATACGATACAGATGAATTGTTGGCAGATCCGATAGGTACAGTTAAATTTTCTGTATAGGTGCGATACCTTAGTCCGGAACCTCCCAATTTTTGACCTACATTTTCATATTTATCAAATCCCAATACACTTTTTGCGAGTTTATCGAAATCGCCTTCAAATAGGTTCGAATTAAAATAAGGTTTCAAATAGCTATATGTTTTCATAATGCCTTTGCCGGTAGTAGGATCTGATAGTTGCTGTTCCTTTATTCGCAAGCCTCCACATAAAACTGTTTCGGAAACAGGCGTTGATGTGACTGTGTAATCTTTATACTTTCCTGTTAACGACGCATCTAACCTAAAAGCAAATGATCCATTATTACTTAAAGCATTGGCATCATTAAACTTCAACTGATATCTATGTGAAGGATCTATAGTCAGATATACTTCATCTGTCCTCGTATTTAAATATGGATTTTGTATAAAATCACCATCCCATTGCCATCGCTTTAATGTTTGACCAGTGGTAAGATCAATTAAAGAGACATCAATTTTGTTAGCATTACAATTAGGGTCTGTAACAGGATTACAAAAACGATTCACTCGAAATCGAAATATCACATTATAATAAAATGTTTCATCTCCCCCCATCGCGCTATATGTAGTTACCGATTGGGTAAGTAGCTGCTGGGGTTCATTAAATGTAAGTGTAGCATAACTCAAGTCTCCCGGTCCTCCATATATATTGGAAATACTTTTCGAAAACCACGAGAAGGTCGTATCGCGATTCACGTAAGTTCTCTCGATTTGGTTTGGTTCAAATTTAAACTGAGCTTCACCTCCGGTTGGATATTTAATACTTTTCAATGTGCCTACCATCAAAAAATTACTATTTGCCTTACGACCATGGGCCACGCTAATAGGAGATTCGGTGCTAGCGCCAAAACCTATGCTCTTGACAAGAAGTCGATTCTCAATTTTTGAATTATTAAAATACCCCCATAAATCTTCAGAATGAGGTTTAAGTTCATTATATGGAGGAACTTCAAATTGTTGATAGGAAGAGTATAAAAACACATAAGGTTTAGATGATACCCCGCCTGCACTTATTTCCGTACAACTGTCCAAACGCAGCCCATTTTTCTCCGTCACCTCTATACCGCTATTCTTAAACTTAGAATATGAAAATTTAAAAGACTTGAGTAAACCTTTCTGGTTATAAATCTTAATATTATCCAATTGTTTAATTTGCGTTCCCGGACTAGTCGAATATGCATACGTTATTCTTCCATTTGTAAAAATAATTTCAGTAAGTAATTTGCCACTTGTGCTTGATTGCACCAAGGACGAAGTGTAGTTGACATTACTTAAGGTAGAGGTTCCACCAAAGTTTGGAATAAATTCTTCATTAATTGAATTTGATTTATTGTACATAGAAGTCTCGTAAGCCAAATCATATTTTAAAGTAATTGAATTATGTTTATTAACCGAAACGATGTTTGTTAGGTGCCATGTAGAAGGATATGGGTAACCATCTTCGTTGGTTAGGCCAGGAGAACCCCATGTGGACTGCTCCCTGTAATCAATGCCCTGCAATGATTTTCCAAACACATATAAAGTACCCTCTTCGTCTACCACTTGTATTGTTTTCCAGTCATCAAGAAAAGTTATTTTTAAGGGAGTGTGTGGGAAAGTTAAAATCTCGGGAGGAAGCCCTTTTGCAACTCTGTTTTTAAACATGAATTTTCCTGTCTTGCCTGCAAAATTGTAGTAGAAGATATCGGGTTGTCCATCCATTTTATACTGTTCATTTACGTTCATTCCTGTATATAATGCATTCATTTTATTGGAGTAATCAGGGTCCTGAGGATCAGGAAAAATTATATTGTAAAAGCCATTAGTACGCTCGTCATAAATTCCTTGTTTTACACGAACAATATTCCCGCCAGAATTCAATGCCCATCCAAGACCTACGGAGGATGCTTGGTCCATAACTTTTATTCCGGATGCATGGTAACTTATAGAAATGGGAATTGTAATGTCTGATGACTGTATTGTGTACAATGGAATTGATATATTAGGAACTCCTGTTTCTAATGTAACTGGAATCTCTGCATATCTTCCCAAAGAAGCAGCATTAGGGGATGGTTGAATGATGTTGGGATAAGGATTATTAAAGGTTTGAACTCTTGCAGTACTATTAACCAATAGGAAAAATAAGCTAACAATAATCTTCTTCATAGATCTGACTTATTAAAAAAGTGAATATTTCGTAAACACGTTCTTTTCTTATATCTCGACAACTATCATGATTAAAGCGTCCTCACTAACACTATTTCATTATGAATTATAGCATTTCTGTTTCACAATCCATACCCCACTCTCCACACCAATGCCGGTGTTCTGGGCACCTGGGTTTGATGAAGGAAATCATAGAGCACCTGCATATTCCCCTGCACCAGCCTGCCCTTCTTTAATGGGGAGTTCATACCGAACTTTTTGGTCAGTCCGGCAAGGGCGCTTTTGTTCCAGTTATTATAGTTCTTGAATACTGCAAGGTCCTCAATGGGGCGGTGGTAGTTCAATTCCATTCCCACAGTGAACCAGAGGCTGGATATAAGCCGGCTGTTGGTTTTCAAAAGATCAGGTGCTTTCCAGTCAAAATAAGAGCGAAATCCGCCGCCCTGGCTGCTCAGCCTGATCTTCTGCCAGCTATCACCCCAGCCCAGGCGACCTGCCAGACCGACGCCAGCCACTGCCTGGTCCGAAAGTTTGTAGCCAACGTTGATGGAAATATCCGTGCGGACGGGGTAATATTGGTTACTTTTTTGTGTCTGGAAGTTGCTGGTAAAGTCCAGGCGTTGTAAAAAAGATTTTGTCTTTTGGCTGTTGGGTTTAAATTCCGGCATGGTCATATCGCTGCTGCCGCCACTATTAATACCCAACTGGCTCATTTTGTCTTTCAGCTTTGAAAGTTCACCCTGCGACTGCTGCATTTGCTGCTGCAGGTATTGGGCGGGGTTGGCATTGGCTCCGCTGGTAGCAGGTATTCCAATTTGCTGTTGCAGTAATTGCTGCACATTCGCCCTGGTTTGCAAGCCTGCCAGCACCTGCGGAGTGCCGTAATTATCCGGCGTGGGGAACATGGCTGAGATCATGCTGTGTTTTTCCCAGAAACTTGAAAAAGCCGGAATATTTTTCAGTACCGCCAGTGTTTTAGCAATGAGCTTATCGGGCTGGTCCAGGCTTTCCTTTAAATTGGTCAATTGCTGCGAATAGTAAAACGCTTCACGCTGGTATTTGCCAAAATGCCTGCTGATATCCTTAGGCAGGTTGCTGTAGTTGCTCAGTAACTGTTTGAGCTGCTGCTGCCGCTGCTGTACGAACTGCTGAATGGCTTCGGCTTCGTTGAGCTTGCTTTGCAGTTGCTGCAGGTTTTGCAGGGAACTACCGGGTTTCTGTTGTATGCCCCGGGTTTTTGAAACAATGTTCCCGGCATCTTTTAAAAACCCGAGTGAAGTAGCCAGCGAATCCACTCCCGGCAGGTACCTGCCGCTGAGCAGCCTGTCCATCCTGCTGCCGGCATTGTTGAATTGTTGGGAAAGCTGACTGTATTTTTCTTTTACATCTTCCAAAGCAGAAGAATCAAGGGCAGCCAGGCTTTTGAAGATCTTTTCTTCCTGCCTGGCCAGGCTTTTTAAATACTTTTCACTTTGCCGGGAAAGCCGGTTGTCTAAGCCGTTCAGCTTTTTATCAATATGAGAAGTGTAGCCGGGAGGAAGTTCTGCAACTGTAATGAATTGGCTATCCTGCGCGTGTAGCAGCAGTATATTTAATAGTAAGGTTATTGTAAACAGGTGTTTCATGGTAGCGTTTTGCAAAGGTTTATTTGCACTTCTAAGCTACACAAGTTTTTAACATTTGTTAAAATATTTTTTTACAACGCAGGGGTATTATCGTATAACTGGTTGAATATATTTGTTTTAGAAGTTATCCACACCGTAAAAATACGGTGCGGGAAAAGGAAAGAATAGAAAGCTGCCCGCAAGCATTCACGGACTCAACCAGGCATCTGCCCGTTGTTCACTGCTTTTTAAAACCTGAATAATCTTTTTTCGAACAACCAGGGAGTGGGTTTGGGTTTGGCGTATTTCAATCCAAACTGTTCAATACTTTTTATTTTAAGATGGTTGATGGCTTCCTCTATGGAATCTGTTACTAAAACCAGGTCAAGATCTTCGGGCGAAATAGTACCGGCGGTTTTTAGTTTAACCATATAGTTAACCAGCTCTTTATGAAAGTCTTTACAAAACAATATAATGGGAAAGCTTTCCACAACTTTGGTTTGAACAAGCGTAAGCGCTTCAAAAAATTCATCTAATGTTCCAAATCCGCCCGGCATTACAATAAAAGCGTAGGAATATTTTGCCAGCAGGGTTTTTCGTACAAAAAAATATTTAATATCTACCCATTTGTCGAGGTAGGGGTTTGGCTGTTGCTCAAAAGGAAGTATGATATTGCAACCTACCGATTTACCACCCACATCTTTAGCGCCCCTGTTAGCAGCTTCCATAAGTCCGGGCCCGCCGCCGGTCATGATGGTAAAACCAAGCCTGGCTACTTCTTCCGCCAATTTTCGCGTTAATATATAATATTCATGATCTTCTTTGAACCTGGCCGAACCAAAAACAGTAACACACGGCCCGGCAAAGTGCAATGCCCTGAAACCTTTTATGAATTCGCCGGCTACTTTTACGGTAAATTTGAACTCTTCCCATCTCGATTGAGGACCCTCCAGGAATTTGATTTCTGATTTTGTTGCTTTAGACATCGTATAAATACCGGGTTTAGTACCCAAACCTACCTGATTTTCGTCAAAATGGACAATTACCCGTAGGACAATATGTCATTTATGGCTATATTGTGGTAATCTGCTGAAAATCAATCTTATTGTAAGTGAGTATGGTTGTCTTTTCAGTGCGGGACGTTATTAATGGGATTATTTACGGTATGGCACTGGTTTTGACACTTGTGCAGCAATTATTAAAGAAAAGAATGGGTATATGAAGACAAAAGTTGAAGAAAGGATTATAGCTCCCAAAGAAGTAATAGTGGGCGATCCGGATGCGAAAGTTTTGATAGTAGAATATGGTGATTATGAGAGCGCTGAAACTGCAAAGATCCATGATGTAATGCGGGAGCTGCTGGGAACCTATAAAGGAAAAATTAAATATAACTTCCGCCACTTTCCCATGACGCGTGTTCATCAACGGTCTTTTAAAGCCGCTGAAGCTGCCATCGGGGCAGCCCAGGAAGGCAAGTTCTGGGAAATGCACAATGTGTTGCTGCAACATCAGCGCAACCTGGGTACCATTAGTTTAAAGGGGTATGCCAGGGAAGTAGGGGTAACCAGTAAAAGTTTCCTGGACGACCTGATGAACTCCAAATTTGGATGGTATGTGCGAGAAGATCAGTCCGAGGCGGTAGACGCGGGTGTGATTGAAGTGCCGGCCATTTTCATTAATGGAGAACGCTTCCAGGGAAAGCCCACCACACAAAATCTTTCGGCAGCTATTGATACTGCGCTTAGAAGTCGTAAAAAGGCAAAGCAAAGAGCGTAATTTTTTTGTAAGATGAACCGTAAGATGATTGTTTTGATGAATCCTGTATCCGGCTCGGGTAACAGGTCAAAGTTGCGGAAGCTGATTGAACGGAGGCTTACAGAAAAAGAGATTCACTTTGAAATATGCTCTACCAACGCGGAGGGCAGGTACAATAACATCCGCGAAAAAATTAAGAACGACGGTTTTACAGATGTTGTTGTTGCCGGTGGAGACGGCACCATCAGCAGCGTGGTAAACGACCTGAGGGATACCGGTGTAAACTTCGGGCTAATACCCTGCGGATCGGGAAACGGGCTGGCTTTATGCGCCGGCATTTCAAAAAATCCGGAAAAAGCCATTGAATTATTGTTTACAGGTAAGCCTGCGGAAACAGACGCGTTTATTATCAACAACGATTTTTCCTGCATGCTGAGCGGACTGGGTTTTGATGCCCAGGTAGCGCACGATTTTGCTAAACAAAAAGAAAGAGGATTGGTTACCTATGTTAAGCAAACGTATGCCAACTTTTTAAAAGCCAAACCCTATAGCTTCGAGATCATAACGCAGGAATCAACTATTAAAACCGATGCTTTTTTTATTAGCATAGCCAACAGTAACCAGTTCGGCAATAGCTTTACCATTGCGCCAAAAGCAAGCCTGAATGACGGATTGCTGGATATAGTGGTGGTGCAGAAAATGAATAAGCTGCAGATGCTGCTATCGGTACTATACCAGGTATTGAACGGGGAGGTTAAAGAGCGGCCGTATAAAAAAGACGGTGTAATGTATTACCAGGCTCCGCACGTTGTTATTAATAATCCGCAAAACGCACCCCTTCATATAGACGGCGATCCAAAGGAAACCGCTTTAAGTTTTACCATCCGGATCATTCCCCGCGCATTTCGTTTGATACAGCCTGCTTTGAATGCGACTGCAACTGTGTAATGGTTGTAAAAGAAGCTGTATTTGCTTCTGAATTTAATGCCCGCCTGATATCCAGCTTTTCATTAAGGGTTAAGTGAAAATTCAGGGCGGCTCCTTTTTGTTTGGGAGAGGGGGTATAAAAAAACGTAAGCTTTTGAAAAGGAAACCGGTATCCATTTCCTGAAAACTGGATCATTTCTTCCTGGTAATAATCCTGCATTTTCATCCAGTTGTGCTGCAGGGTCATTATGGGCTTGGTGAACATTCCGGTAATGCTGGGATCATCATATCCTTCATCCCACTCACCGGGTTTACGGTCGCGGATCTGGATAAATACCACACCGCCGGTGTTCCGTTCTATCCAGTCCTGGAAAACATTCAACATCCTGAGGGTAGATTCCTGCCCAAAATTATCTCTTATGCCGGCATCCATTACATCAATAATAGGAGAAGATGGAAACCATACGTTGGGCAGCACATACGGAAAAGTAGCATTGATGCGAAGGATGGAAAGCAGCCGCAGATCATAGGGATCCTGTTTTTTAAACATGGATGTAAAATCAATGGCATCGGGTTCGCTTACTCCTGCCCGTAACGGGTCAGGCCAGTTTCTCATCATAAAGCTCACCGGTTGTGTGCTGAATATCAGCTTTCTTCCGTCGCGTGTAATGGTAGCGTTAAAAAGCATGAGGGGAACTTTTGCCGAAGCTTCATCGCCGGCAATATCCTTCAGCGTATAATCCAGTATATTGCCTGTATTACGGCTTAGCTGCTCTTCAAATGCGTAACCCCTGTCTTTGGTATACTTATGCTTTTCCGTATTGAATTGTTGTGCCGGGGCAAAAATGTCCCTGGTAACGAATGAAGCAAACAGGGGGTTCAACAGGTCTTTCGATATATTGTCGGCAAATTGCTGATCATATGGGTTAATGCGATGCCCCTGCTGTTTCAGCCGGCATAGCTCGCGGTAATAGGTGGCGCCCAGCATGCCCCCCGACGCGCCATTGATCACAAATGTTTTTTTCATGAGTCCGCCATGCATCAGGCTGTCGAGCCTTTGCAGCACATTCAGTGTAAAAGTAGCGGAGCGGGTACCTCCACCACTTACATTCAGTACGTATAGCAGCGGCTTTTCTTCGCTCTGGTTTGCTTTCCATTTTTCAAGAATGCCGATCATATTTCTTTTATCGGCTTCCATTTTTTCTATGGAGCACAATTGCAGAATGCTGTCGCGGGTATATACCGGTCGTTCTTCGCGATTGGTATAATTAATTCCATAGGCTTTATTGCGGGGGTCTATCACTTCTTTTTCAAACAAAAAATTAAGCGCCAGCACAATTAACAATAGCACCGGGAAAGCCCAGCTTTTAAGCCAGTAGGTAACCGCTCCTGATCCCGCGATGAGTATTGAAAAAAAGAGAAGAATAGCGCCTGCGGCGGGAATAATAAAAAGCGGCTTATCCATCAGCATACCGAGCAGCGCCAGGAATAAAAAGGCGAGTATAATAGACATGACCGCAGAAAAATGATGCCGCTTAAATACCAGCTCAACAAATTCCTGCGAGTAGTGGGAAACATTCCTGGGCTTTTTTAATTTAAAACGGGTATTAAAAAACCAGTCTACTTTTAATATCCCTTTTTCATGAAAGTGCTTGCCTCCCACTCCAAATTGCCTTCCATACGCTTTGGGGTCGCGCAACACGGGCTCCATAGTACGCATCATTGATTTTTCCGTTCTGAAAAAATACAGGAAAGCTATAACAATGGTGATGATCAGTCCCAGCAAAAACCCGGCAATCAAAATAATGATCTCTCCAACAGCGAGTAACTCATTGTGCAGGTCAAAATAAATGGTTTTACTCAGGTAAAACAGCAGGAATAGCAGTGGGATAATGGCATTATTAATACAATATTTCAGGAAAGGCTTTGACGTGGTAGCCAAAAATTTAACTTGGTTACTGTGAAGGATAAACGTGGTAACATTCCAGCTCATAATAAAAACACCGGTAGTGGCACCTACAATGGCCATGCTTATGCCGTTTACATTTCCCAGGTATTCAGGCGCCAGGAAAAGCGCATCGGCGCCAAAAGTGCTCATAAAATCGCCATTAATAGCGCTGGCCAGTATATACCAGAAAATAAGCAGCACCTGGTACCTGCGCAGGTGCAGGATGAACAGTTGAACAGGTAGCGAACGATAGAATCCTGTCAGGTACTCTTTTATGGTGGCAGTAGCCATTAACGCAATATAATACTTTGATATTTAACGGAAAAGGTGGGCGAAATAATATGATGTTAAGAGAATTTATAGTTTTAAGCGCTGCAACTATAAACAACAAACAACAAACAACAAACAACAAACAATAAACCTGGTTAGGAACGCTTTACCAGGTACAAAACCCAAACCAGCGATACCAGCAGCAACATGGCTGTAAACTGGTGTAATACACCCAACCATACCAGGGCATTGGCAGCGGGAGAATAAATAACCGTGCAAATACCTAAAACCACCTGCAAACACACCAGCAGCAATGGTACATATTTTGTTTTTTGAAGCCATACTGAAACAGGTGCGTGCCTTGCTTTAAAAAACCACAGGATCAATAAAATGGTTAAAATATATGCAAGCCCCCTGTGAATGAATTGTACCATAAAGGGGTTGTTGAAGTAATTGGTGCCGCCGCTTTCTTTAAACAAAGAAGCCGGAAACCATTCGCCGTTAATGGTAGGCCAGGTAGGCGCTGTGGTGGCGGCTCTTAATCCTGCCATAAATCCTCCATAGGTAAGCTGAACGAACAATAACAGCAACAATGCACAGGTAAATTGCCATAACGGTTTATTGTATATGACCTGCTGTGCCGGGAC
The DNA here is from genome assembly GCA_019638595.1 of Chitinophagaceae bacterium. Taxonomy (GTDB): domain Bacteria; phylum Bacteroidota; class Bacteroidia; order Chitinophagales; family Chitinophagaceae; genus Agriterribacter. Next base: position 45,130 of record JAHBTJ010000009.1, read on the forward strand.
AGTAAGCTGCAATGCAAACCAGAGCGTATATACAAGCAGTACAAGCGCTGAAATAAAATGGGTGGTAAGTTCAACATGACCAACAAAATACATTTCAGGCACCAACCCGCTTTTTACCATGATCCAGCCAATAGCTCCCTGCACTGCTCCTAATAAAAAAAGAATGATCAGGGGTATGATCATTTCTTTCCGGAACTTTCGTTTTACCAGGAAATAAACAAACCCTATCAAAAAAACAAACCCAAGCAATTGAGCCCACAGCCGGTGAAACCATTCCCAGAAAAAAATAAATTTAAAATCAGACAGGGTAAAATCGGTATGTATGTATTTAAACTGGTCTGTTTGGCGGTATTTGGCAAATTCCACCTGCCAGGCGGCTTCGTTTAATGGGGGCAGCATGCCAATTACAGGTTTCCATTCCGTAATGGACAGTCCCGATTCGGTAAGCCTTGTAATACCGCCTAATAGTACCTGTATCATTATCATTCCTACGCCTGTTAAAAGCCAGTATCCTACCTGCCTGTCGTTTTTTTGCGTGAGCGATTTGTTCATAACTGCAAAAGTATTGTACTGATTTTTATTCCTAACATTGCAGCATCAATTATGTTAGCGTCCTTTTACCAGGAAATATTGGTGGAGGCCGGTTGCGATGAGGCCGGCAGGGGGTGTTTGGCCGGGCCCGTTTTTGCCGCGGCTGTTATTTTGCCGCGAAATTTTTTTCATCCGTTATTGAACGACTCCAAGCAGGTTCCGCCACCGCAGCGGGAGGCTTTGCGTTTATATATAGAAGAGCATGCGGTTGCCTTTAAAGTAGCCAGCGTGGATCATGAAGAAATTGATTCGATTAACATACTCAACGCTTCCTTTAAGGCAATGCATATTGCTATTGACGGGTTGCCGGTAACGCCGGAATTATTACTGGTTGATGGAAACAGGTTTAAAAAATACGGTTCCATACCTCACCATTGTATGGTAAAAGGCGATGGCAGGTTTGCTTCTATTGCGGCTGCAAGCATATTGGCAAAAACATACCGCGATGAATATATGCGCCAACTGCATGAAGAATATCCTCAATATGACTGGAACAGCAACAAAGGTTACGGCACCCTTGCTCACCGTAAAGCAATAGCCACGTACGGCTTAAGCTGTTATCACCGCAAAAGCTTCCAGTGCCTGCCTGTGGAGCAATTGAGCTTTTGGAATGAAAGCTGAGAAAGCGGTTTATTTTTTATTTTTTAAATATGCATGAAGCTCTCTTGCATCGGGGATAGCTCGCACCAGGTAGATCAGTATAAAAATTTTAATGATAATGCTACCGCCCAGGTAGGTGGGCTTTATGGCGGCGGATGCAATTGAAATGCCGACAAAAACAACAAGTGCCGAAAGAATGGCGCCATATGGCGCTTTTTTTGCAATGAACGAAAGAATAGCTAAAATAATCACTTCCACAAAGGTTAGTAAGCTAACCTCCCATGAAAAGTTTTTACTGGCCAGTGAAGAAATGATTTCACCAATTATAACTAAACATAAAGTTTCTAAAATAATATTTCTTATCCTGTGTACATCCATTTTGGGCCAGGGCTCAGTTTTTCTAAGTGACAGGGAGGTACTTGTGGTGTTCCCCAATAATTTTTTAACCAAAATACTTTAAAAAGATTATATGCCCAAAGCAATGGGCTATAATTACCCAATTAATCCCGCTTTGGTTATATATTAACGAAAAAAAGTATTGTATGGTATCTTATGGCAAAGGTATATCCCTTTTAAGCATGGCGGTTCTGTTGGCCATATCCCAGGCAGTGTAAAATACCAATTGGGTCCTTTTTTGCAACAGGGCATAGTTGATCTTGTCAGGAGTATCGGTAGGCTGGTGATAGTCGGCATGCAAGCCGTTAAAGTAAAAAATGATAGGTACGCCGTGCTTCGCGAAGTTGTAGTGATCGCTGCGATAGTAAATTCTTTCCGGGTCTTTCGGGTCGTTGTATTTGTAATCCAGCTCCAGCTTTACATATTTCCTGTTGTTGGCTTCGCTGATAGGGCGCAGATCGGAGCTGAGCTTGTCATCGCCCACTATATAAACGTAATTGGTGGAATCGCCCTTTTTGCGGCTGGGATCTATCCTGCCTATCATATCTATATTCAGGTTAACCGTAGTTTTTTCTAAAGGAAATACGGGATGATCGCCGTAGTAATCAGATCCCCACAGTCCCTTTTCCTCTCCGCTCACCGTCATAAATAAAATACTGCGACGGGGTCCTTTACCGGCGGCTTTGGCTTTTGTAAACGCTTTGGCAAGCTCCAGTATTCCCACGGTTCCGGAACCATCATCATCGGCGCCATACCATATTTTGCCGTTTTTCATTCCCAGGTGATCATAGTGGGCGGTGAGTACCACATATTCGTCTTTCAGGTCAGTGCCTTCCAAAAGCCCTAATACATTAGTGCTTTGCATGGTAACAATGGTTTTGGTAAAATCGAGATCAATATTGGCAGTATAGTTTCCTGAAGCTGTAGTGTTTTGTAAAGCTGCTCCTTTGGCGGTGCTGTATCCGTCGCCTAATATTGCCTGTGCCACTTTTTCGGTAATGGAAAATGTATTAATGCGAAAGCTGTTCCTGTACATGTTCACATACATATTTCCTTTGGGTATAACGGGCGCAACTGTTTTATCAATTATCAGTAAAGCTGCCGCGCCTTTACCCATAGCGGCTTCCTGCTGCCTGTAAGGGTTGAGTCGTTTTTTGGTATCTGCCGGCAAATTATCTGCGAATTTTGAGGATAGTACTACTACCAGCTTTCCACGTGCGTCAAGGTTGTTATAGTCGTCGCGTGTAGAATCAACAATGCCAAAGCCGGCAAATACCGCTTCTGAAAATCGAAAAGAAGCGTTATGAGCTGCCATGATATTTACGCTGAAATCAACCCCGGGTTGAAATGATTGTTCGTTTACCGCCAGCGAAGCATTCAATAGCGAGTCCGCATATACCGGGAAAGGCATTTGGTAAACATTACTCATGCCGGGCAATAATCCCAGCCTTTTAAATTCGTTTTCTATATAGTCAGCCGCTTTACGCTGACCTTCCGTGGCTGTTTCCCTTCCCTGCATTTCCTCTCCTGCCAGTATATACAGGTGCGTTTTCAAATCTTCTACAGAAATTTCCTTAGCAAATGGTTTAGGATTTGTTTTTTGCTGGCCGTATGCAAAGGAAACCGATACAAAAAGCACCAGGCAGATAAGTTGTTTCATATATGATGATGATGTTTAATAAAAATATGCCCAAACATAGTAAAAATATGTTCAGCCATTTTAACAGATGTGATAAATGGTGATGTTGCGTGTAAGTGAAGAATTACATGCAGGCAATTTTTCCTACCCGGTCTGCATGGCGGCCTCCCTCAAATTCTGTTTCTATGAACTTCCACACCATCTCCAAAGCAAGGTCGAGCGATATAAACCTGCACGGCAAACAGAGTATATTGGCATCGTTGTGCAGCCGCGCCAGCTTGGAAACATTTACGCTCCAGCATATGGCTGCCCGTACTTTTTGGTGTTTGTTGGCAGTAATGGCAACGCCGTTCCCGCTCCCGCATAATAATATGCCCAAAGCCACATCTCCTTTTTCAACCGCGTTGGCCACAGGATGTGCAAAGTCGGGATAGTCAACAGAATCCTTTGAATGAGTTCCAAAGTCGCTAATGCTAAACCCTTCGGCTTTCAACTGCTTTACTATTTCATCTTTATACGCTACTCCCGCATGGTCGCAACCAATGGCAATAGGCAGAAAGAGATTGAAGGAAGATCTCAGCATGTTACTCATAAAGTATAATTGACAGGTGAAGAATATTGCTTACTGCAAATGTAGGGAAGCCCCGTGGAGATTATAGTTACAAGTTTCGGGTTTGTAGTTTAATGTTTTGATAGCTGACAGCCGAAAGCCCGCAGCCGACTGCTCATAGCCCTTTCAGAACTTAGGGTTTACAAATTCCCAGTCGCGTATATGTGCAGGGCGACGAGACTGCCGGAGCAGTGAATCCGCTTTTTTTACCAGTTCGGGATATTGCGCTGACACATCATTTGTTTCCGACCGGTCTTTCGAAAGGTCATACAATTCCCAGGGCGCATTGCGGTCTTTTTTCATATTGCTTTTTACCAGCTTCCAGTTTTCGATTCGTATAGCTACCTGCCCGCTTTTTTCAGGAAATTCAAAATACAGGAAAGGGTGCTTTTGGGGTTGCGTGTGTTTTCCAAGCAGCGTAGGCAAAAAAGAAATACCATCATTTGCCGGCGCTTTAGTACCTGTAATATCAGCCAGGGTAGCCATCAGGTCGTATTGTACGGAAATATGATCAGTAACGGTACCGGCAGGTATGCGGCCGGGCCAGCGAACAACAAAAGGCGCCCTGATGCCACCTTCATACAGGTCTGTTTTTCTTCCGCGCAACCCGGCGGTACTGTTGAAGAACACTGCATCTACACCCCCGGTATCAAAAGTAACGCCGTTATCGCTGCTGAACATAACAATGGTATTGTTGTCGAGCTTCAGCTCTTTGAGCAGGTCCATTATCAGCCCAACCTGCTTGTCCATATACGTGATCATTGCAGCGTATGTCGCCAACGGGTATTTGGCAGACGCGTATCCTTTATTACCGTAATAGGGTTGTTCATTGAACTGCCCCAGGTATTCTTTAACGGCTTCATCTGGCGCCTGCAGCGACACATGCGGCCCCGTATAAGGTAAGTAAAGGAAAAATGGCTTGTGCTGGTTTTGCCGGATGAAAGCAAATGTTTTTTCAGCCATTTTGGTTCCCGAATAATCTTTTCCTTTGAACTTTTCAAAGTCGCTGTCGGTTGCGTTTGGGGGTAATGGAGCATGTACTTTGATATAAGGATTATCCAGCGTGTCCCACTTCCCGTTTTCCCACAAATGCGTTGGATAAAAATTGTGCGCCTGCTTCTGGCACAGGTAACCGTAAAAATAATCGAATCCCTGCTTGTTGGGATTTCCGGTATTATCAAACATTCCCAGTCCCCACTTACCTATAGCGCCGGTACTATATCCCGCCTGCTTCATTAAATGTGCAATGGTAAAGGCTCCCTCGGGCAAAGGCATTTGTCCGCCTTCCTTATCATCTTCAAATCCGCCCAGTTCGTAATTACCTCTTATGTAAGAATGCCCGGCGTTTCTGCCGGTGAGCAGGGCGCAGCGCGATGGTGCACAAACCGGGAAAGAAGAATAGTGCTGTGTAAAACGAATGCCTTCGCCGGCGAGCTTATCTATATTGGGCGTTTTAATTTTTTGTTGGCCGTAACATCCTAATTCACCAATGCCCATATCGTCGGCATAAATGTAAATGATATTAGGCCTGGCATGTTGAGCCTGCGCATTGCTGCAAAAAATAAAGAGAATAAAAAGTACAGGTATGTATTTCATGTTGATCCGTTATTAACCGGGACGGGCCTTCCTTTGCAAATTAATATAATCCCGGCTAATTAAAGGGTGCCTGCTTTTTAAAACGCTGATTGTGCCGTATAGCCGATCGCTGAAGGCTGGCAGCTTATAGCTGCTTCTACTCCAAGCTGCCCATTTGCCTGGTATATGCTTTAATAAACAGGGCGCCTAAGTTTTTATGCGGAGGTACATAATTTTCAAACCTTTCCCTGGCGTCGCCCGATGTAAAGCGCGATGAAAGATCTTTCCAGATGGTCAGCCATTCAACATTTTTTCCATCTTTAAGGTCGTCGTTAATTTCTTTAAGGATAGGCTCGTTGATCAGTCTTGTGCCCACTTCTTTAGAGGAAATAATATGCGCATCGGGGCAGGTTTTTAATACGTCATCAAGGTTATGAAAACCTCCGCACGAGCCCAATATTACTATTTTGGAGGAAGGCGGCAGGTTACGGATAGTAGAACCTACCCAATAGCTGTGCCCCCGGTGTATGGTAATAGAAGGCTTCAGCGATTTTTTTTGTATAAATTCCTGTAAATGTGCCTGGGCAACCGAATCTAACCCTTTTTCATAATCTAAGGGAAGGTTGGCGTAAATGTATACGGGTTTACCTTTGGTGGATCTTATCTCTACCCATTCCGGTGTTTTGCTCACCTTCCATTCCGCGCCGGTAAACATGCTCATAAAATTGGCGTAGGAATCTTTTCCATCTTTATCGCCATAAAAGAAAACCTGCTGCACTACCCGCCCGCTGTCGTCTGTCAGGTCTTTATAGTCTACTTTATAAACCGGGGGTATTTTCAGCCTTGCCGATATATCAATGGTACTATCCTGCGACGACTGGAATATCGTTTGGAGTATATCGTATATCACAATCGTTCTCCGCTCATCTTTTTCTTTTCCCAGCAAAAGGTTTTTTTCAATTTCCTGGTCTATGAGCTTTGTAACCAACGGGTTTTTTAAACTCCCGTACGAGTCGGCCACATCCACCGCATCTTCCAGTGTGCCGGTCTTTTCCAAACCGCGCACAAATGCCATCATCAGCCGTTGAGAGCTGCTGTCGGGCATGGTTTGCAAAAATTCATCGAGCTTGTTATAGCCGGCGGCCAGCTTAATGAATTTCTTGAACCTGTCGAATCTCACACTCATGAGCAGGCTATCGCCGGCAGGGGTAGGCATGCGCTGCAGCATCCTGTTAAAAACGCCTTTATAGCTCGATGTATAAATTACATCTTCTCCCAATACAATTAAGTAATACAACTCCTGCGGTGTAAGCTGGTCAAGTATTTTAAACCTCACATTGTCGGGCGAATCATGCAGGGCGTTGATCTGTTCTATGAAAACATTTTTGGCGCGATCCTGCAGCTTGGCAACCAGCTTATCATGTGCCAGCGGAGTATCTCTTTTTATCAGCCTTTCGGTATAGCCGGTTTGTATACGAACCAGCATTTTATAATACTTAAGGTTGTCGTCCATCACATTAAAGATGTCCTCCAGGGTAAGCCTGCCGCTTACCAGCTCATCTAAAAACGGATAATATTGCTGGCCGCTTTTACTGTTAGCGATAGATACAATAGTTTTCACCAGCGAGTCGCTGTTTCTCCTGATGAGCCTGCCCACATTGGTACGGGTGGCGGCCGCATAATCGTATAATTGGTTGGGATAGCGGTGAGCGGCTGCCTGCACCAGGCTGTCGGCAAAAGGCACGTCTGAATATTGCTCCAGCATCAGCAATATTTTATCGGGATTTTTTTCGCAAAACTTCCTGAGCAAAATTTGCCTTGCATTGGTATAGCCCACATTCTCGTAAAAAGCGCTCCCGCTACTGTTGATGTTGATGTTACCTACTTCGTAAGATGCGTTTTGTACAATAGAGCTGATATCTTCATTTTTAATATCTGCCTGCATGAGCGCTTTGTAATTATTCAGCAGCTCCTGCCCCAGTACCGGATTGAATGTTTTATTACGCCAGCCCGTATTAAAGCCTTTCAGCAGGTTTTCGAGGCCGCTGAGGTACTTTACTTTAAGCCTGTGATCAAGCCCTGAGTTATTTTCAATAGAATCCCTCAGCACATCTACTTCTTTTAAAAGCGCCTCTGTTACAAAATGATTGATATGGCTGTTGGAAGAAATGTTAAGCAGTTGACCATTACCGTTATTAAAGTGAAGCGCGTGCTTTTGCTCTTTCTCTATATTTTCATGATACCGTATCCTGGCGATATCTATCTTTTTTTTCAGCGTATCCGTTTCTGCCCTGCCTTTTCCGGCAACAACGCTTAACAGTAATATGAGGGTAAATATTTTATACATAGCAAACTGCTGCAAATTTAAGTAATTGGTTATACTGTCATTTATTGTACTGAGTGTCAAATTATTGCCGGGTCAAAGAAATAGCCTTACCACTAACGTTACAGGTGTGAATTTAGTGCCAAAAGCCAAAGAATGGGTTAACAATTTCATAATCCCATGTTTGAGGTGAGTACAAATGCCAAAGGTTATTTTTGCGTAAACATATTGTTAATATGGACTTCAAAGGAAAGAAGGTATTAATTGCAGATGACGAGCCGGATATATTGGAAATTATCAGCTATAACCTGAAAAAGGAAGGGTATGAAACCATTACCGCAAAAGACGGGGACGAAGCGCTTCAGAAAAGCAAATTGTTTAAGCCGGACCTGATTATGCTGGATGTGATGATGCCTTATAAAAACGGTATGGAAGTGTGCAAAACGCTAAGATCGCAACCCACCTATAACGACACTTTGATCATCTTTCTTACTGCCCTTAATGATGAAATTTCGCATGTAAAAGGGCTTGAATATGGCGCGGATGATTATATAAGCAAGCCTGTTAGTCCTAAAATACTGGTAACCAAGGTAAATGCCTTGTTCCGGAGAATACAAAAACCCGAAAGCGAAAAAGTAATACAGGTTGGCAATATTACTATTGATCCCATAAAATTCATTGTTACGATCAATGACCAGGAAATTATTTTAGCGAAAAAAGAGTTTGAGTTATTGCATTTGCTGGCAACCAGGCCCGGCAGGGTTTTTTTGCGCAACGAAATACTCAGCCAGATATGGGGTACGGAAGTAATTGTGGGAGACAGAACGATTGATGTTCATATCCGGAAGATCCGGCAAAAGCTTGAGGTGGATTGTATTACTACGGTGAAGGGAGTGGGCTATAAAATGGTTGTGTAAAAAACACCTGGTCTGCGGATTATAGAATCTTTAACCTGCCTTTGTTGTTATATGTTATAATATCATTGACCTTTATGAAAATGACATGAATGCGTTATAGAAAATAGTAATAAGGCAAATGCTTAACACAAAAAATATTTCTCCTCAGCAACTTGCAGGATTCACTTCATTGTTCATCAGTTTACCCATAGCGGCAGGTATATTTTTTTTACGGACTGAATGGTGGGTATTTGTGCTTGCTTTGGCAATTGTATTTACCGGCAGTTACCTGCTCATTCTTTACACGCTTCAACGGTTTATCTATAGAAAGATCAAGCTTATTTATAAGTTCATTTATCAAACAAAGGCCAGTAAAAGAGAGGAGTTTTATTATAAAAGCCTGCTTCCTCAAAAAAGTATGGATGAAGTGAGTTCGGATGTTGAAAAATGGGCCGAACAAAAGAAAAAAGAAATAGAAGTGTTAAAGGCGAACGAGGCCTATCGCAAAGAATTTTTACAGAACCTGTCGCATGAATTAAAGACACCCATTTTTGCCATACAGGGTTATATTGATACCCTGCTGGAAGGAGCATTGGAAAACCCGGAAGTAGGTACCCGGTTCCTCAATAACGCGTCGAAAAATATTTCAAGGCTGGTTAACCTGCTGAGCGATCTTGATGAAATTACCAGGCTGGAGAGCGGAGAACAGGTATTGTATAAGGAAAATTTTGTTGTACAGGATGTGATCCGGGAAGTGTTTGACTCTTTATCTGTATTGGCAAACAAACGCAACATCCGGCTGGGTATAAAAAAGGGTTGCGAGCTGCCTATAACCGTTTTTGCAGATAAGGAAAAGATACGGCAGGTACTTATTAACCTTACCGATAATGCTATTAAATATGGCAAAACAAACGGAAATGTTACGGCAAGCGCTTATATAACCGACGAAAAACACGTATTAGTAGAGATAAGTGATGATGGAATAGGTATTGCTGAAGAGCATTTATCCCGCATATCAGAACGTTTTTATCGTACAGATGCCGCCCGCAGCCGCAAAGAAGGTGGCAGCGGACTTGGTTTGGCTATTTGTAAGCATATAATAGAAGCGCACGGGCAAAGCATGCATATACGCAGCAAACCGGATGTAGGAACTACGTTCGGCTTTATCCTCAACGCCCGTAAAGATTAAGTATATAATAATATCCACAATTATCGCCTTCCATAAGCACATGGGAACGGGAAGATATATTTAAAACAAAAAATATAAAATGATTTTAATAGTATGCGAGGGGAACTTTCCTTGCAGGACTTAAAGGAAAGATTTTCAGACATTAGTAAAAAATATTCAAAAAACCGTAAAAATACTATCAAAAGCCGTGCTAGAATTGCTATAAAGCTGAAAAATCTTGTAAAAACAAAAAAACATTGTAATTTAGCCACAGTTTTCATAGGGTACGGATTAAAAACGGGCCAGGGTTTCCACCCCGGCCCAAATTTATTTATGTATAGCTAAGAGTAGTTTTCGTTGATCACCTCATCATTGATTACAAAGTTCTTACAGATTAATTTTATCAAACCTGTAACCTTTCGATGAAAAATGCTCTAACACACGGGGAAGGGTAAACGTCAATTTTTGCATGGCTTTCTCACTGTCATGAAAAACAATAATGCTGCCAGCTTTTGCAGAATCAGTAACATTTTTTAAACATTTTTCCGGACGGAGTTGTGGATCAAAATCCGCACTTAATACACTCCACATGATCACCTTCATTTTAAAAGCTTCATTTATATATTTTACCTGTAATGCGGAAATTTTACCATAAGGCGGTCTGAACAGGTCTGAATCAATATATTTTTTTGCTTCCACCAGGTTTTCAAAATACTTTCTGTCATCCGTTTTCCATCCGTTCAAATGATTATGTGTATGATTGCCGGCACGGTGTCCCTCGTCTAAAATGCGCCTGTACACTTCGGGGTATTCTGCAACATTTTTTCCTATGCAAAAAAAGGTTGCGGAGGCGCTGTATTTTTTTAAAGTATCTAATACAAAAGGAGTTGCTTCGGCATGGGGGCCATCATCGAACGTGAGATATAATATTTTTTCTTTACCGGGCATTTGCCATACGCACGATGGATACATTTTTTTTAATACCCAGGGTGTTTTTACAAAATAGAACATACACTTATTTTTTGAGCCCGTAAATTTTCCCTATACCATTAACCTGTACGATCAGTCAAACTTTCTGTGCCTGAAAACGGATGCATCGTTGTTTAAAAGCTAAGGTACAGCTTTATCAACATTGGCTAAACCATCTTAATTTTGCCGCCTATGTATAATAAAAAAGTTCGCGTACGATTTGCCCCCAGCCCTACCGGCGGCCTGCACCTGGGTGGAGTAAGAACCGTTTTGTATAATTATTTGTTCGCCAGGCAGCATAAGGGCGACTTTATTGTGAGGATTGAAGACACCGATCAAAGTCGCTATGTTCCGGGCGCCGAAGAATATATTTTTAATTGTTTAAAATGGGCCGGGCTGGAGCCTGATGAAAGCGTTATACAGGGAGGTAATTATGGGCCTTACCGCCAAAGTGAACGCAAACCGCTATACCGGAAATACGCGGACCAACTGGTAGCCGACGGGCATGCTTATTATGCTTTTGATACTCCCGCAGAGTTGGAAAAGATGCGTGCTGATTTTAAAACGGAGCAAAACCCTTCGCCGCAGTACGACCGGCATATACGTACCAAAATGCGTAATTCGCTCACCCTCCCGCAGGAAGAAGTAAAGGCGCTGATAGCTTCGGGAACGCCTTATGTGATCAGAATAAAGATGCCGGAAGAGCAAATTGTTTCATTTACCGATATGATAAGGGGCGAAGTAAGCTTTAATACTTCTGTGATAGATGATAAAGTTTTGCTGAAAGCCGACGGCATGCCTACCTATCACCTGGCGGTAGTGGCCGACGATTATCTCATGGAAATAACACATGCTTTTCGCGGAGAAGAATGGTTGCCGAGCTCGCCTGTGCATGTGCTGCTATGGCAGTATCTTTTTGGGTTAGATAAAATGCCCCAATGGGCTCATTTACCTTTAATACTGGGGCCCAACGGTAAACTAAGCAAACGGGACGGCGCTAAATACGGCTTCCCGGTTTTTGCCATGAACTGGACAGACCCTAAAACGAATGAGCTGACAGAAGGGTTTAAGGAAAAAGGATTTTTGCCGGAGGCATTTATTAATATGCTTGCCCTGTTGGGCTGGAACGATGGTACCGGACAGGAAATTTTCACTAAAGATGAGCTGATAGAAAAATTTTCGATGAAAAGGGTGCACAGCGGTGGCGCTAAGTTCGATTATGAAAAAGCAAAATGGTTTAACCGCGAATGGATCAAACAGTTGGAACCCGCAAAATTAAGGGAGCAGGTAAAACAGGTTTTTGCGGCAGCGAATATACCGGCGGCGGATGATATATTGTTAGACCAGGTGATATTACTGGTAAAAGAACGATGTGATTTGCTTACCGATTTTGTTGAGCAGGCTGCTTTCTTTTTCAGGGCGCCTGAAGCCTATGACCTGGATGCTGTAAAGCCTAAATGGAATGAGAATAAAAGCCTGTTCTTTGTTGAAATGATCAGGAACTTCGAATTAGCTGCGGTGTGGAATGCTACAGACCTGGAGCATAATTTTAAAGAAATAGCTGCCGCTAATCATTTAAAGCCGGGAGAAGTATTGTTGCCCTTCAGGATTATGCTGGTAGGCGGTAAATTTGGCCCGCATGTTTTTGATATTGCAGCTTTGCTGGGTCGCGGGGAAACCATCAGCAGGATAAAACACTTTTTATCCCTGCTATAATAAATATAGTAATCGTTGTATGGAGGCTGACCAAAAGGTCGTTGTTGCGCAGTGTAGCTCGAAAAGTCTCCTGAAATTCAGGAACACCTGTGCGCAGCAGGGTAAATTTGGTCACTTCCCCGCTTTATGACACAAGTATTTTGTATCTTACTCGTTTTATGCTTGGCATAATATACAGTCAACCATTTCCTTACTATAATAAAACCATTATTTATGAAAAATTTCCTTGTCGCCGTTGATTTTTCTGATCCTTCAGCTAATGCCGCTTTGTACGCATTGCGTATGCTCAACGATATACCGGGAGCTTCTCTTACCTTGCTATACGCATACGAAGGTACTGCTGCAGGTAGTGATGGTACTCCTTTGCTGGTGGATGCTGATTCGAGGCATTCGGTAGCGTTATCCGCACTTCAGCATTTAAAAGAGAGAATTAGCAGCGGTTCTTCGGTGCCGGTAACGCTGGTAGCGGAAGAAGGTAACCTGACAGCCCTTCTTGAAAAATATGTAAAAAGAAACTCAATTGATCTTGTGGTAATGGGTATTACAGGCAGTACCAGGCTTGAGCAACTGATCGTGGGCAGCAATACCCTGAATGTGATCAATAAAGATATCTGCCCTGTATTGATTGTGCCTTCTACGGCAACATACCGGCAAATGCAAACGGCCGTATTTACAACAGACCTGCAAAGAGTGGAAGAAACAACTCCTATAAAACCGCTAAAGAATTTCCTCAATACATTTCATCCAAAGTTGTACGCGGTGCATGTGGCTACTCAACATGCCGCTGTTCCCGACGAATACAAAAAGGAGAAAGAAAAGCTAACGGAGCTGCTCAGGGAATATAACCCTGCCGCTTATTTTTTGCTCGAACAGGACTTTACAAGCGCTATTGCGAAGTTTACAGAATACTATCATGCGGATATTATAATTACTGTACCACGCAAACATTCCTTTCTCAAAAACCTGTTTACCGAAAGTCATACCAAGAAGCTTGCTTATCAAAGCGAACTTCCTATACTGGCAATTCATTCGTGGGAGTAAGCAATGACGCGACTATAGGAAGGTTATAATGAAGATGGTATAGGGGAATGCTATTTTAACACAGGCGTTTACCCGTTCCCGTTGTTTTCAATGTCACTTTAACCGAGGTTGATATCCTGGATCAATAATGCATACCGGGATGCATCCTCCGTTAATTTTTGTAAATCCTGCAAACATTTTACACGCATATTTGCGCACTTCACTCAATTTTACCTGCACTTCACTTAGCTATGTTTCCGGGTAGGAAATTCATTTTACATCTTTGCAGCGTTAAACAATCAAAATGTATGACCAGCATGTCGGGTACAGGCAAATATTTTAAGCAGCCTGCAGTAGCTATGAGTTTTGTATTGCTTACAATAGCAGGCGGGAAACATATGCGGAATGAAAAGCAACGCATAGGGCTGGGATTTCTCAGATGGAAAGACCTGCAGGTTCAGTCAGGAGCGTATTTTTCGGGCTTCGATTACAGCGCCGGCACCGTAGCATGGGAAGACTATCCGGATACCACAGAAATAATACCGGGTAATACGGAGCCGGCTTATGATGACTACAATACTAATGAGCAAACCGCCTGGTCTAAAATATTTGCAGGATTCCGCATGGATGGCGATGATACTTTGATATCTTCTGAAGATCGGCTTCAAATCATTTCCGGGAAAAAAGCTGCGCTGTGATGCTTTCAGGTAAAACAATATAATTAATTCTATACAAGGGATGTTTGGTTTCAGGGAATCCCCGCTCAGGCGGGGTTTTTTTTAACCATACAGCAACGGTAGCCAAAAAAAATGAAATTATTGTAATGTTACCATCCGCATGATTGATGTACCCCAATATGAAGGCAACTCTATTTGTAATGCTTCAGCGCGTGCGGGAAATACCGGCACTAAAATAAAATGATGCGATTGTTTCGTTTACATTTGCCTGAAACATTGGCTTATGTATCAAACATTGCTTACTAATAATGATAAAGGAATATTTACCATAACCATCAACCGCCCCGATAAGCTTAACGCGCTCAATAAAAAAGTTATTGAAGAGCTGGCGGCTGTGATCAATGATGTATATGCTGATCCCGCTATACAATCGGTTATTATTACCGGCAGCGGATCTAAAGCCTTTGTAGCCGGGGCGGATATCAGCGAATTCAGCACATTAAACTCACGGGGGGGAAGGGATCTTGCGGAAAGGGGCCAAACCCTGGTATTTGATAAAATTGAGAACTGCCCCAAGCCATTCATAGCGGCTGTAAACGGCTTTGCTTTAGGCGGAGGTTGCGAGCTTGCTATGGCATGCCATTTCAGGGTTGCCAGCGACAATGCAAAGTTTGGCCAGCCGGAAGTGAACCTGGGGCTGATTCCCGGCTATGGAGGAACACAACGTTTGGCCCGGTTAATTGGTAAAGGCAGGGCAATGGAGCTATTAATGACCGGGGCTTTGATTGATGCGAAAGCCGCCCTGGATTATGGGCTGGTTAACTATGTTGTGCCACAAACCGGTCTTCTTGCTAAAACAAAAGAATTAGCGGAACTGATCAACTCCAAAGCGCCCCTTGCAATTGCCGGCTGCATTAACGCAGTAAATGCTGCGTTCGATAAAAGCAAAAACGGATACGAAGTAGAAATATCCACCTTCGGTAATTTATTTGATACGGAAGATGCGAAGGAAGGAGCCGCCGCATTTATGGAAAAAAGAAAGCCTTTATTCTCCGGCCGTTAAGCCCTCTGCAAAAATGGCCATTTATATTTTATCTTTGGCGCTCTGCAAACCAATAATACTCACTTTTTATATTAAATACTGCCATGAATTACAGGATTGAAAAAGATACAATGGGAGAAGTAAAGGTTCCCGCTGACGCCTATTTTGGAGCGCAAACACAACGCAGCATTGATAATTTTAAAATAGCGCAGGATATTAACCGGATGCCTAAAGAAATTATACGGGCGTTCGCATACCTGAAAAAAGCGGCTGCTATCACCAATCTTGAAGCCGGGGTTCTATCCAAAGAAAAATCAGACCTTATAGGAAAAGTAAGTGATGAAATATTGCAGGGGAAGCTGGATGAATATTTTCCGCTGGTAGTTTGGCAAACAGGAAGCGGCACTCAAAGCAATATGAATGTAAACGAAGTAATAGCGTACAGGGGGCATGTATTGAACGGCGGAAAACTGGAGGACAAGGAGAAATTCCTTCATCCTAATGACGATGTAAATAAATCGCAATCAAGCAACGATACTTTTCCCACGGCTATGCATATAGCCGCTTATAAAATACTGGTTGAAGTAACCATTCCGGGAATTGAAAGGCTGAGGAATACGCTGGCTCAAAAAAGCAGGGAGTTCATGCATGTGGTTAAGATAGGAAGAACACATTTCATGGATGCTACGCCCTTAACACTTGGACAGGAATTCAGCGGTTATGCATCGCAACTGGATCACGGATTGAAAGCTATAAAAAACACGCTACCTCATTTAAGCGAGCTTGCGCTTGGAGGCACCGCGGTAGGAACAGGTATTAACACTCCCGAAGGATATGCTGAAAACGTAGCGAAGCATATTGCCGCTTTAACAGGGTTACCCTTTGTAACAGCTCAAAATAAGTTTGAAGCCCTGGCTGCACACGATGCTATTGTGGAAGCGCACGGAGCCTTAAAAACAGTAGCGGTAAGTCTTATGAAAATTGCCAACGATATCCGCATGCTTTCGTCCGGGCCACGCAGCGGAATAGGGGAGATCTTTATTCCCGATAATGAACCGGGATCGTCTATTATGCCGGGCAAAGTTAACCCAACCCAGTGCGAAGCTTTAACAATGATAGCCGCACAGGTTTTAGGAAATGATGTAGCTATTAATATTGGCGGAGCAACCGGCCATTTTGAATTGAATGTATTTAAGCCGGTAATGATATACAATTTCCTGCACAGCGCAAGGCTGATTGGCGATGGATGTGTGAGCTTTGATGAAAAATGCGCAACAGGCATTGAGCCTATAGAAGCCAATATAAAAAAGCATGTTGACAATTCATTGATGCTGGTTACTGCGCTGAATACAAAAATTGGTTATTATAAGGCCGCAGAGATCGCACAGAAAGCTCACAAGCAAGGTACCACCCTTAAAGAAATGGCAGTGCAGCTTGGGTATGTAACGGCAGAGCAGTTTGATGAATGGGTTAAGCCTGCTAATATGGTAGGAAAGCTGCCATCATAAAACATCTTTCAAAAAAACATACTCCTGTATAAAAGCAAAAGGGCATCGTAAAGATGCCTTTTGCTTTAAACCAACTACAACATGAGAAAAAAGACGAAGCTTACATATTATTAAACCGGTAGATCTGCCGGCTGTTCAGTATTGCCTGGTATGCATAAAACGCACCGGGAGATGTAATATTATTTTAATGCCGTAAATAAAATTTTTTGAATGAAGGGATGCAGTATGTGTGCCTTTATACGTCGTACTTGCTTAGTAAGGACAGCTAAAAAAAGAACATCCGGCTCAAAAACTTATTTATCATTTGATAAGATGGAACAACAAACACATAAACCTGCTGCAATCTTAACATTATGAAGCACTTAATTTAAAGTAACTATCTGCACAATAAAATACCGCGTGCGCTCCGCAAAATTTCATAGACTAATGCACGCTTACGCATCGTTTAATCTCACTGGATACAGCAATAAAAAACACTCGGGAATTGCACCTGGTGTCAGCTGTTTTTCATTCAAATTTTAATATACACCCTAACCCTTAATACCTGGGATCTTTGAAAAGGTCCTGCACTGTAAACGTACCCTGATCATGTAAAGCATGATCTTTTTAATCCATACCCCAAACGAAGCTGTTGGGCATTCACAACCTCAGCAACTTTGTAAAACAAAAGCCCTCCGTACAGGAGGGCTTTTTTGTGAATAGCCAGTGAGCAAAGCTCAACAACCCCCGTTATTTACATTCATAACTGAATTTTGTAAGTCCGTCTACTATCAGCAATCCATCCAAAACATCTCCGCTTGCATATAATTCGGTAATATATCCGTCTGGGGAAAATTTATAGTTTTTATACTCGGTCGTATACGTTTCAATGGTATTGCCCGAAGCGTCGTATGTTTTTACTATAACCTTTGTAAGCAGGTTCGTGGATTTTTTTCCAACATTTACTGCAAGTATAAAGGGCGCGAGCTCATTGGCTTCCGGGAAGCTGTAAACAAAATTGATTACCGGCCGGGACAGATCGTACTGAAGTTCGGCCGTAAGCGCTGTTCTTCTTAATCCACCGGCTTCCGTAGCTTCCACCTTTACGAGGTTGCCGTTCTGCCAGGTATAAGTATATACAAACGAGGGAATATCCGTAGAAAGAGAATATATGTACCAGCTCTTACTTTTCAGGTACCCTTCCCCGTTATATTGATAAGTATACCGGAATTTGTCCGACCCCGGGTCGCCCGCAACTTCATAAGTATTAAACTCCGAAATCCTTTTTTCCTGATCCAGTAAAAAATATCCGCTGTTCCCTACCTCCATGCTATCGCCTTTGTAAACAAAGCTGGTTTTATAATAGCTGCTGCCGGAAGTACTGTCGAATATCTCTGTTTTTAGCGGTTTGCCGTCGTTGCCCAAAACAACAGATAATGAACCATACGCCTTTCCGCTAAGTGAATCACAGGGAGCGATGCCGGTAACCCTGCAATCGCTTCCCAGCGGGATGTCAATATTTCCCCTTTCCCGGCTGTTTTCCTTGGAACAGGATACAGCAGAAAGCAAACCAAGCAGCATACACAAAAAAGCATTTGTATATCTTACCATACATACAAGCGCAGTGGTCTTTATAACACCTGCACTTCGTCATTTACGGTAGAATTGGTTTCTACAGTTGGGTGGGTTTCTTTCTTTTTGCGATCAAAGAAGCGTTTCTGGAACAGTAAAATAGTGAGTACACCTATGGAAATGGAGGCGTCGGCGATATTAAATACAGGCCGGAAAAACTCAAAATCCTCACCACCCCATATTGGAAACCAGGCGGGAAAGTGAGCCTCCCTGATAATAGGAAAATAAAGCATATCTACTACGCGCCCATGTAAAAAGCCCGCATAACCGCCATTTTCAGGAAAAATTTTTGATATATATGGGTTGAAGATGTCTCCGCTGTTTTCAAATATCAGCCCGTAAAACATGCTGTCAATCAAATTACCGATAGCCCCGGCGTAAATCAACGTGGCGCAAATAATGAAACCTTTATGATAACCCTGTTTGATGATTTGCCTGAGATAGTAGGTTCCAAATACAACCGCAAACAGCCGGAATAGAGTCAGAATAAGCTTGCCCCATTCCCCGCCAAGCTTCCAGCCATAAGCCATGCCTTCATTTTCAATAAAATGGAGCCTGAACCATGAACCAATGATCAATTTCTCCTCCCCCAGATAAAAACTCGTTTTTATCCAGATTTTAAACACCTGGTCAATCAAAAGAATCAATACGGTCAGGAATATTACCGATCTGAATTTCACCGATATAAGTTTAGCAGCAAACCTACACGAAAAAGCTGATTTTTCAGTCAATTATAGGCGCATTCATGTTTCCCGGTAACTTCAAAACAAAAACATTAACAAAATAGCGCTGCCATAGGTATAGGGCGGCTGTTGTTTGTATAAATACTCAATATCCTGGCTTAAAAAACGTTAACATTCCGTAAATGATAGGTTGGCTGGCCGTATTTTTATATATTTGTTCCCGCTTAATGGCAAACCCAAAAACAACATATAGATCAAAACATTATGCATCGTGCGTGTTTATGATGCTTACGTTGCTGTGGCTTACAGTAAGCGCTCCTTTTATAATGGATATGCAGAAAAAGTTACACGATTTAACCTCTTCTTCTGCCGGCAGCCCTCAAAGCCAGTCTATGGAAGAGGCCGCTAATCCATTTTCAGGGTTAAATGAGGAGAAATGCAGTGGAGGCAATACTTTATCGGAATACCTTCATGAGCCGCTCGCGTTAGCCGTACCTCTTGATGTTGAGTTGATACATGCAAGCCGGGGCGGCACAGCCATATATATTGCTTATTGCGGCGAGCTGCTATCGCCCCCACCCGAGCTTTAAGCCTCTCTTTCTGAAGTTTTATTATTACTGAATTTGCTTCCCTGGCAGAAGAATGTGGGAATCCGTTGGCGCGTTCTAATCGCTGAAAGGGATTTCTGATCAGCTCTATGATAACAATATTTATCAGGGAATAATTTATTACATCCTTTCAATCTTACTGATATGAACAATCGTTCTCAATCTTATATAAAAAGTATTGGATCAGATCTACCTGCTTCTATAGTTGTTTTTTTGGTGGCTCTGCCGCTTTGTCTTGGTATCGCATTAGGGTCTAACGCGCCTCTGTTCAGCGGAATTATTGCCGGTATTGTAGGGGGCATTGTTATTGGCGCACTCAGCGGTTCCCAGCTTAGCGTAAGTGGGCCGGCGGCAGGTTTAACAGCGATTGTTGTTGGTGCTATCGCCTTGCTTCCGAGTTTTGAAGCATTCCTGCTGTGTGTAGTTATATGTGGAGCCCTGCAATTGGTACTTGGCTTTGCAAAGGCAGGTGTTATAGGAGACTATATTCCCAAAAGCGTTATAAAGGGAATGCTTGCAGCCATAGGCATTATTCTTATTTTAAAGCAGGTGCCTCACCTGGTAGGATACGACAAAAATTATGAAGGTGATGAAGCCTTTTTGCAACGCGATGGAGAAAATACTTTTAGCGGTATTTTCAGCGCACTGAACGCCATAACTCCTGCGGCAGTACTGATAGGTGTTGTTTGCCTCGCATTCCAGTTTTTGTGGGGAAGCTATGCAGAAAAAAAGGAGGGCTGGCTAAAGCTTATACCGGCTCCTTTATTGGTGGTATTGCTGGGTGTAGGTATTAACGAGCTGCTTATATGGCAAACAGCGGCGTACGGATTGAAGGCGGAACATATGGTAAATATACCAGCCGCTTCATCTCCCCGTGAGTTCTTTTCATTTTTTACTTTTCCCGATTGGAGTCATTTAATGAATAAGCAGGTTTGGATGAGTGCTGTTACACTTGCCCTTGTAGCGAGCATTGAAACGCTGCTGGGTATTGAAGCGGTTGACAACCTGGATCCTCAAAAAAGAATTTCGCCTACCAACCGGGAGTTGAAAGCGCAAGGGGTAGGTAATATGGTATCGGGTTTACTGGGCGGATTGCCTTTAACCAGCGTGATCGTCCGTTCTTCTGCTAATGTAACTGCCGGAGGTAAAACAAAAATGTCAACTATTTATCACGGGTTCTTTCTATTGCTCAGCGTTGCTTTTATTCCTAAAGTATTAGGTATTATTCCCCTGTCTGCCTTAGCCGCCATTTTAATTTACACAGGTTTTAAGCTGGCAAAGCCGGAGCTGTTCAAAGATTTTTATAAAAAGGGATGGGATCAGTTCATACCATTTGTGGCAACGATTGTTATTGTGCTTTTAACCGACCTGCTGATAGGTGTGCTTGCCGGGTTGGCTGTAGGGCTTTTCTTTTCGGCACGGAGCAATTATAAAACCGCGGTATTTATTGTAAACGACGATAATAATTATCTTATCCGCCTGAGGAAAGATGTATCTATCCTTAACAAACGTGGAATAAAAGAAAGGCTCGACGCGGTACCCGAAAAATCGAATGTATTGATTGATGCTACCCGGGCTGATTTTATTGATAAAGATATCATTGATATGATTGAAGATTTTAGCAGGGAAGCTCATAAACGAAATATACAGGTTGAATTCAAGACAAGTGTATTTAACGACTCCAAATTTGAACCGATGGCAAAAGGGGATATTACCAAACACGTAAACGGAAAGGAAAAGGTCAAAGCATCAGGTCATTCATTGAAGAACAATTAAAATATTTTACAAGTGAAATCATATCAAAAATTATTACTGGAAAATAAAGCATGGGCGGCGGAAAAAATAGATTCGGACCCCGATTATTTTAACAGGCTGGCCAATGTACAAACGCCTGAGTTTTTATGGATTGGCTGCAGCGATAGCCGTGTGCCGGCTAACGAAATTACCGGCACCAAGCCCGGCGAAATATTTGTACACCGCAATATAGCCAACATGGTAATTCATACCGATGTAAACCTGTTGAGCGTACTGGATTATGCGGTTAATCATCTTAAAGTAAAGCACATTATTGTATGCGGGCATTACGGCTGTGGTGGCATAAAAGCATCTATGACCAATACAGATTATAAAGCGGTATTAAATATGTGGCTACGCAATATTAAAGATGTATACCGCCATAACCGCGAGGAGCTGGATGCTATTGAAAACCTGGAGGAAAGGAGCGACCGGTTATCGGAGCTGAACGTAATAGAACAGGTAGTGCGGCTGAGCCAAACCACCATTGTACAAAACGCCTGGGAAAAAGAGAAAGCTCCACATTTGCATGGCTGGGTGTACGGATTAAAGGACGGAATGATCAATCCTGTTTTTGAGCTGGCTGCCGGAAGCGACATTGATCCTTTATACAGGTACGACAAAATTCAATAACCTGTCCGTTCATATGAAACAATACCCGGTAATAATGCGCTTACAACCGGGTATTGTTGTTGATCATCATTTAATGATTTCCCGGGTGGCCGCGGGTAAAAAAATGCGTGAGGGCATAGCCTTTAGTATTTTAATTTCTTCCGCAGGCAGGGTTTCGTTATCAAGGAATTTAAAAATCAGCCATGCGGGAACACGCTGAAACAATCGCATGAAAATATCACTGCCTGTCATTTTTTTCCGGGTAAGCACATTCAGTAATATACTATCGTATAAATAAAACCGGGCGGGCGGCTTATTGCTGACAGCCATATTGTTGCTGCCATTCACTATCGCTGAAGCAAGCTGCGCCGCCTGCTTTTGTATGAACCGGAATGTATATCCTGTAGACGGTTTGGTTTGCCCGCCGGCAGTTCCTATAAAAAAGATACCGTTTTTGTATAGCGGGAAGCGATGATTGGTCATGGGAATTACGCCAAACTCTGTATGCGTTATGGAATAGTCCTGTACGCCCAGTTCGTTTTGAATATATTCCTTCAATGCAGTATCGTATTCCTCCTGTGGCAAAACAGCTTCAGAAAATACAGTGTACTCAACCAGCGCTTCCGTGGCCGATAGCGGCAACATGTAAGCAAAAGCCGCGGGATGGTTTTTTTGATCAACGGAAAAATCCATGAGCAAGGCCTGTTGCAGATTAAATATTTCCGTACGTGTTTTTATAAGCCAGCCTTTGAAATGCTGCAGCAGGTAATATTTGCCGCTATTTTTTGCAGGCGCCTGAAAAACGGAACTGAATACAAACCCGGCTTCCGCTTCCAGCACTCCCGAATTGGTTGTTATAGTAATATGCCCATTGCGATTATTAATCTCCAAAACATCCCGCTGTATATATTCTATATTACCAGCCGAAACGATCCGTTTGAAACAATACTCATAAAAATCTATTCCCCGGATCATTTTATATACGTAGCTATTTAGGTCAAGCGATTGCCTCAGCGATCTGTTTTTTACAACCAGATCAGTCCAGCGTTTATACACAATGCTTTCAAAGTACCCGTTTTCTTTTTCCCAGAAGCACCAGGTACGGTCGTTGTTTTCTTTTTTCTCTTTATCAATAAGCAGCACTTTCTTTACAGAAAAGCCGGGGTCGTTCATGAACTGCATAAGCAGGCTCAACCCTGCGCAACCTGCGCCAATGATTATATAGTCATACTTTTTCACGCCGGTAAAAATGTTCGTAACACAAGAAAGAACATAAACTGGATGAGCAGCAGGTATACCGCAAATACATTTGCCTTATTAAACCGAAGCAGGGAAAAGATGAACATCAGCAAAACGCTTACAGCAAACCAGGTAATATAATTGAGTAAGGGAATAGTTCCGTCCTCCCATTGCCAAAAGTTTAAAGCAACAGCTACAGGCTCCATGATCCAATCAAAAAGAACAGCCAGCAATGCTCCGTCTATCACAATGGAAGCCCTGCTCCACCGGGTGAACGAAGACAGAGCCCCCGGCTCAAGCCGGCTCCTGATCTTTTGCTGAAGCAGGTTCATGGCAGTGCCGCAGCAGTATATTACTACAAACCAGTTGATACCGATCAGCGCCGGCACAGATTTTACTTTAGGCCCCAGGCTGCTTCCATAGCTATAGTTACCGAAAAGCACACCTGAGCGCACGCCGGCTGCTTCTGCCCAAAATCCAACGGCGTAGCAAATCAGTGCAAAAAAATAAAAGGTCGTGTTTTTCTGCTCCTGTGTCCAGCAGACTAATACAAGCATTACCAGCATATTCAGGGAAGTAAGCGAAGCGAATGCTGCTGTATCTATCCACAATATACCTGCTAAGCCAACAACATGAAAAAGTATCGCAATAAAGGTGGCGATCCTGTATTTGTTTGTTATGATCTTCTTCCACATGTAAAAAGTGAAATTACTAAAAACAGGCCTTTAAAAAATGATGGTTAGTTTGTATATTCAGGGATACAATCACCTATATGCGTTTTATTTTACTGGCTGTTTTTATATATACAGGATTGATTGCTTATGCTCAAAATAAAGAGATGCTGGATTTTGGGCAATTTAAAGTGAAAGCGGATTCGCTTTCGCGTATAACAGACACTCACATCCATTTGCTTTATAAGAAAGATATTACAGGTATGCTTGATGATTATCAATTCAGGGGACAGGTATACCTGAACACAGCAACCAATGAAATCTACAAAGCATCTTACAAGGAAGATACAGGGGAGGAAACGGGCTCATACCGGTTATTCTATTACTATAAAAATAACCTTGTTAAAATGGTAGTATCAGATTCCGCCTACTATCCTTTCAATGGGAAGATTCTTAACTCAAAGGGCGGTATAACTAATGAAATTTTTTCCGGCAATATGCTCAGGTTTGAAAGCAATTGCCGGAAACTGGTGCTTACACTATAATATTTACTTTAGTGAAAAGACTTCGTGTTACGTATGATCTCTCCCATAATTTTCGCACTCTTCAGACAAAGTGGTATACCGCCGCCGGGATGAACAGTGCCGCCGCAGAAATACAGCCCGCTGATCTCTTTACTGAAATTAGGATGCCGGAAAAAAGCGCCTGATCCTGAGTTGGAGCTCATTCCGTATATGGCGCCGCCTGCTGCGCCGGTACCGGCTTCTATTGCGGAAGGATCCAGGATCATTTCCGTTTCAATGCAAGGTTCAACATCTTCCTTTAACATTCCCCGGAGCTTTTTTAAAACCTGTTGCTTTGCATAAGCGGTTAATTCCTGCCAGTTGTTTTTGCTGCCCGAAGGAACATTAACCATTACAAACCAGTTTTCTTTTCCCGCAGGGGCATGGCCTGCTTCCATTTTAGATGTTATGTTGATATAGATGGTAGGATCTTTATAAACGGTTTGGGTCTTAAACAAACTTTCAAATTCCGCTTTATACTCGCTGCTGAAAAATATATTGTGTAATTGCAATTGGGGAAACTGTTTGTTGATGCCCCAGTAAAATACGATAGCGCTGCTGCTTTTTTCGTACTTCTCAATTTTCTGTGCGGTACGTTCATCGTTCAGCAGCTTTTGGTATGTAAAGTAGATATCTGTATTACTTACTACAAGATCTGAAAAAAAATTTTCACCGTTAATAACAATGCCCCGGACCTTGTTTTCTACACAAATAATCCTGTCTGCAGAAGTATTAAAAACAAACTGTACTCCTTTTTTTACAGCCAGCCTGTACAGCGCATTGGTAATGCTGATCATTCCGCCTTTTGGATAATATACGCCCCCGTTAAGCTCTGTATGCGGAATAATGCTGAGCATAGCCGGCGCGGAATAAGGACTGGAACCATTATAGGTTGCGAAGCGGTTGAATAACTGTATGGCTTCGCCCGTTTTAAGCTTTGCCTGGTTGTATTCATTTAAAGTATTGTACAGCATGTATGGGCGTACAGCGCTCAATGCTTTAAGAAAGGAGCGTTTGAACCAGGTTTTCCGTTTCTGCAACGGATTATTTAAAAATACGGTGCCGATAGAATGATATAATTCTTCTGCCTGGTTAAGATATACTGTTACTGTTTCCCGGGGTTCGCCCAGTTTTTCAGTGAACTCAGCCAGCAGCCTGTCGCGGTCCGTCCAGCTATGAAACAGTTTTCCGTTTGCGAAAAAATATTTGCAACCGCATTCAACTTTGCTGTAAGAAATATATTCATCAATAGGTTCTCCGGCATAATCAAATAAAGCCTCCAGCTCAGCGGGGTCGGTAAAAAGAGAAGGCCCTGCGTCGAAACTGTAACCCTCTTTTTCTGTTAACGAAAGCTTACCGCCGGGATAGCCATTCTTTTCGTAAACGGTAACCGAAAAGCCCTGAACAGCCAGTCGTATAGCTGCAGCTATCCCGGCTACGCCGCTTCCTATTATAATTGCCGACCGTGATTTCATTATTAAAATTGACTGGCTTTCCCTGGAAATATCGTGCTGTGAATATATGCAATAAAAAAAGTCATTCCATAACGAAACGGAATGACCTTTTTGTATGCGTTCAAAATCGAATTAAGCGATCTCTACTTCAGCGCCGGCTTCTTTTAATTTAGCTGCAATTTCATCAGCTTCAGCTTTGGCAACGCCTTCTTTAATTGGTTTGGGAGCGCCGTCTACCAGGTCTTTAGCTTCTTTCAGTCCAAGACCGGTAAGGTCTTTTACTATTTTTACTACGCCCAGCTTGTTAGCGCCGGCAGCTTTCAATACTACATTGAAAGCGGTCTTTTCTTCAGCCGCAGGAGCAGCGCTACCAGCCGCAGGACCAGCTACAGCTACAGCCGCAGCAGCAGGCTCAATGCCATACTCGTCTTTCAAAATAGTCGCTAATTCGTTTACTTCTTTTACAGTAAGATTTACTAACTGTTCTGCAAATGCTTTTAAATCTGCCATTGTTTCAAATTTTTACCGCCTTCATTGCCTGTGCTCCGGCGGAGTCATTAAAAAAATTTGGTTGTATATTATCCCTCAGGCTGGGATAAATTATTTGAAAATGTGTTAATTTGAAAATTTGAAAATGGAACTGGGTATTAATAGCATTTTCAAATTGTTTAATTTTCAAATTGCCACATTATTTAGCTCTTTCTTCCAGCGCTTTTACCAGGCTGGCCAGTTTGTTACCTGCGTTAAGGGCGCTGATAACGTTCTTGGCCGGCGACTGCAGCAAGCCGATGATCTCACCAATAAGATCGTTTTTGCTCTTAAGCGTTGTAAGCGCTGTTAACTGGTTGTCTCCCTCAAATACATCCCCGTCAATAAAAGCCGCTTTTAAAACGGGCTTTTCCGTATTGGATGCTTTGCGGAAAGAACTCAATATTAAAGCCGGCTCTTTCGGGTTTTCAGAAAACAGCAACGCGGTAACATTGTTCAATGAGTTATATACGCCGTTGTAACGGGTGCTGTCTATAGACTCAAGGGCTTTTTTAATGAGTGTATTTTTAGCTACCCTCATTTCTACGTTTTTGTCGAAACACGCGCGGCGTAATTTACCAATCTGCTCTACAGATAATGATTCTGTGTCGGTAACGTAAAAGTTATTGTATTGTGAGAACTTGCCTTTCAGCAACTCAATCACTTCGTTTTTTTCCTGTTTGGTCATACAAAAAGATTTTTATGCCGTGAAAGCATTAGTTCATTAATGATTTGGTGTCTATTGCAATGCCGGGGCTCATAGAGCTTGCCATGAACGCGCTTTTAAGGTAGGTTCCTTTAGCGGTAGATGGTTTTGCTTTAATAATAGCATTGATAAATTCCTGGCTGTTTTCCGCGATCTTGTCGGGTGTAAAGCTTACACGGCCTATGGAAGCGTGAATAATGCCCGCTTTATCAACCTTGAACGCTATTTTACCGCCTTTTACTTCATTAACCGCTGCCGCCACATCGTTGGTAACGGTACCTGTTTTAGGATTGGGCATCAGGTTACGCGGACCTAAAATTTTACCCAGTTTACCAATTTTGGGCATAACAGAAGGGGTAGCCACAATTACATCCACATCTACCCAGCCGCCTTCAATTTTCGTTACAAACTCATCCAGGCCTACATAGTCGGCTCCTGCGGCTTTCGCAGATTCTTCTTTATCGGGAGTGCAAAGCACCAGCACTCTTTTTGTTTTACCGGTTCCGTGGGGAAGCGTTACTGTTCCGCGGATAGCCTGGTCTGCTTTTTTAGGATCCACGCCTAAACGCAGGTGTATATCAACGGAGCTGTCGAATTTTGTGGTATTCACTTCCTTTACCAGGGTAGACGCCTCCTTCAGGGAGTACATCTTGTTTTTATCTATTTTGGCCAGTACGGCTTTTCTTTTCTTGCTGATTGCCATTTTCATTCAGTTTTTGGAAAGTGAATATTTTAATTTTCCCAGGGGGCTTTACCATCAACAGTAATACCCATGCTGCGTGCCGTGCCGGCAACCATGCGCATAGCGCTTTCAAGCGTAAAACAGTTCAGGTCAGGCATTTTGTCTTTGGCAATTGCCTCAACCTGGCCCCAGTTTACTTTACCAACCTTGCTACGGTTGGGCTCTTTTGAACCACTTTGCACTTTTGCAGCTTCCAATAACTGAACAGCGGCAGGAGGAGTTTTAATGACAAATTCGAACGATTTGTCGGAATACACTGTAATTAATACGGGAAGTACTTTTCCTATTTTATCCTGCGTACGAGCATTGAACTGTTTGCAGAATTCCATGATGTTCACACCTTTGGAACCCAGCGCAGGACCTACCGGAGGTGCAGGGTTTGCCTGACCGCCTTTTACCTGTAGCTTTACAAAGCCACTGATTTCTTTTGCCATTTTTTACATTTTTTGGTGATAGCGTCCCGCCTTGGGGCGGGACTCCCAAATTCAAAAAGAACTTTTTGGGGCGGCAAAGGTAGTCCGGAAAAGGGAAATAGCAAAATAAATGGGAAGTAATTTTATGGATAAACCCCGGTAAAGATATAGCAAGCAATTATCCCGGCAGTGCAATAATTAACTTACTTTACTCTATTTCTTCTATATATCCTCCCTGTTATATTAGATTTCAGAAAGTTAAATAGCATGAAATAAAATAACACTGGAATAAAAAAATTTTTTAAGTTTTCGAGTGAGAGATATTTTACATTATGATGTAAATCTATCATAAAATGGTAAAAATTTATGGGTAAATAGATAATTGAATTCAAATGATAAAATGTGGCATAGAAAATAAAAAAAAGTGCAGTACAAATATTTCCCAAAGCATAAATACAAAGAAGTATATTCAATTTTGTGAACGCAAACAACTTTCTTTTATAGATAGATTGCACTAATTCTTTTAATGTTCTATTGGCTTGTTGATGAAGATTAGGAATATTTAGAAAATCAACTAATATCCAATAGCCATCACTTCTAATAAATGGCAATAAATTAAATAATGCTTTTAAAAATATTCCATATACTATTATAGCTATACCTATTCTGTCAATCAGAATACTGATCAATAGGAAAATGGTGCAGATTATCATTTCAAAATAGACTCCCGCTATATTAACAATAATTCTTTGCTTATAAGGCAATTTCCATATATCAGAAATATCTGCAAAATATACTGGAGACAACAGATAAAAACCACCTCCTATTCCGTTCTGTTCTGCACCGAAATACTCTGCAGCGGTTACATGCCCCAACTCATGAAAGGTGATACTTATGAATCCTAGTACTAAAAAGAGTACTATGTCGCCATTAAAATTATATGATATAAGTAATTGACGACACTTTAAAAAAACAATAAAGGAAATGGTGAGAAATAATATAAAAGAAATAAGAAAAGAGGCGGGATTAAATAAAAATTTAAGAGGCGGGATTATTTTTGAAATAATCCTTTTATTAATGAATATAAAGCTAAGTTTTAAATAACTTGGGTTCGAATCCTTTTTGATCTTAGCTAACGAATTTTTAATAATACCAAATGACCCTAACTTGTCAAATAAAAGTTCATATATAAAATCTATCGAGACATCTTTTTCATATTTTTTTGTCAAGAAACTAATGTTTCTTTTTCCATCAATCATCAATAATAACAAATAAACCTCAGAAGAGACTTTTAATCTATGATTGTATTGAGTTTGATGTACTAAGTATGTGTTTTCTGAAAATTGGGAGATTTTTACATCTTCATTGATTTCAGGAATCATTTCACCTTTTTCCATAGAGTTCTAAGGAGTTTAAAACTGTTGAAGTTGTGAAAAGGCGGTTGAACTCTCTTGATCTAATATTAACTCCCAAACGACCAACCTCTCTGACTTTATTTTCGATTATATTTTCATCGGGATTGGGAATTAGGAGTGCATTTGAATTTTCCCATGAACCATCATCGAATTGAGCGCTATTTATATACGCCACACATTTTTCTATGTTGTCTAAATATTTTCTGGGCGATAATAAAAGTATTTCTAATGCTAACCCAGTATAAAATAAATTTTCTCCATAGTTATCACTAAAACTCCCATTATTATTTTGTATTTCAAGTAGAAATGAAACTATTTCTGATAACTTTGCAAATTCTTTTATGAATTTGTAAGTAAGTGCCAAATAATAATATGTGTAAATATTGCTAGTCCACCAGTAGGCTTTAATATTCTTGGGGTCATTAAAATACGC
This sequence comes from Chitinophagaceae bacterium, assembly GCA_019638595.1. Taxonomy (GTDB): domain Bacteria; phylum Bacteroidota; class Bacteroidia; order Chitinophagales; family Chitinophagaceae; genus Agriterribacter. Next base: position 75,332 of record JAHBTJ010000009.1, read on the forward strand.
ATATAACTTACGAAATTCTTTATTATACTTTTTAAGTAACGCCAGATTATAAAACGCAACAGCACTAACACAACCGTGCCCATTACACCATCCTTTGACATTGGATATTTGCGGATCATTTAAACTTGATAATAGCTCTTTTTCATTATTGTATGTTGAAAAACTACCATTCTCATTTTGAAAGTTTAACCAGTTTTTATACGAGAGTCCCTCCATTTCAGAGCATTGAAGTTGAAAAGCAAGGATTGAAAGACTGGTTGAATCCGCATCGCAAATCCACGTAGAGTTATAACCCCATAAATCAATAGCACTTACATTTCTATTTAAAAATTGCAACGCTTTTTTTATAGAAAAACTCGGGAAACTTTTTTTATCCAACTTAGTAGTAATGAATGCAGTTGCCCAAATATCGCTTATACCCCCCTGATTTGAGTATTCATGCCAACTTCCGTCATCGTTTTGCCTTGTAAGTATGAATTTTTTTGCAATTTTTATTTGTGTTGAATATGGCATTTGCTTTTTCGTTATTGAAAGGTAAATTCCTGAAGAAAGAAATTCCAAGTAATCATTTATTTCTCTGATTGCTTTTAGAAAAGTCGATTTCGTCGAGAAAAGGTGTTCCTTCCAAAGAGGGAGGTTAATTGTATTTATTTCATCCAATGCAGAATCCAAATAAGAAATTCCAATTCTAAATAGCTCTGCTGCATAACCCTTTATATAAAATATCTTATTTGCTTCATCAATACTTAACCCCGAATGTTTTTTTGATAGATTGTAGTACGCGAAGTTAAATTGGCCATTTTCATAATCTTCTTTGATATCTTTTATATCATCATAGATTTGGTAAGCTATTGAAAAAGAACGGTGTGACTTTAATATCTTCTCATACGTAATTGAATTCTTTTTTTCTGAAAGGACATATAATGCGTCTACTGCAATCTTGCCCAACGCAGATTTAAGATCAGCCAATAATTCAAATTCCGAAGTTTCAACTATATTGGAAGAAATCATCCTTTTTTCGATGCTTATTCCTTTAATGTATTCATTCTTCCGCTCATTCCATAGAGACCAAAAAAATGAATCTCTTCCAAAATGCGAGGTAAGTATCTTGATTGTCTCTTCTTGACAAACCGATATTGTCAGAAAATCATCTTTCCTTTTTTCGTCAATAAAGCTATCAGTTAAAAGCGTAGCTTCATAATACAGATAACCGGCAATACATAAATCGTCTATCACTCTTTCTTCAACAGAAAATTCATCTGAAAATAACTTAGGGTAAAAGAAGTAAAAAGAAGGATTTTGATTTAGAAAAACATCACTTAAAATTTTATTACGAATCGAGTCGGGAATTGCTAGTCCTTCAACGTAATTTTGAAACAAATCACGATACGTATTAGTGTAGGTGTTATTTGCCTGGTTCATACTAATTTATTTCTTCGGTAGTCATTAACTCGTTAATGATAAGTTTGTGTTAACTCTTAATTATTAGGATTCGGTAAAAAAGTTAAGTGACAAAAAACGAGCTTTTTTACTTCACAAACTCAATTTCTTCTTTTGACAAGCTGATAGTATTGAAATTGTTTTTGTGACTGGGTACTGCTTTATATATTGGAACTGTATAGTCAAGTGGAGTTCCCTCAAATGCCCCGGACTTTGCTTCTTTTGTTATGTATAACGTGGTTTCCGAATCACTATCTATTATTTGATGTTGTAAATAAGTTGTTGCCAAAATTGACATAGATGCATAAGACAATGAATATTTAACAGGATCCACCCTGTTTTCAAAAACTAATTTCAGAGATATTTTTTGGGTATTGCTTTTATAAGATAATTTATAATCAGGATTATACCCTTGTGTTGAATAGTTGGATAACAATACATCAACATTAAAAAAAACGATTGCGCCAGACTTGATATCAAAATCGCACTCGCCGGAAAATTTAGCAACAGCTTCTTTGCGTTTTGGTATTTTAAATTCATTTGTTTCAAAATTTACCTTCAACGCCGTCTCAGATTTTGTTGTATTTAACAACGATATCTTTGTATTCTTAACAATACTTTCTAAGATAAAATTCAGGTATAACCTACTTAAAAAATCTTCCAAAGCAATCCCAATGTTTGCGCCACTTGTAGAAATAATCCCGGTATTTCTAAAAGCTTTTATATTTTTTAAATCAATTTTACAAAATTTACTTATAGGCGAATTAAAATTAAATGATAAATCAGGGCTCCACCAATCAACCTCAGCTACCATCAATCGTGTAAGCGTATCGTGTGATCTTATTGTTTCCTTATATGTGCCTTGGCGTAATACGGGATAATCTACATATAGTTGATTGTAATTCTTCAATATGTAGCTAAACTTTTTATTCAGATCCAAATTTGAAATGATTACCTCGGGCATTGAATATACTATTGGAACAAGATATATGGTATCAGTATTTTTATCATTTGCCGGCAATTCCTTTCTGTAATAATTCACATGGCTAAACCTGAACAAATTATTGGTAGTAGTTAAATTTAATGTAGCAAAACCATCTTTATTAGTAGCTGTTCCTTCATGTCCATTTGAACTTACAATATTTACGTGCTCAATTGGGGTATGCGCCAGGCTATCCAAAACAATAAAGTGATATTGGGCTATGCCTGTTAAGGGAAACCCTAAAATAAATAAGAAAACAAAATTTTTTTTCATAATAGATAGAGATAGGAGTAAAGCATTACCTTACTCCTATTACTTTGGTGATGGAAACTAGATTTTAATACCAACGCCTACGCCATCTCCACCACGTTCTTTGTGAAGCCAGCCCATCTCAAACCTCTTTTCTAATTCTTCTACTTTAAAGCTCTCCAGAAGCTTTTCGTCCGTCACTCTTTTTTCTTCCTTTTTTTCTGCTTTGTTTTCCATGTTTAAAATTTAAAACTTGCCTTTCTTTCGCCTCGGCAATTTTTCAGCGTCACGCAGTATTCCCGCTCCCGTGAACTCGGGTTTCATTTTATATATTATTTATTGTTCCTTCTTAGAGTATTTTAAACCTGATTTCCCTCTTTTCTTTCAATTAGGTATTCAGTTTCTTTCTTAAGCCTGTAATTGTCGCATTACAGATTGTGAGGTGGGGTTAATTCGTGGAATTTATATTAAGATAACTATGAAATGATCTATACCTCCCCAATTGTATAAGAACAAATAAAAACTGCTTATTTTTAGGGGGAGCTATATTCTTAGTTTCTAAACACTACTTTCCTTTGTAGAAATATAATGTGACGAAAAATTAGGTAATAACTTCAGTTGAGGTAAAAAAGAATGTGTTTTCATGCTATTATCTTTTGGTGTTCAAAATTTGAAAGGTTAATGCAATGTAAGAACTATGTTATGCATTAAGCAAAAAAATATTTTAAAGCAACTTTATGAAATTCCGAAAGGAAATATAAAAACCTATTATTGTTGTTATCCTTCCGTTGATCAATGCAACCGCAGGCGGCTCTATTGCAACACCTGAAAGTGCTATGAACGGACAGGTATTTTATCTTCTTAACAGATGGAAATGAACCAACGATTTCAAATCATATTCTTAGATGAAGCTTTTGAGTTCTTACAAAATTTGGAGCGAAAACATTATGAAAAAATACTTTAGAACATTCGTAAAGCACAAGCAGGAAACGACTCGAACTTTTTAAAATGCTAACTGATGATATTGGGGAAACAATATTTTAAGGAGAAATTTAAGGAGAAGAAAAAATGAAAACATATACATTAAATGAAGTCCAGGATAAGCTTATCGGAAAAATCGGTACACCGGAACGTGATCGGTTTGAGTACGAACTTCAGATGGATATGATAGGAAAAGCTATCAGGCAAACACGTCATGAGCGTAATCTGACACAAGAAGAATTAGGAAAATTAATAGGCGTTCAGAAAGCGCAAATTTCAAGGCTTGAAAACAATGCCGGCAATGTAACAATGGATACACTATTAAAAGTGTTTACAGCCTTAAAAGCAAAAGTGAAATTGCAGGTAGAGTTCTCATGATAGCAAGGTTAGTTTGGGGAAATTGTAAAGATTTGGCTTACATATAGAATATTACAACTATCACGGTTTCTATCCTACTTCCCCAGCACGTCTTCCAGCTTTTCATGCAATTCCGCTCCCCGCAAATTCTTCCCGATTATCTTTCCCTGCGGGTCAAGCAACAGGTTTTGGGGAATAGACTGAATGCCATACAGTTTTGCCACAGCATTGTTCCAGAACTGGAGGTCGCTTACATGTGTCCAGGTAAGGTTATCCTCATGTATGGCTTTGATCCAGGCATCCTTCGCTCCCTGCCTGTCGAGTGATACGCCTAAAACAGTGAACCCCCTGTCTTTATATTTATTGTATGCATTCACCACATTAGGGTTTTCCTGCCGGCAGGGGCCACACCAGCTTGCCCAAAAATCAACCAGCAGGTATTTGCCGCGAAGAGAAGACAGCTTAACAGGGTTATCCAGGGTATCGTTTTGAGTAAAATCTGTAGCTAATTGCCCGATCGCGGTGCGTTTGGTAATATCTATTCTTTCTTTCAGGGCTACCGCGGAAGGATATTGTTTTACCTCCGGCGATAATATATTAAAAAGCGGCTCAACCTGATCTATGTCAATGTCTTGCCCTCCTGCATACTGGTTCAGGGCCATAAGCGCTACCGGCGAAGATCCATTGTTTTTAATAAAAGGGATCAATACGGATTCCTTAATCGTTTTTTCCAGGGCTACTGCCTTTGTTTCAATCAGCCCCATGCTGTTCATATCGTTTACCTTTCTTGCCTCGGCGTATTGCTGGTAATAAAGCTGCATACTGTCGCTGAACGGACGGGTAAGCGTTTCAAACTTCTTATAGGTTTCGTGGGCGGGAGCTCCTTTAACAGTTATGTTGGAAAAGGTGTCGATGTTAACAATATTGATTTTGCCCGGCTGCAAAAACAGGGTGGCAAAATCGCGTGGAGCTACCCCGGGAGCTTCTGCCCCCTTGTATTTTGCCCTCAGCCTTGAAATAGTAGGCTCTTTTATTTCTCCTTTAAAAATGTATTTTCCCTTCTCTACTTTCACGCTGTCTATAACCCTGTTATTATCAGCTATATAATAAATATATACCCAGTCAACCGTATCTTTCATTTGCTTAAAGCTGCCTGTTACCGTAAATGCCGGAGAGGGTCCGGACTGAGCCGGGGACAAAAATGGCAGGCATACAACAAAAATCCAAAGCGCTTTTTTCATACATTCATTTTAACGCCGCAATTTACTGAAAAATGCACCCATGCCTTATAATTTAACGGTTGGCCGGTATCCCGGCAGGCAAATTCATTCTTACACAATCGGCTTGTTTTGTATCTTCGGCCATTACAACTTACTATGATTACAAGGAGCATAGGAAGGAAAAAATAAAAGAACAGTTTAAATCAAAATTTCATGGAACTGAATGTCTTGTCCATCATAATACCCGTTGCCGCACTGATTATAGGGATAGTTGCGGGTAAAATCATTTTCGCCGCCAACACAAAAAAACAGGTTGAAGAAGCAGATTCGCAGGCGCAAAAAATAGTTTCCGACGCGCAAACAACGGCTGAAACACTGAAAAAGGAAAAAATACTGGAGGCTAAAGAGCAGATCGTACAATTACGGGCAGAGCACGATAAAGCGGTGCTGGAAAAGAACAAAAAGGTGAATGAGTCGGAAACAAGAGCACGTCAGAAAGAACAAAGCCTCACGCAAAAGATTGAGAACCTTGAACGGCAGGCGAAAGAAAACGATGCCATAAAAGAGAACCTGAACCGGCAGATTGAAGTGGTGAACCAGAAACGCACGGAACTGGAGAAGCACCAGGAGGAGCACATTCGCCGGCTGGAAAAAATTGCTGCTTTAACTGCCGACGAAGCAAAAGCACAGTTGCTGGAAACGCTGAAGCACGAAGCGCAAACCCAGGCGCTTACCATGCAGCAGGAGATTATTGAGGAAGCAAAGCTCAAAGCCAATAAAGAAGCCAGGAAGCTGGTGATCCAAACCATTCAGCGCACTGCTGCCGAACAAACCATTGAAAATACGGTTACCGTTTTTAACCTGGAAACCGATGAAATAAAAGGACAGATCATTGGGCGGGAGGGAAGAAATATTCGTGCTATTGAGGCCGCTACGGGGGTTGACCTTATTGTGGATGATACGCCTGAAGCGATCGTACTTTCTTCTTTCGACCCGTTGCGCAGGGAAGTGGCGCGCCTGGCCTTGCAAAGGCTGGTAACCGACGGTCGTATACATCCGGCACGTATTGAGGAGGTGGTTGAAAAAACCCGCAAGCAACTGGAAGAACAGGTATTGGATATTGGTGAAAGAACGGTAATAGAGCTGGGTATACATGGTTTGCATAAAGAGCTGGTAAGGATGGTAGGGCGTATGCGCTTCCGTTCCTCTTACGGTCAGAACTTATTGATGCACAGCCGCGAAACCGCCAATCTATGTGCTACTATGGCGGCAGAGCTGGGGCTCAATCCTAAATTAGCCAAAAGGGCCGGGCTTTTACATGATATAGGAAAAGTGCCCGATGAAGAAAGCGAACTGAGCCACGCATTGCTGGGTGCAAAGCTTGCCGAAAAATATGGTGAAAACCCTGCGGTGGTAAACGCTATAGGCGCCCACCACGATGAAATGGAAATGCAATATGTTATTTCCCCCATTGTACAGGCCTGCGATGCCATTAGCGGCGCCCGTCCCGGCGCCCGCAGGGAGATCATGCAGCAATACCTGCAGCGTATTAAAGAGCTTGAAAACCTGGCATTAGCATACCCGGGAGTAGAAAAAGCATATGCTATACAGGCCGGCCGTGAGCTTAGGGTGATAGCGGAAGCTGATAAAATGAGTGATGCAGACAGTGAAAAGCTCAGCTTTGAAATAGCCCTGAAAATACAAACTGAAATGACCTATCCCGGGCAGATCAAAGTAACCGTGATCCGGGAAAAAAGAGCGGTGAATGTAGCGAGGTAGCGGATGGCTGTCAGCTATGGGCTATCGGTTGTTTCAAGTTACAGGTTACAAGTTGCAGGTTAACCATAAACAAAAAACCATACACTATAAATTAATTGTTGGGCTTAGATAGCTGTTGCCGATAGCTGATCGCTCACAGCCCCAAGCAATTTCCAGAAACATTTGGTATTTAAGTGCTGGCTTGTTACCTTTGCGTCCCTTAAAATTTGTAGTCATGAACGCAGCAGTACAATTTGTTCACGAACAACTGACCCCTGGTAAATCTTTCCCCAGCTTTAAGGCCGGCGATAATGTTACCGTTAATTATAAAGTTGTGGAAGGTAATAAAACCCGTATCCAGGGTTTTAAAGGAGATGTTATTAAACGCCAGGGCACTGGTCATACTGCAACTTTTACAGTGCGCAAAATATCTGATGGTGTAGGTGTAGAAAGAACATTCCCTTTGTTTTCCCCTAATATTGATTCAGTTACGCTGAATAAAGTAGGTAAGGTGCGCCGTGCCAAGCTGTACTTTTTGCGTAGCCGCAGCGGTAAAAGCGCCAGGATTAAAGAAAAAAGGGCAGGTATTTAAGATTTTTTATATCAACTGTGCGAACGGAAACCGGATAGCCTGGTTTCCGTTTGTTGTTAAACGGGGGTTAAGTATGCCGGGTATTTTATAAATTGGCTTACAAAACAATTAAAACTGTACCTTTGTTTACTCATCTTTAAATTTTTGTACGATGTTGTCAAATTACAATTCTCTGTTGATATCAATGCCTGGTGGTACCGAGTGGGTTCTTATCATTCTTGCAGTGCTCATTCTTTTTGGCGGAAGAAAAATTCCTGAATTCATGCGCGGTATAGGAAAAGGTATCCGTGAATTTAACGATGCTAAAAGCAACGTGAAGAAGGAAATTGAAGAAGGGATGAGCGAAAAAGATACCAAGCAACAACAGCAGGCGTAACGATTACTTGTTTTGAACAGAAAACAATATTTCTGCCGGCAGGTGTGAAGATTTTTTGCTTTGCGCTGCCGGCAGTATTATTTTATTAAGATATGTCTTTCCTATACCCTGCTCCTTACATTTCATCCCTTACCCATTTCCTGAATGAAGGAAAATAATGCATAGCTTCCAGTATCCCTTCTGTTCCTTCCGTTTTTGCCTGGTAAACATATTCTCTGTTTGCGGTAGCTTTTAATAATCCTTCTTCGGCATTGCCCACCACTACTCCTTTATAGCCGGCATTGAACAGCGAAAGATCATTGAAGGTATCTCCCGCGGTAAGCACTTCGTTAGAAGATAACTCCAGGTAATTCACCAAAGCCTTTAGGGTAGATCCTTTGTTAACGCCTCCGGGCAAAACATCTGCAAATTTTCCTGCCGAAATAATAAGATCGCACTCAATATCGCGCACTGCCTGCCGCAGGCTTCCCATATCAGTATTGCCATTAAAGAAAAAAGAACAACGCCTTTGCTGTGGCACCTGCTGCGGCTCAAGTCCATGTATGCCTGCAACCGCCTGCAGCACTTTTTCCTTCCCTACCCACCGGGCATCAATAGGCAACTGAAGCGCATCTACCGGGCTCAGCGTATTGCCATGTAAAATAGTAGCGCCCACATCGCAAATAATATAATCGGGTCTCGGAACAGGCAGCTCATGTTCAAATAAAGGAAGAATGCTTTCAACACCCCTGCCTGTTACAAAAACCAGCTTCAATGCAGGTTGTTGGCTTATGATAGTGTAAAGCTTTTGCCTGTATGGTAAATCGCCTGCTAAAAATGTTCCGTCAAGGTCGGTAGCCAGTAACATATCGTCGAATGTTTTGTTCTATATGCAATAGAATGCCTGTGTAAAAATAAAAATACGTGTAAATTGTAAGTATGCCGATAGCTTTTAACGCTTATATATACCAAAATTGATATTAAACCGTTTTGTAACAAGGTAAATTACAATCTGAACAAAAGCTATAGAATACAATAGTATGAAAAAACTGATTTTCTATGCAGCATGTAGCCTTGTGTTCATGTCGTATATGTATGGATGTTCTCCCAAATACGGCTGCCCCGCCGATGGAAAAAGTGTAGGTGCTGAACGTATTCTCAGTGGAGAAAAAGCGCCCAAGGCTAAGTCGTTTAAGGATTAGTTTAACTTCTAAAATTAACCCATATGAACCTTACCCTTCGTAACGATTACGGCTGTATAGAGGCCGTAATTGATGAAAACTGCGGTTTCGAAAAATTTTATGGGATTGCGGGTTTGTTAACAGATAAGCTGCAGGTAAACTTTACCAATAAAATTGACGACCTGGACACTTCCTATTGGGATTTTAATTTTAAAGGGCAAAAGCTTACACTGCATTATAATATCTACGACGGGGTATCTATATTCCCTGTGCGGCATAAAGACGCTGTTCCAAAAGACAATGAAGCGATAAAGGAACTGGCGCGGATACTGGAAAACCTGCAATAAAATAACGGGTAGCGGCTTACGCTGCTTCGAAACCTGTCAATAGCGTTTCTCTTCTATAGATTCAAGTATATTGAAATAGCTCACATAGCGGTCTTCATGTATTTCGCCGTTTGCAACAGCTTCCTTTACCGCGCATCCGGGCTCACTGGTATGCAAACAGTTGTTGAACTGGCACTGCGATAAAAGGTTCCTCATCTCGGGATAATAATGCGATAATTCCTGCTTTGAAATATCTACCAGTCCAAATTCCCTGATCCCCGGTGTGTCAATGATTCTTCCGCCCAACGGCAGGTCATACATTTCCGCGAATGTAGTAGTGTGCAGGCCTTTTCCGCTCCAGCCGCTTACTTCCTGCGTTTTAAGTGCAACCGAAGGCATCAGCCTGTTAATAAAAGAAGATTTACCAACCCCTGAATGCCCGCTTATCAGCGTGGTTTTATTTGTAAAAATATCGTTTACAGCATCCAATCCTTCATTTTTCAAAAGGCTTATCAATAATACCTTATAACCTATGGCTTCGTACATTTCTTTCCACTGCTCATACTTTTCCACTTCTTTTTTCCTGAACAGGTCTGATTTATTGAATAACAGGACCGCGGGAATATGATACGCTTCGGCGGTGATCAAAAAACGGTCAATAAAGCCCTGCGATGTGCGCGGCTCCTTTAAAGTGCATAGCAGCAATATCTGGTCGATATTGGCAGCAATGATGTGATGCAGGTGCTTATGCGATGGCGACTGGCGGTTGATGTAGTTTCGTCTTTTGTGGATATGCGTTATGATAGCGCTGCCGGCGGTATCTTCTTCCGGTTCAAAAGAAATAATATCTCCTACCGTAACGGGGTTAGTAGAAGTGATATCGCTATCAATTTTAAACTTTCCTTTTATACGCGCGTTGTATATTTCTCCTCCGGCTGTTTTTACAATATACCAGCTTCCTGTTGACTTATATACCAATCCTTCCATATACATCAGGCATTATACCGCTAATATTTTTATTGATATACAGGCTCTTTCAAAAGCATGTTGGTTTCACCCGCATTATACGCTTTGATCCACGCTGCAATGGTTTCTACCCATAAAGGATGCGTGTTCAGGCAGGGTATGAATGTATACGATTCGCCGCCGGCTTCCATGAATGTATCTTTTCCGCGCATGGCTATTTCTTCGAGCGTTTCCAGGCAATCGCTTACAAAGGCGGGGCAAAGTATCAATATTTTTTTTGTCCCTTCTTTTGGCATCTCTTCCAGCCTCACATCCGTAAACGGCTCCAGCCATCCTTTTCCCAGTCTTGATTGAAAGGATATGCTATGCTTATCCGCAGGGATACCCAGCTTTTCGGTAACAAGCCTTGTGGTTTCAAAACACTGGTACCGGTAGCAAAATTCCCGCCCCGGCGATGGCGTTTGGCAGCACTCCTGCGAACCCAGGCTGTGACTTCCCGTAGGATCTCCTTTAGCCAGGTGCCGGGCGGGTATGCCGTGATAACTGAATAAAATATGGTCAAAGCCTCCGGCCGAAACAAAGGGCTTCATACTTTCCACCATGGCGTTTATATAGCCGGGGTCGTTGTAAAAGGGTTTTATAAAACGCAGCCTGAAAGGATATTTTTTCTTCCGGTGAACTTCCCGGGCATGTTCAACAGCGGTTTCGTAAGAAGACATGGCGTAATGCGGGTACAATGGCACCGCTATCACCTCTTCAAGCCCGTTCACTTTTTTCACCAGGCTGTCAAACGCATGCTGCACGGTAGGGTTTCCATACCGCATGGCTATTTCTACCGGTTCGCTCAGCAGTGGCTGTACAGCCTGCTGTAATTGTTGGGTAAGCACTATTAAAGGCGAGCCTTCTTTGGTCCATATTTCTTTATAGGCTTCGGCAGATTTGGGCGCCCTGAAAGGCACAATGATCCCGCCAACAAGCGGTAAACGCAGCAGGTAGGGCTTATCAATCACTCGTTTATCCATTAAAAACTGCATCAGGTACCTTCTTACATCTTTTACCTCTGTAGAATCGGGCGACCCCAGGTTCATTAAAATTACTCCTCGTTTTGCCGGTTTCATTGTCATAATGCTTATTCTGCTTTCTTTGAAATAGTAAAAGGTCACTTTAAGTGACCTTTTACTGATATGATGGATCAAAAACGGGACGCAGCCTCAATGGTACGATCCAGGTCTTGATAGGAAATGGCGTTACTGATGAACCATGTTTCAAATGCCGATGGCGGCAAATATACGCCGGAATTTAACATATGATGGAAGAATTTGTTGAACAACGGGATATCTGCCGTTGAAGCCGTTTCAAAATCTTTTACAGGATGTGAGCAAAAATGTACGCTGATCATGCTGCCAATGCGGTTGATAGTATAAGGATAGGACTTGTTCTTAAAGGCATTTCTTAATCCCTCTTCCAGGTATGATCCTTTGTTATCCAGCTCATTATAAACTTCAGGATGGTTCTTTAGGGTTTCCAGCAATGTGTAACCCGCCACCATTGCCAGGGGATTGCCGCTTAAGGTGCCGGCCTGGTATACGCTGCCTAACGGGGCTATATGCTGCATGACCTCTTTCCTGGCGGCAAACGCACCTACCGGCATGCCGGCCCCGATGATCTTACCGTAGGTAACGATATCCGCGTCAATTTTCAGCTTTTCCTGGGCGCCTCCTGCAGCCAGCCGGAAGCCTGTCATTACTTCATCAAATATCAGTAATATCCCTTCGCGGGTACATATTTGCCGCAACCCCTCCAGGAAATGGTTTTCCGGTAAAATACAGCCCATATTGCCCGCTACCGGCTCAATAATAATAGCTGCAATATCATTTTTGTAAAGTGATACCAGTTGTTCAACCGCGTGCAGGTCGTTATAGGCGCAGGTGAGCGTATCGCCCGCTACACCCGAAGTAACTCCGGGCACCGTTTGAATGTTAAAAGTAGCTACCCCGCTGCCGGCTTTTACCAGGAAGCAGTCTGCATGTCCATGATAGCAGCCTTCAAACTTTATGAATTTGTTTTTTCCGGTATATCCCCGCGCCAGCCTCACGGCGCTCATGCAGGCTTCTGTACCGCTGTTAACCATGCGGATCAGGTCCACATTGGGAACCATTGTTTTTATAAGCTCGGCTATTTCAACCTCCAGCTCGGTAGGCGCACCAAACGAGGTGGAAAGGGTGGCTTTTTCCTGTATAGCCCTGATCACCGGTTCGTAAGCGTGACCGAGGATCATGGGTCCCCAGGAATTAATAAAATCAATATATTCGTTACCGTCTGCATCGTACAGGTAGGCTCCCTTTGCTTTTGAAATAAATAAAGGATTTCCACCCACACTTTTAAATGCCCTTACCGGGCTGTTTACCCCGCCGGGAATAGATTGCTGTGCCCTGGCAAATAAGGATTGGCTTGTATGTGTATTCATATTTGTAAACCTTGGAGCAGGAATAAATAACAGTGAACGACCCGCTCTTTTTTTCAAGATGCAAAGCTACGCAGGAACACGTTCGTAAATGTCGGTAAACAGTAAAATATGTGGTTAATTAAACCCTGATATAAATTTTCTTTTTATCAAGCCACCAGGCTATGCCCCAGAAAATAAGCACATGAAAAATGGCATACAACAGCGACCCGTTCATATTACCGAATGCAGGAGCGAATAAATGATCATACATCCAATTTCCCAGCCCCTTATATACAGGCGCCCCGTTGTTTGTGCCGTCTTCGATCCTGAATAATCCATACAGCCTTACCCACACTCCACTCAACACAAAAATGAAAAGCGGGTTTTTGCCGAACACATCAAAAAAGCGGCCCCACGCGCCTTTTTTACGGTATATTTCAACCACCTGGATGATCATGGCCAACACGGCAATGGCAAGCCCGGAGGTATATACAACATAAGAGCTGGTCCATATTTTTTTGTTCAACGGAAAAGCGGTATCCCAGCAAATACCAATAAAAATGAACAGCATAGCTATTGTAAACAAATGAGCGATAACAGGATAATAAATGCCTGTATGCTGTTTGCCTGGTGAAGATGTTATGCTGTTTTTTGTTTTCTGTATGATATAATCGCCCACTAAAAACCCGAATATTACCTGTACAATGGCCGGTAGTGTGCTGGCAATACCCTCAGGATCAAAAGCTACCCCCTCGCCATGATACATATGGTTTTCGCCAAGTATCAGCCTGTCTATCCCTGTTCCGAACCATCCCTGCATGCTATAAAGATCGCCCGGCTTGCCCCATATTATGCAAAACATCCAATATAACAAAAGCAGCAGCGCGCTCATTGCGAAAACTTTCGTGGTTCGGAAATAATAAATAATGACGGAAGCGAAAAAATAGCAAACCGCTATACGCTGCAATACGCCCGGTATACGGATCGTATTCCAGGTTTTTGCGGTCAGCAACCCGGCAGCATCGTATTTAATAAATGGGAACCAATTGAGCAGAAGCCCTATGAAAAATATGAGCAGTGTTCTGCGTATTGTTTTTTTCCAGAAGGCGCTGCCGCCTGCCTGGCGCAGCTTAGGCATTACAAAAGCCATTGAATTACCTACCGCGAAAAGAAAAAAGGGAAATACCAGGTCGGTGGGCGTACATCCATGCCATTTGGCGTGATCGAGAGGCGGGTAAATATGCTTCCAGCTACCGGGGTTGTTCACCAGTATCATCAGCGCCACTGTGGCCCCGCGAAAGATATCTAACGGGTAAAAACGTTGTTTCAATAATAAACGGGTTATAACGTTAAAGTTAATAACAGAAATAATAAAAGCCGCTTTACAGGTAACATTCGGGGTGCGGGAAGAATATATATTATTGATAAAAGAGAAAGGCGGCTATTTTTTTACAAATCATTATGATTGTGAAAGGAAGTTTTACCGGAACTTTGCTGTTGTAACAAAGGTTCTTTATTAAAAAAACAATGGCATTGTAATTGCAATTTTCTTTTGTATATTACGTTAAAAAGCCAGACAGTTCTTTAGAAATAATTAACAAAGCGCGTGTAAACTGTTTCGCGGGTTTTGAGTCATATATACAAAGACATTTAAAACAGTCAATTTTCTCATAAGCAGTTAGTTTTGGTTGCGGCCCCTATATCTATAGGGGCCAATTTTTTTATACCACCTTATGTTTCATGGTCCGGTTCCATTTACACAGCAACCACCCTCCCAATGCTCCTGCAGCATCTGCTATCATATCGCCGGTTTCAAACCCCCGGTTAGGCACAAAATATTTCTGGTAATACTCCATACCTACTCCATACAAGCAGGTAATTAAAAATGTGAGGAAAAAAATCCACAATATTTTGCCGGTTTTTACCCGGTTTGCCAGGTACGTATTCCATAAATACACATGTGCTCCAAAAAGAAATACATGAATTATTTTATCTAAATAAGGAATAGAAGGTCCTTCGGGCAGGTCGCTGCCCGGCAGGCTGAGCAATACAAAAATAATAGCCGACCAAATAACGGCCGGCCATATTGTTCGTAACAATTTCACGATCATACCTGTTCAAAATATATCAGTTGCCCACCAGTTCCGAATACGCTTCAGCAGTTAATAAAGCATCCACATCCGCGGTAGCGTCTACTTTTACCTTAATCATCCATCCCTCACCATACGGATCGCTGTTTACCAGCTCGGGTTTGTTGTTTAATTCAGGATTGACCTCAATAACAGTTCCGGCAATTGGTAAAAAAAGATCGCTCACTGTTTTTACAGCTTCAACAGTACCAAATACGGCTTCGGCTGCCAAATGCTGGTCTTTGGTTTCTATTTCTACGTATACAATATCACCCAGTTCGCCCTGGGCAAATTCAGTAATGCCAATCACGGCTATGCCACCATCCTCCAGGCGTACCCACTCATGTTCTTTTGTATAACGTAAATTTTCAGGAAATTTCATTTTTTAGAAGTTTTGTGCTGCAAAGATTACGAAAACCATTGGAAAAACAACCCTGAAAAAAATCAGGAAAATTTTATAAAGCACGGTATTGTACCGGTAGAAAATTAAACTGTTGTAATAACGTTACTTTACAGGCTGTAAAAATAAATGCGATATTGTAGCGGATTATCTTTATCAACATGACCAATATAAGAAGGCAGAGTATAGTTTCCTCCATTGTGATTTATGCCGGTTTTGCGGTTGGAATGTTGAATGTTTATTTTTTTACCAAACAGGGGCTTTTTACTTCTACGGAGTATGGCTTAACTGCTGCCTTTATTGCCATTTGCACTATGATGCAGGCATTGGCCAGCTTTGGCATGCCCACCTATATTTTTAAGTTTCATCCTTACTATAGTCATCACCTCCAGCCTTCAAAGAATGATATGGCTTCGCTGGCGCTGCTAACGGGTATAGCAGGCTTTGCCATCGTAATGCTGGCAGGATGGCTGTTCAAAGACCTTGTTATTCAGAAGTTCAGTGAACATTCGGCGTTGCTGGTGGAATATTATTACTGGATATTCCCGATGGCTTTCGGGCTTACCATATATACTATACTGGAATCGTATACCTGGAGCATCGGCAAACCCGTACTTACCAGCTTTTTAAAAGAAGTATTGTGGAGGGTGCTGCAAACGGCAATCATACTATTACTTATGTTTCATGTAATAAAGAGCTTTGACCTCTTTATTAAGCTGTACGCGATGGCATACCCGGTTATTGCTGTAACACTGCTGTTATATCTTATTTCAAGTAAAAAAATTCATTTTGTTTTTACCATCAGCAAGGTTACGCGCCGTTACTTCAGGAAAATCGTATCGCTTTGCTTTTTTGTGTATTCAGGTACTATCATATTTACGCTGTCGCAAATATTTGATACGATTGTAATAGCGGCGGTATTACCCAACGGGCTACAGCAGGCGGCTATTTTTGGACTGGCCCAAAACATGACCAGCATCATACAGGCTCCGCAGAGGGGGATCATTGCAGCAGCTATTCCACATCTGTCTAAAGCCTGGAAAGATAAAAACCTGCCGCTCCTGCAAAAGATCTACCAACGTTCTTCCATCAACCTGTTGCTGTTTGCAGGAGGATTGTTTTTATTGATAATGCTGAACTATACCGAAGCTATAGTTACGTTGGGGCTGAAGCAGGAGTTCCTGCTGGGCTTCAACGCCTTTTTGGTTTTGGGTGTAACCCGGGTGGTTGATCTTGGCACAGGGCTCAATACTCAAATCATAGTAACGTCTAACTACTGGCGGTTTGAGCTAGCGAGTGGTATTGTGCTGTTGATTTTTATCTTACCGCTTACATATGTGCTTGCCAAACAATTGCACATTCTTGGTCCCCCTGTGGCGGCGCTCATTTCAGGTACTGTTTACAATTTAATACGCGTTGTTTTTTTGTGGAAGAAATTCAGGCTGCAGCCTTTTTCTTATAAAACCATTACCGTAATTGTTTGGGGGAGTGCATGTTATGCTGCCTGTTATTTTTTATTCCGGAATATACATGGTTTGCCGGGTTTATTCCTGCGCAGCATTGCGTTTATTGTAGTGTACGGGGCCGGAGTGGTATACTTTAAAATTTCGCCCGACGTGTTGCCGGTATGGGCTACCATTAAAAAAAGAATAGGTATCCGTGGAACAGGTTCTTAAACAAACTTTCCCTGATCATTTCAAACGACACATTTAACTATCTTGCACTAAACTTTGATTTACCATTATGCAAACTGATTTTCTTGTTATTGGTTCGGGTATTGCCGGCCTCACCTATGCGTTAAAAGTTGCCCGTCATTGCCCCGATAAGCGCGTGATGGTATTTACCAAAACCACTTCCGATGAAACCAACACCAAATACGCGCAGGGCGGCATTGCCGGCGTGTGGGATAATGAAAACGACAGTTTTGAAAAACATATTGAAGACACCCTTATTGCCGGCGACGGGTTGTGTAATGAACATACGGTGGAAATAGTGGTAAAGGAGGGTGTAGACCGCATTAAAGAGCTTATAGAATGGGGCGCTATGTTCGACAGGGATGCTGACGGTGAGTATGCGCTGGGCAAAGAAGGCGGGCATAGCGAGTTCCGGATACTGCATCATAAGGACGTTACCGGTAAAGAAATGGAAAGGGCATTGCTGGAAGCGATCAAAGCCCAGCCCAATATTGAGGTAAACACACATTGGTTTGTAGTGGATATTATTACGCAGCATCACCTGGGATATCTTGTTACCAAAGCCACTCCCGATATTGAATGTTTTGGCGTGTACGCGTTAAACCTCCGCTCGAAAAAGATAGAAAAAATTGAAGCGAGCATAACGTTGCTGGCCACAGGCGGTAACGGGCAGGTATACCGCACCACTACCAATCCTGTAATTGCCACAGGCGATGGTGTTGCTATGGTATACAGGGCAAAGGGAAGGATTGAGAACATGGAGTTCATACAATTTCATCCTACCGCGCTGTATGAGCCGGGCATGAAGGGGCAGGCATTCCTTATAACGGAAGCGGTGCGTGGCGATGGCGCTATTCTCCGTAATTCAGAGGGAGAAGCTTTTATGGAGCAATATGACCACCGCAGGGATCTTGCACCCAGGGATATAGTGGCCCGTGCCATTGACAATGAAATGAAAAAAGCCGGTACCGAGCATGTATGGCTCGATTGCCGCCACATGGACAGGGAAAAGTTCCTGCACCATTTTCCCAACATTTATGAAAAATGTCTGTCAATAGGAATTGACGTATCCCAAAACATGATACCCGTAGCGCCTGCGGCGCATTACAGTTGCGGCGGTATTAAAGCCGATGAATGGGGGCGCACTTCCATCAGGCACCTGTATGCGGCCGGCGAATGTGCTTCTACGGGCTTACACGGCGCCAACCGTCTTGCCAGCAACTCCCTGCTGGAGGCGATGGTATTCGCGCACCGCGCCTATGAAGATGCTGTGCATAAAATAAAAAACACATCGGGCAATGAATGGGGCGCCTGGAACAGGGCAAATATTCCCGACTGGCGCGCGGAGGGTACCACTGCCCCCAAAGAAATGATATTGATTACTCAAAGCCTGAAAGAGCTGCAACTGCTGATGAGCGACTATGTTGGTATTGTGCGTACCAACAAGCGCCTGGAGCGCGCTATGAGGCGTTTGGACCTTTTGCATATTGAAACGGAAGAATTATACAAAACAACCGAGGTTTCACCGCAGCTTTCACAACTGCGCAATATGATAACGGTAGGGTACCTGATCGTAAAATCGGCCCAGTTCAGGCACGAAAGCAGGGGACTGCATTACAATACAGATTATCCATCCAAGAGCGAGCTGGTGCAGAATATTGTGCTTTAGAAAAACTTACCCGGATAATTTTATTCAACGAATGACCGGCTGCATGGTGACCGGCATATTGCGGAGCATTCGGGGTTGGATCTTCTTTTCCATACGAACACTGCCACCATATTCAAAACAACAATGGCTAAATTCAAATCGGGGCCAATATACCTGATATAGTAGCTTTTTCTTTGATGGTATCAAATACATCATATGAAAGCATTATTACTGATAGCCCTATTACCCATCTGCAATATATTATCAGGGCAGGTAACAATAAAAGGCACTGTTAAACATGCAAAAGATAGTGTAATAGTATTTAAAGAAACCGATGGGTTTACCAATATTACCCGAACCTGGCGCGACAAAAGATACAAAGCCATTATTGATAAGAACAACCGGTTTACCATTACATTGCCCGAACAGGATATTAACCGGTGGCTGATTGAAACTGAAAACGGCTACCAGTTTTTTGACCTGGCTAAAGGGAAAAATATGGAGCTGGTCGCTGATTTTTCCTGGGTAAAACCATTGAAAGCCATTGGAGAAAACGCCGATGATTTTAATTACCTGACTTATGTATCAGGCAGGAATAAACCGGATAAATCATACCAAAAAAGGATCCGGAGCAAAAACATTGACAGTGTTCTGTTTTGGAGAAAGCAAATGGCTGTTCGAAACATACAGTTGCTGGATCAATACAAGCGTGCACATAATATGAGTGATGTTTATTATAATTGGATTAAATCAAAATATATGTATGAACCTTATGAAAGAACCGGGGTAGAAAATATTGATAATAAGGATTCAATAAGCAGCACTGCTTTGTCAAAATTACTGGAACCGGGTATCAACAGCGATTATGCCGCTCTGAATACCAGGGAATACAACGACCTGGTTGAGGTATATATACGCAAAAAATTTATGGATGCTGCAATTGAATACACACCACACGCATATTTTACTTTGGCAACAGATTTATTACAGGCTAAAACCCGCGATGTTTGCTTAACAAGATTTACGGCCAGGTTCATACAAACCGTGGATAGTATTTATAACCCGGTATATGAAAAATACAATGAACTTGTAAAAGACAGTGCGCTTAAAAATTATATTGTAAGGGAAAGGAATGATTACCTGGACTTACAGAAGCAGAAGGGAGAAAATATTTCGCAATACTCATCACTTAATGAAATCTTTGGCAAATACAAAGGCAGGGTAATGTATGTAGACTTTTGGGCAAGCTGGTGCATTCCCTGCCGGGGCGAAATGCCTAACGCCGCTGCATTAAAAAAGCAATTATCGGGCAAAGATGTAGTATTCGTGTATCTCGGATACAGGGATACAGAAAAAGCGTGGCTGAAAGCGCGGGAAGACCTGGACATACAAGGGGAGCATTATTTATTAAGTAATAAATTGATAAAGGAAGCAGAAGAGGCATTTAATATCAGCGGTATTCCGCACTATGTTATTATTGATAAAGCAGGCAATATTGTAAACAAGCGTGCAGAGAGACCCGGGTTTGTTTACCGGCAATTATCCGGTTTAATTAACAAAGAGTAGATTACAGTCTAAGCAAAAATGTTAAAAAGCATATTACTTATACTTGCAGTTATTGTAATGTCAGGCAATATCCTGGCACAGCAGATCACAGATTCCGTACATCCATACTTCAGTGGAAAATTGCACGCCCGCGAAATGAATGAGCGCTATGATTATTTTGAACTGTCCATCCCTACAAAAAAAACTGCAAAGACGAAACTATACAATGACGTAGAGCTTTCCGTTTTTCATTCAAACAATCTTTATGTCAACACAGTATTTAACAAACAAAGCGACATCCGTGATAATAAAGAGCTGTTTGATTTTACAATACCCGAAATCTATGCACAGATAACAGGATCGTATAAAAATACCAGTGCGGTTCCATTGTTTGATTCCCTCCCGGTTATAGTTACAGCCTACGGTATTGATTCTTTTAACAGGGATCTATACCGGTTCAGGGTACTGAAAAACAAGAACGAAGAAATAATACCGTGGAGCAGGATCCAATTCTTTACACCTGCTTTTATGCATTTCAGGTATAATGCAGATGGTACAGAGCAAACCCAAATGGCTTACCTGGGGCAATTTCATGCTGCACCAGGCAATAGTATTACCGTTGAAGTAAAAAATCTGAGATTGCCTGATACGACCTATAGTATTTCCGCTGTTTGGAAAAAAAGGGCGCCCGGGATCATCGCTACATTTACCCCGCACGATCTCAGGGCATTTATTGCTGTATATAAGTACCGGTGGAAAAATGATCGCTATGGACCGGAAGGCCCGTCTTACTACGGAGACATAAGCCTGCCCCCTGTTGACAGCCTGCTGACCGTTAAGCAAAAGTTCGATTACAACGAAAACAACCTTTTCCTGTATTTAAACGATAAAGTAAAAAGCGCTGATCTGGTAGAATACAACTTGATAAGCGGAAAAGACAGCACAGGTTGGGTACCCAATCATTTTGATGCCAATGTAATATGGCTTCAGCAGCTTAGCCCCGGCAAATATACATTGTACCTGCGGTACGCGTTTCAACGCCAGACAATCAACAGCTTTTCATTCACTATAACGCCTGCATGGCATCAAACGGCATGGTTTAAAGTTATTGCCGGAGTATTATCTGTGTTAGCGGTTATGTCGGTATACCTGTTCATTAAAAACAAGCGGCAGCAGGCTAAACTACAGGCGCAGCAAACGCAGCACCAGTTGGTACAGGCAGAGATCAAATCCATCAGGTCGCAGTTCAATCCTCATTTTGTTTTTAACGCTTTAAATTCTATACAGGGGCTCATTACCAAAAACGATATTGAGTCTGCGCATGTTTACCTGCACGATTTCAGCCGGTTGCTCAGAAATTCTTTGAAGGAAAGTGAAAAGGACTTTATCAGCCTGGCAAAAGACATTCATTTAACCGATAATTATCTGAAGCTGGAACAACTGAGGTTTGGCTTTTGTTATGAGATCAATATGGACAAAAAAATAAATAAAGATGCCATTGAGGTGCCGGTTTTATTGTTACAGCCTGTAATAGAAAATGCGATCAAGCATGGACTTTCGGGGCAATATGAAAATGGGCTGCTAAAAATTAACTATACGGCTGCCGGAAACGACATTACAGTAACAATAACAGACAATGGCAGCGGCTATAGCAACAGCATGGTAAAAAAAGGTCATGGTTTAAAGCTTACAAACGACAGGATAGCGCTCATGAATAAGTTATTGAAAGAGCAATCCATACATTGGCAAACAAACAATACAGGGAACGGAACGCAGGTGATGTTTGTTTTTAAAAACTGGTTGTTATGATAAATACGGTTATTATAGACGATGAAAGCAATAATATAGACAACCTGGAGGGGCTTTTGAAAAAGTATTGCCCGCAGGTACTCATAACAGGTGTTGCTATGAATGCAGCCGATGGAGCCGCGCTTATAAAAAAGCTCAATCCGCAACTGGTTTTTTTGGATATTCAAATGCCCGGGAAAAACGGGTTTGACATGTTAAAGGACCTGCAGGATCATCATTTTGAAGTGATACTGATAACAGCATATGACCAGTACGGCATTAACGCCATAAAATTTTCTGCGATTGATTATTTGTTAAAGCCCTTGAATATAGAAGAGCTGAAAAGTGCCCTACAAAAGGCAGAAAAAAGAATAAAAGAAAAAATGCAAAACCATGAGCTGAAAAATTTGCTGCAGCTCATAAAAAACCGTGAAGAGAAATCAACTCATAAGCTGGCGCTTCCCACCCTGAAAGAAACCCGTTTTGTAAGCCCCGGAGATATTATCCGTTGCGAGTCGTCGAATGCCTATACCAGCTTTTATATTTCAACCGGGGAGAAAATAGTAGTTTCCAAACCAATATATGAATACGACGAGCTGTTATCGGATTTTGGATTTATCCGTTGCCATCAGTCGCATCTTGTAAACAAAGAATACATTAAAAGCTGGATCAAAGGAGACGGCGGTTACCTGGCGCTGCAAAACGGGGATAAAATACCTGTATCGAAAGGGAAAAAAGAAATAGTGGCAAACGCGTTAATGCGTTAGGAAAACCTTGTGCAGAATAATTACCAGCCTTCAGTCGCACCGGGGTCTTTATTTAAAGCTATTGGGGTAGCCATGAGAAGCCCCTTTGGGCTTAAGTTGATGCACCTGCCTGTTGGGACAAAAGGCAGGCGCATCTGTTGTACAATTATTCTTTCGCAAAGTAATTATCCCAAACCGAAGCGGGGATATACTCCGCGCGGTAAGGCACAAAATAGCAATGTAGCTCCCAAAAAATTTTGCCGTCTATATCCGTTACCATAACGGCGCCGGTTTTTGAGCTGCACTGTAAAAGCATGTTGTTGGGTAAAACATAACTGCTACCCATACGCGAAGTGTATTTGTCGCGGGGTAGCATGGCATGTATGGCAGGAGTAGCTGTCCGGTTAACGGTATCCAGCTTAAAAGATACGGCTCCGGATCGTTTTTTCCAGAGTGAGTTATCAAATACCATCAGGTCGCCATAGGGGTTGATGTGCACCGAATGCTGGAAAGAAAAATTAAAGGAAGTATCCATTTTAAAATCTCCATCCTTGCCCAGCTTCCACATGATCTTCCCGGTTTGCTTATTCACCTTCCATATCTGGTCCTCAATAGCTACCGATACCAGGTAGTTGCTGTCTGTATCAAAATTGAGCGAGTTCATGTGAAAGCGGTCGTAAGCAAACTCTTTCAGGTGCGGATCATGTTCCACATCCCATTCATTCCATACATCCCATTCCCATATTTTTTTGCCTTTGTTGTCCATTACCAAAATGCCGTCACCACCCAGTGTATCTATTCCGGCGCCGCCTATCCTGGTCATATCAAAAACTTTCTGATTACGCGTTAGTATCACTACGTTGCCGCTTTTATCCATCCGCACATCATGATGAATGACTTTATGCCTGCCTCCGTCTATGGTATCCATATTAATACGCCATAACATTTTGCCCGTAAGATCAATTTCCGCAACCGCTGTGCCACCGGCAAAACCCAATGCCCCGCGGCGTATAGGCTTTTCCATTTCCCTTAGGCTGTCGGCTTCCTGTTTGGGGGTGTCGTCAATCACATCTTTTACGGGGGGGCGCAACATGGCCAATATAGTGCCGCGCGGAGTGAGTGTAGCGGCTCTTACTCCTATATCATCTATCTGCCAGTACCATCTAATCGCCCCTTTTCCATCTACCATGGCAATATACCCCGGCAGGCGTGCATTGCACAGCATTACCATCCCTCCGTCAAGGGTTGAGCCATCGTGAGGTGTTTCCTCTCTTATCCAGTTATGCATAAGCCAGGGAGATTGCTCGCGTGTGCGAAAATTCATTTCTTTTGAGGAAACATTGAGCAGCTTATCAATAATAACCTGGAAATGATAGATGGTATTGGGTTCCAGCAATAGTAACCGGACATCATGCTCCTTTGCTTTTTCTGTAAGGAGCGTTTTCATTTTTTCGGTTGAACCGTCCTTCCAGTAACGTACATACACCCGCTCTTCTTTGTCCAGCACTATTTTTATGGCTTCATTCATGGCAACGTTATTGGGCGTTGACAACTCGATGCTGGTGATAGATACTGAATGGTTAGTATATACAAGCGCGCCGGCAAGTATAATTGCCGCGCAAGCGATCCATACGTATACTCTTTTCATTCCCGGGTAATTAAGTAAAAACCACCTGACCGTTTACATAACGATGCAGGTGGTTGACAAAGTTATAATGATTTGCTATGGTAACCTGTTCAAATTTTCAGCAGCCATATTACTGTTCAACTGCGCATCCAGCAAAGGATAGGGCAGGTACTTCATAGTAGGCTTTACAACCGGCGATAGACCGCGGGAAATAAGATAATCGTTACAGGTAGACTCATATTTACCAAACCTGATCAGATCCGGCCTTCTTTTGTACTCGAATACCAATTCAAAACCGCGTTCATCCAGTATTTTTTGCGCCATTTCTTCTTTGGAGGCAGGTGCAGGAAAAGCGCCGCTGGAACCATATTCCGGTGCGCCTGCACGGGCTCTTATCTGGTTAATATAAGGCAGCGCAGCAGTTGGCCCGTTCAGTTCATTTTCTATTTCCGCTTTGTATAGTATCACATCTTCAATGCGGAAGATAGATATGGTACGCCCGTCATAGTAGGAGTTAGACACCATTTCGTATGAATACTTTTTGGTAGCTACGTTCTTCAAAAACTTAACCGTATCTGCAGGAGGTGTTGTTTGTCCCGGCTCGGGGATCATATAATAAAATCCATGGGTGGTATGCTCATCTCGTTGAGATGCGCCTTCATAATTGTAATAGAAGAACTGCTTACGTGGATCCTGGTCGCTGTATTTGCGCCAGAACTCAAGCGATACAGCATAATATTGCCACCGGTCTGTTACATCTTTATGATCTGAAGGCCCAAAGTGGTTGGTTATTTCACCACCGTTCATGCCCGCTTCGTGCAGGATACAGAAAATAAATCCTTTATCGAACTTATTGCTTTCCGACCAAACATTTTTGAAGTCGGCATTGAGTTGATATACACCCGCGTTCTTCAATGCCAGTACCATATCAACATAGGTTTTTGCATCCTCGTATTTATGCGCTCTCATATATACATTGGCTATTAGTGTGGCGCATGCACCCTTTGTAGCTCTGGATAGCCCCTCGCTTTCGTCCCATTCTTCAGGTAAGTTATCAATGCCATATTTGCAGTCGTCAATGATTACCTGGTCTATTTCTTCAACAGTTGCTAAAGGTGCATTCTCTGTTTCACCCGGAGCAACTACCGTTGTGTATAATGGAGCAGGTCCCCAGGCATCAGTAATATCCCTGTAAGCCAGCGCTCTTAAAAAGCGCGCCTGGGCGATGATCCTTTTCTTTTTTGTTTCATCCATTTCAACACCATCTATTTTAGAAAGCAGCAGGTTGGCATTACCTATAATATTATACATATACTGCCAGTTGTACCTGATGTAACGGTTATTGGCATCGTAGGTAAAGTTGCTCATTTTTGTAGGGTCACCTGCCGCGGTGGAGAAGCCCATATCGGTAGAATAATCGGTAGTCATTACAAGATAGCCTGCATAGTACATCCACGCGTCGCCGGGGTATGGGTTCAAATCAGCGTATATACCTACCAGCGCGGCATTAATATCACTTTCGGTAGAATAGGCGTTGGCTGTGGTAAGATCGCTGTATAATTTAGGTTCAAGCTTTGTGCAGCCCGTAACCAGCACAAGTAAGCTTAAACTTATAATTGATAAATATTTCATTCGCATAATTTTTTTAGATAAGAGAGTTAATACCGATTAAAAGTTAATGCTTAGCCCAAAGGAGAAAGAACGCATAGCCGGGTAAGCATTAAAATCCAATCCCGCACCTCCGTTAGCACCCTGTCCTCCACCTGCGGAACCGGCACTTGATGTTCCACCTGTCGTTGTTTCATATCCTTTTGTATCCACTTCAGGATCCCACCCGGAGTATTTGGTAAAAGTGAGCAGGTTTTCTGCAGTAACATAAAAGCGAACAGAGCTGAATGCCCGGGATATATTCTTCAATGTATATCCTACCGTAATATTCTTTACCCGCATGAAAGAAGCGTTCTCAATAAAATGAGAATTGATATAGCCACCTGATTTCATATAGTAAAAGCCATTCCTGGGTATATCAGTATTTGTATTGGTGGGCGTCCACCTGTTCAGCGCATCTGTGGTACGGTTCCATTCCAGGTTCATGCGCGACATATTTAAGAGGTCGTTACCTACAGAACCATGCAGGAAAATACTGAGATCGAAATTATTGTAAGTGAAGGTATTGGTTAAGCCATAAATGAACTTAGGATTGGCAGACCCGATGATGGTACGATCGTAAGAATCAATTTTATTATCGGGTTTTCCGTCTGGACCGGAAATGTCTGCAAATTTAGGATCACCGGCTACAGAACTGGGTTGAGGAGCATAGGTTTCGCCCTGCTGTATTACACCTGCATACACATATCCAAACAATGAGCCCAACGCTTCTCCTTCACGGATAATAGCAAACTGTTCTTCAGAAACCGTGCCCATGGGTTTGGATGAAGTTAAATAGATATCTTTCCCGCCAATATCGAGCACTTTATTCCGGTTGAGGGTCAGGTTGAATTTTGTATCCCAGTTAAAGTTTTTGCCCGCTACATTCCTTGATGCGATTTCAAATTCGATGCCTTTATTTTCAATTGAGCCTAAATTAACCTGGCCGGAAGTAAACCCTGAGTATAAAGGAAAGCTTTTGCTGATAAGGAGATCGCTTGTTTTTTTGTAATATCCATCAATGGTTACCATCAGGCGGGAATTAAAAAATCCCATATCTATACCCGCATTATATTGCGAAGTAGTTTCCCATTTCAACAAGGGGTTTTCCGGAGAAGCCTGGTTTAAATGAGTGCCTGCTGTATTGGTGCTGCCATCAAGCGTTAAATGGGTGGATGCCATTAACGCATAAGATGCATAGTTACCGATCTGGTCATTACCTGTTCTGCCATAGCCAAGCCTGAACTTAAGAGTGGAAAAAAGGTTAAGATCCCTGATAAAATCTTCTTTATCCATTTTCCAGGCAAATGCACCGGAAGGGAAATATCCCCACTTGTGGTTAGCTCCGAAGCGGGAAGATCCATCCCGCCTTACCGTTGCGGTAAACAGGTATTTGTCTTTATATCCGTAATTCAATCGTCCGAAGAAAGAAATCAACAGGTTTTCCTGTTTATAATAGTTGGTACCGGTAATAGTAGAAGCCGCATCCAGGTTATTAAAGCTGAAAAGGTCGGTTGAAAAACCTTTTACAGAAAGCGACCTGAAGCTGTAATATGTTTTTTCGTAGGCGTACCCACCTAATATGCTAAAGTTGTGCACATCATTCAATGTTTTGGCATAGGTAAGTGTCGCATCAAACAACTGGCGGGTAGAGGAATAATCGGCAGTGCTTGCCACACCATTATCTATGCCGCCCTGGTAAGTGCTTTTGGGCAAATATTTACCGGTAAAATAATGAGCTACTTCCGCTCCTCCGTTAATACGACCTGTAAGCTCGGGTATAGGCTTTATTTCGAGATAGGCGTTGCCGTTAAACCTGTCCTGCACTGCTTCGTTCTGCCTTCCTAAAAGATTGGCAAGCGGATTATCGCCCCTGCCACCCGGGGGTCTGCCGAAGCTGCCATCCGCATTGTATGCCGGCACAGTAGGATCATACGTTAAAATACCCAGTAATACATTCGATTGCAATATGTTCCCGCTATAATCCTGGATGTTGGAGTTGGATCTTTGTCCATAGAGAGATACGCCGGACTTGATAAAGCTGTTGATCTTCTGGTCTACGTTTACACGTCCTGAAAATCTTGAATAGTCGGTATTTTTTAAAACACCTGCCTGTTTAAAGTAACCAACACTTGTGAGAATTTTTGTATTCTCATTGCCACCCTGTACCTGCAGGTTATGATTTTGTATTATACCGGTGCGGGATGCTTCCTTTGCCCAGTCTGTATTAATGGTTGATTGCAACTGCGACTGCGTATATGCTCCATATTCCTGGCCTGCCTGTCCGTCAATTTCCTGGTACAGCTCATTTGCCAGGGTCATATATTGCTTGCCATCCAGCATGTGAAACGGGTTGTTTATCTTTTGCATACCCATAGACCCGTTATACGTAATTTGCGCCTTACCTGTTTTTCCTCTTTTGGTGGTAATGATAATTACACCATTGGCGCCGCGTGCCCCGTAAATTGCCGTGGCAGATGCATCTTTCAGGATCTCCATGGATTCAATGTCGTTGGGGTTCAGATCAACACCGCTTGTTGTAGCAAAGCCATCCACCACATATAACGGTTCATTGGTGCTGCTGATAGAGTTGGAACCGCGCACACGTACAGAAATACTGCCGCCGGGCGCTTTTGAGTTTTGCACCACCATAACACCCGCAGCCCTGCCCTGCAACGCCTGGGCCGCATTACTAACAGTACCGCTTAAGGTAAGGTCACTTGCTTTAAGGCTTGTAATAGCGCCTGTCAGGTCTCCTTTCTTTTGTGTGCCGTATCCAATTACCACCACCGCGTTCAGATCGGCTGCATCTGCGCTAAGTGTTATTGAGAATGTTCTTTCGGAGCCTACTTTAACACTGTAGGGCTTATATCCTACCGCGCTGAACTCAAGGGTTTCACCGGGATTTGCGTCAATCGTAAATGAACCATCCTCATCGGCAATAATGCCTTTGGTGGTACCCTTTACCGTTACCGATACCCCCGGAATCGGGGTCCCCTTTTCGTCTGTTATTTTGCCTTTAACCGGCACCTGTTCCGGCGCTTCGGTAAACAAAGCCATTTTCTTTTCCCCGATAGAAACGAGACTGTCATTGATCATTTTGTAAGTAAGCGGCATATTAACAAACAAACGATCCAGGACATCTTCGAGAAGCGCCCTGCGAAATTTTGCCTGTGTTACCACTTTATCAGTAAGCATATCCTTGCTGTATACAAACCGGAAAACCGTTTTGTCCTCGATCTGGCGTAACACTTCCACAAGCGGGGCGTTGGTTACTTCAAGGTTAATTCTCTTTTGGGCAAATCCTTTTGCTGAAAGCTGGAGGCTTATAGCCAGGAAAAATACCGTAATCCCGTTCATAAGCATAAGCGCCTTAAAAGCCGGGCGCCACGGACGTTTTAGACAATTAGTCTTTTTTTGCATAACTTAGTTATGTTTCGGTTAAAAAATAGGAATCAGCAGTTTCTTTGGTGAGTAACCTGGTTCCTGAAGCCGGTAATTAAGGAGGATGCTTGCAACATCCTCTTTTATTGTTTTTATTTATATATCATAATGGTATTGTTTTTACGTTCAAAGTTGAATGCTTTTGTAAACTGTAATGCAGCCAGCACATCTTCCAGTCTTTCGTTTCTAAAAGATGCTGTATAGAGCATACCCTTCAGTTCCGGATCCACTATTTCAATGGACATTCCATACCAACGGCTCAACTGTTTAGTCAGTTCTTCGAACGATTCATCTACAAAAACAAGCTTATCTTCTGTCCATGAAACCTCTACGATAGCCGTATCTTCTTTACTCACCCGAACAGGCAATACCCCGGATGCAACTGCCTGCAAAGGCGCTGATTCCTCCACCGGTTTTTTAACTTCCGGGTTATTGGCGCGAAGCAGGTATTTCTCGTTCGGTCTAAGCGTTATTTTCCTGTTCTCATCTTTAAGCGATAATTCTATACTTCCTCTTATCAGCGAGGTTTCGCTTATTTCATCCCCATCGTATGCCCTTACATTAAAAGCGGTCCCCAGCACCTTTACATCCATTCTATCTGTTTTTACCACAAATGGCCGGGATGCATCATGCGCCACATCAAAAAATGCTTCTCCGCTCAATTGCACCACACGATCTTTTTCATTAAAATGATCTGCCAGTAAAATGCGGCTCTCGGCATTTAATATCACTTTACTGCCATCAGGCAGCATAAAGGATCTTCTTTCTGTTTTTTGAGTGGTAAAACTTATCGTGTTTGTTGTAACGGGACTGAATAAGCCTGAAAAATTATACCGTGCCAATATTCCGGCAAGCAAAATTCCTGCAAATACTGCGGCAATCTTCCACCAAACGGTTGCAGGCTTTTTAACCAGTGGAATCTCTCTGTTTTCATCGTGGTAGCTGATCTGCTCTTTCAGCCTTTCCAGTTGCGCCTGCATTTCAACATCCCTCACGCTGCGCGATGTAAGCAACACCATTGCCTTTAATTCCTCTATATGTTCTTTTTCATGAGGATGCTCATGCAGATACGCCTCCCACCGGGCAATATCGGTGGCATTGCGGCCCAAACAATAGTTAATAAAACTTTCATCTGCCAGAAAACCGGCAGCTTCCTGTTCTAACATGCGTGAATTTTATAGAATAGAGCGCAAAAGCGCCTGTTTTCACTAGTCAGCAGCAAAAAATTATTGCAAAAAAGGTGGCGGTGGCGGACACAAGGGTAATGATCTTGCTTTTGGGAAGGAGGGAACGCAGCTTATCCATGGCAGCATATACTGTGTTATACACCGTATTTACAGAGATCCGGTTGGTCTTTGATATTTCTTCATACGACAACCCCAGGTAAAATTTCTGGTAAATAACCTGTCTTTGTTTGGGAGGAAGCTGCTCTATCTGCCTGTGTACCAGGTTTAATAATAGTTTTTCTCTTTCGCTGTCCAGCAAATGTTCATCGCAAGAAGGCTCAACAAATTCATCGGGGGTGTATTCCTCAAAAAATATATCATTTATCGAATGCTGGCTGGCATGGGGCTCCCGCTTGTACAATGAGCGGATAAAAAAAGTAATGATATAGCTGTGCGGGTTTTGAACATGCTGCAACCCGGATCTTTTTTCCCAGAGGTACAAAAAAATGTCGTTGATCGTATCTTTAACATATTCGGCGTTGAGTCCCCTTTTTATTCCGAGGTAAAGAAGGTAAGCGTAATAGTGCTCATACATCCTGTAATAAGCATTCCTGCTTTCGTTATTTACGAAGTCAAGCCAGTGTTGGTTTATAACAGCCTCCTTTCTCATTAAAAAGCAGGTTCGAAGCTCACAAATAAATTAATTTAGAATTAAAGTAAAGTTAATCAATAAGAATTGGAAGTAACACGATTATTACGTTAAAAAGAAATTACACAAACGTTTGCGATGATTTGTATCATTTTTATTCAGCTATATTTAATTTTAATTCTTACAGGGTAATAAGTAAAAAAGGATCAGGCAAAAGTGATTACGACATAGCCGCACACTAAAAATTATGCTGATGAAAAAGCTGTTGATGTTGTTGTTGTTTATTTCGTTTTATTGTGTTTCGTTTTCCCAGGAGCTTTTGTACAAAAGCTCCTCAGACGGTTGGAATGCGGACTCACTGGGAAACTACCGGGTGGTTGTAAACTTTGACGATACCGGAAATGTTGCTAAGGTATATATCCCCTGGAGAAGGAGGGATGATGATGCTCCATCAAAAAAAATAATTGTGCAGGATGCACAAACAAATCAACCTGTTTTGAATGTTGTTTCAAAAAATGTAAGCAACGAAAGCGCCGATATATATTTTGAGCCTGTTTCCGGCAAGGGTACCTATTATGTTTATTACATGCCGTATAAAAATGAGGGAAGGGCTAATTATCCAAAGGGCGTATATCTTACGGCGGTTGAAACAGCTACGCCCGCATGGATACAAACTGTAAATTATAATGCAACGGCCAATGCCACTGTTACCTCGATTGAAGCCATCAATGCATTCAGCAGCAATTACCCCATGGAAGTGGCGGCAACCAGGGCAGAAACCGGATCTCTGCTGAAAAAAAATCAATCAAAGCCTTTCCTTGTATTTCCCGAATTGCGTGAGTTCCCGGTACGTATGAAGGATAAATTACCTTACCGCTGGATAAAATCCGGACCTTCGTCCTCATTTACAGGAGATGCGGCAAGAGGGGAATATTATAGTTTTCAAATTGCCCTGTATGCTATACAACAGCTCGGCGATGTAAGCATCAGCTTTACGGACCTCCGTTCCTCATCAGGAAAAACTATTGCTGCGAAAAATATTTCCTGTATCAATAATACCGGTGTTAAATACGACGCCACTCCTTTTGCGCACAAGGTGGAAGTGCCCGCGCAAACCGTACAATCAATGTGGTGTTTGTTGCAGGTACCTGAAAATGCTATAAAGGGCGTATATACGGGCAAGGCAACCATACATTCAAAGGGGAATGCAGATATGCCGGTGCAGATCAAAATAAATGTACTGGATACCTTATTAACGGATGGCGGCATTAGTGAGCCATGGAAGCAAACCCGGTTGCACTGGCTTAATTCAAGCCTTGCCCAGGAGAATGATGTTATTGCGCCCTATACTCCGCTTAAGGTTGGTAAGAGAAGTATTTCCCTGCTGGGAAGAAGAATGTTCGTTAGTGATAATGGATTCCCGTCGCAGATATTATCATTCTTTACAAAAGAAATGACCGGTTATACCACCCGGCCTTCAAGAATTTTTTCAGGGCCTGTACGATTCAATGTTACCAAACAAGGCGCGGCTAACCCTATGGCATGGAAAGAAAAGGGGCTTCAATTTGTGAGAAAGGAGGCAGGTACAGTTAGCTGGAATGCCGAAAGCTATAATACAGAATTAAAAAGGGAAGTATCCGCAACCATGGAGTTTGACGGTTTTGTAATGTATACTGTAAAGCTCACCGCGTTAAGCGATATAAGCATTAAAGATATTGCCCTGGTGTTACCTTTTAGCAAAGAATCTTCAAAATACATGATGGGGCTTGGGCAAAAAGGCGGCTACCGCCCTGCCGGCTTTGAATGGAAATGGGATGTTGCTACCAAAAACCAGGATGGCGCCTGGATAGGGAATGTAAATATGGGCCTGCAATACAGCCTGAGAGATGAAAAATACAGCCGTCCTTTAAATACTAATTTCTATTTGCAAAAACCCCTGCTGCTTCCCGCATCATGGGGTAATGAAAATAAAGGCGGCATCAGCATATCAGAAGAAAATAACAGCGTAAATGTAAACAACTATTCCGGCGAACGGTTCATGAAAAAAGGCGACACGCTTTTTTACAATTTCACTTTGCTCATAACACCGTTTCATCCTATTGACACCGACTTTCAATGGGAAACACGTTTTTACCATAAATACTCGCCGGTTAATGAAGTGAAAGCTGCAGGCTCCACCGTTGTCAATATTCATCATGCCAATGCAATCAATCCCTGGATCAACTACCCGTTCATTGAGTGGCGTAAAATGAAAAGTTATATTGACTCTGCGCACGAACTGGGTCTGAAAGTAAAAATATATAATACGGTAAGGGAAGTATCTAACAGGGCTTATGAAACCTTCCCTATGCGCAGCCTCGGACATGAAATTTATTCTCCGGGCAAGGGTGGCGGCTACAGTTGGCTGCAGGAGCATATAGGCGATGATTATATTGCCGCATGGTTTGTTCCGGGCATAAAGGATGCGGCTATTATCAATAGCGGGATGAGCCGTTGGCATAACTATTACGTGGAAGGCATGAACTGGCTGGTGAACAATGTAGGCATTGACGGTATTTACCTGGATGATGTAGCTTTTGACCGCATTACCATGAAACGGATCAAACGGGTGCTGACCCAAAATAGTCCTGCCTTGCCGGCAGGCAGGCATCCCGGCATTATTGATCTGCATTCTGCCAATCAATATAACAAGAATGATGGCTTTAATAACAGCGCCAATCTTTATATGGAGCATTTCCCTTACCTCAACAGGCTTTGGTTTGGAGAATATTTTGATTATGAAAATAACGGCGCCGATTTCTTTTTAACCGAGGTAAGCGGTATTCCCTTTGGACTGATGGGTGAAATGCTGGAGAAGGGCGGCAACCCCTGGCGTGGTATGATATACGGCATGACCAACCGTATGCCGTACGATGGTAACGACCCCAGCCATATCTGGAAAGTGTGGGATGATTTCGGCATGAAAGATTCAAAAATGATCGGTTACTGGAGCGACAACTGCCCGGTTACAACGAGTAATAAAAATGTGCTGGCAACAGTATACAAAAAAAACAGGGCAGCATTGGTTTCTATAGCAAGCTGGGATAGCGTCAATACTCATGTTACATTAAATATAGATTGGAAAAATCTTGGTATAGACGCCTCAAAAGCCACGGTCATTGCTCCCGGGATAAAAAACTTCCAGGAAGGGAAAACGTTTAATGTTAATGATGCCATACCTGTTGAAAAAGGAAAGGGCTGGTTATTGCTCATACGTGAAAAAGAATAGACATGTTTTCTGCATATAAAGATATTGATGGAATATTGGCGCTGGCAGATGAAACGGTTGGCAGCAGCTTATTACAGCAACGTGGTATTGTAATATGGCTGACGGGCTTATCGGGCTCCGGCAAAACTACCATTGCACAGCTACTGGAGCAGCGTTTAAAAGAGGAGAACTATTTTGCATTAACCCTTGATGGCGACGTGTTGAGAAATACGCTTAATAAAGATCTTTCCTTCAGCACAAAAGACCGGGCGGAAAACATTCGCAGGGCTGCGGAAATAGCCAGGCTGCTGGTACAAAAAAATGTGATCACTATTTGCTCATTCATTACACCGTTACGGCAGCACAGGAATATTGCACATTCTATTTTGGGCGACACCTACTTTGAAGTATATGTTGAATGTCCGCTATCAATATGTGAAGCGCGTGATGTAAAAGGATTGTACAAGAAAGCCCGTAATAATGAAATAAAAGATTTTACAGGGATTGGTTCAGGTTTTGAGCCGCCGGAATATCCATTTCTAACATTGTATACTGCCGGGCAATCTCCTGAAGAAAGTACACAAATATTATTTACACAGATATTCCCTCATATTGGTAATGCATTAGTTTGAATTACTAACTAAGCGAAATTCAATTTTGAACCATGCTCTTTAATTCGTTTTAATGCTATTTCAACGTGCTCCTTATCAATTAATTCGCTTTTCCTTTTATTCCAATCTTTGATTTTTTGCAAGAGTTCATCACTATTTAATTGGGGGTTTTCTTCTAATAAATAATGAATAGAAGATAGTATTTCTAAGGAAAGGGCAGATTCGAAGCCATCAATAAACTCAAAAACATTTTTTAAACGTGCATGCTGTTCGGGGTTTAGATTTTTTCTCATATATTCTTGTACTTCTTCTAATCTATCATAATTCAACTGTAAAGGCTCAAATGCCCTGGCACTCATTTGTTCCATCCCGTGTATATATTTATTTCGTAGACTATATAATACTTTATCAACTGCTTGTGCATATGGGCCATAAGTATATGGCACGAATTGTAGTTTCAAATTTTCGCCACTTTTTTGAAGAAAATAAGCAAGTTTATTCGCGACAAAAACACTCGCAACTTCACCAAGTCTTTCATATTTAAAAAGAGCGTAGAGCAACATCGCTCTCCCAGGTTTAAGTTCTATATCCCTTTGATTTTGTTCCTGCAAAATTTTCTTTACAGCATCACTGGGTTCATATATTTCAATATCTACTCCTTTTAAATCCCCAAGATACTTCTCCATAAGTATTTTAACATTATCCCATTTCAATCCCCCATTTCCGCTCCCAAGAGGTGGAATTGCAATACTTTTTATTTTGTATTCTTCAATAACTCTTTTTAAATCTTTTAATCCCTCTTCAATATAATTATATTGAGATTTTTTAAACCATTCAGTTTTAGTGGGGAAATTAATGATAGTCTTTTCTCCATACATACTATTCTCCTTAACGATAAGCATTTTTCCTATTTCTACCCTTTTAGCTTTGCATTCTGAAGCATATATCTTAAAATTTACCGGAAATCGCTCTTTGAATTGTAATGCAATACCTTTACCCATTACTCCAACGGTATTCACTGTGTTAACCAATGCATCTGCATTGGAATCTAATAAATTGCCAATAACATACTTCATTCAAAATAATATTGAGGATTAAAGGTTACAGGAATATCAATTCTTTTTTGCTTCAAGATACCTTCAACTTCCATCTTTTTATCTTTATTTAATACAACAATTCTTTTAATAAGACTAATTGGAACATGACCTTTCACTAAAAATTCCGCGTGCTTTTTTCTTATAGTATCCCTGTCTCTCGAAAAATCCCGCGTGTTAATAGCCTTCCAATCTATATTTGTCTTAATCTGGTTTAACTCTGTATAAAATTTAGATATTTCCTTAGCCGCGTTTCCATCCGTATAACACCACTGATAATTTTCAGTAGCCAAATCAGATATCCTATAACATAGATAAACAATATTTTCTTGTGGATATTTAGGGACTCCCCAACCTGTTTTAATATTAAACAGCATGGGTGTTCTTACCGAAAAGTAAAATGGCACATAATCATTTACGTACGTATCCGGGTAGCATTTTACCACAGCCCTGCCTCTTTGTTCTATAACTTCTCTATTACCAATAGAAACAAATATCGCAGGATCAATAGTTTTATCATTTTTACAAAAAATACCATGCTCAAGAATAGCCTCCAAATTCGTTAATGGAATAATTCTGTACAATTCCAATGTTGCGATGTTTACAGGCATTAATGTACAAAGCTAATAAATTTAGTATTTTATCTATGATTAAACAAGAAAAATATTTTATGGTATCACGTTTCCACTTGAAATTATAGTGAATTTTGGTACTATAGTTAATATCACTATATTTTACAGTATTTAAAATTTCAAATTAATGCATTTTCCGCATATTCAACCTGTTATATAAACCGGTACTTTAGCAGCTATTATGAATAGTGAAACCGAGCATACACGCCCTGTTAGTCTCCGCTACCTGTTTTTTACTTTTTTAAAAATAGGCATGGTGTCTTTTGGTGGTCATATGGGGTTGGTAGCCGTTGTAAAGAATGTGATGGTTGATAAAGACAAAACCCTTAAAAATGAAACCATATTAGACGCTGTAGGCATTGGCAGCCTGCTGCCGGGACCGCTTGCTGTAAATGTTGTAGCGTATGTAGGCTATGCTATGCGGAGAACAGCGGGAGCTATCATTAGCATGACAGGCGTAATTCTGCCTGCATGTGTGGCTATGCTCCTGCTTTCGTGGGCATATTTCAGGTATGGCTATCAACAGCAGTTTAAAGAGGTCATGTACTATGTTACGGGAGCCGTAAGCGCAATTATTTTATCTACCGGGCTGCAATTGTATGTTAAAGAATTAAATGGCAATCGCATAAGAACTGTTATTTGCCTGGCAGGGATCGCGGGCATCCTTCTCACCAATAGTTATGTTGTAACCATCGGTTTTATTGTTGCAGGAGGTATATTAGGCAGTACATTAAAATTGCATACCGGCGGGCTAACCAACAGTGGTATAGAGAGCCGTTCGTTCACGCGGCGCCCTGGGATATTTTCTTTAATCATTTTGGGCTGCCTGCTTTGTATTGTATGCTTGTTTGTATTGAATGCGCAACAATACAGCGATAATATCCTGCTCAAAATAATCATTTTGTTTTCCGGGATCAGCCTTACGCTTTTTGGGGGTGGATATGTTATGATCCCTATTATGCAAACTTTGTTTGTAAGCAATATGGGCTGGCTCACCCGGCAGGAATTTTTAGATGCGATTGCTTTAAGCCAGTCTACACCGGGGCCAATTTTGGTAAGCGCCACTTTCATTGGGTATAAAATGGCTGGTTTTACAGGAGCTATAATAGCTACTATTGCTATTTTTGCCCCTTCGGCCGTATTGAAAGTGCTTGTTGCAAAAGCATACCTGCAGATAAAAGATCACGCATTGGCAAAAAATATTTTGTCTGGCGTAAAAGCAGTAGTAATAGGACTGATCATTGGCGCAGCCATAAAAATAGGCGGGCAGCTTAGCTGGAACATGCCACTGGCTTTGATTACTGCTGGTGCTTTTATATGTTCCTTCCGGTACAGGCTTAGCCCCATATATATAATATTGTCTTCCGCTTTAGTTGGAATTATTGTCTGGTTTTTTAAATAGTAAACAACATGTCTTTACCCGGTATACAATTCATAGGTACCCAGCGCTCCGGTTCCAATTTATTAAGGGTGATGCTGGAACAGCATCCTGCCATAGCGGCGCCGCACCCGCCGCACCTGCTGCATATTTTTATGCCGTTGCTTCCGCTGTATGAGCCATTGAATGAGCGTAATTATAAATTGCTGTTGAACGATATGGCAGATTATGTACACGCGAATCCTGTTCCCTGGGAAGGCGTTGTATTTGATAAAGATGAAATGTTCCGACGATCCCGGCATCCCCATATTTTTGAGATATTCAGGCTGATTTATGAAGCCGTTGCTACAAGTAAACATGCCCGATATTGGTGTTGTAAAAGCATGCAGAATCTTTTTTACTCGCAGGAGATGGAGGCGTTCGGGTTAGACCTTAAGTATATTTTTTTATACAGGGATGGAAGAGATGTAGCGCTGTCATTTAAAAAAGCAATCGTAGGCGATAAGCATGTATATCAGCTTGCCAAACAATGGAAGAAGGAACAGGATATTTGCCTGGAATTGTATAAACAGTATGGCGGGGAAAAAGTTTTTTTATTGAACTATGAAAGATTGGTAGCCGAACCTGAAAACTGTGTACGGTCGCTCTGCCTTTTTTTAGGCATTGACTATAGAGATGATATGATGCGGTTTTATGAATCCAGTTCATCAAGATATGCCGCAGCGGCAGGCGATATGTGGAAAAACCTGCAGAAGCCTGTAATGCAGAACAACACCAATAAATATCTTACGGAGTTGAGCGCCGAAGAAATTGAAATATACGAATGGGTGGCAGGCGATACCCTGCAGGCGCTGGGCTATACTTTGAGCAGCCGTTTGCAGCACCCGGAACTGATGAATCCGGCAGCCATACAGCGGTATGACGAGGAGAATAAAGAGAGAAAAAAGCAATTCATGGCAACTGCACCTAAAAACGATATTGAAAAAAGGCAGGCACAACTCGATATCCTGCAATCCATTAAAACCAGGAATATTACCCAATGATCATAAACCAGGTTTTGATAGAAAAGGTGCTGCCTGTTGCGGAACAAGCCGGCAAAGCTATTCTTGACATTTACAATTCCGGCGATAAAATCCATGTGTCGGTAAAGGACGATAATAGTCCCCTGACGATTGCTGATGCGGCCGCCAATAAGATCATCACCGATGGATTAACAGGAATATTTCCTGAAATACCTGTTCTTTCGGAAGAAGGTTCATCCGTTCCGTATGATGAAAGAAAAGGATGGGAATACTACTGGTGCGTAGATCCGTTAGATGGTACCAAAGAATTTATTTGCCGCAGGGATGATTTCACCGTGAATATCGCTTTGATGCATCTCGATCATCCGGTACTGGGTATTATTTACGCGCCGGTATATGATGCATTGTATTATGGATCGGCTGCCACGGGAAGCTGGTTACAAAAAGAGGATCACCCGTGGAAACAATTGCATGCAGATACGAATGCAAAAGAGTGGATAGCCATTGGCAGCCGGTCACATGCCAGCGAAGAAGAGCGATCGGTATTGGCAAATTACCCGGTGGTTGCTGCCGTTGCCGCGGGAAGTTCCTTAAAATTCTGCCGTATCGCGGAAGGCGCGGCGCATATCTATTACCGTTATGGACCAACGATGGAATGGGACACCGCGGCGGGGCAGGTTATTGCCGAAAGCAGCGGCGCGGTGATGACAACTGCGGATGGGTCTCCGTTCCTGTACAACAAAGCATCCCTGCTGAATGGAGGGTTTATTTGTAAGGTTCCATAATGTACAATACAAACTATTGCCCCCGGATAAAGCAGGATTTGCATACCGGCAATTCCCTTTCCTGTTACCACAAGTCTAAAATTGTAAACATTCCTTTTAAATAAAGGAAAATATACATAAATTTGAAATAGTTGCATAACTAACTATATGCCAAACAACCAATTTAAAAGAGGCGAATTATACAGTTTTATAACAGGCGTAGCATCAACAGCTATTGCAAGGCGGCTGCAAAAGAAATTTAAACAGCACGGCCTGGATATTACTATTGAGCAATGGAGCGTTCTATATCATTTATGGAAGCACGACGGGTTAAGCCAGCAGGAATTATGCAATGCCACATTCAGGGATAAGCCCAGCATTACCCGTTTGGTTGATAACCTGGAAAAGCTCAAACTGGTAAAAAGGGTTCCTTCAAAAGAAGACAGGCGCATCA
The DNA here is from genome assembly GCA_019638595.1 of Chitinophagaceae bacterium. Classification (GTDB taxonomy): domain Bacteria; phylum Bacteroidota; class Bacteroidia; order Chitinophagales; family Chitinophagaceae; genus Agriterribacter. The sequence goes on from JAHBTJ010000009.1 coordinate 115,870, forward strand.
ACATGATCCACCTCAGTGAATCGGCACATTTGCTGCGTGATCAAACCATGGAAATGGCAAATCAAACCTTAAATGAGGCTTTAGGAGGCGTAACGCACGATGAAGTGGAAGTATGTAAATCCGTATTACAAAGGGTATACGATAACCTTACATAAATTATTTTGACAAATAAATAAATCTCGTATCATGAGCACTGCAACAGCAACCGCGTTAAAGGGTGGTGAATGGCTGATCAGGGAAAGCCAGCCCGACAATATATTTACCCCTGAAGATTATAATGAAGAACAGAAAATGATCAGTGAAATGTGCACTTCCTTTTTGCAGAATGAAGTATTGCCGCTGATAGAACGAATAGATAAGCTGGAACCGGGGTTAATGCCTTCGTTGCTGGACAAAGCCGGTGAGCAGGGCCTGCTCAGTGCATCTATCCCGGAAGAATACGGAGGGCTGGGAAAAGATTTTGTAACCTCCACCATGATCAATGAAGGGCTGGGAGGAGGATTTTCTTTTTCTGTGGCGCTGGCTGCTCATACCGGCATAGGCACTTTGCCCATTTTATATTTTGGAACTCCCGAACAAAAAGCAAAATACATTCCTAAACTTGCTACAGGCGAATGGAAAGGTTCTTATGGCTTAACAGAGCCTAATAGCGGCAGCGATGCGCTGAGCGCTAAAACATCTGCCAAACTCAGCGCCGATGGAAAATATTATTTGCTGAACGGGCAAAAATGCTGGATCACCAACGGGGGATTTGCAGATGTGTTTACCGTATTCGCCAAGGTTGACGGGGATAAGTTCACTGCCTTTATTGTTGACAGGGGAACAGAAGGTTTTACACAGGGGCAGGAAGAGCATAAAATGGGGATTAAAGGTTCTTCCACCGTACAACTGTATTTCCAGGATGCGAAAGTACCTGTGGAAAACGTATTGGGAGAAGTGGGGAAGGGGCATATTATTGCCTTCAATATTTTAAACATAGGGCGGTTAAAGCTTTGCGCCGCCGCTTTGGGAGGAGCAAAAGGAGCTGCGGATATCTCTATTCAATACGCCAATACACGCGAGCAGTTTAAGCAGCCTATTTCCAATTTTGGCGCTATGAAGCATAAAATAGCCGAAATGGCGATCCGGATGTGGGTGGCCGAAAGCGCTTTATACCGTACGGCCAAGTGGGTAGATGAAAAAGAACAGGAGTTGCTGCAGTCCGGCAAACCCTTTAATGAAGCCTTGCTGGGCGCCGCTGAAGAATACGCTATTGAATGCGCGATGCTGAAAGTATTTGGCAGCGAAGCGCTTGACTTTGTGGTAGATGAAGGAGTACAGATACATGGAGGAAACGGGTTCAGCGCCGAATATATTATTTCAAGAGCTTACCGCGACAGCCGTATCAACCGGATATTTGAAGGAACGAATGAGATCAACCGCTTACTTACCGTAGATATGGTATTGAAACGCGCCATGAAGGGTAAGCTTGACCTGATGGGACCGGCTATGGCTGTACAGAAAGAATTACTGAGCATTCCTGATTTTGGAAGCGGCGATGATACTCTTTTTTCTAAAGAAGTAAAGCTGATAGCTAACATGAAGAAGGCTATTTTGATGGTTGCAGGGGCAGCAGTGCAAAAGCTGATGATGAAAATTGAAAGTGAACAGGAAATATTAATGAATGTGGCGGATATGGCCATTAATGTATTTCACGCGGAAAGCGCGCTGTTAAGGGTAATGAAAATGGCGGAAGCCCGGGGAGAAGCTGCCACATCACTTTATATAGATATTGCACGTGCCTACCTGTATGATACCGCGGATCGTGTAAGCAAGAGTGGCAGGGACGCCATTAACGCATTTGCAGAGGGCGATGAACAACGCATGATGCTATTGGGGATCAAGCGGTTTACCAAAGCGGAGCCTTATAATGCTAAGGAAGCCAGGAGAAGAATAGCGGAAAAGCTGATAGCAGATAATAAATATTCTTTATAAAACGCAATAGCGGGAATTAAAAACCGGCATCACAGATGCCGGTTTTTAATTGTATACTCTTTTAAAGCCTTTGCAATGCCTGTTCTTATTACCCTTCGGGAAGCGCTTTCCATTTCCTGATAACGGCTGTATATAACAGTACAAAAATAAACCCGCAGGCTAATAATATATAGCTCAGGTACCCGCGCAGCAACTCTAGTATCAGGTCGGGCTTTTTCTGATAGTACAGGTCTCCCAGCACCTGCTGGTAATACCGCTCCTGGTGCAGGTTTATTATAAGCAGGATAAGAAAGATATAAGGTACGATACCCGCCAGTGTGATATTAATAAATACTGCCTGGATATTTTTCCTTACCTGTTGTAAAAAAAGCAGTGGCATTAATAAAATAGCCGTTCCAACCGCAAACACAATATAAGATATAGTCAGCTCGCTCGAAATATTTGAACCGATTATTGATAAGGTGAGCAGGATGGATATTACAATACCTGTAATGATCGAGAACAGCAGGGGCGAAAGCCCCGAAGTTCTGAAAGCAAATAACACTATTGATAAGCCAAAAGCCAGCCAGTATTGAAAATGAAATAAAACACTCCAGTGGTCGTACGATTTTATACGGTCAATATTCTGGAACGCAGTTTCAAGTCCCTCGGCATCAAAATAAAAGTTGGTTTTCCTTTCCCTGTAAAACTGCTGTTGCTTACTCCTGTTTTCCGGAGTATTCCTTACGGTATCTGTTTCTACTGAAAAGGTTACATCATCAACCGCCGGTTCAACTAATTCAACAGCTTCCAACCGCCTGCCTGTTGTATCTATCAGCATTTTGCTGTTTTCAATGAACTTCTCTACTGTAAAGTTATTCCTGTTTATCAATGGCAGCCAGGTATCAACGGTAAGGTTTGTTCGTATGTTCAGCTCTGCCGCTATATCCAGGAACGATGCTAACAACTGTTTAAACTCATTCACGTCGTTGCGTTCCAGCAATGAATGCGCTTCCCTGTTCATGGCAATAGCAACAGAATCTTTCCTTAAATATCCGCCACTGTAAACCGGCTCTGAATAATATCTTCCCTCGTAGTATTTGTCAAATAAAATATGGGAGTAGTTATAATAGCTAAGCTCTGTATTTGCCATTGCCGAAACATCCACCACATCGCCCCTGTATGCAAACGATGTAAGAGAGTCGGAAACATTCTCCTGGTAAATGCTGTTGATGTAAGCGTTATTCAGCGTTTTATGATCCGAGTTCGGTATCAGCTTCTTTACAACGGTGTAAAACTGGTATTCATCATTGAACCGTTGCAGGTAAGGCTTGCTGAAATCTATCTGTTCTTCCTTTGTTTCACAATAAAGTGTGTCGAAAGGTGCAGGATATTTTCGCTTGTCTATGCTGTAATCGCCGGGATTAAAAGAAAGGAAGGCCGCTGCCAGGTTACCGGTATTTATTTGCGCATTGAGCTTGGGGTCAGGATACTTTTTATTAAGGTAGGCTTTATATCCAAACGCGTAAGAGGTATAAAAGGTGGTAGACAAAAGAAACAGCAAACAATAAATGCAAAACGATACAAATAATTGCCATCCGCCGGTAGGATAATAATTTTTAAAGCTGTTGTGCCTGAACAATAGTATCAGCCAAACTACTATTATCAGTACAGAACAAACAACGCTGAAAAGCAGGATGCCGTTATGCACATATATTTCATAGGCATAATATTCCTGCAAAAGCTCCGGCTGGCGAAAAACGTTTATTCCCAGTATGAAAAAAATTACATGTACCAGCGCCGTGATCAGCAGCATCCAAAGCAACCCCGTATTCCATATCAAAGGAAATTTTTCAAGCAGGGTTTTATTTATATTTTGAACAATGGATTTCATTGTATTCGTTTTAAAAAGTTAAGCCACAAAGTATTTGCGGGTAGAGTTGGAGATGTTCCTGATATAAGTGATATCCGCCTTGTGACTGCCCAGCGCCGACAGCACATTGCTAAATTGTATTCCCTTTTGAAAATATATTATATATACACCGCCGTTATACGAAATTTTTTCAGGAGCCAGGTGGGCGAATACGGTGGTGAGCTGTTCCCGGCCTGCTGCTGTTTCAATTTCTACGATCAGGTGTTCTAAAGGCGGTGCATCGCCGGAAATGTGTGTGTCGGTATATTTCCCGTTTTTCAGGTATATTACCTTGTCGGAAACCTTTTCTACCTCGTATAATTGTTGTGAGCTTAGTATGAGCGCAATAGGGTTATTTACAGAATTGGCTATAGACTTCAGGTCTTCCAGTATTATTTGCTGCGCCAGTACATCAAGATTGGCCAGCGGTTCATCCAGCAATAAAAGCTCCGGCTTTCTTAATAAGGTACGGGCTAATTCAAACCGCATTTTGTAACCCGAAGACAGCTCGCTCCACTTCAGGTGCCGGTAATTCCATAAGCCCAGCCTGGCTATTATGAACAAAACCCTTATTTCATTTTCGTGCGAAGGAATATTATAAGAAGACAATACAAGCTTTAAATTGTCTTTAAGACTGCCATACCATTTTTTTGTGCGTTGAGGTATGTAAACAAGCTTTGTACGTAAATCAAAATCATCTTTAGCCGGTTTAGTAAAATTATATTGCAGGCTCCCCGAATTTTCCCGTAGTTCCCTGGCAAGTATACGTAGCAATGTTGTTTTGCCGTTGCCGTTTTCACCTACAAGACCATATACCTGCCCTTTGTTTATGCTTAACGAAATAGGTCCTAAAGAAAAGCCGCTTCTTCCGTATTGCTTGCATATATCAGCCGCATATACAACGGCATGGGAAGTATCGTATTCGTTCAGTGTAATTTTCTCTGTTTTCAGCAACAGGTCAATCGCTTTTTGGATGAATGCCTGCTGCTCCTGCGGGTTTTGTTCTTTCCACCCGGTTAGCTCAACAGCCTCTTTATAAAGCTGCATATCCTGGGTATCGGCTACGCAATCCAGCAGTCTCCGGAAGCCGAGGTTGATATCGTTATTTTCCAGGAAGCCCAGGGTTTGCCTGGCGCGTATTTGTTGATTTTCCATCGGCTGTATATTTTACCAAATATAAATACCAGTTTACATAAAAAGTAACCTGCCGTTTTCTGCAACTAAAATGAAACAAAAACAGTATATCCAAAAACATAAAAGGGATGAACTGTTCGTACATCCCTTTTAAAAATAGGTTTTTAACCTCTATTCCGGATCCGTACAATCAAGTGATTCTAAATCCTCGGAAAGTGCATCTTTTTGTTCCTGGCTAAGGTTTGTAAAACAGGAACTCTTAATATACTCTTGCATAGCAGCTTTGTAAGCGTCACAATTTGCCTTTGTTTGGCTGTTAGCAAAAGCCTGGCCGGCAGTGGCTGCTTTTTGTGCTGCAGCAGTACAATCAACTCCTTTGTCTTTTTTGCAACTGGCGAATGCTATACCAGCAATTGATAAAACTGTAATAATTTTTTTCATAGAAACAAGTTTTTGTGGTTGTGAATGAACCAATAACGGTGTGTTTATAATTATATTGCTTTTTATAGCAATTTATATTGCGTTTTGTAGTACCCTGTTGATAATAATATAAGGTTGTATACGCATATACCATTAGATTGGCATAGTTGTTTGCATGAAACCCCGGGCGTTTTTACCTTCTGTTCCGGTAAGGCTATTGAAGCTTTTTTGGTAGTAAAAGTTTTGAATACGTTAATGAAATCAAAAAAAATCAGGTTCGCTAACATTAAAGCACCGTGTAAATTCTATCCCAGTTCAAAAGCAGCTACCTTCGCACTTCCAGACTAGAAAGTTAACCCTTAACCCGGCAATTCATAAGGCATTAGCCATTGGTTACCCTGTAGCATTGTTCAATCCAACTAATTAACGATGAAGTTTGTTTTACTGCCAGTTGCATTAATTGTTTTTTGCTTTTTGAATGGGAGCGCACAAACTGAACGGGAAGCGCAACAACCCGTTGAAATGCCTTTGCTGCAGTTTAAGTCGAGCCGTTTATATGGTAAAGTGGTAGATCCTAATTCAGAAAAAGGATTTGCAGCAGCGTCGGTTCAGTTGTATTTGCATCCAAGAGATAGCCTGGTAGATGGGTTGTTTACAAAGGCAAATGGAGACTTCAGCTTTAAAAACCTGCGCCCCGGAACAGCCTACCTGCTTATTATTACTGCGCTGGGCTTTGAACCTTATGAACAGATCATACAAACAGATTCTTTAAAAGAAAACAATGCAGCTTCGTTTGAAAGGGATCTTGGAAATATAGTATTACAAACCCAGGTTAAAGAGCTGGCGGATATTAAGATCGTAGCAACCAAGCCTGCGTTCGAGATGAGTATAGACAGAAAGGTGTTCAACGTTTCCAAAAGCCTGAATGCAACAGGAGGAACGGCGGTAGATGTAATGAGAAATATTCCGTCTGTTTCTGTAGATATTGATGGGAACGTGCAACTCCGTAACAGTCCTCCGTTAATTTTTGTGGATGGACGACCTACCATTCTTACGCTGGATCAGATCCCTGCAGATAATATTGAAAGGGTAGAGCTGGTTACCAATCCTTCTGCAAAATTTGACGCGGCTTCTTCTGCAGGCATTATAAACGTGGTTTTAAAAAAAGATAAACGCATAGGGCTTAATGGCATAGCTTCCGCCTCGGTAGGAATTCCCAAAGTATTGAATGGCAGCCTGAATATGAATTTGCGCGAGGGGAAAATTAATTTCTTTGTAAGCGCCAGCCGCAACCAATCCGGCGGCAAAGCAAGAGGCAAAACGGAAAGGGAAAATAAAAAAAACGGGATTACCCAGGACTTTTTTAACCAGGCTTCCGCCAATGACCGTTTGCGCCACTTTACTTCTTTGAACTATGGGTTTGATTATTTTATTGACAACCGCAATACGATCACTATTACGCATAGCGTGGGTGGCGGGCGTTTTAACAACAATGAATTGCAGCAGCAGGAATATCTTACCAATATAAAAAGCCCGGAATATTACGGTGCGCGTACGAGTGTGGGCAGATCAGGGTTTAACTGGAACAATTTACGGTTGAATTACAAGCATACCTTTCCTGAAAAGGGGCGTGAACTGACAGCAGATGTAACGTATAATTTTGTGAAAGGCCATTCAAATTCTGAAATTATAAACACCTATACGGCTCCCGACGGATCTGAATATAAGCCATCGGCCACGGTGAGGAACGATGGCAGGAACAGGAGCCCGCAGCTAACTTTCCAGGCAGATTATGTTCATCCGGTAAGTGAAAACTCAAAATTTGAAACGGGTGTACGGAGCTATTACAAGAAGTTCAGGAGCTATTTTAATGTTTTTAGTGTGGAAGACGGGTCGGAAATGATACTGCCGCTAAGTAACAATTATGAGTATACAGAAAGGATCAATGCTGTATATGGAACATATTCACAAAAAATGGGCAGCTTCTCGTACCAGGTAGGGTTGCGTGCAGAGCACTCAAAATTTGATGGTTTGCTGATTGACAGCGCTTATAAATTCGGCTACCAGTACCCTACCAGTATGAAAAACTTCTTCGATGGCTTTTTTCCCAGTTTATTTCTTACGCAGGAGCTGAGCGAAAAAGACCAGATGCAGTTTAATTTTTCAAGAAGGATCCGGCGCCCCGACTTCTGGCAACTGAATCCCTTTATTGAAATAAACGATCCGGTTAACCTGCGCCAGGGCAACCCTGAGCTGCAGCCGGAGTTTATCAATTCGTTTGAGGTGAACTACAGCCATAATTATGATAAAGGAAATATGCTGGGCGTTTTATACTGGCGTAATAATCCACGCGACATTACTCAATACAGCGATACCATAACTGCTGAAAAATACGACCAGTTACAAAATGCCGCAGTGGATCCCAACGCCATTTTAAACACTTTTGTAAATGCCAGCACTACCAACCGATATGGAGCAGAGTTTACCATGCGGTATAAAGCTGCCGGTAATTTTGATATAACGCCTTCGGTAAATATGCAGTACAGGAGTGTTAACGCCAATATCAACGATATGGATTTGAGCAATGAAGGATTTAACTGGAACGCGAAGCTGATAGCGAACTATAAGCTGAAAATGGAGGACAATGCAGTGCTTCATAACCTTAGCTTCCAGCTAACAGGGCAATATGAATCTTCTCAGGTTATTCCGCAGGGCAGAAGGCTTCCGCAATACGGGGTGGATTTTGCTATGAGGAAAGATTTTCTTAAAAATAACAGGGGCACCCTCACCCTGGGTATTAATGATGTGTTTAATACGCAGCGCTGGGGAACCATATACGATACCGAAGCTTTTTACCAGGATTCATATCGTCGCTGGAACGTAAGGAATTTCCGTCTTACGTTTAGCTATAAATTCGGGAAGGCAGATTTCTCTATCCTGAATAAATTAAGAGGAAATCATGGTGATGAAGACTCTTAAAAGAGAGATTTGCTAGCGACAGCCTGTATTATATTTTGTTTTGATCCCGGCAGGGCAACCTGCCGGGGCGAAAGCTTACACCACTCCCTGGGCCAGCATTGAGTCGGCAATTTTTACAAAGCCACCGATATTAGCGCCTTTTTCGTAGTTGACGTATCCGTCTTTTTCCCTTCCGTATTTCAGGCATATCCTGTGGATGTCCTTCATGATATTTTTTAGCTTGTTATCAACTTCATCTCTTGTCCATGTATAACGTTGGGAGTTTTGCGACATTTCAAGTCCGGATACAGCCACGCCGCCGGCATTTGCCGCTTTGCCGGGAGCATATGCAATTTGCGATTTATGAAAAACGGCAACCGCTTCGGGTGTACAGGGCATGTTAGCGCCTTCGGCAACACATATACAGCCATTTTTTACCAGCAACATGGCATCGCTGCCGTCCAGCTCATTTTGCGTGGCATTGGGCAACGCTATATCGCATTTTATTTTCCAGGGGCGTTCGCCGGGAAAAAAGCTGCAATTGTATTTCTTAGCATATTCTTTTATTCGTCCTCTTTCCGTATCCTTCAGGTATTTAATGTATTCCAGCTTATTGGTATCAATGCCTTCGGGGTCATATACAAAACCTTCGGAATCAGACATTGTTAATACAATAGCGCCTCTTTCAATACATTTTTCCGCGGCGTATTGCGCCACATTTCCCGAACCGGAAATAACCACTTTCTTGCCTACCATCGAATCTCCTTTTACCTTCAGTATCTCTTCTACAAAATATACAAGACCATAGCCGGTTGCTTCGGGGCGAATAAGGCTTCCGCCCCATTCATAGCCTTTACCGGTCAGCACACCGCTAAATTCGCCTTTAATGCGTTTGTATTGCCCGAACAGGTAACCGATCTCTCTTTTGCCTACTCCAATATCTCCGGCAGGTATATCTATATCAGCGCCAACATGGCGGTACAACTCCGTCATAAAGCTTTGGCAAAACTTCATTACTTCATTGTCCGACTTTCCTTTAGGATCAAAGTCGGAGCCTCCTTTACCGCCGCCCATCGGCAAACCGGTAAGGCTGTTTTTAAAAACCTGCTCAAAAGCAAGGAATTTAAGCACACTCAAGGTAACGGAAGGGTGGAACCGGAGCCCGCCTTTATAGGGGCCAATGCTGCTGTTCATCTGAACGCGGAACCCCCTGTTTACCTCTATCTCGCCTTTGTCGTTAAGCCAGGGTACCCTGAAAATGATCACTCTTTCCGGCTCAACGATGCGCTCTAAAATCCTGGAATTTTTGTATTGGGGAACCTCCTGTATATAAGGAATAATTGATTCCGCTACCTCTGATACGGCTTGCAGAAATTCGTGCTCTCCATTATTTCTGTGCTTGACTTTTTCAAGAAACTGACTGATTATTTCTTTCATGTTACAAGGGGCAACCAATTTGAATTTAATTGCAGGATAATTCAATCTTCTGCAATGATTATTAAAAAAATTTAAAAAGTATTGCGAATATATTTAAATTATTGCAACATAATATGAAAACATGATTGAAAAGCTTACATTTTTCGAAACTGCCTGCGGTTGCGCACTCTTAAAACTGCCTGCAATCGTTTGTGCCGGGGCGGTTTGTATTGTATACCGTGACCGTTCGAGCGTGTTTGTATTTTACAACCAGGGCTAAAAAACCTTCTTTTATTGCTTAACCAAATGATATTGTTTTTTGAGTATACAACATTTTAAAAGCGAAATCCCTGCCCCGACAGGCTGCCTATTGAGCTGTATGAAGCCTGATTAAAGTGTGCCGGTAAAACATGCAATATACCCGGCTCCTGTATTGTTTAAGCCTTTTTGAATACAGATGTTGCGGTATGTCCTCCAAAGCCAAACGTATTATTTACCACGTATTCCAATGGTCGCTCCACGTATTTTCCTGTTATGATCTCGATGCCTTCCGGTATCTTTTCATCCAGTATTTCTGTATTGATGGTTGCAGGAATAATGTTATGCTTTAGCGACAGGATGCTTATAATGCTTTCTACCGCTCCGGCTGCTCCCAGCAAATGACCGGTCATAGATTTGGTTGCACTAACGGTAACGGGTATCGGGCCAAACACTTTTTTAATGCCCTGCAGCTCACTCATGTCGCCCAGTCCTGTAGAAGTAGCATGTGCGTTCACATATCCTACTTTTTCAGTTCCCACCTGCGCTTCCTTCAATGCTTTGGATACTCCTAACGCCGCTCCGCTGCCATCCGGCGGGGTACCGGTTAAATGGTAAGCATCGGCAGCCATTCCACCGCCAACAAGTTCGGCATGTATAACGGCGCCCCGTTTTACCGCGTATTCCCATTCTTCCAGTATTAAAGCGCCGGCGCCTTCGCCAATTACAAAGCCGTCGCGGTTTTTATCAAAGGGGCGGGATGCTTTTTGCGGATCGTCGTTATGCTTGGATAATGCCTGTGCCGCTCCAAATCCGCCCACAGAAGAAGCTGTAATGGCTGCTTCTGACCCGCCGGCTACCATAATAACAGCCTTACCCAGCCTGATCGTGTCGAAGGCGCTGATGATGGCTGTATTGGATGATGCGCACGCTGATACGGTACAATAATTGGGGCCCCGCAGCTTGTGGCGTATAGAAATAACTCCCGCAGCGATATCAACGATCATTTTAGGAATAAAATAGGGGTTAAAGCGGGGAGTACCGTCCCCGGCATGAAATTCTCTTAATTGTTCCTCAAATGTGCCGATACCTCCGTTGCCCGAAGCCCATATAACACCTGTTTCAGCCAACAGGCTTTCATCCATTGTTGTAAAATCAAGCCCCGAGTCTTTTATAGCCTGATCGCTCGCAGCGATAGCGTACTGTGTAAACAGGTCGTATTTTTTAAGTTCTTTTTTGTCAATATACGCTTCGGGATTGAAATCTTTTACTTCGCAGGCGAACCGGGTTTTGAATTTGGAAGCGTCAAATTTAGTGATGGGTCCTGCGCCGCTTTTGCCATTGAGTATATTTTCCCAAAACCCGGTTACTGTATTGCCTAACGGGCTTATTACTCCCATCCCGGTAATAGCTACTCTTTTCATGTGTTCATTTGTTCGTGAGCTGCAATAATATCTTTAAAAAAGCTATCTGCCAATATTTACGCTATAAGCATCTTTAATAATTTTTTACAAAAACAGCCGTTGGCAAGTTTGCATATTTGCAAACTTGCCAACGGCTGTACCGGCTTTTGCAGAAAGGGGGAGTATGTTTTACAGGGAAAGGCGCACCCCCCCGGTGAAGTTAAACCGCATGGCGCTATAACCATACACTTCATTGAATTTGGTATTGCCAATGTTTTTTGCGTCTGCAAATAGTTTAACACGGTTTCCCGCGAAAGCATATTCCGCATAAGCGTTCCATACAGTATACGCGGCAAGCGTAACGGTTTTTTGCGAATAGCTGCTCATGTCGTAATACAGATCGCTTCTTTTTGAGTAGTTGCTAAGCTGGGTGCTGACATACAGGCCGGGAGTAAGCTGGTAACCTATATTAGCCCCAAAGCTGTGTTTAGGGCGGCGTATCAAATTTGAATAGGTAGAATCTTTGCCGTTATTCTGCGTGGTAACTTCCCCATCTGTATAAGCGTAAAATAGTTTAAGGGTTAGCGCTTTGCTGATGTAGAAAGTGGGTTCTATTTCAAGTCCGTGATCTTTTTGTTTGTCAAGATTGGCCATTTGAAATCCCGGGCCGTAAATAATGATGTCCTTAATTTCCCTTGCAAAGTAAACAGCCCGTATATCCAGGAACCTGCTGATACCGGCCTGAACGCCTCCTTCAACAGTTGAGGATTCTTCCGGCTTAAGATCTGGATTAGCGCCGTACATTCCATAAAGAGAAGAAAGAGAAGGCGCCTTGAAGGCTGTTGCATAATTGGCAAATATTTTTATTGATTGGCTGATGGTATACGAAGGGTTGACGCTGTAGGTAAAATTCTCTCCGTATTTTGAATGTTTATTATAACGTCCTCCCAGCTCCAGGTTAAATCCCCCTATATCGCGCAGGAAAAAGGAAAGATACGGACTTGTAAGTTCTGCCGTTGGATTTGCGGGCGTTGCGGTTGCATCATTCATTTTTTGTTTGTTATAATGGATGCCCCCCAGTAATTGAACGTGGTTGCCTATAGCATAATTGGCATAGAGCTCTGCTGTTTTTTTTGTGCCCGCATAAAGATAGGTACCGTATTCGTCTGCAAAGCTCCTGTTGATCTCATCATAATCGTAAAAAGCAGTTACGGTGCCGCCTGAAAAACTATATTGTGCCTGCGAGCCGGTAGTAAGAAGCTGGGCATTGTATTTCCCGATGCCATCGGTAAACGATCCGCCGTCATAACCTCCTTTAAAATAAGAATACCTGAAATAAGGCTTGATATGCAGCCCCCGTGCAATGCGTACATCAAAATCGGCATTCAGCGCGTTTTGTGTAAAACCGTCTTTATCAAAGCCCTTTGCAGCGGTGGTATCTTCCGCTTCGGAAAAGCCGTTTGTTTCAGCGTGTGTAAACCCCACATTATACGATGCGCCTTCCGCGGAACCGCTTATACCGGCATTTGCTTTTAAGGCACTAAAGCTGCCGAAAGACAAGCCTCCGTACAACCGGGCGGGTTTATCCGATCCTTTTTTGGTGATGATGTTGATGACGCCTGCAACAGCATCGGCTCCGTATATGGTAGATTGAGCCCCTTTTAAAATTTCTATTCTTTCTATTTGCTCTATGGGGAATAACCTGATATCAAACGCTCCGCCTGCTCCCGAAGGATCGCTTACCGGTATACCATTTACCAGGATGACGGTATAATCGGATTTAGCGCCCCGCAAAAAAATACTTTTATCCTTGCCCGGATTACTATAAGCGCTGTTGATAACGAGTCCCGCCTGCTCGTTCAGCACCTGTGCCAGGTCTTTGCCGGCGCTGTGTTCCAGATCTTTTTTATTGATGATATTGATCACCTTTCCGGTTTCGCTTACTTTTTTAGGAAACCTGGTGGCGGTTATAACTATTTCGTTCAGCGATGTTGACCGGGCGGTATCTTCCTGCGCCATAGCTGCATTGCCACATAATAAGATCAGGGCGGCCCATGCAAAGTTTCTACTGTTCATTCTTTTTTCCCGAAGGATGTTTAATGTGAAAAATAGGCCTGAAGTGATAGGGAAATAAAGACGCCTGATGCATAGGCATTTTCATCTCCGGCTTTTCACCCGAAAGCCTTTTGATAAACAATTGTATGATGGCAGGTCTTCTGGCTTGGTAATAGCTGAACACCTTCCCATCCCGCCTTCCGCGAGACAGTGGTATGAAGATCCAGCAGAGTGAAGCAGATCAATGATTATGGAATATCATTGATCATTGTGCATTCACTACCTTACAGCTACGGGGATAGCGCCGGATTTACACCGGACTTCCCTTTTAATGACGCCTGGGCGTCAACCATATACATTGCAAAGATGCTGGTAGAATATGGAAAAAACAAAATGGAAATTTTAAAGGCAAACGAAGTATGAACAAACCTCAAATTTCAAATCCACCTTGCAACCTGTACCTTGCGGCTATAAATCCCGCTAACTATAAACCGCTAACTACAAACTCCCAATCCCAAACAATTCCTCCACTGCCACCCTGGCTTTTTCAAACCTTTCCTGGTAGTTGCCACTTATATCTGTCCATGGAGTATGCTGGTTGATCATAATGTCTTTATATATGTTGTATAGTTTCTGCCGCGAAATAAGATCAGGATATTCCCTCAGTTCGTCTTTAACCCAGGGCAGGTCAGTATTACAAAGCAAATAATGATCGTATTGTCTTGAAACCACCTGGTCCAGTATCCAGGTGTGGCATTTATCAAAAACAAATTCGCACCATACTTTCATCACATACATGTCGGTATCAATAAAAAGGATCTCTTTTTTCCCGGCAATGGCTGTGGCTATAGCTTTTTCTTCCAGCTCAGCCTGCCCTTTGGCAATAGTGAGTAAATCTTCAAATGTATAATTTGTGCCATGCTGTAAAAGATAAGCCCTCGCGTACTCGCGGCACCAATAAGTTTTAAAATAGCCGGCAAGCTGTTCGCACAAGGTGCTTTTGCCGGTAGACTCGGGGCCAATAACCACTATTTTTTTTAGCACGGTCATATTTGAGCCAAGATAAATAATTCCATTTGAATTAAGCGGAGCGCTGCCGGAGTAACGCGGATCGTACTAAATAAATATCTTTACCGCTCTTAAAATTGTCTACATGAAAATTGCTGTCCTGGGTGCAGGAATGATTGGAAGAGCGATCGCTGCTGACCTTGCTGCTTCATTTGAAGTTACGTCTGTTGATAAAAGTCAACGATCCTTAGAGATACTTTCGTCGGGTAATGATAAGATTGCTACTAAAGTGTACGACCTCGCACATACTGCCGGTTATACTGAACTATTGGCTGGTTTTGATATGGTAGTGACCGCGGTTCCGGGTTTTATGGGGTATGAAACCATTAAACATGTGATAGCGGCGGGTAAAAACCTGGTGGATATTTCTTTTTCACCTGAAGATATGCTGCAACTGGACGATTTGGCAAAAGAGAAAAACGTTACGGCTATTGTTGATTGCGGGGTAGCGCCGGGCATGAGCAACCTTGTGCTGGGCAGGTACAATGAAGAAATGGCGGTACATAATTTTGAATGTTATGTTGGGGGATTGCCCAAACAACGAACAAAACCGTTTGAGTATAAAGCACCTTTTTCGCCTGTAGACGTGATTGAAGAATATACCCGCCCGGCCAGGCTAAAGGAAAATGGACGGATAGTAACCAAACCTGCCCTTACCGAAATTGAGCTGATGGAGTTTGATGAAATTGGCACACTCGAATCATTCAATACGGATGGGCTCAGGTCGGTATTACATACCATGAGCCATATTCCGAATATGAAAGAAAAAACACTTCGTTACCCCGGGCATTGTGAGCTTATTATAGCTTTACAGCGGAGTGGTTTTTTTAGCAGCGAACCTGTTATGGTTAACAACGTGCCTGTTTCTCCTGTTGAATTTTCCTCTGCTGTTCTTTTTAAAGAGTGGAAATTGCACCCGGGCGAAGAAGAATTTACCGTAATGAAAATAATAGTGCAGGGAGAAAAGAACGGTGTTCCGAAAAATGTGGAATACACCCTGCTCGACCGGTATGATGTGCATACACAAACCAGCTCCATGGCAAGGGCTACCGGCTATACCTGTGCCGCCGCGGTGCAGCTCGTTGCCAAAAACTTGTTTTCTCAAAAAGGTGTATTCCCGCCTGAAAAAATTGGTAACGATAAAGTTTGCTTTGATCATATACTGGCCTACCTGGCAGCAAGAAATGTAAACTGGATAAAGAAAGAGTATTGATAGAGCGATCAGCATAAACCACAAACCCGGAATCTCCAGTCATCAATCGGGCGTATTAAACCGAAAGCCCACTCCATGAATGGTTTCAAGATTAATGCCGGGATCTGCTTTAAAATGTTTGCGCAACTTGGTAATAAAAACATCCATGCTTCTTCCCAAAAAATAATCGTCCTTCCCCCACACGTTCAATAAAACCTCTTCTCTTTTTAAAATATGGTTACGATGCTCGCAAAGGAACTTCAGCAGTTCCGCTTCTTTTTGTGTGAGGCTGGTTGTTTCATCGCCATTGTATATTTTAAGGTCGGTATACGAAAAGCGGAGCTTGCCTATGGCATATTCCTGCACACTTTCCGAATAAAGCTTTTTAGTACGCCTTAAAAAAACTTCCATGCGCTTCACCAGCTCCTTCATGCTGAAAGGCTTCGTAATATAGTCATCGCCACCGGACACGAACCCCTTCAGCTTGTCTTCTTCCAGCGACCTGGCAGTTATGAACAAGATGGGTATGACATCGCTTTTCTGCCTGATTTTTTTAGCAACGGCAAACCCGTCTTTATTCGGCATCATTACATCCAGCAATACAATATCAAATTCCTCTTTCTGCAGGCTATGCAACGCCTGCTCCCCGTCCGGGCATAATATAACCTGGTACCCTTCCTGTTCAAGATTGTCTTTGATGACGTATCCCAGCGAGAGGTCATCTTCTGCCAATAATACTTTTGCTTTGGTCGGTTGCATAATAACATGTTTTATACAGGTATAATAATACGGAATTCCGTTCCTATGCCGGGAACGCTGTTTACTACAATGCGTCCATTGTGGGCATCCACTATCTTCTTAACAAAATTCAGTCCCAATCCAAAACCCTTTACATTGTGCACATCGCCTGTAGGTATGCGGTAGAACTTTTTAAATATATTCCTGAAATATTTTTTGTCAATTCCCACCCCGTTGTCCTTAACGGCAATAAAGCTTTCAGCCCCGTTATTTCCTGTCTCAATAACAATTAAGGGACTGCCGGAATATTTAATGCCATTTTCAATGAGGTTTACAATAGCAAGCTCAAGGTGCGCTTTATCCGCGGTTATTACAGTACCTTCTTCCGGCACCTTTATTTCTATTTTTGCATTGCTTGCTTCCATGAGTGGCTGCAGCTTGGCAACAGCCTGCTCTATCAGCTCCCTTACGTCAAACGACTGCATCTCTACATTCAGGTTCCCTTTTTCAGAAACCGCCATCTTCAGCAGCCTTTCAACCTGGTTTTGCAGGTGCTCCGTTTCGTTTTGTATAATAGAAGCATACCTGCTCATTCTTTCGGGCTGCTTTATAATTTCGGGCTGCGACAGCACATCGCCGGCTATTTTCATTACAGCCAGCGGGGTTTTAAATTCATGGGTGAAATTGTTTACAAAGTCTTTTTGAATTTCTACCAGGAACTTTTGCTTGTAGAAATAAAACATGCTTAAGGCCAATCCTATTAATACCAGTACCAGCACAATGCTTCCTATTATCCAGAAATTCATTTGAGAAAGAATGTACCGGCTCCGTTCGGGGAAATGAAGTAATATATAATGGTAGCTGGCAGGGTAAAGGGCCAGGTCGGTGATATTTAAAGCGCTATCGGTTGCCGGCGAAGGGATATATAACTGGTAGATGTATTGTTGGCTGTTTTTATCGTATACGGCTGTTTTACATGCGGTTAATATATCAAAATCCGTTAATTCCTGCGCAAGATAATTTACGAAGCTCTCCCTGGGCGGCAGCTTATCAATCCGTACAATAAATGTATTGGCATCAGGCTGTACGGTGATCTGCTGCTGCAAATGCCCGGCAGGGTCATTCGTAAGACTTATATCTTCAAATAACCCCCTTACACATTTTACAACATTGGTACCAAATTGCTTTTGCTCAAGCTTATATATATGGTTCAGCCAGTACAATTGTATGGCAATGATCAGGGCTATAACCAAAGTTCCCGTGAGCACTATCCATTTTAACGTGGAAGAACGCATACCAAAACCAGTGTAAGTTTTAAATAACACAAATTTGTTTTTAAATCTTTACAAAATATAACAGCCTCCTGCTTTTCTTGTTAAACCGGCGTTAAGTACACATTGCATGCCTTGTTGTGTTTTATACCAGGTTAATAACACGTTAATCAACCTTAATTATTTTACCACATGCTTTCGTTCCCGGAAATTGCAATCACCTGTAGCAAATTAATTTCATAACGGTCGGTTTATAGTAGAATGAAGGGCTCCTTATCGGCAAACGAGGGTGGGATGCTCCTTCATTCTTTTTTATGAAAATACCAAAATTACACCCCAAAGCATTTTTACCGTTTAAATTATTAAAAGGGAAGAGAACAGAATATGGGTGAAAAGGGATTTTTTGTTAGGTTTGCTACCTCAATTTTAGCACATTGGCAATAGAAGCACAAAGAAAATCATTTTTTAAACGTATCCGCGGGAAGGACGTTGATGACGATGCCGAGATGAGTTTTGTTGACCACCTGGAAGCATTGCGCTGGCATATTGTTAGGTCGGTAGTAGCAGTTTTTGTATTTGCGATATTGATCTTTTTGAATATAGATTGGATTTTTCTCAACGTGATCATGGGCCCCACCCAATCTGATTTTATTTCTTACAAGCTCTTATGTTCGCTGGGTTACAAGCTGGGACTGGGAGATTCGTTCTGCATGCCGCCGATAGACATGGAATTGCAGGTTACTACCGTAAGCGGGACTTTTATGTCTTCTATTTCTATTGCTTTTGTGAGCGGGCTGATTGCGGCCTTTCCGTACCTGTGCTGGGAAGTATGGCGTTTTGTGAAACCGGCGCTAAAAGAAAATGAGCTGAAACATACCCGCGGCATTATTTTCTGGATATCTTTTTTCTTTTTTATAGGTGCGGCTTTTGGCTACTTTTTATTAGCTCCCTTTACATTCAATTTCCTGTATAACTATACATTAGGATCCAAGCAGGTGCTCCAATACAGGCCCATGCTATCCGATTATCTCGACTCCATTATTGATATAACGCTGGGTTCCGGAGTTGCCTTTGAGCTACCTATGGCATCGTGGATACTGGCACGTATAGGTATACTCACTCCCGGTTTTTTGCGCACCTACCGCAAGTACGCGTATGTAGCGCTTTTAGTATTAGCGGCTATTATCACCCCTTCGCCCGACTGGGGCAGCCAGATGATCGTTTGTGTACCGCTTATCTTACTGTATGAAATCAGCATTATTATTGCTGCAAGAGTTAGTAAAAAGCAGGAAAAGAAATGGGAAGAGTGGAGCTAAAAGATGAGAACCACTCTTTTACAACCTCACCCTAAAGCATACACGTAGATTTCAACATACAGCCTTCCTTTCATGTAAGGAAGCGTGAGTAGTGGCAGTAACCGGTAAAAATTTTATCACTAATTTTTAAATTCCCTGCTGATATTCTAATTATAAGCCTTATCTTCATTTTCTTACTTTCAGAAAACCCATTTTTTCACTAGCCAAAATTCGTTTATGACACCCGGAACCAAACACCTTCTGTGTTGCTGGCTTTGTGTTGCATCCATTGCCGGCATTGCTTATGCGCAGGAGACCCCAACAAAAAAGTCTTTTTTATCAACTGATCTTTCAACTGAAGCAAAAACGCCACCAGGCGGCAGCGTATACCCGCAACTCGCTTTTGAAGCAAAACCTGTTACCGTATTAAAAGACACGGCTATTGTAAAAGGAAAAGTGGTAAGCGCCGATAACACAGCGTTGCCCGGTGTAAGCATTATTCCTGAAAATGGCAAAGCGTATATTACCAACGATGCTGGTGAGTTTGAAATACCTTTTGTACAGCCATTCAGGATACTGGTATCCAGCGTGGGCTTTCGTGATACTTCTGTTATGATCACCAACGCGGCTACATTCTATACCATTATACTCAATACAGATACAAGGCGGGAACAACTGGCGGAAGTAACGGTAGTGGCTTTGGGTATTTCCAAAAAAACAAGCGCTGTTGGATATTCAATAGCGGAAGTTCGCGGAGATGCAGTTCAAACAGCCAAGGAGCCCAGCTTTGTTAATGCGCTGCAGGGCAAATTGGCCGGTGTGCAGATCAACACCAATACAGGCGCCATGGGAGGATCGTCAAAAGTGATCATCAGGGGAAATAAATCAATAACCGGGAACAACAACGCGTTATTTGTTGTAGACGGGGTATTTATGGGCAATACCACCAACCCCACCTATAACCAGCAGATAGGTGGCGGGGGATACGACTACGGAAGCCCTATACAGGACCTTAACCCCGATGATTTTGAGCAGATCAGTGTATTAAAAGGTGCGGCTGCTACAGCGCTTTACGGAAGCAGGGGCTCTAACGGGGTAGTATTAATTACCACAAAAAAGGGAAGCGGTAAAAAAGGTCTGGGCATAACCTATAATATGAATGTGCAGATGGACAATGTGTATTACCTGCCTGAGTTTCAAAACAGGTATGGCGGCGGCGGCGCTAATGCCGGTAATGTAAATTTTGTAGCCAGCGGTTTTGATACGTTATGGCAAAGCGCCAATCCCACATTGTTTAAAAACGCGCCTACGTATAATGATCCGGTTAAAGGAGGGTACGATCTATTACCACAGTACGGAGTAGATGAATCCTGGGGACCGGAACTCACGGGTATCCTTATACGCCCTTATTATTCTTTTGATGAGAACAAAGGCAATCCTTATTTTGGCGTTACCACTCCCTGGGCGCCACAACCTGACAACATCAGGAATTTTTATGAAACCGGCACTACTCTTACCAATAGTATAAGCGTAGGTGGCGCCAACGACCAGGGAGCTTTCAGGCTGGCATACAGCAACCTGAATCAAAACTTTATTTTGCCCAATTCCCTTTTAAGAAGAAATAATATCGGGTTTAATGGCAACCACCGTGTGGGTAAAAAAATAAACGTAGTTGCCAGCGTAAACTATTCTGAAAATTTCGCCAGGGCAAGGCCGGGAGCCGGCTTTTCGGGATATAATCCAACACAGCTTTTTACCATGTACGGCCAACGGCAACTGGAAATGGACAAGCTGGCGTACTACGAATTCGCGGATGGATCGCAGGTAAGCTGGAACAGAACGTCGCCCACCAATCCTACACCTCTGTTTGCCACCACGCCTTACTGGCACCAGTATAAAAACTTTACAACAGACAAGCGTAAACGTTTGTATGGACTGGCAGGCTTTGATTTTAAACCGGTTGAATGGATCAATATATCCGCCAAAGCATTCCTTGACCAGTATACAACATTACAGGAAGAAAGAGTTGCGCGGGATTATACTACAGGATCGTATGCCAGAACAATTATTGATCACCGCGAAATGAACTACCAGTTGATCGCTTCTGTTAATAAAGACCTTAGCAGTAAATTAAGCCTTGACGCATCGGCAGGTGGTAATATTATGCAACTGAAAGATGGAATAACCGGCGGCAGCTATGCGGGTTTAATTGTTCCCGGCTTGTATACCTTAACCAACAACATTGGCAGGGTCAACTATCTCGAAAACATATTCCAGAAAAGGATCAATTCTCTTTTCGGGAATGTAACGTTGGGATATGACAATGTGGTATTCCTCGACATATCGGGAAGAAATGACTGGTCGTCTGCGCTGCCAAAAGGCAACAACTCCTATTTCTACCCCGCTACCTCGTTATCCGTTATATTTTCCAAATGGCTGAGTTCCGCCAACTGGCTGAGCTTTGGTAAAATAAGAGCAAGCTTAGCGCAGATAGGCAGCGATACCGATCCATACCGAACATATGTTTCTTACAACGCCCCGGTATTATTTGGTTCTACCGGTAACTCCTATATACTCCGGAACCCTGCACTGGGCAATAGTGCCTTAAAGCCGGAAATAAGCAATGAATTTGAAACAGGTGTTGAGCTAAAGCTTTTTAATAATCGTGTTGGTATTGATTTCACCTATTATAACAGGATCACGAAAGATCTTATTCTCCCGCTTTCCATTTCACAAACATCGGGCTATAGTAATTTCTATACCAATGTGGGTAAATCAAGAAACCGTGGCGTGGAACTGCAGTTGAGCGGCTCTCCTGTAAGTAACAAAAACTTTAACTGGAACATTGTTGTTAACTATGCCGCCAACAGGAGTAAGTTGCTGGCATTGGATATTCCCAACAATCCAACTATTGACCGTTACGTGCTGGGCACCGAAAGAAGAAGAGGTACTGTAGCAACAACCGCCATTGTAGGGCAGCCGTTATTCGTATTAACGGGTACAGACTTTACTTATTTAAATGGTGAAAAAGTAATGACCGAAAACGGGTTGTACGTGGCTTCGCCCAACGGGCAGATAATAGGTAATACACAGCCTGATTTTGTAGGCGGCATTACCAACAGCTTTACTTATAAAGGTTTTACCTTAAGCGGGTTGATTGATTTTCAGAAAGGTGGCAATTTCTTTTCATATACCAATATGTATGGAATGTATTCTGGCACACTGGCTACAACCGTTGAGAACAACGTAAGAGAAACAGGCGTAGACGTATCGGGAGTTTTGGCAGACGGAACCAAAACAACGGTACACGTAAGCGCTCCATTCCATTTTAAAAACAACTATGGCATTCGCATCAGCACAGCAAACCTGTATGATGCGAGTTATGTTTACCTGAGGGAGCTCAGACTGGGATACAGTTTACCCGCCAGGGTAGCGCAGTTCATAAGGTCGAACAATGCCAGCATATCTTTATATGGCAGGAATCTCTGGCTGATCAGTTCTAATGCCCCCAATGTGGATCCTTCCAATATCATTAATTCGGACTCTAATATTATTGGACTGGAAGGTGGCGCATTGCCATCTGTAAGATCCATCGGCATTAACTTAAATATCAGCTTCTAACCCCACAAAAATCAGCATATGAAAACATTATATAAACTACAAGGATATTTCGTAATAGCACTACTGGCTATAAGTTTGTTTTCCTGTACAAAAGGCTTTGAATCCATCAACCAGGATCCAACAAAGCCAACGGAAGTAACACCCGCGCAATTGATCACCGGTATAGAAAGAACAGCTTCTGACATTATGTACAGCGGTGGTGTGAATGATAATATCGGGATGTTATACGCTCAGTATTTTTCGCAAACACAAACTGAAAGCCAAAGCCAGTACCAGTTAGATGAAGCGGCCAACAACCTGTTGTGGACATCTTACAGCGTTCCTTTGTCTAATATCCAGGAACTGCTGAGGATCAATGAGCTTAAACCCGAGCCGGCGTCAAACAACCAGAACGCGATCGCTAAAATTTTGAGCGTATGGATATACCAGGTGTTGACCGACACATATGGGAATATTCCTTTCAGCGAAGCATTAAGGGGAGACGAACTGATCCTTACATCGAAATACGATGATTCAAAAACCATTTATGATGGTTTGATCACGTTATTAAATCAACAAATCAGCGCGTTGGATGCTACCTTCAGCTCGTTCAGAAGCGGTGAGCTGATTTACCAGGGCGATGTAAATAAATGGAAAAAGCTGGCCAATGCGTTAAAGATCCGTATTGGTTTGCGAATGGTGAACACAGACCCCGCAAAAGCCAAACAGATCATAGAAGAAGCAAGCGCCAATACATTTACCGCTATAGCGGATGAGGCAAAATTTCCTTACCAGCCTGTGGCGCCCGACCAGTTTCCTTATAATGACCAGGATGGTACGGCTATTTCTAACCAGTTCTTCGTATCTGCTACCCTGGTAGATTTTATGAAGGAAACCGGCGATCCACGATTGCCCATGTACGCCCGGGATGCCCCCGCAACAGGAACTATAGTGGGCAAGCCCTATGGACTGGGCAGCTTTACCAACATTAACGAATATTCAAGAGGTAGCGCGAAAGTATACAGCACTACGTTTCCCGGGTATATTATCAGTTATGCCGAAGTGCAATTTGCACTGGCAGAAGCAGCCGCCCGTGGCTTTAATGTAGGCGGAGATGCAGCAACTTTTTATGAAAACGGGATAAGAGCCAGCATGCAGTTCTGGGGAGTAGGCGATGCGGATATCGCTGCCTTTTTAACGGCTAACCCTTACGACCAGGCGAACTGGAAAAATATAATCGGCCCCCAAAAATGGGTGGCGCTCTACAACCAGGGTTTACAAGGCTGGTTTGAAAGAACCCGTTTGAATTTTACCAAACCCAATGGCGATCCTTTTTTCAGGGCTCCTAATACCATTCTTGACAATACGGTTACTTTTGTTCCTTACCGCATTACTTACCCGCTGGCAGAAATGTCTAACAACGCCGAAAATTACAACCAGGCCAAAACGGCTATGGGCGGCGATAACAAGGGCATAAAACTGTGGTGGCAGGATTAAAACTCTATAAAGCCGGGTAACAACTGCTTTTTTTAAGGCCAAGCATTGTTATCCGGTTTTTTACAAATAAAAATTTAAATATAAAAAAATTATTATTTAAAAATAATTGCAGGTTTTTTATGATTTTTAAGTTTCATTTAGAAAAATTTTAGTAATTATGTCGGGGAATTAAGGAAATAAGGGTGAAATGGCTGCAAAATTAAATTTAGACAAATTAGACCTCCAGATCATATCAGCAATGATGGATGATGCAGGCATATCATATGCCGACCTGGGCAAAAACCTGTCTGTATCCGGGGGTACCATTCATGTACGCATTAAAAAGCTGCAGGAAAGCGGTATTGTTAAAGGAACCAAGCTGAATGTGGAGCTGAAAGAGCTGGGATATGACATTACGGCTTTTGTAGGAATATACCTCGAAAAAAGCTCGCTGTATGATACGGTGGCGAAAGATCTGAAAAAAATTCCCGAGATCGTCCGGCTCAACTATACCACCGGCAATTACAGCATGTTCATAGAAATAGTATGCCGTGATATTGCCCAACTGCGGCATGTGCTGCACGATGAACTTCAGAAAATAAAAGGAATTGAACGTACGGAAACGCTGATATCGCTGGAAGAAAGTTTTAACAGGAATGTTCAGGTAGCGCCGGTTTAGGGTTCGAGGTTAGAGGTTTGTAATTTGAACCCATAACAGCATACACACTTCAACCATAAACCACAAATTATAAACTACCCATTTCTGCCTTACACCCTCCCTCTCACATCTACCGCATCGCGCAAACCGTTGCCCAATAAATTGAAAGCCAGTACCAGCAGCATAATACAGATACCCGGCGCAATGGCCAAAAGCGGGTTATGCGTTATAATAAAATTGTAGTTCTCTTTGATCATCAATCCCCAACTGGGCTGTGGAGGTTGTACCCCCACCCCCAAAAAACTCAGCCCTGCCTCTACCACAATAGCAGTAGCAAAATTAGACGCCGCCATTACCATTACCGGCCCCATAACATTGGGCAAAATATGGCGCACCAGGATACGGGAATGTGAATACCCGAGCGCTTTCGCAGCTTCTATATACTGGAGCTCACGGATGCTTAAAACCTGCGTGCGGATAATACGGGCGGTGCTTACCCAAAGCGTTAGCCCAACGGCAATGAATACCTGCCAGAATCCTTTACCCAGCACAAGTGTTATGGCAAACACCAGCAATAAGGTAGGTATGCTCCATATCACATTAATAAACCACATTACCATATTGTCTGTTCGCCCCCCGAAATAACCTGCTATCAGCCCCAGCACAATACCGATGGTCAAAGAAATGAACACGGCTATAAATCCCACTGCTAAGCTTACCCGCACTCCTACGATCAGCCTGCTCAGGATGTCCCGTCCAAACTTATCGGTACCCAGCCAGAACGTTTTTTGGACTACTTTCAATCCGGTGGCATAAAAAGCCTTGCGCTCACCTATATTTTCGTCAACATATTTACTGGTTATAATACTATCTCCTGTCTGTTGGTACGAGTGAACAGGTATATAATACGCATTGTCTTCCTGCCCGTTGAGCAGGCGGTTGAAAAAGCCCGCCTGATCTACCTTGTTTTCTTTGGGAACCACTACAAACCAAATGGAAAAGCCAGGTTTCTGTCCCCCTGTTTCCACTATCATCCTGTTGGCATTGGGCGAATGATCCGGCGCCACATAATATGCCGTAAGGCTTAGCAGCAGCGCGGCAGTTATAATAACCATACCGGCAACAGCGCCCCGGTTTTTTAAAAGCCGCTTCCAGGCATCGCGTAAAAAAGAAGATGATTCATATTGCACGATCTGATATTTGTAATTTGTAGTGTATGGTTTATCGTTTGTAAGTACTGGCTGCAATGGTTTATAGTTGAGAAACCACAAACTATAAACCCAAAATATCTAACCTGCGACCTGAAACCTGTAACCCTGTTTCATCTCACTTTCCTTCCTTTCCACTCATATTTTCCAAAGCTACCTAACAAGCCTGCCACTACTGTATACAATATGTGCAATGGCTGAAAAAGAGGAAACAGGAGAAGGAGCCTTTCCATTTTGAAATATAACAATATTGACCTCACAAACCCCCATTCAATAATGGTTTTATAAAAAACCGCTACTGCAAAAAACAACAGCCACCTTGCATCCCATAAGCTGCCTGCCAGTAAAACAAACAATGCGCAGTTCACTAAATATACCAGCAGCAGCACCAGGATGATCCTGGTATCCCTGTATCGTCCTGCTTTGCTTGCCCAGCGAATACGTTGCCGGAAAAAGGCTTTCCAGCTTTTAGCCGGGAGCGTTTCCACAAGCGCATGCGGGGAGCCCAGGTAAGCTACTTGTGCGGGAAACTGCTTACTGATCTTGTGCATCAGCAGCATATCATCGCCGCTGGCAATATCATCAATTCCATCAAACCCGTTCACCGCGTAAAACGCTTTTCTTTCGTAAGCCAGGTTCGCTCCATTACACATATTGTGAAAGTGAGCCGAAACCGACGCGGCGGTAATGCCTTGCAGTATAGCAAAATCCATCGCCTGGAAAATGGAAAGGAAAGAAGTATCATGCACGATCTTTACCGGTGCGGCAATAAAAACGGCATCCTTTTCCGCATGGAACATGGCAATGGTTTTCACCCAATCCGTGCCGGCTGTGCAATCGGCGTCTGTGGTAATAATTAATGTGCCCGATGCGATCCTGATCGCCTCTTTGATGGCATTTTTCTTATGCGCTTTTACATTCTCCTGTTGAAGTATCTTCGCAAGTTCGAGCAATATAACCCCTTCGTCCTTATATTTTGAAACAATCGCCGTGGTATTGTCTTCCGAGTGATCGTCTGCAACAATGATCTCCATTAAATGCTTTGGATACGATTGCTGCAGCAATGACCGGATGCATCTTTCAATAACCGGTTCTTCATTACGGGCGGGAACGATCACTGTAATTTTTTCCACAGGAATAAACCCTGTAAGCCGGTTATCATCCAGGCGGGGTATATTACGCCAGGCCTTGTAGTAATACAGAATTAAAAAGCAGTAACCCACCAGCAAAACAGCGGTGATCAAAAACACAATCATGCCTCCAAATTACAGCAAATCATTATAAGAGGAACGAAGCAATTGCCGTTACATTTTTTTCGTGCAGTATCCTGTGCCCGCATTTAAGCAGGTGTAGCACGCAATATTCTTCCATACCTTTTTTAAAAGCATTGCCGGTTGGATATCTTATAACACGATCAAATTCCCCATAAATAAGTATTACCGACGTTTGATTTTTTTGTACCAGCTTTTTTATTAACCGTACATTGGGCCGGATGTTCCGCATAGCCGTCCATATGGTATACAGCTCTTCTCTTTTGTCTTTCTGCCGGAGATACTGAGTTACATAATTATACACCCCCCTGTTTATACACCGCATTTTATTTAACAGGGTTGTGCCGGCAAAAAACAACCCGGGGTGCTTCATGAAATGAAGAAAAAGCCTGTTCCCTGGTTTACTTTGGGTAGCCAGCCGGTACCAGCCGTTTATTTTCAAGCCATCGGTAGCCAGCAGGATCAGTTGCTTTATTTTTTGCGGAACATGCTGATATAAATACAGGGCAACCCTGCCGCCCATGCTGTACCCCATCAAAGAAAATTTTTTTTGCTGCAGCACAGGAATACTACCTATTATAGCCAGCAAATCCCGGGTGGTAACATTCAATCCTTCGTTCCACACGCTTTTTCCATGAAAAGGCATATCAATCGCCACAATTGTATATTTATTTTTCAACGCCTGTATAAGAGGCCAAAAGCTTTCAGCTGTTTCACCAAAACCGTGCAGGCAAACAAGCAATTCACTTCCGCCGTCAACCCGGATATAATGAATGCGCGAGTGCTTATATGTTACAAACAACGATTGCATATACGAGGCTCAAATGTAGCAGAAAACCATCAACCGGTTAATTACTATACCAGGAGCGTTAAAAAGGGCTGCCTTATGAGGACAGCCCTGGTTTTTCAAAAGGATCATAAATGAGTTGAAGGAGGATTACTGAACCCACCATGGTTGAGAGCTGATCTTATCATTGCCTTCACCATACTGGCTTTTTATGGCGGCAGCAACATTTTCTGCATTGTTGTTATACTCAGCCTGCGGGTATATCCAACGGAACGGTATGCTAACCCCTGCCGGGCGGCGGAAGGATGGATAACCGGTTCTTAAATGATCAAAAAATGGACCCCAGGGAGATTGCAGGAAGGCGCGCAGGTAACGCTGCATAATGATCTTTTCAATCTTTTCCTCTGCAGTAGCTGCAGTAGCCAGGCTGTTAACAGGCTTGGCCAGGTATGCGGTAGCGATACTTTGCGTTACATATTGTCCTAATCCTTTTGCATATGTTTCATAAAACTTAAAGGATGCCTTCACTCCCTCCGTATAGTAATCTTCCGCATTACCGGTTGCCCAACCTCTTACAATACCTTCGGCTATGATCAATTGTTGTTCGGCAAATCCAATTAAAACCATTGGTTCGGTTGTAGGATCTTTATGATACCTGTTATTTACTTTGGACGTTTTGCCATTTGCCGCTTTTGTATTAACCTCGGAGTAGGGAGCAGCAGGATCTCCTCCCTCGTAAGCGGCGAAATTATTAATGGCTAAGCCGGCATCTTCCGCATTCTTTGTTTGAGTGCAATAAATAAAAAGACGCGGGTCTTCCCTGTCCTGTAACCGGCGGATAAAGGTAGAGTCCATATACATACCGGAACCATAACCGCTTGAGTTAAATTCCGGATAGCGGTTACCTTCCTGGTCTAAGAAAACCAGTTGAGCGTCATCGCTATTGCTTTCAAAAAGAGGCTCACCGGTTACAATTTGGGCAAAAGTTGATTTGATATTCAAGTCACCATCTCCTTCTTTCTTGGAGAGCAGCATTAAAACCTTTAAACGAAATGCGTTTACTGCTTTGCGCCATTTAGTAACATCTCCACCATATATGATATCTCCTGCTATAATAGTGTTCTCTCCAGCCAGCAGGTCATTTGCTTCTTTTAATTCTGCCAAGATGCCTTTAAATACATCTTTCTGTGCATCATAAGCAGGCGGGGAATAGGTTTCCTGTGTTTCACCCTGTAATGCCTGCGAGTACGGCACATCACCAAAGGTTAATGTAAGGTTCAAAAAGTAAAAGGCCCTGAAAAATTTGCCCAATGCCAGATAGGCGTTGCTGTTGATACGTGTCGCTTCTTCCATCATTTTGGTAACATCCCTCATCCTGGAATAAGATGAAAAATCCGATCTGTCCCACTTATAATATTGCCCCGCGCTTTCTCCATCTGTTTGAACCAGTTTTTTCTCGGCATACAGCGGCCCTGTGCCGTTATTATAGCGAAATGCATCCCACTCAATTTGCGTTAATTGTAGTTGGGGGTGAGTTTCTGTAACTCTGTTGGGGTCAACATTGATCTCCTCTAGTTTTTTGCAGGATGCCAGTCCTGAAAATACAGCAATATATAATATTAATAGCTTCTTCATTTGTATTATCATTTTAGGTGTAGGATAAGTAGTTATAATTTTACGTTAAGTGAAAAACCTACGTAACGAGGAGAGGGATCCTGCAGATTTCCATCATTTCCAATTTCATAATCCGGATCCAGCAGTGGCATCTTCTTCCACATGGCAAGATTATAACCAAATACCTGCAGGTATAATCCTTTTACTGTTTGTCCTAATTTTATCACATTACCAAGCTCATACCCTACAGCTACCCTGCGCAGCTTAAAGAAAGAACGATCAAATGTGTTTGCAAATTTTTTATTTTCTTCTTCCGTAACACGTGCACGGTATGGATACTGCTGGCTCCATGTTTGCCAACTCACCGCAGTAGTATTAGCCGTGTATTTTCGGGTATCTGAAATTACATTTCCTAATACGTCCTGCTTCAGTTCGCCTTCCATAACAACGACTCCTTCCGCAACGTATACCGGTTGTCCTGCAGCATATTCTGCAGCGCGGTATTCGAGAGAATTTGGATGTCTTCCACCCCACCACATTTTTTCGTGTGTGGTAGAGTTCATAATACCGCCCCAAACACCGTCAATATCTATTCCTATATCAAAGCCTTTGTAGTTAAACTTATTTAAAAATCCAAGCCTCCATGACGGGTCGAGGTGGCCGAGATTGCGGGGATACGGGTCAAATATCGGTAAGCCGTTCGCTCCTAAAATTAATTGACCGTCTGCACTCTTCTGCCAAACAGTAGCATAATAGCTGTCTGTTCTGTCTCCCAGTTTTAAATTTCCAAATTTTGCCTGGTCGCCATATATTTCTGTAATTTTCTTTACATACTTTGACCAGTTAGCAGAAATGTCCCACCTGAAGTTTTTATTTTTTATTGCTTTTACACCTACAACAACTTCAAAGCCATTGGTTTTATAAACGTTGCCGTTTACCTTACGGGAAGTAAAGCCTGAAGCTTCTGAAATGCCAAGATCTATAATCTGGTTTTCATCTTTAATATTATAATAAGTCAGGTCTAACGTTAACCGGTCCTTAAATAAGCCGGTTGATAAACCAACCTCATACGAGGATGATTTTTCAGGAAGAATATTGGGGTTAACGATCCCGGCAGGATAATAAACAGATTGGGTAGATCCGTAAGTGATTCCCTTGTTATAGGCTGAATAAATACTATACGGAGCCAAATCGCTTGAAACCTGTGCCCAGGATCCATATAATTTTAAGTAACCAACAAACTCAGGCATTTTTACAAATTCTGAAACCATAGTACTTAATGATACAGATGGGTAGAAATAAGAGTTATGGTTAAGGGGAAGTGTAGACGACCAGTCGTTACGCGCTGTAAAACTTAAGAAAACTGAATTATAGAAATCGAGGTTAGCAGCTCCGTAAACGCTTCGGATAGATTTTTCTCCGCGATAGTTAGATGCCTGTACAGGGCCCTGGGTATTATTAAGGCTGTATACAGCAGGAACAATCAAGCCATCTGTTGATTGATATTCCTGGGTATAGGTACGGTTAAAAATAGAGGTGCCTGCGTTTATACTGAACTGAATGTCTTCGGTAATATCCTTAGAATAAGTAAGCAACGCGTCAGCGTCGAAGTTTAACTGACCAGTATTCCAAATCTTATAGTCGCCATTTCTTGAATCCCCATAATTCATGTACGACTTGGGACTTTTCATAGATTCGAAATTGGAAATATTCCTTCCATTGCCGCGTATCTGAAAATTCAGATCCTTCATGATCTTCCAGTTCGCTTTTATCTGCATGTCCACTACATCCCTGTTTTGCGCCTGCTCCAGCATGTAGGAAGCAAAATATGGATTATTATACCATGCGTAGTTGTAGTTTGCCTGGCGGTACCCTTCCAACCCCGGCACCCACATATGATTTTTTAAATCCTGTCCATTTACATCATCACTCATCCAAATAAGAATGGTGTAAATATGGTTTTTAGGACCGTACCCATAGCGGGGATAATTGGGAGAAAATACTTTATTGTATGAAAGCGATGTTTCGAGCGTGAAATTGCTTGTTAAATCAAAAGCCGCATTAAAGTTGAGGCTTCCCGTATTCAGCGACATGTTAGGTACCTGGCCTTTTTGATAAGCATATTTTCCGGAAGCGTAATAACGTGCTTTTTCGCCCCTGTAAGCTACAGAAAAGGTATTGGTGCTTACCACTCCGGTTCTTAGGAAGTCTTTCAGGTTGTTGTGATATACAAAATCGGTAGGCACACGTTCGTATGTTGAGCGATCGTCGTATATGGTTCCTTTTACATCACCATACCACTCTATGGTTTCGCCTGTTTGCTTATTCCTGATAGGGCTATTCCATTGAGGTACTTTAACTCCGGCATTTAATTTAGGTCCCCATGTCATGTCGCCATCGGAAATACCGCCGTCGGCGCCATCCCAAAATTCATACTGCCCGTTTGAGCCGCTGCCATATTCTGTTTGCGTTTTGGGGAACACTGTAAAGCCGGCAGTAAACATATTATTGGTGCTTACGTTCACTTCCATCCCCTCTTTTTTAGCATTTTTTGTAGTAATAAGTATTGCGCCGTCTTTACCGCGGGTGCCGTATAAAGCCGAGGCGGCAACGCCTTTTAATACATTAATGTTGTCAATATCTTCTCCCGATACATCAAAAAAATCTGTTTCAACCGGAACTCCATCAATTACAATCAAAGGGGTTTTGCCTCTTAATACGAACTGAGGCTTTTGAAACATACCGGTTGGCGTTGTTACCGTAAGCCCTGCTACCTGACCTGATAAAGCTGTACCCAGGTTCATTGTTCTGGAGTTGGCTAATTGTTCGGTTTTTACTTCCTGCGTAGTGAAGCCTAATCTCTTTTTCTGCTGCTTGATCCCGATAGCGGTCACAACCACTTCTTCTAATTGTTGCGAGCCTTCAGCCATCACAACATCTAAAGAAGTTTTTCCATTCAAAGCAATTTCCTGCGTGGTAAACCCTATAGATGAGAATACCAATGTGGCGTCGGTAGAAGGAACTGAAATGGAATAAGCTCCGTCGGCAGTTGTTATAACTCCGTTTAAGGTGTTTTTAACAACAACATTCACGGCTGCGAGATTATTACCCTTGGAATCGGTTACTTTTCCTCTTACAATTTGCTGTGCAAACAGTAATGCAGGAAAAGCTGAGAGTACGAGTATAACAGAAAATACCCGCCAGAAAGATAGCTTTTTAGTCATAAGCATTGTTTTAGTTTGTTAATATTTAAGGGATCGCAAAAGTCTTACCCTGGTGTGATACAAAGGTTAAGCCAGTTTAAAGAAATCATTAATTGTATATGAATACTAAAATATGGCAATTTCGGATAAATGAGAAAGCAGGTGAATAAAAATAACCAGTTTTCTTCAAAAATATATTCACAGCATATTTGCCCCGTTAAAAGCAACCCCCGGGCATTTTGCGCAATCAGCCGTATTTAATAAAGGCGTTTAATATTTGTAAACAGCCGTTCGCCCCTGCCTGCTCTCGCTCTGCCAGGCAATCATCACTATTTCTTAACGCCTGCTTAATGCCCGCTTAATATTGTATGGTGAAATTTGATAAACAATAGCGGATGGAAAAGCGTTCTGTTGATGTAGTTGTAATATCAGATGTTCACCTGGGCACCTACGGCTGCCAGGCTAAAAAATTGGCCGCTTACCTCAAAAGCGTTGCACCCTCTATTCTTATATTGAACGGGGATATTATTGATGGCTGGCAGTTCAGCAAAAGTTTTTTCCCCGCTTCCCACATGAGTGTAATTAAAGAGATCATCAGTTATATCAGTAACGGAACCCGTGTATTTTATATTACCGGTAACCACGATGAGGTTTTGCGGCGTTACTCCGACTTCAGGGTGGACAATTTTGTACTTACAGATAAGCTTGTACTGGAAATAGACAACAAGATGACATGGGTTTTTCATGGCGATGTATTTGATAATACTACGAAAGGTGCAGCGAAGTTCCTGGCCAGGCTTGGCAGCAGCGGTTACGGACTGCTGATACTTATAAACAGGTTATTCAACGTGATATTAAAGTTCGCAGGACGGGAAAGAATATCGCTTTCAAAAAAAGTGATGGAGGGCGTAAATAAAACGGTTGTTAAGATCAATGACCTTGAAACCATTGCGGCAGAGCTGGCAATTGAAAAAAAATACGATTACGTGATATGCGGGCATATTCATAAACCACAGAAAAAAGTGATCCAAACAGGCGCAGGGGAAGTAACTTATTTAAACAGCGGCGATTGGGTGGAACATTGTACCGCTCTTGAATACCATAAAAAAGAGTGGAAGATTTTTGAATACGATGAGAACGCTTTTCCCAAGGTAAAAATAGAAAAAGAGAACCCCCAACCCAATGTTATTACCGATGAAGTTAATTATCATATCAGTTCGCTGACGGGGTAAATGAATTTCCTGCAGGACCAGGTTGCAGGTTACAAGAGTTGTTTATGGTTTGTAGTTCGTTGTTTATAGCTTTTAAATCAATCACAAATCACAAACCATAAACTCGAAACTTCAAACTATAAATTTCGCAGGATGAAAATATTGTACGCTGTACAGGCAACGGGTAACGGGCATATCAGCCGGGCGATGGAATTGCTTCCTCATTTGCAGGAGCACGGGCAGGTAGATATTTTTTTAAGCGGCGCTAACAGTACGCTCGCGCTTGACGCTCCTGTGAAATACAGGAGTAAGGGACTGAGCTTATTTTATACCTGCAAGGGTAGTCTTGATTATTTTTTGATGCTTAAAAAAATAGCGCCACTGCGTGTAAAAAAAGAGGCAGCAGAGCTGCCCGTACAGGAATACGACCTTGTTATCAACGATTTTGAATGTATTACTTCTATAGCCTGCCGGCAGAAAAAAGTACCTTCTGTAAATTTTGGGCACCAGGCTAGCTTTATGTCAAATAAAACCCCGCGTCCCGCGGAAACCAGCAGGGTGGGAGAATGGTTGCTGAAAAATTACGCAAAGGCATCGGGCTACGTGGGACTGCATTTTGAACAGTATGACGATTTTATATTACCGCCTGTAATAAAATCGGAAATATGGAATGCACAACCAACCACCGGAGGCTATATAGCCGTATACCTGCCGTCGTATTGCGACTGTGAGATCAAAAAATTTTTTTCCAAACTCACCCGGTACCGCTTTCATGTATTTTCAAAAGAAGCACGATATATAACCAACCATGGCCACCTGCGCTTTATCCCGGTAAGTAAAAAAGCCTTTAACGACAGCCTCGTTCACTGCGATGCCATTATTTGCGGAGCCGGCTTTGAAACTCCCGCAGAAGCGCTTCACCTTCGTAAAAAAATAATGGCAATGCCCATTAAAGGGCAATATGAACAAAAATGCAACGCCGCCGCTCTTGAAAAGCTGGGTGTTAAAACCATACCTGAGCTTGCAGAAAACTTTCACACGGTTTTTGAAGAGTGGTACAATACCTCCAGCACTGTAAATATATCATTCAGGTACAGCTCCAAAGCCATTGTTGAGCTGATGCTTAACCAGGTGCAGAAAAACTCCTTGTTACAGGCATAAATGAACTCCCGGCAATACCTCCCTGTTTTAATAATTACCAACCTTTTAAATTACCGATGCGTATCTTGTTTAATAGTTTGAAAGGCGAATTGATTTGTTGCGCGCTGTACTTAGCCGGTAATTTTTAATGGATCATTATACAAAGAACAAATGGCAGGAGAAATACCCCCCGACAAATGGAAACATTTTATTGTAGGCATACCCATGGGGGCAATTCTGCAAGTTGTATGTAACTGGATGACAGAAAACCCTTTACAGGCAACCATTATAACATTCGTTATAGTAGTTGCCATCAGCTATGGATTTGAATTGTTCTCTAAAATAACAAGGCTGGGAAGATACGACTTCCTGGATGCGGTAGCATCTGTAATTGGAGGTGTTTTGGGTATGGGTTTGGTATGGCTTTTTTAAGCGTATTGTATTTGCCGTATCTTTATTTTATATTGAGTGAACCTGCATACAACTTATCCTTATGAGAAAAAATACTAACCTGCTTTTTGTTTGCATAAGCATTGGCTGCATATGCTGCACCGGCTGTCATGTTTATAAAGCATCTTACGTTCACCCCATGTACGGCGGCAGCACTCCCTATCATTCTATGCCGCTAAAAAGCGATTCAATGCATACGGCTTTATACGGGTCTTTAAGCCTGGTGGCAGGCGGAGCCAACGACCTGCTGCGCGACGGGCAGTTTCATTTTAAGGGAAATGTATACCAGGCGCACCAGTTCAGTTTTTTTCATGCGTATTATGGCATCAATGCCTCACTGGGCAATTACAAAGTAAAGCCCTATCATGTCATCCGTACGGAAGCAGAAATTGATACCACGCTTATTAACAGGCTGGCAGGAAGCAAATTTACAGGCGCCTGGGGGCTTACAGGTGGATTTACATTCACGCTTCCGGCAGAAAATATAGGCAGGTATGGAGGGGAATGGCGCATATTGGGTATACATGGTTCATACCAGCATGAATTCGGCGATTACCTTGCTTTCAGGCGATATATAGATACGCCGCACGTAACATTCGTTACACATGACAGCAAGCTCAGCACCATCGGGTTCTCTACCGAACTTGCCATAAAAACCAGGAAGGGATCTGTAAATGTATTGCTCCAGTATAATATTCTTACCGGCAGGGAATACTCCTACAAATCCAATAATTACTATTATGACCGGGTGCACCGGCTGGGATATTTTACACCGGCATGTCAGCTGAATTTTGGAAGATATTCCCCGTACGTACAGTTTAACTTCGGTACCCGGTACATGTTCAGCGCAACTTTCGGACTTAACTATCGAATTAATGGCATTTACCGAAAATAGATACAGGACTTTGACAGCAGGATGCTTTCCTTTATTCGTAATTTTTTTTCCTGAAACCGCAACAGTTGCCGGAACTAACCGCTTTATATTTGTTGCTGGTAAATCTTTATACCAGTAAACATTCCGCCAGATGCTGAAAAGAATTTCTTCTACATTGTTGTTTGTATATTTATTCGCCGCTCCTTTTTTTGTTGCGGCCCAGGATGTAAAAAATACAGACAATCTCAATGCCTCGCAGGCTGTAGCATACTTTAACCTGTCAACCGGTAAAGAAGTAACCGATCCTGACCCTAAAAACTGGGACATCTCCTTTCAAAAAACCACTATTTCAGTAAATGGCAGCGCCCAGGTAGTGAACATTGCGTTTGAAGGATTATCCCAGCCTCCATCCGGTGGATTTAAAACAGACGACGGTAATAACAAAGCGATACCTACCGGTAGCGGCAACGGCTGGTATAACTACAATATGGAAGATCATACCATTGAACCTATTGCCAACAGAACCATAGTAATTAAAACCCCCAAGGGTAAATATTATAAGCTACAAATAATCAGTTATAATAAAAACAGGCAGCCGCACGAACCTACCGGCTACTACAGTTTTCGTTATAAAGAATTAGGCAAAGGAAAATAAAACCCGGAGCTTAATGAGCAGCGCCTGTACCTAACCAGGCCTGCCACGGTAAGCGAGATAAGATGAATATAAGCCCTATTGTATAAAATATAGCGACTGTTTTCAGCTTTTTCTTATCATCTGCCTGCCTTTTGGCTTTTGAATAACCAATGGTGATGAATATAACTGCCAGCAACATCATCAGCGGGTGTTCCAGCATATACAACCTGCCCACGCTGTTGCCCATGGTTTCTTTGGAAGCATTGGCAAACCCAAGCGGGGAAATAAAATAAGCAATAAGTCCGATCAAAAACTGAAGATGAGCTGCCATTAATACGCTCAATATTATTTTTTTTGTACCCTGTGTAAATTTTTTGTTTTTAAGCCATGCATTTAAAACATACAATACGGCAATTATAAGAGCCGCCAATACAACATATGCCAGTAAAGAGTGCAGATTTTTAACCAGGTAATACATAAGTTGAAGAAAAATTTAGGTTGCAAGATACGAATATATCACCGGTATCCCTAAAACACTCCCTTTCCCTGGCAGATCAGCGACTCCACCTGTGAAACCCGACACTGCCTCGGCAGAGCAACTGGCATTCAAAAGCACCATGTCGGCTTTGCCGCCTGCTTTAGTCCATTGCCGGTTGCCTTTATCTTCTATTGGTAAATTGGGTTTTAATGATGAGCAGGCTGCTGAGGCCGCAGAAGTTCCTGTTGATTTTGTAAAGAAAATCCGGAACTCACTAAAAAAAGGTTGTAAAGTACTGCATTGCTTTTTAACCACCTTTTAATATACACACATAACAATCTTTACTGTGCACACACGGCTTGCACCAGTCGCCAAAAACTGTTATTCGTAGTCAGAACCTGCTCTGTGTCTACAAAGTAAAAGATCTTCATTTCTTTCTGTTAGCATTGCGGGATGAATAAAACCATTACCAACCCCATTATCAAAGACCAGGTAACTTTTATACAAACGGCGGCATCTACCAATGGCAGGATCACCACATTACAGGTTACGCTGATGCCGGGCGGCGGCACTCCTTTGCATTATCACCGGAACTTTTCAGAAACTTTTGTGGTTATTGAAGGAATAC
Source organism: Chitinophagaceae bacterium (assembly GCA_019638595.1). GTDB lineage: Bacteria > Bacteroidota > Bacteroidia > Chitinophagales > Chitinophagaceae > Agriterribacter. The sequence goes on from JAHBTJ010000009.1 coordinate 154,175, forward strand.
TGACCATTGTACTCAAAAACAACATCATCACGCTTTCTGCAGGCCAAAAAATCACCGTGGAAAAAGGGCAGTCGCACCGGTTCGCAAACAGGTCGTCCCTGCCTGTTGTTTTTACTACCATCATTCTTCCCGGATCGGAAGGATTTGAAAATGCGCTTCGTGTTTTATATGGACTTGCAGGTGACCAGAAAACCGATAAAAAAGGAATACCCAAAAGCCTGCTGGTATTAGCCGTTATTTCCAAAATAAGTGACATGCATCCCGCAGGCGCCGGTATCCTGCTTACTCCACTTATGGGAACATTCAATTTTGTTGCCGGGCTACTGGGGATCCACAAAAAGCTCACCGCCCGCTATTGTAAAACGGAAAAGCTACAGCAACACGTTAATTTGTAGCCCTGATCACTCCCCGAAAATACCCGAGAGATTCTGCAATACCCATAAAAGGATCATCCATGTTTCTTTCGTGCTCAAGACTTACCACACCGGAATAACCTGTTTTACGAAGCATTTTTACAAATGCCGGAAAGTTGATGATACCGCGGCCCACTTCCACAGAATACCCAAGCTTCGTATTTCCTGTTACATCCTTTAAGTGCATATCAAATATGCGGCTATGATATTTCTTAAGATCCTTTACGGGATCTTTTCCGTTGCGCGTATCATGACCAATGTCGAGGCATATACCCATACGAGGATCAAGGTCTTTTACATGCTCCCACACATCATCTGCATCCGGATACAATGCAATATCAGGGCCATGCAGATGTATAGCATATTTCATATCGTATTCTTTCACTTTTTCATTTACGTAAGGAAGCAGCTCATGATTGGGCACGCCAACGATCAGTTTTACTCCTACTCTTTTTGCATATTCAAAAGCGGTATCCACAGCGCCTTTTGTTTTCATATAAATAGGTCCTACGCCGTAGCCGGTTACCCCCTTCGATCGTAGCTTTTCATGAAAGGCTGCAATTTGAGCTGCACTGCTGTTAAAAGGTAAATGAAAGTCCTTGATGCAGAGATAATGCACATCTGCCCTTTGCAGGGTTTCAAGTGTTTTATCCAGGTCGAATTTGACAAATGTGTATCCGGCCAAGCCAAGTTTAAATTTTTCATACGTGTCAACAGGCGGTTGTGGATCCGGCCTTGAAGGTTGCTGTGCCTGTAAAAAAAGAAAACTAAAAAGTGTAAGCACCAGCACTGAATAAAATCGTTTCATAATTACGAGCTGTTAAAGATCACGAATGTAACAAAAACTAACCTGTAATGCTAAAACTATTGTTTCAGTCCTGATGATTTTTGCATCTCAAAATATCACTCCGGGAACGCAATAAAAAGCCCCGGGACGGGCTGCAGGTAGAAACACAGGATGTTCCGGATAATTAATCAACAGGTACCATCAAAGACCAGAGAAAGATAAACACCCGGTAGCTTATATACTGCCGGGTGTTTAATAATAAACCAGGCGACAGTATATTGCCTACAAGCCCGGCTTCCTGAAGTACAGCTTCAGGGTAATGTCTACATCCGGCAGTATATACAACCCCTGTTCAGGATCATTAAAGCTGTTCATACCCCATTGCAGGCGGTTCAGTGTAAAGCTGCCTTCTGCGGAAATGCTGTCGTTTATTGTTTTTATCACTGCCGGTATCCGGATGCTGTGCGTTTGGCCGATCATTGTAAAATCGCCGGTGATCATGGTGTTGGCAGAAGAAGATGCATCTTTGTATTCCTCCACTTTTGTGATATGGAATTTTGCATCAGGGTACACTACCATATTAAAAAAATCAGGACTTTTTAAATGGGTCAGTAACTGTTCCCGTTCCGCTTCGTTGGTAAGATCAAAATTGCTGATGCTTGCGATCGGGATAGTGAAATCTCCTCCCGTAATGCTGCCTTTCCCGTTTGTGTGCAGGTTGCCTGATACTTTAAAAGCGCCCTCGTGGAAATGAGTAGGAGCGCTACCCTTCCACTCTACAGCAGAACGTCCTTCATCTGCCTTAGTTTTAACGATACCGGTTGTTTCCTTGTTGGAACATGCAGCAAGCACAGCAAGTGCGATAAGCACGCCATAATCCTTTCTTTTCATTTTTTGTGTATTATCTGGTTTTATAAAAAGTTTACTTTATATACATGAGTTATTACTTCCAGCATTGCTTTTATGTTCTCTGCCGGCGGAGCAGCCGGGGCCGAAACCGTTACAGTCCGTTCTGAAAGCGGTTCGCTGAATGCTATAAAATAATTCCAAAGCGTTCCGGGGGTTATAAGGTTCATAAGGGTAGCCTTTTCCGTGAGTATCTTAAATGAATGGGGTATATGCCGGGGTGCAAACAAAGCCTCTCCCTTCTTCAGTATTGTCTGCGTTTCTCCCACCATTACATTTATTTCTCCATCCAGCACACAAAAAGCTTCATCTTCCTGTGTATGAATATGCGGCGGCGGTTCGGCGCCCCTGGGTAATGTAAATTCAATTAACGCTAATGTATTGCCCGTGTCCCCGGGCGAAATAAGCGTCTGAAAATAGCCGCCCTGGTAGCTTCTGTAGCGGACTGTTTGTAGCTGTTCCATTTTTAATTATCAGTTTATTGTTTTGAAGGGTGCAAGTTGGAAGCTATTTTTCAGCTGTACAAAGTGTGGCGACATACGTGGATTTTCATCGCTGTAAATTCTTTTTGGATGCCGAATGAAGGGAAAGTTCTTACAGAAATGAGGATATGCTATATGGAATAGCAATGCTCTTTGTATAAAATTAATACCGGTAAGGGTCGTAGTATGAGCTTTAAGGATGTTGAAAAGGACGAATGATGACAAAATGCTGAGCTAGCAGGAAGGATCTACAACTCCTTTTTCCGGGTTGAACTGACGGGCGCAGGCAAGTTTATAGTTCCTGCCGATCGGTATTTTGTTGCTCCATACCACTACATAGTTTGGGTGATACCCTTCTACCTTATTGACTGGAATAATAAAAGAACGGTGGATACGCATAAACCCGCCGGTGGGTAGCAGCTTTTCCGTTACGCTGATCTTTTGTTTGGTATGAAAGGTTTCTTTTGGGGTAATGACCTTTATATAGTCTTTTAAGCTTTCGATCCACAGGATGTCTTTTGTATTCACCTTTATCAAACGGCGCTCGACCCGTACATATAAAAAATGATCTGCCGGGCTTTTGGGAAGCGTTGATACTTCTGCCGTTTCATTCCGGGTATTGCCGTTAATAAAACGCATCACTTTATCAATAGACTGCAGAAAACGCTTTAATGAAACAGGCTTCAGAAGATAATCTACGGCATTGAGGTCAAAGCCGTCAATTGCATATTCCTGGTACGCTGTTGTAAAAACGATCATCGGGGGATTTTTCAGGCTCCTTACCAGGTCGGTCCCGGAAAGCCCGGGCATTTTTATATCCACGAACAGCAGATCAATCTTATTATTTTGTAGTACCTGGAAGGCCTTGATAGCATTATTGCAGGTTGCTACTATTTCCAGTTCCGGGATGTTGGCCACATACCGCTGTAAAATATCTATAGCATGCGGTTCATCATCTGCTATCAGCGTTCTTATTGCCATATTGATCTTTATTAACGGGATATAATGTGACCGTCATTTCCAAAATAAAACAATCTTCCTCATCATACCATGTAAGAGAATGCTTATCGGGATATAACAGCTTTAAACGGTGCTGCACATTCGATAACCCGATCTTTCCACCCGCTCTCCCCGTAGTATGGGGCGTGTGCTCCGGCTTGCTGTTGCTGATCTTCAAACGCAGCCGGCCATCATACACCTTCAGCTCCATATTTATCCAGGGGGTATGGATTGTTTCACCCGCCCCATGTTTAAATGCATTTTCCACCAGGGGCAGCATCAGTAAAGGAGCAACCTCCCAGCCCTGGATATGATCATCTATATCCATGTTCAGATCCAGGCGTTCTTCATAACGCAGTTGCTCAAGCGTTATATAGTCTTTCAGCACCTCCACATCCCTTTCAAGAGAAACCCGGTCGGCAGCGCATTCATAAATTACATACCGCAGGATATTGGAAAGCCCTAAAATGATCTCTGGTGTTTGCGGGGCATTATTCAAAGAAAGCGCATAAAGATTATTGAGAGCGTTAAAAAGAAAATGCGGGTGCAACTGCCCTTTCAATGTATTCAGCTCTGCCTGCAGCACGGCATGCTTGCGCTCATGCCATAAGGCAAACAGCTTCATTGTAATCCCTATCCATATTACCACATTGCTTCTTTCTATGGCATTTACAAAATCTCCTTTATTCTGCAATTGTAACCACCAGCGTTGTGATATTCTGTCCCATGTGAAGCCCGGATCTCTTTGTTTGTAATAGTGGTATATATAGGGATCTGCAATAAAAATTTCCGCCAGCCGGTATAACACAGCCATGAAAAACATAATGAGCAATCCCCCGCAGATCGCTCTTATATACTTGCCAACAAAAAAATCCGGCAGCACCCAAACAGAAACCAGGTAGTAATAGCAGATATGCACCGGCAGTAACATCAGGATCACTACTACGCCCAGCTCAAAACTATTATATGCTGTACCGTAAATATAGGTGAGCATGCCAAAAGCAAATACCCAAAAAAGCAAATGCATCAGCAGTCGGCCATTCTTCTTAAAAAGCCCCGTAAGGTTCATGTTGCAAACATAATTCTTCCTTATAATTATCATGATGCCTGCCACCAACAGGAGCGTTTTTGCAGACAGACAACCAGTTTGGTTGCCGAATGTATTTGAAGTGTATGAACAGGTCCAAGCAAATTCAGGAATGCAGTTCATAGCGATTGTTGCCCTGGGAATACCCGGGTATTGTTAACGCTGAAAATAAAAGTCCATCTATGGCAATAATCACGTATCTTCGTATGGATAATTTGAGTTATATAGCTCTTGTAAATAATTCTTTCCCTCTTGTATTTTTTACATCTGCCGTCTTTCTCAGATATTTTTTATTGAATTATTGCATTATTATGAACATTTATGTATCGAACCTGGGCTATAGTTTCCAGGATGAAGATCTGAGCCAGCTTTTTGGAGCATATGGGGACGTTTCTTCAGCAAAAGTGATCACCGACAAATTTACCAACAGAAGTAAAGGGTTCGCTTTTGTTGAGATGCCTGATAAGCAAGCTGCTGAAACTGCTATCAGGGAACTTGACGGAAAAATGATTGAAGGCAGACCTGTAAAAGTTTCAGAAGCCAGGCCAAGGGAAGAAAACCGCAGCCGCAACAATGGTTATAACAAGCGTTGGTAATTAGCATATTTCTGGTTCAGGTAAAACTACCTATTATATTACTTTATACATTAACATGGATATAGAAAGAATTGAAAGTTTTATAAAATCCAGCATTCGTAACAATACTACTATTGATATTCATTTCAAAGGCCGGCCACCAGTGACCGGTCTTTTCATTCACACAAATGATTATGAAGAGCTGAAGTCAAAAAATTTCTGGCGTGTAGTACATATATCGCAGATACAAAATTGGTCGGCAACCAATGATATTAATGTAGCAAGAATATTCAATGGCGCTTCCTTTACATCGCTTACGAACACGAAATCTAATTAATATGGCAACAAGCTGGAATAAGAAAGAAAGAGAAAATAAGAAGAGAGATGAACGCAAAAAGAAAGAGGAGAAAAGACAGGAACGTAAAGAAAATGGCACTAAAGGAAAAAGCCTGAATGAAATGATGGCTTACGTGGATGAAAATGGCAATCTCACTTCTGTACCTCCCGATAACAGGAAAAGAATAGAAGTTAAACTGGAAGACATAGAAATTGGTGTTCCTAAGCAAAAAGAACTAAGCCCGGAAGAGCTGATACGCACAGGTATTGTGACTTATTTCAATACTGCAAAAGGATTTGGATTTATTGAAGACAGCGAAAACGGGCAACGTTTATTTGTGCACCAGTCATCTTCCGCTTTTTCATTACAACAGGGATCGAAAGTAGCATTTGAAATAGAACGAGGCCCCAAAGGATATACTGCTGTAAACGTTTCAAAAAGTGATTCTTAGTTAATTACAAGCCAGCTACTGCAAGTCCTGTAAAGAAAGGCAGAAAGAGGAGCGCACACATAAAAGTCAGGCTGCTACAAATTCATCATTCAGGCGCCTGAAAATAGAAATGAGCCCCAAAGAAAAAGCAACTTCCAGTTTAAAGGATATTAAACAACTATATAACATCCCTTTTAACTACTACTTCTTTTGTCAGCATTTATACGGCCCAATAATTTAATTTAACGCTGAAAAGCTGAAAATAAATGGATACCTGCAAAAAAGGATATGGGCAGGATTTTGTTGGATGCATTTCACGAAATTTGCTAATAATAAGCCGTTTTAAATAATAATATTTACAAAAAAATTCATGGATACATTTTCAGTTAAAGCATTCGGCACGGAAGCCCCTGAAGCAGATTTAAAGCAAATGAACATCAAACGCAGGGAAGTAACTGCCAAAGATGTGGAAATTGATATTTTATATTGTGGCGTTTGCCACTCCGATATTCATACTGCCCGTAATGAATGGCCGGGAACCATTTATCCAAATGTACCCGGGCACGAAATTGTGGGCCGTGTTACAAAAGTTGGTAGCGGCGTTACCAAATTCAAGGCAGGCGATCTGGCAGCAGTTGGCTGTATGGTAGACAGTTGCCGCGAATGTGAAAGTTGTAAGGAGGGCCTGGAAAATTACTGTGAAAACGGAATGACCGGTACATACAATGCACCCGATAAACATTTAGGGGTACAAACTTTTGGCGGGTATTCCGAACGGGTTGTTGTAGATGAGGATTTTGTTTTACGGGTACCAGAAAACCTTGACCTGGCAGCAGCAGCGCCTTTATTGTGCGCGGGTATTACCACTTATTCTCCGTTAAGGCACTGGAAGGTTGGTCCGGGGAAAAAAGTAGGTATTGTGGGCATAGGAGGTTTAGGACATATGGGCGTTAAGCTGGCAAAAGCAATGGGAGCCTATGTTGTAGTGATCACTACATCTGCCTCGAAAAAGGAAGACGCTATAAACCTGGGCGCGGATAAAGTGATCCTTTCTGCTGATGAAGAACAAATGAGAGAAAATGCAGGCACCCTACATTTCATTTTAGATTGTGTGTCTGCCCGGCATAACGTCAACGCATATCTTACATTATTAAAAAGAGACGGTCAGCTAACACTTGTAGGAGCTCCGGCGGAACCACTTCCGGTAGCGCCGTTCAGTTTGATCCCCGGACGGAAAAGCTTCTCGGGATCTACGATCGGCAGCATTGCTGAAACGCAGGAAATGTTAGACTTCTGCGGCAGGCACAATATTACTTCAATCATCGAACTTATCAGGATACAGGACATCAACAAGGCCTATGAACGTATATTAAAGGGCGATGTAAAATATCGTTTTGTAATTGATATGGCGAGTTTGAAAAATTAACGGGAAATAAAGCTACTGGTCAAAACGAAAAAATCACCATTAGCTACTTTGTAAGTTGTTGATCTTCATCTCCCCTGCCAAACAATTATCTAACCAAATAGTAGGGAGTTTTGCTGGCTTTTGTTGATTTGCCACGGTGAGGGATGGCATATCGTCAGCAACGGTATTATAGTCGTACGTAACGGACCGGGATTTTAGTTTTGACGCCAATTGTCATTATAATTGATGATTTGATTTGGAAATAGCGGTGTAGACTTATATCCCGGAATAATACTCTTCATCGGCAACCTCCTCTAACCAAACCGTTTCGCCTTTCTCTCTCCCGGTTATGGCTACCTGAACAAAGGTGGTGTCGGCACTGGCGCCATGCCAATGTGGGGTATTGGGCGGGCACTTCACCACGTCACCCTTTTTTAGAATAACCTTTGAACTGCCTTTTTCCTGGTAATAACCCAAACCGTCCAACGCCAGTATAATTTGCCCTGCCGGATGGGAATGCCATTTTGTTCTGGCGCCCGGTTCAAAAGTTACGCTGCCTACGGCATTCTGGTTGATGCTGTCTGCCTGCACCAGGTTATTCAACCAGGCAATACCTGTAAAGTTGTCACTGGTTATTTTTTCACCTTTTGAAAAGATCAGGTCTTCTTTTACTCCCGTCTGCTCTTTGCAGCCGAAAAGCAGTGCGACTGCCATGGCTGTTATTATGATGTTCTTCATTTTTATTTGAGATTTTGCTTAAAGAATCCATCCAGCTTATTCACTGCCTGCGATACATATTCGGGCTTCCAGTAAGTTTCGATATGTGTCGCTCCGTCAATTATAAATAGTTCTTTATCCTTTGCGTTCGTTGCTTTGCTAAACGCCTCATCTGTCATATACTTTGTATCGGCTTTGCTTCCGGCCATCATTAACAGCGGTTGATCAATCAGGTCAATTCCGTCAGTAGCATCCCATGTCATCAGGTCAAGCAGGCTGCTCGTGGTGTATAAAAAGGTTGAATTGGGATGTGCATGGGTTCTGTAATAATATACAAACCCTTCGCGATACAGACCGGCAGGTGTTTTTTCGATTTCTTCATCCGTTACGCTTGCCACACCTGAATACATTATTTTACCACCTGCCGCTTCCTGCGCACGGGCAGCCGATGCCTGCTTTAAACGTTCCTCAATGGTGTTTAACTGGGAGTTTTGAAAACCGTTACGTCTTACTTCGCCTGAATTGAACATGCTCAAAGTTGCAACAGCTTTCAGGCGTTTGTCTGATTGGGCTGCTTTTAAAGTATAGCCACCGCCGCCACAGATGCCTAAAGCGCCTAAACGGTTTTTGTCAACCCCGGCATATTGGCTGATGAAATCAGCCATGCCGCGAATATCTTCTGTCCGGGATGCAGGTTTATCCGTATGACGTGGTTCTCCGCCGCTTGCTCCCTGGTAAGCTGCATCCGCAGCAATGGTTATATAACCATCTTCTGCCAAACGCTGTGCATACAACCCGGCTGTCTGCTCTTTTATGCCGCCGTTAGGGTGTGCTACCACTACTGCCGGGTATTTCTTTGCAGGGTCATAGTTTGCAGGCGTATAAACATTGGCAGCAATATCAATCCCGTTCAGCTTATAGGTAACAGGATGAATATTCACTTTTCCTTTTTCATTTTTGATGATCGCTCCCTCATATACCAAAGAGAACGGGTTTTGTGCCGCCCTTTGAGCAGATTGCGCGTCTGCAACCTCTGTGGCTGCAATTGACGCTGCTATTGTAATTATGGATGCTAATTTTTTCATCTTTTAACTCTTTTATGATTTTTAAACCGGCTGTTTAAAATATTTACTGCTGCAAATTTCAGAAGATACAATAAAGATGTTTTACGGTAAAGCGAACGCCATAATAGAGCCCGACGGATTTTCTTTTGTACCCCCGACTCCCAGTGCAACAAACTGCTTTCCGCCAATAGAGAATGAGCAGACATTGGCGTTGTTCGCAGCAGGTAAAGCTGTTTCCCAAACCATTTTGCCTGTACCCTTATCAAATGCCCATAATTTTTTGTCGGCGGCGCCACTGATAAATACCAATCCGCCTGCTGTTACCATGGGGCCTGACCGGGCCAACAAGCCGGTAATGGAGCCGCTTTTTTCTTGTAGCTTTTCATCATTGCCCACAGGGATCTGCCATGCATATTCTCCTGTTGAAAGGTTCAATGCGCTCAAAGTATTCCAGGGTCCTTTCATTGCAGGGTTTCCACCCGGGTCAGACCATGTTTGATAGCCGGTGATATTCCCGTATCGCACAGGTTTTGGTTCGCCCGCTTTCCCTCCGGTTGTCTGGGTTGCCTCTCCACCTTTCTTATCGTACAAAAAAGCTACAATGGACTGTTCTTCATTTGCAGTCAATACACCCTTGAAGGCAGGCATCTGACCACCACCCATCCGTGTTTTTTCAAGCGCTTCTTTTTCACCCATCTTGTCTTTGATATTTACCAATGACGGGAATGTAGGAGGAACTCCTTTCTTTTCCGCGCCATGGCACGCGGAGCAATGTTTCAGGTAGGTGGCTCTGCCTGTTTCAAAAATGGAATTATCGCGGGCTGCAAAATGCTTATCAATATCAACGATGGTAATGATCTCCGGCAAATTATTGCCCCTGATGTAGAGGTACGATGTGTTGGGGTCATAGGCTGCTCCGCCCCAGTTGGCTCCTCCTCGCGTAGCAGGCAGCGACAGTGTGCCTTTTAAATCCGGCGGCGTAAATAAGCCTTCATATCTTACCGACCTGAATTTTTCAAGAATGGTTTTGTGACCTGTATCGGAATAATGGTTCAGATCATCCTCTGTCATAAACTGCTTTACAAAAGCTTTCGGTTTTGCAGGAAAAGGTTGTGTAGGCCAGGCCTCTTCGCCCGGCATATTTGAAGCAGGAACTTTCCGTTCCTCAACAGGATAGAGCGGCTCACCGGTTTCACGATCAAGAACAAATACAAAACCGTGCTTGGTAACCTGCGCCACCGCATCAACATCTTTTCCATCCTTTTTTATGGTCACTAAATTTGGCGGAGCAGGCAAATCATAATCCCATAGATCATGATGCACTGTTTGAAAATGCCATTTGTAATGACCGGTAGCAGCATCTAATGCGAGAACACAGTTGCCGAAAAGATTTTCTCCTTTCCTGTCTGCACCATAATAGTCATACGATGGAGATCCGAGTGCCAGGAAAACCATACCCCTCGCTATGTCAATGCTCAGCCCTGCCCAGCAATTAGCCCCACCCGCATATTTGTATGCATCCGGCGGCCAGGTTTCATAACCGGGTTCACCGGGGTGAGGAATGGTGTGAAATGTCCATTCCAGTTTTCCTGTTTTGCAGTGATAAGCCCTGATATACCCGGGGGGAGCGCCATAAGCATCCGGTGTTCTTAACCCGATAATGATCAGGTCTTTGAAGACCCGCCCCGGGGTTGAAAGCGAAACTGAAATTTTTTCAGGATCATCTCTTACGCCTTCATTCAGGTTCACCCGGCCATCGGTTCCAAACGAAGGAATGATCTTCCCGGTTTTTGCATCAATCGCCATCAGATAATTACCCGAAGCATATAATATCCTTTTATCATCGCCGCTTTCCCAATAGGTAACGCCCCTGCTTGCAGCGCTGGGCTGACCTTCCCCTATCGTCTTACAAGACCAGATCTCTTTGCCCGTAGCCGCATCAATGGCATACACCGTCTGCTTGCCGGAGTTTGCATACATCACGCCATCCACTATAATCGGATTACTTTGGCTCGACACCGGTTCCTGGCCTTGTGGCAGATCATTCATTTGGAAAGTCCACACATTTTGTAACCGGCTTACATTCGATATATTGATCTGGTGAAGCGATGAGTAGCTGGAACTATGTGCATCAGCTTTGTAGTCAGACCACGTGTTCTCGTGCTTGTCAGTCGAAATACATCCGCCGATGCCAATCAAAATGCCTGTGATGCAGGCGTAAAAGCTTCTTTTATTTAAAAGAGAGATGTTCATTTTGAGTTTCGTTTAACAAAAAAAGTGTTCTGTTATTTTCAACCATTTATTCTCTGCCTTTATTCACAACCTATTTATCCAGTCCTTTTTCCTTCAACCACTTCGACATCAGGTCGGCTATTTCAATATTGTTCAGGTCAGAAAAAGGAAAATGGGTATTGCCTTTAATACCGGTCTCCGGCAGGTGAACTACCGTTGCATCGCCGCCGTATTTATTAATAGTGGCAGCCCAAAGCCTTGCCATTTCCAGTCTTGCTCTCCATCCGTCTGTTCCGGGATTGGGGTCTGGCTTTTCGGGAATAAAATCTCCGTAGTAGATAATGATCGGGATCTTCGTAAGTTGTAAGAAATCGTCTTTTGAAACACCTTTTGCTTCCAAAGCTCCTGCCGAGCTGGCTACCGGCGGCGGTACTTCCCCTTCCGGGAACACAAAACCACTGCCCGGCTCATAAGAAACGATCGCCTTTACATTTTGATTTTTGATGGCCGTAAGCCAGCCCATACCACCCGAATGAGAATGCGTTACCAAAACAGCCGGGCCTATTTTAGAAAACAGTTCAGATATGGCGCTGACGTTTACGCCAATATCAATGGGGCCTATACTCGGCGTCATCGAACGGAAATACTGGTTGAGTGTTTCCGGGTCTTTAGAAAATTGCACACCGGGAAAATAGTCCGGCCATACGCCGATGCGGAAAGTGCCAAACCAGGTCTGCTCATCGGGCACGGGATCAATTGTCGCCTGCATGGTGCTTCTGCCGGCATTACCCCGCCTCGGCTGATCTATAAGGTATACGGAGTAATTACGCCGTAAAAATATATTCTGAAAGCCTTCTCTTCCATCGGGTGTGGTTTCCCAGGTTTTGGAAAACTGGCGGATGCCATGCCAGAATACAAGCGGCAGCTTTCTGGCATTAACAGGCTTCTGATAAAAAATATAGACATGGTCTCCATGAAAGGTTTGACCTTCGGGAGTACGTTTGATCGGGTCAAAAGTTCCCGGGTTGGTAATGACCGTTCCGCCTATAGCAAAGCTGCCCTGCTCTTCAATCATTAAGGGCGCCCGTTTTTTTACATCCTGGGCGTAATTATTGTTACCGGTTAACAGCGCAAGTGCAAGTAATAATTTTATCCTGTTCATAGTGTATCCTATTGCTGTTGTTTACTTTTTAAAACCCCGTTCAAAACTGCCCGGGCGGATTTTGCTTCTTTTTTTCCTATCGTAGATTTAATGACACTTACAAACTGGTGTAGCTGACCGGGTGTCAAACCCACATTCAGGCAAATGTTTAAATGCGAACGGAGCATAGGTTCTGCATTGCCGATGGTAGCGATTACGGAAATAGTTACCAATTCTCTTTGTACATAATCTAATACATCCCTTTCAAAAATATCCGCAAACAAATGTTCTTTTAAAAACCTGTCTATTACCGGCACAAATGCCGAATAGCCTGTAAGCGTATCGGGTTGCGACGTTTGGGTAAGCTCGCCTAAAATCTTTTTCCCGCGTTCGTACTTGCTTCCTGTTTCATCAATGGGCGAAGCATTGTTGCCCATCTTATCGTTAATGCCTTTGGCTTTACGTTCGTCCAATACCTGCATAAAGGTTTGTAAACCCCTGATACTTCGGGGAAACCCGCAGTAAGCGTATAAGTGTACCAATGCTTCTTTTATTTCATTAATCGTCAATCCTGTTTCAAGTCCTGTGTTTAAGGCTGGTTTCAGTTTATTCAAATCGCCTTTTGCCGTCAATGCCGAAATGGTTATAATGTTTTGCTCTTTTGGACTTAATGTGTTTTCTGGTTGTGCATTGACCCGATTTGTAAACAGTGAAATACAAACTACTATTGCTATACTGCTTATTGCTTTCATATTGCTGTATTTGCTATGCAAATTTCAGAATATAAAAGGGAAATATACTTATATGGATTACTGCTTTTACTACCAATATTACTGATTGGATTTTTGCGGGAATAAAAAGCCCCGGTTTTTCGGGCTGTGATTCTTACAAATTATCCGTAACGAACTGTTTGCAATAGTCTTTTATTTGTTGTCGGATTTGCCTAAACTGTTCTTTAATTTCTTCATCTGTTCCTGTTGCTTTTGCAGGGTCGGCAAAATTTTGATGATACTTTTTTGCTTTTGTCGGGAAGAACGGACAGCGTTCCTTTGCATTATCGCAAACTGTAATCACAAAATCAAAATCAATATTGTAATATTCGTCAATGTTGTTTGATGTATGATTGGAGATGTCAATGTTGTCCTCTTGCATTGTATCAATAGCTTTGGGGTTCACCCCGTGAGTTTCCACGCCTGCACTGTAAACGTGTGCTTTGCTTTTTGCAAAGTGTCGCAAATAACCCTCTGCCATTTGGCTTCTGCAACTGTTTCCTGTGCAAAGCACTAAAATTTTCATTTTATCCATAGTCTTATACAAATAGCTAAATAATAGTAATAATGCAAAATTTCGGGTCAAAACCCAAAATGAATTGCAACGCAATTACAGATACCGTTATGATAATTAGTTTGAGCTGTTTTTTACAAAATGGCTTAACTGCAACAGTCTGTTCCACAACCGCAGGTCTTTGACTTTTCCGCATAAACTGTAATACTAAAAATGCCTGTGTTACCTGCTTTAAAACTATTAAGTTCATCTTCGTTCAGGTAGTTTTTCAAAATGTCGTCCGGAACATTGATGGCTTTTTCTTTTTGAATGGTAATGTTTGAAAACCCATTTGCTTTGATAAGCCCTAAATAATCGTTTTTTTGTATTGCGCCTGCAACACAGCCTGCATACATTTCTGTTTTATTTTGTAACGTTTCGGGCAGATTGCCGATTAAAACAACATCAGAAATACTAAAATGCCCGCCTTGCTTCAGCACACGGAAAATTTCTTTAAAAACCTTGTTTTTGTTGGGTACAAGATTTAAAACGCAATTACTTACAATTACGTCCGCAACGTTTGAAGAAACAGACATATTTTCAATGTCGCCCTGCCTGAACTCAACATTTGCAAACCCTAATTTTTGTGCGTTGGCTCTTGCTTTGTCAATCATTGCAGGTGTAAAATCAATGCCTATAACTCTACCGTCTTCGCCTGCTTCGTTCCTTGCAATAAAGCAATCGTTACCTGCACCGCTACCCAAATCAATTACGGTATCGCCTTTTTTGATTTTTGCAAATTGTGTTGGCAAGCCGCAACCCAAACCTAAATCGGCATCGGGATTGTAGCCGTCTAAAGTGCTGTAATCATCACTCATAATGTTATATACCTCGGTTGAACAACAACCTGAACCGCAACAAGATGATTGATTGGTTTCTTTGCCCTGTAAAGCAATTTCGCTGTACTTCTGCTTTACCATTTCTTTGATTTTATTTTCTGTATTCATTTTATTTAATTGTTTTGCTTTATTGCAATATTACGATTGTGAAAATTAAAAAAACGCTTAACAGCATTTTTGATTAGTTACGGTCAAGATTATTTTTGCAAAATATTCTTTCAGTATGTTGAGTGTTTTTTCATCAATGCAGTAACAAATTGCGTTACCCTCAATGCTGCCTTTTATCAGCCCTGCGTTTTTGAGTTCTTTTAAGTGTTGCGAAACGGTTGGCTGTGCTAAGGGCAGCTCGTTTACGATGTCGCCACAAATACAGGTGTTCACTTTCATTAAATACTCAATTATTGCAACTCTTGCGGGGTGCCCCAATGCCTTTGCGATGGTAGCGATTTGATTTTGTTTGTTTGTAAAATGGTCTGTTTTTGTAGCTCCCATTACTTTAATATTTTAACATTGCAATGTTACGATAAACATTTTAAGTGATCAAATCTTTTAAAAAAATGGTTTGTGGTGTTTACAATTTATACAAAAGCATTAGCTGTATTATTATTTCGTCTCTGGCTTGTGAGATACAAACCACGGCTGACGGGACAAAACCGGAGCTGTGGTTTGTAATGTTTATTTATTTTTTTAGCGTTGATAATAATGTGTCAAGTTCATTTAAGGTCATTGTAAATCCTTCCTTGAAGCCCATTTCAATCATCTTTTCCATTCTCTCCCGGGATTCATTGTAAATATGGATATGTACGGTTGTAATTCCCTGCCTGTCCGGCAGGCAGGCATTTTGTTCGCTGAAAGTCAAATCCCAATCTGAACCGGGCAAATGGGGGTTTTCATCTTTGTCGGCAAATACACTTAAAAATTTAAAGTTGGTTTTCGGGCTTATTGAAGTATAGTCTTGTATATGCCAACCTATTTCTTCTCCTTCGGGGCTTACCATTGCGTAAAATCTACGACCGCCAACTTCAAAATTCATATATTTTGTTTTTGAAGAATAGGGTTTTGGCGCCCACCACTGGTCAAGAATTTCGGGATTTGTCCACGCTTCCCATACCAATTCACGGTCTGCGTTAAATTCACGTTTTATGTTTACTGTGTTGTTTTCTTTGTTGACTGTAAAATCAAATAATAAATTACTGTTCATTTTTTATTGTTTTTAATTGTTGATAATACTTTGTCAAGTTGATTGAAACGTACTTCCCAGATTTTACGGAATTGGTTAAGCCACCTGTCAATTTCCTTCATCTTTTCAATTTCAAGCTGGTAGTAAATTTCTCTGCCTTTGTGCTCCTGTGTTATCAATTCGCACTCTGTTAAAATGCGTAAATGTTTTGATACTGCCTGCCGTGTTGTGTCAAAGTGTTCGGCAATGGCATTTGGTGTCATTGCCTGTAATGCAATGAGCGCTATAATTGCCCGCCTGGTCGGGTCTGCAATTGCCTGGAAAATATCTCTTCTCATTTTCTCCTGTTTTTATTTAAAGAAACTAATCGGTTGCAAATATAAATGCAACTTTTCGGTTTCGGAATTTTTTTATAGATTTTTTTCAGTTCGCTTTGCGTAAGGGTAGTGGAAATCCTTTTGTGTAGCGGAGTGGAGCAAAAGATTGGAACACAAATAAAAAAAAGCAACGCTTAGTTGCTTTTGACGAAACCTGCGGACGAAATGTTGCCCGCCCGCTTGCATTTTTTGTTAGGTTATTGTACGTTGGCAAAATGCATAGGGGAGGACAGGTACAGGATCGGTATTTTTTCAGATGATATAGCCTGAGCCTTTGAACAACCCGATGATATGGATAAGCCAATTATTATGCACAATACAATAGTGTGCCTCATATCAAACTTCATTCGTTATTCCTTTGGCGCTGTTAACTGTTGGTTATTACTGCTGTTCATTTTAACCGGGCGAAGCAGGCGCGAAAAAGTGAGTGATCCCATTTTCCATACGCCGTTTTCTTTGATATATACTTCTGTTACCATAAAAGGATTGGTAACGGTATTACCGCCCACCACTGCTTCCAGGTCAATGTCATTTAAGAGTATGGCAGTGCTGCCGATAATGTTTACGATCACAGAATAGACTTCCGCCTTTTTGTACCAGATGCCACCGCTTTTAATTACTTCGATCTCCCGCTCTTTGCCCCAGCTTCCTCCCATGTGAACGAACATAGATTTGTCATCAAACAGCAGGTTTAAAGAATCGGCATTTTTATCAGCCATCCAATTCCATTTCTGTTTTGAAATATTGATAATTGCCTGTTGCCCGGGCGTGTTATTGGTAGCCGTTTTAACTGTTTCGGTTGACGGCTGCTGCGCATAGGATGATTGCATACCTGTCATTAATAAAAAAAGCGCGGGAATTAATGCTTTCATACAAATTTTTATAAGATATTTAATAAGTATGTTCTGATTCAATTTATGCTATTTACCAACCCTTGCCTGTAATTGTACAGGATAGCGTTATTAGATTGAGGTCTTGGTTATTGCACTGCTAAACTTAAACCATGCAGTCCAACTTTAGTGCTGATACCTGTAACCGGCTATTGCAAAGTTCCATACTAAAGATGAGGCTATTAGTATACCGATTACTGCTTTTTCTACCAATATTACTGATTGGCCATAGCCTATGGTTATACCTGTGGCAGAATGTATAAATTTGTATCAGAGAAAAGTAAGCGTTATGGAACAGGTACTCAATTTTGATACGATACATAAATACAATGTTTTTAATAACAATAAAACATTGCATCCATTGGTGAACGTGGTTCATTTGGATAAGGCGGCACCAAGACAAAACAGGCGGTTTCGTTACGAATTTTATACTGTCTTTTTCAAAAAGATACATTGCGGCGACCTGCGATACGGATTGGGCAATTACGACTATGAGGAAGGGACGCTGATATTTTTGGCTCCGGGGCAGGTGATTGGTCAAAACAGCCAGGACTATTATCAGCCGCAGGGTATTGCATTGGTATTTCATCCCGATCTGCTGATCGGTACATCGCTCGGGAAAAATATAGACAATTATCATTTTTTCTCTTATGCAGTAAACGAAGCGCTGCATTTATCGGAAGATGAGAGAAAGATCATTTTGGATTGTTTTTCTAAAATCGAGTATGAGCTGCAACATGCTATTGATAAGCATAGCAAACAATTGATTGTATCGAACATCGAGCTGTTTTTAAATTATTGTACCCGCTTTTATGACCGTCAGTTCATAACCCGTGAAAATGTCAATAAGGGAATTTTGGAAAAATTTGAAGAATTATTGAACAACTATTTTTCATCGGACAAACCAGCGGAAATAGGTTTGCCCTCTGTTGCCTGGTGTGCCGATGAGCTGCATTTATCGGCTAATTATTTCGGCGATCTGATTAAAAAAGAAACCGGGAAACCTGCTCAGGAATATATCCAGAACAAAATCATTGACGTTGCTAAAAACAGGATTTACAACGGAGACAAAACTATTAATGAAATTGCTTTTGAACTGGGGTTTAAATACCCGCAGCATTTTAGCAGGCTGTTTAAACAAAGAACAGGCATAACACCTAATGAGTACCGGAGTTTGAATTGATTGTTGCCGCTACAAGATTACTTATTTATTTGCTTCGCTAAACGCTTCGTTTGTTACAGGGCTTAACCATGTTACATTTGTATCGCCCTGATAATTTGTAACGGCTATATGTATCATTTTGCTGTGTGCCGTTGCACCATGCCAGTGCTCCACATTCTCAGGAATATTGATAACATCGCCTCTATGAATGCGTTGCGCAGGTTTTCCCTTTTCCTGGTAAAGCCCCTCTCCTTCCGTTATAATTAAGATCTGTCCTTTGGGGTGAATATGCCAATGCGTTCTGGCTCCCGGTTCAAAGGTTACGCTCCCCAATGCAAAATCATTGTTTTTATCCCTTGCTAATAATGGGTGTAAAAATGCGTTACCGCTAAACCATTCACCTGGCAGTTTTTCTCCTTTCGGAAAAAGCGAAGTGTTATTTTGTTCGTTCATTGTTTCCTGATTTATTGCTGTATTTCAATTGTGACGGTTATATTCCCGGAACCTAATGCCGGTGCCAAACCTGTTACATCATCTATCGTGCCTAATTTTGTATAACTGTAAGAAGTAGAAAATGTTTTGTAAAACAATACCAGTGTGCCTGAGCCATACAGCATCAGGTCACCGTTTTGTATTATTCCGGGGTTGGATGGATTTGCAGGAAGACTTTCGGGCAGATCATAATATTTCTCGTTCCCGTTCAGCTCAACCATTTTGATTGTCAATGGCAGCATATCCTTAAATGCCTTTGCTGAATTATTGTCTGAAAGTGTGGCAGTAAAGGTTTTTGAATTGACCTTTATTTTGATTGTATCGTTTGGCATATTATTCTCTTCGTTGTTTTCCGTATTGTTACCGGTGCTCATATTGTTACCATTTTTGTCGCAGGATGCAGCACCGGATATCATGGATACTAACAGTATCATTATTAAAATTGAATATTTCATCTCTTTATTTCAGGTATTCTTTAAAAAATGTTTCCAGCTTATCAAAAGGTATTACATCAATCTTGTCGTACAGATCCACATGCACAGCATTGGGAATGATCATTAACTCCTTCGGTTCGGCTGCCATTTTGTATGCGTCTTCACTGAAATAACGGGAATGTGCATTTTCGCCTGCTATGAGCAGTATTGGTCTTGGCGATATTTCTTTTATGTAAGTCAGCAAGGGCGCATTCATAAACGACAACGCATTTGTAGCATTCCAGGCGCCTGTCGAATTTAGCGAACGTTCGTGAAAACCTCTTGGCGTACGGTAATAATCGTGATATTCCTTTACAAATTGTGGTTCATCACCCCTCAGTTTTTCAGCGTTTAATATTGCTCCGGCATGGAATGTTCCTGCTGCTGCATCTTTCCAGCGTTGTTCGCCTAACTGTTCTAAAATTTTAGCACGTTGCTCCGGTGTTGTGGCATCATTGTAGCCTTTTGACATTACCCTCGACATATCATACATACTGGTAGTTGCAACCGCTTTCACGCGCTTGTCTGCAGTAGTAGCATTTAACGCAAAACCAGCGAAGCCGCAAATACCGATAATACCTATTTTTTTCCTGTCAATGTTTTTATGTATTCCAAGAAAATCTACTGCCGCGCCAAAATCTTCGGTGTTTATGTCAGGCGATGCAACGTTGCGTGGCTCGCCACCGCTTTCACCGGTATAAGACGGGTCGAATGCCAGTGCAACAAATCCACGTTCGGCCATTTGGTTAGCATACAATCCCGATGATTGCTCTTTTACGGCTCCGAAAGGGCCGCAAATAGCAAGTGCCGGTAACGGTTCATTGCCGTGCTCTTTCGGTATGTACAAATTGCCTGTAAGCATAATGCCGTAACGGTTTTTGAAATGTACTTTTTGCCGGGTTACTTTATCGCTTAATTGAAAGGTATAATGTTCTGACGTTGTGCCCATCTTATTTGACTTTGTTTGGCTGAATGCTTGCGTAAACAGAAACATAGCAGCGATTGATAATAATGCTATTTGTTTCATTGCTGTTTAAATTGTTTTAATAATTTTTGCAGGAATACCGCCTGCAATGCTGTTATCGGGAACATCTTTTGATACGACCGCTCCGGCTGCCACTATTGCATTTTCTCCAATGGTTACTCCGGGCAGTATCGTTGCATTTGCGCCGATCCATGCATTCTTTTTAATGTGGATATGCCCCACCGTCAGGGAATGCCTGTCTGCAGGAGATACCGGATGTCCTTCTGACAGCAGGCTGACTTTTGGTGCTATTAGTACATTATTCTCTATAGTAATGCCTCCCAGGTCAAGGAAAGTACAGTCAAAATTGATGAATACATTTTTACCTATTTTGGTATGCTTTCCGTAATTGATATAGAGAGGCGTAAAGACCGTTGTGCTTTCGTCAATTTCGCTATCGGTGATCCGGCTTAATAAGGCCCTGATCTCTGCCGGCGTTGAAGAATTGTTCATTTGAACGAGCAATTTCCTGGTGGCATAGGAAGCGTCTAGCATATTATGGGCCTGCGGGTCGCCGGGCAGTATGGTTTCACCGTTCCTTAATCTTTCGAAGATGTCCTTTTTGTTATCGCTCATAGTGTATTGAGTGTTGTTTACCATACCATTTTACTTGTAATGAAATACTTTGCAAAGATCGCCAATGCCGTTTGTTCCCGCTTTATACAGAATACAGTTTTATTTACCAGTTTTACGGATTTTGCTTTGGTGGTATTATAGGAGGCGGTGATGTTTACTACATTTGCAGGGCAATCATTCTAATTATGGAACAGGTAGAAAGACTGGATACGGTAAAACAATACAACGACTATGTTGGAGTGGATACATTACACCCGTTGGTGAGTGTGGTTAAGTTTAATGAAATACCTACAATACAGCATTTCAGACGGTATATGGGTATATATGCCGTATTCCTGAAAAATGTAAAATGTGGCGACATGCAGTATGGCTGCCAGCCTTATGACTATGAAGATGGCACCTTGGTTTTTGTTGCTCCAGGCCAGGTATATGGCATAGATAGTAAAGGCGTGGCCATTAAGCCATCAGGGTATGCATTGATTTTCCATCCTGATCTGATCAAAGGAACAGTATTGGCTAAAACGATTAAGGAGTATACTTTTTTTTCTTATGAAGTGAATGAAGCTTTGCACCTTTCCAAAAAGGAACGCAAAACAATCGTGGATTGCCTTGAAAAAATTGCCGGAGAGATTGAACAGAATATTGACAAACACAGTAAAACGCTGATCGTATCCAACATTGAACTGTTCCTGAATTATTGCATGCGGTTTTATGACCGCCAGTTTATAACCCGGAGCAATATAAACAAAGATATACTGGTACGTTTTGAGCATTTACTGGATGATTATTTCAAAACCGGCAATACCCTTGCATTAGGGCTTCCAACAGTAACCTGGTGTGCTGAAGCGCTTCACCTGTCTCCCAATTATTTTGGTGACCTTATAAAGAAAGAAACAGGCAGTACGGCACTGGACTATATTCAATCAAGACTTGTTGATGAGGCCAAAACAAAAATTTTTGATCGCTCCAAAACTATTAACGACATAGCGGCTGAATTAGGCTTTAAATATCAGCAACATTTTACCCGGCTGTTTAAACAAAAAGTTGGTATGACACCCAATGAGTACCGGAATTTGAATTGATTTGGCATTAGGTTTATTTCAACCTTCTTAAAAAGCATTTCCGGGTTATCAAAATAAGCTAAGTGAAGCTGTCATTGTAAGAAAGATTATCGAACCTGAAAAAATGCTTATCTGAAAAGAGCATTAACAGCAGAGAGGACAAATTCCCGATACGGTAAAATTCACATGGTTTACCTTGTATTTTTTGGGCAATTTAAAAGAGGGCTCAATATTATCGAGGCAGGTAACGGCATGGCATTTTTCACAACTAAAATGAAGGTGGTTGTGATGATGCTCCTTTGATGTGCAGGTATGGCATATTGCATACACAACCACCCCGTCAATATTTACGATTTTATGTACCACACCATCTTCTGTTAACCTGTCCAATACACGGTAAATGGTAACTCTGTTGCACAATCCGTCTAACGACTGTTGAATATTAGCGTGTGATAATGCTGTTTTAGACTGGCTTAACAGGTTTAAGATTTCTGCTGTGGCGGTCGTATTCCTTCTATGTTTCATCTCTTAACAAAGGTAATTATTTTATCTCAACACTGTTGCGATAACAAATATAGTCGCTATATTTGCAACAATAGTGCAAAAACAAAATTGACTATCCAACCAAAATACAGGCAAATTATTGCGGTTATACTTCTGATAGTATACGCGTTCATTGCTACGCCCGTATCGCTCTGGCATCACCATCATGTTAATGGTGAAAAGCAGCACACCAATTATTCAGACAAAGATGAAATTGCTCAAAGCACCGGCACATTTTCTGAAGCCGGGTGCGCTGTTTGTGCGCATCAATATTCCGCATACCATGGCGACATCATCATTCCCGGGCTGGCAACGGTAGTCGTTTTCAATCCGTCGGAAAACGGGTATTATACAGCGAATCCTCTTTCTTCCTCCTGTTTTCTTTTTTCCAATAAAAGTCCACCGGCATTATCCTGACCGCAGCATTGATATAGTACAGCTTCCTGCTGTACGGGCTGACCGTATGCAGCCTCCTCCTTTCATTTTACTATCATAATAACATGGTTGTATTGGAAGCAATACAGCTCATTTTAATTATCAATCCCCTCAAAAAATCTATATGCAGGCACTACAGGCACAGCAACTAACTAAATCTTATAACGGGTTTAATGCGCTAAGCAATTTAAACCTTACTGTAAACAAAGGAGAAATTTTCTGCCTGCTCGGGCAGAACGGCGCCGGCAAAACCACTACCATCAATTTATTTCTCGGGTTTACCAATGCTACATCGGGCAGAGCTTTTATCAAGGATATTGAAGTGGAAGAAAACAGCAACGCAACGCGGAAGTTTATCGCTTATATACCCGAAGTGGTGCAGCTTTACGGCAACCTTACAGGCATAGAAAACCTTGATTTCTTCAGCCGTTTAGCGGGCTATAAATATTCGGATAAGCTGTTAAAGGGTTTGCTGAATAAGGCGGGCCTGCAGCAGGAGGCGCATGGACAAAGGCTTTCCACCTATTCCAAAGGCATGCGACAGAAAGTAGGCATCGCCATCGCGTTGGCTAAAAATGCAGACGTGATTTTAATGGATGAACCTACATCAGGCCTTGACCCCAAAGCCACGGCAGAATTTACCCAAATATGCAAAGACCTGGCCGCCGAAAGCAGGACCATCTTCATGGCCACGCATGATATTTTCAATGCGGTGAATGTGGGCACAAGGATCGGTATCATGAAGCGGGGCAGCCTGGTGCATACCATTTCTACAAAGGATATCACTGCAAACGAATTGCAGAAGCTGTATTTGGAAACCATTTAACCATTATTACACCATGTGATTTTAAAAGAAATGCATAAATATTTTTCAATACCTATACTGCTGATATCTTCGATACCTGTACTGGCACAGGTAAAGGATACCCTGCCTGTTGTGACAGACACGGCTGCTGCGAAACAACTACGAACAGTAACCGTAACAGCAGACCGGCTTGGACATATCAGGCAGCAACCGCTTTCCGTTTCCGTAATTGATGTGAAGAAATTCCATACACGGAGCACCAATGCCGTAGATATATTGGGAACCGTATCGGGTGTGCGGGTACGGCAGCAGGGCGGATTGGGCAGTAATTCCAACATTTCGCTCAACGGTATAGCCGGAAAGCAGGTGCGTTACTTCCTGGACGGCATCCCGCTTGAATTTATGGGTAGTGCTTTAGCGATGAACAATATCCCCTCCGTGATTATAGACCGGATGGAAGTGTATAAAGGAGTGGTTCCCGTTTCGTTGGGAGCAGATGCTTTGGGTGGAGCGGTACAGTTGGTCAGCCGCAGGGATTACCCGAATTACTTAGATGCTTCTTATCAGTTGGGGTCGTTTCATACGCACAAGGCAGGCATCAACGGCCGACATACCTGGAACGATAAATATTTTGTTTCGCTTTCCTCTTTCTACAACTTTTCCAAAAACGATTACAAAATAGATGTGGAGATCCCGAACCAATACGGCAATCCCGTTGGGGCAAGGGTAAAACGGTTTCATGATGACTTCAATAGCTTCAGGGCCAATGCAGAGGTGGGCATCATCAAACAGCGATGGGCTGACCTGTTTTCTATAACACTCAATACGGCTTCTGTGGATAAGGATGTACAGCACAACCTCATTATGACACAACCTTACGGCGCCGCTCAAATAAAGAGCGACAACAAAGCGGTACACTTAAAATGGATTTCAGATTCCCTTGTAAAACACACCCGGCTCAATTTCTTTGCAGGCTATAATGATGAGCGTTCGCAGGTAATAGACACCACCTTAAATGCCTATACCTGGGATGGTAAAATAGCGAACCGCAGAAGCTACGGCGGGGAGTTCTCTACGATCCAAACCAACCTGAAACTGCACACCCGTCAGTTTTTATCCCGGTTTAATGCCAGCTATTCAAAAGACCATATCAATTCATTGAACCTGAATATCGTTTACGGTTACTTTACAAGAAACGGCAAGGATGACTATGCAGTAGATTATTACGGAGAGAATATTTACGCAAATGCCACTACGTTAAAGAAACTTACTGCCGGTCTGGGGTACGAACGGTTTTTTCAAACCCTGAACCTTACGGCTATAAGTTCCGCCAAATTCTTCCTGTTTGATGCCGGTGGTTATTCGCTGGTCAATAACAGTGTAATGCCAACTAATCAATCCCGAAACCGTTTTGGTTTCAGCGAAGCATTGAAATGGCAACCTATTGCACCGCTTATCGTTAAAGCCTCTTACGAGTATGCCACCAGGATCCCCGATGCGGAAGAACTGTTTGGTGACTTTTCGCTCATCAAGCAAAATGCCACATTAAAGCCGGAAACAAGCCATAATCTCAACTTAGGTGTTAGCTATAACAAACCTGTATGGAGCGGCGAGTTAAATGCTTTTTACCGCAGGACAGATGATATTATTTATTTACAGATTGCACAATACACGGCGCAGTATCAAAACCTGCTGAAGTCTGCCATCGCCGGGCTGGAAGCCTCTTTCCTCGTAAGACCGGCAGAGGGCTGGGCGGTTACGGTGAATGGTACTTACCAGGACATCAGGAATAAGACAGGCGCTCAATACCCATCTTCTCCCGAATCCAAATATTATAATGACCGCCTGCCGAATATCCCCTACCTGTTTGGCAATGCAGAGATCAACTGGCGTGCAAAAGCCGATAAGTACAACAATATATTCCAGTGCTGGGCCAACGGCTCTTATGTGCATGAGTTTTACCTCTATTGGGCTTCTGACGGCAACCCCGATCTAAAGGCAACCATCCCATCCCAATACCTGCAGTACATGGGTGCAAGCTATGTGGTAAGTAAAATCAAAACTACTGTTACCGGCGAAATACACAACCTTTTTGATGAAAAGGCATTTGACAATTTCAATGTGCAGCGACCGGGCAGGTCATTCCACATAAAACTAAATTTTTTAATCAGATAAATTCAAATACAAAAAAAATGAAACCAAGAGTTCTTTTAAATTTTGCACTGGGTGCAGCTATTTTATTTTCAGGGTGCAGTAAAGATGATGACAAGCCGAAGCCCGAAGAAAAACAGGAAGTGAATTATGCCTTTGCGGTAGTCGGTGGCGTAGCCCCGAGCCTTACCACCTATATTGCAGGTGCTGCTGACCTTAATATCACACATTTAAGCAATAGCAACGCTACCGAACAAGCCAATTTTGCCTCCATGTGGCACTATAAAAAAGCCGTTTATCTTACTGCTTCCGGTGCTCCGGCATCTATGGTAAAATACGAGTTCAATGATAAAGGCATTGCGGTACAAAGCCAAAAGCTCATCGTGCCGGGAGCAAATACCTTTTCGTCTATTGAGTTTATCAGCGACAATGTGGCTTATGCTTCGGTAGGCGGCGGACTGGCAAGGGTAGTAAAATTCAATCCCACCACTATGCAGATAACCGGAGAAGTAAACCTGAACAGCATATTAAAACCTGCCGCAACATCTACTTTCTACCTGGGTATGAAAGCTCGTGACGGGAAACTCTTCATGGGCGTGTATTACGGTGGCAGTGCGGATTTACTTGCCAAAGCATACATGGCTGTTATTAACCTTAGCACCGATGCGGTAGAGAAGCTGATAGAAGACGACCGGACTGCCGGGATATTCCAGAATGGTTCTTCTGCCAATGGTATTGAAATAGATGATGCAGGCGATATGTATGTAATGGGCATAGGTTCTCCAAGTAAGCCGAGCGGTATATTACGCATTAAGAAAGGTGCAACGGATTTCGACCCGGATTACTTTATGAACCTGGATGTTGCTGCCGGGAAAAGTTGCAGAAATTTCAGGCTTATAAACGGATTGGCTTTTGTAAACCGGATAGTTAACGAAGACGACCCTTATGAACTGAACGGGGCAAATTATGAATATTACCAAATCGACCTTGCTTCCAAAACATCTAAAGGGAAAGTCGGAAACCTTCCGGTAATATGGGGCAGTTCCACAGGTATCATAAGGAAATACACTGATGGCGAACTGCTGTTTACGGTATCAGGTGCAACCGAAAATGCGGTGTACACTTACAACATTGCCAATGGCAATCTGACTAAAAAATTCACGCTGGATGGTTCCAGGACAACCGGGTTTGCTGCCCTAAAATAACAGTAACGGAGATTTAAAAAGCCGGGGAAAAATATGAAATCAATAATTATTTTTGAGCTAAAGCGAATATCCAGGGACAGAAAGGCAATCGTATTTTGCCTTTTGACCTGGCTTTTGCTCGCCGTTTCTTTTTACATCAACCATGTCAAGGTCAGCCAGACACAGGAACAGGTAACGGCTGCAATGGCTCTGAAAAAGCAGCAATGGCTGCATCAGGCCCCCAAGCATCCGCACATGGCGGCACATTTCGGGCAGTTCGTATTTAAGCCGGTACATCCGCTTAGCCAGCTCGACCCGGGTGTGAATGACTATGCAGGTGTGTATGCCTATCTGGAACCCCACCGGCAGAATGATTTCGTGTTTATGGCAGCACAGGAGCAGAACGCTTCTGTGCGTTTCGGTGCTCTTACCCCGGCTTTGATACTTCAGGTGCTGGTTTCGTTGCTCATTATTTTTATGAGCTTTGGAGCGGTTGCTTTCGACAGGGAAAACGGTACGCTCAAACTGCTTACGGCACAGGGAACAAAAATGCACCAATTGATATTGGGGAAAGCACTTGCTTATTTTGCCCTGGTAGCAACCGCAATTCTCCCTTTATTACCGATTGTATTTTTATTGCGGTCGGATTTTCAAAGTGGCGTGCAGGATACCCTGATAAGAACCCTGCTCATGTTCACGGCTTACCTGCTGTATTACTTCCTGCTTTGTGCGGTGGTGGTATGGATTTCGGCATTGGTAAAAAATGCAAAATCTTCTCTGCTCGTGTCGTTAGGATGCTGGGTTTTCTTCGTCATCGTCATTCCTAAAACCGTAGCCAACATCAGTGCCGATGCGTATCCGCTTATATCCAATGAAGCGTTTCTGGCTGCCATCAGCGAGGATATTAAGAAAGGAATTGACGGTCACAACCCGGATGAGAAACGAAAAGAAGAACTGATCGCAGCAACTTTAAAGAAATACAATGTGGATTCACTGGCCCAGCTTCCTGTAAATATGGAGGGCGTGATTATGCAAGCTGGCGAAGAGTACAGCTCCCAGGTTTATGACGTTCATTTTGAACAGGTACAGCAAACCCTTCGTAACCAGAATAAATGGAGTTCCTATACCGCTATCATAAATCCTTACAACGCCATCAGAAACATAGCAATGGGGCTGGCACTCACAGATGTAAACAGCCATATCTATTTTCAAAAATCGGCTGAAGCCTATCGCAGGGAATATGTGAAGTTCCTGAACGATGATATGGCGTACAACTCAAAACCGGGAACATTCTTTACCTACAAATTAGGTGTGGAAACCTATGCGAAAGTCCCTGTTTTTAAATATTCGTATCCAACGGTATCGGATACGTTAAGAAACATCAGCATTGAGTTTTTCGCACTTCTTGCAGGTGTACTCTTTATCCTGTTTATAACCCGCTTTACCACTCATAAAATACCTGTTAGCTAATGATAAAACTGATTTTCAAATACGAGTGGAAAAACTTTTACCGTAACCGGTTACAGGTAATTTTTTATGGGCTGCTGTTTTTGGCAGGCATCTACGCTATCAGCTACGGGCATAGGGAAATAGCAAAACAGAATAATACCATTGCCCTGATTGGGGAAAATGAAAAAGCCCAAATCAGCGATATTGTGCAGGCATTTCAGACAGATACCACTGCCAAAGAGGGAAAAGCCACCTATATGCGTGCGGCATTGCCCAGCCTGGGACGGCTTTTTCATAAATACAATACAGTTTTTCAACCTACGCCCTATACCGCATTTTCATTGGGGCAAAGAGATTTGTTCCCTTACTATCATAAGCTCAATTCTCATAGCCTCTATATGCAGGTATTTAAGAATGAAATTGTCAATCCTCAAAAGCTCCTGTCAGGTAATTTGGATTTGGCATTTGTTTTCATTTACCTGTTGCCCTTATTCATTATAGCAATGGGTTACGGGCTTGTATCGGGCGAAAAGGAAAACGGCAGCTACCCGCTTTTGGGCACAGGTGCTGTATCGTTATATCGGCTATTTGCTTACAAGATGCTTTTTCGTTTTGTGCTTGCTGCTGCTCCTGTCTTTTTATTGACCTTGCTTGCAGTGGCGGTAAATCGTGCATCGCTGAACGGCTTATTCGTTTCGTGGCTTACCGTATCGCTCCTGTATGTGGCACTATGGTGTGCGGTAGTGTTTTTGGTAGCATCATTTAACAAAAGCTCTGCTTTTAATACAGTGGCACTTTTGGGAATATGGCTGTTTTTCCTGATTGTAGTTCCGGCTTTTATCAACGCCGTTTCAGTCAGTAAATACCCTATCAACCAAACCGTCATCAGTGATGCCATCCGACGTATGCAATTGGATGAGTCGGAGCATGGACAGAAAGAAGTGTTTGATAAATATTATACGCTTCATCCCGAATACAAGCCCTTTCACATCCAATCGCCGTATAATATGGCTAAGATATATGCAATGGGCGGAGAAATGAAAGACGAAGAAAACAGGACTATGATTGAGGAATATTTTAACGGGATTAAGTCGAGAGATTATTTAGTGTCATCGTTTAATGCAATTTCCCCTGCAGCAAACGCACAGCAACTGCTTAATTATATTTCCGGTTCGGACATACGGTATTACCTGGATTATCACGAACAATTAAAAGCTTTTCACAAGGAGTTAGCTCTTTTTTATAACAGCACATTGTATCAAAACAAAACACTGACTGCAAAAGGGTATGAAAATCGGCCAAAGTTTGAGATGCGTATCAAGACCAGGTGGAGTAATATATATACCGGTATGTTGATTTTAGGAGGCTGGACAGTGATTTTGCCAGGGTTTGCTTTTTGGAAGATGAAAAGAATGTAGAAATGCAGATAAAATATTTAACCCGTGAAATTAATTATATTAATATCATTGCTGCTCTCCGCTAATTCTTTATTGGCACAATCGGCAATCATAAAAGGAACCGTGCAAAGCAAGGGAGAATTAATTGGCTTTGCACACATAGAGCTCAACACGGATGCGAAACAACGTCGGCACACCTGGAGCGACAGTGCCGGGCAGTATCATTTTGAAGTAAGGCAGGTACAGAAATATATCATCAAAGCATCTTATATGGGCTATAAGGATTTTGTGAGTGACACAATACAGATAAAAGAGCCTGATGAACAATATGTATTAAATATCCAGTTGGAAGAAAAAAGTACAGTTCTTCAGGGCGTAACAATTATTTCCAAAAAAAATGTTTTTGAAACCGCTAAAGGCAAACTGATTTTCAATGTGCAAAATTCCGCCCTTACAACAGGGCAAACCGCTTTTGATATATTAAAAAATTTGCCGGGCGTCAGTATCGGACAAAATGATGAAATTCTCTTCAGAGGTTCTGCGGGCATCAATGTGATGATTGATGGAAAAATGACCTACCTGTCGGGCAACCAGCTTGCCAACTATCTCAAAGGAATGGGTGCCGAAGATTTAAACAAGATAGAGTTGATAACCACACCACCCGTAGCGTTTGATGCTGCGGGCAATTCAGGAATAATTAACATCGTTCCGAAAAAAAATCTGAAACAAGGCTATGCTGTGGACATTCGCAGTGCTGTTTCCAAAGGAAAATTTTGGATGAACAACCAAAGCATTGCATCGAGCTTTCGGGCAAAAAACTGGAGTGTAAATGGCATGTTTGATTTCAAGACACCGCACAGCTATACGGAAAATAAAAGCGGCAACACCATAAACGATGGAGGAAATTTGTTGAGGTTGTCCCGCAACAATGATTGGGCTTACAAAGTAAAATACTACACCTGGCGAATGGGCGCAGACTGGCAGTTCATGCCCAAGCATAAAATCGGCGTTAATTATCACGGATACTTTGATGACTTCAAAAGCTACAACCATTCCACTGTCGGCAGGCTGGACAATTCAAATGAGCTTCATTCTTTTATCCGTTCTGCAAACAATATTATTGAGCCGTATCACTACGACGCGATCAATCTTAATTACCGTTATGATATAGACAGTTTAGGAAAGAAAATAACTGCCGATGCCAACTATACGTCGTACCGGAATTTTTCGGACGGATTGATGACGACCGGAAATTATGAGGCAAACGGAGATCTGCTGAACGAGAATTTATTGAAATCGCATCAGCCCGGCTTTGTAAAAATAAAATCGGGACAGATAGATGCCGAGCTTCCTTACCAAAAATTTACGCTGAAATCGGGCATCAAATACGCCGAAGTGGAAAATGACAACCAGTATAGTTTCGATACGTTACAGGCGGGGAATTTTGTAGAGGTGGAAACTATGAGCAACCATTTTAAATACAAGGAGCGCATTGCGGCGGCATACTTGTCCGGCAGTAAAAAATGGGGAAAGACCAGTTTGGAAGCAGGACTTAGGCTGGAACATACCAATGCCGACGGTTACACCGTAAAGCAGGACGTCAGCAACAAATGGGAATATATAAAGCTGTTTCCGTCGCTTGCAGTGGAGCAGGTTATCAACGATAACAACAAAATAGATTTTTCAATGAGTAGGCGTATTAACCGCCCGTCCTATACAGAACTGAACCCTGTGCGCTGGTACACCGACCAATATTTTTACTGGTCGGGAAATCCAAACCTTGTTCCCGAGCTGGCTTGGGTGTATAACGTTACTTACAGCCTGAAAAGTAAATACATTTTCTCTGCTGTTTACAATCAAAGCTTAAATTACATCAACAGGCGGTTAGTTATGGACGACAACGGAACCACAGTAAGAACCCAAAGTGATAATTTCGGAACACGGCATCGGTTTGATTTTACGGTTTCTGCACCTGTGCAGCTTTTCTCTTTTTGGGATGCACAAATCTTCTCTGACATAAGCTACACTTCTTATCCAATCTCAATGCTTTCTGGTGATAAGGAACTCTCACAATGGGCGGCAATGCTTTTATTGCAACAAAATTTTTCCCTGCCCAAAGGATTTAAGATAAATATTGCGGGGTTTTATTACACACCCGAGCTACGGGGAATTTACCTGACCCAACCTGCCGGCTGGGTTGATTTCGGAGTTAAAAAATCCTTTTTCGGGAACAAGCTGGAAGCACAGTTCAGCATCAATGACATACTCAATACCAACTGTTACCGGGCAAATTCGCAAACTGATATTGCTGATTATTATTATAGAGACAAACCGTACAGCAGGGTTTTCGGATTTTCATTGCGATATCATTTTGGCGGAGAGCTCATCAAGTCTTCTACTAAAAAAACCGAAGAACAGCAACGGCTTTAAAATATGGGCAGCGAAATAACACGAAGAAAAATAATCCAACAGGGCGCTTTTGCTTTAACAGCATTACCCTTTCCGTTAACATCAATTACCAAATTAAATCTAATGGCTGAAAACAAAAATTTTGACGTAATCATCATCGGAGGAAGTTATGCGGGCCTTTCCGCGGCTATGGCACTGGGCCGCTCTTTGCGCAATGTTTTAATTATTGACAGCGGATTACCCTGCAACAAACAAACTCCCCATTCACACAACTTCATCACACAGGATGGAGAGCAACCTGCAGCGATAGCACAGAAAGCTAAAGCCCAGGTATTGCAATATGATACTGTAAAATTTCATAGCGACCTTGCTGTTAGCGGGAAGAAAACCGAAAGCGGGTTTGAAATTACTACACAATCCGGTGATAACTTTCGGGCAGACAAGCTGGTTTTTGCCACCGGGGTAAAAGATACCATGCCGGATATTAAAGGATTTGCCGAATGCTGGGGTATATCCGTTATTCATTGTCCATATTGTCATGGATATGAGTTCAAGAGCAGGAAAACAGGAATTATGGCTAACGGAGAAAGAGCTTTTCACCTCGCATCACTGGTTAATAACCTGACAGATAAAATCACTATCCTGACTTCCGGCAAAGCAGATTTTAATACTGAACAGGGAGCAAAGCTGCATCAGCACAATATTAGAATTGTAGAAACTAAAGTTTCAGAGATAGAACATCGTAACGGGCATATCAAAAACGTGGTTTTCGATAATGGCAGCAAGATAGATTTTGACGCCGTATATGCCGGTATCCCTTTTGTGCAGCACTCGGATATTCCGGTTGCCCTGGGTTGTGAACTGACAGAACAGGGGCACTTAAAAACAGATATGCTCCAGAAAACAACAGTGAGAGGTATTTTTGCCTGCGGAGATAATTCCAGTATGATGCGTTCTGTGGCCTATGCTGTGGCCACAGGTAATATTGCCGGATCAATGGTAAACAAAGAACTGGTTGAGGAGCGATTTTAAGCCTCAAAAACTTATGAGATTTTATAATTGCTATTTTACTCTTACCGCCAATTAAGATATTCCTGCCAGTTTTCTTTGCACAAAGGCAAGCCATTTTTTACAGGAAGCTCATCAATTAGGGCATAAATTGAAGTAACTTTATAGCGTAATCGCTCTTTATTTTCAAAATTGCCTCAGCTACTGGCAAAACTTATAAAGTCGCCATTGGCGACTTTATAAGTTGTTGACTTTTAAGCTCCCCCGGTAGGGGATAAGCCTGTATTGAGTTTCAAACTATTATCTCAAAAACCGTAAAAGAATTCGTAAAACCCTGTTTTTTTGATCTCTTTTTCGCGGTGAATTATCAGGGCAAATATATTATTTATTGGCTTTTAATAAGCGCAATTTTTTGCAAAAATTGGACTCCTGTTCGGCTACTTATTATGCTAGGCATTTATAGAAGGAGGAATTCTTAAAACGATTATCCTCTACTCCCGACAGGAAGCCGTAGCTATAGATGATACAGTAAGTGATATTGTAAATGACATAGTAACTTAAATGATACTTTTAAAAGTCTCTTGTACAAATAGTCATCCTATTACACAATAATCTGAGGCCAAGCATAAATAAATTGGCAGAAAACTCAATAGTTAGTTATTAATATAGCAATTTCATTGACTACCCAGAAATCCTAACTCCCGCTGATCAGCACTTCATATTTGGCTTCACCCTTCTTGAACTTTAAACCAAACACATATCTTTTGTACCTTTAAATGCAATATAACGCAGCTCACCCATTGGTTGACAATTGTTACCCATCACTAAAAAGTATATTAAATAAGATGACAACCTTCTAAGATAATTCTATTCTTCATGCTTGCTAAAGACCTATTCTCTGACAATTATAAGCATCGATGGCCGCTACAAAAGGATTTCCCTATAAATAACGATACGCATGACCGCACTGTAAAGTCTGTACTCCTTGGTGATATTGCAACTTCTCCGGATTATTTGATCGTCACGGGTTTTACCTCGCTTGCCAATCTCATTGAAATATTTGGAACGGCTAATTATCAAAATTTTTTAAAGCTGAGGGTAGTGCTTGGCTTTGAACCGGAAATAATCAATCGGAAAAAATGGCCAACTTACAATCTAGTCACTGAGGTTAAGAACTACTGGCTTCGCCAGGGTATATCAATAATACTAGGTGGTGCAGTGCTGAACTTAATAGAAAGAATCAATAGCAATCAATTTGAATTTCGTCTTTTGGACAAACTCCATGCAAGGATTTATGTAGGCCGGGATTGTTCATATTTTATTTTGTAAGAAGGCATTGTATACTTTTTGTGCGGTCTCCCGGCATCGTCTGTCATTGGTGTTCATCAGGTCGGTATACACGAGCAGGGGAGGTACTGTTTTTAGGTCTGTGTCATCTTTTCGCCAGAACTTTTGAAATACCTTTATATTTCCCGCCGGGTCTGGTATCAACCGATAGTTCTTGAGTAATTCGTTTCTTGTTTCAGTAGTATAGAGCGTTAGTTCTTCCGGTTGCAGGTAATTGGTCAGCAAATCCCCTGCAGGTTCTCCTCCCCATAGCGTTTTATCCGGAGGGAGGGGAAGTTGTTTCCAGCGAAGGAAATCATCCTGATGCAGAAACCGGAAAGTACCGATACGCAAGGTTGGTTTCAGCTTTTCTTCGTAGGCAGTCATCCACCTGCCAAGCAGTTCCTTTTTATTGTCAAGCCGGTATTCATTTTTCGTGACTGCCAGCAGGAAGCCATCTTGCTGGAGACCGGTTATAATCTTGTGAATGTTCCCTACCGTGGTTCCAGTGTGGTCTGCAATGACCTGGTAGGTTTGATGGATCCAGGTTTCATCTCTCAGGAATTCAAACACGACCTTCAATCCTGTTTTTGTAAAGGCCCTGTTGCCCGTCTTTTTTTCAATGGCAATAGGTTTATGGGTTTCTACCAGGAGCATGTTCCCATTATGCTTTAGAAATATATTCCCGTTGGCTTCGAGGTAAGCTACACCGTGCATTCTTAGCTCTTCTTTGATTTTAGGAAACAGGTGGGTGGCTACCATCATGAATGGCTGGTATTTCTGGTTCAGCTCAAAGATCTGGTCGAGTTGATGGGCTCGTAATTCATTTTTTATTTCAATGTAATATTTGGTAGGTTTGTTATCAATGGTAAGCAGGATCTCGCCATCAATATCTTTCTGAGGAGCAGTCCCCATCCATTGACCTGTTATTGGAAGATCTTTTGGAAGGTTATCCAGTGCTAAATGTATGATTTCCAATTCTGTCATTTTTCCATTATTTTCATTTTTCCGGAAACGTAAAAATAGTAAAATTGGAAACAACAGCAAACTTTAATCTTCGATTTCCCCTTTTAGGTTAATTTTTTAGCAAAAATTGAAGTTTTGGTATGTTGACTGAAACAACAGGACCGCGATGATCAATCAGATAAGTTATTATTAACACCAGGCTTTGCAAAAATACCTGCTATCAAAAGGTGTACCTGAGAAACAAATTAAAACGGAGCCTTACTCGGCGGAAGGGAAAAAAGGGCTGTAAGCTTTTCCTGGATAGATTTCGCCCAACCGGTCAGATGATAGCAAGTCTCTTGAATCGCTGTTTTTCAGTCATCTGCCGAATCCTCTAAAAAGCGAATCGTAAGGTTTACTCCTCTTAACTTTAAATCTGTAGAAATTTCTAACACTCAGATAGCGCAATGGCTTGAACGAATTCAGCAGAAATACCCGCAGTTTTAAACAATTGAGCAATGCTGATTACAAATCTAATTCACCCGCAATAAAGTCCTTTGTGCCTTCTGCTCCTGTGATGGACAACCACAGGTTTTCATCTTCTATCGAAATTTTAAACGAAAAGAAATCACAACAGGTTCTTTCCGTTTTAATGAAAGTTGTCACTTCATCAATATTACTATCTGTAGACGTGAACAGGTAAGCGTATCCATCCGTCAGTTCTTCCCGTTTTAACAGCTTTGATTTAAGGGACGCTATGACCTCGGCTTTTCTCTTTTGCAGCTCCGGCGAAGTCAGCTTGCAGGCTATATTTTTCTTTTGGGGGCTGATCATGGAAGTTAAATTTTCAAAATTGTTCTGAATGCCGGTAGCTGGCTTTTTATTGTCTTTGCAGCAGTCCCTTGCACAATTATTTTCTGGCGCCTTTATTTGACACATGGCGTTGCAACTGCCGCACAACAAAATGCCTGATAATATTAATGATTTGAAAAACATATATTTTAGTCAATTTGTGATGTAAAGGTAAACCGTGGTCTATAGTCCACGGTGTATCTTTGTAAGCAAATATTTTTTACGATGCTTATAGGAGAACTTTCCAGGCGTAGTGGTTTGACCAGAGATGCGATACGTTTTTACGAAAAGCAGGGTTTGATCACTGTAGGTCGCAGAGAGCGGCGTGAGAACAACTACAAAGAATATTCTGAAGCGGTTTTACGGAAGCTGCTTTTATTCAAAAAAGTAAAGTCCTATGGCTTTACGCTCAATGAAGCGGATGAAATTATAGCCCTGCTGGACGCCAGGCTTGCGAGCTGTGATGTGATCAGTAAAACAGCCGGTGATAAAATAGCCTCTATAGACAAGAAAATCCGGGAATTAATAGGATTGAAGGACTTATTGCAAAGCAGCGTTGAAAGTTGTTTGAAAGGTTGCTGCGCCCCTGAACAATCGGAGAATTGTACTTTATTCAACATTGATTAAAAAGACAGCATAATGGAGGTCATCAAATCTGTAGGAATATTTGTTTTAGCCGGCCTGTGCGAAATAGGTGGCGGGTACATGGTATGGCAATGGCTTAAACAGGACAAACCGGTCTGGTACGGACTGTTGGGAGCGATCATACTTGTTTTTTATGGAGTTGTAGCCACATGGCAAACATCAAATTTCGCTAAGGTGTATGCCACTTACGGTGGGTTTTTTATTGTGATGTCGCTACTTTGGGCTATGAAATTTGATGACTATATGCCGGATAAATATGACATCATAGGCGGAACCGTTGCCCTGATAGGCGTATGCATTATTTATTACGGCAAGGGATAGTTGCAGTGATTTTTTTAACTGGCACTTATTTGAATACTGATTCAATGCTTTCCGTAATAGCTTTGATCATTTCTAATGCAGGCAGCTTTTCTCCGTCTGCAATTAATGCACGATAATTTCTTTCTTCGTCCGGCTCAAAAACAATTACCTGTTCTTCCAATGTTACCAGGATCCTGTGACTGTATCCCCATATTTTAAGCTCCGCAGGTAGTAATATAATTTTATCTCTGAACTGTACCGGTAACTCAAACGATTCATTCATGGCAAACAATGATACAAAATTGTCCCGGTTTTGCGACGGGTTGATTGATCAGCTACTATTTACTTTTAGCGGGCGGTTGCAGTATTTGTAACTTTTCCCTCATATGCAATAAACCGGCTTTGTGCAACAATTCCGAACTGATTTGCTGTAACGCTTCCTGGCTACCTTCACCTGCAGCGTGTACCAACCCATCCAGCGCTTCGCC
The DNA here is from genome assembly GCA_019638595.1 of Chitinophagaceae bacterium. Classification (GTDB taxonomy): domain Bacteria; phylum Bacteroidota; class Bacteroidia; order Chitinophagales; family Chitinophagaceae; genus Agriterribacter. The sequence goes on from JAHBTJ010000009.1 coordinate 192,084, forward strand.
CGGTTTTGTTTGGAGCCCTTTCTCGATCACTTCAGCAAGCAGCAACACATTTTTACGCGGCAACCGTAAGTCCAGCTTTACCATGTCATTCATACCAGGCGCACTGAGCAGTGTTTCATATAGCAAGGTGACTTCTTTTTCACTTAACATACTTCACGTTTTTATGTCTCATAAAATCATTTTCACGGATGTAAAAATAGTCTGACCCGGTAATTCTATGGTGATTTGACCGTGCCGTTATATGACACGGTGATTTCATTTTTATTTTATTGCTTTTCAAGTTCCCTGTTAACAATCTTTGCCATTTCCTTTGAACTGAAAAAGTTGTGCCCTGCAATCAAACCGCCGTCTAACACAACATTAGAAGTCATAGGAATGAAGGCTTGTTTCAAATCTGCATCTCTTTCTTTGATGGCCGCTTCCGGGTTGAAAGGCACTTCTCTTTTCGCATATTTAAATACTCAGGTAAAAAGTTTCAGTTTCTGAGTAAAATGTTTCATTCCGCAGCTTTTCAAAAAACTAATTTCGTATTTTATAATTTGACACTTTTTAACTTGAACAAGACCTATAATATACCGTCATTTCTGAAATATCTCAATATTAACGGGACCAATAATGATACCATACAGGTTATTCATTATGATGAGCATCCGGAAATTTTATTAAAATCAATACCTGTTGGTATTGATTTCTATTTGCTGGCTTTAAAAGATAAAATTGAGGTGCAATCTCCGGTTGAGGAAATGTCTGATGCCTATTTATATTTGGATAAGCCCGGAAATATAATTGAGTGGGACCTGAATGAACCTTTTGGCGGATTTGCTATTCTTATTAATGAAAAATTATTAAGCAGGGCTGTAAAGGATATTTCGTTCGCTGATTATGACCGTCACGAAGCGTTATTTTTGACCAGCGACGAAAAGGAAACACTTTACGATCTATTCAGAAAAGCGTTCCTGGAATTTCAAAAAAAGAATTTCTCCAAAGAAGTTTTAATCTCTTATACTTCGCTGATACTTTCCTACACCAAAATTTATTATGAGAGACAGTTTGAAGCCAGGAGCAAGGTTTATAACAGGGTGGTGGTGGATTTTTATAAGAAATTAGATGACTATCTCAACAATACAAACGGAATACCGGATCTGCCTTCGGTTGCGTATTTCGCAGAACAGGCAAATTTATCCACCAATTATTTCGGAGATTTGATCAAACACTTTACAGGCACGGCTCCGATAGATCATATTCACGAAGGTATTATTCAGACGGCTAAAAATAAACTGCTGAAAACAAAATTGTCTGTAAGTGAAATTGCTTACAGCCTGGGCTTTGAATATCCAACTTATTTTACACGTTTCTTCCGAAAGAAAACAGGTACTTCTCCAAAAGATTTCAGAAAACGGTAATGCATTGTTTTCTTCAATAAATACAAATACGAGCAACCTTTAGGGTTGCTTTTTTATTGCCTTTCCTCCACCTGTAAAATGTTTCATTATTAGAGTGATATGTTTTCGTTTGCACCCTTTTGTCCTGCATAATTTTGTATTGTCAAAATTGATAAACATAAAAACTTAATAGTATGTCACAGCAGAAAATCATTTTCAAAAACAGTAATAACAGCAACATTACCATGTCTGCCGTTATCAATTTGCCCAAGGGATTTGATGAAAGCAAAAAATATCCGGCAATCGTAGTTTCTCATCCGGGTGGTGGTGTAAAAGAGCAAACAGCCGGGCTATATGCTAAAAAATTAGCAGAACAGGGTTTTATAACCATTGCCTATGATGCTTCTTATCAGGGCGAAAGTACGGGTGAACCACGCCAGTTGGAAAATCCGTATATCCGTACAGAAGACGTGAGTGCAGTTGTGGATTATTTGACAACATTACCTTACGTAGATATTGACAACATTGGGGCTATGGGAATTTGTGCAGGTGGAGGCTATACCGCTAATGCAGCTATAAACGATCATCGTATAAAAGCAGTAGGAACAGTTAGTGCCGTTAATATCGGCTCTATGTTCCGTAATGGTTGGGATAATAATGTAAAAGATGCAGATGCTTTGCCTTACCTTATTGCAGGTTCAAACGCAAGGACTACGGATGCAAAAGGCGGTATTCAAACCATACCATTAGCGCCATTAAAAGAAAAGGATGCACCCAACGAAGAATTGCGTGAAGCCTGGGAATATTACCACACCGACCGTTGTCAATATTCTACTGCACCGGGTTTTGCCACCGCAAGAAGTTTATCGCAAATTATTTCTTATGATGCTTATAACAAAGCTGAAGCCTTCTTTACACAACCTTTGTTAATGATCGTTGGAAGCAATGCCGGAAGTGCCTGGATGAGTGACGATCTGTTGAAAATAGCATCCACTACCGATAAAAACAAATACGTGGTAGAAGGAGCCAATCATATGTCTTTGTAGGACAGTGAAAATTATGTAAATGAAGCTGCGGAGCAATTAACAGTGTTCTTCAGGAAAAACCTTTAACATAAAGTAGGAGTGATTTTTCATCACTCCTGCTTTTAAAATTTCAACATAATGAAAACAAAAGTTTTGGTATTGGGTGCGGCTGGGGCGATTGCACAGCACGTTACAGAATTTCTTTTAAAGAATAAAAATATAGAACTCACATTATTTGCACGAAATTCAAAGTCATTAAAGAGATTTGAGCCATCGGCAAAAATTATTGAAGGTGATGTGTTGAACCTAGCCGATTTGAACCAGTCCATCAATGGTCAGGATGTAGTTTATGCTAATCTTTCGGGAGCAGTTGATAAAATGGCGAAACAGATAGTTACGGCAATGGAAGCAAACAAGGTTAAACGTTTGATATACGTCACATCCCTGGGTATTTACAATGAAGTAGCCGGCAAGTTTGGAGAATGGAATAACACAATGATTGGTGCTGCTTTGAAAACGTACCGCAAAGCTGCAGATGTTATTGAAGCATCGGATTTGAATTATACAGTTATACGTCCATCGTGGTTGACAAATAAGAATGAAACTGATTTTGAAACCACTCAAAAAGGCGAACCATTCCGGGGAACAGAAGTAGCCAGAAAAGCAGTGGCTGCTTATATCGTTAGCCTGATTGAAGATCCGCAGAAAGATATAAAAGCAAGTGTGGGTGTCAATAAACCAGGCGTGTACGGGGATAAGCCTGCTTTTTATTAATGCTTAATTGAATGACTGCCGGAATTCCAACGGAGAAACGGATGTGCGGTTTTTGAATAGGCGATGAAAAGACTGTGGATGCCTTTCCTATATCAGAATGAGAATATTTCCTACATTTTAGCGACCACTTTCCAAAGTTCCTGTGCATTGTCGTACCTGAGCCGCCAGGTCTTTTCGGAAATGTGTGTGCCGCGTGCAGTGGTGTAGGCGTCAATGTTAACGGATACTTCATCCGGGTTTATTTGCTCTACCTCCGCAGTAGCGGTTGAGCCATCGCTGAATTCCGCAGTGACCTGCACGGTTGTACCGTTCGGAACAATCTTGAAAAGGATTATCGCCGAACATCCGGGGTACACATGCGTGTCATGAAAACCGATTGTATTCATTTTTACATATTATTTCTCATTCTTCAATTAAAGCAATAGCACATTTCTGAAACCTTCATCAAAGAAGATCAATAGTTGTTGATGTATCTATATAAGCAATTTTGAAAGCAAAAATACGAAAAGAGGTTGCCTACCGTGCCGTTATACGACACGGCTGTGTTTTTAGCTGTTGTAGCACATAATTTTGTTTCTGTCATTGAATTGTGAACCTGAAAATGTGTGGTATGGCAATAAGAACGAATGAAAATGAGATCGGGTTAAAGAAGATCATGGACATGACCCGGCTGATCAGTGTAGCCGTATTATTGTTGCACTTTTACGATAGTTGTTATGTATTCTTCCGGGAGCAGGGATGGACACATGCCATCAGTAATAAGATACTGGATAATATTCACCGGACAGGTTTATTTGATAGCTTCCATAAGGCGAAATTTTTAGCGCTGCTTTTCCTGGCGCTTTCGCTGCTGGGCGTAAAAGCAAAGATGGGGGAGGAATTTAATTATAGAATGGCATTGGCGTATTTACTGGCTGGCATTTCGCTCTATTTTACCAGTGGCTTACTGTTCCTGCTAACGGCAGCGAGTACTGTCATTGCAGTATCGTATATGATAGTAACGAGCATAGGGTTTATTTTCTTTTTAACGGGTGGCACTTTGCTTGCCCGCATCATTAAAAAAAAGCTCAGCGGCGACGTATTTAATACCGTTAATGAAACCTTTCCGCAAGAAGAAAGGAAGCTGGAAAATAAATACTCCGTTAATATTCCTACAAGATACCGTTTGAAGAACCAGGAGCGGGCAGGCTGGATCAATATCATCAATGGATTTAGAGGGGGTGTTTTGTTGATGGGATTAAGTGGAAGTGGTAAAACGCTGATCGCAAAAGAGATGCTGAAACAACAGATCGCCAAAGGCTATGCGCAGTTTATCCATGACTTCAAATATCCCGATTTAACTAAGGTTGCTTATAATCATTTCCTGCGCAATAAACACCGGTACAAGGTAGCGCCGTCTTTTCACATCCTGAACTTTGAGGATGTACAGGACAGATGCAATCCATTGCTGCCAAAATCCATTCGTTCGCTGACCGATGCGGCTTCCGCTTCGCGTGCAATCCTGTTAGGTTTAAACCAGCAGTGGATAGACCAACAAGGGGACTTTTGGGTAGAGAGCAGTATCAATTTTACAACCGCCCTGATTTGGTTTTTACGAGTGTACCAGGACGGGAAATATTGTACACTGCCGCACGTAATAGAACTGGCGCAAACACCGTTGGATAAGCTCTTTACAATACTACTGGCTGAACCCACATTGGAAGTGCTGGTAACACCTTTTGTCCGGGCTTACCAGGAAGATGCCGGCAAGCAGCTTATTGGGCAGATTTCAGGCGCAGCGATCAGCCTGGGAACGCTTGCCAGCGAAAAGCTGTATTACGTGCTTTCCGGTGATGATTTTACAATGGATATTAACGATCCCCAAAAGCCTAAGATCGTTTGCATTGCCAATAACCCGCAGGTATCGAATGTATATAGCGCGGTAATTTCTTTATACCTCAATACCCTGCAAAAACTCCTGAAAGAGCAGGACGAGCAACCCTGCGGGATTCTGCTGGAAGAATTTGCTAATATCTCCTGGCATAATGCCGACAAATTTTTATCGGTTTGCAGAAGTTATTTAGTTAATGTGACTTTAGTAATACAGGATGCCAGCCAGCTTATTTTGCATTACGGAGAACGACAGGCGAACGTGATCCTGTCTATGGTAGGCAATATTATCTCCGGTCAGGTCACCGGTGATAGCGCTAAACAACTTTCAGAACGCTTTGGGAAGATCATGCAGGATCGTCAAAGCCTTACCATCAACAGCAGTGATACATCATTCAATAAATCCAGGCAACTGGATTATGCTATCCCGCAATCAACAATAGCTTCTTTGTCGGCGGGGGAAGTTGTGGGAGTAGTAGCGGATAATCCCGATCAGCGCATTCCGCAAAAGATGATTCATGCCCAGGTGCAGCATGATCTTAAAGCATTGGAGAAAGAGGAAGGAAAATATAAGCCATTGCCAGAAAAGCAGGTAACAGAAAAGGTTATCCGGGAAACGTTTCTTCGTGTTAAAAGAGAGGTAAAAGCGATTGTGGAAGATGAAGTGGATAGGATTATGAATACACCGGGGATGGGAGGAACGGTTGTAAGAAAAAAGGATTAAATGTAACTTGCCAGAATATTTTATCGTTAAAGCAATAAGAGAATGAAATACGAGATTTATAAAGATATTAAGGTTACCGACGATTATAGCATATTTGATTTCATTAGCATTGGCAGAAATGGAAATATTCCTAAACGAATAGAATTTATGACTACGGAAATGCCGGGCTTTTTCAATCTTGCATTTGGGGATATAGACGAAAATGGAGAAATTGACGATTACAGTATTAGTGATAATGGTGACAGAAACAAGGTTTTGGCGACTGTAGCTTATGCCGTGGAAATTTATTTAAACAAGTATCCCGACAGATGGGTTTACTTTAGAGGCAGTACGTTGGAGAGAACCCGTTTATACAGGATGGCAATAGGATTAAACCTGGAAGAATTATCGTTAAAATTTGATATATATGCTGAACAAAAGGATGGAATAGTTGAGTTTCAGCGGAATATAGAAGCAATAGGATTATTAGTTAAGAAAAAAATAGTTTAAATTTGCAGTATGAAACAGAAAGTCATAAAATATCAAAGTGACCTGTTTAAACAGGAAGTTACCTTAACAGTTGATGAAAATCTTAACAAGTTGAAGGGTAAGGTTCTTGCGCCCAAAAAATTGGAAGCCGCAAATAAGGCTTTGCGGAAACTGAAAGGAGTGCTCCCTAAATAGAGTAATATTTTTTTAAAATATGTTAAGCCGCCTTTTGAGGCGGCTTTTTATTTGGGTATAGCCAAATCGGCAATACCTGAGTTTTGGGACAAAACAGGGGTCGGATTTCGATCCCTTTCTTGTATGTAATCAAGTATTACAAGGCTTTATTCAATCAGAAATGGAGCCGATGCCGAATCATGAGGAATCGAGTTATTAGTTTGTGACATTATGAGAGAAATAATTATGCTTTATATCTTCATAGGGATTTCAAAAGTCCCAAAATGGATACAAAACATAAATTTTATCAACGCAGTCTGCCGAAGTGATCAGACATCTTACCGGACTGAAGCAGACAGGTGGTACGCTGACTAAAGCAACGGCTTTGGGGCATTATTTCACTTGGAGATCAATAGACAAGGAGGCTTATTGTTTCATGTACTCTGCATCAAATACTTGAAAATATTTAATTGATAGCTTTGTCAAATGGAACAATATCGCAAGTCCGACCAATACTACATTGATGAATACGATAAGAAAACAATACAGGAGCTGAAAGAATTGGAAAAGTTGATGGACGAAGCCGAAAAACAATGTCAGTCAAATTCGGATAACCTTCCTGATTACCTTTCCAAACAGATAAAATATATTGATACCGGAGTTTCTTATGCCCGTAACAAAAATCAATCCGTGCGGGAAAATATAGCGGAAGACGAAAGGAAAGATCAGTTGCTTCAAAAAAATCCCATTCCAGAAAACGTTAGATGTAATACCTGTAACGCATTGATGGATTTTAAATCCCACGATTTCATTGGGCATAGAAATGGACCGTTGATTTATTTTTTTTCCTGCCCTAACAATCATTTACCGATGAAGACAGTATATGCTAACGGAAACCCCTACCTGATACCCAAAGCTACTTGTACCTATTGCGGAGGCGAATTGGTCTGCAAAACAAGAAAAACCAAAATGAGGCTTATCCTGACTGATAAATGCCAACAATGTGGTAAGACAGATTCTTTCAAGATAAATATTGCCCCGAAAAAGATACTACCAATAGACGAAAACGATCGAAAGAAATATTGTACGGATTTTATTGGACGTAGAACCTCTTATGAGGACTTAAAGTCTCTGGCAGCTTTGGGGGAGTTATTCGATAATCAACAGGAGAAAGACACTTATAATTTCAGCCAGTTGAAAATGTTGAACATTGTGCAACTGGAAGAAACTCTGGTAGAGAAACTAAAGGAAGAAGGGCTCCAAAAATTTCAATTTGAAAAGCCCAAAGATTCAAACAGGTTCTTAACTGTAAATTTTTCTGCAGTGGACAACAAGAATCGTGAGAAAACAAAAAGTATCAAAGCATTGAAAAAAATAATTGAAACCCAATTATTCCATTCCAATTGGCGGTTAATGTCTCCCGGAATATCTTATAACCTCGCCTTTCTAAGTGGGCAATTAAAAGGATATTCCCTGGAGGAAGACTTGCTGAAAATTGCAAGAGAAATCCATGAAAAGACCTTGAAGTGATTTTTGCGAAATATGTTTAGTGGTATTATTCGCAGAATTTTACTTTTTGGAACATTAAGAGTATTTATACAATAGATTATGCCATCCCGTAGTCCACTATTGTTTCCTCCGGGGAATTTGTTGGCGTGGTAGCCGACAACCTCGATCAACGTATTCTGAAAAAGATGTTCCATGCCCAAGTGCAGCATTATCTGAAGGCATTATCTGAAAAAGCGAGAAGATAAAAGGTGATATGGGAAACGTTTCTTCGTGTTAAAAGAGAGGCAAAAGCAATTGTGGAGGATGAAGTTGATAGGGTTGTAAATACGCCGGGTATGAGTAAAATAGTGCTAAGTAGAAATAATTTAATCGCTAAATTTTTTAGTATTTTCGCAAATAGTTAATGCGAGAAAAAACTTAAGAATGGGAAAAATTGGAAGAAATGATGCATGTCATTGTGGGAGCGGAAAGAAATACAAGCATTGTTGCCTAAATAAAGAAAACGTCGCTATTCATCCCTTTTCATCATATGCTTCTGACGAGTTACTAAAAACTCTAGCTTTGCTGCTAGTTCAATTGCGTAACCATGGAAAAAATATTCGTTTGGAAAGAACCATTTTAGAAACTCTCCGTCATTTTACTAATAGCACACAAAAATTAAATATAGTTGACTTAAGAAAAGATCTATTCAAATATTGTCAGCCCCATCCCTATGAGGATCCTCCTGAAGAATTTTTTACAGAACTTTTATACTGGGATACTGGTAATCATCTTGTGTTTCCAGGTATAGCTAGTAATGGTGTTGAGATTGTACAACAACTGCTTAATACAGTACGATTACGAGCAAATTTTCCACAACTTTTTTTAGAAGAAATAGAACCTGCAATTAACTTTCTTCTTAGTATACATAACGAGATTGCTCTATCACTTGGATATACATATAGAATGTTTGAAGATGAACATCATGAACAATTGTTTATACCCGAAGATTCCATTATTAATAAATATAAAGATCTTTTCTCTATTAAAGTTGACGACATAGCGGGCTTGCTAAAACATTTCAACCTCAGCCAAGAGATGTTCAATAATTTCGTTTTTGATAACGATAAAAAGAAATTAGAATTTGAGGATAGTGATGATAACCCTTTATTCCAAAGACCTTTTATATTGTCAGGCGATGAATATATATTGGTAAACCCTACCGCCGAACTTTTTTGTCTGAACGATCATATTCTTGCAATGGCAGAAAAACACGGGTGCCTTGAAACTTTGCTCGAATCATACCGCGACATCGGAATGATTGAGTTGTATCCAGTTTTTTCAGGAATGCACTGGAAAAGAGCCGACTTTACATTTCCTATAGACGAGTCAATACCAAAATCTTGCTTAAGGACCGAATTACTTTTTAAGATAGATGTTGATAGATTGGCTTACGTTGTCGTTATGACAGAAGTTGCCACCAAGGATAGAGATATTAGAGAAAGCATTAAGAAATATTCATACGAAGTGAAAACACGGGTCGAGAAAATATGTGGGTTGATTAAGGAAAAGTTTCAAGGACATCAGATATTATTTCTTCATGTTATGCACAAATCCAGAATTCTTTCAAAGGTTGGATTGCAATTGAATTTATTGTTGAACGTAGATTTCAGTTTGTTTTTTTCTTATGAGGAACTATTTCTTCTTCCCAAAAAATGGGATTTTGACAGTCTTACATTGTGGAAGTATGGAAAATACCTTCACGAATATGAGAACAATCACAAATTTGCACCGTACAATACACATTTCTCAAAAATGAAATGGTACCTGGACCATGAAGAATCATTTTATCATCCTGATAAAGAAGCTCCTTCGGTTGTTTTTTTTGAGTTTGAAATTGAGAGTGAGGTACGGAGGTCTGCGATAAGTATACTTGATAAAAAAGCTATTCCTTTTTTGAACAACGGGAAGATTATTTTTATACCATGTTATCGAAAAGAAGAATATTATCCAGTTTATATTTCTCAAGACATTAATCAGGGCCTTATTGCCAGTTGTCTTGAGGAATATGACTGCCCAATTTGGTGCGTATCTTCTCGGCGAAGTGATTTCCATGGAGATGTTTATATTAATGGTATTCTTTACTGGTTACATGAAATGTTTCCAGTTATAAGGAAATGGGTAAATCAGCTCGGAAAAAATCCAGTCTTGATGCGTGTGACTTTTGACAAGCATCTGTATGAAAAAGACGAAGTCTTAACTAATCCTGCTGACCTTGATGTTGAATTCCGCTATAAAATTAATGCTAATGATAGATTAATTGACTTATACATTCCCGCCTCTATTCGTGCTCATCTGTATTCTTCTGGGAATCGTGGCGAATATCTTCTTATGAACTTGGTACTCGAAGCAATTGGAGGGCTGCAGCAAGAATTACATGTTGAGCAGCCATTGACGGATTCTTTCAAAGAGGATATTTTCAGAAAGGTTATGCCTAACGGGATGAAGAAGTTTGTCAATGTTCTATCGGATTATCGAGATCTCACACTGTCTAATATTGATATTCCGAAGCCGCGAATAATTCCCAAGGCTGATGTCTCTTGCATTTTGCAGAAACAAATAAACGAACTAAGCCAATTAACCCACATTCCTAAAAAAATTTCAGAACCTACAAATCAAACTGACCTTTTAAATCAATTAGTGTTTTATCATTATCAGAAAGTAAAGCTTTTAGTAAATGAATATGATGGTTTTCAATTATTGATCTTCCTTATGAGGCGACAGGAAGCATTGCTTCACAATAGCACTTTTCGTCAAGTAAATTATCCAGTTAAACAGGCTTGCTATGGTCACTATTACGATGTATTCAAAGAATTCGCTGAATCTGCAAGAGATACCAATATTGCTAACCTTGCACTTAGAATTCTTATTGAATGGGTAGCCTGCTGGATGCCTACCGGAATAAAGTTACCTTCCGATGACGGAACGGATTTTTTACTCGCACACGTATCTGAGGTGATGAATTATGGTTCATTATCTGACGAGATAAAATACGGGCTGCGGGAAGTAGAACTGAGACTTCTTCCATCCGGGAGACTGGGGATAGATCAGAATAAAAATAAAGGCTCTTACGATATTATCTTCGACAAAATATTTGGCGCAGAATATGAAAGTTATGAGGCGAAATTCCAAGAATATTATGAGCGAAATATTCGACCAACGCCGAATGAGTCCTATGGGAAGTATCTTGATAGAGTTGAAAATATATTTAAAACTGAATGGGGAATTGGAATCCATAATATTTTCATTCTTACACACGCTCTTGTCCGTAAGCTATTCGATAGAGGACAGTCTGTGACAATGTTGTCGAAAACGGAATTGTACGATCTACTTTCTGAATCGAAATTTACCGTAGGTGAAATAGAAGCCTGGACAAGCATATTACGATTTCTTAAAAGGGATGATGTACTTAAAACTCCAGTCGGGTTTCAAAAGGAGGAAGTATATCCGTGGAGGTACAATCGCCGTATTTCCTATCTTATTAAGCCTTTAATTTTTATTAAACAGAATAATGAAGAATACATTTTGCTGAGTGCACGGCATTTATACAAAGCCGCTGAGAATTTAGTTTCTATCTTTCATAGCGGCAGTTTACCATTAGATAAAGAAAATAAAGCAATACGCACACTCTTAGCTGAAAGGAATGCAATTAAAGGAAAAGAGTTCCGCGACGAAATACAAAATTGGCTAACTGAGAATACAAGCCTATATGTATACTCACAAGAAATTACTATTAAAGAAAAAGGATTTTTTATCGCTGATTCTGACAAAGGAGATATTGATATACTTGCTATCGATCATGGCATCAAGGTTATTTACTCTATCGAATGCAAGAATACGAATCAGTCGAAAGTTGCGTACGAATTTCATCTCGAAATCATAGATTATTTAGGGAAATTAGGAAAGAACGGTTTGATACAAAAGCATATCAATCGAGACCAATGGTTACGTGAGAATAGTGAGCAAGTATTTAGAAAGTTAAATGTAAGCGGGGACTATCGATTAGTTTCATTGGTCGTCTCAAAATATGTATTACCTACTGCTTTTCTCCGAAATGTTGAAATCCCAATTATCTCTATCCATGACCTCAAAAAAAATGGATTGTCCGTTTCAGTCGGCTAGCATTGTCGTAGAAATTAGCCTGTAGATACACTTCAAACTACAAGTTTCTAAATTCTAAAATTTTCCACTACAGTCGAGGCAAAAGTCAATTTCGACTACTTTTTTAGCAATTCGTCTAGACCATTGATGATGCCTGTAGCCATTTCATCTGACAACTCTTCCATAGGTTGATAAATCAAGTTCAAAGTCGCTAATTGCTGCGGAGAAGCAATTAAAGCTCCACGCCCCTTGCCAAATACTTCAATGAGTTCACCTTTATACGGCTTGTCAAAGCTGTCGGAATACAAAGTCCTGAAAAAAGAAAGGTCACAAATCAAATTGTCTAATTCAACCCAAGCATGCCCTACCCATTCCTGATAAACACTATCTTTTGCCGTTAAGAGGCTAAAATCTTGCTTAAAATATAGTCGCCAGCAAATATTAAATTGCCGCATACTAGCCTCGTTTCAATCTGATACTTATCTTTTAAGATGGCATAAAGTAATGCCGACATGGGTAGACAAAGCATAGGTCTGTGAGGGATATTTAGTAAGATATCACTAACAACCTCTTCCAATATCTTTTGTTTTTTAGCAAGCATAGTTTATTAAAAATACAGAATGACAAGGGATTTAGTCTTTTTATTCAGTTATTTAGGGCGAAGAAACGCTTTCAAGTTGTCAATATAGTTTTAACTTCTTTGAAAAAAGAGAAAGCGGAATATTAACACCTAAAAGTGCTACCAAATCAGCCAAATTCTATATTTCTTGCAAATTCAAGGCAGACAAATCAATAAGAACTAAAATTTTTAAAATTAACTGCCGAATTTCGTTGACCAGAATTTCAGGACGATGAGTAAAATTGGTAGAAATAGCCCTTGCCCTTGTGGCAGCGGGAAAAAATTTAAACACTGCTGCCTTAAAAATGAAGTACCAACGGAAATAACCGATGCTACATTCGAGCAAATGTTTAATTGGTCTGAGCAGAGAAATTTTAGGATTTCCGATAAAACCTTTCTCAGTTATATAAAAAATCATGAGTCGGGCCACATTTTAGATGTACTTATTGAGCTTCAGCTAACGCCAGAAAATCATGGCAAGAATTTGCGAATTGAGCAGATAGCAAAACTCATCATAAAAAACCTTAATTCGGGAGAAAAGAAAGATACTGAGCTTCTTGTCGATATTATTAAAAAAGGATTTCCCAAATCGCATTTAGAAGATCCTCCGGAAGGGTTATTTACCGAGAATGTAATATTCCATGGAGGTAACTATATTGTAATGCCTGGAATTTCAACAAAAAGCGTTGACATATTTGCTACCATGAGCAAGGCTGTTTTTTTGAGTAACACGGAATTGAGTGAAGAGTTCAAAGAAGTATTACGACAAGGAATTACCCTTATGCTTGAATTGGGCAAGCTTATCTTTAATGCATGTAAACTGAAAGCTAACGATTTCGTTGAGAGCATATCGGATAGTTTATACTTACCTCAAGTAATCTATAAAAACGGGCTTGACAAGGAAATGGTATTGGAGGTATGTGGGCGGAATGGTATAAATGAGGAAGTTTTGAAATTTTTTATTGTTGATGCCAATGATCCGGGATTTGAAAGTGATGATTATGAAGACAATCCTCTTTTGTTCCGCCCATTGGTGCTCTTTGAAAACAAGTATTACTTCGCTTTAATTTCTTCACAAATGCTGGCGGTCAATGAGTACATCGTTGAATCTGCGCTAAAGCACAAGAAAGAGCTTGAGGTTTTAATCGCATATCATCAGGTTTTGTTTAATGACGTGCTGATGAGCTGCAGGAAGTTGGGATGGTCACCCAAAAATATTGGCATAGTGAGAAACCCGGAAAACCTCCCTATAAAACAAGAAGTTCTTCAATTTGATGACTATTATCTTTGTTATCTTGTTTATATATATCCACAAACATTCGGACCAAGAGTTGATCCTGCGCCCGATTCAATGGCTTATCCTGAATACCTTGAAACTTCCATAAAGGAACTACATAAAAGAGAGGATCTTAGAGGATTCAATTTCCTTGTACTATACGTCACTGGCGAGATTGGGCGGGATGCCTATTATTCCTTCCCTAGGCCGCAATTTACAGAGCAAGTAATTTATTTTTCGGCATATGAATTTATCCACCTTGCAAACGCCGAACAGTGGAAGCCCCTTGATCTTTTTAATTATGCAAAAGCTTACGGACGATTTGCGGCGAAGACCAAAATACTTGACACAGCATCCATCGATACATACGCTATATTCAAATTAAAGGGCGAAAGTTTTTACTTAAATGACAGCACTCAATTCAGTATGTTAAGTGTAGTTCCCGGTTCCGGTGCGGATCTGTATCGCTCTGCAAAGCAAAAGAGGAATATACACGGAGCAATTACCCTTCATAATTTAGAATCGGCTTATGAGTCGGTCGAACGTTTTAGAGACTATGAGAGTGTATACTTACCTATTCACTCGTTTGATCGGACTAGGTTCTTAGTCGAATGTTCTCCTACACCTATATGGCTGGTTGGTGCCAATGAACAATCGGAGAACAGTCAATTTTTTGAGATGACATTAGAGGCAGTGGCTGCATGGCTTGAAAAATTAAGCAGAAGACTATATACCCACTTCGAAACAGCAGGCCTTGAGAGTTTAGAAATACAAATCTCTATTGATCCATTTTTATTTGGTCAGCATTTGTATCAAGATCTCTATGATCCTAATCTTTCGGACGAATTTGAATTTGTCTACAAAGGCAGAATAATCGAATTTTTCATTCCACCGGGCATTTTCCGGCATTTAACGGGATCCAACAATAGAGGCGAAAGAATGATTATGTTCTCAATAGTGGAGGCTTGCATGGAAATTCCTGGCTTTGACTTATCCTATACTGAAGCCCAAGCCTTGCTTGATGAAATTATTCCTCTTGGGCCTGGGAAAATGATAATGATACTGGATACAAATCGTGATTTCCGACTGGACAATCGATGGCTTAAAAGAACTCATCTAATTTCGGAGGCTGTTATTAACATGGTTCAAGATGATCTTGTAAGGATCGTAAACTACCCGTTTGTGCTACCTGCCAGCATAAAATTGTCTTCTGAGAAAGTCAAATTTTGCAATTACGTTGTGTCTGCTTTGATAAAATTTATTAGGCAAAAAGCTGACCAGTTTGATCAAAGAAGACTGATTGCAAGATTGCTTGAGCTAAATGAGAGTCTTATTCACAGGCGCGAAATTAGCAAAATAAAACTCCCAGCTCAATTGCACTGTAACAACGATAAGGAGGCAGTGATAAAAAAATTATTGCAAAATGAAAATGCGATGGTTATTACTTCATTGGCTTGTAAATCTCTTATTGAGCTATTTGTAGCATGTCCTACTAAAGGGACTCATGACTTAGGATATGTTGATATGGATTATTTGCTTGCAGTGATGAATGAGGTGCTTGCATTTGGAATGGTAAGCGATTGCATTCATTTTAAGTTGGACGATCCAATAATCGGCTTGCTTCCGTCGGGAAGAATACAGATAGGGAAATCTTTTTTTGATACTGTTTTAAAGCCATTCTCTGAAGCTAAATCTAGTGCAGACATTGACTATTATATAGAGACATTCGATGACGTTTTAGATAAACTGAATATACCTGATTTGAGCGAAATAAATGAATATTGGGAACCTGTGAATAAAGCTTTTAAGGCTGATTTCGGCTTTGATTATACAGCTACTATTCAGGTGTGTGGTTTACTTATTAAGTATGCAATTGAAAATAATGCATCCGTTTTATTCATTGAAAGGAATATGCTTATAGGAAAAATGAGGGCCGAGGCATTCTTTAAGGAGGAATACTTGAAAGTACTTGAATGGCTTATTTTGGATCAAAGGAATGATTTTCTAAAAGCACCAGCTGGATATAAGAATGAGGACGTGTTTCCGTGGAAATATAACCGGGAGTTCAGTATAAGGCGCAGACCGCTATTAAAATTAGTAGCGGATGAGAAAGATTACTTTATTTACGGAATGCGAAACGTTGAAGATGCAAGTAAAGCAATTCATGGATTATTGTTGAACGGTAGGTTAAAGTATGTAGATACGACTGTATCAGCCATTTTGGGAACCTTCAGAGAAGCAAGAGGTAAGGAGTTTAGAAACGAAGTTGTTAAATGGTTAAAGAAACACACCAACTTTAAAGTATGGGATTACGAAGTAAAAATGAAGCCAAACGGACACTTAAAATGTGAGACGGATCTGGGAGACATTGATGTGCTGGCTTTTGATGAGTCCGATCAAAAGGTTTATAGTATAGAATGCAAGAGAACTCATCAGGCAAGGAACATGCATGAAATGAAGGTCGAACTAGACGCCTATTTGGGAAGAGAAGGGCAAAAGAGAAATATTCAACGTCATCTTGATAGGCACAATTGGATTATAGCCAATAAAAAAGTTTTAGGTGATTTCATCGGTACAGGGAGCGGGATAAAGGTATCGTCACTGATCTTGACTTCGGAAGTTTTACCGATAAAATTTATTGCCGGAGACAAGTTGCCACTGCCATTTGTTTTTTGGCCAGAACTTAAAAGAGCCGGTATCCCAATTTTGCCATGAACAGCAACTACATAAAAACTAGCATGACGGATATCACCCTTAAAAATTGGTTTCTCAAAAAATAAACAGGAAATAGACTGCAAGATATTTCGGCGGTTGATGATTAAATTTTTGATAAAGATTATGACTATAGTATACGCACATTAATATTAATATTAATATTTTATTCAATCTGGCCATGCCTGCCCCTAAGAGAAGGTATCAAAGAAATGATAAAACAGTATAAAAATGAATTACTTACAATTCACTTAACAGACAACATATAAAGACTAATTGCGAGGTTACTGAATATCAGCACTTTGAGATTCGCTAAGTAGCCTTGTCATTTCAGTATCAAATTTTCTAATCGCAGCCGGTGCATTAGCTAAAATAAGATGCCAAATAAACTGTAATATAAGAATGCTAACCAGCAGGACTAATACTAATGAGAAAAGGTATGCCCCGAAATAAGGAATAGTGTTATAATAAACAAATGTAGCGATGATTGCTTTAATAACTATGTTCAGGACGGATTTGGCACTTTGGGCGTCACGACTTATTTTATCAGCAATTTGTTGCCATTGTCTTTCGGTTTTAGACTTCTTTATAAGAGAGTAAGTCTTAAAAATAAAATTGTTATCTAATTGTATTGGAACGACGGGCAGCTTTTGATTTTCGGAGACTTTAATCAGTGGCTCAAAGTCGGAAGATTTTAGTTTGTAAGTCAGAACTTTATTTAGCCATTTAGCAGAAATAAAATGTGAAGCTAGGTTGAAAAAGGAACCTGATGCAAAGTTTATTGAAAAGTGTGTTAAAAAGAAAAGTACTAAGGGAATAAAGAACTGCCCTGATGAAATAAAATGATAAACTCCTTTATAGTCAGTAATATCAAGAAGGCTGTAATGAAAGTAAACCTTTTGAAAAAATATAGATGTTAGGCTCAGGGTTAAAACGAAATCAATGATTTTAAGAAGAACCGGAGAGACCGGTTTGCCGTTAAGGTACTTCGATATAAATTCCTGCAAATAGTTCACGTGAAATTAGTTTAGAGTGAGGCTGCAAAATATATGTTATTTGCGAAAAGTTATGTTTCTACTCTGTAACCCGAAAGCTACCCATACTGCACCAAAAGGGCAAATAGCTTTTTCTTTCGCTTTAAGCCAAGGGGCTGTCTTGCACTGATCATCTGTAGGCATTTTAGGTTCCGAATAAAAGCAATGATCGTATAAAGCGCAATCTTTTTTTCCGAACAAAAATAAATCGTGAAGCTGTTTAAATGCGGATAAAAATACCGTGTGTATACTATCTTGTTTACCACGCATTACGGGAGGTGCCGCAAACCAACGATTACCAATAGAATTTATTACCTCAGGAACACCAAGCAATTTATAAACCTCATAAAACTTACCTTCGAATGGCCTACTATTTCTGTATAATTCAAGCATAAATTGAGGCTCTGATCGCCTTAATTTATTGCCTGCTTCTAATACCTGTGTCAACCATTCTCTTTCATTATTAAAGATTTCATGTCCGAAAATTTGGCTCAACTGATGACGCAGCCCCTCTTTTGAACTACTATTACACCATTTACTACTGATATAATGTAATCCAAATTTGTAAATCTCTTCGGTAGTAATGTTGGTAGTTTCCCATGAATCAATTTCCAATATCAGTTCAAGAAATGTCTGACCAGGGGACGGCGTGCAAATTGAAAGGTCACACAGGGCAAAAATAAATTCTTCTTTATCCCGGAGTTTTTCAGAAAGAAAGTTTGCGAAAATGATTGCAGCCTTATAGGGAAGATCAGGATGTTCATTTTCGCCAAAATATTTCCTTTGAATAAGGTGGGTCATAGATTCGACAATTGCGATTCCACCAAACCAATATGTAGCGGGCTTTCCTTCATCATTTAGAAGATTTAATTGAATGAATTTTATTCCTGAGTTTGCTTCTACTCTAAATTTGTCGTGTGCAGGTGTAACCCTATAGCTTTTTATTCTTAAAGGATCGCTGATCTGTTGATTATTCGAAGTTGCCGGACCTATATCGCCGGATTGGGCGAAATAGTAATTTAGATTGGAATTACTTTGTTCAAATTGTTCGTTTTCCACTGGGGGCAATTCAATGTCTCCGGTAGATTTCTGATAATGAGCGATTATTTGCCTGATTCGATCGTATGCATTCCAACCGGAGCTGTACCCAAATTCAGAAGTTACATCCTGCAGAAAGTGAAAGTACTCATGAAAAAATACAGATTGAACTTGAACAGGCAATTTATCTAGTGGCGCAATGTTATAAGATGTTGCCAGTTTAATTTTATAGTATGAAGGTGAGTAAAAACCACGTTGCGTATGGAAATTCATAAAGTCTTTTTTTCATTTTGAAGCTGTTCATAGATGTGGAAATACAACTCCTTGTTTGAGGTTGCCGTTTCGGGTTCTTCAAAATTTTTATTAAACGCCATATCCCAAAGCCTATAGCCAATATATGCAAACGTCCAAATTGGGCTATTAGGTTCGGGATCAAGATAAAGTAATACTTCATGTAATCTATTATCCGT
The DNA here is from genome assembly GCA_019638595.1 of Chitinophagaceae bacterium. Classification (GTDB taxonomy): domain Bacteria; phylum Bacteroidota; class Bacteroidia; order Chitinophagales; family Chitinophagaceae; genus Agriterribacter. The sequence continues at coordinate 211,298 of JAHBTJ010000009.1, forward strand.
GTCAGGATGCGTTCCATTGCTGGATACGGTGTACTTACTGAAGAAAAAATAGCTAAAAACGGCGCAAATAATACCTAATGACGTGCCTTGTAACGTGGTTGAAGTACATCCCAATAACATTAATTGTAAAGCTCTTTCGTCGGCTTCGATTTCTGCATTGATATTAAAGTCTGGGTCGTCGAAATCGTGCTTCGTATTATGTTCGCATTCTATGTGTGCGAATTCATGGCAGAGTATGTAATTAATTGCGGCAAAGAATAGTTTGTTGACGATTTCTATCGTCATTTTTTCTTCATCGCCATATAGCTCTGGATTGGGGAATTTTTCTTTATTCCACTCGGAATATTCATGAATTAGAGATTTAGCGTAGCGAAATAAATTCAGAATTTCGTTAATACTTTCATCTGCGGCATCATCGGTTTTGCCATTTTTTACGTTAAAAGTTTCAGTATGCAGGGCATAGAGGCAGTAGCAAATACACCAAGTGTACGATAGAAAACTTTCGTGGATATGTATTGCAGAAAATTGTACATAAGGACTTTCTGCTCTCTTGTTTCCATAATGGTACATTAATCCAGGATAAAGATTTTTATTTTCTATTGCATCGCGAGTAAGTTCTATGAATTCAGGGCAGGTATTTTCGAGTTTAAGTGGCAAGAGATCTTGAAGCACTCGGATTGGCTGTAATCCAATATGTGAGGGATTGCTCTTGTCAATGACTTTTATAGCAGGCATTCGCAGTAGGTTTAGTGAAGATAAAAGAGTAAAATAATCAATATTTGCTAGAAAATGGGTGGTAGGACAAGAGTATGCTATTTCAATCCAACTTGTTTTATTTACTTAATTCCATTAATTTACATGCAAGTTCTTTCATCCAAATTCATGTTTGAGCTATTCCGTGAGTAGAATGAAATCAGATTAGCAAATTGATTGATTTTCAATAAAATAATAAGTAGGTTCGAATTCTGTCCTCCCGAAAAAAACTACAGTTTCTTTTTCAGACCTTTTAACCCATATTTATTTCAACTTTATCCAGCTTTTTTAAACTCTTCTATACGTTCTAGCTCCACTTGTACATTTTTGACAAAAACCCATCTATCCAAAGCGTTTGCGATTTGCCTCAGCGACATCACATAGGACATCAATCTTTATCCCTTTTATATGAAATTACGTTTCGTTCAAGGTCACAATTTGTGACCTTGACCAGAATACCATTTTCTGGCATTTCAATTTTTATGCGCATACTATCTCTTAAACCCGATTCTCTCCCTATCCTCCCATTTTCTTTCCGCTGCCTTTTCATCCAATAAATTTTCTAACGCATCGTAAATTTGCGAGAGTTGTGCATCATGTCCACTGATCTTATCTTTCAATTCACGAATTTGCTCTTTCCAATCCGTATGAATAATATTGAACCTTCGCATTTCTATGAATGCCCGGATAATGGCAATATTCATCTGGACTGCTTTATCACTATTCAATATACCGCTTAACATAGCCACGCCATGTTCTGTAAACGCATAAGGCAAGAATTTGACGTGCTGACCGCGACCACTCTTTAAGGTCACAAATTGTGACCTTAAAGAATCTGATTTTTCCAGGGCGTCAACTTGAAACCTTACCCTTTCCCATTCATCCTTATTCAACTGGAACATAAAATCTGGTGGAAACCTCTTTAAATTTCTTTTGACCGCCTGGTTAAACACTTTGGTTTCCACTTCATAAAGAGCCGCCAAGTCACGATCCAACATAACCCTTTCTCCCCTGATCTCATAAATGCGATTTTGAATACTTTGAATGATTTGCATGATTATAGTTTTAACTGATGATTAAATATCGAATCGGGCAAAATCCACGGACTTGGTTCCTTCTATAACCTCCCGCAGACCTACCTTGTAGTAATTTTCCGTTGTTGTTTCTTTTTCATGTCCCATCATTTTGGAGAGTACCGGGCGTTCTGCGCCAGAACGGATCCACATTTGTGCATTGGTATGGCGGCCGGTTTTATTAGAAAGCGGCCGTACTATTTTTGCTCGTTGGGCCAGCAGCTTCAGATTTCTGTTATACACCTGGATTTCTACAAACAGACTTTTTCTGAACAGGAATTCGCTTTCAGGATTTTTATCAGAATACTTTTCCAGTATAGTGGTGGCATATGGAAATTTATACAGCGGTATAATAGTAGGTTTACCGTTTTTATCTCTTTCACCGATGATATAATAACCGTACTCAATATCCCGGAATAATTGGATTTTCTTTAGTATCTGCAGGTCGTTGTAATAAAATCCTGTATATACCTGGAATAAAAACAAGTTCCGGTCCCGTTCAAGACTTCTTTCTGTTTTATCAAATTCCAGCCGGCGCAGGGCTTGAACTTCTTCTATTTCTAAATGCTGTCCTTCTTTCCTTCTGGATATGGTTATAGCGATCTCATCAAAGTATTGTTCTACATCCTGGACATTGAGCAGGTGCTCCTTTTTTGCAGCGTAGGTCAGGACGACTTTGAATTTATCAAAGTAAGATTTGATGGTAGATGCTTCCAGTTTGCCTTTCCGCCCTTTTTGTTCGCTCAGATAATTGCGAATCCTTGCAATTATCGTTTCATCTATATCACCGAAGCGGATTTTAGGTTCAAAATTATTGAGGTGCATCAGGAAGGCTTCGTATTTCTCCCAGGTGACAGGGTCGAGGTTTACATTCTCCGGTGGATAATCAATATAGTTGCGGAAATAATCATTTAAAATGGCCTTATCGCCTTTTCTTAAAATTTCGCGCTCAATAGTGTAAAAGGTGATGGGCTTTCCCTGGTTATAAAACCGCTTGATCAGCTCCGAAATTTTGGTTTTTATTTCAGCGATGCGGTTATTGATCTCAAAAGAGAAAGGGTGGGTATTTTTAACCCAGCACCCATCTTTTCCTGTCCACTGTTCCAACCTTACTTTCTGGGGCGTTTTTACAGGGTAATACCGGCTGGGCTGCGGATGCAGGTAGATCCGCGCAGGTGAATGGAATACATTCCTGTAACATTTACGGCATTGCGCCAGTTAATGATGGGTGTTACGACCGGTATGTTCATACGCCTTCCCGATTAAAAATGTGCCGAAAAACCGTAAAAGAAACCGTAAAAGAATTGGTGGGAATTACGAAGAATTAAAAACTTCAAGAAAATTCAAAACCCACGTCAAACTTGCGTCTGGCGTGGGTTTTACTCGTTTTAACGATTTTTAAGTCGTTTTAAAACTCCAGTTTGGCTCCCCCTTCAGGACTTGAACCTGAGACCCTCTGATTAACAGTCAGATGCTCTAACCAACTGAGCTAAGGAGGAATATGTTTCCTGTTTTCAATCCTTCTTTATCTTCATCCGGCGTAAACCAATCCCGATATCGCGTTGCTCATCGGGACCTTGTTTTTCTAAAACTCCTGCGTCGTTTTGAAAAACTCCGGCTGAGCTAAGGAGGAATAAGGGCGGCAAAAATAGGGATTTTTGATTGTAAACCACAAACAATTTTTATGTTTTGCCCGGTAATATCTGAATGTATAACGGCACTATTTATGATATATTCCCTTTAAGAATACTGAATTATAAAAGTAGGAATGGGGATTACTCAGTAAATTTGTGATCCGTTCTTTAAAATATTTTTTCAAACATTTAAATTATAGATTATGGCTTTTACTTTACCGGCTCTGCCGTATGCCTACGATGCATTGGAACCCCATATAGACACACTTACGATGCAGATCCATCACGGCAAGCATCACCAGGCTTATGTTGACAACCTCAATAAAGCTATTGCAGGAACTCCTAATGAAAATAAATCGCTGGAAGAACTGGTAAAAAATGCAGGTTCAATCAGCCCGGCTGTCCGTAATAACGGTGGCGGTCACTGGAATCATACTTTTTTCTGGGAGACCTTGTCTAAAACCGGTGGCGGCGCTCCTTCGGGAAAATTAGCGGATGCTATTAACAGTGCCTTTGGTAGCTTTGATGAACTGAAATCTAAAATCAATACTGCCGGCGCTACACGTTTTGGCAGTGGCTGGGCATGGTTAATTTTAAAAGATGGTAAATTGGAAGTAACCAGTACTCCCAACCAGGACAACCCGTTAATGGATGTTGCAGAAGTAAAAGGTACTCCCTTGCTGGGGGTGGACGTTTGGGAACACGCTTATTACCTGAAATACCAGAATAAGCGTCCCGATTACCTCGCTGCAATATGGAATGTGATTGACTGGAAAAAAGTGGCAGAGAGATTCGAAAAAGCATAGGTTTTGTAACAACAAGATCAGGGCTGTCCGGGGTTTTCCGGGGCAGCCTTTTTTATTTAAGGTCTCATGTATGAGAAAGGCATTATGCTTCGATTAAATACTGCAGGAAAGCCATGCAACCTATCAACCTCTTTATTCTATCTCCATCTCAAATCTCAAATTTCAAATCTCCCATCTCACGGCACCGGGTCATATCCATGCCCACCCCACGGGTGGCACCGGCTGATCCTTTTAATAGTGAGCCATGTGCCCTTAAACAGCCCGTATTTTTTTAAAGCCTGTATGCCATAGTGAGAGCAGGTTGGGGTGAACCGGCACGACCTGCCCATTACCGGCGAAAGGATCACCTGGTACAGCCTGATGAGCCATATGAACGGTATGCTAAGCAGTTGAAGTATTTTTTTCATCGGCCTGTTGCATTAGCTTATTCAAAATTAAACCAAGTTTTTCTTTAGATATCGCAAAATCCGGAAGCTCCTTACCTGTATACAGTATAAATATATGCAGCGTTTTTTGCCGCAACAGCAATTTGTCTTCCAATGTATTCTTTTGAATGCGGTAAGCTTCTTTAGTAACTCTTTTAACACGGTTACGATCAACCGCTTTTTTAAAAAATTTCGAACTCACAGCAAACCCGCATCTCAACGCCGGCTCGTGCAGGTGGTTAACAGCACTATCAAAAGCATATATTACCCGGTACGGAAAAACAGAAAAACTTTTCCCCTTACTGAACAAATGCTCAATTTGCTTGCGGCTTTTCAGCCTTTCTTTCTTTTGTAAAGTGAGCTCTTTTTTCAATAGTAGTAGGCTGGTGTAAGTTACTAAAAAAATAGCCCTGCAAAAAACAGGGCTATACAGTATCAAACTATGTATGCAGGCAACTTCCTGCCCACACAACTACTAATTATTTCGCTTTTTTCTCGTCAGAAACAGTCAGCTTCTTACGTCCTTTTTTACGACGGCTGGCCAGCACTTTACGGCCATTGGCGGTTTGCATGCGCTTACGAAATCCATGAACCGTTTTACGGCGGCGTTTGTGCGGTTGAAATGTACGTTTCATAATAATTTACTTTTTCACTTTTGAAATAGTGGTCCGGGAGAAGCGAACCGGGTTTCAAAACCATTTAGCTTTTTGCCGACGGGCCACCACGCCCCTTCAGCATTGGCTGGATGAAAGGTCGGCAAAGGTAAGGCTAAACAATGATATTACTGTAACGCAAGTAGTTTTTCAGGATTTTTTATTTTAAGATACAGAACACCCTTTTGAGCCTTAACCCATGCTAACATGCTCAGACTGAATAGGTTTTCCAAAGAACAGGGTAGCATGCGCATCAAAATCTTCAACCGAATCGGTGGTATAAAAATGCCGGCTGCCGTTTTTACTGCAGCGTTTTTCCATCTCCGGGTGGCGGCTTAAATAATCTGCCAGGCTGCCGGCAACAATTTCTCCCTGCGTAAGCAATTGAATATGTTCCGGCAAATATTGCCTGATCTTTTTTGCAAGCAAAGGGTAATGTGTACAGGCCAGCAATACCGTGTCTATGCTGCCGCACTGAGCCAGGAGGTTGTCAATATTTTTCTTTACAAAATAATCGGCGCCCTCATTTTCGTATTCATTGTTTTCCACAAGCGGAACCCACATGGGACAGGCTTCCTGGTATACCTTTACCTGCGGAAAAAATTTTTCCATTTCCAGTAAATACGAGCCTGATTGGACAGTACCTGTAGTAGCGAGCAGACCCACCTGTTGCGTTTTGGTAAAAGCGCCCATTACTTCCGTTGTAGGACGTATAACACCCAAAACCCTGTTGCCAGGCTGTAAAAGCGGCAGATCTTTTTGCTGTATTGTTCGCAATGCTTTGGCGGAAGCAGTATTACAGGCCAGGATAACCAGGGGGCATCCCTGCCCGAACAGCCACTTAACACATTCGAGCGTATACCGGTAAACCGTATCGAACGACCTGGTACCATAGGGCGCACGGGCGTTATCGCCCAAATATAAATAATCGTAACCCGGCAGCTTATCAATGAATGTTTTCAATACCGTAAGCCCGCCATAACCAGAATCAAAAACGCCTATGGGATGCTGGTTCATACATTATGTGTTTTAGTAAAGTACAGGCAAAGATAGCCGGCAAAAAACAGGTACAACAAAAAAGCCACCGGTAAGGGTGGCTTTTATAAAAAAGAATTTAAAAATTATTACTTTTTAGCGCCGCCGCCGGAAGCAGGGGCAGGATTATCTAACTTAACGCCCAGCTTTTTGGCTATCAGCGGCAGCAGATCGTCCGCTGGAGGAGCCACTAGCAGCGCCTCTTGTTGTTTAAACACCCAGGTATACCCGTTTTCTTTGGCAACCGTATTTATCAATTCAAATGCGCGCGAAAAATATGGGCTATAGACTTCCTGGCTTTTACGCTGCATTTCCTGCTGTGCATACTGGTCCCAGTTTTGGATGATCTGCAGGTACTGATTTGCTTCCTGCTGAACGGTTTGCTTAATAGCAGCAGGCGTTGCAGGCGATTTGGCTATAGAATCCTTACGCTTGTATTCGCTTAAAAAAAAGGGCAACTGCTGTTCCAGTGAATCTTTCCTGAAATTTTGGAGAATTGTATCCGCCTTCTTTACATCGGGCAAAATTGATACTACATGCTCAAGCTCAACATGTCCGAATTTGTTTTGTGCCACCGCAGTATTTCCTGCTGCTACCAGCAACCCGATTACCGCTACTAAAGAGAAAACCTTTTTCATATTAGTAAATGTTTCAGTTTTATTTTGGTTTAAAGATGAAGATTTGTTCCTGTTAGTTCTGCCACAACAGTGCTTTAACAATTATTTATTTACCCCCAGCAATTTTAATACATCCTCGCTACGGTCTAATTTGGGGTCGGCAAAGATAACGGTAATTCCTTCACTTTTATCAAAAATAAAATCATAGCCTTTTTCCACAGCCAGCTTCTGTACTGCATTGTATACTTTATCCTGTACCGGCTTTATCAGTTCCTGGCGTTTTTTAAACAAATCGCCCTCATAACCAAAGCGTTGCCGCTGTAAGTCTCTCAGCTCTTTTTCTTTATTAAACAACTGGTCTTCCCGCTTTTTTTTCAAATCTTCGCTCAACATTACCTGCTCCGCTTCAAAATCGCGATACATGCGGTCTAAATTACCCTGCAGCGCATCCAGCTCTTTCTGCCATGCTTCGCTGAACTGGTCCAGCTTTTTCTGCGCTTCTTTATATTCGGGCAGCCTGTCAAGAATAAATTTCGTATCCAGCACAGCATATCGTTGAGCCTGCGCAGATATACCTGCCAGGCAAAAAATGCATATTATTAACAAAAGCTTTTTCATCCGTATTTTTTTATTTTATAGTTAGAGGGAGCTCATATACCCGGCTATTTCACGGCTTTGTATATTATGAGCTTTTTTCCGGGCATTAAAAATAAGGTTTCTACAGGAAAGGTTTTCGCATTATTACACTAAAATCATGATAAACAATCCAATTCAACCGGTTTATTCCGGCTCAAAGCCAAGCATAAAGGTAAACCTGGTAGCATCTTTAAAGGTAGCTCCCGGTACGGCTAACCTGTCAAGCCCCAATCCATAATCAAACCCTAACAAACCAAACATAGGCAGGAAGAACCTGGCGCCCAAACCCACCGAACGGCGGAGGCGGAAGGGGTTCCAGTCTTTAAAATCATACCATCCGTTGGCTGCTTCAAAGAACGCCAACCCGTAAATTGTACTGCTGGGGTTAGTGGAGAACGGATAGCGCAGCTCCATTGTATACTTGTTGAATATGGTAAAGAACTTATTGGTTGATTGCTGATCGGGGTTAATGGTTGGATCGGAATTATCGTACACAGGATACCCCCTGTGCGCGATGATATCGTACCCTAAAATACCAAAGTTATTGGTCAGCCCTGCATCACCCACCTGGAAGCGCTCAAACGGAGATATATCCAGGTTTTTGTTGTAACGACCTATAAAGCCGTATTTGGCAGCAAACTTTAACACAAACTGGCGGTTTTTATCTTCCCCGCCCGGTTTACCCAAAGGCACATACCATTCGCCATTTACACGCCATTTATGGTATTCAACCAATTTGTATTTATCTTCAGATTTAATGCTGTTCACATCCCTGAACACGGAGTAAGGAGGCGTAAACGCGCCGCTTACCATAAAGCTTGATCCGCCCGTGGGGAAGATCGGCTGATTGATGGACGACCTGGAGAGGGTAAGCTTCAGGTTAACAATGTTAGAAGTGGCGGTAGATAATCCCGCAAAAAACCCGGGATAGTTTTTCAATTTATACTGCGTAAAATTAAGCGCGTATACCAGGGTAAAATAATCGTCGGGCCATTTTAACTGTTTGCCTAACGATATAGTAGCGCCCATTGCCCTGAGGTAAGAAGAATCAGCTCTTGCATTGGTATACCGGTAAGTATAGGGATCCCAGGCATTGGCGTATTTAGAACTGTAAAGGCTCACCGTAAACGAATTGCGTTTTTTACCTCCCAGCCATGGCTCGGTAAAAGAAAAGTTAGTGGAGCGGAAATAACGACCGTTCGACTGAAAACGCAGGCTCAGCTTTTGCCCGTCGCCGGAAGGCAGCGGGCTCCAGGACGATTTCCTGAAAATATTTTTAATAGAGAAGTTATTAAATACCACACCCACCGTACCGGTTAAGCCAATGCCACCGCCCCAGCCGGCGCTCAGCTCCAACTGGTCCGACGATTTTTCTTCCACGGTATAGTTAATGTCCACCGTCCCATCGTCGGGATTGGGAACAGGATTAATACCTATTTTTTCCTGGTTGAAATAGCCCAGGTTGGCAATTTCCCTGTTAGAACGGATCAATTGTTCGCGGCTGAACTTTTCGCCGGGCAATGTTCTTAACTCGCGCCTGATCACATGTTCTTTTGTTTTATCGTTACCGGCAATCGTAACTCTTTTAATGGTAGCCTGCGGACCTTCGGTAATTCTTATTTCGTGGTCAATCGTATCGTTGTATACCGAGGTTTCAACCGGGTCTACCCGAAAGAACAGGTAGCCGTTATCTGAATACAGGCTGCTGATATCTCCGCCTCCGTCTGCCGTCATTTGCTTACCCAGCTTTTTGTTCAGGGTTTCCAGGTTGTACGTATCGCCTTTTTTAATGCCGAGTATTACCGTCAGCAGCGAATCAGAGTATTTTGTATTTCCCCTCCAGGTTATATCCCCAAAGTAGTATTTGCGTCCTTCACTTACCTTTAGGGCCACATTCAAATTTCCCTTGGCGTTGTAAAACACCGTATCATCTTCAATTACCGCATCTCTAAAGCCCAGGGAGTTATAATACTCCAGCACTTTTTCTTTATCTTCTTTATACTTTTTTTCGTTGAATTTAGCCGAGCTGAATATTTTAAACCTGAAATACGGATCTAAATAATCAAGTGTTTTGGTAGGAGAGAGAAATGAGTAGCTGCTTACAAATTCCCGGAATGTGATTTTTTGCTTTTCGCCATAGGGGCCTTTATCATCGGCAGGAAAAAGAGAGATCCTGGTTTTTTCCTTGGTACCTTTCATTTGCTTTTTCAGCTTCAGCTCGTTCACGCTTTCATTGCCGTAAAACATGATGTCGTTCACACGTACTTTTCCTCCCTTGGTTACGATAAAGATAAGATCAACTCCATTGGTATAAGCGGTATCGGGGCGCTCCTGCACTACTACCGATGCTCCCTGGAAACCTTTTTCTATATAAAACTTCTGGATGGCTTCTATTGCATTTTGTTTCCGGGCTTCCGTTACCACCTGGCTGGCGGTAATGGCTATTTTTTCTTTCAGATCAGTTGCCTCGGTTTTTTTAATGCCCCTGAAGATCACTTTAGACAGCCTGGGCCGTTCCACCGCCGCTATCTCCACCCATATCCTGTCGCCTTCCACTTTTGTGATATACACTTCTATATCCGCAAATAAATTCTGACCCCATAGCTTTTCAATGGCTTTAGAAAAATTATCTCCGCCGGGTATACGCACTTCATCGCCTACATTGAGGCCCGATATGGAAGTTACCAGGTTGGGATCAAAATACTGGGTGCCGGTTACCTTTACTTCGGCAATGGTATATCTTTTAGGAATAGACTGATTGAACAATCCCATTAAAGCGGGATCCACTGAGGTAGGTGGAAGCGTATCGTTTACCTGTGCGTTAGTTTCGGTTGAGATAAAACTTAATCCAAGTAAAATGGTCAAAAACGTGCAGATCCTGTGCATCCTTTTTTAAGTTTCGCCCGGCAAATTAACGGGATTAAATGAAATGGTTTGTTAAAAGACAATTGGTTTAAATTGGCTAAAGAGCGTCTGTAGCGGTTTCCTGTTGAATTTGCTCACCGGTTTTACCGAATCTCCTTTCGCGTTGCTGAAAGTTCAAAATAGCTTTATACAGGTCTGCTTTCCTGAAATCGGGCCAACGGGTATCGGTAAAATATAATTCTGCATATGCTAACTGGTATAATAAAAAATTACTGATCCGGTATTCACCGCTTGTTCGTATCATCAATTCCGGGTCGGGAAAAGCGCTGGTATTAAGGTAGTTTCTCAAAGTATCCTGGTTAATATCGCCGGGTTGTATTTTCCCGTTTTTCACATCTGTTGCAATGTGCTGTACCGCTGTAACCAGCTCCCACCGCGAGCTGTAACTCAATGCTATAATAAGCGTTAGCCCCGTATTGGTGCGTGTAAGCTCAACAGCCTCCAGCAGCTCTTTATAGGCATATTCGGGCAACATGCTGATGTTGCCGATGGTTTGCAGCTTAATATTGTTTTTATTAAGCGTTGGCACTTCCTTTCGTATCGTTTCGGCCAGCAGTGCCATTAAGCCGCTTACTTCTTCCTCGGGCCTGTCCCAGTTTTCGGTACTGAAAGCGTACAGGGTAAGGTAGGAGATGCCGAGTTCAGCGCAGCCTTCTACCGTATCGCGCACGCTCTGCACACCCTGGTAATGGCCAAACAGGCGGTTCTCACCTTTTTCCTTTGCCCACCGCCCGTTACCATCCATAATAATAGCTATATGGAGCGGTAAACGGGTTTTATCTATTACTGGCAAATCCGGCATTACAACTTAATTTAAAAAAGCCAGACAGGGTCTGACTTCGGCGCAAAGATATAAATATTATAGTATGTCGCTTTATTTTAGTTGGATAATCCCCCGGAAATTGAAATTTTATATACCAGCAACCCCTTATTACATAGGAGCGGGTTTTGCATGTTTCTTGTAATAAAGGCATGCCGGTCGCAATCCGCACGCCCCGCATTTAGGGTTCCGGGCAACGCATATATACCTGCCGTGCAAAATAAGCCAGTGATGCGCTTTATGAACCAGGTGAACAGGTATATGCTTAATAAGCTGTTTTTCTGTAGCCAAAGGCGTTTTGGCATTGGTGGTAAGACCGATGCGGGCCGAAACCCGGAATACATGCGTATCTACCGCCATATTAGGCTGCTGGTCAATAACCGAGGTAATTACATTGGCCGTTTTTCTGCCCACCCCTGGCAATTGTACCAATTCATTTACGGTAAGAGGAACCTGCCCGCTGAACCGGTCAACCAGCATATTAGCCATGCCAATTAAATGTTTTGTTTTGTTGTTGGGATAGGAAATGCTTTTTATGAGCGGAAAAACATCTTCAAAGCCGGCTTTTGCCAGCGATGGGGGATCGGGATATTTTTGAAATATAGCCGGTGTGGTAAGATTCACCCTTTTATCGGTACACTGGGCCGATAAAATTACAGCTACCAGTAATTGATAAGGGCTATCGTAAATTAATTCGGTTTCTGCTTCGGGAGCATGCTCCTGGAACCATTGGAGCACAAACGCGTAACGCTCTTTTTTTGTCATTGGGAAATTTGATCTCAACAACGAAAATACGTTAACCCCTGGTTATTTCAGTGCTGTTCAATTTCTTTGCTTACACCGGCGTATGCGAGTATAGATTGTATTGCGGAAGGACGTGGAGAAAATTTAATGGTATTGAGGCCTTCCATAGCATTCTTCAACACTTCAAACTTTTCACGGAGCGACCAATCCGTATCCAGGGCAAGCTGTATCGCTGCTGTTTCCTCTGCTGTAGTTTCTTTGTACAGGAATCGTATCATGTTTTCGGGTGTATAAATATCCATGCGCTATCCATTTAGAATTGGTGAACAATTCAAATAACAAATAATAACGGTTTTGAGGATATGCAGATTTTAATACGGATCAAAGGTGTTTCGTCAAGGGGGGATAGAGTTATCCTTATTAAACGGCGTTCGGCAAATTATATTGTAACGGGTGAAAAAAAGAAAGAAATTATTCATTTTCTTCAATGATGAACAAGTCTTCATTGTCTTTTTTCATCATATATTTCTCCCTGGCAGCCCGTTCCGGGCTCTCCAGGATGGTAGAAGATGCTTTTTTTATTTCCTCTATCTGGCTGCTGTAATAAGCCTTCCCTTTATTTATTTGCCTTAATTCGCTCCGGCGTTCTACCTGAGTAAAAAAATCATTATGGTCGAAAAACAAAAGCCACACAATGAACCCGGCAAGGGTAAGCATGTACTTGTTTTTAGTCCAGGATGGTATTTTTTTCAGGAAACTCATTTCCCAAATTTAATCTTTCCTTTGGGATATATAGCATTATCGCCCAGGGCTTCTTCAATCCTGATCAATTGATTGTATTTGGCCAGCCTGTCCGTTCTGGAAGCGCTGCCTGTTTTGATCTGCCCGCAATTAAGCGCCACAGCCAGGTCGGCTATAGTGGTATCTTCGGTTTCGCCGCTGCGGTGGCTCATAATGGTAGTATAACCGCTGTTTTGCGCAAGCTGTACGGCATTAATGGTTTCGGTAATGGTGCCTATCTGGTTTACCTTTATCAAAATGCTGTTGGCTATGCCTTTGTCAATCCCTTCCTGCAAACGTTTTACATTGGTTACAAACAGGTCATCGCCTACTAACTGGCATTTGGCGCCAATAGCATCGGTCAGCTTTTTCCAGCCGGCCCAATCGTCTTCCGCCATACCGTCTTCAATAGACACTATAGGGTATTTGTTTACCCATTCTGTCCAGTAAGCTACCATTTCATCGCTGCTGATCACTTTACCGCTGCTTTTATAGAATTTGTACGATCCTTTTGCTTCATCGAACATCTCGGTGCTGGCGGCATCCATAGCAATAGCTATCTGCTCGCCGGCTTTGTACCCTGCGGCGTCAATAGCCTGCAACACGGTTTCAATAGCCTCTTCATTGCTCTGGATATCGGGTGCAAAGCCACCTTCATCGCCCACATTGGTGCTGTATCCTTTTTTCTTTAAAACCGACTTCAGGTTATGGAAAACCTCTACGCCCCAACGCAAACCCTCGCTGAAAGAAGGAGCTCCTACCGGAACGATCATAAATTCCTGGAAGTCTATTTTATTATCGGCATGCACCCCGCCGTTCAAAATGTTCATTAAAGGCATCGGTAATACAGTAGCGTTCACGCCTCCCAGGTAACGATACAAAGGCAGGTTGCTTTCCTGCGCCGCGGCTTTGGCAACCGCCATCGAAACAGCCAGTGTGGCGTTTGCACCCAGTTTCGCCTTGTTTTCCGTACCGTCTATTTTTATAAGCAGGCTGTCAATATGTGCCTGTTTGGTAACATCCATACCTATTAGCTCGTCGGCAATAATATCATTTACATTTTTTATCGCTTTTATTACGCCTTTACCCTGGTATATGCTTTTATCTCCATCTCTTAATTCAACAGCTTCGTGTTTGCCGGTGGAGGCGCCGGAAGGTACCGCCGCACGGCCTACCAGCCCATTTTCCGTTACTACATCTACTTCCACAGTTGGATTTCCGCGACTGTCTAAAATTTGTCTGGCATGTATTTCTGAAATAAAGCTCATATTAAAATTTTTATGGTTGGTTGTTTTAGACCATTGAGTAAATAGTTGAACATGAAGAAATATACCGGCTAAGTATATATGTTCATTTCTCTGCAAAGAAAAGGTTTTCGGCTTTTGCTGCAAAAAAACAAAGCACTAATAATGCAGGTAATTGCTATACAGCAGGAAGCATTCGTTTTAATTTCCCGTTAGCTCCCTGAATACAGACTCCAGGCTTTGGGTTCCGCTTTGCAGGGATACTATATTCAATTGATGACGAAGCGCGGTTTCCAGTAACTGCCGCCTGGTATTTTCGGGATGGGTGGTGTAAAACTGATAATGGCTGTCGGACAGTTGCTCAATGCCGGTAATATCGGTCATATCTTCGAAAACGTTCCCGGATACGGGAGCTGAAAACTGTACGGTAACATGATGCTTATCGCGGTTTCCCGACTGGAGATTGGAAACGGTATCATCGGCTACCAGGGCGCCTTTATTGATAATTACGACCCTGTTACATACCGCTTCTACTTCCTGCAAAATATGCGACGAAAAAAGGACCGTTTTGTGTTGTCCCTGCCGGCGTATTACTTCTCTTATTTCGCTTATCTGGTTAGGGTCAAGCCCGGTGGTAGGCTCGTCTAATATCAATACCTCGGGATCGTGCACCAGCGCGGCGGCCAAGCCTACACGCTGCTTATACCCCTTAGACAATTGCCCGATCTTCTTTTTTGATTCAGGCGTTAATCCTACCAGGTCTATAACACGGCTTATAGCGGTGCTTCGCTGTGCTACTTTATGAATATCGGCAATAAAGCCCAGGTATTCCTTTACATACATGTCGTAATACAAAGGGTTTGATTCAGGCAGGTAGCCGATTTTTTTCTTTGTTTCATGGGGATTGGCAGCCACATTCATTCCACAAACAAAAGCCTCGCCGGCGGTGGGGGCGAGATACCCTGTCAGTATTTTCATGGTAGTTGATTTGCCGGCTCCGTTGGGGCCCAGGAAACCAACGATCTCTCCCTGCTTTACAGCAAATGAAATATTATTGACGGCTTTTTGCTCGCCATATACCTTCAGGAGATTTTTTACTTCGATAGACATTCAACAAAAATAGGAAGTCCGGGATATTTTTACCGCCTGTACTCATCTTTCCAGGCGTACCATCCAAAAATAAGCATTCCCACGGCTATGGGTATAGCTACTGCTACAAAAACGCCCCATTGTATCTTAGTGTCAATTACCGGGTGTTGTGCTATTTCGCTTGCCGCCGTTTTTATGAGATAAAATATTGACAGCGGAGCCAGCAGCATCCAAACCACTCCCATCCATTTTCTTAACAGGTTCATCAGGAATATTTTTTTTAGTTATGAATAAGGTGTAAGGTATAGGGTATAGGGGAATACCCTATGCCTTACTCCTTCTCTTAGTCACTTACATCGGGATCTATTTTATTACTCACATACAATACACCTATTACAAAACATACCGCCGAAATAATGATCGGGTACATCAGCCCTACCAGCTTATCGTCCGTATTGATAGTAGTTAGCAGCAATGCAATAAAAGGAGTAAGGCCGCCAAATACGCCATTGCCTATATGATAGGGCAACGACATGGACGTATAACGTATACGGGTAGGGAATAACTCAACCAGGAAAGCGGCTATAGGGCCGTATACCATGGTTACAAAAATTACCTGGATAAATACCAGCCCTACAAATTTCCAATAACCTGCCGGGGATAATTTTCTATCAATATAGGTAACCGGGCCATGAGCTACCGCTTTGGAAGCATCCGAAAAGCTGGTATCAATCGCTTTTTGCGTGCAGGCGGAACCGTCTGTAAAAGTTTTTAGGGTGGTCGTAGTCGTTATTATACGGTCATCCAGCTTTTCTGTTTTTACAACAGGAGCAGCTTCTGTTGCTATTGATTTTGCCTGGTAAACAGCGTTCTCTGTCTCCGCCAGGAATTGCCTGTAAATAGGCTTATAGAACACAATTGCCAGCAGCATGCCAGTCAGCATGATCCATTTTCTGCCTACTTTATCGCTCCACGAACCAAATACAACAAAAAAAGGAGTAGCAAATAAGATGGCCCATATTAAGATGGTACGGGATTGTTCAAAGTCTACTTTACAAATCGTTTCAATAAAGCTCTGCGCGTAAAACTGCCCGGTATACCATACCACACCCTGCCCCATGGTAGCGCCGAACAATGCCAGCAGCACCATTTTCAGGTTGGTTTTATGCCCAAAGCTTTCTTTAAGCGGATTAACAGAAACCCGGCCTTCCGATTTAAGCCTGGAAAACAAGGGCGATTCGTTCATCTTCAGCCTTATATATACAGAAACGCCTACCAGCAATATAGATACAATAAAAGGGATACGCCAGCCCCAGTCATTGAACTTCCGGATAGATACCTGTATATCGGCGTCCAGTCCATGACGTACAAGAAGTATTACGCCAAGGGAAACAAATAACCCCAGCGTAGCGGTAGTCTGGATCCAGGAAGTAAAAAATCCCCTGCGGTCAGGCGGCGCGTGTTCTGCCACATAGGTGGCAGCCCCGCCATATTCGCCCCCCAGGGCAAGTCCCTGCAACAAACGCAGTAACAATACTATTACAGGCGCTGCAAAGCCAATGCTTTCGTAAGAAGGTACCAATCCTATGGCGAATGTAGATCCACCCATTAAAATAAGTGTGAGCAGGAAGGTATACTTTCTTCCTACCAGGTCGCCCAGCCTGCCAAAAACAAGCGCGCCGAATGGACGCACAATAAAGCCGGCCGCAAAAGTGGCAAGTGTTGACAGTAACGCGGCTGTTGGGTTGGTTTTAGGGAAAAACTGGTTGGCGATAACCGTAGCTAAACTCCCGAAAATGTAAAAATCATACCATTCTATAAGAGTGCCTACCGATGATGCGCCTATTACCTTCCAGATACCTTTGGTTGAATTAGACATGGATGCAAGCAAATTAAAGCTTCAATATACTTATATCTGCAAAACATTGGCAGGTTTATTCCTTTTAATTTTTTCCGGGATATTTGCAATGATCTCCTGCTTCAATGCGTCAATCAGCCTTTTTTTTATAAAATCTCTTTGCACCACCAGGCTTACCTCCCGTGCCGGCGCCGGGCTTTTGAAATGCCGGATCAACTGCATTTGCCCGGCAGGCATATCCAGTGTTGCCAGCTCGGGCAAAATGGTAATGCCATCATTCAGGTCTACCATTCGCCTCAGCGTTTCAATGCTTCCTGTTGCATAATCAAAATGACTACCAACGGTACTCATTTTACGCAGCTCACAAAGGTTTTCAATCTGGCTGCGAAAACAGTGTCCTTCCTCCAGCAACCAAAGCTTATCCGGATCAATATCTTTTGCCAGTACATATTGCTTTTTGTACAGCACATTTTTTTTCGATACATACAGCATCAATTCTTCATAAAACAACACATGCTCCTTAATGCCCTTGTGCTGCAACGGGGTAATTAATATACCGGCGTCAATGCTGCCTTCCTGCAAATGGCGGATGATCATATCCGTAGTCATTTCGCTTACTACCAGTTTTACCTGTGCGTATTTATTAGAGAACTGCTGAATAAACAGGGGTAATAAATAAGGAGCCAGCGTTGGAATAATGCCGATCCTGAGCTCGCCGGTTAAAATACCTTTTTTGTGCTGTATCAGGTCCTGTAAAGCATCGCGTTGCCGTATTATATTTTTTGCCTGCGCCAGCACCTCCAGCCCTGTTTCCGTAAGCATTACAGGCTGCTTGCTGCGGTCAAAAATAATAATGCCCAGTTCTTCTTCCAGCTTTTGGATTTGCATACTAAGGGTTGGCTGCGTAACATGGCAATGATCGGCGGCCAGGGTAAAATGCCTGTAGGTATCCAAAGCTATAATATATTCAAGCTGTGTAAAGGTCATTATAGATATAATAGATATAAATATGAAATTAATCAACTTTTGCAATAGGGCATACCGGCGCATTTCAAATTTGGCAGGGATGAACAGGTCATAAGAAAGTAAACTATACCTGATACCGTATTAAGGAGCCGGCCTGCACGGTCATCCTTTTATTTTTTAGCAGCGTAAAGAAGCATATCCATTCCGCGCCATTAAGCATAAAAAAACCCGGCACTAGAAAATGCCGGGCATCTTGTGTAGATTTTTTCTATACCCTTTATCTATTTAATGTCCCAAAGCTAATAAATGTCTTGTTAAGGATTCCAAAAAAGGGAGGTCTAATTGATTTTTTTTCGCATTTATTTCAACCATCTCTTCTGTTGCCGGTATGCTTTTCGTAGTTTTTAAGCGCTTATACTGTTTTGCAGAGCTGAAAATCAATACACTCACTGTAATTATAATGAAGGCAGCGGCAATTATATTGAGCTTCTTTTTCATATTTGAAAACAAAATTATATTTCAGATTAGCTTTTTTATAAATACCTGGTGTAAATAACTGTTAAACTGCTTTGAATTAGACGCATTAGCAGATAAAATGTTACAGGTGCCTTTATTATTTTAAAAACCACGTAGGTTTGTGCCCGCTAAACGCATTTACCATGAATGAAAAATTCACTGAACGAATACGCCTGGAACTGGAAGACATTCGTAACAACGGTTTGTATAAAACGGAACGCATCATTGAGAGCCCGCAGGGAGCTGATATTGAAGTAGAGATCCCCGGGAAGGACGGGGCACGATCTGTTATAAATCTTTGTGCCAATAATTACCTGGGGCTGTCATCGCACCCTACAGTAATTGAGGCTGCCAAAAAATACATTGATTTGCGGGGATACGGGTTAAGCAGCGTACGTTTTATATGCGGAACACAGGATATACATAAGGAACTGGAAAAAAAGATCTCCGCTTTTTTGGGTACGGAAGACACAATATTATACGCAGCAGCCTTTGACGCGAATGGTGGGGTGTTTGAGCCGTTGTTTAACGAGCAGGACGCTATTATTTCCGATGCGCTTAATCACGCTTCCATTATTGACGGAATACGTTTGTGCAAGGCCCAGCGTTTCCGGTACGAGCATAATAATATGACCGACCTGGAAGCCAAGCTGAACGAAGCCCGGGCGGCACGCAGCCGTATTATCGTTACAGACGGCTCATTTAGTATGGATGGTACCATTGCACAACTGGATAAAATTGTAGCGCTGGCAGAAAAATACGACGCGGCTGTTATGATTGATGAATGTCATTCAAGCGGGTTTTTAGGCAAAACAGGACGGGGCACGCATGAATATCGCGGTGTAATGGGCAAAATAGACATTATTACCGGTACGCTGGGCAAGGCTTTGGGCGGGGCATCGGGCGGCTTTACCAGCGGGCGTAAGGAAATTATTGAGATGCTGCGCCAGCGCTCACGTCCTTACCTGTTTTCAAACACTGTGGCGCCCAGCATTGTAGGCGCCTCCATTGCTGTATTAGATATGCTGAGCGAAACAACGACCTTACGCGACAAACTGGAATGGAATACCCGGTATTTCCGCACCAAAATGACGGAAGCAGGCTTCGATATTAAACCGGGCGATCACCCGATTGTACCTATTATGTTATACGATGCGGCACTGGCACAAAAAATGGCGGCTGAATTACTGGAGGAAGGCATCTATGTGATCGGATTTTTCTTTCCGGTAGTACCCAAAGGGCAGGCCCGCATCCGCGTACAACTGAGCGCCGCGCATGAGCAGCGCCATCTCGACAAAGCCATTGCAGCGTTTACCAAAGTAGGTAAAGCACTGGGAGTGTTACAATAAAATAATTTTTTAAATAAAAGCTCTAACCCTTCACATTTAGTAATGAAAATAAGTTGTAGGTATTTATTTGCCTGGATTACTGTCGTTACCGTGTTCGCGTCCTGCTCAACAAATGACAGTGTTAAGCTGGAAAACGATCTTAAAAAGTATTTTGACGAATACAAAGTAGACGGCTCTTTCGCTTTGTACGATAACGGCAGGGGAGAAGTAAAGGTGTATAACCTGAAGAAGGATACTGCCAGGACAGTGCCCGCTTCTACCTTTAAAATCGTAAACGCCCTGATCGCATTGCAAACCGGCACCCTTCTTAACGACAGCTCCGTTATTAAATGGGATGGAATTGAACGCAACAATAAAAACTGGAACCAGGATCTAAGCCTGGCGCAGGCGTTCAGGTATTCTGCTGTACCGCACTTCCAGGAAATTGCGCGACGCATTGGCAGAGATACCATGCAGAAGTGGATTGATACGTTGAAATACGGTAATATGAAGATCGGCCCGGCTATTGATACTTTTTGGCTGGATAACTCATTGCTCATTTCTCCCGACGAAGAACTGGGGCTTGTAAAGCAATTGTACTTTGATAAGCTGCCGTTTACCAAAACGGCCCAGCTAACAGTAAGAAGCATGATGTTGCAGGAAAGTAACAGCAACTACAAGCTCAGCTATAAAACCGGGCTGGGCTTCAACAGCCAAAATCATGCTGTAGGCTGGGTGGTAGGCTGGATAGAAGAAAACAAACATCCTTACTTTTTTGTACTGAATATTGAGAGTGCCGATACCAATGCCGATATAAGCGCTATAAGAACTGATATGCTGAAAAAAATACTTGCCGGCCTGGGGTTTTTTGAAGGAAAGATGTGAGGAGGGAGGAATGGGTGATAAGTGGTACGTAAATGAACGGAGCGATATTTGCCTTACTGTAGCATAAATTGTTATAAAGAAGAATGGTTAGGTTTGAACATATAGAGCACCTGCTGTTATTGTTATTGGTACCAATAATAATACTGTTGTTTAACAGCATGCTCCGCTGGAAAAAGGCTACCACAAAAAAAATAGGGGATGAAAAGCTGGTAAAACAACTCACCAACAATTTTTCACCTGCCAGGCACCTTTTCAGGTTCATTACCATGCTTGGAGCATTTGTGTTACTTATTACAGGAGCAGCGAATCTTCAATCTGCCACACAAATAGAAAGCATTAAAAGGCAGGGCATTGATATTATGATAGCGCTGGATGTGAGCCGCAGCATGGTAGCGGAAGATATTAAGCCCAGCCGGCTTGAAAGAGCCCGGCAATTGATAAACAAGCTGATGGACCGCTTGCAGGATGACAGGATCGGCCTTGTAATTTTTGCCGGAAGAGCTTATATGCAAATGCCGCTTACATCAGACCATACCGCCGCAAAATTATACGTAAACAATGCCGGCCCCGATGCGGTGCCTGCACAAGGAACCGTTATAAGTGAAGCGCTGAGGCTATGCAACTCGGGGTTTAATGGAAAAGAAAAAAAGTATAAATCCATTTTGCTGATCACCGATGGCGAAGACCATGATGAAAATGCCCTTAAGGTTTCAAAAGCACTGGCAGAGAACGGGGTCATCATCAATACCATTGGAGTGGGAACCACCCAGGGAGCTCCTATTCTTAACGCTATCACGCACGAAAGTAAACGCGATCTGCAGGGCAATATCATCCTGTCGAAGCTGAATGAACAGGAGTTGATGGATATATCGCATGAAACGAATGGTATATACCAGCAGTTGAATGATGTGGACGCTGCGGTTGACAAGCTGATTGCACAATATGCCGGCATGGAGCAGAAAACCATACAGGATACCAGCCTGCTCAGCTTCAGGAGCTTTTTTCAATGGTTCCTGGCACTGGCTTTGATAGCGCTTACAGGAGAATTGTTCATATCCGATAAAAAGAAACTGAAGTCATGAAAGGCATATTACTTTTTATTGCAGCAACCATTACGGTATATATGTGCCATGCCCAGGTAAACAGCTTTATTAACAAAGGCAACGAAGCATATCGTTTACAGCAGTACGATAAAGCTGCCGATGCCTATAGAGAGGCTCTCCGGGCAGATCCCAATAATACAACCGCCGCATTTAACCTGGGTAACGCGCTGTTCAAAAACAAGCAATTTGATGAAGCGGCCAAACAATTTGATGAGATGAGCAGGAATACAGCCGACAAGTCGCTGCAGTCCCAGTCGTATTACAACAAAGGAGTTTCCTTAACGCAACAAAAAAAGCTGGAGGAAAGCATTGACGCCTATAAGCAATCGCTGCGGCTGAACCCTGCAGACAGCTTTGCCCGGGAAAACCTGCAACGGGCCCTGAATGAAAAACAACAGCAACAGCAGCAAGAGCAACAACAGGAGCAGAAAAAGCAACAGAACAAAGAAAACAATCCCCCGCCCAAACAAAATAAGCTCAACCAGCAACAGGTACAGCAACTGTTAAAAGCGCTGGAAGAGCAGGAGAAAAAGCTACAGGAAAGGGTGATGAAAAAGGCGCCGGTTCCGGGCCAGCCCGATAAAGACTGGTAAAATCTGTGTTACCATAAAAAAGGGTGGCAGCTTCAATTTTGCATTATGCTAATACGCCCTTTGTTTCGTACATGCTTTCCCGTAATTGTTTAACTCTCTCATCTTCCAGGTATTCGTCGAATGTAGTAAGACGATCTATAATGCCTTTTGGCGTAAGCTCAATTACCCTGTTGGCCACAGTTTGCATGAAGGTATGATCGTGCGAAGTAAGCAATACCACGCCTTTAAAATTCACCATGCTTTCGTTGAAAGACTGGATGCTCTCCAGGTCAAGATGATTGGTTGGCTCATCCAGTATCACCAGGTTAGGGTTCTGTATCATCATGCGGCTGATCATACATCTTACCTTCTCTCCCCCGCTCAGTACACTTGTTTTTTTCAGTATCTCATCGCCGCTGAACAACATCTTTCCTAAAAACCCACGCAAAAAAGGCTCATCCACATCCGTAACCGTTGGTGGTACATACTGGCGTAACCAGTCCATCAGGTTAAGATTGGAGTTTTGAAAAAATCCGCTGTTATCATTGGGCAGGTATGCTTTGGTGATAGTAGTGCCCCATTCATATTTACCAGAGTCGGCTTTTTGCCCGCCATTGATAATTTCGAAAAACGAAGTAAGCGCCAGGTGATCTTTTGAGAAAAAAGCGATCTTATCGCCTTTTCCTACCGAAAAGCTCACATCGCTGAACAATACCCTGCCGTCTTCTGCTTTCTTCGACAGCTTTTCTATATTCAATACCTGGTTTCCTACTTCCCTGTCCTGCTTAAAAATAATACCGGGATAGCGCCGGTTAGACGGTTCAATATCTTCAATCACCAGCTTTTCAAGCGCTTTTTTGCGGGAAGTAGCCTGCTTGCTTTTAGAAGCATTCGCGCTGAAACGGGCAATGAACTCAAGCAGGTCTTTGCGCTTTTCTTCCATCTTCTTATTCTTATCGCTCAATTGCCTTGCTGCCAGTTGGCTGCTTTCGTACCAGAAGGTATAGTTGCCTGTATATATTTTAATTTTCTGGCGGTCTACGTCTGCCACATGTGTACATACTGCGTCAAGAAAGTGACGGTCGTGGCTTACCACTATCACAATATTTTCATATTCAGCTAAAAAATTCTCCAGCCAGCTGATGGTTTCCACGTCCAGGTCATTGGTAGGCTCATCCAGGATCAGGATGTCCGGGTTGCCGAACAAAGCCTGGGCCAGCAATACCCTTACTTTTACGCTACCCGGCAGTTCTTTCATCAATGTATTATGATACTCCTCTTTTACACCCAGCTCTCCCAACAGCGTACCGGCATCACTTTCGGCAGTATAGCCTCCCATCTCTCCAAATTCACCTTCCAGCTCTCCGGCGCGCATGCCATCTTCCTCCGAAAAATCTTCTTTTACATAAATCGCATCGCGTTCGTGCATTACCTCCCACAATTTTTTATGCCCCATCATCACTGTTTGCAAAGCTGTTTTATCATCAAAGGCAAAGTGGTTCTGGTTCAGCACCGCCATTCTTTCCCCCGGCGTAATATCTATGGTTCCTTTACTTGGATCAATTTCTCCTGAAAGTATTTTAAGAAAAGTAGATTTTCCGGCTCCGTTGGCGCCAATCACCCCGTAACAATTCCCCTTGCTGAAGCTCAGGTTCACCTCATCAAACAATACCCTTTTACCAAAGGATAATGAAACATTGTTCACTGTAATCATGTATACTCCTGTTTTAAAACCGTTTTTTTCGCGGCAAGGCGCAAAGGTAATTCATAATTTGCAAGCTGCACGTATTAAGAGGTTGATGAAATGTAAAAACCCCGGTAGAAACCGGGGTCGCTGCGATTCAAACGATTGATTTACCCATTTACTTAACAAACATGAGATGAATTATTTTCATTGCTCTTCTACAACACAAAAAAACAACGCCGGGATTACCGGAATGTTAAGCGGAGATGATGAAAATGTGATGTGGATATCTTACATATCCGGCACATTTGCAGCCCAATTGTTTACATTTATGGTATGATGAAATGCTCATTTCGCTTTCTTATTTTCCTGTTTCCTGCAATGCTGGGCGCCTGCGGCGATAACCGGGCGCAAAAGAATACAGGAAAAGAGCAGGATAAAGCATACGAATATAAAACCGCCAGCCGCGATGGAACGGGTAAGTTCTATTGCGGAAGGGAGATCGCCCATATGATGGGAGCGGCGGGGATGGATTGGTTGAACCGGGCCGAAAGAAATGCAGAGGAAAATACGGAACTGGCAATTCAAAAAATTGAAATTCCTTCAAACGGCGTGATAGCAGACATCGGCGCCGGCAGCGGGTATTATAGCTTCAGGCTGGCGAAAAAAGTTCCGAAAGGAAAAGTATACGCAGTGGAGGTGCAGGACGAAATGATTACCGCTTTAACCCGTGAAAAAGCATTAAAAAAAGATTCCGTGGTAGAAATTATACAAGGCGGCGAAACATCTCCCAATCTGCCGGTTCATTCCATTGACCTGGCGTTGATGGTGGATGTATACCACGAGCTGGAATATCCTTATGAAATGATGCAGTCCATCAAAAAGAGCTTAAAGCCGGACGGAAAAGTTTTATTCATTGAATACCGCGGCGAAGACCCGGCGATCCCTATCAAAGCACTGCACAAAATGACCGTTGCTCAACTGAATAAAGAAATGGAAGCCAATGGATTCCGCTTATATTATAAAGGTGATTTTTTGCCGATCCAGCATTTCCTGTTGTACGAGGTGGTGCGGGATCCGGGGCGCAAGTAACGGCATGAAAAACTCCCTGATCACGGTAGTTTCGCTACCAGCCGCTCCGGGAGTATGCGAAGCACATGATAAATGATCTTCCATTTGAAGCCCGGAACGATCACAAAACTTGTTCCGGCATTCAAAACAGCTTTGGCAATAAATAACGGTTCAAGCATCAACGATGCGGGCAGGTTCAACCCTGCCGTCATCTTGCTCCTGATATATCCCGCAACAATTACATTTACCTGTATATGCCGGTTGAAAAGGTATTGCCTCAGTCCTGCAAGGTATTGCGTAAAGGCTGCTTTAGTGCTGCCATAAATAAAATTGCTTTTTCTGCCTCGTACACCCGACAGCGACGACAATCCTATGATCTGCCGCAAAGCCAGGTTGGTTTCATCCATGGCAATAATATTAAGTATTGAAACAGCACCGCAATAATGTACTTGCATCATCCGGAAGCTACCCTCCCAGTTTACAAGCGCTTCTTCATTATTTTTTAGAAAACCAGCAGCATATACTACAATGGCAGGTTTGCATGAAAGGCTTTTATAGAAACCGGTATGCGTGTTAAATGCAGTGGCATCGAAGTAAACAATTTCCAGCTTGTCGGGACTGATGCCGTGCTGTTCAGCAAATTGAAACAGCGCATCTGTACTCCTCGAAGCAGCAATAACGCGATAGCCTTTTTGAATATACAACGGTATAGCTGCTTTCGCTACATCCGAATTAGCACCAAGAATCAAAACAGTTTCAGCCTGCGCAGTCATAATATCGGCTTAAAAATTTGAATTCAATAACAAAACTACTGCCGGAATAAGGCATCCATCTTTATTTCGCTTTGAACAAGCCCGGTTGCATACATGTTCCTTTGAATGCCATAAGTTGTGATCATTGTAAGAAAAAGAGTTTTCTTTGTTTTAACAGCACTTTTAAATACCCGCATTTTATTTTCCAGTGCTGCCGCGTATTGCTTATCAATTGTAAATTCTGTTACGGAGAATTTTATTTCACAAACATTGATGCACGCATCCTGCCTGTCAATTAACAAATCAATCTGCGCGCCCTGTTTCCCCTTTTGAGCCGTTTGTCTCCAGGCAGATGCTTCCGTATATACAGCTTCTATACCCAGGCGTTTTTTGATCTGGACAAGATGCTTCTGGCAAATCGTTTCAAACGAAAAACCAGCCCAACTGGTAAAGGATGGGCTATTCGCAAGCCTGAGCCAGGTTCCTTTTCCTGAAGCTCTCGAACCTTCAATATACTTAAGATAAAAAAGAGAGTATTCATCAAACAGCTTGTAGATACTGTCTTTCATGTCTCTTTCAAACGGAATATACCTGGCAATAAAACCGGATTCTTCCAACTCCTCCAGCAACCGGGTAGTAGTACCGCCCGACGACAAACCGCAGGCCTTAATGACCTCATTTCGTGTAAGTCCCTTACCTTTTTTAGACAATGCTTTTATTACGGCTATATGATGCCGGGCATTCGTAAATAACGATTCGTATAAATTGTTGAATTCCCTTCTCAAAGGCGCCGTTTTTGAGAAATACAACCTGTCAATATTCTGCGCCGCGCTTTCACCCGGCACTATCCCTGAAAGATATTGAGGCACTCCGCCCATCGCCATATAAATCTGCAGTACCTGGTAATGATTCAGCTTAACGGCCCTGCTTTTAAGATACTCATCCGTTTCCCCAAGATCAAAAGGTAACAGCCGTATCGTTCTTGTAATCCGGTTATGTAACCCTCCTTTGTTATTTACAATGTTCTGTATCATCCAGGAAGCTGCTGATCCGCAGATCACCACAACAATATTAGGCTGCATAGATGCCCATGTATTCCAGAAATGACCGAATGCCTGCAAAAAACCGGACCGGGGCGTATGTATCCACGGAAACTCATCAAAAAAAATAACCGCCTTTTGTTTTTTTATTTTCGGGGTGAGGTATTGTTCCAGGAAGAAAAAAGCCTGGATCCAATTTTGAGGAACAGCGGCAGGAACAGCGCTTGACATGGCCTTTTGTAAGGCTATGCTAAAATTTTCTAATTGAGTGGATAGGTCCGCATTGTGAATGCCGGTAAAGTCAAACAGCAGCCGTTCTTTATAAAAAGACCGTACAAGAAAGGTTTTTCCGATGCGCCGCCGCCCGTAAATGGCAACCAGTTCAGGCACACCCGAAGCAAGCGCCGCGGCAAGTATTTTCTTTTCTTCGTGTCGCCCCACCAGCGTTTCCATTACAAACTTTAGGTTGTTTTGGACAAATATAAAAAATTATATTCAGCCAAAAGTGTATAAAAACAGGAGTTTTGGACAAATATAGGAAATTATATTCAGCCAAAAGTGTATAAAAACAGGAGTTTTGGACAAGTATAGAAAACTATAATTCAGCGCCGGAGAGCCCCGGGCGTGCTGCTCCTCGCTAAAAGGAAAAAACTGTCCTGTCAGCAGGCTACTATCAACTGATCACATCCAGGTCGCGGTTCAGGGGTGATTGGGTAACCTCGCCGAACTCAAACTGCATTTCATTGAGCTTTTTATAAAGCCCGTTCCTGCTCATCAATTCCGTATGAGTGGCCGCTTCTACTACAACGCCTTTATCAATCACCACTATTTTGTCTGCATTGCGGATGGTGGATAACCGATGGGCTATTACAAACGAGGTTCGCCCCTGCATCAAATTTTCCAATGCATCCTGCACCAGTTGCTCGCTTTCGCTGTCGAGCGAAGAAGTGGCTTCATCCAGGATGAGAATAGCAGGGTCTTTCAGGATAGCCCGGGCAATAGCTATCCGCTGGCGTTGTCCGCCACTTAATTTAATACCCCGCTCTCCCACAATTGTATTGTATTGTTCCGGGAATGAGGCTATAAAATCATGCGCGTTGGCTTTGGCAGCGGCGGCCATAATTTCTTCATCGCCGGCG
This sequence comes from Chitinophagaceae bacterium, assembly GCA_019638595.1. Classification (GTDB taxonomy): domain Bacteria; phylum Bacteroidota; class Bacteroidia; order Chitinophagales; family Chitinophagaceae; genus Agriterribacter. The sequence continues at coordinate 239,446 of JAHBTJ010000009.1, forward strand.
CCCGGCTTACCGTAAGCAATATTTTCCTTAATGCTTCCCCCAAACAGCATCACTTCCTGCGGTACCAGTGCCATTTGTAATCTTAGCTGCGATAAGGAAAAAGAAGAAGCCGGTCGTTCATCAAAATACAACATACCTTTTTCTGGAGCATAGAACTGCAGCAACAATGCGGCAATAGTGCTTTTTCCCGCACCGCTGGGGCCCACAATCGCTATCTGCTGCCCGTTAGCGGCCGTCATGGACACATCTTTCAATACCTGTATGTCCTTACGCGAAGGATAGCTGAATGCAACATGTTCGAACCTTACATTGCCATTCAGCTTATAACGATCGTCTGCCACAGGCTGGATCAACTGCACGTCTTCACCCTTATCTCTTAAAATTTGCCGGATGCTTTGCGTAGCCCCTAATGTTTTTTGTAACTGGCTGAACATATCGGCAAAGCCGGCAAAAGTGCCCCCAACAAATCCCGAGAACACAACGAACATCACCAGCGAACCAAAAGTCAGTTCACCCGACTGGATCATATTGGCGCCATACCATATTACAAAAGCAACAGCACCGAATACGCTAAAGATCATGAACGCAATAAACGCTCCTCTATACCTGGCGTTGGCTATAGAGGTATTAACCGATGCATAGATGCTTTTGACATACCGTCCTATTTCAAAAAACTCACTGGTAAACGCTTTAACTACCGTTATACCCTGGAAGGTTTCATTTACAATCGTTCCGCTTTCCGCCAGCTGGTCCTGGGCCCTGGCAGCCATCTTGCGGATGCGCTTTCCAAATACAACGGCCAGTATGGCAATTACCGGCACAACACTCAACATAACCAGCGCGAGCTTTGCTTTGATCCAGAAAATAAAAACCAGCCCGATCAGCATGGTAAATACACCCCGCAAAAACTCAGCGAGTGTAAACGAAACCGCTTCCTGTATCTGCGACAGGTCAGAAGAGATCCTGTTACTCAGTTCCCCTACTCTTTTTTCTGAAAAAAAAGACATAGGCATTGTAATGAGTTTGCTGTATACATCCTTGCGCATATCAGCCAGCGCGTGTTCGCCTACATAAGTAAGCAAATACACGCGCATGTACGAAAAAAAGGTTTGTGCGGTCAGTTGTAAAAAAATAAGCAGCAGCGTTGTATTTAAACTCCAGTGAATATCATTCAGGCTGATCCCGAAACCCGAAGCCGCGGGCGTACTACCGGTGATATTTGTTCCCGCCGGCGCGGCAGCATCTATCATCTTGCCCAAAAACAAGGGAAATAAGCTGGTAGTAAATGCAGACAGCGCGATAAAAATAAGACTGCCAAAAAATTTTGCCCGGTATGGCTTAATGTAAGAAAAAAGCACTAATGCCTGCCTGATATTTTCCCCGGATATCTTTGCCTTCGGCGTTTCCTCATTACCTCCCCGTGTATATCTTCCTTTGCGTTCTGCCATAATAAAACTGGTATATCGTGCGAAGATACGTGGATTGAAGTAGCTGTCGGCTGTTAGATGCTGGCTGCAGCTACATAAAAACTTCAGAAACCGCTTCAAAATAAGTTTCTTTGCATTTTTGCCCGAATACAAAAATATGTGGAAAAAGCTTGGACAATTTGTATTGAAATTCCGGTTGGTTCTTTTGTTGATCTTAATAGGTTTTACGGGGTTCATGTTGTATCATGCGCTTAAAGTAACCATCAGCTACGAGTTTGTGCGCACTATACCGGTTGACAATCCCCTTTACAAGCAATACCTCGCGTTCAAAAAGCAGTTTGGCGATGACGGCAACACGCTGGTAATAGGCTTTACATCGGAGCAGCTTTTTAAAAAAGAGGTGTTCAATGATTTCGCCAGGGTATCGCGGCAGCTAAAAAAAGTAGATAAGGTAGAAGATGTGTTAAGCGTAGCTGCTGCCGTTAATCTTGTTAAGAACGACAGTACGCAAAAGCTGCATGTAAAACCCGTATTCTCCGCAGCCGATACAACGCAGCCCGCTCTTGACAGCGCGGTGGCCATACTTCGTTCCCTGCCCTTTTACAAAGGATTATTATATAACCCCGAAACCAATGCCTATTTGGCAGGCGTAAAAATCAATAAGGACGTACTGGGCACCAAAGGACGCGAAAAGGTGATAGCGGACATTGAAAACATTGCGTATGCTTTTGGAAGCAGGAATGATATTGATATACATATAAGCGGCTTACCGTTGATACGTACCAATATGGCTATTAAAGTAGCCAAAGAGATGCAATGGTTCTTAATAGGCTCCGTACTTATTTCAGCGCTTATCCTTGTTTTATTTTTCCGTTCCGTAAGCGCTACCCTGTTATCGCTGGGTGTGGTTATTATAAGTGTAATATGGAGCATGGGCATATTGCATTTGTGCGGCTACTATATTAGCTTGCTCACGGCTTTGGTACCTCCGCTGGTAGTGGTAATAGGCATACCCAATTGCATCTATTTTTTAAATAAGTATCACACAGCGTGGCTCGAAACAAAGGATAAGCGCGAAGCCCTGGTGGAGATGGTAGGAAGGATGGGAGTGGTAACCCTTTTTTGCAATATTGCCGCGGCTATTGGGTTCGCTGTTTTTGCCTTTACCAAAAGTGCTGTGCTGAAAGAGTTTGGAGTAGTGGCGGGCATCAGTATTATGGCCATCTTTTTTATTTCACTCGTAGCCATTCCCGCGGTACTCAGTTATTTGCCCGCACCCAAACAAAAACATGTAAAATACCTCGAGAGCCGCTGGCTGGATGCAGTGCTTACCAAAATTGAAAAATGGGTATTTAACCATAAAAGATCTATTTACCTGGCTACGCTTGTTATGATCGCTTTTTCAATATCGGGTATGGTAAGGCTTAAATCGGTAGGGCATATGGTGGATGATATACCACAAACCGACAGGATCTATACCGACCTGAAATTTTTTGAAAAGAATTTTAAAGGGATCATGCCGCTGGAAATTGTAATTGATACCAAACGCAGGCACGGCTTTACGGGCATGAAGGCATTGGATATTTTCCAGAAAATAGATTCACTCAGTCAGTATATAGCGGCTCAGCCGGAAATGGCAAGGCCCCTGTCGCTGGTAGAAGGATTAAAGTTTGCCAAACAGGGCTTTTACGAAGGAGACAGTTTAAACTATGCTTTGCCCAATGCTTTTGACGGCGCTTTTGTAAATGATTATTTGAGGGTGCGGAAAGACAGCTCACAACAGCAGGATAATACCTTTCAGAAGCTGATGAACGCTTTTATGGATACCGCGCGCCAGAAAACAAGAATAAGCGTAAATATGGCCGATGTAGGAAGTGTACGGTTGCCGGTTATTTTATCGGGTATTGAGCAAAGAGCGAATCAATTGTTTGATTCCACCAAATACAAGCTGGAGTATACCGGTACCAGCATAACGTTCCTGGAAGGCAGCCGGTTTATTATCAATGGTTTAAAGGAAAGCATCCTGCTTGCTTTCCTGCTGATAGCGCTTTGCATGTTGTATTTATTCAGGTCTTTCCGTATTTTAATCTGTTCGCTTATACCCAATATTGTGCCCCTGATGCTTACCGCGGGTATTATGGGATGGGCAGGTGTGCCGCTTAAACCATCTACTGTACTGATCTTTGGCATTGCCCTGGGCATTGCCATTGACGTGACCATCCGGTTCCTGGTGAACTACCGGCAGGAACTGCCCAATTACGGGTACGAAACAAAATCCACTGTATTGCAAACGATACAGCATACCGGTATCAGTATTATTTATACTTCGCTGGTGCTCATTGCCGGGTTCAGCATATTCATGTTCAGTGGATTTGGAGGAACGCAGGCTTTAGGATGGCTCACCTCTTTAACCCTGCTATCCGCTACTGTTACCAACCTGGTGCTTTTACCCGTATTGCTGGTATGGCTTCATAAAGCAAAATGAGCTGGTTGCACCACCGCCACATTATGTTAATTTTTAATAGCACATAAAACGCGATCAATTAACCGCTTTTTTGCAAGGGGACAACGCAGCAAAACCAGCCACTATCTTGTCTTTTAACTTGAGTGTTAAAATCGGAGAAATTAACAAACAATTCAGATTTGGTAATTCTCTGTATATTTGGCGCTTCATTTTAAACATTAAAACATGAGAAAAACTGTATCACTGCTGGCAGTGCTGATACTCTATTCGGTATTGGCATTCGCCCAAACAAAAACCATAACCGGCCTGGTTATGGACGAAAAGGGAGATCCTGTTCCCTTTGCTTCAATAAAGGTCAAAGGCAGTTCAACGGGCGTTGCTGCCGACCAGGATGGCAAATTTTCCATTTCAGTTGATTCCAAAGCTTCATTGATCATAAGTGCGGCTGGCTTTGAAAACCAGGAGGTTTCGGTTGGTAACCAGGCTGAAATAAATGTGGCTTTAAAAGCTACAGCCAGCTTACAGGAGGTGGTTGTAACGGCCTTAGGTATCAAGAGAACTGAAAAGGCGTTGGGATACTCGGTTAGCAAAGTAGATCCTGGCACTTTGATTCAAAAATCTGAGCCAGACGTGCTTAAAAGCATGCAAGGGAAAGTAGCTGGCGTTGATATCAGGTCTTCTCAAGGCACACCTGGCGCTGCCACCCGTATTCAAATCAGGGGAAATACGTCATTCTTTGGCGTTAATGAACCTCTCATTGTTGTAGATGGTATTCCTTTTAGCAATGACCAGGTAACCACCAGTGACCAGGCGTTAGGTGGTACAGCGTATTCAACGGGATTGTCTTCACTTGATCCTAATGATATTGCTTCTATGAATATCCTGAAGGGATCTGCTGCCGCAGCGCTCTACGGCTCAAGAGCATCTAACGGTGCAATAATAATAACCACTAAATCAGGAAGCGCTGCCAGAAGTAAAAAAGGGATGGAAGTAACATATAAAAGTTCCATAGCTTTCGAGCAAGTAGCTAACCTGCCTGAATATCAAAATAAATATGGTACAGGGTCTTATGGTAATTACTCCAATTCAAACGGATCCTGGGGGGCTAAGTTTGGAACTATGGACTCTATTGCTATTTATAATGGATACAAAGAGGCGTATCCTGATTTGTATCCCGGCGACAGTTTGCCCTACCAGGCTTATCCAAACAATACCCGTAGTCTTTTCAAAATGGGTACTGTATACGAAAATTCTGTTGGTTTTAGTGGGGGAGACGAAAAGAATTCAGTAGCGTTGACAGCTTCTAACTTATCTCATAAAGGGTATGTAGACAACTCGTCCTTTAAAAGAAACAGTATTGGACTGGGCGGTTCTACCAAACTTAATATGGGGCTTAATCTCAGGGGGAACTTCAGTTACTCAAGGGCTACCCAGTCAGGAGGTTTTTTTGGAGAGAACCAGTTTGACGGATCCGCTTCAATGTTTGCAAGGAGTTTATTCTTAGGAAGGAACTGGAACTATGATATGCCATTTGAAGATGCCAATGGTAATATGCTCGTTCCCGGACCGGCTGGTCAGTTTGATAATCCAAAATGGTCTGCTAAATATAACAGAGCATTATCTCAGGATGACAGAGTTATTGCCGGAGCACATGCAGATTTTAATATTCTGCCCTGGATACGCGTAGATTATAACATTGGTACAAACATCAGTTCCCTTAAAAGGGAGGAGATTACAGAAATTGGCTCCAGGGCCGCGGAACAAAAAGGACGTCTGATTGTTGATGCCTGGCGTAAACAGGAGCTGGAATCAAACTTCATGCTGACTATCACTCCGGATTTGGGAGAGAATTTTAGTCTAAGAACCATTTTAGGAAACAACTTTAACCAGAGAGTAATTGAAAGGGAAACGAATACCGGCAATCAATTTATTACCAAGGGTATTTATAATCTGTTAAATACAGTACAACAAAAGTTTGATGATGATTATTATGAAAAGAGAAGCTTAGTGGGGTTGTATGCAGATGTTACTTTAGGGTTTAAAAATTATTTGTTTTTACAGGTTACCGGCAGAAACGATTGGTCCTCTACTTTACCTGTAGAAAGCAGGAGCTATTTTTACCCGTCTGTTTCGGGCTCGTTTGTATTTAGTGACGCGTTCAATATTAATAAGGATGTACTTGATTTCGGAAAGATAAGGGCAGGATGGTCTAAAGTGGGAAGGGATGCAGAGCCTTACAATCTCCGGAATGCGTACACATTAGGAACCAATTTTATGGGACAGCCCCGGGCTTCACTTCCGTTGAGGTCTAAAGACATCAATCTTAAACCTGAGTTTACACAGGAATTTGAAGTGGGTACTCAATTAAGCTTTTTGAAAAGGCGAATAGAGCTTGATGTAGCAGTATATAAGAGAACATCTACTAATCTTATTGCTCCTCTGTCTTTACCATCCAGCTCTGGGTATGAAGAGTTGTATACTAATTTTGGCAAAATAAGTAACAAAGGGATAGAAGTAGCCTTAACTGTAAAACCTGTTCAAACAAGGAACTTCGAGTGGGAAGTACGAGGAGTATTTACAAAGAACAAGAATATGGTTGAGGAACTGACCGAAGGTGTTACAAGAATGGTGTTAAACCCGTATAACCCGCTAGGAGATATTGAGACTTATCTTGAGGCCGGAATGCCTTATGGATATTTCAGAGGAACCGTTGCCGTAAGAGACGACCAGGGAAACCTCCTGATCAACCCTGCAACCGGCACTTTAATTCAGTCAACAGAGCTGGCTTATATCGGTGATCCTAATCCTGACTATAAGATGGGTATTACCAATTCCTTTAGTTATAAAGGGTTTTCACTGAATGTGCTGTTTGATATGACGAAAGGCGGAGATATCTATTCTGTTACTGTAAACTCGTTGCTGGGGCGTGGTGTAACAAAAGATACGGAAAACAGGGAAACCGTTGTTATTATTCCTGGCGTATATGGAGACCCGTTAACCGAAAAGCCAATTTTGGTAGGGGGAAAAACAGTTCCCAATCAAACCCGTATCCCTGTTAATGATATATACTTTGCTTCAAACAGCAACGCTTCTACTTTTGGTATCAATGGCGCTACAGAATGGGCTGTTTATGACGCTACTGTTTACCGTTTGAGAGAACTTTCGCTTGCTTATCAATTTCCTAAATCATTATTTAATAAGTTACCAATAGGGTCGGCATCGTTAAGTATAACCGCAAGGAATTTGTGGTACCTGGCTCCTAACTTTCCTAAGTACACAAATTTCGATCCTGAAGTTGGTTCTTTTGGAACAGACAATAGCCAGGGTTTTGAGCTGTCTGCTGCTCCAACAACTAAGCGGTATGGTATTAATTTGGTAGTAACATTTTAATAATGCATTAAACGTATATAACATGACACATAAGTTAAAATATTTTTTAATTGCTATTGCGGGGCTTTTTCTCATAAGTTCCTGCAAAAAGCAATTAGATGTCAATACAGATCCTAATCGCCCTGTGGATGTTCCGTTATCAACATTATTGGTAACTGCGCAGGTAGGATTAGGCAATTCCTTAGCAATAGGCACGGGACTATCCCAGGACTTAGCCGTATACACTCACCAAATGAGTACCCGTGAAGATGCGAATGAATATGGAGTTACGGGCACAGAGTTTTTTCTTACTCAAAGTTGGCCAAGGTTATATCGCACTACAATAGCAAATCTTGACCAGATCATAAAAGATGCGACGGAAAATGAGGATATGGTGTATGCGGGTATCGCAAAAATCTTAAAAGCTTACACATACAGCCAGATGGTTGATGTGTTTGGCGATATTCCATTTTCAGAAGCAAGTAAGCTGCTGGAAGGAATACGATATCCCAAATTTGATGATGATACAGAAATTTACCCACAGTTGTTTGAAATGCTGGACGCAGGTGTTGCAGATCTTGAAAATACCGGAGCAACAAACACAAATGTTCCCGCCAGCGACGACATTATTTATAAGGGTGATGTTGACAAGTGGATTAAAGCCGCAAATACCATCAAATTAAAACTATACACACAGGTTCATAAAGTACAGGATGTAACTACAGCAGTAAATGCTTTGATCGCTGAAGACAATATGATCAGTTCTACAGAAGAAGGCTTTATGCTCCCTTATGGACCTAATGGTGCAACAGATGACAGAAACCCAGGTTTTGGAGATTACTATGCAACACAACGCTCCAACCATGTAAGTCCCTGGCTGTATGAAATAATGAAGGGATACAATTCCCGGATTAATACGGGTATAACAGATCCCCGTATTCCATACTATATATATAACCAGGAAACAGCCACCAGCGCTCCCGACAATAACACGGAATACCGAGACGGGGCTTTTGTATCTATTTATTTTGGTTCTAAAGGCGAAAATGCCGCTAAATCACAACAAAATACGGTAAGCTTGTTCGGAATATATCCTGTTGGTGGTAAATATGATGAAGGAACCGGTGGCGTTGCATCGGCTTCAAGCAGTACCGGTGCTGCTCCTTACAGATTTATCACTTATGCGGATAGATTATACCTTGAAGCAGAGTTAATACACGAAGGGGTTGTGGATGGAGATGAAAAAGCTACATTAAAGGCTGCCATGCTGGAATCTTTCCGCCAGATTGACTATGTTGTTTCAGGTTTTGTAAAACCTACCACATCTGTTCCTTCAATATTCAACGAAGATGATAATTCTGATATGACGAAATACATAGATGAGATACTGGCGGATTATGATGCTGCAAATGCGGCTAAGAAATTTGAAATAATCATGACTCAAAAATGGTTATCCAGTATCGGCAGTTCCATTGATCAATATACAGATTACAGGAGAACCGGGTATCCCATTATGTTTGACCCGAATGATCCTATACAGGCGCCGGGCGGACTCGTACAACCTCCAATCAACGGCGATCCTATGAATCCTGGCGCGCAGGCTGCGGTACCGGTTCAATTGTCAATACCTTATCCCAAATCACTGCCCTGGTCTCAAACAGAAATTGAAACCAATCCTAATGCGCCAGCTCAGAAAAAACCATCTGAATACAAAGTGTTCTGGATGCCATAAGGAGAACCGTTAATCTTAACAAACAAAGAAAATTATTATGAAAAGAATATTGTTTTTTTTAAGTGTGCTGGCAGGAATACTTCTTTTTGCTTCATGCGACAAAGAAAGAACCGGGAAAATACCCACGCTTACGGAAGTGCCGCTGCCATTGATATTGAAAGATCCGGGCGGCGACCAGTCTATTTCTGCAAATCCTGATACTTTTCAGGCTAAGTTTAGTGTGGACATATATTTTAAAGAAGATACCCCGCCGCAAAAGTTCGATATTGTAATCATGAAAAATGAAAGCAAAGGCAATGTCAAAGTCTTTAAGGCGAATGTTACAAGCTTTCCTGTTAGTTATGAAATTTCAGGGCCGGAACTTGTAGAACTCTTTGGTGAGCCAATTGTTCCCGGAGATAAGTTTGATATAGGAGCAGATGTTACTACCCAGGACGGACAGGTATACCGGGCGTTTCCTGAAGGTGGTGTAGGGTATAATGCAAATATTGGTGCGTTGGCTGGTGCAAGCCCGGCTATCCGCTATGCTGCTCCATGTAAATATGTTTCAGAAGTGTATGAGGGTAAATTTGTTGTGGTTACTGATGAGTGGGGAGATTATGCTGAAGGTGATGTGGTACCAGTAACGCGGATAGACGATACCCATTTCTCTTTCAAGTATGCCGATATTAATGCACAGCCTATCATAGTTGAAGTAGATCCTGAGGACAATTCAACGCATGTAGCTAAGCAGGTATATGGCGATGGCTATGGGGCAGGCTATGGACCTATATCCTGCGAAACCGTAGCCAGTCCATTGAATATTGTTGACCCTTGTGTTGGCTCCTTTACTGTGAGGCTTAATCATACAGTAAGTGCCGGTTCTTTTGGAGAAGCAACTATAACATTGAAAAAACAATAAAGTAATAAAAAAAGGGTGTTTTGATCGAAGATCTGCGTTACTTCAGCGCAGATCTTTTTTTGCAATAATAAACACAAAAATGCCGGCGATAGAAATCACCGGCCTGTGCTTACCTCTGAAACCACAAAAAGAAAGTTTAAAAATATTTGTCAGGGATCAGTTGATCCTCCCGAATATTTCAGTAATTAAAGATGTCCGTTCTAAAAAAGATTCACGCCAAAGAAGTACTCCTTGCTAAGATTTTACACGTGGTCAATTGGATAAAAATTGCAGGAAGATTGGATATTTATTTGCCCGGGTTAAGAAAAAGGGCAACTGTAATTTGCTGCTAAAATAATATCTTGATTTTATATTTCAAAAGAAAAGCGAATATGTTTTCTTTATTGATAACAGTATTCACCTGTTAAATGCCCGCTTCTGCCAGCTCTTTTTTTGCCGCTGTAATGGTTTTCTCCTTTTTAAATTCGTACCACCACCTGGGCGCTGTTTTTTTCATCAGCGTATCTATGTTACGCATACCTATTAAATTCCAAGCGCCTTTTAATTTTCCTCCAATACTTGTTTGCAACGCCCGGAGGCTCATGGCAAATCCACTGTCCAGGTATTCCATGTGGTGCCAGTAGCCTGCCGGCATGAACAGGGTATCGCCATGCTCTAAGATAAGTTCGTAACCTTTGGCAAGCTTCAGTGCCGGAAATTTTTTGTAATCGGGTGTGCCGTTCTGCTGATAGTAATGCGAGAAATCCGCAAGGCTAAGCACTTCGTAAGGTTTGCGGTATAATTTATATTGCTCTTCGTGTGGGAAAAGAAGTATCCTTTTCCTTCCGGCGAACTGGGTATGAAAAATGTGCGACATGTCAATATCGAAATGCATGTGCGTAATAGAAGAGGCGCCCCCTACAAATAGCATCGGGAAGCGTTTCACAAATCCTTTCATCAGGTGGTCGGGCCATTCAAAATCGTGGGTAAGCTGCGGCGCATGATCAAAAATATTGAACAGGAAGATCCGCCAGCCGGCCGGCCCTTTCCTGATCATATCAATGTACTCGCCAAAAGTGGTGTAATCATCCGCTTTATTGACCGGGGTATAGGCATCGCTTTTAACATTGTTATAAATGCCTACTTTTTTATCTCCTACTATTTCTTTAAAATAATCCCAGGTCCATTTGGCATAAGCCGGCCATTCTTTTGCCAGTCCTTTTATTACCAGCGGCTTTCCCGCATTGTAGTATTGCTGCTTAAATAATTCCGGGTCAATGCTTTCAACGGTATCAACTGCCTGTAGCAACATGATGATCACAATTTAGAAACGCAAAAATAAATCATCATTTCATACCAGTTGTTAAACACATGATAATCTGTGAATTTCTCCTGCTTCAACACACCTGCGTTCAATTGAAAACAACCTGCAGGCGGGGTCGCAGAGAATACGTGCGGGAGGTTTTTGTTTTTGCAGGTAGCATCAGGGCAAAACACCCGGTTGCTCTGTTTCTTATCAGTATGTGGGAACAGCAGCCAGGTGCTTCAGTGGTAGCAGGCGTATCAAAAAATAATAATTAGATAATTGTCTAAATATTTAATAACTTGCAATTATGAATATTCTTTTTAAGGCGTTGAATGATCCTACCCGGAGGGAGATCCTGGAACTGCTTGAAAAAGAGGATATGGCTGCAGGCGCTATTGCAGGGCATTTCAATATATCATGGCCAAGCATATCGCATCACCTGGAGCTATTGAAGAACTCGGGGTTGATCACTGCCAGGAAGGAAGGGCAGTTTGTGTATTACAGCCTTAATACCACGGTGGTAGATGAAATAATAAAATGGCTGCTGGAACTAAAATCTCAAAAAAAATAAAATACGCATATGAAAAAGGGAATGACATTGTTTGTATGGTTTGTTCTTCTTTGCCCGCTTGTTTACCTGGCAATTATATGGAACAGCCTGCCTGCTACCCTGCCTATGCATTTTAACCTGCAGGGTGAGGCGGACCGCTATGGCGCCAAAAATGAATTTATGGGATTGGTACTGTTTTTAACAGTGCTTAATATTGGTACTTATTATTTAGTGAGCAACGCGTACAGGTTTGGGCCAAATAAAAAGTATACAAATGAAAACAGGTTTGCCATTACCAAACTGGCGGTAGGAATAAGTGTTTTCATGTGCGCGATAACATTGTACGCGATGTTCTCCATCTCCGCTTCAAAAAACGGGATAACAGCTTTTGGTGTAAAATTTGTTTTTGTGGCGATAGGGCTGCTTTATTGTTTAATAGGTAACTACATGCATAACATTAAGCCCAACAGCATGGTGGGGATACGTATACCTTCTACACTCAACAACGAGGATAACTGGAAAAAAACACACCGGTTCGCGGCTAAAATATGGTTTGTAGGAGGGCTTTTAATGGCCCTGCTATGTTTGGTTTTATCTTATAACCATGCATTCGTTGCTTTTGCCGTATTTACGGTATTGCTTACCATTGTACCGGTATTGTTTTCATTAAGCTTAAAAAGATCACGGCCATCTTAATTTAGCAGCAGCTATGAATTACCTCGCGCATGCATATTTATCGTTTAACCATCCAGAAGTGCTGGTAGGTAATATGATCAGTGATTTTGTAAAGGGCAGGCAAAAGCTGGAGTATGCTGAAAATATTCAAAAGGGGATAGCCATTCACAGGGCGATAGATGCGTTTACGGACGCGCACCGGGCTACAAAAGCTGCCAAACAATTTTTTCGTCCCCGGTATGGATTATACGCCGGTGCTTTTATAGACATTGTGTATGATCATTTTCTTGCCCTGGATACACTGCAGTTTGGCGATACGGGATTGCTGGATTTTTCTGCAACAACCTACGCGTTGCTGGAACCCTACGAAGCTGTTTTTCCGCTGCGATTCCGTAATATGTTTCCCTATATGAAAAGACAGAACTGGCTGTTTAATTACCAATACAAGCACGGTATACAAAACAGTTTCAGGGGCCTGGTGCACCGTGCCGCTTACTTAACCGAAAGCGAAAGCGCCTTTGCGATATTCGAACAACATTATCAATCCTTTCACAATTATTATATTGAATTTTTCCCCGAAATCAAAACATTTGCGTGGGAGCAGTTGGCTGCGGCTTTTCCCGGGTACCGGGTATAGCAACAGTATCTCCTTTTCCGTCAGCACGTAATCTTGTACATTTGTCAATCATAGTTATGAAAAAGATATGCTTTCTGCCTGTTTTTTGTTTTGCGGCAATTTTTGTTGTAGCCCAGGATAGCTGGACCCCGCTGGATAATTCGCCCATGGATATGATTTATTACCCGGTTGATTATCCTGTATTAAAGATCAGGAAGTCGGCGCCGGAAACACCTGTTGTAAAAGTGATCTACAGCCGTCCCTTAAAAAAGGAGCGTAAAGTTTTTGGCGAGTTGGTTGAATATGGGAATGTGTGGCGTTTAGGCGCTAACGAAGCTACCGAAATTGATTTTTTTAAAGATGTGAAGATAGCGGGTACCAGGGTAAAAAAAGGGCGTTATACATTGTATGCTATTCCGCAGGAAAACAAGTGGACGATCATTTTGAACAGGGATACCGATGTGTGGGGATCGTTTGCTTATGATATTAAGAAGGACGTATTGAGAACCGATGTAAAAACAGAAAAAACAAAAGAACCCGTTGAGGCTTTTACCATGATGTTTGAGAAAGCGGGTGAAGGAGTAAACCTGTTAATGGCCTGGGAAAATATAAAAGCCAGCCTGCCTATTACATTGTAAAAAAAATAAAATGGTTTACCCTTTGGGCAAAAGAGTATGGATAGCGCTTTGTATTGTTACACTTGCAGTAACAGCCTGTAATAATAACGATCAGCCGGCTGTTGAAACATCTTCCGCGAAAAATAATGCAGACACGCTGCTTCCCCTGCCGGTGGCGGATAGAAACAATCATATAGCCCTGCTGGATAAATCACCTATGGATGTGGTTTATTTTCCCGAGGAGTATCCCAAATTAAAAATGATGGGCACGCTGAATGCACCTCCCCTTTTCCGTGTGTTTTACAGCCGTCCCCAGCGGAACGGGCGTAGCATATTCGGTTCTGTTATACGATATGGCGAGCCGTGGCGCCTGGGCGCTAATGAAGCTACGGAAATAGAGTTCTTCAGCGATGTGCGCATCCAGGATGTAAAAGTTCCTAAAGGACGGTATATAATGTATTGCATTCCCCAGCCCGAAGAATGGACGATCGTATTCAATAGCGACCTTTATAGCTGGGGATTGAAATTCAATAAGGAAAAAGATATTTTTAAATTTACCTTGCCCGTTATCCACGAAAACGCTTCTATAGAAGCATTTACTATTGAATCGCAGACTGCCAAAGACGGAGCCAATCTTTGGATAGGATGGGATCATTCTAAAGTAGCGCTTCCGGTTAGTATTAACAGATAACCTTAAAAAACTGCTTGCTATGTTTCGTACAATTATTGCCGGTATTGGAAAGTATGTTCCCGAAAATATAGTTACCAATTCCGACCTTCAAAAATATATGGATACAAGTGATGAGTGGATACAGGAGCGGACCGGTATAAAAGAAAGAAGGTATGCCGACCGTACCAGCGAAACTACCACTACTATGGGAGTTGAAGCCGCCCGCATTGCTATTGAACGGGCCGGTACTACCCCGCAGGATATAGACTTCATTATATTTGCCACATTAAGTCCTGATTATTATTTTCCGGGTTGCGGGGTATTAACTCAACGAGCCTTAAAAATGAAGGAAATAGGCGCGCTGGATGTAAGAAATCAGTGCAGTGGCTTTGTATACGCGTTGAGCGTAGGCGACCAGTATATACGGTCGGGTATGTACAAAAACATACTGGTAATAGGCAGCGATAAACATTCTTTTGGGCTTGATTTTAGCACGCGTGGCAGAAATGTATCTGTAATATTCGGCGATGGCGCCGGTGCGGTGGTTTTACAACCGGCTGAAGATGATACCCGCGGCATATTAAGCACGCATTTGCATTGCGATGGCGAAAGCGCGGAGTTGCTTGCCATGTATAATCCGGGCACACATGCCAATCACTGGCTCGATCAGCAACTGGCGGATTTTGACAACGCGGAGATAGGAGAAATGTTCATGAGCCATGCCATGATAGACAAAGCGCAGAATTTTCCTTTTATGGACGGGCCTTCGGTTTTTAAAAAAGCCGTGGTAAAAATCCCGGAAACAGTGATGGAAGCGCTTGATACAAACAGCCTGAGACCTTCTGATATAGACATGCTCATTCCGCACCAGGCGAATCTCCGTATCAGCCAGTTTGTGCAGCAAAAACTGGGTTTGGGTGATGATCAGGTGTATAACAATATTCAACGTTACGGCAATACTACATCGGCATCCATTCCTATTGCCCTGTGCGAAGCGTGGGAACAAGGGAAGGTAAAAGAGCGCGACCTGGTTTGCCTTGCATCATTTGGTAGTGGATTTACCTGGGGAAGCGCTTTGCTTAGATGGTGATTTTGGTGGCGGGCCAGGCAATAGTTTTTGAATGTCAGGATCTCCTTCCAGGTTGTTCATTTGCATCAATACCCACGGATACCTGACGCTTACAAGTTTCGACATAGGCTTTACCGTATAGCGCACGGGGTTAGGTAAGCACGCGGCTATCATTGCCGCTTCTGTACGGCTGAGCTTTAAGGCCGGCTTTTTAAAATATGCCTGCGAGGCGGCTTCTATTCCAAATATTCCCTTACCCATTTCCGATACATTCAGGTATATTTCCAGTATACGCTCTTTGCCCCATATCCATTCTATCATAAAAGTAAAATACACTTCCAATCCCTTGCGTAGCCAGTCGCGGCTTTGCCATAAAAACACATTTTTGGCTACCTGCTGGCTAATGGTAGAAGCCCCTGCGATCCGGTTTTTCTTCTTTTGGTTTTTAGCGATGGCTTTTTGTATGCTTTTCCAGTCAAAGCCGTTATGATCCGGAAAAAGCTGATCTTCCGAGGCTATAACGGCAAGTCCTGCATGAGATGATATTTGCGCAGCGGGAACATAATCTCTTTTAAGTCCTTTACCGGTTATCCAGCTTCCGAGCTGTGTAAGCGTAACGGGAGGGTCTACCCATTTTAGTAAAATGATATAAACAAACTGCGCAATAAAAAGAAAGAGAAATAATCTTTTTAAAAACCGCCACCACCTTGATAAAAAATGCTTCACAACACAAAAATTATAAGGCTGCAAAATAAACAATTGCATCTGCAGCAAAAGCATTTTCTGTTATGAAGTCATTTTTATATACTCGATCGTATATTTTTTTCCTATGGGATAATAGTATTTACGCAGCTTCTTCATGCCGAACCCCAGTAAGGCCACGCCACCTGAAATGGCTATAACGGATGGCTTTATTTCCTTTTTTTGAATCAAGCCATTGAACGTATGAAGAAAGGCGTATCCCCCGCCGCCGATCATGAGCAGGGTGCCGTTCCGTACAAATTCAAAACCTTTGTCCGGTTTGGGTATTGCCGCTATTTCTTTGTAGTGAAAACGAAGATCATATTTAGCGATAGTATCCGGTGTTGTGGTGCCCCAGAAAGTAGGCGACATCCGCACATCATACAATACCATAAATACAGTGTCATTGTAAATCCTTTCTATAACACCGCTTACCGTGGAACCGTTGCTGTGTACAAATTCAAACGGCGCTCCCTTAAAATAGCTTTTAACGGTATAACCTTTCTTTTTGAGAGAAATAAAATCGCTTTGCTGGGTGTAACCACGGCATGAAAAAGCGATATATAAAAACAGCAGCAGGGTTTTGTGCATCAGAATAAGCTTAATCCATCACAAATAACAGCTAATGTTATTTAACAGTATGAATTGTTTTGTTGCAGCAATGTTAAAAAGAGGTGCAGGGTGTAGGGTGAGATATTTGAAATTGGAATGCAGTATCTAACATCTGCCATCTCCGGTTGGGAATATCTTCAAATTTCGAATCAGTAATCTTACACCCTGACCAACTCCTATCCTTTTCCTACGGTTTCCAGCTCCTGCAAAAAAGTCTTGCCCCATTCATCAATATCGTAATACTGTACTACCTCAAACAACCGCTGCATGCGCAATCTTTTTTCATTGTCATCCAGCGACAGGGCGTTCAGCAGTCCGTTCACCATGTCCTTCATGTCATAAGGATTGGTTCTTATTGCATATTGCAGCTCTACCGAAGCGCCGGCAAATTCAGAAATGATCAGCACACCGTTCGCATTCTCTGTTAATCCCTGAACGGCTATATATTCTTTAGCAACAAGGTTTAAACCATCGCGCAGCGGCGTTATCCACGCCACGTTGGCAAGGGCATAATAGGTAAGTACTTCTTCAAATGGTACCGACCGGAAAAAGAAACGAATAGGAACCCAGTCGAGCCTCGCGTATTTGCCGTTAATCCTGCCAATAGACTGTTCCAGGTCGGTTAATATTTTATCGTACACTTTCATTCCCGAAGCCGGCGGTGTGCAAATGTTGATGAGCTCTACCTTTCCGTGGTAGTCAGGGTTTTGCTCCAGGAACGATTCGTAAGCCAAAATTTTTTCCAGCGGTCCTTTTACATAATCCAGGCGTTCAACCGATAAAATTATTTTTTTGCCTTTCGTTTGCTGTTTTAATTCGTTTACCCGTTGCCGTGTGGAAGCATCGGCAAAAATATTCCGGATGTTCTGCATATTAATGCCTACGGGATGGGCGCCAAGCTTAATTCTCCGGTCGCCTGCTTCAATTTCCCTGGTCCATTTATCAACGCCTAATGCGCAACTGTAAGTAAGGAATCTTTCAGCGCTGGGCTGTTCCGAAATTACCGTAACAGGAATATGACTTTTCACTACATCCACAAAATTTTCCACGTAGCGTGGTATATGAAAGCCTATGTAATCGCACTGCAGCAGGCTCCCGACTATTTCGCGCCGCCAGGGAATAATATTAAAGATGTCGGCAGGTGGAAAAGAAGTGTGATGAAAAAAGCCGATCGTTACATCGGGGCGTAATTGCCGCAGCATGCCCGGTACCAGCCATAAGTTATATTCATGTATCCAGATGGTGGCATTCCTGTCTGCATCAGCAGCAGCTTTTTCGGCGAACATCCTGTTCACTTTTACGTATTGCTCCCAATGTTCGTGATCGAATTTTACTTTATCGGCAAATGAAAATATTACCGGCCAAAAAGCTTCTTTCGAAAACAGCTTGTAAAATACTTCTATTTCTTTTTTTGTGAGCGCAATGCTTGATGCCAGCAGGTTGGGATATTTCCCTTCATCTATATACCTGTCTTCCGGCTGGCTTATATTTTTATTTCTCACTTCCTCCCAGGCTATCCAGGAGCCGCTTCGCCCGTTACTGAAAAAGCCAAGCAATGAAGGAATAATACCGTTGGGGCTTTTCGGAGAAACCTTTTGATTCTTTCCATCTACCTCTTTCATTTCATACGGAAAGCGGTGATACATTACAAGCAACTGCGTATCTCCTGCAGGAGTATCCTGTGACTTTTCATCTGCACCGGCTACAAACTTTTTAAACTCCGGGAAATGTTTCATGCTTTCCAGTATACCGCCCGCACCCTGTGCCGAAGCCTGCAATACATGTGGCATACCTGTGGTATAGTCGAGCAATGCGGATTCTGCAGCACCTACCACTACGCCTTTATAGTGTGTATCGTACAACGATTTGTCATTTAAAGTATCCCCGGCCACCAATATCCTTTCTTCAGGAAATTGCATGAGCGCTGCCAGCTTTTTCAATGTAGAACCTTTATTGGTGTTTGGGGGAAGGATGTCTAAAAATTTTCCGGCAGATAATAAAACATCCAGCTCCATATCCGCGGCTATTTTTTTCACCATTTCTATATCGGTACTATCGTCATAAAAAAACGAACAACGCCTTTGCTGCGATACCAGTTGAGGACGCAATCCTTTTATCCTGCGTAACTTTTTTTTGATGGTTACAGCCCCCGGCCATTTCTTTTCAATTTCAGATTGTATGGGCTGAACCGGCTCCAGCGTTTTGCCATTCAGTACAGTGGCGCCTACATCGCAAATAATATAATCAGGATCAGGAATCACCGGGTTGTCGAGAAGGGGCATTACGCTTTCTATTCCCCGCCCGGTTACAAAAAGCAGCCGAACATCTTTTTGTTCTCTTATCAAACGATACAATTTCAGTCTGTCTGCCTGTCTTCCTCCTAAAAATGTTCCGTCCAGGTCTGTAGCTAATAGCATAGGAAAATTTTTAATGCTCTTGTTGTAAGAGCGGTTATAGAATAGCATAAAAAAAAATAGCGGCTGCCGCGAAAGTGCAGACGACCAGTTATTTGCTATGCTTTAATTTTTTTGCCCGGTTAAAGAGGGCAGTTCAATAATGAATGCTGTTTCAGGATGCAACGCAAAGCGTGTGCTTAATGGTGTAGTAATACTGCCTGAACGGGGCAAAGGTACCCAATTTTACCGGCAGGAACAAGCGAACATCAATTAAGGTAATGCCTGGTTAAGCAAATGGAAAAATATTTAATATGTTATGATTATATTTAAGAGGATTTTAACAGGGCTTAAAGGGGGGCAGCTTCAAGAATGCAGGTATGCGTTATCCTGTTATATTTGCGCAAAGCGGATAATGGAAAAATCAAATTTTGTAGACCAGATAAGAGTGTTCTGTAAAAGCGGACATGGCGGAGCAGGCAGCAGGCATTTTATGCGCACCAAATACAATCCTACCGCAGGACCGGACGGGGGTGATGGCGGCAGGGGGGGGCATATTATTTTGAAAGGAAATAAAAACCTGTGGACGCTGCTCCACTTACGTTATTTTAAAAACGTGTTTGCCGAAAACGGCGAAGCGGGTAGCGGTAATAATTGCACAGGTAAAAACGGCAGGGATGTAGTGATAGAGGTGCCGTTGGGTACTATAGCGGTGGATGAAGAGTCCGGCAAAAAAGAAGTTGAAATTCTTGAAGACGGGCAGGAGGTGATATGGGTAAAAGGAGGCAGGGGCGGACTGGGCAATGCCAATTTTGCTACCGCTACTAACCAGGTACCGGAATATGCCCAACCTGGTGAGCCGGGGCAGGAAGCCTGGAAAGTGCTGGAGCTAAAGGTGCTGGCCGATGTGGGGCTTGTAGGTTTTCCTAATGCCGGTAAATCAACATTGCTTTCGGCGGTTACAGCCGCAAAGCCTAAAATTGCCAGTTACGCTTTTACTACTGTTACCCCTAACCTGGGTATGGTAGCATACCGGGATGGAAAAAGCTTCTGCATTGCGGATCTGCCCGGCATTATTGAAGGCGCTTCGGAAGGGAAAGGATTGGGGTATCGTTTTTTACGGCATATAGAGCGCAATCCTGTATTGCTTTTTTTAATACCTGCCGATAGCGCCAGCCATCGCAAAGAGTTTGACGTGCTGGTAAATGAGCTGGAGCAATACAATCCAGAGCTGCTTCATAAGCAGTTTATTATAGCCATCAGTAAAAGCGATATGCTGGATGATGAGCTGAAAGCGGCTATAGAAAAGGAGCTGCCTGCCGGTATTCCGCATTTGTTTATTTCGTCTGTAACACAACAGGGACTGGTGCAGCTGAAAGATCTTTTATGGCAGGCACTCAATGAAAAAAGCATTCAATAAAAAAGGAGATCTTTACCTCTTTCATCAAGAAATTGTTCTGTTTTCGTCGCGCCGGGATCTTCACAGCCATAAGCGAAATTTCGTTGCTTTTTTTGCTTGACGGGTTGCCGGATACACTTTAACTTTATAGAGATTTTTTCACTTTACCATATAGGCACAATAGAAAGTAATGCCGCATAGTTTTCTATGTTCCTCCTGTTTCTATGTGGTGAAAAATTGTATTGTAAAACTTCGTGTATGGCTTTACTACCCTGGCGCACAGGCATTGTACGGCGTATAGAGGAAGAAGCCGCTTTTACGCGGCGGTATTGGGTTGAAGTACAGGATACCGATTGCTTTGACTTTATGCCCGGGCAATTTGTAACCCTTGATCTGCCCATACACGAAAAGCCTAATAAACGCTGGCGTAGTTATTCCATCGCATCCTGGCCCGATGGGAGTAATGTATTTGAATTGCTTATAGTGCTGCTGGAAGGCGGTGCGGGCACCACCTATCTTTTCAACGAAATTGAAGTAGGCGCTGAATTGACTTTTCGTGGACCTGCAGGCGTTTTTACTTTACCCGAACCACTGGATAAAGACCTGTTCCTGATCTGTACGGGCACCGGTATTGCTCCCTTCCGGAGCATGCTGCATCATATTGAGCTGCACAACATTCCCCATAATAACATACACCTGGTTTTTGGCTGCCGGCAAAAATGCAATTTGTTGTATTACGATGAAATGCGCCGGCTTGCTGAACATATACCTCATTTTCATTATCTCCCCACCCTGTCGCGCGAAGAGTGGGAAGGTAGAACAGGCTATGTACATGCCTTGTATGAAGAGCTGGCGAAAGAAAAACCTCCCGCCCATTTCTTTTTATGCGGCTGGAAGAATATGATAGACGAGGCGAAACAAAGAATTACTGCTTTGGGGTACGACCGCAAGGCTATTCACCAGGAGCTATACGGATAGCAGGCGCTAACACCCCCATTTTATAAGGGTAGCTCCCCAGGTAAATCCGCCTCCGAACGCGGCAAGCACCAGCTTATCGCCCTTCTTCAATTTGTCCTGCCACTCCCAAAGGCATAATGGAATAGTGCCGGCGGTGGTATTTCCGAAACGCTGGATATTTAACATCACTTTTTCGGCAGGCAACCCTATACGGTTGGCTGTAGCATCAATAATGCGTTTGTTGGCCTGGTGAGGTACCAGCCATGCTATATCATCGCCTGTAAGATTATTGCGTTGCAACAGCTCGTAGCTAACATCGGCCATATCTTTTACGGCGTGCTTGAATACGGCCTGTCCTTCCTGGTAAATAAAATGTTCCTTATTGGTAACGGTTTCTATAGACGCGGGCTTTACGGAACCACCTGCCTTCATGTGCAAATGATGCCCGCCGCCTCCATCGCTTTTTAAAAGACTGTCCAGTACGCCATAGCCTTCGGTATTAGGCTCCAGTAAAACAGCGCCTGCCCCGTCGCCAAAAATAATGCAGGTAGTGCGGTCGCTGTAGTCAACGATCGAGCTCATTTTATCAGCTCCCGCTACTATTACTTTTTTATACCTGCCGCTTTCTATCAGCGCGGCGCCGGTGGTAAGCGCGTATAAAAATCCGGAGCATGCAGCGGCTAAATCAAATCCCCACGCATTTACCGCTCCCAGCTTATGGCAGGCTATATTGGCTGTGGAGGGAAAAATAGTATCGGGTGTAACCGTTCCCACAATCAGGCAATCAATTTCCTCCGCCTTCATATTCCGTTTATTCAAAATTTCCTGTACCGCCGGTACTATCATGTCCGAAGTACCCGATCCCGCTCCTTTCAGTATCCTTCTTTCGTTAATGCCGGTACGGGTGCGTATCCATTCATCGTTCGTATCTACTAATTTTTCAAGTTCGCTATTGGTAAGCCGGTATTCGGGAACGTAGCCGCCAACAGCGGTAATGGCGGCATTTATTGTTGGAATCATGTTAGACGAATTTCTAAATTGGGCACGAAAATACAATTATCGGGATAAATCAAAATCGCCCGATACTGGTTTTCTACTTTTACATCCTTTATCTTTGTCTCCCTTTAACGAGATGATAGCGTTTGTAACAGGCAATTTTGTATATAAATCTCCAGCGGTAGTGCATGTAGACGTACATGGAGTAGGATATGAAGTGCAGATAAGTTTGAATACCTATTCAAAAATCCAGGCGCTTGATAAAGGATCGCTGCATACATGGTTGCATATAAAAGAAGACGCGCATACTTTATACGGTTTTTTTGAAATAGCCGAAAAAAACCTGTTTACACAGCTCATAAGCGTGAACGGGGTAGGCACTTCCACAGCCAGGATGATGCTTTCGGCCATGCGGCCCGATGAGCTGGCGCAGGCCATCGTTACAGGCGATACCCTTACGCTTGAAAAAATTAAAGGTATTGGTAAAAAATCGGCTGAAAGAATAGTACTGGAACTAAGAGATAAGCTAAACAAAAATTATATTGAAACTACAAGTTCTGCGTTCAGAAACAATACTTTGGAAACGGATGCGTTAAATGCACTGATAGCTTTGGGCATAGCCCGCACTGCCGCGGAAAATGCTGTTAAAAAAGCTGTAGCATCCGCCCCCTCATCTGAAAACCTGGAAATTTTAATTAAAACCGCTTTACAGCTTATTTGATAAGAATTATACCTACTAAACAAGACGGGAAAATTGACGACCTCACGATATACGGATATTGTTCGTATTATTTTATTCATTGCCACGATCACTGCATTGAACGCAACAGTGATTGCTGTGCCCGTATTTGCGCAGCAAAGAGATTCCATCCCTTCTTCCAAAGATTCCATTACCGGCGTAGACACCTTAAAATATCCCATATACGACAGGCGTACCGACCGGATGACCTCCAACCGGTATAGCAGCTTTGACCTGAATGATCCTTCCAACATTAAAGACTCTATTGTTTACGATCATAAAGAGAAAAAATATTATATCATCGAAAAAATAGGTGATAAGTATTATCGCAAGCCTACCTCGCTCACATTTGAAGAATTTATGCGGATACAATCGCGTAAGCAGGAAACAGATTATTTCCGTGAACGGGCTAATACCATCAGCCTGCTGAACAGGAGCCTGCTCCGCCCCAAACTTACTGCTACCGACGATCTGTTCAACCGCCTTTTCGGGAACGGCAAAGTGGATATCCGCCCGCAGGGCAATGTAAGCATTACAGCCGGTTACCAGGGGCAGAATGTAAAGAATCCCACATTACCCGAGAGGGCCAGGCGAAACGGAGGGTTTGATTTTGATATGGCTGCAAACCTGAATGTGATCGCTAATATCGGCGATAAGGTAAAGCTTCCTATCTCCTACAATACACAATCTACCTTTGATTGGGAAAACCAGTTGAAGCTGGAGTATACAGGCAAGCCCGATGAAATTGTTAAAAAAATTGAGCTGGGTAATACCAGCTTCGCGTCAAAAGGAACATTGATACCGGGGGCGCAATCGTTGTTTGGTGTAAAAACACAGTTGCAGTTCGGAAAGTTATGGGTTACGGGTGTGTTTGCCACCCAGCGTTCACAGCGGCAGTCGAGGGCTTTGCAGGGGGGGGCTTCTACTTCTTCCATTACAGTGCGGGGCGATGATTATGATGAAAACAGGCACTTTTTGCTGGCGCAGTATTTTAACCGTAAATACAATGATGCGATGAAAACCATCCCGCTTATTTCATCGCAGGTACAGGTAATGCGCATGGAAGTGTGGGTAACCAACAGAACCGGAACGGGCGTAACAACCGATACCCGGGATATTGTGGGGTTGATGGATATAGCCGAACCGGCGCCTTATGGTTCCTGGGGAGGTTCCGGCAATGCGCTGGATTTACCGGGAAACGATGCCAATACACTGTATTCCCGTATAGCAGGCAATTCCTCTAACCGGAATCCCTCGCTTACAGTAGGCAACCTTACCGCTATGGGGCTGCGGCAGGTACAGGACTTTGAAAAAACATTTGCCCGTAAGCTCGACTCCAGCCAGTATTTATATAACCGCCAGTTAGGATATCTTTCATTAAGAGCCCCGCTTCAGCCCAATGAGGTTTTAGCGGTGGCATATCAATATACCTACAACGGAAGGGTATACCAGGTAGGGGAGTTTTCGCAGGATGTGCCGGTAGATTCCACTTCGGGCGTTCAGAAAGTATTGTTCCTCAAGCTGTTGAAAGCAACTTCGGCACGTACCCAGCTTCCTATCTGGGACCTGATGATGAAAAATATTTATACGCTGAAAAGTGATAACGGCGATTACCTTTCTTCCCTGGATCGTACCGATTTCCAGTTAAATGTATTGTATGATGAACCGGGGGGGGGACAAAAACGATACTTACCCGAAGGCGATCAGGCCGGCGTTCCGTTGCTTACCCTGCTAAACCTGGACCGCTTGAACAACCAGAACGACCCCCAGCCGGATGGTGTTTTTGACTTTTTGGAGGGGTATACGGTAATGGCCAACCAGGCGCAGATCATATTCCCGGTGCTGGAACCTTTTGGGCGCGACCTGCAATTCGCGTTCAGCGATCCTGCCCTGCGGCAGAAATATTTGTACCTGCCATTATATGATACCATTAAGGCCATTGCTCAAACCTATGCCAACCTCAACCGGTTTGTAATGAAAGGAACAGCCAGGGCTTCTTCTATGGGGCAATCGGAAATTTCGCTCAATGCTTTCAATGTTCCCCAGGGTTCTGTTACAGTAACTGCCGGCGGACGTACCCTGCAGGAGGGTATTGACTATGAAATCAATTACAGCCTGGGCACGGTAAGAATATTGAACCAGGCCATTTTAAGCTCGGGAGTGCCGGTAGATGTTCAGTTTGAAAACCAGGCGGCTTTTGGTTTGCAGCAGCGGAACTATATGGGGTTAAGGCTGGATTATCTTGCCAATAAGAACCTCTCGGTTGGTGCAACCGCTGTGCGTTTAAGCGAACGCCCCTATTTTACAAAGATGGGATATGGCGAAGATCCTATCCGTAATACCATGGTGGGCGTTGACTTTAATTATCGCAACGAAGTGCCCCGCCTGAACAGGTGGCTGGATAAGCTGCCGTTTTATACACCCAATGGAGCGTCGAGCATTACCGCGTTTGGTGAAGCGGCTAAAATTATTCCGGGGCATGCGCCGCAGATCGGTAAAGGAAAAAGCGGGTTGATATATATAGATGATTTTGAAGGAACCAGGGCAAGCATTGATCTGCGCTTTCCGCTTATAAGCTGGGCTATTGCCAGTACCCCGCAAGGCGCCACCGACCGCGATGGAAATGTACTTTTCCCGGAAGCCACGCAATATAATAACCTGGATTATGGAAAAAACAGGGCAAAGCTGGCCTGGTATAATATTGAACCGATATTACAGGAAAGCCGTAACTCCAATAACCCCTTGCAGGGAAATACAGAAGAACTGTCTGATCCGCGTGTTCGTGCGGTATCGCAGGCGGAAATATTTCCGTTGCGAACACCCGATTTTGGTCAAAACCAATTGGTGACTTTCGATCTTGCGTACTATCCCCGTGAAAGAGGTCCCTATAACTACGACGCCTCCGGTGTGGAATCAAGCGGCCGGTTAACCAGCCCACGCCAGCGTTGGGGTGGTATGATGCGCGCTATTGACCAGACCGATTTTGAGACGAACAATGTTGAATTTATCGAGTTCTGGATCCTGGATCCTTACATAAAAAATGAAGCATCCACCGGCGGGCAGCTTTATTTTAACCTCGGTAATGTATCGGAAGACATTTTAAAAGACGGTAAGCGGGCGTATGAAAACGGGTTGCCAACACCTGCCATACCTGCAAAAACCGATAATTCCATATGGGGCACAGTGCCCGTAAATCCTATACAGGTTACGCAGGCGTTCAGTAACGAACCCGCAGACCGCGCCTACCAGGATGTTGGTTTTGATGGTTTGGGTGATGATGATGAACGGTCCACCCGTCAGCAGTATTTGCAGCAGCTTCAAACAATTTTTGGGGCTGGCTCGCAGGCATATCAAAATGCGTTGACAGACCCATCTTCAGATAACTTCCGTTATTACAGGGATGAAGAATATGATAAGATCAACGCCGGCATACTGGCACGATACAAAAATTTTAATGGGCCGCAGGGCAACTCTCCTGTATCTTCCGCCAGTTCCCAGTTTTCGTCGGCCGCTACCCTGTACCCCGATGCGGAAGATCTGAACAAGGATAATACGTTGAATGAAAACGAAGAATACTTCCAGTACCGGATAGAGATAAAGCCAAAGACACATCCCGACATGCAGATCGGCAGCAACTTTATTATTGATAAAAAAGAAGTAAGCGTTCAGTTGGCCAATGAATCAAAAGAAAATCAAACCTGGTACCAGTTCAGGGTGCCTGTGAACAGCTACGATAAAAAGATCGGTAACATCCCCGATTTTAAATCCATACAGTTTATCAGGATGTTCATGACCGGCTTTGAAGATTCAACCGTGTTGCGTTTTGCCAAGCTGGAATTGATCAGGAATCAATGGAGAAAATTCACGTATGAGCTGGATACGGCAGGCGTATACAAGCCCATCAGCACGAACGATCCCGTTGGCTTTAATGTAGGAGCGGTGAACATTGAAGAAAATGATCGCAGGCAGCCCGTTGTTTATCGCATGCCGCCTGGTATAGAAAGGGTGCAGGCATTAAGCAACGGTGGTATCAACATCCTGCAGAATGAGCAGAGCATGAATATGCAGATATGTAATTTGCCCAGCGGCGAATCGAGGGCGGTATTTAAAACCTATAACCTGGATATCCGCCAGTTCAGGAGACTGATGATGTTTATACATGCGGAAAGTGTACAGGGGCAACCGGCGTTGACCGATGGAAGGATCAACGCAGTGATAAGGATCGGCAACGATTTTATTAATAATTTTTACGAAATAAAGATCCCTTTAAAGATCACCCCCTTTGGCGCCACCGTTGACACAGATATATGGCCGGAGGAAAATAACCTGGACTTTGACCTGGGCATACTGGAACAACTGAAAACGGAAAGGAACCTGCAATTGTTCAACCCTAATAACATTTACCGTAAAACGGTTGATAACAGGGTTTATTCAGTAATAGGCAGCCCGAATTTCGGGGAGGTAAAAGGATTCCTGGTGGGGATAGAAAACCCGGGTAATGGCACGGGCGCCCCCATTTGTACAGAAGTATGGATAAATGAATTGCGTTTGTCGCAGATAGATGAAAAAGGAGGCTGGGCGGCACTCGGCAGGGTAGATATAGCGCTTGCCGATTTAGGAACCCTTACCTTTTCAGGTAATACGCATACGGTGGGCTTTGGAGCGCTTGAGCAGCGCGTAAATGAACGCGCGCGGGAGGATTTTGTGCAATTTGATGCCGCGGCTAACCTGCAGCTTGGTAAGCTGCTGCCACGGGGTGTTGGAATTGAAATTCCAATGTATGCCAGCATTTCGCAAACCATCAGCACACCGGAATATGATCCGTACGACCGGGATATCAAGCTACGCGACAAGCTGGACGCGGCAGGGGATAAAAGCGATTCTGTAAGAAGGGCCGCTATTGATATTACCACCATTAAAACCGTCAACTTTACCAATGTAAGAAAAATACTGCCCGAAGGTAAAAAGCAACGTTTGTGGAGCCTGTCTAATTTCGACCTCAGTTATTCTTACACGTCTATAAAAGGGCATACCCCGCTTATTGACAATAACGAGATCAAAAAGTACAAGGGAGGTATAGGGTATAGTTATACCGGGCAGCCTAAATCGTGGGAACCGTTCAAGAACCTGATCAAGAGTAAATCGCCGTGGTTTGACGCTATAAAGGATTTTAATCTTAACCCAACTCCTTCGTTAATTGGCATACGTTGGGATGTGAACCGCCAGTTCGGCGCGGTACGCCCGCGTGAAGTGTATGTACCCGGTACGCTGCCCAGTCCTTACAAAATCCCGGAGACCTATGATAAGTTCTTTACGTTCGATCGCCGCTATAATTACCGCTGGGATATTACGCGTTCACTGAACTTTGATTATGAATCGCTGAACAATGCGCGGATAGACGAACCGGCGGGCCGCCTGGATAACAAACTGAAGAAGGATACGGTCAGGCACAACTTCTTTAAAGGAGGAAGGAATGTATTGTTCAATCAGCGAATGGATTTTACTTACGCGCTGCCTACCAACAAGTTGCCTTTAATTGACTGGACCAGTGCGAACCTTGCTTATAAAACCACCTATAGCTGGATGGGAGCCTCTCGCCTGGCCATTAACCTGGGTAATACCATACAAAACAGCAATGCCAAATCGGCCACCGTTGATTTTGATTTTAACCGGCTGTATAGCAAGTTCAGGATATTCAGGGCGCTTGACCAAAACCAGGGAGGCAATAATGCGCAACAGCCTCAGCCCCCGGGCAGAAAACCCCCGGCGGATACATCGCAGTCAAAAAAGAAAAGAGATCCGAATGATCTGCCGGAACTGAGCGGGTTTGTAAAAGGCATCGGTAAGATCATCACTTCCGTTAAAAGGATCAATCTTACTTACAGTGAAGGGGCTACCACTTTTATACCAGGCTATATGGACAGCACCAAACAACTGGGACAGAACTGGGGAAGCATGGCGCCGGGGTTAGGGTTTGTTTTAGGCCGGCAGCCGGATAGCAACTGGCTGAACAACGCCGCGCGAAAAGGTTTGATATCGAGGGATAGCTTACAGAACAACCTGACGCGACAAACTTTCGATCAGCAGTTCACCGCTACCGCCGATCTTGAGCCGGTAAGAGACCTGACCATAAACCTTAACCTGAACAAAACGTTCAACCGTACCTACAGTGAGCTGTTTAAAGATACGCTTGGCACCGGCCAATTCGCACATTTGAATCCCTATGCCGGCGGTGGGTTCAGTATCAGCTATATATCATTTCAAACCCTGTTTAAAAAAACCGACCCGAATGTGATCAGTGAAACATTCAGGAAGTTCCAGGATAACAGGGCCATACTTTCTGAACGGTTGGGTAAGCAAAACCCGTACAGCCAGGTAAAAGGAGCCGACGGATATTATTTAGGGTACAGCCGTTACGCGCAGGATGTATTGATACCTTCGTTCGTAGCGGCATATACCAATAAAGATCCCAACAATATAGCCCTGCTGAAAACTACCGGATCGAATGTGCGCTCCAATCCGTTTTCGGGATACCTGCCAAAGCCTAACTGGAAAATCACTTATCGTGGTTTGAACCGTATTGAACCGCTCGATAAAGTATTTACCGATTTTACCTTGTCGCACGTATATAGCAGCACGCTGGAGATGAATGCATTTAATTCGAATTTGCTGTTCCAGGACAGGTGGGGATTGAGCTTTCCATCGTTCCTTGATACTGTATCTCAAAATTTCATTCCTTATTTCCTGGTACCTAATATTACCATACGCGAACAGTTTGCACCTTTGGTGGGACTTAATTTTTCCTTAACCAACCAGTTGACCGCGGGCTTTGAGTATACAAAAAGCCGTACGCTCAGTCTTAGCCTAATAGATTATCAATTGAGCGAAATGCGTTCTTCGAAGATCCGCGTGAACGCCTCATGGCGTATACGTGGCTTTAACCTTCCGTTTAATATCAGCCTGTTTAAAAAGAGCAGCTCCGATAGTACGGGTAAGAAATCTGAAAGTGATGTAAAGTTTTCGCTGGAGTTCAGTATACAGGATGATATAACAGCCAACAGCAGGCTTGACCAGGAAAACGCCTTCGCTACCAATGGCCAAAAGGTGATTATCATATACCCCACTATTGATTATGTATTGAGTAACCGCATACAGCTCAAGTTTTATTTTGACCAGCAGCGAAGACTGCCATACATTTCTTCATCGGCCCCAATGACCACCACCCGGGCGGGTGTAACGGTAAATATATCTCTTGCGCCGTAGCAGGGTTTGTAGTTTATAGTTTGTGGTGCAGGTTGCAGTTATCTCAACTATAAACAAAAAACCATAAACCATAAATTGCTCATAGCTGACAGCCCATAGCCGACGGCCCATAGCTGATCACTTTTTTTCGTATTTTCATTTGCATGAAGAAGATTTTAATTACAGGCGCCAACGGTAATTTGGGAACCGCTGCTGTAAAAAAGTTTTTAGACAGCGGCTACAGGGTGATAGCGGTTGCCCGTTCGGGAAGCCGGTTAGGATTTGCTGTCGGACATTCCAATTTTGAACTTCACCAGGTAGACCTGTCTGATGAAAATGCTTCCGCGCTTTTTATAAAGGAAGCCATTAATCTGTATGGAGCCATTGATGGCGCTTTGTTCACAGCCGGAGGTTTTGCTATGGGTGATATTGACAATACAACCGGCGCGGATCTGCAAAAAATGTTTTCGCTCAATTTTGAAACCGCTTATTTTATGATGCGGCCGCTGTTCACCCATATGCTTCAGAAGGGATACGGCCGCATTGTTTTTATAGGAGCCAGGGCTGCCTTGGAAGCAGATCAGGGAAAAAACTCACTGGCA
Organism: Chitinophagaceae bacterium; assembly: GCA_019638595.1. Lineage (GTDB taxonomy): Bacteria > Bacteroidota > Bacteroidia > Chitinophagales > Chitinophagaceae > Agriterribacter. The sequence continues at coordinate 270,502 of JAHBTJ010000009.1, forward strand.
TACACTTTATCAAAATCCTTGTTATTTACACTCGCCGAAACATTGAACGCCGCTGCCAAAGGAAAGAACGTTACAGCGTGTGTGGTGGCGCCCAGCATTATTGACACAGCTCAGAACAGGGAAAGCATGCCTGCAGCCGACTTTAAGAAGTGGCCAACTCCCGCCCAGATAGCGGAAGTGCTGGAGTTTATTTGCAGAAACGCGGATAGTCCCGTACGAGATGCCGTATTTAAGGTATATGGCAACGCCTGATATGCAGCAGTCCTTTATTAGCGCGCAAACTGGCGGCTGATAACCTTACCATTTTGTACGATCGTGAGGATGTTAACGCCTGTTGGTTGTTTTGTGCTGTTGATTGTATAAGCCTGTGTGCCTTTTGAAAGAGTTACAGGTTGCTGATAGATAGTGTTACCGTTTGCGGTTGATATCAATAGCTTTGCTGTACCTGCGGCGTTTGTATGGATGTGCACAATAACCTGGTTACCCGTAGCAATAACGCTTTTCAGCGTAAGTCCCGCTTCCTGCCGGTTTTGCAGTACAATAACGTCTGAATAAATGATCGCGCCATCTGCCTGTATAACCTTCACCCTGTAATATAGCTTGGCATTGTTGCCGGGCAAGTGCTGGTCATAAAAAGTATGTTTTTCACCCTGCGTTGTAACATCGGCGGTAATTGCTTCAAAGTGCGTACCATCCGCTGAGCGTTCCAGTTCCAGGTTGTATACGTTGTTTGATGCTGCTACGGAGCATTGCAGCATGGCAGCCCTATCCTGTATTAAACCTGAAAGCGTTGAAATTTTTACCGGTAGTATTGTTAACCCCTTTACTGTAATATTATCAAAAACAAAGCGGTTTAATCCCCCGGAATTGATAAAAACATCATAACCGTATAACCTGAAAGTAACAGGAGCGCTGAGGTTGTTATAAATGCCTCCTAACGTAACCGAAACGGTTGAGGCGCTGGTGGAAAGTGTTTGTGTTGTAATGTTGGCGGCAAAACCATCGAGGCTGGAACGTAATGCCCATGCCCGGGGTCCGGAGCCTGACGGCGATCCGGTTGTGCTTCTCCTGAGCGTTAGATCAATGCTCGATAAATTCAGCGTATGCCCGGTATTGGGGGTTAAGGTAAATTCAAGGTACATATTGGTATTAACGGAGGTTCCGGTTGGCCAGCCGCCTTCTCCAAAATAAACCGTGCCGCCGTTATAAGCGCCTGAAGGAATGGAAGAACTGAGAGCCGCCGCACTTACAGTATTATTAGCTCCCGCAACGCCTGCTAAAGTATTATTAAAAGTCCAGTTGCCTACGGAAGTCTGGCTCAGGGCTACAACTGGTAAAACCAACAAGGCTATTAAATAAGCCGGTTTCGCCAGGCGGGATTTAAGAAGATTACACATAAAGAGGTTCCGGGGTTTGGTAAATTAGACCTGACCATGTGGCCAGGCCTAATTAAGTTGAAAATCAATAGTCAAACAAATAGGTGTAAACTCTTACGGTGTATTAAACGTTATTTTGAATTTCTATTGTATAATCCCTTATAAAAAAATACTGTTTAGCCTGTATATAGTTAAGAATATGGAGTGGTAATGTAGTGTAATTAGCAAAAGTTAAATATCGCTTTTATCTTCAGCAAATAAAACTTTCCCTTATGCAGGAACTTATAGACCGTTTAAAAGCTCAGGCAGGGTTAACCGATGAGCAGGCCGTTAAAGCGATTACCATTGTAAAAGATTTCGCAAAAGAAAAATTCCCGCTTTTTTCGGGTGCGATCGAAAAGGTTTTTACCAAATACGGTCCAAAAGATGAAGATGACTTTATGCCTTAAAGAAAAAGCCTCCGCAGTATATAATGAATACTTGCAGAGGCTTGTTTTCTCATGTTATGGCAGGCAATCGCAGAGCAGATCAGCCCTGTAATACTTCGCGGGCTATTACGATTTTTTGTATTTCGCTGGTGCCTTCTCCGATCGTGCACAGCTTGCTATCCCTGTAAAACTTCTCAACCGGAAAGTCTTTGGTATAGCCGTAGCCGCCAAATATCTGAACCGCGTCGTTCGATACTTTAACAGCTACCTCGCTGGCATAATATTTTGCCATGGCCGCTTCCTTGGTCATGGGCAGGCCTTTATTTTTTTTATCGGCAGCCTGCATGATCAGTAATTCGGCAGCCATAATTTCTGTTGCCATATCGGCAAGCTTAAAAGAAATGCCCTGGAAATTGGCTATCGGCTGATCAAACTGCTGTCTTTCTTTGGCATATTGCAATGCAGCTTCGTAAGCGCCGTAAGCTATGCCAAGCGCCAGCGCCGCAATGGATATTCTGCCGCCGTCAAGCACTTTAAGGGATTGTTTAAATCCTTCACCTGCATTTCCGAGCCTGTTGCTGTCCGGTATCCTGCAATTATCAAATATCATTTCCGCGGTTTCACTTGCCCGCATTCCCAGCTTATTTTCTTTTTTGCCACCTGCAAATCCGGGAGTACCTCTTTCTACAATAAAGGCCGTAGCGTTGTTTTTAGCACGGGGTTCGCCGGTGCGGGCAATTACAACTGCTATATCGCCCGACTTTCCATGGGTGATCCAGCATTTGGTGCCATTCAGTATCCACTCATTACCATCCTTTACAGCCGTGGTTTTCATATTGCCGGCGTCGCTTCCTGTACCGGGCTCCGTCAATCCCCAGGCGCCTATGCATTCGGCTGAGGCAAGCCTGGGCAGGAATTGCTGCTTCTGTTCCTCGTTCCCAAACGATAATATATGCCCTGTACATAAGGAGTTGTGGGCTGCCAGGCTTAGCCCTACCGAGCCGCATACCTTTGAAATTTCCTTTATTATGGTAACATACTCCAGGTATCCCAACCCTGCTCCGCCGTACTGTTCGGGCACCAGTACCCCCATCAGTCCCAAACTTCCCATTTGTTTAAAGGTATTGATCGGAAATTCCTGGGTTTCGTCCCATTGCATTACATAAGGCCTGATATGCTGTATGGCAAAATCCCTGGCTGTTTGCGCGATCTGCTGTGTAAGTTCATCCGGTTTAAAATCCATATTTGCTGATAGGTTTTACAAAGTAAGATGATTTTTCTATAACTAACAAACGTTAGCGTATAGTTATATAAGGCGATATTTTTTGAAAGACTTCTTCTGAAATAAGATGAATTTCTTTTAATTGATCAAGCGACTCAAAATTACCGTGTTGCCGGCGGTATTGGATAACGGCATTGCCTACCTGATATTTTATATAAGGATGCGCTTTTAACGTATCCAGCGTAGCCGTATTGATATTTAACTTATGTACATCGGTTGTGATGCATATAAGACGGGGTTTGATTTTTTGAAATACCGTATCGTGAATACCGTATACTTCAGCCACCTGCCCAACCGAATGAAAGCCGCCTAATTTACTGCGAAAGCTAACGATGCGAGCCGCAAGCCTGCTGCCAATTCCCGGCAGCTTTATGAATGCTGTTGTGTCGGCGGAGTTAATATCAATCCATTCCTTCGTGTTTTCCGTTGCGGGCTTGCCTGCAAATACCGGTACTGCTTTTTCGTCGCGTTCGCCGGTTTTTTCTATTCTCACATAAGGCAATAACCGGGCGTAATCATCCTTTTTTAATCCGAATATTTTGCCAATATCTTCCGGCTTGTAAAACCGCCCGCCTTTTGAAAGGTAGTTTTCAATTGTTTGAATGGTGCGGTGGCCTAACCCGAGCCGTTGCCAGCCTTCTTTGGATAATGTATTGGGATCGAAATAAAACAACGAAGATTTTGTTCCTGCTGTACCCGGCGCAGCGAATGAATTTTCCGTTCCGGCTTGTGTGGTATCTGTATAGGAGCTGTTGCGCGAAGCCTGTTTTGCTTTATAAGCGGCTACTTCCTGCTTAAAAAGCCCGGCTTCTTTTTTATTAACGGTGCCTGTATAGGAAATAAAATTAGGAAGTACCCACACAAACGCTGTGACCAGCAGCAATACAATAATACCGATACGTTCCTTTTTTGAGAAGCTAAAATATTCCCTGGTGCGGTTAGCCATAATGATGCATTCATGTTTCTATGCGTAAGTTAGGTTATTATATGAACATCTCAGGCAAAGTAATTTGCGCTTTTGGAGTTATAAGGATACGTTATCTATAATATAAAACGTATAGCGGAGAGCTCTTTTCCCACTTGCTGAATGCCGTTCAGAATTCTTTTGGTTTGAGCCGGGGAGGGTTTTTTAATCCCTTTCACATATTGTGCAAGCAAGCTTTGGTTCATACCCAGCCTTTCCGAAAGAGCTTTTACATTGATTACTTTATAAAAATCAAAAAATTGCTGCAGCTCCAATTTCATTTTGATATCCTGTTTTAGTTTTTTCAACGATCATTTTAACTTTCATAACACAC